>JAJXZL010000036.1 GCA_021780075.1 Acidobacteriota bacterium
CTCTTCTCCGCATTTACCCTCGTCTACCTCATCGTCGCCGCTGCCTTCATGCCGGAAACTAAAGGTAAAACCCTCGAAGAAATCGAAGCCATCTTCGACACCGGAAGAGCAAGAAAGTAGGGACCGCATCCGCAAAAGCCTCGAATCAGCCCGCGGTAGACAACGTGCCTTCTCCGAGCCTGTGTGCCTGATGGAAAAGCCGAACGGCCTCGCGCACATCGTCTTCCAGCACTGTCGGTTTGTACGCCGCTTTATCCGCATTGCGGGGTGAGCCGGATCCGGTCAGGACGTCCTTTCGGATCAACGACCCATGCAGGCAGGTAACGCCCGTTCGCTGTACAACATCGGCCAGGTTGTCCAGGCGCAGGCCGCCGCCGGCCATCACATCGAGGCGTGTCCCGGCCTGCTTGCGCAACCTGGCAATGACCTCTGCGCCGGACACCATGTCTGCTTTGCCCCCCGAGGTCAACAGACAATCGGCTCCGGTGGCAATCACATCCTCTAGAGCATCGTCCATATGCGGCGTCTCATCAAATGCACGATGGAAGGTCACTTCCATGGGACGGGCCAGCTCCACCAACTCGCGGTTTCGCACCACATCGACGCGCTTATCCGGAAGCAGGATGCCAACCGCGATCCCCGCAGCCCCGGCCTGCTTTACCTGTTCAATCTGCCGCCGCATCAGGTCAAACTCCTCCGCGGAGTAGCAGAAGTCCCCACCGCGTGGGCGAATCAACACGCGGACAGGGATCGTAAGAGCCCTGATCGAAGCCGCAATCAGATCGGCGGGAGGCGTGATGCCATCCATCCACAACTCAGCACAAAGCTCGATCTGGTCAGCGCCCCCCATCTCAGCGGCCCGTGCGGATTCCAGAGTCTCGACACACAGCTCAAAACGCAATTTATTCATAGCAATCTCGAAAAAATGACGATCAGTTCTTGGAATGTCACCCGGGAAACCCGTTTGGGAGGTAACCACGGAGCAGGCATCAGCGACAGCAGAGCATCGACTGGAGTTTGCGCGGTCCTGGGCAAATTCCACCCACCTTGACTCCAGTAATCAAGTCAGGGGAAAGGGCAATCGAGATCTGTGACGACTGAATGTGGTTGCTTACTTGAATGTAGATCAAAACTGGGCCAGATCGTTTCACCTTGTGATGGCCCAAGGCAAAATTGTTCGTTTGATCGCTTTTCAATGCGGCCAACTGGGCAGGGCGAAGGAATGGGTCCCCGACCGGCCACAATCAAATGAATAAATCGACGCTCCAATCCGTATCGTACACCAGCCTCTATCTCGATTAGCCTTTGTTGATGCGGCCAGGCTCAGCCGGCAATCTTGCAGATTCCCAAATGGAGTGCAGCGTCAGTGTGGGGCTCCGCCGAGATAGTCCGGGGCGAAAGCCATCGCCGCTGCATGCAGCCGCGTGCGCGGGCATCGGACCTGTCTTCGACCGATTGAGGCCGAACCCTCATATTTGCTTTCAGATATTGATTTCAGACTGGTAGCTTTAACTTGCAGCTAAGGATTGATTCATGGGGCTCAATGCACTCGATATAGCGGTGATTGCCACCTATCTCGTCCTGGTTACGCTGTTCGGCTTACGCTTTCGCCGTAAGCAGCGAACGTTGAAGGACTATTTTCTCGCGGGCAACTCGGCTCCATGGTGGGCAATCTCATTGTCGATCGTTGCAGCGGAGACCAGTACGCTGACTATTATCAGCGTGCCGGGACTCGCCTATGACAGTGACTTCAGCTTTCTGCAACTGGTGATCGGCTATCTGGTAGGGCGCGTTGTTGTGGCTTTTCTTTTTGTTCCGCACTATTTTCGAGGGCAACTGCTCACCGCATATCAACTGATCGAACAACGCTTTGGACAGAAACTGAGGTCGCTGACTGCCAGCCTCTTTCTTATCACCCGCGCGGCAGCCGAGGGAGTGCGCGTGCTGGCGGTAGCCATCGTGGTCAGAGCGGCCCTCGGCAGCCTGTTGGCCGGCATGAGCGACTACAAGCGCGACGTCTTCTCGATTGCAATCGTCACGCTGCTAACGCTGATCTACACCTTTGAAGGAGGCATGGCGGCGGTGATATGGACGGACGTAGTTCAGTTGTCAGTCTATCTCGCAGGTTCCCTTGTGGCCGTCTTCGCCATTCTGCATTTAGTCCCGGGAGGATGGGCCACTGTACGCACCATCGCCGGTAACGCGGGGAAATTCCGTGTACTCGACACATCGTGGCGGCTATCCTCGACGTACACGTTGTGGTCAGGAGTTATCGGCGGCGCATTTTTGACCGCAGCCAGCCACGGCGCGGATCAACTGATTGTGCAACGCCTGCTGGCAGCGCGCAGCGAGCGCCAGGCCAAGATTGCGCTCCTCTCCAGCGGCGTGTTTGTCTTTTTTCTATTCTCGCTTTTTCTACTGATCGGCGCCTTGCTGTTCGTCTTCTATCGATTGGCTGCGCCCACTACAACATTTACCCGTACGGATACGATCTTCCCATCCTTCATTGTTTCGCACATGCCGCATGGCATCAGCGGACTGCTGATTTCCGCAATTCTTGCCGCGGCCATGTCGAACCTGAGCGCTGCGCTGAATTCACTCTCGTCCACGACGATTGTGGACTTTTATGCGCGGATTTCGCCACGATCCACGGAGGAGCGCAAGGTTCAGCTCTCGCGCGTCGCGACGATTGGTTGGGGAGTAGTTCTGTTTGGATTCGCCCTGCTCGCCCGGCGCGGTGGTACGGTGTTGGAGATGGGTTTGTCCATCGCCTCGGTTGCGTACGGATCGTTGCTCGGCGTCTTTCTATTAGGCGTACTGACCAGAAGAGCCTCAGAGCGCGGTGCGATGATCGGCATGCTCCTTGGATTTGCATTGAACGTGTATTTCTGGCTGTTTACGCGCATTCCGTTCACCTGGTACGTTGCTTTCGGATCCATTACGACTTTTCTTGCGGGATATGGTTTCAGTTGGCTGTTGGCTCATACCGACGTTGCGCAACACGAGCGCCGCGCATGAGCAGCACACCATCCACATGCCAGAAGACGAACATACTCAAGCGAGGGCCCATGACAGCAATTCGATATTCCTGGCAATCCTGGCTACTTTGCGCGGTTCTTGCAAAGTGCATCCTGATCGCACCTGCATTTGCGCAAAACCCGCCCGCTTCCTCCAGCGGGCAAGGCAGCGCCACATCGATCGATGCAACGCTGGACCCGATCATGGAAAAGGCGGTCGCAGACGGAAATATCCCGGGAGGTGTCCTTTTAATCGGACACAACGGAAAGGTCATTTATCGCAAGGCATTTGGATGGCGTTCGCTTGAGCCAGTGCGGGAACGGATGACCGTTGACACAGAATTCGACCTCGCTTCGCTCACCAAGTGTGTCGCGACGGCGCCCTCGGTTATGAAGCTGATTCAGCAAGGTCGCGTCCGGTTGAACGATCCGGTATCTGCCTACCTTCCTGAGTTCGCGCAGAACGGCAAGAAGGACATCACCGTTCGTGAACTGCTCACGCATTACTCCGGCTTGGCTCCCGACCTTGATTTGAAAGCTCCATGGACAGGACGGGAAACAGCGTTTGAGATGGCCATGCACGAGACGCCCGCTTATCCTCCCGGATCGCGCTTCGTCTATAGCGACATCAACTTTGAGACGCTGGGCTTCCTGGTGGAAAAGGTGACTGGAGTCTCGCTGAGCGAGTACGCCAGCCGGAACATCTTTGTTCCGCTGGGCATGACCAACACCCGCTTTCTTCCGCCGGAAGAATGGACGCCGCGTACGGCGCCGACGCAATATGACGAGCAGGGCAAGATGCTGCGCGGCGTGGTGCATGACCCCACCGCACGGCGGATGGGCGGCGTTGCGGGCCATGCCGGCGTGTTTTCGACGGCTGACGATCTCGCCAAATTCGCTCAGGATATGCTGAGCGGCTTCACGGTCCTGAGCGAGTTAAGCGTGGAGAAGATGTCCACTCCGCAGCAGCCGGCCAACGCGGCCAGCCTGCGCGGACTCGGATGGGATATTGACTCGCCTTTCGCCAGCAACCGCGGCGAACTGCTTCCTGTTGGCTCATTTGGCCACAGTGGCTTTACTGGAACCTCACTATGGATTGACCCGGTTACTGACACCTACATTATTCTCCTCACCAATGCCGTGCATCCTCGCGGCGGAAAATCGGCGGTGTCTCTGCGTTCCCGGGTTGCAACTGCCGTGGTTCAGTCCCTGGCACTAACCGTTTCCGAGAAAGAGAAGCTGCGGCTTTCCCGCATCACCGGATATAACGAATCCCTGATGGCCGCGCGACGATTCGATACGCGTAACGGAGAAGTAAAGCTAGGCATCGATGTCCTGGAATCGGACGCCTTCCGCGAGCTTCATGCTGATGCAGGACATGTTGTCAGGGTTGGACTGGTCACCAACCAGACCGGTGTCGATTCACACGGCCGGCGAACCATCGATGTTTTGGCACATGCGCCGGGCATTCAGCTCGCCGCAATCTTCAGCCCTGAGCACGGCATTGCCGGCACGATGGATACAACTAAGATTGATAACTCCAAAGACCCTGCAACCGGTGTTCCCATCTATAGCGCGTATGGGGACAGCGACGCCAGGCGCCGCCCTGCAGCCGCGGCTCTCGCCGGTCTGGATGTGATCCTCTATGACATTCAGGACGTCGGTGTTCGCTTTTATACCTACGAAAGCACGATGGGATATTTTCTTGAAGCTGCAGCCCATGCGGGCAAGCAGATGATCGTGCTCGACCGCCCCAACCCGCTTGGCGGCGCATTCGTTCAAGGCCCTGTTGCCGATCCCGGAAGGAGTTCGTTCACCAGCTACTGGCAGACACCCGTCCGGCACGGCATGACCATCGGAGAACTGGCCAAAATGTTCAATACGGAGCGGGCGATTGGCGCGAAGTTGACGGTCATTCCCATGGAAGGCTGGATGCGGGGCGACTGGTTCGACTCCACCGGCGAGTTATGGATCAATCCATCGCCTAACATGCGCAATCTTAATGAAGCGATCCTGTATCCCGGCATCGGGCTTCTTGAAACCACCAATCTATCCGTCGGCAGGGGAACGGACACTCCCTTTGAAGTGGTTGGCGCGCCCTGGATTGCTCCAGAAGAGCTTGCCAGATATCTCAATGCCCGCGCGCTCGACGGGGTGCGATTCATCCCGATCTCGTTTACCCCGAACAGCGCAGTGTTTGCCCATCAGCAGTGTGGCGGCGTGAACATTGAGGTAACAGATCGCGATGCACTGGATGCTCCGGAACTGGGCGTGGAGATCGCGGCGGCCTTGCAGAAACTCTATCCCGGCCAGTACAAGATTGCCGGCCTCGATAGGCTCATGGTCAGCAAAACAAGCCTTGACGCAATTGCCGCTGGTCAGGATCCGCGGCGCGTTGCCGAGCAATGGCGCAGCGGCATTGAGCAATTTCAGACCATGCGAACCAGGTACCTTCTTTACTAGGGCGAGGAAAGACTCAGAAGAATGTCTTAACGATCCCGACAACATCGAACTGCGCATTCAACACTGGCAGTACGCGCCACTTGTCAAAGGTCAAGCAAGGGTGCGAGATGTCGAAGCCGATCATATCGCCTACCTGCAGATCGTCCGCTGCGCCAATCTGCATGTAAGCATGCTGATCCATCATCTTCGTCACAGTCCAATGCGCGGGAGCCGCTTTGGGGGCGGTATCTCCCGGCCTGAAATGCAGCGCGGGGGCTGGAAGTCCCGAGTCAAAGGCCGCGTCCCGCTTGCCCATGGCGATGATTGCCTTCTCTGCTTCCGGAACCGATTGCACGTACGCCCAAACCTGGAGCGCGGGCAGAAGGCCCGATTTCATGCGGTGCGCAATGGGATTGCGCTCGAGAATTTTCGCCTGCGCCACGCGATAAGATCCCACGTCATGGGTGAGATAGCAGCCTGGACGCAGAACAATTTCAACGGCGGCGCCAAACCCTGCAGCAGAAAAAACTTCAGCCACAACGTCGTACCATGCGGAGCCCGCGCCGGAAAGCAGGATGGGTGTTCGATGGAAATGCCCGCCCGCAGCCAACCCGCGCGTGACATCCACGGCGCGTTGCAGAAAGACGCGAATCGAGGCTTCGTCGTCGAGAACGCCTTCGTATAACTCGATCCCGCTCAGGGCAATGACGTTACTCCAGCGGGACAGCGCGGCCAGAACGGATTGCAATTGCTCATCATCGCGCACTCCCGTGCGCCCACCCATCACGCCTAGCTCCAGGAGGACGCGCAGGCGCTGGCCGAGTTTCAAGAAATATGCGCCTAACTGGTCAACCTGTGCCGCCGAGTCAACAAGGCAGTAGTACTCAAATCCCGGATCCAGCAGCAAACGCGAAATGATGGCCATGTTCTCTTTGCCAACCAACTGGTTCGCCATCAGAACGCGGTGCACGCCGTGCGTGTAGGCGGCCAGCGTCTGCGGAGCGGTTGCAAGGGTGATGCCCCATGCTCCACCCTGCAGCTGCATGGCAAACAGCTTGGGCGCCATCGTGGTTTTTCCGTGGGGCGCAAGCTGGACTCCATACGCGTTGATGAACTGCCGCATCCAGTCAAGGTTATGCAGGAGCCTGTCTTCATACAGCACCGCTGACGGCAGGCTGAGATCTTCTTGCAGAAGGTTCCACCCCTGCTGCGCGATCTGACCGGGGTCGAGCGCATGGTCGAGCGAGCCAATGCCCTTGTTGAGCGGGCCAATTCCGGTATCACAGGCCACCTTCGCCGGCTTATTCTCTTGCGACACTTCAATCTCCAGGGGGCGCCAGGAAAAACGCCATAATAAGTGTGGAGCCCGTGCTGCTTATAGTCTATATTTTGAATCAGCCGACATGCTGAGTTGCGACACTCTTATACGAAATGCGAGCGTTTTGGACGGCAGCGGCGCTCCACCGGAAGTCCTGGATATTGCGATTCGCGACGACCGCATTTGCGGCGTTGGCTTCTCTCTTGCGTGCAGTGCTGCCTCGGTAGTGGAGGCTGAGGGCCTTGCACTCGCGCCGGGCTTCATCGATGTCCACACCCACGACGACACCAGCGTGATTCGCTCGCCGGAGATGCTTGCAAAGTTGTCCCAGGGAGTTTCCACGGTAATCGTGGGCAACTGCGGCATCAGCGCGGCGCCCGTGCAACTGAAAGGCGAGCCGCCCGATCCGATGAATCTGCTTGGCGGCGCGGAGGTTTTCCGCTATCCAACATTTTCCGCATATGTCGCGGCGCTCCGCGAGGCACGGCCTGGCGTGAATGTGGGCGCGCTGGTGGGACATACCGCGCTGCGCAATAACCACATGGACCGCCTCGACCGCATCGCAACGGATGCGGAGATTGCGGCAATGCGCACGCAATTGGGCGAGGCGCTCGACGGCGGTGCGCTCGGTCTCAGCTCCGGCCTTGCCTATGCTTCGGCCCGTGCCGCGTCTACTGACGAGGTAAAGGCGCTGGCGCAGCCACTGGCATCAGCGGGCGCCGTCTACGTCACACACATGCGCACGGAGGCAAACGCAATCCTCGACGCGATGGATGAGGCCTTTGCAATCGGCCGCGCGTGCCATGTGCCGGTGATTTTATCTCACTTGAAATGCGCGGGCATCGCCAACTGGGGCCGCAGCGAAGAAGTATTGCACGCACTGGAAGCAGCGCGCGCCGCGCAGCCCACCGGCTGCGATTGCTATCCCTATGCGGCCGGATCGAGCACGCTCGATTTACAACAGGTGGACGAGCGCGTTCAAATCACGATTACCTGGAGCGTGCCGCATCCTGAGCTCGCGGGGCAGTCGCTGGCGAGCATTGCCCAGGCGTGGGGCGTGCCGCATCTCGACGCGGCGCGGCGGTTGCAGCCTGCGGGAGCGATCTATCACAGCATCTCTGAAGCGGACATGCGCCGCATACTGGCACACCCGGCAACGATGATCGGGTCCGACGGCCTGCCCAATGATCCACGCCCCCATCCTCGCCTGTGGGGAACATTCCCCCGCGTCCTGGGCCGCTATTGCCGCGAGGAGGAGTTGATCACGCTGCCTGACGCCGTTCATAAAATGACCGGGATGCCGGCGCAGAGATTTGGACTTGCGGAGCGTGGGCTGATCCGCATGGGATATTTTGCGGATCTGGTGCTCTTTGATCCGGCGAAGATCATCGATACCGCAACCTTTACCGATCCCATCCGTGCGGCGGAAGGCATCGAGAGTGTTTGGGTGAACGGAACTCTTGCTTACACGACTGCAGGGGCCACAGGGAATCGCGCCGGACGCTTCCTGCAGCGCGCGAGGACACCCTGGATTCAATAGCTGAAAGGACGGAAGGAAAGCAGATGGGCATCAAGCGATATGGAGTGGAAGGCGGCAAGGGCACGGGCGGCCAGCATCTGCCCTTTGCGCGTGCGGTAGAAGCCAACGGATGGCTCTATGTGTCGGGGCAGGTTCCTATGGTGAATGGCGAGGTCGTCGCGGGCAACATCGTTTCCCAGTCCCGGCAGGCCATTCAGAATCTTCTAGCAATCCTCAGTGAGGCAGGATACGGCCCCGAGCATGTGGTACGTTGCGGCGTATGGCTCGATGACCCGCGCGATTTCCCTTCCTTCAATGCGGTCTTCAAAGAATACTTCGGCGAACATCCGCCCGCGCGCGCATGTGTCGTATCGAGCATGGTTGTAGATTGCAAGGTCGAGATCGAGTGCGTGGCCTACAAAGCTTCCGGCGCTTGAGCCTTTCGGTCTTCACTGCCGCATGAGCAGCAATTCGACTTGATGAGCACATCAACGCAGATAGCGAGCCTATGATTGATCCTCACAGTATTTTTCTGCTGGCCTCGGCGCTGGCCGCAGTGATTGGGCTGATTCTGCTGATCGCTGTCTTTAAGCTGAATCCCTTCATCGCCCTTTTTCTGGCCTCCCTGTCGCTGGCCGTCGTTGCCGGAATGCCGCTCACCACCGTGATTCATTCCTTTGAGGCCGGCGTGGGAGGCACACTCGGACACATTGCAATCATTGTGGCGCTCGGCACAATACTCGGCAAAATGATGGCGGAGTCGGGCGGCGCCGACCAGATTGCACAGACACTGATACGAGTCTTCGGGAAGAAGCGAATTCCATGGGCGATGATGGTCATCGGGATCGTGGTGGGCTTGCCGGCTTTCTTTGAGGTTGGCTTCGTGCTCCTGATTCCGATTGCGTTTACGGTTGCGCGGCGCACCCGGACTTCCCTTATCCTGGTGGCGTTACCCATGGTGGCCGGGCTTTCAGTGGTTCACGGACTGGTGCCTCCGCATCCAGCCGCGCTGCTGGCAGTAACGATCTACAAGGCCGACATTGGCCGCACAATCTTCTACGCCTTGCTCATCGGTATTCCCACAGCGGCAATCGCAGGCCCTGTTTATGCGAAATTTATTGCGCCGCACGTTGAGCTTTCTCTCGAAGGTCCCATGGCCGCCGACTTTGTTGATCACGGCGCTGAGAGCAGCCTGCCGGGCTTCGGGCTAACCTTCTTCACGATTCTGCTGCCGGTCGCATTGATGTTGATTGGCAGTTGGGCAAATGCAGTGTCTGCGCCCAATAGCGGACTGAACCACGCGCTGCACCTGATGGGCAACGACGATATGGCTCTGCTCATCGGTGTACTTGTCAGCTTTTTCACCTTGGGCAAGCTGAGGGGATTCACGCGCGAAACCATCCTGCGCTTCAGCAACGAGTGCCTTGCGCCCACAGCAACCATCACCATTCTGGTGGGCGCGGGCGGCGGCTTTGGAAGGGTGCTGCAGGACAGCGGCGTCTCCCAGGCAATCATCGGGATCGCCCTGCAAAGCCACATCCCGCTGCTGCTGCTGGCCTGGCTGCTGGCAGCCCTGATGCGCCTGGCGACGGGTTCGTCAACCGTGGCAATGACGACGGCCGCGGGTATCGTGGCTCCCATTGCGCTGCATAGCGCGGGCGTGCACCCTGAGTTGCTGGCCATTGCCACCGGCGCGGGTTCGCTCATCTTTTCGCATGTGAATGACGGCGGGTTCTGGCTCGTAAAGGAGTACCTCAACATGAGCGTTACGGAGACGATCAAGACCTGGTCGATCTGCGAAACGATCATTTCAGTCACCGCCCTGCTGCTTACCCTTGCCGTGTCGGTTGTCGCCTGAATAGTGGCGCTTCCGATTTGGCAGCTTTAGAAGATCGTGGCCGCTCAAGCAATTCAAGGAAGGATTCAATGACAGATTCGACTTTGCTGCAGACGCTGTCTCGCCGGAACTTTCTTAAGACCACAGCCGCACTTGCCGTCGCACGCTGCGTTCCGGGTATGGCCCGAAATTCTGCCGGTAGCTCGAATGCAAACAGGCTCCGCGCCTATGTAGGAACGTACACAGGTGCGGTGGGCGCGGGAAGCAATGGGGAAGGCATCTATCTCTTCGAGATGAATGCTGATACCGGGAAGTTATCAGGCAAAAGACTGGTGGCAAAAACGCCAAATCCATCGTGGATTGTCATTCATCCTTCTAAAAAGTACCTGTATGCACTCAATGAGATTTCAGATTTTCGCGGCAACAGCGGGTCGGTTACCGCCTTCCAAATCCATCCCGCGACTGGCGATCTTAGCGCGTTGAATGCTGTGAGTTCTGAAGGCGCAGGTCCGGCTTATCTCAGTCTCGATGCCTCGGGCAGATACGTCTTCGTAGCAAACTACGCGGGGGGCAGCATCGCCGTGCTTCCCATTCTTGCTGACGGATCGCTTGGATCTGCGGTGGACATCCACCGCGACAACTCCTTCATTGGCAGTGCCAAGGCGGCCGATGCTCCACCGGGAAGCTTCGCCATCAGCGGACATGACGCGCCTCATGCGCACATGATCGCGGCCGATCCGCAAAACAAATTTGTATTGGCAACCGACCTGGGTCAGGATCGAATCTACACCTATCGCTTTAACCCCGCCACGGGTAAGCTGACCCCCGCAGAGCGCGCACCCTTTGTCTCGTTACCCACCGGAGACGGCCCTCGTCATTTTGCATTTCATCCAAACGGGCATTGGCTCTATACGATTCAGGAAGAGTCCTCCACCATCACTTTTTTCCTGTACGACGCAGGCACTGGACAGCTCAGCGCACAGCAGACACTGTCTTCACTGCCGCAGGGCTTCGCAGGATCGAGCTTCGCTTCGGAGATTCTCGTATCGCCTGACGGAAAGACGCTCTACGCCGCCAACCGCTTGCATGACACGATTGCGGTCTTTTCCATCGATGCGCATGGCAAGCTGAAACATATCGGTGAGACATCGACGCTAGGCGATTATCCCGTGCAATGCCGCATTGACCCGGGCGGCAAGTTCCTCTATGTCTGCAACCGGCGCAGCGACAGCATCACATCATTCAGGATTCATCGCGACACGGGCCTGCTTACATTTACCGGCCATTACACGCCGGTAGGCAGCCCAGCAAGCATTACATTTTTATCCTGATCACCGCTTGCTCACTCGCCCAGCCACGGGCCGCAGGGTATGGAACGGCCCGCGGCCTGAAGTCGGAAGCGCGGTACGCATGAAGCTGCACGACGATTTTTCCGCCTGCTTCTGCAACGCATGCGGGAAGACAAAGCGCTACACGCAAAGGCGCAGGCCGATCGATGTATCACTCCGTTGTGGCGTTACGCTCTACTCCTGATGAACGGGCAGGCCATTCAACATCGGCGCGTTCACGCCGCGCAGAGTTCGTCCCGCTTTCCCTTCCAGGTCGAAGACCACCACGTCATTGCTTCCCTTCACCAGCCATGGACCCGGCGCATAAAGAGTTTTCTGCGGCCCGATATTCCATATGCGCCCCAGTGGCGTGCCGTTCAGCCAAAGCTGCCCCTTGGTAAAGGCGCTGGTATCGAGAAACGTGTCGCCCACGTGCGGAACTTGAAGCTGGCCGCGGTAAAAGCATGGCCCTGTGCAGCTCTCGTGGCTGTACTTTAGAAGCTGCGGTGCATTCATGGGCAATCGATAGATCTCCCACCCCAGTAACTCGTGCCCAGCCAGCTTCACATCCTTCGTAATTCCCGCGCGCTCTCCGGGAATCGCAGGCCCGAAGTTAATGCGTCCGGTGTTCTCAACCAAGATGTCCAGCCGCGCTGGAGCCACCTTCACTGCCAGCATCAAGCGGTCCTGCTTCAACCGCCGGTCCAGCGTTCCCACCTGTTTGCCATTCAGATAAATCACCGCGTAGCTGTGCAGTGCATCCAGCACTAATTCGCCACGCGCAGGCGCCTGGAGCATTGTCCGATACAAAATATAGCCGTAAGCCTGGCCCACATCTTCCATGCTCAATATGCCTTGCGATCGTATCGGATCGGGGAGATTGTCCCACAAGGATGCGCCTTCCGCCATCTCTGCCGTGGGCGTACTCACGGCAGGCGGAATCAAGGGAACCGGTGGAGGAGTGCGCCCTGTGACCTTGGCAATCAGATCGCGAAAAGCAAAATACTTTGCCGTCGGCCGGCCGCTCTCATCCAGCGCAGAGTCGTAATCGTAGCTCGTCACATCCGGCTCATAGCTTCCTTTGCCGTCGCTATTTGCGCCGTTCATCCATCCAAAGCTCGTCCCGCCGTGAAACATGTACACGCTGACGGAATAGCCCTGTTCCAGCATCCATTTCAGGTTGGCCGCCTGCGCTTCAGCATTCGTGTGCGCATGCCTGCTACCCCAATGATCAAACCACCCGGCCCAGTACTCGCTATTGAAAAACGGGCCGCCGGGGCGCACTTTTTTCGGCACGGCGAATGCGTGTTGCGCGTCGCCATTCTTCTCGCCACCAAAATTGATTCCCACCGGCAACTCCGGCAGCGATCCATTGGGCACCTGTTCCGGCCCGTCGGCGGTATACAACTGCGATTTCGTAAACCCGGCCTGCAATAGAGCCTGGTGGATCTGCTCCATATACTCATGGTCATTGCCATAGGATCCGTATTCATTCTCGACCTGCGTCAGAATAATCGGTCCGCCATTTTCAATCTGCAACGGCGCCAATTCCTTGCCCAGCCGATTGAACCATCCGCGCACTTGCGCCAGGAATGCCGGATCGTTGCTCCTCACCTTCATTGCGTGATCTTTCAAGAGCCACGCAGGATACCCGCCGAAATCCCACTCCGCACAAACATACGGCCCGGGCCGCAGAATCACATACAGCCCTTCCTGCTGCGCCTCCCTCACAAACTCCGCAACGTCCTTGTTGCCCGCAAAGTCGTACACGCCGGGCTGCGTCTCATGCTCGTTCCAAAAGACGTACGTCGTAATCGTATTCAGCCCCATGGCCTTTGCCATGCGCAGCCGGTCGCGCCAATAAGCGCGCGGGATGCGCGGGTAGTGCATCTCGCCGGAGATCACCTGGAACGGCTTGCCGTCCAGAACAAACTGCCCTCCACTTACGCCAAAGTGATGTTTTTCCGGCTGCTGCGACGCAGCGGCGACGCTGGAGAGCAGGCCCACCATGATCGCGGCAAAAATCAGTCTTGACTGCAAATTACACCTCCGAATTTGCAAAGAAACTCCAATGCCGGAGTATCTTTCAGCTTTCCCCGCGCTGCCGTTCTGGTTCGAGATGGTCGTTGAAAGCCTTGCGCAATTCCAAACTCAGCAGGCCCATGGCAGATGCGGCCTGCGTGCTGTGCGCCAGTTCGTCGATCATCATGAAAGCGTGCGGCGTCCCTAGAAAGCGCGTCGCGGTAACTGGTACGCCGGCGTGAACGAGTTTCCGCGCAAAGGCTTCGCCCTCGTCGCGCAGCACGTCGCATTCAGCCGTAATCACCAATGCCGGGGGAAGATTCTTCAACTCATCCGCAGAAGCCCGCAAGGGCGAGGCCAAAGGCTGAGACCGCATGGACGCGTCAGGTAGGTAGAGATCCCAGAACCAGCGCATTGCCGCAAGATCGAGATTCAAGCCGGCTTCAAAATCCCGATAACTGGCTGAAGTAAAATCGCAGTCCGTTACCGGATAGAGGAGCGCCTGCATGCAAATCTCCGGGCCGCGGCGGAGTGCAGACAGCATGGCCACGCCTGCGGCCAGGTTGCCGCCAGCGCTGTCTCCGGCCACAGCAATCCGCGCAGGATCAAGCCCCAGGGAGCGCCCATGCGCGGCGACCCAGGTCAGCGCACGGTAGCAATGTTCGAGCGGCACGGGGAACGGTGCCTCGGGCGCGCGCGCATATTCCACAAATACGACCGCCGACCGCGACTGAACAGCGATATCGCAAACCATGCGCGCATGCGTAGCGTAGTCTCCCAACACCCAGCCGCCGCCATGGCAATAAACAACAACCGGCAGAATCTCCTCAAGGCAGGACGGCCGCAGAATCAGCACCTCGAATTCGTCGAGGATATGTCGTTCCGTGCTGACCGCGTAAGACGACACGTCGGCATGCTGCATTTGCCGCATGAAGGCCCGCGCATCCGCTACCGTCATCTGATCAAGCGAGGGGCCGGGCTCTGCGCGAAGCCGCTGCACATAGGCGCGGTATTCAGGCGCAAGCAGGGCGAGCATCGCCTGGTCATCGATCGCCATGCCCTCAAGCTCCCGTTCTCACAAAGGCTTTAATTGTGGCGCACGGTTTCCCTGCCGATGCGCCGCAAGGGCGAATCGTGTAGTCGCCAACAGCAGCAGGAATAATGAATGTTTCTGCATAGTGGACGACATAGGGTTCAAACGCACCGGTGGGGCTTTCGACGATCGCCTCATCGCCCTCCACAAGGTTCAGCACGTTCACACCATCGCGCGTGTGGTGCGGAACCGTACCCGTGAACCAGTGGCGGCGCGTCTCGATAAACTCCCGCTTGTGGAGGCCGGTGCGTTCTTCCCTCCAACCTTTCTCCTCGTTGATCGTTTCGAAGCGGTTCATCAATTCACGCCGGACCCATTCGCTCGTGCGATCCCACTGAATGTTGGCAGCGCCATGCTCAATGTGAATCGGCCGCGGTCTGCCGTCGAGTCCAAGGCGTCCCCAGTCCCAGAGCTTGAAGGTAAAAATGTAAGGCGTGGCGCTGATTTCCAGCACCATGCTCTCCGCCCCCGAGCAGTGAATGGTGCCCGCGGGAATGAGGAAATGATCGTGCTTCCGTGCCGGCCAACGGTTCACGTATTGCTCTACTGGAAACTCCTCGCCACCGTGCTGCGCGCGCAAAAGGCTGTCGATCATTTCCTTGGACGATATGTCTTCTTTCAAGCCAAGGTACACGGTTGCATCGTGCCCTGCATCGAGCAGGTAATAGCTCTCGTCCTGGGTGTAGTTCATCCCGAATTTGTCCTGAATGTACTCCGTAAGGGGATGCACCTGGAGAGACAAGTTGCCGCCGCCCATCGTGTCAAGAAAATCGAATCGAATGGGAAACTCCGTGCCAAAGCGCCCATGCACTGCATCCCCCAGCAACTCGCGAGGGTGAGCAAATACCAGATCGATGGAAGGCACCTCGACCCGGTGTTCGCCAAAGCCCAGCAGAAGACTGTTCTCTTCTGGCACGCAGTCAAAGCACCATGCATGGTTGGGAACGTCGCGCGGAAGATCGCAAACCTCCTCCATCCAGTGGCCGCCCCACGGACCGGGATCGAAGTAGGGCACAACGCGAAAGGGGCGCCGCACGGTTCGCGCCAGAGCCTCACGAAAGGCATCTCCACTAATCAGCTTCGGCACCAGAGGCTGATGGGTATCAAGCAGAAAGTCTATCCTCGGCAACAACAGTTTCTTCAAACGATCCGCTGCGCGCCACTCGGCAAAGAATCCGCACTTATACTTCGCTGCTCCATCTTCCTCCGCGTTATTCAGGCCGAGGTTGCCAATCTCTCCGCGCCGCCAGCGAAGCTGAATCTCCCATCGCGGAAGGTCCGCATACACCTGCGTGGCACTGGACGGCGAAACCAGAGACGCGCCTGCGCCAACCACAATAACCGGCCCTTGCTGTGCTGCGCGTTCGACAGCCAGACGCATTTCCTGCAGCTTGGCGGTGTCGAAATATTCCTCCATGCTGATCCCGCTCATGCGCCCGAAAACCCGATCCGTGCCAAGCAGCGGATTCAGAATCGCGCGCAGTTCCTGCGGAGACTTCAGGCATTCCTGCGAGCAGAAGATCGTCGGCGAGGACAGATGCGCACGCAGTTCATCAATCACCCGTTCGACAAAGACACCCGGATAACACTCCACGCAGACTGCATGATGCCGCCGCAGGTGCGGAGCAAGACGCGCCGTGACGGCCTGCCATCCTGCACTGCACGCCTCCGCTGGCCCTGCCGCCACAACGGGAAACTTGTCGTAATTCGATCGACGAGGCATCAGAACACCTCACATAGCAGCGAACCCGCACCGAGCAGCGCTGCTTTCTCGCCCAACCAAGCCGCGCGTACATGAAGTTTTGTCCAGGCCACCCACGCATGTTTTCCCACGTGGTCCTGCACAAACGGCAAGAGGATGCCCGCGCACGGCATCACGACGACCTCGGAATCGTACGCATGAATCAGGATCACGGCATTCGCCGTCCTTACCGCCATGCATCGTTGCCGCTCTGCCATCGCCGCTGCTCTCACCTTCGCCAGCAACCGGCGCAGGGTGTCGGTGATCGAAAGCAATAGCGAAGCGAGGCTCGTCGCCTTCTCTGCATCAAGCGAGGCGAAATCCAGAACCTCGTGGTCTCGAACAATCGCGCAACCAATGTGCGTTCCGCCCATATCAAGGGATAAAGCAAGCATGAAACTGTTCCACCTTAGGAAACTCAATTAAGAAAGAGAGCGGCTTGTGCCCGCCAGGATAAAGACCGCCAGCACGAGCAAGGCAACACCGAACCACTGAATACGAAGCGGGGTAACTCCGCTATTCTTCCATTCGCCCGTTACCATGCCAAGCAGGCTTGCGGTAATCACAATAAGAGACATGTAGACCGGCCATCCAAGGATTGGACCCCACGCCCCCAGCCGCACGGTCGAGAGTCCATAGAGGATGGTGCTGCCAAACCAGAACGCGGCCATGACAAATGCCAGCGCCAAGTGCCCCATGCCCCCCGCGCGAAATTTTCTTCCGGTGCGATTCTTCCCAAGTAGCCAAAAACAATACAGCAGGTTCGGCACCGCGCCAGCAAGCATCAAGGGCATCCAGACTGCATTGGAAGCGTTGAGCGCACTGGCCCCGAAGGAGCGGGCCGACTGCACAAGCGGCGCGCCGAACGTGAGGCCGAAGTTTACAAAGGAAGCGCCAAATCCGCAGAGGATTGCGAGTGCCAGTCCGAGGGTGGTGTTCTTGCGCGGACCAGCCTGAACCGCGATGGCCTTTTCACGCTGCCTGCCCGCGACTGCGCAAACAAGCACGCCCGCAACCACCAGCACGACGCCGGCTAGCACGTCGTGGCCCAGCGAAGTATTGAGGCGCTCGGGATGAAGACGCAGCAGTGGGACCAGCGTGCCGACGGCGGCCGAAGTGCCCAGCACGAGCGAGAAAGTGAGAGCGATGCCAATCGCATCCACCGCAAGTCCAAAAAAAACCTGAGCCACGCCCCAACCGGCGCCGAAGCCGATGACCTGAAGGAGAATGGTCGCGGGGACTGAGTGATACACATCGCCCACGCGCGGTACCGTGCCGAAGGTGACAAAGGGCGGCAACAGCAGCAGAGCAAAACATGTCCACGCAAGCCATGTATTCTCCCACGCCCATCGGCGCGCATATTTCATCGGCAGCGTGAAACTGGCGTTCATCACGCCGGCCAGAACAAGAACCAGCAAACCTGAGGCAGTGCTACTCATCGCGCTCTGCTTCCTTTCAGGAGAAAGTCATTCAATCCCTTGGTAGCTGCCACGATGGGTTCCCTGCCTCGAGGGCCAAAGAGAGTCAGCGTTTCGCAGCCGGGAACAACGTCTGTAATCTCGCGCCAGTCACGGGGAACAGTCGTGATCCAGACCAGATAGCGCGCCTCAAGAACGTCGCCCGGCTGCATCGTGCGCGCACCAGGCGTATCGAAAAGGTCGCCCATTGCGCGGATTGCCTCGCGCCCCAACGGCATGGGCGTAGTGCCAAACTCCATGCCGCGAACCTGCGCGGTCCCGTCCCACGGCGCACCGGGGCGTGCGCAGTTCTCTTCCCAGATGGCAACCCACGGAAAGTCCTGCCTGCGGAAGCAGTAGATGAGGACAACGCCAAGCTCGAAGTTGATTGCCGCAACGTACGCAAACTCGCGACTGCAGTCAACCTGCGCCGCTGCAACAAAGCCAAAGCCCTTGCGCTGAAAGGGCACCCGCAGGTCCAGCGCGCTGCCGTCCAAAGTGGGCGCGTACGGCCACTCAAACACCGCATCGTCGCGAAGCAGTTCGTGGCCTTCATATCCCAGAGGCCATGTAACCGCGCGCTCTAAACACGCATGGATGGAGCTCACGCCAGGCGCTATCAACGGCGGCCCTAGTGAAAGATGTTGCACCCAGTGAATCTCGCGGGGCGAGTCGCCGTGATGCTCTACGCGCTCTTCCACAAACAACACAGCGGCCTCTTCTGCCAGCGACACCCTGCGCTGAAAATCGATTTGCGCCACAGGCAGTTCAACGCGGCCCTCGCAACCCCGCGCCGTAGGCTCTAAATGCCACGCAAGCGCGGCCGCTTCGCCGTGCAGCGAAACACCTCGTGCTCCCTCCTCGCGAGAAGGCGGCCCAAAGATATCAAGGCACAGCGCATGCCCCGTGTAGCCGGCCAGAAATGGACCGGCTGGGTCTGCGCCGTACCGCTCAGCCAGCGAGTTGAAACCTGGATTGCCCGGATCGGCAGTGGGCCAGGGCGCACACCATAGTAAGTTGATCGCCGGTCCATGCGCCTCTGCCAGGCGCAGTTCCGCGATGTGTCCCCCGCCCTGCAACAGCACGGCGTCCATCATGCCATTGGTCAGCCGCAGGGCGCTGCGATTCTTCCATTGTTCTGCATTGACGCGAATCGTCAAAGCGGCACTCCTCCATTCAATGAATGAGCCGAGCCCCGCGCGCGCACAACTGTGGTTTTGAGGTTCATTGCTCTCCGAGCGATCCGGTTCCACTTGTCTGAAAACCCATGCCTCCACTAGGCACCAGCATGCCGCCATCCACCGCCAGCGTGGCTCCGGTAATAAACGAAGCCCAGTCGCTGGCCAGGAAGGCGATGGCGCGGGCCACCTCTTCGGGACGGCCGATTCTCCCCAGTGGATGCGCCCGCGCGCAACCATCCAGCACAGCCTGCGGGGCGGCAGCCAGGCTTAATGACCAGCGCAGCATTGGCGTATCGATTGCGCCCGGCATCACGCAGTTGGCGCGAACATTCCTTCCGGCAAAATCCAGCGCAATGGACCGCGTCAGGCCTGCCAGAGCATGCTTTGCAGTCACATACGCTGCGGAATTCGCCACCGCGGTGACGCTTTGGACCGATCCAACAATGACGATGGAGCCGCCGCCCGCCGCCAGCAGATGCGGCAGCGCGCTACGCACGGCATAAAAACAACCATCGAGATGAACTCCCAGCGTTTCGCGCCAGACTTCCGCGCTGGTCGTAAGAACATTTCCATAACGCTGGATCCCCGCGCTGTGCACGACCACATGGAGGCCGCCATGTTGCCGGGCGGCAGCGTCAATGGCAACCTGAACGCTTTCCGCGTCTTCAATATCGCACGCATGAAACGATGCTGCATGACCGGCATCGGTCAGGTCTGCGACGGTGCTGCTTCCCTGTTTCCGATCGCGGTCGAGCACCGCCACGCGCGCGCCCAGTTCGCACAGCGTCGCAGCCGTGGCGGCGCCAATGCCCATTGCCCCGCCAGTGACCACAGCAACTTTGCCCTGAAAACCAAAGCTCATGAACTTCCTCCCGCCATTGCATCAAGCGGCTCTGTCTTCATGCGAACGGTCACAATCCCGAATGCCGGCACGTCCACCTGGAATCCTTCAGCGCTCACAGGCAATTCGCTCTGCTTGTCTTCAAGCACGTTCGAGAGCCACGCCTGCCTGATGCTGAAGTACCGGCTGCCGACGTGAACCGATGCGGCCTTGTCCGACGTGTTCTCCAGACGCAGAATGCTTCCGTCCCCATCCTCTGCGATCTTCAAGGTAATCAGCGCCACCTCTGGATCGTCAATGGAAAGAAAACTTGCAGCATTATGCAACGCGTTGCTGCCGGCGGCAGACGCGTGCACCGGATCGGATTCAAGTCGCGTCATCGACTCCCATCCCTGCCGCGTCAGTTGCGGAGCACTGAAGCCCTGCGCACTCACAAACGTGTAATGAAATGCAAAATCGCCGCCCTGCGAGGAAGCAAAATTCGTATCCCAGTAGTTGGACACGATCCAGGAATAAATCGCGCCGCTCTTCGCTTGAAACTTCGCGGGCCATTCACCTCGCACAATGTCGCCAAAGGTCACCAGGGGAGCATCTTCAGGAACGATGGCCATGGTTGCGCCATCGCTCGTCATCGCGGCCCAGTGGTTGACTGCATACCACTCACGGCTGCCGCCCACCAGCTCGTCCCGCGCTGGATCGACCCATCCATTCTGCGTCTCGTAGCGAAACTCAGGATGCTCTGCTGCCAGCGGAAACGCAATGTAGGCTGCCTCTTTGCATAGCGTTGCATTCTTGTGCAGGTTGTATTGCAGGTCGATGCTCTTCCCGTCCGCAGGCAGAGTAATGACGGTGCGGACTGACGGAGTGTTCGGCGCATCCGACTCCAGCACTGCGGTGATCCCCTGCGCCGTTGAAGAGACGCTGACCAGATGCCCATTGCCCGCCTGCGCAGGATGGAGTTTCGGCAGGCGTTGAGCAGCACCGTATCGATAAAGGCTGTTGGCCGGCATGTCGTCCGCGCCCTGGACATACACATAAGCTCCAAAGCGGAATGGAGAGGAATCGTCCACCAGTTCGCGGTTCAGCTGCTTGTCGAAGATATTCTTGATCGCCCCATGTTCCGCGTCCAGCGTGACCCGGTAATAACGATTTTCCATCACGCGACTGCGCAGCGCATCGGCATCGTCGTGCGGCATGAAAGCTCCCCGGTCCGTTCGCTGCGCGACCCGGAACAGCTTGTAGCCAAGCGCGGGAACATCCGCCGCGCGAAAGCGCACGCGATTGGTCGCGCCGCCGAATCCCGGCAATACCGTCCCCGCCTCCCGGCGCAGGATGATCTGCTCCACCGGCAACTTCGTGGCTGGATCGAGAACGGCTTGTCCCGCAGCAAGATCAGCTTCGACCCATCCACTGCGCGCCCAGCTCAGGGAGTTGAATACAGCAATGGAATCGTGCGCCGGACTGAGCAGCGACTCCAGTTGTGCCCAGCTTCTTTCCACGCTCTGGGCAATATCATTCTGCGCAATCACGGGCTCAAGCTGCTTTTGGCGCAGTTGCCTGCGGTTCTGGTCGCCCTCCGGCTGCGTCGTTGCGCCGGCTGCTGTCCAGGTGTGCTCGTCAAAGAGCAACATGTTCTGCCATGCGTCAGCAAGTTTTCCGGCATCCGGCCGCAGATTGGGATTCAGCAATGCCGGAATCGCAGCCATCTTCTCCGCCGTCAAAATCTGCTGCTGGTTGCGGCGATGCATCGCCGTATGCACGGCGTCGGAGGCAAAACCATCTTCCCAGTAGGGTCCGAAGTCTCCGCGGTAGACCGGCAGAGCGCCGTGAAACTGCCGCTCCAGCGATGCCATCGCATCTTTGAATGTGGTGAAGTGCAGGCGCGGCCATGCATACGCGCTGGCCCATTGCTCCGGCAGCGCAACCTGCGCCTTGCTCAGCGGAGTGTTTTCCAGCTGGCTGCCAAAAACGATCACAGAGTCAGCTCGATAATCCGGGCGGCTGTACGCCTGCAGAAAGACCGGCGCGGCATCCTCGACCGCGGGCAGTGTCGGCGGAGTTCCGAACATGGACGACAACTGCAGGTACGCCCGCGAATACCACATCATCACGCGGCCGCCATCCGGACCCTCCCAGTAGAACGGAGACTTCTCGTTCCACCGGCCCAGAAGCAGAACCGGCGCGCGCCAAGAGTTGCTGGCGGCGGCCAGGTACTGAACGCCCGCATCGTGCAATACCGAAGCATACGACCAACTGTACGAGGGCACATCGGTGATGTTCGCCGCGCCAACCGGAAGATGATATTTTGCCGCCAGCGCATGAGCCGGATAAAGCGAACGAATCAGGCCTTCAAGGGATGCCACGCCAGTGTGCTGGTTGGCAAACTGCGCCGGCAGCACGATTTCGCCAGCGCGCACCGCGTCGAGAAACTGCTTCTGTCGCGCTTCCGATCGGCTCGCAAGATACTGCTGCGCAACCCACGCTCCGTCGAGTGTCCAGCGAAAGCCCGGCTGCTTCTGTAGCAGTTCGAGCACGCCATCTATACTCTGCGATTGCAGCTCCGCGACTTTCGACCGGTAGTCGGTGAAGCCCACGTCAAGATGCTCATGAGGAACAATATCGAGAGTCCATTTTTTGGCTGCGGTCAGTTGCTCAGGAAAACTGTGATCGTCGATTGTTACGGTTGCCGGTGCAGCGCCGTGCCACTCGGGTACAGAAAAGCGAATGCGCTGCTCTCCAAACTCTCCGTCCAGCGCAAAGGGTTGCGTGAATTCCCGTCCGCCGATCAACAGCTTCACGCGCCCGCGCGTTGCTGGTCCTAAGTGCAGGTCTGCAAAGACATCCACAATCTCATCCAGCCCGGTAGCCGACTTGCGATAAAAGATGGTCGGCACCGCAAGAGCAGAAACCGCGCCAGCGCGATATGTCTTCCCTGGATCCTGCGTGAAAGCAATTGCGTCATATACCAGGCCGCTCTGTCCGGGAGCAATATCGCCCATCGAGTTCTCCGCCGTGGAAGGCGCGTCCAGTGCGGTAAAGACCATGCTGTTCCGCCCGCGCAACAGCCAGCGCGCGGGGATGTCGATGATTTTTTCATCGCGGGAAGTCTGTGGCACAAAGGTGCCCTCCCAGTCGCCCGCCGCGTAGTCGAGTTGAGGGTGAAAGTGGAAGACGCCTTTGTGGCCATTGATGCTAAGCTGCAGCGCGGAGAGGCGCGGCGTCTCATACAGCATGGCTACGCGCAGCCTGTAGAGACCGCGCGGAGCCTCGTCCAGAATGAAGTTCACCTGGAATGGATGCAAGCGCCCGCCCGCCACGGCGTTGGCCGGGCCAGGCTGAAAACGAATCCAGTCTGAGTCCCTGCTGACACCGACGGTGTACACCGCATCCGATTGCGAGCTTGCGTAGTCGATACCCTCGCTGCGAAACTCCTGCGATGAGTCGTCAAAGCGGCCGATCTGCCAGAGCGTACGCTGCTGAGCGCCTGCCCCGCAGATCGCGCACGCCAGCACCAGCAAACCCGCGAGCTTGCTCGTCGTCTTCATCGCTCCTCACCACTTCGGCTGAACAGTTACGGTACCCGGCCGTTTGGGATCTTCGATCCATGACCCCATTTCCTGATTCACTGCGAGTTCGTGGTACTTCGCGAGCTTGTCGCGGTCCAGTTCCACGCCCAGCCCCGGCCCCTGCGGCACAAGCATCCCGCCGTTCGGCGTGTATTGCAGCTTGCCGCCCACCAGAATGTCATCCGTCAGGTGGTGATAATGCGAATCTGCCGCTGCGCTCAAATTGGGCACTGAAGCCAGCAGATGCAGTGCCGCCGCCTGCGAGATGCCGAACTCCGCGCCGCTGTGCAGTCCTACGTCCAGCCCAAGGGCCTCGCAAATCCCTGCCGCAATGCGTGCCCGCGCAATCCCGCCGTACCAATGCGGATCGAGCAGCACTACGTCCAGCACATTCATCCGCGCCGCCGGCGCAAGATCTTCAAATGCAAATACGCTCATGTTTGAGGCCAGCGTAATCCAGGGCGCCTTGGCATTCACGCGCTCCATCGCGCGCATGCCCCAAACCGGGTCCTCGTAGTACTCCACATCGTAATCGGAGAGCTTGCGCGCCATGCGCACGGCTGTGGTCACGCTCCAAGCCGCATTGGGATCGATTCGGAGCTTGAGATTGGGAAACGCCTTGCGCAGAGAGATGAACGTCTCCACTTCCTCGTCCGGATGCATCACGCCATTCTTGAACTTCAGCGTCCCGAAGCCGTATTGGTCGATCAACTCGCGAGCGTAGCCCACCATCTGCTCCGCGTTGCTGACCTCGCCCTCGCCGCGCTCATTCGCATACCGGTAAAACGCATAACCCGCAAAGGGAATCTCGTCCCGCACTCGACCGCCGAGCAGGTCGCATACCGGCCTTCCAATCGCCTTGCCCTGCAGGTCAAGACAGGCAAACTCAATGCCCGCATATCCCAGCACGTTTCCAAAAAGCTTTTGCGCACTGGGTGAAGAGAGCTTCCAGCGAATCCTTTCCAACTGAAACGGGTCTTCGCCGATCAGCAAGGGGCGCATCTCGCGCAACTGCCCCTCACGGCTCGCCCCGCTGTAGCATTCGCCCAGGCCAATCAATCCTTCGTCAGTGTGCACCTCAATCACCAGCCGCGAAAAGCCGGGATGCGCCCCGAAGGCATAACGCAAAGGCGCTTCAATCGGAATAAAAACAGGTGTCCAACGTACGTCAGTAATTTTCATCCTGCTCCGTTTCACAAGGGCTTCATTTCAAGTTCACAAGTGGTTGACCGGCTATGCCCAGGTGCACCCTGCCAATGTGCCAGCGGCCCAGGTTGGCCACATAAAGATCGTCGAAGTGGGGCCCTCCAAAGGCCACATTCGTCGGACGTGCAATGCGCGTTCCCTCCGGGTCGAATGCCAGCAAATGGACGGTTCTGTCCGGCGTCACGCGGTAGATGCAGTCGCTCGCATAACAGGTGACATACAGATTTCCTGCCGCATCAAAAGCCAGTCCATCGGGAATGCGTGCCAGGCCGTCAGCATAGATCTCCGGCTCGCCCGCATCGCCATTCTTCAATATCGGAATCCGCCGCACGCAGTCGCGCTGGCTCTCTACAACGAAAAGAAACCTGTCGTCCGCGCTCAAGGCCAGTCCATTTGCAAACGCGAACGGGCCCGCAAAATGCTCGGCCGTGCCGTCGGGCCGCACGCGGTACACGCAGCCATCGGCCTTGTCCCAATGCCCGGAGTCGCTGAAATAGAGATTGCCCTGGTGGTCGAAGACTGAGAAATTGGGCGTCACAAGAGGAATCGAGGTCACGCTGTCGATCACACTCAGTACCCGCCCGCTGCGATCAATGCGCATCAGCTGGTGCAGGCCGGAGTTACAGATCCACAGCTCCTGCGAGGCGGAAAATGTCAATCCAAGACAAAAGCCGCCCAGCCGCGCAACTTCCTCCACATTCCCGGCTGGATTGATCCGGTAGACCTGCCCCAACTCGCCACCGGCCCACAGTTGCCCTTCGTTATCGAAGGCAAGCCCTTCCGGATGGTCGAGACCTTCGCAGAAAGACACAAACTCTTCCTTCTTGAGAAGCGGCTGATTCGGGTTCGCAACGGATGCCATATGCGCTTAGTGTGATCCTCATTCGCAAAATTGTCAGACAGATGCGTCCCTTATATATACCTGAGAACTGACCGTAGTCAACATACCTTCGATGGACGAATAGCCTTGACTATTGGGAATTTGTAGAACAAATGACGCTGAATAACATTTTGCCACTCCGGATTAATTCCTGTTGACAAGCCATAAACGCTGTCTTATCGTCTGTACGTTCTCAATCATATGTCAGACAAATTACTCAAACTTCGCACGACAAATCTTCGCCCCCTTCGCGAGCAACGGGAAACTGTGATGGATATGGTTGCGCATCATATTGAATCGCTGGTGCGCAGCGGGCAACTCGGCCGCGGCAGCCGTCTGCCATCAGAGCCGCGCCTGGCGCAGATGTTGAACGTCAGCCGCGCATCGCTGAGGGAAGCGCTCAAGGGCATGATGCTGCTGGGGTTGATCAAGGCAAGGCCCGGCGACGGGACCTATCTTCAGCCATCGCTCAGCAGCATGGTCAGCCGCCATTTCCAGTGGATGCTGCTGCTGCAGGAAATCAAGTACTTCGAACTGTACGAACTACGGCAGGTTCTGGAGCCGACAGCCACCGCGTTGGCAGCGCGCCGCGCCACGCGCGAAGATCTCGAGCAGATGCGCGCGGCGCTGGTCGCCATGCGTGCCGCAATCCATGATCCGGCACTCTTCGTGCGCGCGGAAATGGAGTTCCACGATGCGATCACGCAGGCGTCGAAGAACGCCGCCATCCTGAGCACCATGCGCATGATGTATGGAGCTCTCGCGGAAGGGCGCCATCGCGTACTGCCGCTGGTTGAGAGCCTCGAGAAAAACTGCGCGCACCACGAGCGTATTTACAAGCTCATCGCCAGCGGAGATGCCGTTTTAGCTCGCCGTGCAATTACCCAGGATCTCAAGTACGCTGAGTCGCTTCTGCGCAAAGACCTCAAGGCGATCAAGCAAACCGGCATGCCATCGGAAGCCGCGCCATTGCAGGCCATGGACAAGGCCCCGAGACAGCGAAAGACGGCCAAGGCCATCCTGCCCGGCAACGCAAAGAAAAAACGGAGTGGACGTGAATCCAGTTCGTGAATCCAGATTACGCAACCAAGTACGGGCCGGCCATCTCGCCGGCGATCACGGTTATGGCCGGTTCGTCACCGGCCTAAATTGCAGCAGCATTCAAGTTCGCAAGAAAGAGCTTTAGGAGGCGGAAAATGAAAATCAGGTTTGTACTACAAGGGTTGCAAAGAATGCACCCCTTCATCGCAAGCTGCGCAAAAGGGACAATACACCTTGTCGCTGCTTTGGCAATCGTCTACCTCTGCTTCAGCACGCCGGCCTTGGCACAATTTGATACCGGGACGATTGTTGGCTCGGTTACCGATCCCTCCGGCGCTGTCATTCCTCACACTTCGATCACGATTGTCAATGTGGGAACGGGATTTCAGAAGAGCCTGCAAACCGACAGCAACGGCGGCTTTGTCGCGTCTGCCCTGCCCTTTGGGCACTACGTGGTATCGGCCACGGCGTCCGGTTTCGCCAAGGCATCTACGCAGCCTCTTGAGTTGAATGTAGGAGCAACGGTGACCATAAAGCTGGCACTGTCCGTTGCCACGACCAATGAGAGCGTCGAAGTAACAGGAACGACCACGACGATCGACACTTCGTCGAGCACCGCCGGCAGCACTCTGAACTCCAACCAGATCGCCAACTTGCCCGTGAACGGCAGAGACGTCAGCGACTTTCTCGAAATTTCTCCCGGCTCGGTTGGCTCAACGGCATACTTCCAGGGCAGCGTCAACGGCTTGGATAACATCTTTACAGGATTGAACATCAAGCTCGATGGCCAGTCGGCCAGTCGCGGTGACGTCAACGGCTTCCTTGAAACCGAGGGCCAGGAAGGCGCGCGCGTCACCCGTGCGAGTGTGGACAGCATCCAGGAGATTGACTTCGCCAACAGCGGCTATAGCGCCAGCAGCGGCTTCTCGCTCGGGCCCCAGATGAACATCATTACCAAGGGCGGAACCAATAGCTTCCACGGCACGGCCTATGAGTTTTTCCGCAACCAGGCACTGGATGCCAGAGACTACTTTGTAACCGGGCCGAAGGTGCCCTTGCGCCTCAACCAGTTTGGCGGCAACGTAGGCGGGCCAATCGTAAAGAATAAGTTGTTCTTCTTTGGGAACTACGAGGGCGATCGTACACATATCACAAACCCGGCACCGACGTATGAAGTCGCCAGCGCATACGTTCGGTCGCAGTTCGTTCCGTCCATGCAGCCCATTCTGAACATGATGGCTCCGCTACCCTCGGGTTGCGGCCTGGGCTCGACCACCGCCACATGTAATTACGACACCCGTTACCCCGATGGCAGTACGTATGATCTGGTTTTTACTCCCACCAACTTTTCCAGCGAGGTTCGGGAAGATACTGGCTCGATCCGTCTCGACTACCACGTTGGCGACAACGACACGTTGATGTTCCGCTACAACATCAACGACTCCTTGACCACATATCAGTACGGCACCGCGCAAGGTCAGGTTTCTCCGCAGGCCCTCAGGACGCAGCTTGGCAAGTTCGACGAAACGCACATCTTTAGCCCCACTCTGCTGAATGAATTCAGCCTCGCGGTGAACCGCTTCCATTCCAATACCGCGTCGAACACCGGCACACCCTACTTTTCGATTGCGAGCTTTTTCACCAATCTTGGCGCGCTGCCCGGAGCCAACAGCTTCAATCAGACCAATGCCAATACGCTGCCTGAGATTTTTGACAACGTAACCAAAACAGCTGGGAACCACACACTGAACTTTGGCGCGCAGATCCGCTTCAACCGTCTGAATACCTGGCTGCGACCGATTGAAACTTACTCCTACTACAGCTTTGTGAGCCTGGAAACAAACTCTCCCTTCGTGTTGCAGAAACAGGGAACGCCAGGATTCATCGGCAACGGCGACTCCAACTGGGATGTCTATGGACAGGACGATTGGAGACTGAACCGCAGGCTCACCGTGAACGTGGGACTTCGTTATGACTACAACACGACATGGAATGTAGCGCACGGCAACCAGCGGCAATTCATTTATGCCACGCAAACCTTTGGTCCCAACGGACAAAGCGCGTACAGCGCCCCGATGATCGACTTTGCGCCGCGCGTCGGTTTCTCCTGGGATCCGTTCGGCAAGGGAAAAACCGTGGTTCACGGCTACGGCGGGCTGTTCTATATGCCCATGCAGCCTTCTCCCAATACGCTCGCGGATAACATGCCCGAGAATGCGACCATCTCTGACAACCTCTTCGACGCGCTTTTCGGAAATCCTCCGTTCTCCATCTCCTATCCCACGCCCAATCCGCCCCTGCTTCCCGGAGAACAGAATGTATTCATCTTTCCGACCAACCCTCGCGATCCGTACTCGACCAATTGGCTCTTCGGCATCCAACAGGAGATTGCGCGGCAAACCGTGCTGACTGTGAATTACACCGGCAACAAGGTGCAGCACACGCAGGCCGGCGTCGCCTTCCAGGGAATCAACCTCAATCCCTCCAATCCGAATCCCAACGTCAACCGGCCTCTGGCTGCAAAGGGCATTCCCTACCAGAACGAGAACTACATGCCCAATATTCTCTTTTCCAACTACAACGCATTGCAGGTACAACTCCACAGGAGCACAAAGCAGCTGACGATTGAAGCCAACTATGCCTGGTCGCACGAAATTGACGATGAGGTCAACGTCTTCGCGGGCTATTCAAATCCCTTCGATCCCACTTTAGACCGCGGCAACGGAGACTGGGACACGCGGCACAACTTCACTGCCAGCGCGGTCTACAATCTGCCTGAGCTGAAAGGCTCCCGCAAGCTCGTTCAGGAAATTGCAGGCGGATGGCAAGCGTCAAGCATCCTCCAGACGCGCTCAGGACTTGGGCAAAATGTTGAAGTGACAAGCGGTTTCTTCGGAAACTACATGCGGCCCAATTCTGTTCAGGGAGCAGCCGTCAAAGTCCCTCATGCCAGCTGGCCCAATGCGAGCTACAACATCAACGCGTTCGCGCTCGAACCCGGCTTCGATGGAGTATGGGGCGATCCTTCCACGATCGGCAATGTGGGGCGCAACACTCTGCGCGGCCCTGCTTTCTTCCAGTGGGACACATCCGGGATGAAGAATTTCGCCATTACCGGAGGGCTAAAATTGCAATTCCGCGCGGATATCTTCAACATCCTGAACCATCCTAACTTCTCCAACGTCGACACCGGAATTTGCAGCGCAGTCTCCTATCCCAGCGCTACATCCGCTGTCTGCACGCCCAACACGCCCACGCTCACAAACGGGATATGGAGCGGATTCGGAGTCTCCAGTGCCACAATCGCGGGCGCTGACGGGAACCAGATCGGCAATGGAACGGCGCGCCAGACGCAACTGTCTCTTAAGTTGATCTTCTAAGTAAGGAGCCAACTCGCGGACGCCAAGGCCCCATGCCGAGAGGGTTTCGACATCTGCGGAAAGACCGGAAACACTGCTTAATTGAAAGTCTGTGGGCATCCACCGTTTACGGTGGATGCCCATTTGAACAACCATGATGCCGCCTGAAACCTGATGATCCTCCCTGTGCGCAAAACCAACTCGAGGTGCTTGGATGAATTTTGAGTTGCGCGGTTCGATACTCAATCGCCGGCTGCTCTTCCTGCTGGCCTGCTTCTCTTTGCTTGGCCGGTTCGCCTTGGGAGTCTCGCCGCATTCTGCCTGCACGCCGGAGTTTCACTTACAGCAGGGCATGCCGATCGGGTGGCTTGGCGCGGACGCCGCATACTCGATTCCTCTGCCAGATGGGCGCGATGTCTGGATCTTCGGTGACACCATGTACGGCGAGAAGCGCGTCGTCCATGGCGATTCTCCGACAATGGTCCGCAACAGCATTGGCGTCTCAACGTGCGACGCCACCGGGCACTGGAATCTTGACTACTTCATTCGCAAGGATGCACAGGGCCAGCCGCACGACTTCTTTACGGCGCGGATGCCGAATACCTGGTACTGGGCAATGGATGGATTCGTCGCAGGGCATGACCTCTGGGTCACTCTCCTGTGCATACGCAATTTGCCCAACGCAAAATTGCAGGCCATGGGATTTGAGACCTGCGGAACCGACCTTGCCCGCATCTCGGCGCCCGGTCCCGATCCGCAACAATGGAAGATCGATTACTTACCGCTGGTTCCAGATGGCGTGCACGCCTATCCTTCCGCAACCGCCGTGATTCAAGGGCATGATGCCTATCTCTTCGCGCAGCAGGAATCCGGCACACGCCCACTCCTGGCCACACGAATTCCAGTCAAAGGATTGGCAGACCCCGCAAAACATCTGCAATATCTGGCCAACAATGGAAGATGGCTAAGCGGCTACTCACCGCAGAACGCAATGCAAGTGATGAAGCGGGGCAGTTCTGAGCTCTCGATCCGCTATCATCCAGATCTGCATCGCTGGCTCGCTGTGATGTTTGCTCCGGGAATGTTCTCCAGTAAGATCCTGCTGCGCACGGCTCCAAGTCTTACTGGGCCATGGACAGAGGGGCAAACCATCTATCAGGTTCCGGAGATGCAGCCGGCTAAGCCGGGCTACGACAAAGACACCTTCTGCTACGCCGCAAAGGAGCATCCCGAGTTTGAACGTGGCGACCTGGTTTTCACCTATGTCTGTAACACATTCGCCATTCCAAAACTCGCAACGAACCAGGCCATCTACTTCCCGCAGGTAGTGCACATGACAATGCCCGTGCATTTGCAGTGATGTTCACGCGGCAGGCGAACGCGATCCGGCCAGCTCTGAAGACTCTCCGGGGACTTGAATTCTCCCTATTTTTCCGCACCGTTTCTACGAACCGTAATGTATCCTCGCGAGGGCGGAAGCGCTTCAGGAACAGGGATGCTTTTACCTCGACCCATCAGCCTCCAAGCGCCCTGTCTGAGAAATATTGAAAAGATATTGAGCAGCAACAGAATGCATTGGCTGCTTGATGATGATCTGCCAGTAACTAGAGAGTTACAGCAGGATCTACCAGGCGTGCCGGTGGTAGTCATAGTGCCACGTGGCTGGCACATCCCCGGCAAGCTGTCTAACTTTGCCAACAGCATTCCTCAAAGAACTTAGAGACTAAAAGGCGCGCGTTCCCTGCTCAAATAATGAGCTTATCTGCATACACGTTCAGCTTTTTTGACAGAAATTTGGACAATGTCCAAATTCTTCGACATCATGCAAAGTAATCCAACATGATTGCACCCCTGGACCCTTACCTGTAACTTCCATCAAAACTAGACCTTTCGCAAATCAATGTATTGACCTTGCCACGGATTGCGGATTGGCAGTCCAACTGCAACTTACCGTCGCCGTTGCGATGCGAATGTTCAGTTACGTGAGTGTCGCTTCGAGCCCGTTCCATACTCAGGTCGGCTGGGATTATTCCATGACTCGCCCACCAAGAGGTGTCAATCAACAGCTTGGCACCTTGAGACCTTGAGGCAGAGGCAGCGTTTTCGCTGTTGAACAATGGCGCGTCGTGCAGGCTAGTCACAACGGTGCGGCACAGATGAGCAGAAAAATCCAATCCAACTGTTCGAACCGGAGAGAGCGAGACTCAGCTTGCACTTGCGAGCCGTACACAATGGAGGGTTTTATGTATCGCCGAACCATACCACCTGCAGTTTCCGCTTTGCTTCTCTGCTTGAGTTGCTTCTGGTCCCTCGGATGTGGCGGCAAAAGCAGCGCAGTCACCCCGGTCCAGCCAGCCGACAACCCCGTACCAACAATCACCGCAATCAGTTCGGAAAGCGTGCTCGTTGGCAGTGAGGATACCTCGCTGACAATCACTGGCACGAACTTCATCTCGACAACCAAGATCTCCTTCGGAACCGACGTGATCACTCCCGTCTCGGTGACGGCGACCGAAGCGAAGGTTGTGGTTCCTAAGGCGCTCCTCGCGGCCGCCAAAGTCGTGCCGATCACCGCGTCGAATCCGACTCCGGGTGGCGGCGCATCCAATGCGAAGAACTTCACGATCGGCTATCCTGTTCCAACATTGACGGCGTTCACCGCGAGTTCCGTCCTCATCAATAGCACGAGCTTCACTCTCGAAATCGATGGAAAGGGATTCACAGCGGGAGCCAGGGTCCACTTTGGCTCTGACGATCTGGCTGTTGCAGCAGCGACCGACTCCCACCTTTCCGCTACTGTTCCGGATGCGCTGCTTAGCACTGCACGCGTTGTTCCGGTCACCGTAACCAATCCTGAGCCCCTCGGGGGAACTTCGAATTCTATCGACTTCACCGTCAACAATCCTGTGCCGACATTGTCCGCGCTCTCTACCGCCGAAGCCGATGCGCTCGCCGAAGCGGACTTGCCGCTTGAGGTAACCGGCACCAACTTCGTAGCCGGAGCAACGGTGGACTTCGGACCGCTCCACTTGACTCCTGGGTCGCCCAATGGCAATCTGCTCGGCGTCACAATTCCCTCTGCTTCTATGCAAACGGGAGGAGAAATTGCTGTCACCGTAACGAATCCCGGACCGGGTGGCGGACAGTCGAACATCCTGTTTTTCAGGCTCAATAATCCGGCCCCAGTGCTGCAGTCACTCTCGCAGGTGTCAGCTCTCGCCGGAGATCCCACGTTTGACCTGACGATCACGGGCGCGAAATTTGTATCCTCTTCAACTGTAGATTTCGGCCCGTCCGCTCTGGTACCTACTTCCGTTACAAAGAACCAGATGGTGGTGAATATTCCTGAACTTGCCTTCGCAACCGGCGGGGTGATTCAGGTAAAAGTCAACAATCCGGAGCCGGGCGGCGGCCCCTCGGGAACAGTTGATTTCACCATCAACAATCCTGCGCCTACCATCACCTCCACCAATCCCACAAGCATCACAAGCTCTGGGAGTGACGTGGTCATTTCTCTGGTTGGCACCGGCTTCGTCTCCACCAGTGCTGTAACCGCCGGAACCGACCCCGTCTCATCGCATCAGGTCTCTAAGACGGAGCTTCAGGTAACCGTGCCTTCGGCGACTGTTACTGCGGCCGCCGCGGCTGGAAAAATTACCCTGAGCGTATCCAATCCGTCGCCCGCAGGCGGAACATCCAACACAATCGACATACCTGTCCTTGGCAAGGCGAACCTGGCCTGGCAAACGGTCGCCAATGGCGCCAGCACCTTACCGACCACCACTACGCCGTTCCTCAACTTCGGCCCGGCCTCGATCAATACAAGCGGCATGGCTGTTTTCAAGGGCGTAAGCGTAGTCACAACGTCGGAAGGAAGCGGTGAAACGAGCTCGACAACTGGCATCTATACCGCTGATCTGGCCAACGGAGGAACACTGGCGAAGGTTGTCGACATTGCGACGCTTGTTCCTGATCCCAACACCATCACCTATGGGTTGACGCTGGCAAAGTTTGGCGGATTCCCGTCGTTCCCGAAGATCGACGCCTCCTCCAGCTTTGTGGGCTTCAACGCGACGCACCCCCCGGTGGTCTCTCTTCCGAGTGACGGCAGAGTAGGGAGTGCAGGCCTCTACAGCAACCCAGAAGGAGCGCTGGATACTGGGGTTGGTCTCTTCGTGCAAGACATCACAACAACGTACCCCTACTTTGCAAATCCTGACACAGGCGCTGCTTTTGGTGCCTTCCCGGCATCTCCATCCGTCGTCGGTGGAGACACCCTTGTGTTCAAGGCAGACTATCTGAATGGCACCACCGTCGTGATGGGTATTTACTATCGCGATGTGACGACACTCAGTGGTGAGTCTCTCATTCAGATGATCGCGAACCCGAGTACCCTGATCCCAGGAAATACCTCCAAGTTCGGCTATCTGGGTGCTCCCAATGCCGTTGGCAACACGACGGTATTCGTCGGGTATGACAAAAAGGTTGCGCCCACTGCCGGAGGCATATACTCCGCCCCCATCAGCTCGGCGCCTGCGCTCACGCCTCTCGTGACAATTGGCACACCGGTGCCTGGCGAGACCGAAACAGACACCTTCACCCTCTTCAGCGACGCCGTCTCCTTCGATGGCCGCTACGTCAGCTTCTGGGGAGCATGGGGTACAGACACAACGAACCTCCATGTAACGTGTTCTGAGGGGGATGCCGCACTGCAGGCCTACTGCCTGACGGTCTTCCCGAGCGGCTATGACGCTCAGGTGCCAGTCCATCAGGGCATGTTCGTCTACGACACAACAGCGTCGACTCTGACTGCGGTTGCCAAAACAGGCAGCGGCTTCACTGACTTCACCTACTGGCCGTTCGTTGGAACGCTACCCGAAGAGGGAATCCCGGACGACGTGGGCGGTGGTGGCGGCAACGGTGGCGGCGGCGGTGAGGTAGAAGTCGAAGTTCCGCTCGAACCTCCGGCGTTCGTCATGTCACCCAGTATCGTCGTATCGTCTTCGATAAAGAACGCTTATCAGGTTGCATTCAAAGCGAAGAGCGGTTCTGTGGATGGCATCTACATGACCACAGGGCCAGACACAGCCCCCATCACGACCGTTCTTGACACAACCATGCTGGGGACCGCGGTCGATGGCTCGTCAACCTCTACAGCCAACATTAACAAGCTTTCTCTTGAGCGCGAAGGCATGCGCGGCAGCTGGCTCGTAATCGGAGCAACCATGCACGACAGTGCAACCGACACGTATCCGACTGGCGTGTACGCCACCAGCATTTCTACGCAGCAGTAACTCCACTAGCGTGTGGTGAGCCTTAACGGGCTTGCCACACGCCTCTCTGGCCCATCCAGAATATGAGCGGACCAGAGGACCATCTCTTCCGGTCCGCTCCTCTTTCACCGCCTCCAACGCTCAGTGATCCCGCTCAGCCCATCTGACCCGGTTCTTCCTCAGGTCGCTGACCGCATATGTGCAAACACCAGAACGGAGGACATCTCCATGCTTACGCCCAAAAGAGCGATCATGTCATTCGGCAAATTGCCGGCTGAATCGCTCCTTCTTCTATCGCTTCTTTGCATCGCGCTCATTCCGTCGAGCTGCGGGGGCTCATCAGGCACGAGTAATATCTCCCCCGTGCCGGCAAGCAGTCCTCTCCAGGTCAACGTCGGCGATGATCCGTGCGACAGGGTGGCCAGTCTTGTGGTGGACTTCACTGCCGTGAATCTCAAAGACGACAAAGGCAACTCAGTTCCCGCAATGAACGGCTCCAGTTCCGTCGAGTTCATACATTTACTGGGCACAATGCAGTCGATCTCCCTGGTCAACGTGCCCAAGGGCACTTACCCGGGCGCGGAGATTTCAATCTCCTCTGCGGACATCAGCTACCTGAGCCCGATCTCCGGCGAGCTGACAAATCAGAAAGTCACGGGACCGTGGACCGTGTCCTTCCCAATTTCTCCCGCGATGACGGTCACCTCCGATGCCGTGGCACTTAACCTGCACCTCGCCGTTGGCGACTCGGTCTCCTTCGACAGCAGCGGCAACATCGTCTTTAATCCGAAATTCACCCCCGACGTGTTTCAGGGCGGTTCTGGCAATGGCCGCAATCACCAGTACGGCGGAGTCGACCATGGCACTGGTCGTATATCAAGCATTTCCGGGTCTTCGTTTACCCTGAACATGTTGCAAAGCTCAAGGCCGCACGTCGTCCATGTAGACGCCAACACACAGTTTGACGGCGTCGACGGTATCAGTGGCCTGGCAGTTGGCATGATCGTCACAGTCGATGCCGACATGCAGGCTGACGGCAGTCTGCTGGCGCAGGAAGTGGATCTTGCCGAGCACGGCTCCGGCGGCATGACTGCCAGTGGCATGATGATCGCTTTCACCGGCAGCCCGGCAACCCAGATCACGCTGATCGGTCAGGATGCCTCTGGAACCGGCGTGTCTTCCGACGACATGGGCGAAATGATTAGCGCGAACCTCGACTCGAACACCGTCTTCAAGATTGACGCTGGCAACGTCGACCTGACTGGACTTCCGTTTACACCGGGATTCAGCAGCACCGAACTGTACAACGGCCAGGCGATAGAAATCGTCAGCGGCAGCGGCATGATGCATGACAGCAAAAGTGAGAACGACACGCAAAGCGGTTCCGCCAATGTCACTGAAGTCCATCTGGAGAACCAGGGGATTCGTGGCGTTGTGTCCAATCACGCGGCCAACGGAAACGAGAAAACCTTCACACTCAACTTAGCGGCAGAATCCTACTTTTCCCACGTTACGGGAGCAACTTCGCTCATGGTGTTCCAGCGGCAGGACACGGAAGTCTGGGGGCCGGGAACGATCACTGACGGAGCCAATGTCGTGGTGCATGGACTGCTGTTTGGTGGCTCAGACAACTACAAGCTGGTGGCCAGCCGTATCGTTGTCCACTGAGCTTGCTGCAATCCGGGGAGCTGCCGGTGTAAGATTGGCCGCTTATTCCACACATGGCACGCGTGCGCCGTCGCGACACGCAGCGAGGGCTGTCACGCAAGAGTGCGCCGGCATCATTTACTTTCCGATGCAGAAGGTTGAGAAAATCAGATTGAGAATGTCGTCCGGCGTGGTTTGGCCTGTGAGCGAGTCCAGTGCCCAGAGCACGCGGTAGAGGTCGATCAGAATCATCTCGTGCGGAACGCCATTCGCATTGGCCTGAACTGCATCGGCCAGTGCTGCGTGCGCCGTGGCAATCGCCTGTTGATGGCGCAGGCTGGTCAACATGCCGGGCTCGGCGGCTGCTCCGCCGGTGGCCAGGGCCAGGATGCGCTCACGCAGCGCCGCTATCCCCTCGCCTGTCAACGCCGAGGTCAGCACTGCCGCAGCGCCTGCGAATTGGGCGGCGGCCATATCGCTGCTCAAGGCATCGCTGGCAGCCAGATCGCTCTTATTGATTGCAACGATTGTCGGGCGACCTTCCAGTCCGGCCAGCAGACCGCGCTCTTCCTCATTCAGCGGCTGAGTTGCGTCCAGCACCACCAGCACAAGCGCGGCATCGGCCAGGGCTTCGCGGCTGCGCGCAATGCCCATCTGCTCTGCTTCTTCGCGAGCCTCGCGCAGGCCGGCGGTATCCACCAGTTCCAGCGGAATGCCGTCCAATGAAATCCGCTCCGTTACAAGGTCGCGCGTCGTGCCGGGGGTGGCGGTCACAATGGCGCGTTCGCGCTGTACCAGCCTGTTGAAGAGCGAGCTCTTACCCGCGTTGGGACGGCCCACAATAGCCAGTGTCAACCCATCGTGAACAATGCGGCCGCGGGCAAATGAAGCTTCAAGAGCTGCAAGCGGCAGCTCAATCTCCCCTATGCGGCGCGCAATCTCAGCCCGCGGGGTGACCTCTACGTCGTCCTCCGCAAAGTCGATGCCCGCTTCAAGCAGTGCGATCAGTTCCACGAGCGCCTGCTTCATCGGCTGCACGCGATGACTGAGCGCTCCTCCCATCTGGCTGGCGGCCTGCCGTGCCTGCGTCAGTGTTTGCGCCTCGATTAAATCGCGCACGGCCTCGGCTTGCGTCAGGTCAAGCTTGCCGGCCAGATAGGCGCGCTGCGTAAACTCGCCGGGCTCGGCCAGACGCGCGCCAAACTCAAGCGCCCGACGCAGCAGCAGATCCAACACCACGGGCGATCCGTGTGCCGCTATTTCCACCAGGTCATCGGCGGTGTACGAGTGAGGCGCGGCAAAAAACGTCACGACTGCTTCATCGATGCGCGCGCCGCCCGCCTCCGGCGTGTCCAGCACGTCGGCCAGGCGCGCACGCGCGTGCTCCAGGGGCTGCCGCTGCGTTACCAGTTGCGCCGCAATCGCCGCTGCCCGCGGCCCGCTCAAGCGCACAATGCCGATGCCGCCCCGGCCAGGCGGCGTGGAGATAGCCGCGATTGTATCGCTGACTGTCACAGGTTCCGTCATGTCTTGGACCAGTGTAGCGTCTGCGCATAAGCCGCCTGGCTTCAGTCAAGCGCCGCGCAACGCAAAATCCTTTTAGTACAATACGTCAAGGTACACTCCAGCAGATCGCGCTATGGGGAACGAGTCCCCTCGGTCGCCAGTACTGCCTCGCGAGCAGGGCCATCCTCGGCCTGCCATGCTCGGCGGAAATCCTGCGACTGCAATGATGCCGCGGCGTCGGCATGGCTTACTGCCCGCGAACATGGCGGCTGCCTATTGGACAAAATGATTGCAGCCCTGCCACTGCAGGATCCTTCCGTGGCGCTGCGGACTTCAAACTGAGTAGGTGGAAAGCAAGAGAGGTTCATGTTCGCAAACGGGTGCACCACCATAAAATCCAAACAGATCAATCCTTCCAGAGGTCTCTGGATTCTGGCTCTCCTATGGTCGCTGGCATGCGCCGCCGGCGGTGCGCAACAGGCCGCGCAGGCAGTGTGGCAGGGCGAGTTGCGCGGCCCGGGTGGAGATCCCATCGCCGGCGCAACAATCAAACTCTCTGACGGCAGCGCTACTGCTGAAGCGGTCACCGGCTCGGATGGCCACTTCCAGTTGGCAGCCTTGCCCGCTGGACAATACCGCTTGACCGTGGAAACCGCGAGCAGCAAGGTCGAGTATGCGCAGCCCATTGATCTGGCGGTTGCCGAACCTGCTGTGGCCATCACGCTGTCAGGCCGCGGCGAAATCACACTTGCCTCACTCAATACCCAGACAGCCACGGGCGGCGAGCAGCTTTCCAGCAAGGCCGTCAGCTCGCTGCCGCTCAACAAGCGCGACTTCAGTTCGCTGCTGCTGCTCGCAGCCGGCACCATGACCGACTCCAACGGAGCCACCAACTTTACCGCCCAGTTCGCCATCGACGGCCAGCGCGGCGTTGAGGCCACTTTCGCCATGGACGGCGCGGACATCAGCGATCCGGAGATGGGTGGGTCAACCTTCTCAAACTTCAATGTCGACGCGGTTGATGAAATTCAATCCAGCTCCGGATGGATGCCAGCCGAGATCGGCCGCGGCGCGGCGGGATTCACGAACATCATCACGCGCTCCGGAGCGAGCGGCTTCCACGGCTCGATGTTTGAGTTTGTGCGCAACTCCGCCTTTGACGCGCGCAACTACTTTGATCACCCCACGCCTGCATACCCGGGCCGCATCCCGCCCTTCCGCCGCAACGAATTCGGCCTGACAAATGGCGGCCCAATTTACATTCCCCACATATACGACGGGCGCAAAAGCACCTTCTACTTCGCGCAGTATCAGGGCTTCCGTCAGGTACTCGGCACCACACAGGTCATGCCCGTGCCCACGGTCGAAGAGCGTACGGGCATTGACAACATAACCTACTCCGACGGCTCCTCTGACACTCTCACGGTGCCCGTAGATCCCAGTGTTGCGGCAATTCTGGCGCGCTATCCGCTGCCAAACTATACCGCCGGCGCTTATCAGAGCCGCACCTACGCAACCGCGTCGAAGGTCATCACCAACGCCAACCAGTTCTCCGTGCGCATCGATCACAGCTTCTCGCCAAAGGACCAGTTCTTTGCGCGCTTCAATCTCGACAACATCACCGGACCTACCACCAATCCGGATCAGACGGCTGTCGATCCCGCGTTTGCCGTGCGCTTCATTGACCGGCAGCGCAACGTGATGGGCTCCTACGCGCACAGCGTGTCGCCGCGTCTCGTGCTGCAATCGTTGTTCAGCATCACGCGCTCCACCCCGGGCTTTCCCACGTCCGACTACACCGACCCCGCGGTCAAATTCGGCGACGGATTGTTCGAGGCATTCAACAATGCGGCCGGATCGGTGATGCAGTCGTACGGCAACCTTTTCCAGGGGCAGCAATCCATGTCGTACACCACTGGACGCCATGCCATGAAGGCCGGTGTTGAGGTCCGCCTCAATCGCGACACAAGCTACTTCGGCGTCAGCCCCGACGGTGAATACGACTTCGGCGGCGGCACTGCCTACGCCACCGAGGCCATTCCATCCAAAAGCGGATTGCACGACATCCAGCCGGGCGACCCGCTGCCTGACACGCTCTCCGGATTTCTCTCCGGCAGCGCGTTTGTCTACACTATCGAACTTGCCTCGCCGGGATTCTCGGGCGGCGATCACATTGGCCCCGCGGCCATCAACCGTGAAAATTACAGCCTCTGGCTACAGGATAGTTGGAAGATCACGCCGAGCCTCACGCTTGATTACGGCATGCGGTGGGATCTTTACACGCCCATTACTGAGCGCGCCAAGCGCACCGGTTCATTCCGGTATATCAACGGAGCGCAACAGTATGTGGTGAACCCGCAGCCCGGATACCAGACCAGCAAACACGGCTGGGAACCGCGCGTACAGGTTTCGTGGCAGGCGGCGAACAACCTGACGATTCATGCAGGCGGCGGCATCATGGTCATTCCGCCCAACCCCTGGCAGGACAACTTCCTCACCGGCTCCACGCCGTTTGCTGTCTCTCCGCGCCTCGTCGCGGCCCAGGGCGCGCCTATCCAGTACGGATTTAAAATCACGCCATCGCAACTGCCTCAGGCGTATACACTCGGCGGCCAGCCCATCTTTCCTCCCGGTCCCTACAAGCCCGCCGCGCCCAACACAATCATGAATGTGGACCGCTACGAGAAAGACATGGCCGCGCTCACGCCCAGCCACGTGGTCAGTGCGCTCAACCTCAATGGCGTCGATGTGTCCCTTACCAACGCCACGCTCTACACCTGGACGGCAGGCCTCGAACGCAAAATCGGCAACCTGACCGCCGACGCCAACTACGTGGGCACCGCGGCCCAGCGGTTGCCGCGCTACAGCTTTCCCAACGCCTATCCAGGCGCATCACCGCAGTTCGCACCCCACACGCAGTTTGATAGCACAGGCAACGTCATTGGCGGCTTCGGCGTGGAGAACGTCATTGTCTCCGATTCGCACTCCACCTATCACGCACTGCAAACATCGCTCTCCGGAACCACGCCCCACGGCGGCCCCGGCATTCAGGCCAGTTACACATGGAGCAAGTCGATCGACGACACCAGCCTCGTGCTGGGCGGAACTGGATCAACCGGAGCCGTAACCACCGGCTTTTCGCAGAATCCATACGACACCCATCCCGAAAAAGGCCCCTCGAACTTCGACGTAACGCACGCCTTCGGCCTCAGCCTCGCGCAGGACATGCACCTCGATCGCGCAACGTTCCTGCGCCTGCTCGGCAAAAAGTTTAACCAGGGCTGGGAGATGCTCAGCATCTCCAGCATCAGCTCGGGTCCGCCATTCACTGTCTTCTCAGGCATCCAGCAAACCGGCTACGGCTCGAACGGCGTGGACCGCCCCGACCAGATCGCCACGCCGCATCTCTCCACCGCTCGCAAGGTGCGTGAAGACTACTTCGGTCAGGGCGCCAACAATGCCGCCGCGTTCTTCAGCATTCCCATCCATGTGCCCGGCGGCACAGGCCCCAATCAGGGGCGCCTGGGTACGCTCGGACGAAACAGCTTCCGCGGGCCCGCCTTTTACAACTTCGACTTCGCCTTCATCAAAGACACAACCATCGGCCGGCGCAGCAACGGAACCGAGCGCTTCGACCTGCAGTTCCGCTCGGAGTTGTTCAACCTCTTCAATATCGTCACCATGGGCCTACCCTCCAACATCCTCAACGGCTCAGGCTTTGGCGAAATCAGCAGAACCGCCGGCAACTCCCGACAGATTCAGTTCTCCCTCAAGTTGATCTACTAGGGTTCATGCGCGCGCACTGCATCCGCCCTGCTTCTGCTATAAAGGGTGCGGCAATTCGGCCTGCCTTCACGGCACTGTAGACGCGCATCGCTCTCAGCGATATGCGCGGCAGCGCAGCGGGCCGTGGAGGCACCCATGAAGCTCAATCGAATCGCAATCGCCGCACGCCTGGCCGTCGCCGGCGTCGCTCTCGCTCTCGGCGCATCCCCGGCACTGGCCCAGCAGCCGCGCACACAACACCTGACCGGCAGCAAAGTCGATCTCACCGTCGTCAAGCCGGAATCCGTCGGCTTCTCCTCCGATCGCCTTGAAAACCTGCACAAGCTCATGCAGCAGACCGTGGACCAGAAACAGATCGCCGGCATTGTCACCCTCCTCGCGCGCCACGGCAAAGTCGTTGACTACCGCACCTATGGCGTCAGCGACCTCGCCAGCAGAAAGCCCACACAGAAAGACGACATCTTCCGCGACTTCTCCATGACCAAGCCCGTCACCGGCGTCGCCATGATGATCCTCTACGAACAGGGCAAGTGGCTGCCCTCCGATCCCATCGCCAAATTCATCCCCGAGTTTGCGCACCTCAAGGTCTACAAAGGCATCGGCGCCGACGGCAAAATGATCCTCGTCGATCCCGACCACCCGCCCACCATGCGCGAACTCATGTCGCACACCGCGGGCTTCACCTACGGCTTCTTCGGCAACACGCCCGTCGACAAGCTGTACCGCGACGCGCACCTCTTCGATTCCGGCAGCCTCCAGGAGTTCATCGATAAGCTCGCCAAGTTGCCGCTGCTCTATCAGCCCGGCAAAGGGTGGACCTATTCCGTCTCCATGGACGTCGAAGGCTACATTGTCCAGAAGCTCTCCGGCCAGTCGCTCCCCGACTTCGACCGTGATCACATCTTCACGCCGCTCGGCATGCGCGACGCCGGCTTCTTCGTCCCCGCTGACAAGCGCAGCCGCTTCGTCACCCTCTACGAGAGCCAGCTCGGGCCCAACGGCGAACTGGTTGCCGACCCCACCGGCGGCGGCCTCAGTCATCACAACTACGCGCAGCCACCCACGCTGCCCTCCGGCGGCGGCGGCATGGTCTCCACGGCCGAGGACTACTACCGCTTTGCGCAGATGCTCCTGAACGGCGGCCAGCTTGACGGCACGCGCATCCTCGCGCCTTCCACCGTCCGGCTCATGACCTCAAATCACCTGCCGCCCGAGCTGCTCACCGGCCAGTACCACATCGGCATGCAGGTCATGCGTCCCGGCATGGGCTACGGATACAACGGAGCCGTCGTCTTTGATCCGCCCACCGCCGACCTATCCGACGGCAAAGGCGAGTACTTCTGGGATGGAGCCGCAGGTACATGGTTCTGGGTCGATCCCACCAACGACATCGTCTTCGTCGGCATGATCCAGCGCATGCTCGGCCCCACAAGCCCCAACCTCGAATACAAGAGCCGCTCCGCCATCTACGGCGCGCTCGTCGATCCCTCGAAGTAGCCCTGCCTACGGCGCGGCAGCGCAATCTCGTGCCGCCGCGCCGCCTGCATCCGGTTCATCCCCATCGCAGTCACGCCCGTCGTGCGGCTTCAGGCCAGCTTCGCCGGATGCTACACTCCCACGAGCGGGAGTGTGCATGCGCGCCACAAAACTCGAGTTCCGTCTGCGGCTGGTCTTCATCGTCCTTATCGTTTCCCTCGGCTTCTGGGCACCGTGGATGCAGGCTCTCGGCACAGGCCGTCGCATTGCATTCTTGGAGTGGCTCGCGCTCCAGATCAGCCGCGCGGGCCTTCTGCGCTTCACCGCCGCCACGCCTGCTGTCATCCTCATCGCCGCGCTCATCGCCGCGCTCGCCGTCATCCTGCGCGTCTGGGGCACGGCCTACCTGGGCCACGGCATCGTCGCGCACGCTCAAATGCAGGCCGGACGCGTCATGGCCGACGGCCCCTACCGCTTCGTGCGCAACCCGCTCTACCTCGGCACCTGGCTCACCGTCGCCGCCATCGCCTTCCTCATGCCGCCCAGCGGCGCGCTGCTTGTCATGGCGCTGCTCACGATCTTTCTGCTGCGCCTCATCCTCGGCGAAGAAGCCTTCCTCGCCGCCCAGCTCGGCGAGCCCTATCAGGCCTACCTGCGCGCCGTACCGCGCCTCGTGCCGCGCCTGCGTGGAGCGCCGCCCAGCGCCGGACACAAGCCCCGCTGGCTTCACGCCATTCTCGCCGAGCTCTTCCCCATCGGCGTCTTCGTCACGCTCGCGGCGCTCTCATGGAGCTACGACAACATGCTCATGCTCAAAGCCATCCTCATCAGCCTCGGAGCTTCGCTCGTCGTCCGCGCGCTGCTGCCGCAAACGACTACTGCCCCTGCGTCAGCGGAATAGCTTCGCGCTCTTTGCCCACGCGCCCAAGGTGCGTCCAGCCAAAGCCATCGCCAAACTTCAGCCCGTAGCCCAGCAGCCGGTCCACGCCAATGTGGTTCGCCCACACCAGCGCCGCCGCCAGCGTCGCATGCCCACCCAGGACCAGCGCGCTCAGCGCCAGCGCCACCGGTCCAACATACGTGTGAAATGCGTTGTACACCCGCGCGCCCCTGCACGGCCCGGCCACGTAGCCCAGCATCGAGAGGTCCGGCGCAAACCACAGCGCCGCAAACAGCCACCAACTCGCGCCCGTACGCGCATACAGCACGGCCGTAACGGCCGCCACCGCCAGCCCTTCAAATCGCAAGAGGAAAAGAATCGATGCCGGATGCCCTGCCACAGAAACGAACTGCTTGCTAACTGCTTGAGTGCTTTCCATGCCCCATTCGATGCCCGGCGCAACCGTCAGTGTGCGACAAAATTATCGGGCGCTGCCCGCCGCAGAAAAGCGAAAAGGGAGAAGCCCTAAGGCTTCTCCCTTTCTGTCCGCAGTCCGGTATAAAAACTACTTCTTTGCGGGGGCGATCACGTCCTTGGCGGCCTTGGCCACGCGGAACTTGACCACGGTCTTGGCCTTGATCTTGATGGCCGCGCCGGTCTGGGGGTTACGGCCAATGCGGGCCTTGCGCTCCGCCTTCACCAGGCGGCCGATGCCGGGGATCACGAAAACGCCGTTCTTCTTGGTTTCCTTGATGGCGGTCTCGGCCAGCAGGTCCAGGAAGGCAGCGGATTGCTTGTTGGTGAGTTGAAGCTTCTCGGCCATGTGCCGCGTAAGGGCGGTCTTGGTCATTCCAGTTGCCATGTGATGTTCTCCTTCTGGGCGTGCCCTCGGGGCAGCCGGTGTTGCCTGGGTTTGTTTCGCTTTGCGCGTTCCGCATGGGGAGAGTGCGACCGGGGCAACTTGTGCACGAAACCCTTTATTCATGCGGGTTCTGAAAAACCCTGTCGTTGGTAACAATGCGGCTTTGGGGCAGGTAAAGTCAATGGAAAAACGCAGGATTTCCACAATTTTCTTGGGTTTTTGTACGATTTTTGCCTGAAATCCCCGTTTTTTGCCGGTTTTTAGCCCAAAAGCCAGCCCAATGCACGAAAAATCAGCCCCTCAGCGCAGCCCAAACAGCACCTTTCGCTTCGGCGCAACTGCCTCCACAATCGGCGTATTCAGAGCAGCCACCACCGGCGCCGCCAGCTTGAAATGGCGAATCAGCGTCGCAGCCAGGCCGGGCTCCAGCGCGGCCTCGGCGGGCAGCGCAGCGCTCAGCCCCCACTGGCGGCACTGAATCAAATCCAGAGCCGGATGCTCCTTCGGAAAGCCCTTCGGCGGCCGCGTCAGCGCGTTGCCCTCAAATTCACTGAATGCCTTCCTCAGCGCCGTCGTCCGCAGGACTTTTCTGAACTCCGCGTGGTTCTCCAGCAGCCAGTGCCGAATCGCCGCCAGCTGGTCCTTCTCCGGCATGTAGGCCCCGGCGGCGATAATCACTTCCTTCGCGCTCACGTGGAAGTAGTAGCCCGCGCCCGATGTCTTCTCCAGCCCCTGATGCGACCACCACGCGGCAATGTGCGTCTTGTAGGGCCTCTTGTCGTTGCTGAAGCGCGTGTCGCGATAAATCCTGAACAGGCTCTTCTCCGCGGGCCGCACATGCTCCGGCGCAAAGTCCGTCATCGCGTCCGTCACCTTGCGGATCACGGCCAGCATCGGCTCCTTCAGCTCCGCCTCAAACACCGCCTTGCGCGGCGTGAACCACGCACGATCATTGTTCCGCGCCAGGTTGCGCAAAAACGTCAACGCCGCCGGACGAAAGTAGGGAGCAGCAGCCACAGGCGCAGATGCAGGTTTCAAGACCATAGCAAGAGGAGTGTATCGCGAAGGCCACCAGAAAAACTCTGTGCAAACCCGCAATGTGAAAGGGCACGACTTCAGCTGTGCCGCAAGAGACGTAAAAACTGTGGGGCTTTAGCCCCTGAGGCGTGTTTTTTGGGACCACCCGTTCAGTTCCTGCATCCAGATGGACTATGGATGAGCAACGCCCGCGTACAACTCCATGCAGCTACCGAATCACCTTCAGCGCGCCCGTTCAGCTTGCCAGCGCTTTCTCTACCGCTTTGGGCTGGCGTGCAATCACGGTCAGGTAAGCACGCGCGGCCCGGTCAGGGTTGCGACGGCCCTGCTCCCAGTCCTGCACTGCCCGCGGGTCCAGCGCGTAGCGGCGGGCAAACTCGGCGCGGCTCAGCCCCGTGGCCGCACGGATCTTGCGAACTTCAAGCGCGATGGTGGGCCGAAAGGTGTGGACGGCTGCAGGCTTTGCCTTGCCCTTAACAATCGCAAGGACCTCTTCCATGGCCTCGACAACCTCGTTGCCAACATTTTTGCGCTTCATTTTCCCCTCCTCCTCTTCTTCGCTTCTGCCTTCACGGCTGCCGCAATCGCTGCCACATACTTCTTTTGGTCCGGGCTCAGATTGCCTTGCTCGTTCTTGCCGTAGAGCAGCAGTGCGTAGAGCGGATTCTGCTCGTCGAAGAAGTAGTAGATCGCCCGTACTCCGCCTGATTTGCCCCTGCCCTGCACGGCATAGCGCAGCTTGCGCACTCCGCCCGTGCCCGGAATCTCATCTCCAACCTTGTAGTACATCGACAGATAGAGCAGCAGGTCTTCGTGCTCTTCGTCCGTGAGCAGTTTCTCAGCCCGCCTGGCGAAGGCGCTGGTTTCCACCACAGTCGGCAAAGAGTCAGTCACTGATTCAGTGTGCGGCAATGCCGCACACTAGTCAAGAGGCGTGCGACCGAACGTCCTACCGAATCACCTTCAGCGCCCCGCGGAACAACCCGTCAAAATCATCCCGGAGCCCAGCATCCTTCGCCACCGCCTGCTCAATCGCCTTCTCCGCCGCGGGCCGCTGGTAGCCAAGATTCACCAGCGCAGACAGCACATCGTCCACCGCCGCGCCCTGCACCGCCGTCGGCACGGGAGCCACGGCAAAGTCGTCGAGCTTGTCCTTCAGCTCCACAACAAGCCGCTCGGCCAGCTTCTTGCCCACGCCGGGAATGCGTACCAGTTGCGCGTGGTCCTGCCCGCGAATCGCCTGCACCGTGCGCTCGCTTGAGAGCCCGCTCAGCATCTTGATCGCCAGCTTTGGCCCCACACCGCTCACGGTAATCAGCCGCTCAAACAGCCGCTTCTCTTCGCGCTCCAGAAAGCCGAACAGAGCGATCTGGTCCTCGCTCACCTGCGTGTGAATGTAGAGCGACGCCTCCGCGCCCACCGCCGGCAACGCCGTAAACGTGGGCACCGAAATCGCAACGTCATACCCCACCCCGCCCGCCTCTACAATGGCCTGGCCGGGCTGCTTGTCAATCAACTTGCCGCGCAAATGAGCAATCATCGCGTCCTATTCTACGAGTTCAACGCACCGTCACCCGGGCAGCCCGGTCTGACTCACTACAAAAATGGGTGCCCCGCATCTCGCCTTTGAGATGTGGGATACCTCGACCTCAGAGCAACGAAAAATCGGGGTTGTCTCACCAAAATTTTCCGCCAGGTTTGCAGATCATTTCCTGCCCTTGGGAAGCGCCGCGCCGTTACAGCAGATTCATCCGCTTGGCCACGCGCTCCAGTGTCTCCAGCGCGCGGTCAAGCTGCGGCCGCGTGTGCTCGCTGGTCACAATCAGCCGAATCCGCGCCTTGCCCTCCGGCACCGTGGGAAACGCAATGCCCGTTCCCATCACGCCCGCGTCAAACAGCGCCTTGCTGAACTCCATTGCCGCGCGCCCCTCGCCCACAATCACCGGCGTAATCGGCGTCTCCGTCACCGGCGTATTCACGCCGCCAATGTTGAAGCCCGCCAGCCGCAGCTCGCCCTGCAGGTAGCGCGTATTGGCCCAAAGCCTCTCAATGCGCTCCGGCTCCTTCTCCAGAATGTCGAATGCCGCAATGCACGTGGCCGCCACCGATGGCGGGTGCGACGTAGAAAACAGGAATGGCCGCGCCCGATGGTAGAGAAAATCAATCAAATCCCGCGACCCGCACACATACCCGCCCAGTGCGCCAATCGCCTTCGACAGCGTGCCCACCTGCACATCCACGCGCCCGTGCATGCCAAAGTGATCGATGGACCCGCGCCCGTTGCGCCCCAGCACGCCCGAGGCATGCGCGTCATCCACCATCATGATCGCGCCATACTTCTCCGCCAGCGCCGCCAGCTTGTCCACCGGCCCAATGTCGCCGTCCATGCTGAACACGCCGTCGGTAATCACCAGCTTGTGGCCCGGCTCGTTGGCCACTTCCTTCAGCAGCTCTTCGCAGTGGGCAACGTCCTTGTGGCGGAAAACCTTGATCTTCGCCCGCGACAGCCGCGCCCCGTCGATAATGCTGGCGTGGTTCAGCTCGTCCGACAGGATGAAGTCCTCCTTGCCCAGAATCGCGCTCACCGTGCCCGCGTTGGCCGCAAAGCCGCTCTGGAAGACCACGCACGCCTCCACGTTCTTGAAGCGCGCAATCTTCTCTTCCAGCTCCATGTGGATGCGCATCGTTCCCGCAATCGTCCGCACCGCGCCCGAGCCCACGCCAAACTTCCGCGTCGCGGACACGGCCGTCTCAATCAGCCGCGGGTCGTTGGCCAGTCCCAGGTAGTTGTTGCTGGCCAGGTTGATCACTTCCTTGCCGTCGTAGTGGCACACCGGCGCCTGCTGGTCGTCCAGAACGCGCAGTCTGAAATACGTCCCCTTGGCGCGCAGCTCATCCAGCACGGCAGTCAGGTAGGCGAGCTGGGGGCGCGTAGCGATTTCCGTCATGTCGATTCACCTCAACCAGAAAGAATAGCGCGGTTTGGCGGTCAGGCGAGGCCGGGCAGCCAAGCCGGGCGCGCCGCCGCCCAAATCCCCTTTCCCACGTCCAAAAAAGGTGACAATTGGCCCGCTCGCGCCCCCGCCGGATACAATGGTTCTACACTGCCGCAAATGGGCGATATACGACTTTTTCTTGAGATTTGGAGCAAGGTACACGTGAGAAGTTTGATCAGCCGCGCTCCGCGGCTTGAGTTGGTTGCAGGACTGGGTGTCGCACTGGCGCTGCCCGCGCTGGCCTTACCCGCCGGGAACGCGCGTAGCTTGGCCACGCAGACCACGCTGACAGCGGAGATACACGACCAGGGCGGGCGCACGCAAGCCACGCTCACGGTTACCGTTATAGCCCAGGACGGCCAGCCCGCCACCGGCGCTGTCGTCGTCAGGGACAAGGGCAAGCCGCTCGCCGGATTTGTACTCGATGCCGCTGGACGCGCCACCTCCATCGTTGAACTGTCTGGAGGCGACCACAACCTCAGCGCGGTCTACACAGGGGACGCGACCCACATGACCTCGGTCTCGCAGGTTTCCCCAGTGCGCGCCATCGTCAGCACCACGCCCGATTTCACGGTGTCCATCGCTCCGGCCGCGGTCACGCTCACCGCCGGCCAGTCGGGAACCACGACCGCCTCGATCATGCCTGTGAACGCCGCATCGCTCACGGCGCCAATGTTCGTTACCCTCTCCTGCTCCGGCCTGCCTGACCAGTCCGCCTGCACCTTTACCCCGGAGAACATTGAAATCCTGCCCAACGCCACCGCTGCGATTCCCAGCACCATGGTCATCGCAACCTCGGCGGGCATCGCCGCCACGGCAAAGGCCACGCCTCAAGTGCCCCCGACCGGGCGCAGCGCAAGCCCCATCGCATGGGCCGTCCTGTTGCCCGGCGCTCTCGGACTTGCCGGACTGGCCTTTGGCGCGCGTCGTCGCCGCTGGCTCAGCCGGCTCTCGCTCATGGGTCTGGTCGCGCTCGTGGCCACCCTCGGCACGACCGCCTGCTCGCCGCTCTACTGGTATTACAACCACGGGCCGACCCATAATCTGCCCACGCCGTCAGGCGCCTACACCGTGAACGTCACGGCGCAGTCCAGCAACGGCATCACCGCCATCACGCACTCCACCACCATGGCGCTCACGGTAAATTAGGCGGCTCCCCATCAGCTGCGTCGACCGCTGGCTTCCCTTGCCCGCGGAGATCTACGCGCTGGTGGAGGATACGCCGGCTACCTTGCTGTTCGAAAGTTCGCAGGCTGCGGAACATGACTCCGCCAGCCTGCTTTTTACTGCGCCATTGCGCGTGCTTGTCGCCAACGAATCGGCGGAACTGCACACACTCTTTGACGAAATCGAGCGCGCCACCTCCGATGGATACTTCGTCGCGGGCTTCTTCTCCTACGAGTGCGGCAAGGCCTTTGAACCGAAGGCGGAGATACGGCCCGGCAAACCTGGCGAGCCGCTGGCCTGGCTCGGCGTTTACGAGCGCAGCTATCGTTTTGATCACCGCCTCGGCGCTTTTCTCGACGGCGATCCTCCCGGCATCACCGCTGGTCGTTACCGTGCCGCGAGCATCCACGACACAGCCACGCCGCCTGTTCCATTGGTGCCAAGGCTTGCTCTCGCTCCGCAGCAATACGCCGCCCGCATCGAGGAAATCCACGAGCGAATTCGCGCAGGCGATGTCTATCAACTCAACTTCACGTTCCCTCTGCACGCAGACTTTGCCGGCAACGCCGCTGCCCTCTACGAACGGCTGCACCAGAACCAGCCCGCAGACTACGGCGCCTTCCTGCACTGGAAGCGCGACCGCCGCATCCTCAGCTTTTCGCCCGAGTTGTTTTTTCGCCTGGAAGAAGAGCACGGCAAGCGGCTCATCTTCACCCAGCCGATGAAGGGAACTGCGCCGCGCGGACGCACCACCGAGGAAGACCTGCAAATCGCGGAGTGGCTGCGTAACGATCCAAAGAACCGCAGCGAAAATGTCATGATCGTCGATTTGCTCCGCAACGATCTTGGCCGGTTGTGCGCCTTCGGCACCGTGCGCGTGGAGAGTCTGTTCGCCGTTCGGCGCTACCAGACGCTGTGGCAGATGACCTCGACTGTCACCGGCGAGCTGCGCAGCAACCTAGGATACGAGGAGATATTCCGCGCCTTGTTCCCATGCGGCTCCATCACCGGCGCGCCCAAGGTGCGGGCCATGCAGTTGATCGCCGGCATTGAATCGGAACCACGGGGCGTCTACACCGGGGCCATCGGATACTTCTCACGCCAGCGCTCCGTCTTCAACGTGGCCATTCGCACGCTCGAGCTCGACGGAAATCGCTGCACCATGGGCGTCGGCAGCGGCATCGTCATCGACTCCAACGCAGCCGGCGAATACAGTGAATGTCAACTGAAGGCGGAATTCCTCACGCGCATGGATGAGCCATTTTCTCTGGTTGAAACATTGCTCTGGAATGGCGAATATCCTCTCATCGAGTTGCACCTCGACAGGCTCGAGGACTCCGCGCACTACTTCGGATTTATCTGCGATCGCGCTGCGGCAAAGGCCTCCCTGCTGGCCACGGCCGAGTCGTTCCCGGATCGTGCACCGCGCAAGGTCCGGCTGCTGGCCGCCGCCGATGCCAGCCTGAACATCCAGCACGAAGCGATTCCCGCCGTTGCATCCGCCTCGCACGCGCCCATGGGCCGCGTTCGTCTCGCGCTTGAGCGCACTGACTCCAGCGACCGGTTTCTCTTCCACAAGACGACGCACCGTCCCCTCTACGCCAGCGCATGGAAGACCGCCCACGACGCGGGATTCGACGATGTGCTCTTTCTCAACGAACGCAACGAAGTCACCGAGGGCGCCATCAGCAATCTCTTCATCGAGAAGGAAGGCCGCTGGCTCACGCCACCCATCGAGTGCGGCCTTCTGCCCGGCGTCTACCGCCGCCACCTGCTTGCAACACGGCCACTCGTGGAAGAGCGCGTGCTTTATCCTCGGGATTTGAAGACAGCCGACGCCATCTATCTTGCCAACGCGGTACGCGGCCTGCGCCGTGTCACCATCGACTGGGAGAGCGCGTAATCATAGTGCCGGTCTTGTGGGCTGGAACCTGCTCGCACAGGACATGCTGCAGTGCGAAACAGGGCATGGCCACTGCATCACGCTGGCCATCCCCGAAGCGCCCAGGCTGAGTAATAGCGAGCAAGCTGAGACGCCAGAAACCGCGTCGCGTTTAGCGCATCTTACCTGCCGCTCACGATCTGCGCTGCCCGGTTATAGGAGCCCAGATTGAAGGAGTTCGCGTAGCCCATGGACACGAGCTTCCTTTTCGCAATACTGCTCCGCGTTCCGCTCTGGCAGTGCAGCAGCAGCACGCTGTTCTTGTCCTTGACCTTGCGCGCAACCAGCGCCTCAACCTCACTCAGCGGCATGTTGATCGCCTTCGGCAGATGCCCGGCCGTATACTCCGCCGCGGTCCGCACATCAATCACCATGGCGCCATGTTTCAGGTGTTCCGCCGCTGCTTTGTGTGAGATTTGACCGGCGCGCTTGAGCAGAAGGAGCAGCGCCAAAATAGCGACAACTATAAGTACAGAAGTCCAGTTCATATTGTTCAGGTTACCTCGTCCGCCATGCATTCGTTTGGATGCCCTGGACTTGCCGCGTAGTTGTCCTTGCGGAAGGGTGGGCCTCTACGCTTTCGCCACATCAACCAGCGCGGAATAAAATGTGGCGCCACCTCCCAGATCGGTGAGCCGCTCACTGGTCAGCACGTTCTGGTTCACTCCTTCCGGGTGCATCTTGGCCCAGTCCAGATGACCGGCCACCACGCCGGGCGGAACGCTGCCATTCACTAGCGCCGTCAGCCGCAGCGAACCGCGATCATTCCACACGCGCACCGCATCGCCATCCACTATGCCCCGCGCATCGGCGTCTGTGGGATGCATCTCCAGCCGTTGGCTCGTCCTTGCCTCCATCCGGCGATGCCCGTCCAGATTGGCAAAGGTCGAGTTCATATAATTGTCCGCCTTGCGGCCCAGAAACTCCAGCGGATAACGTTGCGCGCCCTCGCCCCAGCGCGACTCCGCGGGAGGCGTAAAGCCCGGCAGACCATCCACCCCCTGCGCCGCCAGCGTCTCGGAGTAGAACTCAACCTTGCCCGAAGGCGTAGAAAGCCGTCCGGAAATAAAGGGCTGGAAGCCGTCGCGATGGAAGCTCAGCGGAATGTGCCCCTGCTCTTGCAGGTCCTCAAACGTAATGTGCTCCATGCCCGCATTGGTCGAGCGGCCATCCAACCCAATCCCAAGGGCCTGCCGGATCATCTGCTCCGGCGTATCGCGGAAACAATCTTCCGTAAAGCCCATCCACTGCGCCAGTTGCCCAAAAAGCCACACATTCGACCGCGCCTCGCCCAGCGGCTCAATCGCCTGGTTCGACATCTGCACAAAGTAGTGCCCATACGCGCCTTGAATATCCGTGTGCTCCAGGAACGTCGTCGCCGGCAAAACATAGTCCGCGTAATCCGTCGTATCGGTGAAGAACTGCTCATGGACCACGGTGAATAAATCCGGCCGCATCAAGCCCTTCCGCACCGCGTTGTGGTTCGGCGCCACCGCGCCGGGGTTCGAGTTGTAGACAAACAGCGCATGCACGGGCGGCCCGTCGTCCGGATTCTTGCCCATCTCCGTAAGCGCCATCCCCAGCGTAGACATGTTCACCACGCGCGCCTGCCGCCCAAGCGGCGAATTGAGCGCCAGATCAGGCCGCTCCACTTCCGTCTTGTTCCACTTGAAGCCACCCGACGTCGAGAGCTGCCCGCCGCCTCCGCGATGCTTCCACGCACCGGTCAGCGCAGGCAGCATGGCGATGGCCCGCACCGCGGAGCCGCCGTTTTCGCTCCGCTGCACGCCATAGTTCACGCGCAGCGCGGTGGGCTGCGTGGTGGCGTACTCGCGCGCCAGTTGCTCCACTTCGCCGGCTGTCATCCCGGTCCAGGCGGCCACGCGCTCCGGCGTGTACTCGCGCACGCGCTCGGCCAGCCGCTCAATGCCGTGTGTCATCGCGGCAATGTAAGCGCGATCCTCAAGCCCTTCGCGCAGAATCACGTGCATCAGTCCCAGCGCCAGCGCTACGTCCGTGCCCGGCCGGATGGCAATGTGCCAGTCCGCCAGCGCTGCCGTCCGCGTCCGGTACGGATCGATGACGATGAGCCGCGCCCCGTTGCGCCGCGCCTGCTCCACCATCGGCCACAGGTGGATGTTGTTGCCGTGGATGTTCCCGCCCCACGCAAGAATCAGTTTCGCCAGCTTGAAGTCTTCCGTCGGGGTGCCCAGCTTTTTGCCGTACACAAGACTCCACGCCTCGCCTCCGGCCACGGAGCAGATCGTCCGGTCAAGCTGGCTGCCGCCCAGTCGGTGAAAAAAACGCCGGTCCATCGAGCCGAATCCCAGCAGGCCTATCGTGCCCGCATAGCTATACGGCAGAATCGATTCCGGCCCATAGTCATCGCTGATTTGTTGCAGCCGCGCGGCGATTGCGCCAAGCGCCTCATCCCAACCGATGCGTTCAAAAGCCTCATGCTCGCTGCCGCGCTTCAGTGGCCCCTTGGGCACGCCCGCCTTGCGCCTCAGCGGATAAAGAACCCGGTCCGGCGCGTAAACACGGTCAAGATATTTCGCCACCTTGCCGCACAGAAATCCCTGCGTCACCGGCTGCGACGGATCGCCCGCCACCTTGATCGCCCGGCCTTCCGCGTCCACCGTCACCAGCACGGCACACGAGTCAGGGCAGTCGTGCGAACAAACCGTGTGCACAATGCGAAAGGGAGAAGCTGCCGCCGTCATGTGTCCATTGTATGCTGAACCCACCTCGCATTCCCGGAGACATCCCGATGAGAAAAGTTCTGCTGGTCTTCGTTCTGATCTGCGCCAGCCTGGCGCTGAACGCGCAATCCGCCGCGACTGATGAAGCCGCCATCCGCGCCGTGATCGCCGCGCAGGTCGCCGCATGGAACCGCGGCGACATCCCCGCCTTCATGCTGGCATACGAGGACTCGCCCAACACCACCTTCATTGGAACGACCGTGCGCAAGGGCTACGGCCCGATCCTTGAGCGCTACAAAAAGAGCTACACCAATCGCAGCCAGATGGGCACGCTCACCTTCAACGAGCTCAATGTCCGGCTGCTCCCCGGCAGTTGCGGCAAGGTCGAGTTCGCCGTCGTCACCGGCCGCTTTCATCTGGCCCGCACCACGCGCGGCGAAGCAACAAAAGACGACGGCATCTTTTCGCTCGTGTGGCACAAGGGCCCGCACGGCTGGAAGATCCTGCTCGACCACACCAGTTGAGCATCCTGTACACTGGACCCGTTATGAGCTGCCTCTTCTGCAAGATCATCGAAGGAAGCATCCCCTCCGCCGCCGTCTACCAGGATGAGCAGTGCTACGCCTTCGCCGATATCCACCCGCAGGCGCCGGTGCATGTGCTGGTCGCGCCGCGCGAACATATCGTGGCGATGACCGAAGCCAGTGAAAAGCAGAGCGCCCTGCTCGGCCATCTGCTCCTGGCCGCCGCCGAGATTGCCCGCGCCAAGGGCCTCGCCAAAGGCTATCGCCTGGTAATCAACACAGGACAGGACGGCGGCCAGACCGTCGATCACCTCCACGTCCATCTGCTCGGTGGCCGCCCGCTCCACTGGCCTCCGGGATAAAGCCGGCACAAAACACAAAGGGCGCCTCCATTGGGAAGCGCCCTCGTTGCGTATCCTTGCTCGCCGTTACACCGGCTGTGGCATGTAGTCTTCTTCCTCTTCCATGCCATAGCGGCGAAGCAGGTTCGGTAGCGTCTGCGAGAAGGCCGAGCGCGGCATCACGGTGTCGCAACCCGCTTCAATGGCCTTCAGCTTCAGATCTCCCTGCAGATGGTTGAGGAAACCCACGATGGACGTTGCCTTCTTCAGCTTCGCCTTCAGTTTGGGAATCAGCGTCATGGGCTTGGCATTCACGTTATTCAGGTCAAACACCACCAGTGTTGGCCGCTCGGCTTCAGGCGCATCCGTCAGCCGCGCTACGGCATCCTTGTCGCCCTTCGCAAACTCCACCTTCACGCCCAGCTTGCGCGCCGTCTCCTGAATCTTGGCCTGAAAAAACAGATCCTCGATGAAGCAGACAATGCGCGTGGGCGCATCTTCACGCACGGGTGCCGCTGGCGCTGCCTGGTACACGTCTGGATAGTAGCTGCCGTGGCCGTTGCCCGAGGTGGGAATCGTCGAAGCAGGCCCATCCGAGACGTTGCCATTCACGGCGCGGTAACTGTGGTCCATCGGACCGACAAATGTCCGCGGCCCCTTGGAGCTGCGTTGCTTTTCCCTGCGCTTGCCCTGCGCGGGAGACGAAATACTGTTGCCCGGCTGGGCGCCCGGCGCCGAACCCTTCTGGAAAAACTTCTTCTTTTTCCGCCCCTGGTTCTGCTGCACAGGCCGCGGCGGGTTCGCCTGCGCCTGCGGCGGAGGCTGCTGCGGCTGCGGGGACTGTCCCTGCTGAACCTGGGCTACGCCCGGTTGGCTGGTTTTATTCTTGCGGCGGCGCCGGCGGCGCCGATGCCCCTGCGACTGCCCTTGGCCGTTGGCCTGGGCTGGCCCCAGTTCAGACTGGGGCTGCGTCGGTTCTGTCGTCATGCGTGCACTTCCTGGCACTTTGCTCTATCGTGCTTTGCCTTGCTGGATTCAGCCTTGCCCCTGCGGGCGCTGAATTTCTCTTGCCTGTCGCTCGTCGGCGCATACGCGCCCAACACAACGACGGGGAATCTTTTTCCTTTGGGATACCGGGTGAACTGGCGCTGAAACAGGCCCTGCGCGCAATCTACCACGATTTCCGGGAGCTATCTGCGCTTTCACGGCAGGTGTGCCATTCTTGCCAAGTGCGCGGTCGAACCTTCCTCAGGAAAATACCACTCAACGAATGCGGCTCCGGGGTATTGCAACTGCGAAACGCTATCATCGCCTTCCACACCAGACTCTCACAACGGTCTTGTCCGCTTGTCAGGGTCGGTATAGCGCAGCCAGCGTTATCCTCGGATGATGCCTTCCCCAAAAGTGTTTTCGACGCTCGTTGCCCGAATAAGGTTTAGACCGGCTGACGAAAACATCCTTCTTCAGCGGCGAGCTCTCACTACCCAGCTTCGGGTGGTTCGCGTCAGCCGCCTGATAGGCTTCTGTTCTTGATACTACAGCCAGCCGCACCGGCTTGCAAGTAACCTGTGGATAGACAGGTATCAGGTCAATGCCCCTGGTAACCCCCGAGCTGGCCGAAAAGGCTGTGTAATTGGGGCCAAACGCACAAAACGCCACCCAAGGGTGGCGTTTTGCTTTCCCGTGCTGGTCACTGGCCTCCCAGCAAATCATGGCCGGTGGTTCTCTCCACCGCACCTTCTACAGACTTTCCCGGCCGGTTTCTCCCTTTTGAGGGCCGCTTCGTTGGCGGTTGCTCTTGCCGGGCGTCTGCTGTTTTGTGGGCTGGCCGGACTTTTATCCAGCAGCCGGTACATCACTGGCACCCTCTATATAGCAATCGGCGTGCCGTTTCTCCAGTCTTTTTATTTCAAGCACTTGCAGTGAGTACACCCAACTTTAGTTTGATTTCCAATAGTTCATCTGTACTCCATCTTCTAAAAACCATACATCCCCCTAACGCTGGCACAGAGGGCAATAGTGCGTGCTCCGTCCGCCCACCACAATCCGCCGGATAGGTGTTCGGCACTCCCGGCACGGCTCACCTGTGCGCTGGTAAACCCGGTGCTCCAGCTGGAAAAAGCCGCGCACCCCATTCGCATCCACGTAATCGGACACCGACGAGCCCCCCAGCCGTATGGCGTGCACCAGAATCTCCCGCAACGCAAGCCGCAGCCGCTCCAGTTCGGCCCTGGTCAGCCGACCAGCCATCCGGCGCGGCCGCAGGCCTGCGCGAAACAGGCTTTCGTCCGCATAGATGTTGCCCACCCCCGCAAGCAGCTTCTGATTTAACAGGGCAGCCTTGATCGCCAGGCGCCGCCCATGAAAAAGAGCAGCAAATTCATCGGTGCCAATCGTCATCGGCTCTGCGCCCGGCCCGCTGAAGGCCTTGCTGCGGAGCAGGTCGCGATACTCCAGCCGCCCAAACCGCCGCGGGTCCACAAAGCGTATCTCCCTCCCGCTTGCCAGCGTCAGCCGAGCATGCGTATGGGCGGCCACAGGGCTTTCAGGAGTCGTCACCAGCAACCGGCCTGTCATGCCAAGATGCACAATCCACTGCGCTTGCACAGCGCTATCCGCCCCGCGCGCCCCCAGCTCGCACACAATGTGCTTTCCCGTGCGATGCACGGCCAGAATCCAGCGCCCTTCCAGTCCGCTCGCCTGACGAGCCGGCGGCGTTTTGAAGGGTTCCCGATGCGAGCCGAACCAGGCCTCCACAATCCGGTCGCCGCGCACGCGCGCGTCCACGCCCTGGGCGATGGTTTCCACTTCAGGAAGTTCAGGCATCGGCCTATTGTAGAGGACCGCGCCGCTCACCCTGGTCGCCCCTGCGGGCAACGTGGCTATTTATATTCAGGAGACTCGTCAATGCGGCTGGCCTCGAAGCTCACGACCTTCCAAGCGCCCTGCGCATTCCGCACCCACACATGCGTATAGCGATAGCTGCCCGTCAGCGGCCCATCGGGAGATACGCCGTCCACCTCTGCGCGGGAGGTCACCACCGCCGTCGTTCCGTAGAGGCGCACCTTGCGATCGGAAAAATCAAGAGACTTGAAGTGCATCGTTCCGGCGCGCAGACTGGCCAGCGTCTGCTCCCTGGACTGCAGGGTGCCCATGGGGCTGATGCCCATGTAATCGTCCGCCAGCATCGCGCTTACGGTGGCGGCGTCTCCGTGCAGCATGGCCAGGCGCCACGCGTCTTCCATCTTGTCAATTTCGTGGCGTTTTTCGTGTCGTTCGGCACGCGGCATGCCGCTCAGCAGGGGCGCGGCGCTCGCCGCAAGCAGCATCAAAAAACAGAGTGCCAGAAGGCGCTTCAATCCGGCAGGTGAGTTGGCCCCGTACTTCCACATAGGCGTATCGGATGGTATTCCCCAAACATCCCGCGGGTCAATGCGCTTCCGTCGCACGCTCATTATGCATGGATTGCGGCAACGCCCAGGCCGCTCATCCTGCAGCTTCCGGGCTTAAACCAGTGCCAACAGGTCCTCGCGCCCGCGCTCCCGCATCTTCTGGTAGAGCCCGCCCACTGCGTACTTCTTAAAGTGCGCCGACTGACGGTGCGCCTCTTCGGCCGCCGCATCCTTGTACTGCTCATAGATCAGCACCGTGTCCGGGTCGCCTTCAAGGCTGTGTGGAATGTAGCTCACGCAGCCCGGCTCCTGGCGCGAGGCCTCGGCGAGCTTGCGCAGTAAATCGGACACTTCTGCCCGATCTTCGGGGAGAAACTTCATCCGGACAACAAAACTAACCATAAGTGCGGCTTCCTTGCGGCTCCGGGGCTGTTTGCCCTCGGCAGGTTGCTCCAGTTTACCTGTGAATCTCGTCCAGTGCGGCCGCAAACTCAGGCAGGATCATCGTCTGCTCCCGGTCAGGCCCGGTTGAGACCATGCCAATCTTCGCGCCGCTCTCCCGTTCCTGGAAGCGCAGATACTCCTGCGCAGCTTCGGGCAACTTGTCAAATTCGGTAATGCCCTCCGTCGATTGCCTCCAGCCCTTCAGGGTCGTATAACGCGGCTTGATCTGCTCCAACCCCTGCACGTCCGCGGGAATCTCATCCGTGACCTTGCCGTTGATCTCATAGCCCACGCACACCGGAATCTCGGCCAACTCGTCCATCACGTCCATCTTCGTCACCACAAGCCACTCCGCCCCGTTCACCTGGTTGGAGTAGCGAAGCAGCGGTATATCCAGCCACCCGCAGCGCCGCGGACGCCCCGTGACCGCGCCAAACTCATGCCCGCGCGTCTGCAACTCTGCGCCCACAGCATCGTGAATCTCCGTCGGAAACGGCCCCCCGCCCACGCGCGTCACATACGCCTTGGTTACGCTCACCACCGTTCCAATCGCCGTCGGACCCACGCCCGTGCCCGTCGCCGCTCCGCCCGCCGTCGCCGACGACGAAGTCACAAACGGATACGTGCCGTGGTCGATGTCCAGCATCGTGCCCTGCGCCCCTTCAAACATCACGCTGCCGCCCTCGGCCAGAACGCCATGCAGCAGCCGGCCCGTATCGGCCACAAACGGCCTCACCTGCTCCGCCGCCGCCGCATACTCGTCATACATCTTCGCCGGGTCCAGCGGATCTGTCCCGAACAGCGCATGCGCAATCGCGTTCTTCTCGCCGCAGGCCGCTTCAATGTGCGTCTTCAGCAACTCCGGCCGCAGCAGGTCCACAATGCGCAGCCCGCTGCGCGCCATCTTGTCCTCGTATGCGGGGCCAATGCCGCGGCTCGTCGTGCCGATCTTCTTGCGCCCCGGCGCGCTCTCGGCCGCCAGCTCGATCATCCGGTGGTAAGGCAAAATCACCTGCGCCCGGTTCGACACGTGGAGCCGCCCATCCACATCCACGCCCAACCCGCGCAGCTTGGCCACTTCCTTCAAAAACGCAATCGGGTCCAGCACCACGCCGTTGCCGATAACGCTCTTGCAGCCCTCGCGCAGGATGCCGCAGGGAATCAGTTGAAGCACAAACTTCTCGTCGCCGTGGATGACTGTGTGCCCGGCATTGTGCCCGCCGGCGTAGCGCGCCACCGCGCTGAACCGCTCGCTGAGCACGTCCACAATCTTGCCCTTGCCCTCGTCGCCCCACTGGGCGCCCAGCACTACCGCCGTCTTCGCTCGCATCGGTTTCCGTTTCTGTGAATGAGTCTGCAGACTAATCAGTGGTCAGTTCTGTCATCCTGAGCGGAGCGCAGCCAAGTCCAACGACCCACATCTCGCGACACCCCACCGGCACAACAAACCCGGCCCGCACCACCTCCGATGATAAACCCTGAGCCCAAGCGCCCAATCCAAACGCCGCGCCTGAGCCGGCTTGAGTAGCCCGGCAAGTCGGACCCGCTCGCATTCCAACCAGGCGCGCCGCGGCACTAGCCCGTACCGCCCATTGACATCCCCCGGCGCACGTCATCCCATACAATAAGTCTGGGAGCATACCGCATGGCGCACATGGTTTTTTGCGTTCGCAACAAGCAGGAGATGGAGGGCCTCGACGAGCCGCCCTTCGACTCGGAATTAGGCCAGAAGGTCTACAAAAATGTCTCCAAGGCAGCGTGGGCCGAGTGGGTCAACCATCAGAAGATGTTGCTCAACGAGTACCGCCTCCAGCCCTGGACCCCACAGGCGCAGCAGTTCCTGGCCGAACAGATGGAGATGTTCTTCTTCGGCGAGGGCTCGGCCCTGCCCAAGGAGTTCGTGCCGCCGTCGCAGTAAGCCGATGCGCGTCGCCTGCGTTGCGCAGACCCGCGGCAGTCACCCGGAAACAACCATGCGTCTGCACGCACACGCAACCCGCGCCGCTGGTGTAAACTGATTCAGACCCCGGAGGCCGGCTCACCCGAGCCGGCTCCATTGTGTCGGGACGTGGCTCAGCCTGGTAGAGCACTCGCTTGGGGTGCGAGGGGTCGGCAGTTCAAATCTGCCCGTCCCGACCATTTAATCTCCACTGAAATCCTTCACCCAGTAAAAGTCTTCGTGGCCGACCCACGAAGCACCCCATCCGTGGAATCCGCCAGAGCGGATTCCCGAGTAAGGCCTGCGAGGGGTGCGAGGCAAAGCCGAACCTCGGCAGTTCAAATCTGCCCGTCCCGACCATTTAATCTCCACTGAAATCCTTCACCCAGTAAAAGTCTTCGTGGCCGATCCACGAAGCACCCCAATCGTGGAATCTGCCAAAGCGGATTCCCGAGTAAGGCCTGCGAGGGGCGCGAGGCAAAGCCGAACCTCGGCAGTTCAAATCTGCCCGTCCCGACCATTTAATCTCCACTGAAATCTTTCATCTAGTAAAAATCTTCGTGGCCGACCCACGAAGCACCCCAATCGTGGAATCCGCCAGAGCGGATTCCCGAGTAAGGCCTGCGAGGGGTGCGAGGCAAAGCCGAGCATCGGCAGTTCAAATCTGCCCGTCCCGACCATTTAATCTCCACTGAAATCCTTCACCCAGTAAAAGTCTTCGTGGCCGACCCGCGAAGCCCCCGCCCAGTATCCGATCATCCTTGCCTCTAGGCTCAAGCGAGTCGTTTCGCCAAAGGAAAAGGGCCAGCCAAATTCGACTGGCCCTTGTGAATATGTGCCACACAGAGAGAGCTGAGAGTGGCAGCCCGCCACCGGGCGAAGCCACTTCACCCCTCTATTGCGTAACCACCTCGACGCACTCGCTCGCGGTGAGCGTCCCAACAGTCTGGGTGACTGCTTCGTTCTCGTCACCCACCATGGTCGCAGACACTGTGTTGATGTGCTGGATACCATTGCAGCTCACGTCGCAGTCCCTGTCGCTCGAGCAAGTATTGCCCACATTGCTCGACTTGCCGACACTACACGTCCCAGTGGTGCACTTTCCCGCGGTCGAAACGATGGCCGTAGGTGCTGCGCAGAACTGTGCGTCAAACGTGCACTTGTAGTCACTGCCTCCCACGGTCAACGTCGTTGGCAAACCCCCGCAGGTCGTCGCGAGAATTAGAGGGCCAGGAGTGGGTGCGATGTTCCCAAATGCACTGTCGGTTAATGCCGAAAGAGTCAGATTCTCATCCGCCTTACTCGTGTTTGCGACGTCCACGTTGTATCTCAGGGTCGCACACACCTCCTGGTTGCTCCCGAAGCCCTTGGTTATCGTCGCCGTGCTCGGCGCATCACTCGAAGTGACCAGAACGCTGTTTGACTGGGTTGGGCCAAATAGCGTGCCGCCAGAACCATGCCCCTTTACGGTCAGGATATTCGTCACATTTGCATTCTCGCCTTGGGTTACGATGAAATCACACGATCCAGTACCAGCCGCCGCAATCGTCATCCCTGGAGAACATGTATTCATGCCAGTCACGGTCCCGGCGGTTCCCGCTGCGCAAGCGGACGCGTACCCGGGGGCAGTGAAAACATTGCCGTAAGCGGTATCGCAAATCTGGTCGATGAAGAGGCTGCCGAAGTTCGACGTGTTCGTGATCGCCACGTGATAGGTAACCTCGCCACCCTCCGGACCTGCGTCACACGACACCTTTTTTTCTCCTGTGGTAAGAGTTGTATTGCAACTTTTCGCCACCGTCGCTGATGGTTGTTGAACCTCAATCGGCACAGTGAACGTACTGTCGCAATTACACTTTGACGGAGCCCCTGGTATAGCTGCCGCCACCCACGGGTAAGAAGGCGAGGGGCTGACGCAAGACAGCGTTCCGCCGGGCTGCTGCCAGCTCGTGCAGTTCGGCAGGGTCAGTTTGTTGGTGCCCGCTGCCGCTTTGCACAGAACATTGTCGACCTCCACCGTAACGACCTGGTCATTGTTGGCGGTCGTGATATCGCCGCAGTTGTCCGGCGGCGGATCATTCTCTTCATATTGGGAAGTTCCCAGCTGTACCGTAGCACCCGTTGTGGTCGAGTTATGGAGGGGCGCAATGATGTTGTCTGCGCAGCTCCCTGTCAACGCGTCCCCCTGGCCGCCGGTCGCGAAATACATACCGATGTTTTCCCGGGCGGAGGCGGTTGTCGTCACATGAAAGTCGGCGACAAAGCTGAAGGTTGAGCCAGCCTGACAGCTGGTGATGGGAACTCCCGTGATGGATCTTGGATTGGTGGCATACGCGATGCGCACATCGTTGGCTGTGCATTGCACGTTCTTGCCATACTCGTCCTTCAGACAATTCTGTGCGAATGCCGCCTGCAAAAGTCCCATTCCAAGGACGCCAATAAAGACAATGAAGAGAAGAAACCTGCCAAGACAGAGAGGGGAGAATTTCAAGTTTGACATAGGACTTTCTCCTTTAGGATCAGATGCTTACCGTGATCCAGCGGGCAGGAGGATTCGAAGAGCTTCGAACATGGGGCGACGTGCTCGGGGCGGCGTCAGGTCCGCTCCTCGGCCCCACAGGGGAGGTCGAATCTTTCCTCACCCTTACGTATCTCGATCTCTACGTAGAACAAGGTATTTAAGCAATCTGTAGATGGATAAACAAGTTACTTGTGGTTACTTCACAAAACCGCGGTGTTCCCATTCAAAAGCATGATAAACAAGGACTTGCATGCAAAGGTTCCCTGAAGCCATGGATAACTTACCAACACGCGGTTGATTCAAAACCAAAAATGGTGCTAATGTACGTCTCGCACGCAAGTTGCAGTTTTTCCCTTCCACCGTGCGGCTCGGTTCCAGAGAGGACGTCATGAATTCTGGATATGCCGGGATCTTTCGCTTCGGAGTGTATGAATTCGATCCCATCAGTGGGGATCTTCGAAAGCATGGGCTCTGTGTAAGACTCAGCCCACACGCAACCACCCTCCTTCGTGTGCTGCTCGAGCCACCTTTAAGAACCCATGCAAGAGATGAACTGCAGAAGCATCTTTGGCCCGGCCAGGTCTTTCTCGACTTTGAACACGGACTCAACAAAATCGTCCACTCGCTTCGAGAGGCTCTCGGTGATACAGGGACGAATGCACGCTTCATTGAGACCGTCTCAGGGATGGGGTATCGATTCATTCCGGATTGGCTTCACGCAGACTCGCTCCCCACAAGCACGCTGTCTGGCCACACAGGCTATTCCATTGCAGTCTTACCCATCCGTGTCACTGGCTCAGGGGCAGAACCTCCGTTCCTGACCTCGCTGCTGACTTCAGATCTCACAGATGCGTTATCCGGGATTTCAGGTCTTCGCGTATTGGCCCAGGGAACGGTAAGGGGGCACAAGGAGTTGGACATCAATCCCCAAAATGCAGGACAAAGCATGGGAGTTCGTGCCGTGCTCGCGGGCGAATTGATCCTGTTTGAATCCGAGTTCTCCCTTCGAATGGAACTGATCGACGTGTCCGATGGTGCGCAACTTTCTGCAGCCTACGTCGAAGGGCCGCGCAGTGAGCGACAGCACGTCGAGAGAGAGATCGGGGAGGAAATCCTGCGCCAATTGAGACCTGCTCTGCTCGCACTTCTCGATCCAGCGCTTGATGCTGTCCACAACTAAGACTGGCGGGGGCCCCGGTCCCAGTAAGCTTTCCAAACCCATTGGTGGAAATCGTCAGGGAGAACAGAACCCATATGAACCAACTGGGAAAGACGATGCTGCGTGTGGCGCTGGCGGCGCTGGGCCTGTTGATGGTGCCGTTGGTGGCATCGCGGATCGTGGACGGATGGAACTGGAACCCGGGAGGTTTCGTGTTCCTGTATGTCCTGTTCTTCGCGGCGGGAATGACGTATGCGCTGATCGCGAGGAAGATGGGCGTGTGGTCGTACAAGGCGGGCGTTGGTGTGGCGCTGTTTGCCGGGTTCGACCTGGGATGGTTCAACATGGTCCATGTCGCCGACTCGGGCAATCCGGCCAACCTGGTGTACTACAGCGTGCTCGCAGTGGGAGGCGTTGGGGCCTGGCTGGCGCGGCTGAAGGCGCGAGGGTTGGCCCGCACTTTGTTCGCGATGGCGGCGACGCTTGCGCTGATTGCCGTGATGCTGCCTTCAGGCGCGCCACCCGACCTCGCGCGAAATATGGTGATCATGCATGCTGGCGTCGTCGTGTTGTTCACCGCCTCAGGTCTGCTGTTCCGGCACGCGAGTCTGGCGGAATTAAAGTAAGACCGAGGACGAGTGGCCAGCGGCCAGAGGAAGCAAGGCAGGTTCTCCCACAAAGAATGAGTACCCCAGGCGCCTCGCATTGGGGCATACGGGATCAGCAGGGGGAAACCACAAACCTCCCAGCCACTTCAAAAATTCCTCCGCCCAATTTGCAGGGTATTTCTCCGCTTAGGCGCACAATGGAAAGTGTGTCGGAAATCCGCAACCGGCCCATGCCGTGCCAGTCGGATCACGGCCCCCTGATTCGTGGACGGGTACCCCCCCTACCCCCCCCCACCCCCCCTTTGAAAAGGATTTGCGGTTTTCCACAAAAAGTTTGCAGATCATTTCGCAGTGCGCCATCCGGTGCGCCGCCGCAGCCCGCAATCATCGCTGCAAACGGGCACACCGCAGCCTTCGCTTGCTATGGATTCGGTTTTGCGCAGATTCTACGACGGAAACAGAGAGCCCGTGGTGGTTTGCAGGCTCGTCATGCGCGGGCGGCGGCGCGGAGGCTGTGGCTGCGGCGCGGTCAGCATGCCGACAATCTCGCGCAGCTCAGCGCGGGCGCTGCCAATAGTGGCGGCAACCGTATCGCGGCGTTGAGGCGATTCATTGGAAACAGGCGGAAGTGCCGGTTCCGGGGCCACCTGGCGCACCTGCACCAGTGCCTGCCGCGCGCCCGCCAGCGTGTAACCCTCGGCGTGAACCAGCCGCTTGATTGCAAGCGCTGTCTCCACGTCGCGCCGCCGATAGAGCCGCTGTCCCGTTCCGCTCTTGTTGGGCTTGAGCTGCGGAAACTGCGTCTCCCAGAAGCGGAGCACGTAGGTCTCTACATTGCAGATGCGCGCCACATCCCCAATCTTGAAATAGAGGCGATCGGGGATCATCGGCTGGTCGTTCTCGCCATTCCGCGAAACGCGCTTCTGGGAAGATTGTGTGGGCATAGCCAATAAGAATGAGCCCCCCATCGATGCGGGGCTCACTCCTTAGACGCAGTATAGGCCACTATTTGCACTCTTTGTGTTGCAATATAGGCACTCCCCCGGCGATTCTTTCGCCGTGAGTGCAGCGGCGGGCAGATCCACTCCGCCAGTTTTCAGGCCTGCTCCGGACGGCTGACCGCGCTACGCGCAGGCGAGTGCCCCGGCGCGGCGCGGAGATATTGGGCCGGCCAGCTTGCCTGTTCCTCCAGTGCAGCCGCTGCGTGGACCCCCCAGTACGGATCGCGCAACATCTGGCGCGCCAGCAGAACCAGGTCAGCCTGCCCCTCCGCCACAATCGCATTGGCCTGCGCAGGATCGGTAATCATGCCCACCGCAGCCGTGGCGATGCCCGCCTCGTTGCGGATGCGAGACGCGAAGGGTACTTGAAATCCAGGGCCGACAGGAATGCGCGCATCGGGAACCAGTCCCCCCGTCGAGACGTCCACCAGGTCAACGTCATGCTCGCGGAAGTGGCGCGCCAGCTCAACCGACTCGTCGGCGGACCACCCGCCCTCCACCCAGTCCGTGGCAGAGATGCGCACAAACAGCGGCAGGTGAGCCGGCCACTCGGCACGCACCGCATCCGTCACCTCCAGCGCAAGCCGGGTGCGGTTCTCGAAGCTGCCCCCGTATGCATCCGTGCGCTTGTTGGTCAGCGGCGAAAAGAACTGATGCAGCAGGTAGCCATGCGCCGCATGAATTTCAACAAAGTCAAAACCCGCCTCCAGCGCCCGCCGCGCGGCTTGCCCAAAGGCGCGCACGACCTCGGCAATTCCGTCCAGATCGAGCGCTCTCGGCTCGGCGTAGTGCGCGGCAAACGCAAGAGCGCTGGGAGCCACCGGCTGCCAGGCGCCCTCTTCGGCGGTCAGCAGGCGCTCGCCGGCAAATGGCGCCGCCATGCCGCCCTTGCGCCCGGCGTGGGCCAGTTGAATACCCACACGCGCGCCCTGCGAGTGAATAAAGCGGACAATCCGCTCCAGCCCCGGAACGTGCTCATCCTTCCAGATGCCCACATCGGCTGAGGAGATGCGCCCCTCGGGCACAACGGCGGAAGCCTCAACAATCACCAGCCCGGCGCCGCCCTGGGCGCGGCTGCCAAGATGCACAAGATGCCAGTCGCTGGTGAACCCGTCATGCGCGGAATATTGGCACATGGGCGAGACCCCGATACGGTTGGCAAAGCTGACAGAACGAAGCTGAAGGGGCGAAAGCAGAGGATGGCTCATATTGATAGGCCTTGCACACAGTCTGGAATCGAAACGGCTATCTGGATAGATGACGGAGAGCGGGAATGGATGCAAGGGTGCCGCGTGGTCGTGCACGTCTTATGCTGAGGTCGCGGCGATCCGCTGAGGAAATCGCCGCGTCGAATGCTTCACTCGCTCGGGCAAGCGTGCGATCTGCCATCAGCTTGCGGGATTCAGGTGCCCGGTTAACGTCAGATCAATGCCGACCTCTTTCGCCACCTTGAGGAATAAAATGCTGGGATCCTTGAGCCCCCACTTCACAAAGGGAACACTGAAGTGCGTCTTGGCTGTGCAGTTGGGGCCGTCGATGTGGATCTGCATGGGCACGGTCATGTCATGCGGTGTGCCGTGGAGCGTGAAGACGCCCGTAACCTGAATGGTGGAATCGCCCGAGGCCGCGATCGTACCCTGATAGCTTTGCGGCACGAAGGAGACGTCAGCAAAGTGCGCGGCGTCCAGCACCTCGGTGGTCATCTTGTGATCGCGGTTCTGGTTGCCCGAGTTGCCGCTGCCTGCCGCAACAATAATGGAGCCTGAGATTTTCGGCATGCTGCGATCAAAATCGACCATGCCGCTCTGCACATGGAATGTGCCATGCGTGCCGTGATCGGCACCGCCCAGAAAAAACGCCACCTGGCTTGCATCCGGATTGATAGTGAAGGTCTGGTGCTGGGCAAACGCGCCCGGCGCGAGAACAAGCGGAAGAATGGCAAGAATGGAATGTGCGATGGTCTTCATGGTTTGACTCCTGAGGGGATGTGCTGCTCATTACTTGGATGCGGCTTGGCCACGTTCTGTGACAGCCAAAGGCCGATAGATGCAACCTGTCTTCCAGTCAGATATTCATGACCCGCCATGTCTGTACCCGGAATGCCGAAGCGGGCAATTTCCTCCAGCCGATTCAGGCGAACCTCCGGCCTATCCGCCGATGGAAGATAGAAGAACGGCCCCATTGTGAGATCAGTCGGCAGCCTTTTGAAGCTGGCCTGCCACGTTGCGCGCGTCTTTCCGTCGCGGCTGTGGCAGGTGGCGCAGTAGTGCTGGTAGAGTTGCTTGCCACTGCCGGCGTTTGCACGCGCCACTGCGGCTGCAGAGGGTCGCCAATCTTCCTGCGCCGTGATGTGCTCCTGTGCGCCGGGTCCACGCAGGCTCTCAAGATACGCTACCAGATCATCGCCGCGCTGGTCGCGAAACAAAAACGCATACGAGGGCATTGCGGAGGCTCCGCTCACCTCGGCAGGATTGAAAAAGTGCATCTTGAGCCAAAGCGGCGAGCGGCGCACGCCGACCTCCGCAAGATCAGGACCCTGACGGCGATTGCCGATGAGCGGCGGCTGCTCGCGATGCAATGCATCCAGGCTCTCCACCGGGCCCCACATCAGTACATCGCGCGTATGGGGGCGCACATATTGGGAGTGGCAGTTGATGCAGCCCTCGGAGATGTACACGCGGCGACCGCGCTCCACCTGCGAGATCGGTGCGGAGGCATGCGCAGGAGGATGGACCCGCTCGATACCAAAAGCTGCGAGCAGGATGGCTCCCACAAGTGCAATCTCGCGGGTGCGCGTGCGCAAAAGCTTGAGGAGCCACGGCAGCAGTACAACAGATCCCGCAGCGGCCACAAATCCGGACGGAACGTGCCCAAGGTTCTGCGCCATGCCGATGCCCAGAGCCGAGGCAATCCAACCGGCAATGGCATAGAGCCAGCCTGCTTGGCGACCGCGCTCCGCAATCGATGTCGCCGACGATAGCAGCGAGGGATACGCCACCAGTGCAACCGAGTAGAGCGAGACACCGATGGGATAAAGCATCGACGCAAGCAATACGCGCGTGGGATCAAGCAGCAGCAGGCAGGCGCAGGCGAGCATAAAAAATGCCGACGACAGAACAAGGGAAAGCCCGCGGCGCCGCAACAGGTACGCGCTCCCCAGCGCAGCGCAAAGATGCAGAACACCATTGGTCCACAGATGTGCCGTGCCCTGCCATGTGCCGGCCTTCAATGATGCCGTGTGCTGAATAATGAAGAACGCGGCGGAGTCCAGCCATACCAGTGCGGCAAAACCGGCCACGATAAATGCGAACGGAAATGTCGATGCCTTGTCTGCAGCAGGCTCTACAGGCGACGTTGCAATCGTGCGCGGCGTGATGCCGATGCCCGCCAGGCAGAGAAGGCACGCTGCAATCGCATGCACCAGAGGCTGCGCAGCAAAGAACGCGGGAACGTTGCACAGCAGATAGCCAACACCTGTTCCAATACCTACTTTGAAGATCTGATTCTTCCCTCCGCACCATTGGCCAAGATGCGTGACCAGCGTGACGGTAAGCATGCCGAGACCCGCGCCAATCAGCAGCGCCACGGCAATGGCCGTACCGCGGCCAAGCGGGAGGAGTGTAAAAAGAGCTGCTGCGCCAGAGGCCCCAAGTCCAAGGCGAAGACGCAGAACCGGCGACGGCCACAGCGTGATGCGCGGTGTGAGCAGGCTCAGGAGAATGCCGCCCGCGGCCATGGCGGCCATCACAGACTTCAGTTGCGTGCCCGCGATGCCAAGCGCATCGAGGCGGTTGAGAAATGCGAACTGCGCAAAAATCAGGAAATAAATATAGGTAATGGCCACAAGGCTCGCGCCCTGCCAGCCGGAGTCGCGCAGCTTACCGGTCCACATCAGCCAACCATCCCTGGCGCAAACCTACTGCCTGAATCAACACACAAGCACCGTCAAAGAACGCAATGGTCAGCCAGCCCGAACCAAGAGCTCCAGCAGTGACCCTGGCAAGAATGAAGGCCGCGACAGAACAGCGCACGATGGCCGTGACAATCCACAAGGTCTCAAGCCTTGACGCACAGCCGCCGCGCACAACAAGCATTGCGCCGTAGATGTACGACAATCCAACAGCGAAAACAAAGGCTCCAATAAACGACAGGAAGGGAAGCGCGTCCGTGGGCACCTGCAGGCCCATCAAGCCAAGCGCCAACGCCGGTTCGACAATCAGGAATGCGCCCGTAAGAGAATCGGAAACGCCAGCGGCCAACTGATACGTCAGAAGGATGGGATGCTTCATGCTGTCTTCTCCTGCACAACGTGTGCTGTCGCAAGCTCGCGTTTGCCGAGCAACGCAGACGCATCCACGAGCCACTCCAGTGATGCAGCCAACATGATGACACCGGTAGCCAGCCGAAGGATATAGAGGACGTTGCGCAAGGGGCCGAACGTGATAGTGAACGCAGGATCGGAACCCTCAAACCAGCCGGACAGCGACATGATCACGACATAAGCGAAGACGCCCCAGTTCCATGCGTGGAAGGAGCGGGTCTGCGTAAAGATCCATCCATCTTCGCCCAGCAGTTGCACCATGACAAAGATGAGCAGCGCAGAGAGAAATCCGGCCATTGCCGTGAACGAGTGGCCTACAAGACCATCTGTGAATTTGAAGTAGTCAAGAACGCCGGGCAGAAACAGAACCCACCCGCTGACAAGAAGCCCGCCCCACCACCAGAGAAATGCACTGCGCCAGCGACGCGTGTTCGCGTGCCACTCAAAGGCTTCGTAGTAGGCGGGCGTAAGCGGGAGCCAGAGAAGCAGGCTGCCAAGACTGAGGAACTGTGCGGGACTATGATGGCTGGTGTCTCCACGCGCCATCGAAACGCACAACGCTGACTCAGCAACCAGCGCCGCCCAGGACGCGGCAACAGGCCATAAGCTCCCTTTCTTGCGACGCGCAAGCCCGAAAGGGAGCATGAGGAGAATAGCGACGACAATAAGCGACGACTCCAGTTGGCTTGCGCCAGTGGGTCCGCCCGTGTCCGGATTCACGGCGGGATACAAGTTTGGGCTCGACGCAACGTAAATGGCAAACGGAACAGCGAGGAGAATCGCAAGACCGAGCAGCTTCGCAATGCGCGCAGTCCACGCTGCATCCGCAGTCTTAAATGTGCGGACGAAGGACACGGCGAGCAGAAGCCACAACGCTAGCATGGCGAGCGGAAACGCGATGCGCGCGTAGCCTGACCAGTCAAGAAATAACTTGCCGCTGGACTCGCCCGACAACCATGTAAGCGATGCGACCGCAAGCGCTGCGGACCACGCCCACAACACCGGCCTGCACCATGCCGCGGGGGTGCCGCGATCCGCACCGTAGACCTTGAACAGGAAGCCGAGCATGGGTAGGCTCCCCCATCCGTAGAGCGCCAGGTTCATGTGCACCATGATCCAGCGCCCGTAGGTCCACTCGCCAAGCCAGCGATTGAGCGCCGGCACAAGCAGAAGGACCGCAAGCAGTACACCGATGCAGTTGCCTATGACGAGCCACAGCAGGCTGTGCCACGCAGCGTTGGCGATAATTTGCGAATCGTCGCGAGAGCAAACTTCAGCGCTCCTTGGGCTCATGAATCCTTCCATCGTGCATTTCGAGAATGCGATCACAGCGCTCGGCCAGGCTGCGGTCATGCGTGGCCATCAACAGCGTCACGCCTTCCGTGGCAGCCAAGTCGAGCAGGAGCTCAAAGACAATGGCGCTGGTTTGCTCATCCAGCGAACCGGTAGGTTCATCCGCAAGCAGAATCTTCGGCTTGTTCATCAACGCCCTGCAAAGCGCGGTGCGCTGGCGCTCGCCACCGGATAGTTTTTGAATGCGGTGTCCGAGGCGATGGCTGAGCCCTGTACGCTCAGCGAGTTGGTGCAGTCGTTCCTGCGCATCGCGCCGATCGGTTCCCGCGGCGACAGCCGGAATGAGGCAATTCTCCTCGAGCGTCAAGTCGGGAATAAGGTTGTGCAATTGAAAGACAAAGCCCACTTCATGACGCAGCAGGCGCAGCAGATCGCGCTTGCGGTTCACCTCAAATCCATTCACTGAGACGCGGCCGCGATCGGGCTCATCCAGGCCGCCAAACAAGTGCAGCAACGTGCTCTTGCCGCAGCCCGACGGACCACAGAGCGCGATGGTGTGACCCGCGGCCGCTTCAAAACTCACGCCCTTGAGCACGGTGATTGCACCTTCGTCGTAGCTCTTCCACACATCTTCCGCGCGTAGAACCAGGCGATCGTTGACATTGATTGGCGTGATTGGGGCTGTCATTCGAAGCGTAGAGCCTCCACCGCGCGAACGCGCATGGCATACAGGGCAGGATAGAGCGCGCCGGCTACGCCGGTAAGCAAGGCCAGCAGAATCACGACGAGCATCACCACGGGCCGAATCGATACATCAACATAGCCATCCAGCGCGGGAATAAGCTTCAATGCAAACAAAGCGCCCGTTCCAAGAGCCAGTCCGGCAAATGCGCCAAGAATTGAAACGAGCGCGGACTCACCGAAAATCATGCCCGCAATCTGCGCGTTCGAGAATCCGTTGACGCGCAGAATGGCGATCTCGCGGATGCGCGTAAACACAGACATGATCATCGTGTTGGCAACGCCGAGACCACCCAGTAAAAGACCGCAACCGCCCACAGCCCATGCGGTGGCCTTGAGTATCTTGAACTGCGAATAGGAACGGGAAAATTCCGCATCTTCCAACCCAATCAAGTTTGGATATTTTTGGGCGATCATGTTTTTGAATGCCGCCGCATCATCCTTGTTCCGCAGTTTAATGGTCACAACGGATGATCCGTCTTTGTGAAAGAAGCTCTGCGCGGCATCGATTGGCATAAAGACGCCGCCATCCTCAAATCCATTTCGCGTTTTCAGGATGCCGATGACATGAAAGACTCCATGACCGATCGGCACATGGCTGCCAAGCGTCGCGCCCAGAAAGTCCGCCGCACGCGCGCCGAGCACCACGTCATCCGGATGGAGTGCGAAGTCCATGCGATTCCCCGCGACCCACGTGGCTTTGCGAATGCGGGCGTCCGCTGCGGTCACGCCGAAGCACGTGATAATCGGGTGGTCCGAGCTGGAGACAATGCCAAACAGAACCGGGTCTGCGTGCGCCACCATTGGCAAGCGCTCAATCTCGGCAGCAACTGCGGCCGGCACGTTGCTGAAGAACAGGTCAGAGACGTTGCGCTCAAAGACAATGATCTGGCTGTCGCTCGACAGGATGCCCGAAAACATGCCGACCGCGCCTTGCAGGATGGTTACAACAGTCAGCATGGCGGCCACGCTGAACGCAATTCCCGCGGTACTGATGAACGTGCGGATGCGATGCCGCTGCAGGTTGGTGAGAATCAGTTTGAGGAAGATCATGCCTGCGCTCGCGGATTCATTTCACAGGCATTCTCTGTAACGCGAACGAGTTCAGCCTGCAAGTCAGCGCGCAGTTTCCCAAGGAAGGACAGCGATGGCTTTATGATGAGCAGCCGGCTCAAGGTCAGGTCGCCCATGCGGATCAGACTGTTGAGCCGCTCTACCGCGCCGCATACGCCAATGGCCGCTGCGATGTTGGGCCGGCCAAGCAGGACGTCCCGAGCGACCGACTTACCCGTTTCAGAAAAGCACTGCAGCACATCCTTCAGGTCATCCACAATCTGATAGCCAAGGCCCCAGCAGGTGGCGATCCGCTCCAGAAGCTGTATTTCGCGCGCTGAAGCTCCGGCAAGCATCGCCGGCATAACCAACGTCAGCCGAATAAGGGAGACGGTTTTGCCGTGCGCAATGCGCTCGGTCGTTTCGCGGTTGTGCGGCAGCTTTGCGTAATGCAGGTCGAGGCTTTGCCCGTTCAGCAGGCCTTCAACGCCCAGGCGCTGTTCCAGATATGCCATTACCTGCAATTGGGTGTCGCGCGCGCATCCTGAAAGGGCCTGCCAGGTGAGCGCATAGGCGCGATTGATGAGGGCCAACGCTGAGAGAATCGCGCCCGGCTCGCCGAATGCCAGATGTACGCAAGGTGCCCCACGTCGGTGCGATGCATTGTCCATACACGGCAGATCATCAAATATCAGTGAAGCGGTGTGAAAGTATTCCAGCGCAAAGGCAAGACTGTTTGCGTGAGTGGCGTCAAGGCCATACGCCGTCGCTACCTGCATAACCAGGCGTGGCCGCACCAGGCTGCCGGGATTCTGAAGCACATGGCGCAAGGCCTCTTCAAAATGGGAATCAAGATGCGCCGGCAGTGGCAGAAACCCGCGAAAATCCTCTGCCAAAAGCGCAGCATTTGGTTCGTCGAAGCCAGGTTCCGCCGGCACTATGTTCCTCACTAACTTTTGATTGTTCATGGAGTTCCGCGCGCGAAATACCGCTAAAGACGTCTGGCCGGCGCGAGCCGCGACGCGTAGATATAAGACGCATCAGGGACTTGTTTCGGAAGCACGGTTCCTACTGGTCAAAGATGACAATTTGTTCATATTTCTGGCGCGATTGCGCCACACCAACAATTCCCTTGTTTTCACTTGAAGGCGCTGCGGAAAATCGCTCTCCGTATGGACTAATATCCTTGCATGCGACTCCTAGTCGTTGAAGACGAACACGATATCAGGGTCTTTCTGCGGAACTCGCTGACCGAAGCGGGCTTCCAGGTGGATGTGGCGGCGGACGGAAAGGGAGCAGAACGTCTCGCACTGGATGCGCCCTATGATGCACTGATCGTCGACCTCGGGCTACCAGATATGGACGGCATCAACCTGATTCTGCGGCTGCGCCAGATTGGGCTGGCCGCCCCGGTGCTGATTCTTTCTGCGCGCCGCTCAGTGGATGACAGAGTGCGAGGGCTTGAACAGGGTGGGGATGACTACCTGACTAAGCCGTTCGCCCTTGCTGAACTTCTGGCTCGGTTGCGCAACCTGATCAAGCGCAACGCGCCCACGGCCAATGAAGCAACTCGCCTGCGCATGCTTGACCTCGAGCTGGATCTGTTACGACGTGAGGCCACTCGGGCAGGACAGGTTCTGCAACTCACTCCGCAAGAGTTTGTCCTGCTGGAATACCTTTGCAGAAACGCGGGGCGCGTTGTGACCCGCTCGATGATTCTGGACAAGGTGTGGGGCATGCGCATCCAGCCAGACACCAACGTCGTCGATGTGCATATTTATCGCCTGCGGGGAAAGGTTGACGGAAGAGGACAGCATCCGCTGATCAAAACCCTGCGAGGTGTGGGCTATGTCCTCAGAGACCGCTAAGCCGGGCATGCGAAGCGCGGCCTGGCGCATATCGCTCTGGGCCACGCTTGCCTTTGCATGCGGCACCATGCTGGTCTTTGTCTTCCTGCATCGCTTTGTTGCCGATGATATTCAACGACGCAGCGATGCCTGGCTGTCAGGTGAAGTGGAGGTGCTGGGCGATGTCGCCGAGCAGACGCCCAGAAACGCACTCTATGACCGCGTGGTGGGGGAAATCGCAGAACTGGCGAGCAAGGAAATTCCCAACAAACTGTTGTCGGAAACCAGCTCAAACAACTCCGTCTTCTTCCTGCAGACCAGCGGTAACGGCACACCGATCCTGTGGGTCGGAGCGGGCACGGCAGCGCCTTTCCTGCGGGCGATTCAGAAAGCGGGCGTCCCTGAGAATCGTCCAGCAGACATTCGCGTAGAAGGCTTTACAGTGCCCTTTCGCGTGGCCTCGATTCGCATACAGGATGGAAGTTTGATCTACCTTGGCCTTTCGGAACGGGATGAGTTGCGCGTTCTGCGCAAGCTGCGCATCCGCTTCATCCTGTTATGGCCTCTGCTGGTTCTGCTGGGGTTTGCCATTGTCTTTTTCACAACCCGCCGTATGTTAAATCGAGTGCAGAGGATTACCGAGGCCGCGTCGCACATCGGCCACTCCGACCTGACGGCAAGGGTGCCGTCGAGTGCGCGCAACGATGAAGTGGGCCACCTGAGCCGCACATTGAATCACATGCTGGATCGCATTGAGAGCTCGATGCATCAGTTGCACACCATCACCGATTCACTGGCGCACGACCTGCGCAGTCCGTTGACGGCAATCCGCGGAAAACTGGAGATGTCCCTCTCGGCCCCCACGCATGGCGAGCAGGCTGAAGCGGTCGTCGCGGCCATTGAGGAACTGGACCGCCTCACGGAATTCCTCAACACATCACTCGACGTGGCCGAGGGTAAGGCGGACGCGCTGCGGCTTTCGCGCAGCGATATCCAGCTGGATGAATTGCTCAAGGTCATGATTGATCTCTACGAGCCGTCTATGTCTGAAAAAGATGTGCGCGTCAGCCTGCGCTGCAGCGCCCCTATCCGCATCCATGCGGATGCGGCGCTGATACATCGCATGATCGCAAATCTCTTTGATAACGAACTCAAGCACCTGCCCGCTCACTGCACGGTAACTCTACAGCTTGAGTCCAGAAAAGGTGCGGCATGGCTCACCCTGGAGGATGATGGCCCCGGCTTCGCGCCTGAGGTCATCCCCCATATGTTCGAGCGCCGTGTGAAAGGGCGGAAGTCAAGCGGGCACGGCCTCGGACTTGCATTCGTCGAGGCAGTTGTACGCGCTCACGGCGGAACCGTCGCCGGATCCAATCGGGAGAGCGGTGGCGCGCACATTACGCTCTCGCTCCCACTCAGTTAAGAGGGCCATGGCGCAGACACCGCAGAGACGGCACGGGCGCAAAGCAGACAAAGCAACCGATAGAGCGCTCAAGCGGCGCCAGCCGCCAGGCAGCTTCCGCAGCCGGTTGCTTGTGTGAATTCGCAGGTACCCGTGTAACTTAGAAATTAGAGGAACAAAAGGATGCCGAGAACCCTCAGAGTGAAGTACTACGTTGAACCCGATGTCGCGGCGCTGGCCTTGCGGGCGGCGCAGTATTTTGTTGAGATGGCCGGAGAATCCGTGGCTGCCCGCGGCAGGGCGCGCATCGCCATCAGCGGAGGCTCCACGCCCAAGGCTGCCTTTGCGCTTCTGGCCGACCCCAGCCAGCCGTGGCACGCGCGCATGCCGTGGGACAAGCTCGATCTCTATTGGGTGGATGAGCGCTGTGTCCCCCCTGACCACTCCGAGAGCAACTTCCGCATGACCCGCGAGGCACTGCTGGAACACGTGCCCCTGCGGCCTGAACAGATTCACCGCATGGAAGGAGAACTGGAGCCGGAGGTCGCCGCCGCGCGTTATGAGTCGGAGCTGCGCAACAGCTTTCGTCTCGAAGGTGCCGAGTGCCCGTGCTTTGACCTGATAGCCCTGGGCATGGGCGATGACGGCCACACCGCATCGCTCTTTCCGCATACTGAGGCCCTGCATGAAATGGGCCGGTTGGTCACGGCGAACCACGTGCCGCAAAAGGATACCTGGCGCATCACGCTGACCTGGCCGGTCATCAACCATGCGCGATCGGTCTTTTTCCTCATCGGCGGGGCAAACAAGGCGGCAGTTCTGCATGAGGTCTTCACCGGCGCGCGCGATCCAGAGCGCCTTCCCAGTCAACTGATATGGCCCTCAGGCGGTATACTCACTCTGATCCTGGATAAGGCCGCTGCTGCGCTTTTGCCCGCAACCAATGCGGAAGGCTGCGGGGTTTTGGAGAGACATAGATGATTCTGGCAGGCGACGTAGGCGGCACCAAGGTCCACCTGGCTCTATACAACTTTATTAACGGAAAGCTTGAGATTTCCCGCGATGAGCGGTTTCCCGCCAAGGAATACAGCGGCCTTGAAGAGATCGTGAAGCTCTTTCTGGGCACGGACAAGGCGACGGCCGCCTGCTTTGGCGTGCCAGGCCCTGTGCGCGACGGCCGCCTGCGCCTGACCAACCTGCCCTGGACGCTCGACAGCCGCGAGCTGTCCTCCAGCCTCGACATCCACCACGTCTTTCTGATTAATGATCTTGAAGCGAATGGCTATGGCATCGCCGAGCTTGCGCCTGACCAGATCTACACCCTAAGCGAAGGCGACCCTAGCCAGATGGGCAACCGCGCTCTCGTCGCCGCCGGCACCGGCCTCGGGGAGGCCTTTCTTGCCTGGAACGGCCGCGCGCATCAGCCATTCCCCTCCGAGGGCGGTCACGCCGACTTCGCCCCGCGCAACGAAAACGAAATCGACCTCCTGCGCTTCCTCAAGCAGAAGTACAACGGCCGCATCAGCTATGAGCGCGTCGTCAGCGGCATGGGCCTCACCAATATCTACGAGTTTCTGCGCGAAGTCCGCGGCATCGACGAGCCAAACTGGCTGGCCGCGCGCATCGCCGCCGAGGACCCCAACGCCGTCATCACCGAGCTGGCGCTCGCCGCCAAGAGCGAAATCTGCGAGAAAGCCCTCGACATGTTCGTCTCCATCTACGGCGCCGAGGCCGGCAACCTCGCCCTCAAGATCCTCTCCGTCGGCGGCCTCTACGTCGGCGGCGGCATCGCCCCGCGCATCCTCGAGAAGCTCAAGGACGGCGTCTTCATGAAGTCGTTCACAGACAAGGGCCGTCTGAGCCAGTTGCTCATCAACACCCCTGTCCGGATCATCCTCGAAAGCCGCGCCGCGCTCATGGGCGCCGCCGCCTACGCCGAGGCCCGCGCCGCCGAGCTCAGCGGCATCTCGCCCCGCGCTGCATCCATCAAGTTCTAACAGCGTTTTCTCAACGAAAAGACAGCAGGCCAGCCGGATTCGGCTGGCCTTTCCTTTCTCTGAGCAAGATAAAATGCGTTACTTTACATAAACAACTTGGTCAAGAAAGAACTTTCCGTCTACAGGCTTACCATCCTGCATATAAGGCGTGAAGCTGAGTTGAGACGCTGCGTGCATTGCCTCATCCCCAATTTCGGCTGACGTCGCAACAATGATCCGCGGATCACGCACACTCCCATTCCTCGCAATAGTGATCTGAAGAAGGGCTTCAGCCTTTTGTCCGGAATGCATCCCAACTACGGGACGAATAGACGATATATTCGTCTTCATCTTGGGAGGTATGTGTGGATCTTCCGGCCTCAGTTCATGAACAACAACACCTGCAGGATCGGGAACCAGCGCCGGGTCCGACGCAGACAATGCATCAATTGTGCTAACCGCGGCTGTGAGAATGCTGCGCTTCCCTTCAGCAACCTGCACCTCACGCGCCAGAAATTTACCCTGCATCTTCACCTGGTTATCGAACTCGGTCGCCACCACGCCGAATGAATACTGAGCACGAAGTACATGAAGTATTGGATCAAAACAGTAGAATGCAGGAAGTGTTGACAGTCCTCCCTTGAATGAATTTGCCTGTTCGCTCGATACCCCATGATCGTCCACAACGCAAGACAGTTTCAGCGGGCCCGCTTGGATCACCGTAGACTTGTACGTCGTCTTTGCCGGAGCTCCAGTGGTCTGATTTTTGTAGGGCGAAAGGGACACCAGCGGCGAAACAAAATCAGAGCGCAATCCCTCCTCAAATTAGCCGAGCGCATTCCCCATCGCCAGCACCAGGTGCCTGCCGTCAGCCGTGTGCCAGTCCGAATACGTCGCTTTCCTCCGCGTCCACGTGCTGCGATACACCTGCGGCGAGGCCCACCAGTATTCGTAGGTCCCTTGCTCGCTCGGGTTGCCCTTGTCGTCGTAAAGCTGGTAAGTCGCCTTCAAATGCCACGGCTTCAGCTCGGGCGAATTGAAGTTATAGAAGGGCTCCGCAGCCGCGAGCAACTTTTGGGGATCATCCGGCAGGCTCTGCGTGGTTCCGGTGGCAGTCTGGCCTGACGCACCCATCACGGCCGTCAGAAAGAAGGCGGATAACAATAACCATCGCATGGTGCAGAAAAGATAACATGGCTGCCCCATGTTTTACCTGTGCTTTCAGCAGCGGGAAACAAGGCAACAAGCCAGCGCGCAGGAAGCGATTCAGGCAGCGTTGCCTGTCGTAAACCATCGCCTTTGCAGCCGCAGCGCCATCTGCACCAGCAGGATGAGCGCAGGCACCTCCACCAGCGGTCCAATCACCGCCGCAAACGCCGCGCCGGAGTTGAGCCCGAAGACAGCGACCGCAACCGCAATGGCCAGCTCGAAGTTGTTGCTGGCGGCGGTGAAGGAGAGCGTCGCCGACTTCGAGTAGTCCGCGCCAACCTTGCGCCCCATCCAGAAGCTCACAAAAAACATGGCGACAAAATAGATGAGCAGCGGCACGGCGATGCGCAGCACGTCCAGCGGCAACTGTACAATCAGATTGCCCTTCAAGCTGAACATCACCACAATCGTAAACAACAGGGCGGCCAGCGTGAGCGGGCTGATGGCTGGCACAAAGCTCTTCTGATACCACGCACGCCCTTTGGCACGCACCAGCACGAACCTCGTAATGATGCCCGCCAGGAACGGTATGCCGAGATAAATGAAGACGCTCTCCGCAATCTGGCTCATGCGGATATCCACCACGACGCTGTGAAGCCCGATGAGCGGGGGCAGCACAGCCAGAAAGAACCACGCATAGACGCTGTAAAAGAGCACCTGAAAGATGCTGTTGAATGCCACCAGCCCGGCGGCATAGTCCGTGTCGCCTTTGGCCAGCTCGTTCCACACAATCACCATGGCGATGCAGCGCGCGAGGCCGATGAGGATGAGGCCGGTTCTGTACTCCGGGTAGTTGCGCAGAAATATGACCGCAAGCGCAAACATCAACAGCGGGCCGATCACCCAGTTCTGCACCAGCGAGAGGCCGAGCACCTTGCGGTTGCGAAAGACCTCGCCCAGCCGCTCATATTGCACCTTCGCCAACGGCGGATACATCATCAGAATCAGCCCGACAGCAATCGGAATGTTCGTGGTGCCGCTCTGGAAACGCTGAATGAACGCGGGGACCGCGGGCACAAAGCGGCCCAGCGCAACGCCCACCGCCATGGCGAGAAAGATCCAGAGCGTGAGATAGCGGTCGATAAACGAAAGCCGGGAAGCGCGTCCCGGCAAGGGGGTTGGGCAGCAGATCTCTGCTTCAGGTTGCATTCTGCCTCTCCTGTCTCGAAGTGCTTACAGCGGTTCCTGCCCAATGGTGCGCATGCTCTGCTCGATTGCCATTCTGTCCAGCGACTCAAGCGGCAGGCTCAGAAAGAGTTGCACTCGAGTGCGGATCTGCTGCAAGGTTCGCGCAAATGCTTCGCGTTTTTCCGCATCACTTCCTTCAACGGCCGCCGGGTCAGGAAATCCCCAGTGAGCTGTAACCGGATGCCCTGGCCACACGGGGCACACTTCGCCCGCCGCGTTGTCGCACACCGTCACCACAAAATCCATCTGCGGCGCGCCCGGCGCGGCGAACTCGTCCCAGCTTTTGCTGCGCAGTTGCTCCGCCGCGTAGCCAAGTGCCCGCACCTGTTCAATGGCAAATGGATTTACGCGCCCGCTCGGATGGCTTCCGGCGCTGTACGCCTTGAAACGGTCCGCGCCGAGCGTGTTGAACAGCGCCTCACCCATGATGCTGCGCGCCGAGTTGCCGGTGCACAGCACGAGGATGTTATACGGTCCTTGCGATGAGACCACGTTGCGCTGCTCCATCAGTTGCAGTTGCACTTCGTACCGCAGCACGGTGCGGCCGGCTTGGTTGCGCGCACGAAGGCGCTCATCAGCTTGCCCTCGGCCAGCGGAGCGATGGCGTCCACATCCACGCCTGCATCCTGCAGAAAAGTACGCGCGTCTTCCACACTGTACACGCGCGTCGGCTCGACGGCAATGCCAGAGAAGCCCGCCTTCTCCAGCTTGGCCATGTACTCCGTCTCTTCCAACGCGCCTGCAATGCAACCTACCCACAGCTCCATACTGCGGCGCACCTCCGCGGGGACTTCTCCGCGCGCAACCACATCGGAGACGGCAAAGCGTCCACCTGGCCTGAGCACGCGGAATGCCTCGCGCAGCACACGATCCTTGTCCGCGGAAAGATTGATAACGCAGTTTGAGATCACCACATCCACGGATGCATCGGCGAGTGGAATGTGCTCGATTTCGCCCTTGAGGAATTCGACGTTCTCCACCTCGGCCTGCCGTTGATTTTCACGGGCCAGGGCCAGCATGTCGTCGGTCATATCCAGCCCGTAGGCTTTGCCGGTCGGCCCCACCCGCCTGGCCGAAAGCAGCACATCGATGCCGCCGCCCGAACCCAGATCCAGCACCGTCTCACCCGGCTTCAGCTCAATCAATGCCGTAGGATTGCCGCAGCCCAGCGACGCCAGCACTGCGGTTACCGGCAGGCCGCTCTTCTCGGCCTCGTCGTACAAATTGGTGGTGATTGGGTCGCAGCAGCTGAACGCCGGATTGCAACACGCAGCGGCGCTGTTCTCTTTCACATGCCGCGCGGCAGCGCCGTATTTTTCCTGAACCAGTATTTTTGTGTCCATCAAGAGTTCCTCATATTCGTCTAAGCAAATATATTGTCCGCGCTCATATTTGTCAATCCGTATACAATATCCACGTGGTCCAAAGATCCCAATCCACCGTCATGGCAACGCTCTTCGCGGCACTGGCCGACACCACCCGGCTGCGCCTTCTGAATCTGATGGCTGGCCGTGAGGTGTGCGTCTGCTACTTTGTTGATGTTCTGCGACAGAGCCAGCCGAAGATTTCGCGCCACCTCGCCTACCTGCGCAGGGCCGGCATCGTTGTTTCGCGGCGTGAGGGCAAGTGGATGCACTACCGCATCTGCACGCCTGTCGAGGTTGGCGCGGCCTCAATTCTCACCGCTGCGCTGACTTCACTGCGTGATGACAAGCAGATGCAGGCTGATCTGACTCGGCTTGACCGTGCCTGCTGTACGCCGCAGCGCTTGGTGATGCCCCAGGGAGCTCCGCGCCCGGCCCTGCTCCCTTCACTGCGCGAATCCTAGATCCATCCTTGACCCGCACCCGCGCAATTCAGATACGCTAGAGCGAGCCGCATGGCGCTCAAGGAAGATGCGCGCCGTTCGCGGAAGGCTGAGGTTGCATGAAGCGCTGGCTGCAACGGGTGGTTGTGGTAATCGTGGCGTGCTTTGTCGCCGTCTATGTGGGCGATTGGGCTGTCTTCCGGCTACGCGGTTCGCCCATCTTGAAGATCACCGTCAATCGCTATCTGACCGTTCCGCTCAAAGGCAACAAGCAGGAGTTCGACTATCTTGGCTCGGTAGAGGTGCCCTGCGCCATCGCGCTGTTCCCGCAAGGCGTGCTGAACCCCTGCTGGCAGGTACGGCGCAATGCCAACCAGAACGTCGAGTTGTAGCTTCCCTTCCCGGCTGGAGCCGATGCCATGGTGCTGCCTCACACAACCGAGTGACGCCGCTCACTTTCCACGCGCCTGTCGTTGAGTACTATCGGTAAATCTTTCGCGCCGGAGGTATGGAGGATGTACAGTCGCACCCAGAATGACAACGGTACCTTCAATACGCGCTGCCTGTATTGCTTTATGACGGTGGCTTCGGCAGTGGAAACTCCAGAGCAACTGGAAGTGGAGGAGGCAGAGCACCTCTGTCCAGAGAAAGCGCTTGCCCACATGCTCGCGCACGACAGGGTTATCGATGCGCTAGCCCATCGGGGCTGAGGTTGCTTGCCCGTCCTCAGCAGGCGCAGCCTGCGCCTGCTGAGGACGGGCCTGGTCGTGGGCAATTTTCCTGCAAAGTTACTCGTCTGAGGCCTTGTTCGGCCTGCAGGTCTTGTCAAACTTGGCCTTGCCCTCCTCTTTTTACCCATACTCATGTTTCGGTCGAGCATTTCCGGCCGTCCGTGGACACCGATGTCGTCGGGCATGAGCTTTGCAGCGACGCACAGCTCCCGCAGCTCGTCTATTGCAGCCGGGCGACATCCCGAAACTGGTGCGCGACTGCTTCCAGGAATGTCTCGATGCTGGCTCCGGCAGGGGGTTCGAGCCCCGATTTTGCCTGCAGAGCATCTGCAATCCGCTGCGCCAGTGCCTGGCGGACGGGCAAGGGCAGGTCGAGCCGGCGCGCAAAAAATCCCTCAAGCACCTCAAGATCAGAAGGCGACAGTCTGGCCAGACCGGCCGCGTCAAGCGAAAGAGCCGAGTGCGGCTCGGGCAGGGGAGCGATCTGGGAGAAGGCCGCGGCGGTAAAGGTCCGCGTGCCCATCTCGCCCCACAGCGGAGCCTCTTGTACGCGATCGCGCACAACCAGGGTGCCCGCCGCCAGATCGCCCAGCCGCTGGTGATGACGGGTCGAAAATACGGCAATGACCCCGACCGCGTAGAAAAAGGGAATCTGATCGATGTAGCGGATGAAGTTGCGCGCCATGGATTCAAGAAGGCCGATGGCACGCCCGGAGCGCTGGATGACGCGGATTCCCGCGATGCGCTTGCCCGGAGTACGACCGCCCCAGAACGCCTCAAAAAGGGTGAAGTAGCCCCAGTTAAGCAAAAAGGAAATCAGCACGTAAACGGCCGTAATCCATTGTGCTGAAAGCCTTGAAAATGCACCGATGCCGGGACGAAGAATCCAGAGGATCAGCGAGAGCGCTGCCATGGCAACCAGCCAGATAAGGGTATCGATCAGCAAGGCAACAAAGCGGCTGCCGATGCCCGCAATCGGCATCTCAATCGATACCAGTTCCGGGGTTTCGATGCTAAGCTGATCTGCATTCGAGGCCATGTCGCACATTCTCTCAAATCAATGGCTGCAGAAGCGACGGCCCCATTGGGACAGGCTGGCGACGCTGCTTGCACAATCGGACCAGAGCGGTCTTCGCCATCTCTCCCGCGTCGAACTGCAGGAGCTGGCGCTGCTCTACCGCCAGGTGGCCGCAGACCTCTCCGCGCTGCGCCAGGACGCCACTGCGCGCATCCATGCCGAATACGTGAATCACTTGCTGGCTCGCGCCCACCACATCATCTATTCTGAACGGAGAACAAGTCCCATCTCTCTTTTGCGCTTTCTTCGCGATGAGTACCCGGCCATTTTTCAGCGCCAATTGCCCTACGTACTGGCCTCACTGCTGGTTTCAGTGGCCTGGGGCCTGCTGGGCGCGGTTCTCACCAGCGCCAAGCCGGAATTCATGCGCCATTTCATAGGGCCGGCCATGATCGCCACCATGGAGCGTCACGAGATGTGGACGCGCTCCGTGGTCAGTATGGCCCCCATGGCTTCAAGCCACATCATGACCAACAACCTCACGGTGAGCTTTGTAACCTTTGCCGGCGGCATCGTCTTTGGCCTTGGCACATTCTTCTATCTCTACGTGAACGGCATGATGCTGGGCGTGATTGGCGCGGCCTGTCACCAGTACGGCATGTCGCTCGCGCTCTGGAGCTTTGTCGCCCCGCATGGTTCGCTGGAGCTGCCCTCAATCCTCATTGCCGGCGCAGCGGGCTTTCGGTTGGGCCACGCCATGCTCTTCCCCGGCGCTCTGTGTTGGCGGGAGTCAGTAGCCCGCGGCGGCATGGAAGCCACGCGCCTGGTGTCTGGCATCATACCTCTGCTGGTTATTGCCGGCTGTCTTGAGGGCTTCTTTTCCCCTTCCCATGCGCCCGTGTGGCTCAAGTTCACTGTCGGCAGCCTGCTCTTCACACTGCTGCTCGTATGGCTCTTCCACCCCGTAAAGCAAGCAGCGAGCGACTGAGGCCCGGCAATGAATCCTCACTCCTTCTTCCAACCGGAACTTGTCATCGCGGCGCTGCTGATCCTGGCGCCCATGCTGGGCGCAGCCTTCTTTCCCCAGCGCTTCAGGCAGCTGGCGCAAGCGCTGCCGCGGCCTGCGCGCCTTGCTTGCCCGGCACTGCTGAGCGTGCCCTATGCGATGGTCGCATCTTCCTTCGGTATCTTTCGTTGGGGATGGATGGCGCTCTACGCATTGCTGCCGATTGCCATTGCGTTGCTCATGATCCAGGCAGCGAGCGTCGATCCGGAACAGCGCGGCAACTGGCGCGATCTCCTGCTCCTCCTCGTGCTCGGCCTGGCTGTCGATCTGCGATGGCTTGAGCCGGCATGGCCCACGGGTCTGGCTGCGCTGGGCAAGATGCTGCTGCTCGATGCGGGCATCTTCGGATTTCTTGCAGTGCGACAGCTCGATGGTGTTGGATTCGACCTGCGCCTGCGCTTGCGCGATGTGGGCGTGGGGCTGCGCGAATTCTTCTTCTACGCGCCGATTGCCATTCCGCTCGGGCTAAGCCTCGGCTTTCTGCACATGCACGCATCGCTGCCCCAGCCGCTGCGCGCTGCCGGCGCATTCCTTTTCACGTTTGTGTTCATCGCCATTCCCGAGGAACTGTTCTTTCGTGGGTGGATGCAGAATCTGCTTGAGCGGCGCATAGGGCGCGCTCCGGCGCTGCTGCTCACAGCGCTCCTCTTCGGGCTGTCGCATTGGAACAAGCGCACCGCGGGCTTCAACTGGCAATATGTCCTGTTGGCCGCGCTGGCTGGCCTCTTCTATGGCAGGGCTTGGCGTGCCCAGCGCCGCGTGGCGGCTTCTGCCATGACACATGCAACGGTCGATACGCTGTGGTCGCTCTGGCTCAGGTGAAGATGCCGTGGGGCGCGATACATCTCATAGCCAAGACCAACGCGCATGTTGCGTACCACCGGCGCTGGAACCGTAATCGCGATGCAGATGCCAAAGATCGCGTGCGCCATGGCCAAAGGGTAGATCGTGCGGCAGCGGAGAAACACAAGGCAGGAGATCAGGCCCCACACAAGCGTCAGCGGTGCCAGTATCGGATTGGGCAGATGCGCTGCTGCAAACATGCCTGCTGCCGCGGATGCTTGCGCGATGCGCCCCGGCAGGAGACGCTGCAGACGCAGCAGAAAGTAGCCCTGCAGTAGCAACTGCTGCATCAAGGACCAGACAGCGTAACCCGAGAAGGACAGAGCCCACTGCATGGGCCCATGCGGCTCATGAAGCGTGTGCAGCCGCACCGCAAGAGCAATCGCGCACGTTGCGATCACCAGCGCTGCGCCCAACACCCACAGCGACCGCCGAAATCCGGCGATGCCAAAACCCATCGCCTTCCATCCCGCAAACGAAATGCAAGTGGACAACACAACCCACGCAATCGCAGTCCAATAGAACCAGCGCTGCGCGGGCCGCGGCGTCCAGATGACGAGCAGGATGAGACCATAGCAGACGAGGATCTCAACCAGGGCGCGGCCTCGGCGCGCGAATGGACGCTGGGCATCAATGCCCCTGAGCGCTGGGCCGACATCCTGCTTGGAAAGCATCTTCTACCGCCGCACTAAAGTGACGTTGCGGAGCATCGCGTCCGACGCCCCGCAACCTGTCACTCAGTAGACCGTGCCACCCCCTCCCACGTCACCCTTACACCTTCACAAAAATCTTCTTGCGGTAAAGGATCCACACGGGAATGAGGCAGACCGCCGTATACGAGACCGCGTAGGCAAACGCGGCCCAGCCCGGGTCGGGGATGTGCGCAAAGATATGGTGGAACAAATAGGGCTGGATCGACTCAAGGTGCTCGTTGGAAGTAAACGTGAGCCCGCCCGAAGCAGTAAAGCGAATAGCCCCCAGCGTGCTGCTGAACAGCTCACTGAACATGTAGGCCGCAATCGCGTTGGATCCGAACACCAGCCAGGGCCAGGTCCAGCCCTTGCGCCAGCCCTGTTTCTCCACCGCCCAGAAAGCCAGCGTAAGCAGGCAAAGCGAATAGCCGCCCGCCACCAGCACAAATGAGCTGGTCCACATGTTCTTGTTCAGCGGAAACCAGAGCGACCACAGATAGCCCAGCGTCAGGCACATCACAGCCCCCGCGGCCAGCCCCTGCGCCTTGGCAGAGATCGCCTTGCCGCTGCGCAGCCAGAGCCCGGTCAGCACGCCCAGCAGCGCCGTCCCGATCGCGGGCAAATTGCTCAGCAGGCCTTCAGGGTCGCGCACATTGTGCAGCGGCGGATCCAGATAAAGGTGATAGGGAAGGATCTGTCGATCAATCCATGAAACCAGGTTCTGCGTCATGTCCATGAAAGGAATATCCCGCCCCGGCATGCCCGCGCCCGGTACGGAAACCCACCGCAACAGCACCCAATAACCCACCAGGGCGGCCACCAGCGCCGCAACTTTGGTCCAGACGCGCTTGTCCCACAGGTAGAACAGGCCCACCGCCAGGTAGCAGACAGCGATCCGCTGCAGAACGCCGTAGAAACGCATGTGCACAAGCTCAAAGAACGGGAAACTGTTGACAATAACGCCCAGCAGAAAGAGAATCACCGCCCGCTGCAGCGTATGCCAGGCCAGTTTTTTGCGTGTGTCGCCGCGAGCCAGGCGCGCCTCAGTTGCGAAAACAACCGATACTCCCACAACAAACACAAAAGTAGGAAAAACAAGGTCGGTCGGAGTCAGCCCGTTCCACTGTGCGTGATTCATGAAGTGCCATGAACCGGGACCTCCGTTGTTGTTCACCATGATCATGAATGCGATCGTGATACCCCGGGCGACATCCAGAGAAAGCAGCCTCCGAATAGGTTCGGGTGCAAGAGAAGGATTGGACATGTTTGCAGATTTCTCCATTGCGCATGACGTGCTGGTTGCTCCCTACCCTACGCTGTCGGGGCATCGTTCGCCAAGCTCATATTGGCTTTGCCTATATCCTTCAGGCGGCGCGCCATTGCCGCAAACGCAAAGAAGCCCGGGCATCGATAGCCCGGGCTCTTCGCCGCCTTTCGTATTGCGGTCTATTGCACGGTCAGTGCAACGGAGGTTGTCTTCGTCACGCCTCCGCCGCTGCCCGTGACGGTGATGGTGTAACTGCCTTTGGCGGCGTTGCGGTTCGCCTTGACGGTCATTGTCGAGCTGCCGGAACCACCGCTGATCGACGTGGGGCTGAAGCTGATGGAAACGCCCTTACCCGCACCAGAGGCAGACAAACTGATCGACGAACTGAATCCGCCGCTGGCCGCCGCGCTGAGGATCGAAGTACCAGAGCTACCCCGCGAGACAGTAAGCGACGAAGGCGACGCGCTGAGGGTGAAGCTGGCCGTCGTCCCTGTCACCGACACGGTCAACGTCGTGGTTTCTACCGTCGTGCCGGAAGCTCCCGTCACCGTAATCGTGTAGTTGCCTGAAGCCGTGCCGGTCGGAACGGTAAACGACATTGTCGACGAGGACGTTCCCGAGCTGGAAAGCGAAGACGGGTTGAAGGTCGGAGTGGGCCAGCCCGAGGGAGCCGTCGCGCTGAGCGCTATGCCTGCGCTGAGCGTGCCGCTTACCGTCGCGGAAATCGTCGCGCTGCCACCGGCTCCGGCAGTCACTGAAACCGAGGTGGGCGAGGCAGCCAGGCTGAAGCTCGCGGACTGGGTCGTACTGGCCAATGCGGCAATCAGGCCGGCATTCGGGCTTCCCCAGCCGGTCACCAGATCGTATCCCGTCACAGCCGTGTAGCTGCCCGAGGTCCCGCTGGTGACGTCGTGGAAATCCGTATCATAGTAGCTTGACGTCACATTCTGCGCGTAGATGGTGGGATTGATAAAGCCAGTCGTAGGCTGACTGTTGGCTGCAAGCTGTTGATTTACCAGCGCGATATAGCCAGCCCACATGGGCGCGGCAAAGCTCGTGCCGCCATACTGGTTGGCCGTGCATCCTGCCTGGTCAGCACACACATAGAAGGTGAAGTTTGCATTGGCCGCCACATCAGGACCGTTGCGCAGTGTTGTCGAGCCCTGGTTGCTGGAGTTGATGACTCCGCTAAGTTGCTGCCATGAGGGAATCCCAATTCCGTCCGGGCTGATGCCGCCGCCGCTGTCTACCCATGCCGTTTCCGACTTCCACGGGCCGCCAGCGCTTTGCGTGATCAGGTCTGTGCCCCCGACAGATACCACATACGCATCGTCGGCCGGCCAAGCGGAGCTGTTGCCGCTCGCTGTCCACGTCGAATAGTCGCCAGAGGCTGCAAAAAAGTTCTGCCCCTGCGAGGCCATCTTCTCAAAGTAGGGATCGAGCGTCGTTGGGTCGGCAGGCGTCCAGCCCCACGAGCAGCCAATCACTGTCGGCAACGGACTATGCGACGTCATCGCGCTGATGATGGCCGTATCCGTGGACCCAACATACATCACCAGGCTGCTCAGCCCGGGAGCCATGCCCAGGGCCTGCGTCATGTCCAGGGTTTGTTCCGTGTCATCGCAGTGTCCCGGCCTGTACGTGCAGGTCGTGCTCGTGCCATCCGTCGAAAGCAGCGTGATCTGAACCGAGTTCGTCTGGCCTGTGTTGTTGTAGTAGGTGGTCAGGTCCGCCAGGTCCGTCCCGTAGTACTCAAGCAGACCAAGGTTTTGTCCTGCGCCGGTCAGCGTGCCGTTACCGTAGTACGCCGCGCGCATGTCGCTGCCAAGGAACGAAGCCGAAGGGCCCGATCCCGTCGTCGCATGGTTCACCACCTGGTCCGGAGAGATTCCGTGCGCTGCCGCGTACTCCTGCTTGCTCTCATACAGCGGCTTGGGAATGGAATAGTTGTCCAGCCCCGAAATGTGCCACAGGTTGATGGGCAGGTCCATGGTCGGCTCTACGTCAGGCGAGTAGAAAGTGCGGCTCTCCGTGGGATGCTGGTAGGTGCGCATATTCACGTGGAACGCTGTTTCAACTGCGGCAACCGTGCCTCGTACCTGCACGTCCATGCCGTCGCGCGTGCCGCCCACCACCTGAAAACCATAGGTCCTGGCAAAGCGGACCACGGTCTCGTAATCCTGTTCCGTGGGGCCATAGAGGGCCGTAAACTCCGGCACAGTCAGAAAATGGCGGTAATTCGGACTCGCCGGATCATAAAGCTGTTTGAGAAAGCTCTCCAGGCCCGCGCGATTGCGCAGCGGGAGCACGATATCCAGTTGCAACACCTGGTTGGATGGCAGCCGGCCCGTGGCCTGCGCCTTACCCGTGCGGACCACGTCCCGCACATGGTGCGTCATGACGGACTGCGCCTGGCAAACTGTGGTTGCTCCCAGCAGAACAGCGGCCGCAGCTATGGCAAAGTTCTTCAATGCTCTGATCACACAAGCTCCTTAATGTGGAACGCCAGAACTCTATTTCCTTACCTGCGCATGTCCCGGTGTGAAAGCATTCTCAGGCAGAAGTGAGCACTATGTCCATGAAAATCCCCCGCATCGAGGCCGTCTGAACGTTACTTGCGGGAGTGACCCGATGGGCATTGCGCCCAGGGTCCTGAAGGGGCATACCCTACCCGCTATTCATTTTTGTGAATTAAAGAAAGTTTGCAGATCATTCCGCAGCGCATTCCCGCAAGCCTTCGCCTCACTGCCCCTGCAGCCCGCAGAGCGGCTCCGCTGACGCGCTCTTCCCATTGAGATCAAAGCACATCGCACCATCCACATCGGTCGAGTAGGTATGTATCTTCGCCGTCTGCAACTCGCCCAGCACTTCCTCGCGCGGATGTCCGTAGCGGTTGTATAGTCCGCAGGAGATTACCGCCCACTGCGGCGCCACGCGCGCCAGAAACTCCGGCAGCGTTGAAGTGACGCTGCCGTGATGTCCTACCTTGAGCAGCGTGCTCTTTAGCCCCGTCTCGCCCAGCATGGCCTGCTCAACAGGCGCCTCCGCGTCGCCCTCCAGCAGAACCGAAGTCGCGCCATACGTCGCGTGCAGCACCAGTGAGTCGTTGTTACCGGGCTCCACGCCTGGCTTATAGTCGCGCATGGGCGCCAGCACGCTCACCTGCGTGTCGCCCAGCGTCAGCGCATCGCCTGCGCGTAGTGAGCGCAGACGTGCATGCAGTTGCGCGGCCTCATCCAGCAGCGCCGTGTATGCCGTCACACGTGGATTGTTACCCACCCACAGCTCATCGGGATGGAAGTTCCGCAGCACAGCTGGCAGCCCGCCCAGGTGGTCAGAGTGTGCATGGCTCAATGCCACCACATCCAGATGCCGGATGCCGCGCGACCACAACGCTGGCGAGACAACCTCTTCGCCAATGTCGAAATCCTGCGGAGCCTGCCGGGGGCCCCCGCCAAAGCCGCCGCCATCCACCAGCATTGTCTTGCCGTCCGGCGTGATCAGCAGCAGCGAGTCGCCCTGACCCACGTCAATGGCTTCCACCAACAGCGCGTTGCGCGGGTGGTCAACCGGTCGCGGCGCGACGGCAGCTAGCGCGCCGAGCAGCAGCGCAGCCCAAGCGGCGCGGCGCTGCCAGCGGCCCATGCGTGCCAGCACGATGGCCGCGGCCAGCATCACACAGAAGACCGCCGACTGCCGCATCCCCGGCGCCGGAATGCGCAAATCGCCCAGGGCAAGCGAGCCGAACAGGCGCACCAGCGCCACTCCAATGTGCAGCAACAAAGCGGCGACCATGCCCGGCGCCACAGCGGCCGCAGGCCACACAAGCAGCGCAAGTAGCGTGAACAGTGCCGCCGGCAGCAGCACCACGAGCAGCGGCAGGATGAGCAGATTCACCGGCAGCGCAAAGATGGTGATGCGGTGAAAGTAGACAGCCATGGGCAGCGTCATGCCCAGTTCCACAATGCAGGAGACAACCAGCAACTCAACACAGCGCAGCGTAAATCGCGCTGCCCACGGCATCGCGCGCCAGGCGATTCTGGCGGAAGCAGTCTGCTGCATCCGCTCGGCAATCATGCGCAGAATTATGCGGAACTGCGCGAGGCGTGGATCAAGCTTGACGTCCATTGCAGAGAGCCGCAAATCGCGCGTCGCGGTCAGGTAAGGATGGATCGTGCGCTGCAAAAGCGGTGCGGCCACGCCCGCAATCGCAATCACTGCCAGTAGCGTCATCTGCAGACTGGAGTCGAAGAGGCTGCGCGGGCTCACCACCAGCATGCAGAGCGCGGCAAAGCCGACTACGTTGAGCGGGCTGCGTTCGCGGTAGACCAGCCGCCCCAGCAGATAGAGCGCAATCATCCACAACGAGCGCTGCACCGGCGTTGCAAAGCCCGTGAACAGCGCATAGGCGATCGTGGCCGCAATGGTAGCCAGCGTGGCTGGCACGTGCGGCAGGCGCAGGCGGCGCGCAATCCACAGCAGGCAGCCGGCCACAATGGCGAGGTGAAATCCGGATACCACAAGCACGTGAAACGAGCCGGTGCGCTCAAAGCCTTCACGCAGCGAATGCGTAAGGTAGGTGCGGTCGCCGGTGGTCATGGCGGCCAGCATGATGGTGTCGTCCGGCTCAAGGCGCAGTGCGGCGGGCAGCCGGTGCATGGCCGCAGGCAGGGCAAGCAGGCGTGATCCTGCGGCATGCTGAATCGTTGCGAGCCGGCATGCGAGAAACCTGCCAGGCGCCACTCCAAGCCGCTCGACGCGTTCAATGCTCACAGTTGCAGTGGAGGTGATCCCGCGGTCCAGCAGATAATCTGCACGGTTCCACGCGCCGGGATCGCGATACGCCTCAGGCGGAAGCAGGCGGACAACAGCACGAATCCGCTCGCCGCACTGGAATGGCTGCAGCTTGTGCTGGTTTTGCGGCCAGCGCACGGTGAGCCGCACGTGGCCCTCGACCGGGGCCTGTGCATCGGCCTCGTCGGTAACAACCTCGATGCTTGCGACACGCAGATCAATGCGCTGCGAAGGGGGCTCGCCAGCAGGCTCGTCGATGCTCTGCACTGTCTCACTGCGTATTGGCTCGGTATCCGTGACTGTGCCTTCCACGGTGCGCAACAGGCCGTCAGACAGTGCGGCCAGGGCCGGCGCAGGCGCAGGCTGCGGCTGCATCTCTGCGCACCACGCGCCGAGCAGAATCCACAGCACCGCAATCGGCAGCCATACGATGCGCTGCGCCTTCAATGCGGCAATGCAGCACAGCAGAGCCACGGGAGCCAGCGCGACAAGCACCAGGCCGGGCCGCAGCCACGCGGTCTGCGTGAGGGCAATGCCACCTGCAAACAGCCACGCAGCATGAAAAAGCGGCACAGCATTCTGCTGGAGGCTCATGCCCGCCGATGCAGGAGGTGACACAGAGGGCCCGGTGGTCGTCGATTGCGATTGCATTGCGTGTGAAGAGGCTCTATGCGCCTCAAGCCTATCAGGCGAGCCGTAAATGGACCACTGTCTCCAGATGAAAAGTCTGCGGAAACAGATCGGCAAGGGTTAGGGATGCGATTGCGTAGCCCGAAGCAATGAGCGCGCGCAGATCTCGTGCCAGTGTTGCCGGGTCACAGGAAACATAGACGAGCGCGGGCGCCTGAATTGCTGCCAGCAGCGCGGTACTCTCCGCGCCGAGGCCGGTGCGTGGCGGGTCCACGACAATCAGGTCAGGTCTCGCGGCTTTGTTGTGGCGTCGCAGGAATGCGAGGGTTTCCGCGCGCACGGCAGCGCCATTTGTACCGCTCAGATTTGCGTCAAGCGATGCCGTCGCGGCAGGCGAGGACTCGACCGCAACCACGCGGGCAAAACCGGCCGTGAGCCGCCGGGCAAAGAGTCCCACGCCGGCAAATAGATCCCAGGCCAACGCGCCGCTTTGGTTTCCCGTCACGCATTCCACGAGCATATCCACAAGCCAGCGGTTCACCTGGAAAAATGCACCGTGATCCACGCGATAGTCGAAACCGGCTGCGCGATAGGCGAGAGAAGCATCTCCCCAGCGCGCAAGCGTCCGCGCCGGCTGGCCCGCGCCGCCCTCGACAACAAGCTCGGATCCCTTCAGCGCGGGGATGCGCCCTGCAATGCCGCGCGTAAACTCGTCGAAGTTGAGCTTCGCAGGGTGATTGACAAACAAGCTCGCCAACAGTGCGGTCTCGCCAGTATTGCAAAAGAGCGCCAGCTCTGTGGGGCGCAGCGCAGGCGCAAACTGCCGCGCAGCCTCCGCCACCGCCTGAGCTCCCTGCAGCAGCAGAGGAGCGGCGATGAGGCACTCGCTCACGGGAATCACCGCGTGCGAGCGGCGACCACGGTAGCCAGCGTTCCCTGCCGCATCAAAAGCCAGCCGGATACGATTGCGATAGCTCCACGGTTCTGCTGCCAGCACGTTGATTTCATCCGGCGTATGCACTCCGCCGCGCTCCAGCGTCTCGCGCAGAATGGCCTGCTTGAGTTTGAGCTGCGTGTCATATTCCGCGTACTGATAGTGGCAGCCGCCGCATGCGCCAAAGTGCCTGCATGCGGGCGCAATGCGCTCAGCAGCGGCCACAACAACCTCTTCGCACTCCGCAGTCGCATAGCCACGCTTCTCGTCCACAATGCGCACGCGCACCTGCTCTCCCGGCAGCGTGAGAGGCACAAACACGGCCTTGCCCTCAATGCGGGCCAGAAACGCGCCGCCATAGACGGGCTTTTCAATCTGCACGAGCGTGGTTGCGGGTGCGGTCATTGCTGGCTCATATAGAAGAGGCTGAGGCGCGGCAGGCCATAGTGTACGAGCAATTGCTTCTGTACAAACTGGTGCTCCACCTGGCGCAGTTGCACTGCGCCCATGCGGCTCCGATACGGTGCGAGCTCGCGCTCCGCATGCTCCTTGAGCGCCACCATCAGGCTCTCAGGCGCGGCGGCGGTAAGCGTTGCAAACAATTTCTCTTCGAGCACGGTGAGCGTGCGCTCCAGCGCTTCAAGATTGTGAGCTGGCGCGCTGTCCGGCAGCGCGGCGCGCACTTCAACGGCCAGTTCGCGCAGGCGTGCAGCGGTCGCCGCGCACGCTTCAGGTGCAATGGCCGCGGAGTCCAGCGCTGCTGCGGCAGCTTCAAGGTGAGCGGCCACGCGCTCATGCTCAAAACCCGATGCGCGGTCCTCGTTGCTTGCGGAAGCAGTTCCTGTCGATGCTTCGCGCAGCTCCTCCGCTGCTTGCAGCACCGCCTGGGCGCACCACGCCAGTCCATTGATGCGCCGCATGCCGCCGCGCTTCTGCCGCGCCTCGTACTTGTCAAAGGCCGCGTCGATGCCCCGCAGTGCAGCTTCCAGCGGGATGCCCGCCTCGCGCCACGTTTCAATCAGCGCCCAGTCAAGCGTAGAGAGCAGCAGCAGCGCTCCTCGCCGCTGCTGGAAGCGTTCTTCGATTTCTGTAAAGTAGTTAAAGTAATTCACGGCGCGCGCCTATTGTGCGCGGCCGCGTGGGCGTGCCGTGCGGTTGCGCTCAAACAGAATGCGCAGTCCATCGAGCGTGAGCATGTCGTCAATCTCGTCAATGAAGCGCGAGTCGGTTGAAATCTGCCGCGCCAGGCCGCCTGTGGCAATCACGCGCGGCTGCGCGCCCAGTTCGGCCATCATGCGCTCCAGAATGCCGTCCACCAATCCGATATAGCCGTAGTAGAGCCCGCTTTGCAGATGCGTGACCGTGTTTGTGCCGATCACCTTGGCGGGCCGCCGGATGTCGATGCGGCCCAGCCGCGCGGCGCGCGAAAAAAGCGCATCGGCGCTGATGCCCAGCCCCGGCGCAATCGCTCCGCCCATATACTCGCCCTTGGCTGAAACCACGTCAAACGTGGTTGCCGTGCCAAAGTCCACAATGATGCATGGGCCTCCGTAGCGCTCAAAGGCGGCGATGGCGTTCACCAGCCGGTCAGCGCCGAGCTCCGTCGGGTTATCCACCAGCACCGGCATTCCGGTCTTGATGCCCGGCTCCACAAACAGAGGCTGCACGTGAAAATAGTTCTCGCACATCTGCCGCAGCGTGGACTCCACCGGCGGCACCACGGACGAAATGATGATGTGCGTCACCTGATTCGGCGACATGCCATTCATCTCAAATAGATTCACGAGGAACACGCCGTATTCGTCCACGGTCTGCGCGCGGTGCGTCGTGATGCGCCAGTTCGCGGTCAGTTCCATGGGCTCCACGTCAAGCCGGTAGAGTCCCACCACCGTATTTGTATTGCCCACATCAAGAGCAAGCAGCATTGTGTCTCAGCCTATCTTCGCGGCGCGAATGCCGCCTGTCTGCACGGTGACGCGTCCATCGGCGGTATCGACCCGCAAAAATCCGTGCTCATCCAGTCCAGCCGTAACGCCCGTACAAGCCTGCGGACCATGCACTTGCACGTTCCGTCCGCGCAGCCAGGTTGAGGCCCGCTCAAGCCGCGCCGATATTGCTTCATCGGCCGCCGGATGGAGCAGTCCCAGCGTCTCATGCTCCAGCGATTTTAGCAGGGCGATGAGCAGCGCCTGGCGGCTGATATGCCGGCGCGCTTCCATATCCAGCGAAGTTGCGGCCGTCGCCAGCTCAGGGTCAAAGCTGCGCTGATGCACGTTGATGCCGATACCCACCACGGCGAAAGCCACCGCGCCGCCTTCGATCTTTGACTCCGCAAGGATGCCGCCGCATTTGCGCTCGCCGATCAGCAGATCGTTAGGCCAACGCAGGTCCGTCGCCAGCCCGCTTGCGGTATGTATCGCATCCGCCGCTGCCAATCCTGCGGCCAGCGGCAACAGCGGCAGACGCACGGCAGGCAACGCGGGCCGCAACAGCACACTCACATACAGTCCCTCGCCTGCCGCCGAGTGCCAGCCATGGTCGCCGCGCCCGCGCCCGGCCCGCTGCTCATCGGCAAAATAGACGGAGCCGTCCGGAGCCCCGGCGCGCGCTGCCTCAAGAGCATCCGTATTCGTGGAGCCGGTTAGCGCGGAGAAATGCAGCTTGCCCGCGAAGTTGCTGCCCGCGAACGCAGCCTCCAGCGCTGCAAGGTCATACATCGCCTAGCCCGGCTCCGCAGTGATGGTCATGGAAATGTCCGCAGCCTTGGCCGAATGCGTCAGCGCGCCCACGCTGATGAAATCCACGCCTGTCTCGGCATAGGCGCGAATGTTTTCGAGCACAATGCCGCCTGAAGCTTCAATCGGAATCCATCGTTTCTCGATGCGAATGCGGTCCACGGCGTCCTTCACCTGTGCGGGCGCCATGTTGTCCAGCAGAATGGCCTCGGCTCCGCATTCCAGCGCCTCTTCCAACTCCTGCTGGCTGCGCACCTCCACCTGTACCCGCTGGCCCTGCTGCCGCCGCTCCAGCGCATGCGTGAGTGCGGTGCGCAATCCGCCGCCCAGTGCGATGTGGTTGTTCTTGATCAGGATGCCCGAGGCCAGATCGAGCCGGTGATTGGTTCCCCCGCCGCACAGCACGGCATACTTCTCCAGCGCGCGCAGGCCGGGAACAGTTTTGCGCGTGTCGAGCACATGCGCCTTCGTGCCCTGAATCGCATCCACATATGTGCGCGTCAGCGTAGCGATGCCGCTCAGGTGCTGCATCAGATTCAGGATGACGCGCTCGCAACTCAGCAGCACGCGCGCGTTGTGGCGAATCACGGCCAAAACCTGGCCCGCGTGCACGCGCACGCCGTCAAAAATCTCGGGGTGACTCACCACATCAAAGCGCCTGTGAGCGCCGGGAGCCGGATCAAGCCGGGCAAAGATCTCAAAAAAGCGTGGCACCGCGCCCAGCCCGGCGACCACCATCTCCTGCCGCGCGATGATGGAAGCTGAAGCGCGCAGGCCCGGGTCGATAGTCAGGTTGGTCGTGGCGTCGCTGGTGGCCTTGTCTTCCACCAAGGCCTGCTCCAGCAATGCGTCAATGCGGTGGCTTTTCCAGTCCATGTGTTTTCCTTTGGAAAACAGTTGACAGCGTACAGCGGTCAGCAATCAGTTTTGCGGCAGAGCGTCCAGCGCCGCGCGGGCCTTCTCCAGCAGCAGGCGCGTCTCGGCTTCCTGCCTCTTCAAGCCTTCCACCACGTGCGCCGGCGCCTTGGCCAGAAAGCCCTCGTTACCCAACTGGCGCCCGGCGGCCGCAAGCCCTTTCTCGTACTTCGCAATATCCTTTGTCAACCGTTCGCGCTCGGCGGGCACGTCGATGGTGCGCTCGTAGACAACAGCCACGTCGAATGAGGCATGATGGCGCTTGGCCAACCCGGCAGAGATCTCAGGAACAATTCGAGGCTCGCTAACGCGCGCCAGCCCACAAACGATGGCGCTCGATTGCTTGAAAAAATCTTGATAGATTACATCCGTTCGAATCTCAGCAGGTACCACAGCCCTCTCTTCTACGCCAATCTCTTTGCGCAATGCCCGTATCTCGACGATGAGCATTTGCAGCAGTTCCATCGATGGAATGGCTTCGGATTGCGTTTGGGCCACATCCGCCTGCGGATACCGCGTCAGCGCAATCGACTTCGCCGGCGGATTGCCGTCGTAAACCGCGTGCCAGATCTCTTCCGTCAGGAACGGCATGAAGGGCGACAGCATGCGCAGCGCAGCTTCAAACACGCTGACAAGGGTGGTGAGTGCTGCTCTGGTTTTCGCCTTGTCTGCGGTTTCAGAAAAATCCAGCCGCAGCTTCACAATCTCCAGATACCAGTCGCAGAAACTGCCCCAGAAGAATTGATAGATCGTATTGGCCGCGTCGTCGTAGCGGTAATCTTCCAGCGACTTGTTCACCTTCGCGGCAGTGGCGTGCAGCTCGGCCACAATCCAACGCGCTTCCAGCGGAGCATCGGCAGCCACTATGGGCATGCCGCCCAACGCAGCCGAGTCAACCGCGATGCCCACTTCAGCGGCCCGGTCCACATTCATAAACAGGAACCGCGCGGCATTCCAAATCTTGTTGGCGAAGGCGCGATAGCCCTCCGTGCGTGCCACGTTGAACGCAATGTCGGTGCCCGGCGAGGCCATCGAGGCCAGCGTAAAGCGCACAGCATCGGTGCCATACTGCTTCACAATCTCAATGGGGTCAATCACGTTGCCCTTGGTCTTCGACATCTTCTCGCGATTGGCGTCGCGCACCAACGCGTGAATATAGACCTCGCGAAACGGCACCGAGTCCGACAGCGAGCGCGGCCCGCCGTCCGGCATGGGCACATCGGCCGCAAACCAGCAGCCGAGCATTATCATGCGCGCCACCCAGAAGAAGAGAATGTCGAATCCGGTGACGAGCAGGCTCGTCGGATAAAACGCATCAAAATCCGCGCGCGTCTCGGCCGTGACATTGGGCCAGCCAAAGACTGACACCGGCAGCAGGCCAGAGGAGAACCATGTGTCGAGCACGTCAGTCTCCTGCGTAATCTTGCCAGACCCGCAGTGCGCGCAGGCCGCCGGGTCTTCACGCGCCACGGTGACTTTGCGGCAGTCCGCGCAATGCCACGCCGGAATCCGGTGGCCCCACCAGAGCTGACGCGAGATGCACCAGTCGTGAATGTTCTCCATCCAGCTCAGGTACGTCTTTTCGTACATCTCAGGCGTAAAGCGGATAGCTTTGTTGCCGTTGGCGTCGGGCTTGACGGCAGCGATGGCCAACTCCGCGAGAGAAGCTCCGCCATTCTCTGCTTTCTTGTTCACGGCAACGAACCACTGCAACGAGAGGCGCGGCTCCACGACCGTCTTGCAGCGGTCGCAGTGGCCCACGTTGTTCGTATGGTCCTTTATTCCGGCAAGCAGCCCTTGCTCTTCGAGGTCCGCGACAATCTTCTTGCGCGCAACGTAACGGTCCATGCCTGCGTAGGGCCCGCCCTCGGCGTTGATGTGCGCCGTATCATCCATCACGTTGATGGACGGCAGGTTGTGGCGCTGCCCGAGCGCAAAGTCATTGGGGTCGTGCGCGGGCGTTACCTTCACCGCGCCGGTGCCGAACTCACGGCTCACCCACTCATCCAGAATGATTGGAATCACGCGGCCCACCAGCGGCAGGCGCAGTTGCTTGCCATGCAGGTACAGGTAGCGCTCGTCCTCGGGATGGATGGCCACGGCCACATCGCCCAGCATCGTTTCTGGCCGCGTCGTCGCCACGGTCAGAAATTCGCCGGTGTCCTTGCCATCCGCGCCAATGACCGGGTACCGGATCTCCCACAGGTGGCCCTTGTGCTCGTCGTAGACTACTTCGAGGTCGCTAATAGCCGTCTGGCACCGCGGGCACCAGTTCACGATGTACGCGCCCCGATAGATGAGCCCCTGCTCATGCAGCCGGACGAAGGCTTCGCGCACGGCAACCGAGAGTCGCTCATCCATGGTGAAGTACTCGCGTTGCCAGTCGACCGAGGCACCCAGGCGCTTCATCTGTCCAAGAATCGCGCCGCCGTACTCACGACGCCACGCCCAGACCCGCTCCACAAATGCCTCGCGGCCCAGCTGCTGGCGGGTCGTGCCTTCGCTCACCAACTGCCGCTCCACCATCATCTGCGTGGCGATGCCCGCATGATCCGTGCCCGGCAGCCAAAGCGCGCGGCGACCCTGCATGCGCCGCCAGCGAGTCAGAATGTCCATCTCCGTCTGGTTGAGCATGTGGCCCATGTGCAGGCGGCCCGTCACGTTCGGCGGTGGCAGCAGGATGGTGAAGGGTTCACCACCCAGGTCCTCGCTTTCGTCGCTTGTGGGCGCTGTCTGCGCGAAGAGGTTTTCGCGCACCCAGTATTCGGCCCAGTGATCTTCAATGGCGGTGGGGTCGTAGGCTTTTGGCAGGTCGTGGGGCATGGGGGTGTCAGCGAGCCCCCCGGAGTTTGCGTCAAACCTCCCATTTCAAGAGGGTTTCGTGCTAGGGGACCACTCCTCACTTTACCAGATGTGGTTTCCGCGGTAGCGCCGGCAAGACTGGCGCGCCGGATTCCCACAAAACAAGAGTCCGCACCGGGGGGGGTGCGGACTCTTGTTTTTGCAAAGATGGCTACAGCTTAGAACGGATTCAGCTTGCCGAGGCCTTTTTTCTTTTTCTTCTTGCTTGAGGATTCATCGCTCAAGTCTGCCTTGGGGGCCTTCTTCTTCTTGCCTGTGGTTGCCACCTGGGCTGGAGCGGAGCCGGGCTTGATTTCATTCACCTGGTCGGGCGCTTCGGCCGGCTTTTCTGCTGTAGGCAGCGTTGTGTTGGTGGGGCCGACGGGCTTCACAACAGCGTTGGGGTCGGTAGCGGCCGCGGCGCCTGGCGCACTCACAATTGAAACACCAACGCCGGTTCCGCCTGCCGGTGCCTGCATCTGCACCGGCGCTTCTGAGGGCTGGTCGCTGCGTGGCGGCTCGTTGGCTCCGGTGGGCTTTGCGGCAGCTACGGGCTGCGCGGGCCGGCCCTCGTTCACGGCGCTTTGGAAGAGCGCGATGTTCTGCTTGGTAATATCCGGCGCCAGGGTCCGCTTGGGGTCACCGAGGCTCGGCTCGCCCACGTGCACAGCTTCAACTACGGACGGGCCGTGCTGGATCAGGCCCAGAGTCCTGTCGGTAAAACGCAAGGGCTGGCGGCTGCGCTCTTCTGCGTCGCTCTCGGCAATTGCCGCCTGGGTCGGCTCGGGAATGGGACGGTTCATGGCGACCAGACGATCGCGGGCATCCTCTACGCGGGGCGCCATGGGATAGCGGGTGATGACCTTGTTGTAGGCCGCTGCTGCGCGATCGTTGTAGAGCGAACGCAGCCGTTCACGGACCGCGCCAGGCAGGCCAGGAGCCATCTCAACTGAGTGTGCTTCGCCTGCATAAGCGTCGCCAATACCGAGCAGTGCCATATCGCTCTTGGAGTAGAGCGGGTACGTATCAACAACAGTCTCCAGGCGGGCAATGGCGGCTACAAAGTTCTCGCGGCTCTGGTAGTAGAGGCCGATCTGCGTTTCGCGTTCGGCAAGAACCTCCTGCACGTCGCGCAGCCGCTGCTTGGCGCGGGGGATAAGAGATGAGTCCGGGAACTGGTTGATCATGTTCCTGTACTCTTCTTCGGCGCGCTGGGCATTGGTGTAGTCGCGGTCCGGCTTCTCCATCTGCTGGTAGTAGATGTCGCCGACCTTCATCTGCGCCTCAGCGGCCTCGGGGGCTTGGGGAAAGAAGGTGATGAAGTCCTTGTACTCGGCTTCGGCCTGCGTCAATGCCGCAGCTCCACCCTCCTTGAACCAGGTGTCACCCACTGCCAGCTTGGCGCGCATCCGGTACTCGGAATCGGGATAGGTGTTGAGCAGCGTCTGCAGGGTAAGCCGCGCTACGTCGAACCGGCCCTTCTTCATCGAGACCATGGCCTTGTCAAACAGCACCTTGTCGGGCTGCTTGGAGTTCACGTTGGCCAGCGGATTCGCGCTCAGGTCCTGATTTTTCTTATGCTTGGGCGGCTTCTTCTCGCGAGCCTGGGCTGAAATTCCACCCAGCACCAGTACCGCCAGCGCAGCAACAGCAAACTTCTTTGACAACCGGTTCATACCACCTCATTACGGCTGCAGCCCGTCGACAGGCCACACACCTTCCCCTTGCTCATTCTATAAGAAACCTACTCGCCCGCACCCTTTCGAGCAGCAGCGAGCAAGGCACGCGCATCCCGCTCGGGATGTCCGTCGCCAAAGACGGCGTTTCCAGCTACCAGCAGGTCCGCACCGGCTTGGACGATGGCAGCTACCGTGTCGTGAGCCACGCCACCATCCACTTCGATTCTAAATGCCAGACCCAGTTCCTGGCGCAACTGAACCAGCCGCCGGATCTTGTCCAGCGAAAAGGGGATAAAGCTCTGCCCGCCAAAGCCGGGATTCACGCTCATGATGAGCACGTGGTGAACCATGGGCAGGATGTCTGTAATCAGGTTGACTCGGGTGGCCGGATTCAGCACCACGCCTGGCTTCATGCCGTGGTGGGCAATCAACTCCAGCGAACGGTGCAGGTGGCGGGATGCCTCGTAATGCACGCTCAACCAGTTGGCCCCGGCATCGGCAAACGCAGGAATGTACTCGTCGGGGTTTTCGATCATCAGGTGGCAGTCGAGGGGCAGGCGGGTGGCCTTGCGCAGGCTCTTCACCACGGGCGGACCCAGGGTGATGTTGGGCACAAAATGACCGTCCATGACATCCACGTGGATGACCGTGCCGCCGCCGCGTTCGGCCGCGGCAACTTCATCGGCCAGATGGGCAAAATCAGCGGAAAGTATAGAGGGCAGCAGCTCGATCATGGCGTTTGGCGCGGGCGTTTGCCCGCCCGGACAGTGTAACAGCGCGGATTACTTCTCGGCTGCACTCATCGCCTTTGCCGCCACGCGCCCCGCTCCGCGCAGCATGGCCTTCAGGGGCCAGCCGCCGCCTGCGTCAGGGAAGAATATTTCGCCTGTGCGGCGTGCCTCGGGGCGGTAGTACCAGCGTTTGAGCAGTGCTAAATGGCCTTGGCGGAGGGTCGAAGACGGCGCTTCATGCGGTTCCGCGAGCGAAGCCAGAGCCGCCTCCAGGCGAGCCTCGAGTACGCCCCGCGCCAGTTTGGCAGGCGCTTCCGGCGCGGACCCGGCGGGACCTGCATCCGGGCCGGCCGTTTCTGGAATTGGCTCAACGGCCACGGGATGAGCAAACAGAGAACTGGAGCCGGACTGCTCGTTCTGGATTCTCATCCCAAGCGTGGAGAAACCGGCCGGCCCGCGCAGCCGTCCATTTTCAAATAGAAAAACGGCCACTTCGTCCAGGTTGGCTGAGGTTTGCAGGATGACTGCGCGGAGCCGGCTCATGGGGCGGACCAGTTCCGGGGCTAGCCCCGCTACGCCCTCGACGCGCTGCACCTGCGCATGAATCGTGGCAGCGCTCTCAAATTCCAGGTTGGCCGAAGCCTCGTCGCGCTGGACCCGCAGTTGCACCAGTCGGCTCTCGCCGCGCGTGGCCAGAAACGCCTCCACCGCCGCGGCCTCCTCGGCGTAGCGGGCGTCTGTGCAGCCCTGGTAGCAAGGGGCGAGGCACATCTTCATCTCGGAGTAGACGCAGCCGGGGTGGCTTGGATTGGGGGCGAGATCGTCTGAGCAGCGGCGCAGGAGGAAGAGCTTGAGGGCTTCGTCCACGTAGCGCTCCGCCGCCGCGCGCGACGGGAACGGCCCGTAGGCCCAGTCGGCCTCACGCTGGCTGGGCCGATGCGTTACGACGATGCGCGGGTAAGGATTGCTGCCCAGAAAGCGGACAAAGGCTGGAGCGCGCAGGTGCATGCGCTCCAATGCCTTTGCGCCATAGACCTCTTCCAAGAGAGAAAACTGCGTGAGCAGGGACTCGAACTCGGAGCCGGTGAGCTGGAAGTCGATGCGGCGGACGCGCCCGGCAAGTTGCAGGCGGCGCGGGTGCCGGACTGAGGGCTGCAAGAGCCGCTCCAAACGCCCGCGCAGGTTGGGCGTGTGGCCAGTGTAGGGCTCCAGATGCGCCTCTGCGCCGTAAAGGGCAAAGACCGCTGGGCTTTCAGGCAGCCTGGCCAGGGCGGCCCTGGGCTCGGTGGGATCAAAGGCCAGCGATTGCATCTCGTTTGGCACGGCCATCCCCGCTTCAAGCTCCCGCGATCGTCATGCCGTCGATGCGCAGCGTGGGCGACGCCACCGAGCCGCGAAACACCAGGTCATTGCCGATGGCGGTTACATTGTTGAGCATCTCGGCCAGGTTCCCGGCGACGGTGATTTCCTCGACGGCGTGGGTCAACTTGCCGCTGTCGATCCACAGGCCCGTCGCGCCGCGGGAGTAGTCGCCCGTGACCACGTTGACGCCGAAGCCCATGAGGCTGGTGACGTAGAGGCCCGCGGGGATTGCGGCGATGATTTCGTCCGGGGTTAGCGTGCCGGGCTCAAGATACAGGTTGCCGCATCCGATGCCCGGTGTTCCGGCCAGTCCGCGCGCGGCGTTGTGGGTGGACTGCATGCCCAGCTTGCGCGCCGTGTACGTGTTCAGCAGGTAGTTGCGCAGGACGCCATTCTCCACCACAACGGTACGCCGCGAAGGCAGCCCCTCGCCATCGAAGGGCGAGGTACCAAAGCCTCCCACGCCGGTGGGTAGCATCATGATGTTGTCGTCGATGATCGTCAGGCTGGACGCGGCGATTTGCTCGCCGAGCTTCCCGGCGAGGAACGAAGCATGGCGCCAAATGGCGTCGCCCGAGGCCGCCTCAAAGACCGAGCCGATGAGCGACCGAGCCACTTCTGGAGCAAACACGATGGGCACCCGCTGTGTGGGAACGCGGCGCGCACCAAGGCGGCGAAGTGTACGTCGGGCTGCTTCCTGGCCGATGGATTCCGGCGTTGCAAGGTCTGCAAGCCGCCGCGCGCTGGACCACCAGCCGTCGCGCTGCATGTGGCCGTTGGCGTCCACTGCAAGCGGCGCTGCCGATACTCCGGCATAGCTGGTGCGATAGCCGCCCACAAAGCCGCGCGAGTTGGCCAGCACCTTGCGCCCCGTTGCCGCGTCAAAACTGCCACCATCCGAGTTGGTGATGCGCGGGTCCGCGGCCAGGGCAGCGGCCTCGGCACGGCGCGCCCACTCGATGCGCTCCGCCCCGGGCAGGGAGTACACATCCTCGTAATAAAGGTGCAGGTCGCCGCCGACGCTGCCGAACTCGTTTGTTTCCGGCAGTCCCGTGAAAGGGTCCTCCTCGGTGACCTTGGCCAGCGCCATCGCGCCTTCAACCAGTTGGCGGATTCCCTCGGCCGTCAGGTCGCTGGTGGAGGCGGAGGCTGACCGCTTGCCCATGAACACCCGCAGTCCGAGGCCGCGCGAGCCTGACTCCTTCAGGGTTTCCACCTGGCCCATGCGCACGCTGACGGAGAACTCGTCGCCCTCTTGCACCACCGCCTCGGCATCGCTTGCTCCTGCTTTCATTGCCTGCGCCACTACGTCGGCGGCCATAGATTCAAGATCCAGATCGATCATGTCGGGTTGTGCCGTTGCTTCGGGCATGGGTCAACAGTAACAAACCACCGTGTCCGCCTGCACCAGCGTGGCGGCATGGCGCGCAGCAGAGGGCGTTAAAGTGTCTGGGGTGTACCGGAAGCAGCGAACTCCGCGGGCTGAACGGCTTATTTTCCCGTTCCGCCCACGGTCATCTTGTCGAGCTTGATGGTGGGCATGCCCACGCCGACGGGCACACTTTGGCCATCTTTGCCGCAGGTGCCGATGCCCTCGTCCAGCTTCAGGTCATTGCCGACCTTGGAGACGTATTTCAGCGCCTCGGGGCCATTGCCGATGAGCGTGGCGTCGCGGACAGGAGCGGTGATCTTGCCGTCCTCAATCAGGTACGCCTCTGAGGCGGAGAAGACGAATTTGCCGTTGGTGATGTCCACCTGGCCGCCGCCGAAGTTCACGGCGTACAGGCCGCGTTTGACCGAGCGCAGAATGTCCTCGGGCGCGTCTTCGCCGCTGAGCATGTAGGTGTTGGTCATGCGCGGCATGGGGATGCACTGGTAGCTCTCGCGGCGGCCGGAGCCGGTGTTGGCTGCGCCGGTGAGGCGGGCGGAGAGCTTGTCCGTGAGGTAGCCGCGCAGGATGCCGTTTTCGATGAGCACGGTTTCCTGCGTGCTGGAGCCCTCGTCGTCCACATTCAGCGAGCCGCGGCGGCCGGCCATGGTGCCATTGTCCACCACCGTGACCTTGGAACTGGCGACGGATTGGCCGATGAGTCCGGCAAAGGCCGATGTTTTCTTGCGGTTGAAGTCGGCTTCGAGACCGTGGCCTACTGCCTCATGCAGCAGGATGCCGGGCCAGCCGGGGCCGAGGATGACTTGCATCTCACCTGCGGGCGCGGGCACGGCGCCGAGTTGCAGAATCGCGCCGCGGGCCGCTTCTTGCGCCAGGTGCTCTGGGCTTTTTGAGCCTGTGAATTGTTCCAGGCCCGCACGTCCGCCGCCTCCTGCCGAGCCGCGCGTCGTGATGGCGTCCTGTTTGGCGATGACGTAGACATTCAACCGGCACAGGGGCTGCGTATCGCTGGCGAAGGCGCCGTCCGAGGCGGCGATGAGGATGCGGCGCAGTTCCTCGCTGTATCCGGCGCGGACCTGCACGATGCGAGGGTCGAAGGCGCGGGCTGCGCGGTCGGCGCGCAGAATGAGCTCCAGCCGCGCGGCCAGATCGAGGTCAAAGCCGCCGAGAGGAACAGGATAGAGGTTGGCGGATGGCGTCTCGATGAATCCCTGTACGGGCTGTTTGGCGGGTCCGGAGGCGATCAGCGCGGCGGTGCGCGCGGCATGCAGCAGGCGCTCAGGGCTCAGATTGTCCGTGTAGGCGTAACCGGTGCGCTCGCCGGAGAGCACGCGGATACCGCAGCCGGCGCTGGTTCCCTGGCTCGCGGATTTGACGATCTGCTCGTCCACGCCCAGCGAGGTGGCCATAACCGATTCAAAATAGAGGTCGGCGTAATCGCCGCCAGCCGAGAGTGCTTCGCCCAGGCAGCGCTCCAGCAGCCGCTCGGTTATTCCGAACTTCTCAAAGAAGTAGCGCTTGTGATGCAGGACTGGGGAAGCAGTCGGATTAGTCATCGTAACTCCAGTTTACGCCTGTTGACGCCTGCTGCGCCGCTGCCGGAGCTCCCCGTGGCTGCCTTGGTGCACGCGCTTTCGTACCCTACCTTTCTGCGCGCTATCGTGCTACATTCTGGCCATGAAGAAGTTTGCCGCCGCCCTTGTCTTGTGCACTGCGCTTGCCATGCCCGCGTTTGCCGCAAAGCACAAACTTCCGCATCATCCTAAAGCGCAACACCCGCCCATCCATCACTCCGCCCACCGCGCTCCGCGTCATTTTCATCTCTGGCCTCACCACAAAAAGCACGCTTAGCCGCAGCGCCGGCTGCTGGTTGAGCTGCGTGACTGTGGCCGGTCGCGCTTGATTGCGGCTGCGGCAAGCCAAAGCTGCGACACTTAAATCCGGGGATTGACCATGTCCGATACAGACAAGCTTCGTTATCCGATTGGCCGTTTTGCGCCACCTCCAACCTCCACGCCAGAGCTGCGTGCCGCGCACATCCAGACGCTGCGCCTGCTGCCCGAGCGCCTGAAGGCAGCCGTAGCAGGGCTCGACAACGCTCAGCTCGGCACCCCCTACCGAGAGGGCGGCTGGACGGTGCGGCAAGTGGTGCATCATGTGGCAGACAGCCATATCAATGCCTATGTGCGCTTCAAGCTGGCTCTTACCGAGGACTGGCCCACGATCAAGCCTTACGACGAAGCCGCATGGGCAGGGCTTTCCGACAGCAAGCTCCCCGTTGCCGATTCGCTTGCACTGATTGCAGCGCTGCATGCGCGCTGGACCGCGCTGCTGGAGTCGCTTTCAGCCGGAGATTTTGAACATGGCTACAACCATCCGCAGATGGGACGCCAGGATCTGGCCACGGTTCTCGCGATTTACGAGTGGCACTCGCGCCACCATACGGCGCACATTGTCGCACTGCGCGCGCGGCAATCCTGGTAGGGAGCACGCATGAGTCCGGCCGATTCCGCCGCATCCGCCGGACTCCTCGCGCAAAGCATTGAAGAGTATCTGGCCGAGCACCCGGCAGCCGCCGTGCTTGAGGACGGCAGGGTGCTGTTTGACATGCGCATCGCCCGCTATGCGGTGAGCGAGTCGCATGGGCGCTGCCTGCTGCAACTGTGGAGCGAGGAGCGCAACCTGATGCGCACGGTGGTGGAGGTGCAGCAGCGCACGCATTGCCTGCGCCTGTTGACCCGCCGCCTGGGCGCGGCCAAGCCGCAAGCGCTGGAACTGGTGCCCACCAGCGATCGCCGCACACCCACGGCGCGCGACGCCGCACGGCGCAACTATCAGCGATTGCTGGAACGCGTGCTGACACGCACCTTTATCGGTTCAAAGGTGGACGGGATGCGTTCGGCGATGGACCTGGAGCATAGCTTTGGGCCCGCTTATACGCGCGGGCGACTGCTGCGCGGCACGGCGGCAGAGGCGGTTATCGGCGTTGGCGAAGCGGAGTCCGGGGCCACGGTGGACGGCATTCTTACGCTGGGCATTCTGTGGCTCGACTACTGCCGCCAGCATGGCGATGGGCGACGCCACTTTGGCGGGCTCAAGGTGATTGTGCCCGCCGGCGCATGGCGCACGGCAGCGGAGCGGATGGCATGGCTGAACCACGCCGCCGCCGACTTTCAGCTTTTCACGCTGGACGAGCGCAGCGAAGAACTCGCCCCGGTTGATTTTCGCGATACAGGCAATCTTGAGTCTCGGCTGGTGCATGCCTTTTCTGGCGATGCCGCCATTGAGCGCTGCCGGGCAGGCATCGACCGGCTACTCGAGTTGACGCCGCCAGCGGCGAGAGAGCGCATCGAAATCAGGCCGCGTTCAGCCGCTGAGGTGGCGCTGCTGCTGCACGGACTTGAGTTTGCGCGCGTGCGCCATGGTGCGGCGGCGCACTCGTTTGCCCGCGAGGAGGAAATCACTTTTGGCGCGGGGGCCAATGCAACTCCGCTGACCGGGGAGAACGAGGCGCTGTGTCGCGAGCTGTTCGCGCGGCTCTTCCTCAGTCGCCACGCCGACGGCATGCGCACGGATGCGCTTTTTCGATTGCAGCCGGAGCGATGGCTGGAATCACGGCTGCGCTGCGACATCACTGAGCTGCTTCCCAGCTTGCGCGGCGACCTGATATATACGCAGGTGCCCGCGCTTTCGTCGGGCGACCGGGGCATGCTGGACCTGCTCACGCTCGATCGCAACGGACGCCTGACGGTGATGGAGATCAAGGCGGATGAAGACCTGCACCTGCCCCTGCAGGCGCTGGACTACTGGATTCGCGTACGCGCTCTGAATGAAGACCGCAAGCCCGCCGCTGGCAATAGCAGGCCGCTTTCAGCCTTCGAAAGCCAGGGGTACTTTGCCGGCGCGGAGGTTTCTCCGCTTACGCCGCGCCTGCTGCTGGTCGCTCCGGCACTGCGGATTCATCCCGCCAACGAGCAGGTGCTGCGCTACTTCTCACCGCAGGTAGAGTGGGAACTGATTGCACTGAGCGAGCATTGGCGGCGGGAACTGAGGGTCGTATTCCGGAAGCGCAACGGGGACCGGTAGCGCCGGAGTACCGGTTGCAGCGCCGGGTGTCGCGCCGGTGATCGGGATTACATCTTCTGATGAAGAGTTGCCTTAGAATCGGACATTCCTAGGCGACCGGGGGCATGTGCTGATTCTGATTACTTTGGTATTTGGCATAAGACTCAAGTATCCGAAGATTTTTGCCGATCAACTCCCCAGTTTTGCCGAGGGGAGAGCAGCATGGTCAGCCGCGTTTTAGACGACAGGGAAGTTGGTGCACCTTCTTCTGGAAGGCAGCCAGCCTGCGATGCTGGACTTGTTCGACCGGCCACAGAGCAACAGGCGCAGGCGGATGCCGGGCGTGCAGATCACCAGTCGGAGCTGGTTTCTCGTGGCCTTGGGTTAGTGCGGGGCATTCGCATTGCGCTGGCGATTGAGGCTGCCGCGGGGCTTTGCCTCTATGGACTCTGGTGCCTCTGGCATTTCTTGCGCTAGGCAAGCTGGATGCTGAAGGCGCGCGGCGCGTGCGGCGGACGTTTCACAGGTCTCCTCAATCATCTGCAAACTTTTTGTGGAAAACCGCAAATCCTTCTCAAAGGGGGGTGGGGGGGTAGGGGGTACCCTTCCACGGATCAGGGGTTCGTGATCCGACTGGCACGGCATGGGCCGGTTGCGGATTTCCGACACACTTTCCATTGTGCGCCGAAGCGGAGAAATACTCTGCAAATTGGGCGCAGGATTTTTTGAGGGGCTGGGTGAGGTCTGCCGGATGCTCATCCGATTCTGTGGCTGGGAGAGAAAAGAGGGGATGGTGAAGGTGGATTCCCAGGTGCCCAAAAGCGAGGCACCTGGGGCAACCATCTTCAGTGGTGGGACCCACTTTGTAATCCCGGCACCTGGGCCAGCCCCCAGCGGCTGCCTGCGAAAGCAACTGAAGGTGATGAAGTGAAATGCACCGGCTTTCTGGTAACGGACGAGTTTGCCCTTCATGAAGAAGAACGAGTGTACGTGGTTCCCACCCTTTCGGCCAACCGCAGGCCGAAAGGATGGGGCACCCGCCTCGGCATCGCGCTTTCCCGTCCGGTCACGAGCTTACCGCCAACACCCGCTCATCGCAAAAAACGCGATGAACGGGGCACAGCTTCTTCCATCTCTGTGCATCGATTCACGGCTCTTGACCGGGCCACCTGCCAAAGGCCTCCATGGTGTCAGCCGCTGCGCCACTCATCGAACCGAAAGGTGTGCGAGCGAAAAAGGAACTGTTACTTACACTCTTGAAGAACCCGAAGGCAGCAAACTTCCCTCCTACTTCGAGGGCGTTATCCAATTGACTCTCTTTGGGAGTCAAGCCCCAGCCGGGAATCATTTGTAATGGACTCAGAGCTTTATAGAGCTTCCCGTCCGGCGTCTTGTTGATCTTATCCAGACAATCATGGTACTGCTGAATCTGCGTCTGGACGTTATTTGGGGCTACAACGAATACGCATGTAGCGCACCCTGTCATAGACACATCGAGGTTCATCGTAGCCATACCGGTTCGAGCCTACATCTTTTTCTTGTTCGGCAAAACCAACCTCAGAAACGATCCAAGAGGATTTGAGAGAGCTTCGATGAAAGAACTGGGAAACAGGTTTGCCGGACGGAAGGCCCAATGAACAGCGATGTAAACCGTGTTCTGCAGGAGAAAACTCGTCAAGATTAGAGGCACAGCCTTTTCTTCGAGAGCCCGATCCCCGAGCTTTCCCGCAACAAGGAACACTCCAAAACAGACGATGAAATTCAAGGTAGCGAGACTGAACAACGTCTTCCCTAGCCTGATCCGTCCCGGCGAGAGAGAGAACAATGGCTCCCACGGAGGACGCATATGAGGTTGAAACGTGAACGTTGCTGCACAACAATGAAGAATAAAGAACGCCAAATACCAATTGAAGCTAGGTAAGGCCGGGTAACCTAGCACCACCAAAGCAAACCAAGCAGCGCAGCAGAGAGCACCTAAACAGCCATACCAGAATCCAAATAGCTGAATCAGTTTTCTCATTTGGCGTTCCTGCATGCAACGGCATCATTGATAGCCGAAGCGGCGTTAACCAAATTTGCAACCGTTCCTGCTGTCCCCGCAGCCTTTGCGACGTCATCAAGCACAGCACCGCTGCCAATATTCTTCGCGGACTGCATAATAGTGTTGTAGGTAGACGCTAATGCGTTTGCACCCCAGAACATACCCTGAGCAGTTCCCATTCCAGTGAATGGATTGCTAAATGTCACAATGCTCTTCCCCGACAAATAGTTCTGGACGAAATTGACGTTCCCTCCTGCTACGGTGAAGGCCAATTTCGCAGCGTTGTAACCAGGAATAAAACCGAGCCCATAGTTGATGGCCACGTCGGCGACGCAGGCTGCTTGTGCTTTTGTGATGCTGTTATTTGGGGCAAGTGCCGCCCTCCCCGGCTGCTCTTGAGGAAATGCGAGTAAGCGTCATGTGATACAAAGCGAAATAGCCGATAGGCACGCATAACAACAACGACACGACGAGGCCACCGAAAGCGTACTTCGGATCCATGAAGCCGAGTTTAACACCGGAGTAGATCACTGCAACCACCACAGCAACGCCCCAAAGGGCCACGCTCACGCCCCATTCACGCGCTAGTCGTTTGGGCGATGGGTTCTGCTTCTCCCGCTGCCACAACCACCAAACAAGTGGGATAAAAATTGCTGCAGGCATAGCACAAGCCAGATATGGGCCTGCAAGCTCAGCCGCTGTCTTCTTGAGAGCTAACCCAAATAAAAGGAACGGCCCGAGTTCCAACACAAGATAAGTGCTGAGGCCCCAGAATAGCCAAACCCAAATGCTGTCCTGCGATCTCGAGATCGACAGTTTCATTCTCAGCTCCTACTCCGTCTCCGTGCAGGTAATGGCCTGCTTAATACCTGGGATCATCTCCCCTGTCGCTACCTTATAAGCGCCGTAACCCATTACTGTGGCGCTGCCCGCGAGGCTACCTCCAGCGAAAAGGCCTGCTGGGCATGTCACAAACACCCCGGGTTCGGGTGCGCACGTGGCCCCAACAATGAAGAATGAGCCATAATACCCAAGCGCAGCCAGGTTAGCCATTCCCGTCGCAGTGATATATCCATCGGCTGCCTTTATCACCCCACCTATGCGAGTCGTTGCTTTGCAAGGTTTCTTCTGGGGTTGTGGTTGGTTATTTGGGGCAAGTGTGTTTTGGGCCAGCAGGACCGGCCCAGTGCCGGTGCCGCTTTCGAGTGCCCAATAGGAGAATCCGATTCTACCGGGCACCCCCACCTCATTCGCGGCAGCATTTGTCAAGACGTTGCCATTCTGGTCGGTCCAGCCTCCCGTGGTTAGAGAGTCTGTGTACTTACCGTCCTTGTATGTTTCACCAAGGTTATTGTGGTTGAACTCATTGGCGCTTACACATGGACTTGTGCTCCTCATCGTACATCTTCCCCGGTCCCCAACCGCGAGGGACCGGGGCCACCCGCCACTCGTGTTCTGTGGCGGGGCGAGAAGACGGGATGAGAGGGCCGGCCTCGACTGTTACTTCGCGTGAGCAATAGATCCGTCGGCCTGGATGACGAAAAGCATTTTGCCATTGGCTCCGAGGTACTCCGGCACAGCTGGTCGTCTGGAAAGCACGAAGAATACGTCGCTGTCTTCCGGGACTTCGCTTAGTACGTGAACGTGATATCCAGCAGCGATTTTTGCCACATTGGGATTGTGGGTGTCGAAGTCGAGTACGGCCTGATGCATGCGGTGATCTTCCACTATCTTTTCGCCGTTGGGCGAGACGGTGTAGCGCTCGTCGCCACCGAGTGGATAGACGCCGTCTTTGGTCTGTGCTGGCAGCACATAGACGTAAAGCAGGCCGTTGGGTGCGGGTAGGACTGCAACGTTGTACGGGCGATTCTCGCCACGAAAGTCTTTAAGCGCAAGATCGATTGCCTTGGCGGCAGAGAGGAAGAAGCCGTTGTCCTGCTGCGGTACGGCGAAATGCTGCACGGAGAAATCTTCAAGCGTCTTGCCTTCCGAGGCCACGTAAGTGATCAGGAATGCATCGCGTGTGTCATTCAAGTGACCGTATGCAACAATCCATCCTTCGCTGGTTTTCTGCGCGATGTAGCGGCGGACTTCTCCGTCCTTAGGATGCTGCGCCTGCACTGCGTCAGAAGAGTGCCATGCGGCTTGGTCATAGGCATACAGCTCGCGGCCGCGTTCGGTAATCTGCTGCAATTCCGCGTCCGATATCTTCGGAGGTTTCTTAGACATCGCGGGCGTGGCGCAAAGGACAACAAGCGCGGCGACTGCAGCAAATCTTCGGTACGACATGGCAGCTCCTTTTGACAGCATCTCGACAATCTACTTTTTGAGTGGTTTTTTGGCGAAGTAGTAGAGCGAGTAGGCGAGCATGGCGAAGGCGAGGACGGAGACCCACGAGTGATCGAGGAAGGTGTGGGGGAAGTTGAGGATGTCGCCTTTGTCGAAGGTGGTTTCGTAGCCCTTGAGGGCGACGCCGAGGAGGCCGACGATGCCGCCGGCGGCGATGAGTCCTGAGGCGTAGAGGGAGCCGGGAGAGATTTCGCTATCGGTGGCGGCTTCGCCGGATTTTTTGGCGGCCTGATCGATGAACCAGCGGACCATGCCTCCGACGAAGATGGCGAGGGTGGTGCCGATGGAGAGGTAGGCTCCGACGGCGAAGGAGAGCGAGCGGATGCCGAGCAGCTCAACGGCGATGACGAGAAAGACGCCGAGCATGACGAGTCCCCAGGGGAGCTTGCGGCTGAGGATGCCATTGATGACGGTGGCCATGAGGCGGGCCTGCGGGGCGGCGGCCTTTTCGCTGCCGATGCCCTGGATCCACTGCACCTCAATCTGCCCGGTGGCGGGCGAGTAGAGGTATTTGCCGTCGGCCAGCTCGGGCGAGCCGAGGGCGTTGAGGACGACGTACTCGCTCTTGTGGCGGAGGGTTGAGGCGTTGTTGGGGCCGAGGACGGGAAACTGGTCGGGGAGGTGGCGGGTGTCGTTTTGGACGGCGACGCCGGGATGCGGTGCGGTGAGGCTCCAGGGCTTGGCGATGGCGCGGAACTCCTGAAGGCCGGTGTTCATGAGGTTGAGGGTGAAGCCGATGGCGATGGTGGAGACGACGACGCCGATCATGAGGGCGATCTGCTGGAGGCGCGGGGTGGAGCCGACGATGTAGCCGGTCTTGAGGTCCTGCGAGGTGTCGCCTGCGTTGGCCGCGGCGATGCAGACGACGCCGCCGATGGTGATGGCGAGCGCGCCGAAGGCGGGGCTGGTCCAACCCTTGACGAGGAAGATGGCAGACGTGGCCATGAGGGTGGCGATGGTCATGCCGGAGATGGGATTGGCGGAGCTGCCGATGAGGCCGACGATGCGCGAGCTGACGGTGACGAAGAGGAATCCGAAGAGGACGACGAGGAGCGAAGCAGCGAGGTTGGCTGCCCAGCCGACGTAGGCGCCGGGCACGGGCTTGAACTGGAGAAAGAAGAACATGAAGGCGACGAGGAGGATGGAGCCGAGGACGACGACGCGCATGGAGAGGTCGTTCTCAGTGCGCAGGGGCTGGGCGCTGGCGGCAGTGCGGGAACGGATGTTTTTGAAGCCGGAGGTGAGCGCGCCCAGGATGGTGGGGAGCGTTTTGATGAGCGTGATGAGGCCCGCGGCGGCGACGGCTCCGGCGCCCATGGGGCGGATGTAGGTGGCCCAGAGATCGCTGGGGCCCATCTGCGCAATGGGAACTGTGCCGGGGTAGATGGGGTGCGGGAGTTCCTTGCCGAAGAAGTAGATGAGCGGCATGAGGACGAGCCAGGAGAAGACGCCTCCAGCGAAGATGACGCCGGCGACTTTGGGGCCGATGATGTAGCCGACGCCGAGGTATTCCGGTGTGGCGTCGGCCTTGATGGAGGCGCCTTTGAGGATGTGCGCGGGGCCGAAGTCGGGCTGGTACTCGGGCGTAGCGGGCCAGGCTTTGAAGATGTTTTCGTTCTGGAAGAGGGTGTAGAGCGCGCCGAGGCCGAGACCGAAGAAGACGCGGCTGGCAAGGCCGCCACCGCGCTCGCCGGCCATAAGGACGTCAGCGCAGGCGGTGCCCTCAGGGTACGTCAGGTTGCCGTGCTCCTCGACGATGAGCTGGCGGCGGAGGGGAATCATGAAGAGCACGCCCAGCCAGCCACCGATGAGGGCGAGAAGGAAGATGCGGGAGTACTCGAGATCGAAGCCGAGGAAGATGAGCGCGGGCAGGGTGAAGATGACTCCGGCGGCGATGGACTGGCCTGCGTTGCCGGTGGTCTGGACGATGTTGTTTTCAAGGATGGAGGCGCGGCCGAGGACACGCAGAATGCTGATGGAGAGCACCGCGATGGGAATGGAGGCGGCGACGGTGAGCCCGGCGCGCAGGCCGACGTAGACGGTGACGGCGCCGAAGATGATGCCGAAAAGCGAGCCGAGCAAAATGGCGCGGAGGGTGAACTCGGGGCGGGTCTCGGACGGCGGAACAAAAGGCTGAAAGTCGGGCATGAAAAGCCTCCAAAGCAACAGGAACAACCTGCGATGCAGCAATGACCCTGAAATGGGGAGTGTAGCAGCGCCGACGGCAGGCGTCACAGGGGCATTGTTGAAATGCCGCCGAGAGCACCTGTGCGCTGTACGCGCTGGTACTTCCTTTCCGTAGTGGCATAGCGGGCGGCAATTCTCTGCACAATGGGCCAGGGATTTTTAGCGGGATTCCGGGTCTCAGAAGCGAGACTGGGGCGCCATTTTCGTGGCGGTCATATCTGCCGCCCGGCTCCCTGCGGACGCGGCGATTTGCCTATTGCATTTAGAAGCGCAGGTGCAGGCCGAACTGGAGCTGACGCTGGCGGTAGAAGTTGGTGGCGTTGATGTTGAGGGGATGTCCGAACTCGGTCTGACCGGGCTTGATGCCGGTGAGGAAGTTGAGCGTGGGGAGCCGCTGGGTGCGCGTGCCGGACTGGATGGTGTAACCGACGGTTTCAAGCTCAGTGACGTTCTGGTGATTGAGCAGGTTGAAGCTCTCGGCCAGCAGGTCCAACTGGGTGGTGCGGCTCAGCTTGAAGTGCCTGCCCATGCGCATGTCCGCCTTCCAGGCGGCGGGGTAGCGGAAGCTGTTGCGGCCGATGCCGTAGAGGCGATTGTCTCCGCCATAGCCGTTGATGCCGGGGGCGAGGCCGACGATTGCGGTGCCGGAAGTGGTGTATTCGCGGGGCAGCGAGCCCTCGGTGCGCATGGTGAAAGGCATGCCGCTGTGGAAGTAGGCGATGGCGGAGAGCATCCAGCCATTGCCGAGGCGGCCAGCCCAGTCGCGCAGATGCCAGCGGGGTTCCCAGACGAGGGCAGTGGATGCGGAGTGGCGCACATCGAGGTTGCTTGTGCCGTACTCCTGGCGGAAATTGGCGGGGTCGAGGACGCTGCTGCCCGTGACCCAGGCGCTCTCATTGGGATTCCAGTCTGTGGCGTGCGCGTAGGTGTAGTGCGCGCGCAGTGCGATCCCGTAACGGCCGTAGCGAACGAGGCGCAACATGGCCGCTCGATAGGTGGAGTTGGCACGGCTGGCGACCTGGACAATCTGCTGGTAGTTGGGATTGAGGCGGCCGCCAAGGCCGGTGGGCGATGTGGCGGAGGGCCATGAGGCGTAGAAGGGCACCGTAATCTGCGAGGTCTTGATGGGGCCTTTGCCACTGCCATCAACGACGGCATAGGTGATGGTTTGCGGATTGACGGCAGGGTCGATGTTGGCGTCGTAGGTGATGGGCAGGCGGCGACCGAGGCTGACGACCGCGCTGGCGGCGAGCATCACGCGGCCGGGCAGGTCTTCTTCCAGCGTGGCGACGGCCTGGTGGACTTCGCCGTTGCGAAAGGTGGGTGCGAACTGCACCGCTCCGGGCATGACGACGTTGCCGGGCTGGCCTGCGAGGACGTAAGGAAATGGCGGTGCGCCGCCGGCGTAAAGATTGTCAGTCGGGCGCATGAAGAAGTAGAGGTCGCCCTTGAGCGAGCCGGTCTGGGTGAGCGCGGTCTCAAGCGTGGCGTTGGGTGTGCGGCCGTAGTACATGCCGTAGCCGAGGCGTAGGACGGGCCAGAGGTGCTCGCCGCGGCCCCAGGCGAGGCTGGCGCGCGGGCCCCATTCGTTGCCGAGCGTGGGCAGGCGCTGCGTGAGGGGCAGGTCAGGATTGCGGAGGGCGGCGAGCGGGGGCGGCAACTGCTCGCGCTGCCAGCGCATGGCGAGGGAGAGCGCAAGGTCTTTACGCGGCTGCCACTGCGCGGTGACGTAGCTGGCCCAGTCGCTGGTGCTGAGCCACCAGTTGGTGGGGCCCATGAGCTGCGAGTAGTAGGTGTAGCAGGGCAGATAGCCGAGACCGTGCAGCGTGCCGCTGGAGTCGCGCCAGACGCGGCCGGTTTCGTCGCAGTTGTGCTGATTGAAGGGATTGAGCTGGCCGCTGATGCCGAAGGCGGCAAAGGACAAGGCGTCGGAGACGAAGTTCTCCACGCTGGAGTAGTAGTACTTGCCGGTCTGGTTGCGGAGGAGGCTGGTTGCGTCGGTGTTGTGGCGCACGTCAAGGCCGGCCTTGAGCAGGAACGGGCCACGCACCCAGTCCAACTGTTCCTGCGCCTCGTAGAGATGCTCGTCAGGATAGTTGCCCTTGCCGAACCACGTGGGGTTGCCGATGGTGAAGCCGTAGCGCGCATCGACGATCATCTGGGGCAGCTGACCCCAGACGTTGATGTTGAGCGACTGCTCGTAGGTGGAGGGCTGGCTGGCTGGCTCGCTTTGGACCTGATGGCCCACGGAGCCCTGCGTTGTGGCCAGCAAATTTGGCGTGAGGAACGCCTCCCATCGGGCCAGAACCCACTCTTCTGTGGCGCGCGTGGCACCGTAGCTGTGGGTGCCGTACATCTCCGAGGTGCGCGTAAGGCCACCGCCGGGGGCATTCCAATGCGCGCCGTTGCCCTCCAGCGTGAGGCGATGCCGTTCGGCGGCCTGCCAGTCGAGGCGGGCGAAGCCGGTCCACTGGGCGGAGGTGCGCGGGGCGGGACCGAGCAGGCCGTCGAGCGTCCCGAGCATTCCGGAGTAGGCGGCAAGGCCCTCGGAGACGGGATTGACGCTGCTGAGGCCAAGGCGCGCGCTGAGCACCTGCATCTGGTCATTGGAAGGCTGCGCGAAGAAATGGTCGGGATGGCGAACGGTGGAGACACCCGGATCGTTGCGCTGGTAGCCGTCGAGCGCGGCAAACCAGAAGAGCTTGCCACGGCGGAAGCTGCCGCCCGCGCCCGCGCCGAACGAGAGCTCATGATCGCTGGGGGTGTAACTGAGCGGCGTAAAGACAGGCACGGCGGTCGACGTGGCGGGAGCGGTCTGCTGAATCCATTGGGTGAAGGGATTCTGCGCGCCCCAGAGGTTGCTGCGGTTGAAGAGGAATGCCTGGCCGTGCAGCGCGTTGGAGCCGCGCTCGGTCTGGACGTTGGCGCGGCGGGCGGCGGAGCGATCGCCTTCAGCATCTGCACCGCCGGCAACCGACTGCACAGCGCGGATGGCGGCCTCACTGGCGCTGGGGCCGATGAGCATGGCTCCGCGGGAGCGCATGCGGCCCACACCGCGTCCGCCAAAGGCGAGGCGGATGCTGGCGTTGTCCACGGTGATGGATGAGGGCTGCTCGCCGCCGCGCGGGGAGGACTCGACGGGGCCGTGCGCCGAAGAGGCGGCAGGAGGCGCATCGAGCACGAAGCTCTCCCAGTTGCGGCCGGACAAGGGCAGCGCCTGCAACTGCGCTGCAGTCGCGTTGGTGCTCAACGCAGAGGAGCCCGCGCCGACTGCCGCGATCTGGAGTTGAGGGTGTGCAGGCTGAATCGTCTGCCCGGACAAAGGAAGGGCGAGCATTGGCTCGGACGGCAGAGAGATAGCGAGCACCAGCGGCGATGGATCAATGCGATGCGATGCGGTTGCAAGGGTGCCGGCAGGCGGGCTCGACACCGACTGGGCGAAACCTGCCGCGCCCGCACTGACAATCGTCAGCAGGGCGGCAGGCAACAGCGACTTCATCCAAGTACATCCCGCCATCGTGGAACCAACTTGCGGAAAATCCTGGGAAAACACACCTTCTGCGCGGCCCACTCTGCGGCGGGTCCGGTTTGAACAGGGCTGGACGGAACGGCGAGCGACGCAAGTCGCCCATCCGCAAACATATCCGCCTGCTCTTGCAGTGGAGTCGGATACGATTCTACGGCATGGCGGCGGGGAGATTAGAGGATCCCAAGCAAGTTCTTGTCGGAGGATGCAAGTGTTCGAGTGGGGGAGTATCTCGTGGGCTGCCTTCGGCTTGTGCTCGCTGCTAGAATCCGCACGAACCACCCAAGGAGCGAAGACACGAACGATGAGCGATGCAGCAGGCAGGTTCAGCCGGAGAAGTGACGAAAACTTGCTCCAACTTTGGAGGGGCAGAGATGGATTGGACGATGAACTTATCGAACCGCTTCGCGATGAGATCGAGAAACGGGGTCTTTCAAAAGAGATTGAGAAGATGGACGGTGAGGCCCCCAGCAAAGATATCTATGGTGAACTGCCTACGGCCCCCCAAACCTATCTCAACGCCTCTGTTGCTGTGTGGTGGTTGAGGGAACTTTGGTTGCGGTATCGTACTAAAGACGGCATCCAGGTAAGCGCCGCGATCGAGTCAATTCAGCGAACACGCTCCGGCTTTGGAGGTGTTGCCAGAGCAGAAATTGTGTACTCCTATGAGTTTCTGGGCCAACAATTTTCCGGCAGAGTTGTGCGCGACTTCTCATTCGACGTGGCCAGAGCTGACGGTCTTATCTACGATCATCAGGTCAACGAAAAACTTCCAATCCTAATCAGTCGAGACAATCCGGCAATTTCGTATTTCCCTTCCGGACTTGGTGCTTTTGATCCGATTGCTCTTGGGTTTCGGGCGCTGTTGTCCTGGGCAATCGTGATTGCACTTCTGCGATTCGCTCTTATGGCGGTTCTACCTCAGAGATAGCGATTCGTAAGGTACGGCCCGTGCGTATCCTTGCAGGGAAGTTGGGCTCCATGCGGTTCCTATTTTCGAGGACAAATCCCGGCGACAAGACGTGCATTTGATATGCGGTCGGTCCCGAACATACTTCGAGAGTCTGGCCCGTGCGGTGATTTGCCGGGCTATTCGGTACACTGAAGAGACGCGGAGTTGCAGGCAGAGCGGCAGGGGAAGCCCCGGCTGCGGAAACCGCTCACGCGCTGGTTGGTGCATGTTTATTGATGAGGCAAGAATTCGGGTGAAGGCCGGGGACGGCGGCAACGGCTGCATGGCCTTCCGGCGGGAGAAGTTTGTGCCGCGCGGGGGCCCTTCGGGCGGCGATGGCGGGCGCGGCGGCGACGTGATCATGGAGTCGTCTCAGCGGCACAACACGCTGATCCACTTCCGCTATAACCCGGAGCACAAGGCGCAGCGCGGCGAGCACGGCATGGGCTCGAACTGCACGGGGCAGGACGGCAGCTCGATTGTGCTGCACGTTCCGGTGGGCACGGCGCTCTATGACATGGAGACGGGCGAGCTGGTGCACGACTTCCAACACCCCGACGAGCGGGTGGTGGTGGCCAAGGGCGGGCGCGGGGGACGCGGCAACCAGCACTTTGCCACGCCGACGCACCAGGCTCCGCGCGAGCACGAGATGGGCCGGGCGGGCGAGGAGCGCAGCTTTCGCCTCGAACTGAAGCTGTTGGCCGATGTGGGGCTGGTCGGCTTTCCGAATGCGGGCAAGTCCACGCTGATTTCGCGCATCTCCGCGGCGAAGCCGAAGATTGCGGATTATCCTTTCACGACGCTGGAGCCGAACCTGGGCGTGGTGACGGTGGGCGAGGAGCCGGACCAGGAGTCCTATGTGGTCGCGGACATGCCGGGGCTGATTGAGGGCGCGCACGAGGGCTCAGGGCTGGGCGTGCAGTTCCTGCGCCACATCGAACGCACGCGGCTGCTGGTGCACCTGGTGGATGTGTCCGATGCCTCGGGCCGGCCGGACGCGGTGGAAGACTTCAAGGTCATCAACAACGAGTTGGCGGGCTTTGGCCACGGGCTCGATGAGAAGCCGATGATTGTGGTGGCGACAAAGATGGACGCAGCCAACCCGGAGAAGCTGAAGAAGCTGCAGGCGCATGCCAAGCGCAGAAAGCTGGAGTTCCACGCGATCTCGGCTGTGACTGGCCAGGGGATTGAGGAACTGAAGTGGGCGATGGCGAAGCGGCTGCGGGAGACGGATAGCGGGGAGTAGGCCGGCATGGGCGCGATGCCTACGCTGCGCGGAAGAATTTCTGAATCTTGGGCCGTTTGCGCTGCGCGGCCTGCCACAGGTCATACTGCTGCTGCAAGTCAAGCCACATACTCGGCTCGGTTCCGAAAGCATCGGATAGCCGCAGTGCCATTGCCGCTGTAAACGACGCCCGGCCATTCAGCAGTCGCGAGAGCGTAGACCGGGCAACGCGCAGCCTCTTTGCCGCTTCGCCAACCGTAACGTTGCCTAGATACTCCCGCAGAATCTCGCCGGGATGCGCCGGATTGTGCATTGTCATTGCCATCGGAGTTCTCCTCTGCATCTAGTGGTAGTCCTGGTAATCCACGAGGATTGCGTTCTCATTTTCGAACGTGAACGTCATGCGCCAATTTCCGTTCACCTTGATGGACCAATGGTTTGCAAGTGCTCCTTTGAGCGGGTGCAGATCCCATCCGGGAACGTTCATGCGATTCGCGTTCTTGGCGGTATTCAGCAGGGTCAATTGTCTGCGCAGCCTGGTCTCATGCGCGGGCTGAATACCGGCCTTGCTACCGGTCAGAAAGAACTTCTGCAGACCGGCGTGCCGGAACGACTGAATCATGTTCGCACTGTAGCGCGTAGCGCTTCACGCGTCAAGGAGTCTGGTCCGGGATCTCGTGACTGATGCTGTTCCGTTCCTACAGCATTGCGCGCTCTTTTACTTGCAGGTACTGGTTGAGCACCGTCGAGGTGAGGGCTTCGGGGTGGAGGTCGAGGGTGAGCGCGCCCTGCTCGTGCATGCGGGCGAGGAGAAGTTCGCGGCGGGTGGCCATCTCCTGCGCGGCGGTTGCGCGAAACATCTGCTCGACGGTGCGGGGCGCCGTGTCGGCCAGGGCTTCCACTTCAGGCTGGGCCATGGCGACGAAGAGCAGGACATGACGGCGGAGGAGTTGCGCGGCGCCATCCAAGACCTCGGGACGCATGGCCGACTCGGCCAGATCCGTAATCCACAACATGAGCGAGCGGCGCGGCTGCAGGCGGTTGAGCATGGTGGTGGCGCGCAGGTGGTCTGCCTCTGCGGACTCAGTGCGCACCTGGGCGAGGGCCTCGATGAGTTGCCGCAGATGGGCTGAGCCGCGTCCGGGCAGCAGGCGCTGCTGAATTCCCTGGCCGTAGGCAAGCAAGCCGACACGGTCGCCGGAGTAGAGCGCGAGCTGGGCGAGAGCGACGGCGGTGGTGCATGCGTGGTCCAGCTTGGAGTGGACCTGGGCAGGCTTTGCAGACGCGGATCTGACCACATCCGGGCCACTTAAGAAACGGCCCTCAGGGGCTAAAGCCCCGGATGACTGCACCTGATCTTTGTACGGGCTAAAGCCCGTACCCTTCACCGCAGATGCGCGTTGAGCAGGCGGGGCGGCGGCGACACGGGAGCGCATGAGGCGTCCGCAGTCGAGCACGATCCAGACGGGCTGGCTGCGCTCGGTCTGGTACTGGCGGGTGATGGGGCTGCCACGACGGGCGGTGGCGGTCCAGCAGATGTCGCGCAGGTCGTCGCCGGGGCGGTACTCGCGCAGGCTTTCGAAGTCGCGGCCCAGGCCGCGCTGCTGCGCGCGGCGCAGTTGCAGGTCAATCTGCCGGCTGCGGGCAAGGAATATCTGCTGCTTTTCGCTGGTGCGCAATGCGGGGTAGGCGCGCACCGTCTGCGCGAGCGGCGCTTTGGCCCAGCGCTCAACGAGTCCGAGGGGCGAGCGGTAGCGGATGTAGAGTGCACCGGCCTGCCAGTCGCCGCGCTCCTGCGGCTGCATTCGGTAACGGATGGAGGCGGGAACGTTGGGGAAAGCGGTGAGGCGCAGTGGGGGTACTTCAACGGCAAGCTGTGGAGGCAGATCGTCCTGAATGCGGCAGTCGGCGATGACGCCGCTGAGGTTTTCAAGGGTCAGCTCGATTTCGGTTTCGCTGTCGAGCGCGGGCGCATTGGACCAGGAGCGGGCGGCGGTGAGCATCGCCGGGGCGGGTAGACGGCGGCCGTCGAGGAAAGCGGCGAACAGGACGAGCGCATCCCAGGCCAGCATGGCATAACTCATCTGCTCAAACCAGAAGCCGGGGATAAGCAACAGAAAGCCTGCGAGCAGCAATGCGATGGAGCGGCGCGTGAGGGCATAACCCCAGCGGCGCTGCGGCTCGCATGCGGCGCGCACCGGCTCAGGACGCAGGGACGCAGCGATCATTGGCGGGGTACCGGCACGGTGGCCACCACGTCGGCGAGCGCGCGGTCGGCGTCAAAGCCCTCCAACTCGGCCTCGGGCTTGAGGATTACGCGATGGCGCAGCACGGGCTGCACGGCGCGCTTGACGTCATCGGGGACAAGGTAATCGCGGCCATCAAAGGCAGCGGCGGCCTGCGCCACGCGCATGATGCTGAGCGCCGCGCGAGGGCTTGCGCCGAGCAGCAGCGTGGGCCACTCGCGGGTGCGGCGCGCGAGAGCGAGCATGTAACCGTACAGCTCCGGCTCAATGCGAATGGCGCGGACTTCGGCGCGCGCGGCGGCGAGCATGCCCGCTGGAATCGGCGTAATGGCGGCGTCTTCGAGCGGGCCTGCGCCTGTTCCGGCGTGGTGGCGGCGCATCATCTGGAGCTCGTCTGCCTCGGAGGGATAGGCGACGCGAATCTTCATGAGGAATCTGTCGAGCTGTGCCTCGGGCAAGGGGTAGGTGCCCTCGAAATCCACCGGGTTCTGCGTGGCGAAGACGGTGAACCAGGCGGGCAGCGGGCGGCGCGCGCCGTCGATGGTGACCTGCCGCTCCTCCATGCACTCGAGAAGCGCGGCCTGAGTGCGCGGCGGCATGCGATTGATTTCGTCCACGAGCAGAAGGTCAGTAAAAACCGGACCTGCGTGGAAGACGAATGCGTCAGAGCCGGGGCGCAGGATGGTGGTGCCGAGAATGTCAGCGGGCATGAGGTCGGGGGTGGCCTGCACGCGCTGAAAGCCGAGGCCTAGCAGTCGGCCAAGCGCTTTGACCATGAGCGTTTTGGCAATGCCGGGCACGCCCTCAAGCAGCGCGTGGCCCTGGCACAAGACGGCGATCAGCACTTCCTCAATAGCCGTGGACTGGCCGGAGATGACCTGGCCCAGCTCGGCGCGGGCGTGGGCGATGAGCTGGCTGGTGGCATGCAGCGGCGGGTTCTGATTCTGGTTTGGGCTCGGCGTGGGTTCCTGGGTCATGAGGGCCCTTTCCTGCGGGTTGAAGTGTGCGGGTTGATTCATGCGCTGCGGCGAATGGGCCCGGCGGCGTCGAGGGTTTCCTGGTGGCGGTGCAGGGCCTGGATGAGCTTGAGCGCGGTGCGTGGGTCCATGGTTTCGTTGAGTGCGGTCTCGTTGAGTGCGGCTTCTTCGCAAGCGGTCAGGTCAGCCAGAAGGCTGCTGCCGGCAGCGGGAAAGCGACGGTGAATTGCCGCGGCCAGTTCCGCGGCGCTGATTGCGGTGGGGCGCAAGCCGCAGAGGCGCAGGGCGTGGCGGCGGAAGCGCTGAAAGGCGACGGCGACGGCCGTTGAGGATGCTCCGGCGCTTCGATAGAGCGCGCCGAGCGCGTCAACAAACTCGATGGGTGCGGCGCGCTGCGGCGGCGGCAGGTCGCGCACCGGGCCGCTGCGCCGGCTGAAGCTGAAGACGATGAGCAAGCCCAGCAGGGCAAGGCCAATGCACAGCAACGTAAGCGCAGGGCCTGCGGCATAGCTCCAGGTGGAGCGGACATCGCCGTGCAGCGACTCATCCCAATAGAAGTGATGGCCTTCACGGGGGCCGAGCGAGCTGAGCAGAAGGTCGAGGTCGTGGGCGCGGGCCAGCGAGGCGTTTTCCAGCGGAGTGGCGCTGGCCCACCAGACGACGTGACCTTTGCCGTAGTCGTACTCGACCACTGCCGGTTGGCCGGCGCAGGTGTACTCGACGCGCTGGGTGGGATTGCCGAGCTGCCAGGTGGCGGTGGGGACCATCCACACCGAGCCGGAACCAGCGAGGCCGTCTAGCCCCTCGGGCTCCAGCTCGCAGGGGGCAAAAGAAAACTCGCTGGACGGGGCGGGCGCGCCGCCGGGCAGGATGTATCCGCCCCAGAATCCGGTGGAAAGGACGCGACCGCCGCGCTCCACAATCTGGCGGACGGCCTTGATGTCGTCGGGCTCGCGGGAGAATGGCTGCGCAAAGATCACCACCGCATCGGGGCCTGCGGCGGCTGCCAGCTCGCTGAGCGGGCGCTCGGAGCGCTCGACCGGGTAGCCGGAACGCAGCAGGGTGTCATAGGCGGCGCGGGCGCCGTGGCGGCCGGCGAGATAACTGGACGGCAAGGGATTGTCGTTGCCGTTTGCGTTGGGCAATAGAAAGCCGATGAGTACGGCCAGCGTGATGGCAATGCCGAGGCACCACGAGAGCAGGCGGCGGTCGCCGGCATCGAGCGCGGAAAGGAGATTCATTCCGCACCGCCATTTGCGTGCCCCGCGAGGCCCTGCATTAGGGTGGTGGCGAGCGATTCGGCCCGGTGGTAGTCGGATTCGCCCGCGGGCTGGCCGCCGTACCAGGTGCGCTCAAAGCAGCGGGTGAGCTGGGCCAGGCCGGACTTGCGGGGATCGTCGGGAGCCACCAGCGCCAGGTATTCACGCGGAGTGCGTGCGCGGTCAGCGGGCCACAGGCGCTTTGACTCCAGGCGCGCGATGGACGCCCAATAGACACAATGAATGGCGCCGCGCCACTGGCCCGCGGCGGCGAAGCGGCGCGCCTCGTCAAGCCAGTGCTGCCAGTTGCGGGCTGGAGCGGCAGGCGTGGCCGGGCTGCCGGTCTCCGGCGTGAGATGGAGGCGCCAGCGGCGCTCCAATTGCAGCAGTGCGTAGACCAGGCCCACGCACACCATCAGGATGAATCCCCAGACGAGGGCGCGGCCCACCCAGGGAGACCGGCTCCTGAGCGTAGCGGCGGACTGGAAGAGGCGGTTGAGCCAACTGCTCAGCTTCTCCATCATCGAGTCGCTTACGGTGGGCTCCTGGAGATTGCGGAAGTCAGGGCCGGCGAGGACCTGCTGCATGGTGGTGCGCTCTGCCGGGTAGGCGGGCGAGCTTGCGGCGGCAATGCCGGCCTGGGCGAAATCGCGAGCCAGGCGTTCCCTGGCCAGCAGCAGCAACTGGGTGGTGGTGGGCTCTATTGGCTGGGCATTGGACTGGGCCGGGCCGGTCTTTGAACCGCTGGCATGCTCTGTCGCGGGTTCATCGGCTTCTTCAGCCCTGGAAAAGAGCACCCTGAGCCAGCCGTAGCGCACGAGCCGCCGTCCGGCATGTGCGCCGCTGCCCACCGGAATACGGTCGTCCGGCCCGACAAGCATGGGGTCGCAGTGCGTGAGGTCGCGCGCTTTGGCGCAGGCCTCAACAAGCGAGGAGAGCGTTTGCAGGTGGCTGCGGTAGTCGTCCAGGGAGGCCTCACGCCAGCGGCCCGAGGGCTGCGCGGCAGGGCTGGAAGCGTAAGGCTCAACTGCGTGCGCCGGCAGGGCGATCAGGGCAGCGGCTGCACCCAGAGCCATCGCGCCTTTTCGCACCGCGTCCGCAAAGGCTCCAGGCACTCTCACTCCTGCGATACTCCCGGCAGCGGCGGTTCGGCAGCGGACTGCGGAGCAACTACCGGAGCGGTGAGTCCTGCGGCGTCCATCATGCGTTCGATGTCATACCCCTCTTTGCGCACGCGCTGGTCATAGTAGAAGAGCGTGAGGCCGGTGGCGTAGACGGGCCCGATGAAGGTGTTGGTGACGAACGCGACCACCTGCTGCAACGCGCGAATCCCTGCAGACAGTACGCCGTGATTCTTGAAGCCGACCACGAAAAACGCTGCCTGGGTAACGAGAACCAACCCTATCTGGATGGAAATCACCAGCAGCCCCAGAAGAAAGATGCGGCCGCGCGAGCCCTTGCTGAGTTCGATGCTGCGGCGGATGGCCTGACGGGCTTTGATATTTTCCACAACACAGGCCGGCACGGCAAGCGCGTAGCGCAGGCCCATGAGGACGGTGTAGATGCCAATCGGAATGAGCAGGAGCAAGAATACTGCCGTGGCCACGCCGAAGATGAGCATGGACTGGTTTCCCGCGGCGGCGCTCGGGCCGCCGGCACCGGCCGCGACCTGGTTGAAATGGAGGACCGTTGCAAAATAGACCCCATAGAGCACGGCGATGGGCAGCCAGACGACAATCGCCGTAATCGTCATGAGCCAGAGGTAGCGGCCCAACCGGGGCAAAATGTCGGAATACGCTCCGCGAATGGTGGGCGACTGGCCCAGATGGAGCCAGCCGACTGCGCGGTTGTTGGCCGCCACAGCCGCGCCGGCAAAGATGAATGCCAGCAGCATGGAGACACCGGTGGCGCTGCGGGTAAGCCAGGCGAGCTGGCGCGTCCAGTGTTCAGCCTGCAGCAGCTCCTGCAGCCCGATCTGGATCAGGTTCAGCACCAGCAAGGCGCCTGCATACACCGCCGCAATACCGGCGAAGAGCAGAAAGTTGGACCGGTAAAGCTGGGCCGTGCGGTCGAGGATCTCGCCAAGAGAGAGGGGGCGCAGGTTCGTATCCATGCCAGTGTCCTTTGAAGTGAGCGGATGCGCGCTTGCGGGGATACTAGCACAGCCGGAAACGCACCGGCCTCTCCCGCCTGGCGGCTCCCACAAGAGTGGGACGAATTTCATTTGCAAACGAATAAACCATCCCTGTACTTGCGATAGACTGTATACCCACGCCGTGGATGAACTGAGAGTGCCAATCAACGATCTGGCGAAAGCCTGCGCCCGCTCGACCGATGCGGCGGAGTGGGAAGAGTTTCTGCGGCGCAGCACGCCCATTGCCTCGCTGGTAGCGGCGCGCGTCGCCCGGATGTGGCTCGGCAGCGCAACGCCCGCAGTCGTGGATGACATCATGCAGGAAATCTTCCTCAAGCTGTGCGAGCAGGAGCGTCGTATCCTGAGGGATTTCAAGCCTCGGGGCGAGGACTCATTCCTCGGCCTGCTGCGCATTGTTGCGGTCTCAGTGGCCAACGATTATTTCCGGCGCCAGTATTCGGCCAAACGGGGTGGCAAAGTAGTAACTGTCACGCTGAGCGATGAATCTGCGCCGATGACGCCTGCGGCCTCACAAGGAGGCAAAGGAATGGAGAAGGCCGTGCTCTATTCCGAGCTGGACCGCAGAATGCGCCTGGCGCCGGGGGTCATCGCCGAGCGGGACCGCGCCATTTTCTGGCTTTACTATCTGCAAGGACTCACCGCGGAAGAGATAGCGGAGCTGCCGGTCATGGGATTATCTGCCAAGGGAGTTGAAAGCGCGCTACGCCGCGTAACTTCCTGGTTGCGCAAGGAGATAGACCCGCATAATCCAGACGGGGTGTCGGAACCAGCCAAAGAAACCGGCTAACGCGCAAAGGAAATCCATTCTGGTCTGCGGTAAGTACAATGCACGCGATGAAGAAAAGCGATCTTAGTTCGAGCCAATCCGCCGGCAAGCCCGCTGGCCGCACCGGAGACGGCACTGACCGTACCCTTGAGTACCTGTCGGCGCTAGCCGCGTCTGGCATGGACGCGCGGCCAGCGGAGGAGAACAACTTCTCGCCCGCCGGGGCTGAAGCGTGTCCGGAGCCGGGCGAGTGGCTGCGGCTGGTGACCGGCGAGACGCCGGCCAGCGAAGCCGAATCCCTGCTGGCGCATGCAGCTGTCTGCGCCGCCTGCGTTGCGCGACTGCGCCAGAGCCGGCATGTGCTTGCGCAGGAAATGTCACCGGAAGAGACGGCGGAGATGGCGCATTTTGCTTCGCTGACCCCGATGTGGCAGCACCGGCTGGCGGTTGAGCTTTCCAGAACGTCGCAGTTGCCGGCACGCAAGCGAGTGCCGGGGATTCTTTTGTGGGCAAGCGCGAGCGCGTTTACGCTGCTGGCGATGGTTACAGGCGCGACGCTGCTGTGGCAGCATGAACACACTCCAGAAAAGCTGCTGGCCGAGGCCTACAGCCACTCCCGCATTTTTGACCTGCGCATTCCCGGCGCCGGCTATAGCGAAGTGAGGCCGGAAACGCATCTTCGCGGCGGCGGGGCGAATCGCGAGTCTGCCCCTCTGCTGGCCGCGCGCGCGCAGATTGAGACGCAGCTTGAGAAGGCCCCTACAGACTCTCACCTGCTGCAACTGAAGGCGCGCGCATACCTGCTGGATGAGGAATATGACGCTTCCATCGACATCCTCGATCGGCTGCTGGCCACCGGGCCTGTGACACCCAGCCTGCTGTCGGATGACGCGTCAGCGTATTTTCAGCGCGGCATAGCGACAAGCAGCGAAAACGACCGCGCTACGGCTCTCGATTACCTGCGGCGCGCCGACGAGCTTTCGCCCGATGACCCGGTTGTGCTGTTCAATGAGGCACTGGTAATGGAAGACCGCGGGCAGGTGATGAACGCCGTCGAGACCTGGAACCGCTATTTGAATTTTGAACGCGATCCGAACTGGCTGGCGGAAGGCCGCCAGCATCTCAAGGTGCTTGAAGACAAGCTGAACCAACTAAAGAGCCACCAGAGCCGCATGGAGCAGCACCTGGCGACTCCGCAGGCGATGCATGCGCTGGCAGCGGACCCCGGCACGCTGGCGGGTATCGACGAAGAGCTGTCTTCCACGCTGCTGCCACGGCTGCTCGATTCCGCATTTCCTTTAACGGTGGATCGCTCGCGCGGCTCCCCCTGCAACGCAAACTGCACGGCAGCCCGTGCATTGCTGCATGCCCTCGCCGCTTCTCTTGAAACGAATCATCAGGACCCCTGGCTCACCGAGCTTCTTCCCTCCCCCACATCCTCTGTAAGCGATGGCTTTGTGCGTTCCGCGCACGCGCTGGGCCGGGCCATTGATGCGAACGCGCAGGGCGATTACACCGGCGCGGAGCGCTGGGCCGCCGAGAGCGGAGCGCTGTTTCACAAGCTGGGCAACGCAGCGGGAGAAGATCGCGCCGAAGTGGAGCGCGTGTATGCGCTGCAGCGCTCGTTTACGTTTGCGCCTTGCCACCAGGCGGCCGATGCCCTGCTGGCACACAAGACCAGCTACAGCTGGATTCGCGCCGATGCCACGGCCCTGAACGCCGGTTGCGACATGAATCCGGGCACTGCCACGACAGACAGCCCGCTGGCGGCTGAGGCGGTTGCGCAGGCACATGCCTATCACTACATGCTGCTTGAGTTGCGCGCCAGAAATGCGTTGGGAGCCGACGCAGTGGAGTCGGGCAACACCGAGTCTGCATGGCGCTTGAATATCGAAAGCATCCGCCTCTTTTACGCGGGCGACTATCCAGTGTTTCGCGTGGCAACGACCATGTCGGGACTGGCTTTCATCGAGGATGGGACGCCGCGGGCACAACTGGACCTGCTGCTGAACCGGGAGGCTTTCTCACTTTTTGAACTCACACAGAATCGCGCGATTCTGGCCGAACAGCGGGTCGCACTCATCAAGGCAGCCATCCGCGCGGGCGCCCTGCTGACAGCGCAGAAACAGATGAGAATTGCGCGTAAGGAGCTTGCCCTGGCCCCGGGCCAGAAGGGATTGATGGGCTCACAGGCGGAGGGTGAAATCGCCATTGCGGGGATGTATCTGGATCGCGGTGAGCTGGACTCCGCAGCACACATGCTCGACGATGCGCATAGCCGCATGGTGGGCGAGGACAACTCACTGCAGCTCAAGAACTATGCCGTGGTGCTGGGAGGACTGGAGCTGGCGCTCGGACATCCACGCAAAGCGGAATCCACGCTGCGTGCGGCAATTTTGAAAGAGGAACTTCAGGCCCGGGGCGCGGGGCAACGGAACATCGTCGACGCCCGCGCGGATCGCGATCTCTATGCCGCACTGGCTGGCGTGTGGCTGGAGGAAAAGCGTCCCGGCATGGACATTCTGGCTCTGTGGGAGCGGTACAGGCTGCGCATCCTGGGGCGGCCCGTGCCGGCGTGCACCAATAATCAACTGAATTGCCTGAAGAGCCAGCTTGAGCGCGCGCTCAAACTGGAGCCTGCGCACAATGACCAGGATTGGCTGATGGGGCAGATTGTTCTGCGCGACCGTGTGCTGCTGTACCGGGCCGGTGGGCAACACGCGACGTGGAGCGAGGTGCATTTTCTAAGGGATGACGTGCTGGCTACATCGGCGGCTCTGGAACGCGATGTGAGTTCTCCGGCCACATCGCAGGCCTCCATCGATCAGGCTGCGCGCCGGCTTGGGGATATGCTTCTGGACGGCCTGCGCGCGGCATCAGCAGCAGACGACCTGCTGGTGCTGGAGCCGGACCCGCTGCTCGGCAATGTACCCTGGCCGTCGGTCGAAACCGCCGAGGGCCCCATCGGCCTGCGCTTCAATCTGGAAGAGGCGCCGTCAGTGTTGCTGGACCGGCAACCCGCCGGGCAAACCATCGCACGCAGATCGCTGGGTCAGCCCCTGGTTGTGGGCGCCTCTGTGGGCGCGGGGGCAAGCACGTTTTTGCCCGAAGCCCTGAACGAGGCGCGGGCAGTAGCGCACCTCGAAGCCCACTCCAACCTGCTGCTGGCGGGACAGGCAACGGAGCGGCGGGTTGCTGCGTATCTGGCCTCAGCCTCGCTCATTCATTTTGCCGGCCATGCAGCGCAATATGATGGCGCGACGCGGCTGTTGCTGGCTCCCACCGGCGCAAATGGCGAAAAGCCCTATCTCGACAGCCGCCTGTTTCTGCGGAACCCGCCCAGGGCCGCTCGGCTTGTGGTCTTCTCCGCCTGCTCCTCTGGAACGAATGAAGCGGGCTGGAACCACGGCATGGGCGATATAGTGGATACGCTGGCGGCGCTTGGAGTGCCCGACGTAGTTGCGACCCGCTGGCAGATTGATTCCGCCTCGGCAGTTCCGATGATGGATGTCTTCTATCGAGGTCTGGCCGATGGACTCAGCGTGCCGGAGGCGCTGACCGAGGCCCGGCAATCACTCTCACGCGATCCACGGTACAGCCATCCATACTACTGGGCGGCCTACTATGTCTCCGGCTCTGGAAACACAACGTTGCGCGAGGTATTTCATGACAGCAGCCGGTAATTCCCCAGACTCTGCCACGCAGCTCGATGTAGTTTTTGATGGGACCTGGGTGATCGTACCCAGCGTGGATGGATCCAACCGCATCCTTGGCGTGGATGTTTATTCTCCGGCCTGCGGCCATCCGCAGGGAGTGACATTCACCAACGCGTTGAACCCCAACCCGTGGCCCAGCCCAGCCGCCTTTTACATGCTCGATAGTCACGGCCACACGATCAACATTCAGCGGTCCTCCGGTGCACGGGCCGGCATGCCGATCAGCGGCATCGACAGGTCCATCAATCATTGCATCAAACAGGCACGCCCGCTCAGCAACCAATGGGATCTGCTGGTTTCCATCCCCTGTGGGCCCGATGCCTGGACATCCAGCGATTCGGTTGATCCGGTGACGACCGACGCGCACGGAAATACGGTGCGCTGCCTGAGCGGCAAGGATGCACCCGCGGGCAAGGTTTCCACGATGCAGACGCTGAGTTTTCGCGGCGTAACGGCGGTGGAGTTGTGCGGCGCCCCGGGCAGCGTGCAGAACCTGTTGCCCGCTCCCTGGAGCAACTCGGGGTCACTGATCTTCGAGGATGAAATCCCTTATATCCCCACGCTCCAGCATGAGCGCATGGCCATTTTTGCCATGGCAAACCTGGCAGGGTTGGACATGTCGCTCGATTATCCCCTGCCTTCAAGCCATAAGGCTCAGCCGGCTTCCTCCGTGCTGCGGCCCATGAACAGGACAACCGGCTACTGCGGCTTTTCGCTGATTTCGCTGCCGTAGCCGGAAGCGAAACAGGACGGACACGGAAGACCCACCTCCCCCTCCGCGTCCCATGAGCAGCCCGCATCTTTCAGGCTGCGCCATTATTTCTCCAGGCTTTGTATCTGCGTCCCTTCGGGCACCTTGATGTGGAACTGGTCGTCGGTCAGAGGCATATTCTCCACGACTTTTTCAACCGTGAGAACAGCCTGGTACTCATCCAGCGGGCGCTTGATGGTGACCGTGGCTGGATACTCGCCGCTGCCGAAGTCTGCATAGCGGTTATAGATCACGACCGTCTCCAGGTTTCCATCGCTGTCATAGAGGTCCTGCTGATAGGGCAGCAGATCGTCGCGATGGAAGGTGATCACCCGCACCGGCGCAAGTTCCTGGCTGCCGTTTTTGCGATGCATGATGCTGAGGATGTATTCGGGAATCAGCAGGAGATGCTTCTTCGCCGGGTCTTCCACGGTTTCTGTGTCCGCGGTGACCATGTACTCATCGTCGGGCTCGAGCCCCCGGACCACCATGGCGTCAAAGAAGAACCCGGGGCGCAGGTTCTCGATTCTGCTCTTCGATTTCTTTGTGAGGGTGGTGAGGCCTTCAACGGCCTTTTTCTTGGACGGAATGTAGAGGGTGAAGTTTTTGCCGTCGCTGGCCATGTCAAACATGGTCATGCCGAGCACGGGCACCTGGCCGAGCACCCGCAACTGCTCCGGCTTGCGCATGAGGATGTGTCCGCGGAAGGTGGTGTAATCCTTGGCCACGCCCTCCTTGGACTTGAGCACGCTTGCCTGGATTTCGACTGTTGCATTGAGCGTGTTGAGCGCGGCCCAGCGCTGATTGAGCCTGTCGACGAGCGCATCGGGCGTAAGCGTCTGCACGATCGAGGGCGTTTTGGGCACGGGCAGCCTGCGCGTAGTAAAGAGGCAGCCGGAAAGCAGCAAGGTGGGAAGGCTGAGCGTCGCGGCGGCCGCACTGCGATAGATTCTCTTCAACGGCCACCCGCCTTCTTCAACGCATTCCTGTATCCGGCCACGGCACGGGCGTGCTCCTGGAGAGTGCTGGAGAACAGCGAGCGGCCCTGCGGATTGGCTCCGGCGGCGACAAAGTAGAGGTAGTCTGTGCGTGCAGGGCTCATGGCCGCGCGCAGCGACCGCATGCCCGGATTCGCGATGGGCCCAGGCGGCAGTCCGGCATGCAGATAGGTGTTGTAGGGCGTATTGCGCTTGAGGTCGCTCTGGTGAATGACGCCGTGCCAGTCGCCCTGGAGTTCAAGCCCATAGATGACCGAGGGATCGGTCATGAGCGGCATTTTTTGGGCGAGCCTGTTCTGAAACACGCTGGCGACCAGCGGCCTTTCTGCGTCCACGGCAGTCTCCCGTTCCACCAGCGAAGCCATCGTCACCACTGCGTGCACATTCTCCTTCAAGTTCAACTGCGCAGCCGCCAACCTGAACTGTCGCACCATGGCGGCGGTGATATGGGCCATGGTGGCCTTGCGGGCAAAGCGATAGGTATCCGGGAAAAGATAGCCCTCAAGGCTCTTCGCCTTCGGATCCAGATCGGCCACCAGGCCGGTCTGCCTTGCCTGCTCTTCCAGAAACTCCTGCCGCGTACCCAACCCTGCCTGCTGAAGGCGCGTGCCGATATCGAAAATGTTCGCGCCCTCGGGCACGGTTACGGCCACGGTGTAGACATCTCCGCGCACAATGCGCGCGTAGACTTTATCCACCGAGGCCGGGTGGTCAAAGCGGTATTCGCCGGCTTGCAGCGTCCCCCTCTGCAACCAGCGGACCAGATAAAATGCATAGCGGCTGCGCACGACGCCCGCCGACTCCAACTGGCTGCCGATACGCACCGCCGACGAACCGGGCGCAAGTTCAACAAACGTCTCATGCCGCGGGCCGAACGGCGTAAACACAAGCCAGGCACCTGCGCCTGCGACACCCAGGACCAAAAGCAGCACCAGCAGCAAGGTTCCTGCGGCGCCTAAACCCCTGCTTTTACTGGTCTTTCGTCTGCGGCGCGCCATTCCCTGCTAAAAATCCTTATGTTACTGAGAGATGAGAGTTAGGTCCCTGCGGATTCTCTACCTTTTATGATTGTATCGGGAGTTCATCAGAGGAGGGACATTTCCTCACATCTCCCCATCTAAGATGGACCCGGAAGGGTACGATGCAGGGATCATCGAGCGCGCCACGGTATCTTGCCCTCGACGTGGGGTCGAAGCGCATTGGGGTGGCCGTGTCCGACGAGCTGGGCCTGACGGCGCAGCCGGTACTGACGCTGGAGCGGCGACGGAATGCGCGAGAAGACCTGCGCTCGCTGGCACGGCTGGCGCGGCGATTCGGGGTGGCTGGCATTGTGGTGGGCAATCCGCTGCACCTGTCAGGCGAGGTGAGCCCGCGAGCCGCGAAGACGCAGGCCTTTGCCGCCGAACTGGGTGAGCTGGCCGGGCTGCCGATTCACCTGTGGGATGAACGCCTTACCACCCGCGAGGCCCACCAGATTCTCTACGAGGCAGGCAAGGCCCGGCAGGAGCACCGGCGGGTGGTTGATCAGGTGGCGGCCACGCTCATCCTGCAATCCTTTCTGGACGAAAAACGGGGAACAGGGAGCAGGGGTGGGACGGGGCCATGCGGCTGATTTACGGCGCCCGCGTATAATTAAGAAGTCTAGATCGTCTATCTCTTGCGGTTTGAGTTCGAGCGCTCTCCGCCACGGAATACGGATGCCTGATCACATAAAAAAGCAGCTACTCAAAGAGATTGAGATCCTTGAGCATGAGCTTGCCCACGAGTTGCCCGCGGAAATCAAGAAAGCGGTGGCCCTGGGCGACCTATCTGAAAACGCCGAGTATCACATGGCAAAGCAGCGTCAAGACTTTGTCAACGCGCGCCTGGGTCAGCTGAAGAAGCGCATGGCCGAACTTTCGCTGGTGAACCTGGCCAACATTCCGCGGGACAAGGCAGGCTTTGGGTCCACGGTGGTGGTGTACGACTCCACCAAGGAAGAGGAGATCGTCTACCGCCTGGTGACCAGCGAAGAGTCTGACGTGGCGAAGGGGCTGATCTCGACGACCTCGCCCATTGGGCGCGGCCTGGTGGGCAGGCAGGTTGGCGACGTGACCACCATCGTTACACCCAACGGCAAACGCGAGCTGGAAGTTCTGAAGCTCTCCACCATTCACGACGAAGCCGACGACGACGATGACGACGCCGGCAACAGCATACCGCAGTAGCTAGGACGATTGGCATGACCTGGACCAGTGCTTTCGGCCGCGGTTGCGGCTGGCTTCTTGACCGCATCGTGCACGGTCTGGCGCTTACCCGCATTTCCCCCAATGTTCTTACCTTTGTCGGCCTCGTGATCAACATCGCGGCCGCATTCCTGTTTGGCCACGCCAACGCCGCCAACGCTGGCCGCATGTTCTTTTATGCGGGCATGGTGATCTTTGGCGCGGGGATCTTCGACATGGTGGACGGCCGGGTGGCGCGCCGCACCAACCAGGTCACGGTCTTCGGCTCCTTCTTTGATTCTGTCATCGACCGCTACTCGGATGTGGTGCTGTTCTTTGGCCTGCTGGTCTACTACGGCCGCATCAATCGCTTCCGCTACGTGGTGCTGGTGGCGTTTGTGATGGTCACGTCGCTGATGGTCAGCTACACGCGAGCGCGGGCTGAGGCGCTGATCGGGCAGTGCAAGGTGGGCTTCATGGAACGGCCGGAACGGATCGTTCTGATCCTACTGGGCGCGCTGTTCAACCACTGGGGCGTGATGGCTCCGGTGCTGTGGGTGCTGGCCGTGCTCTCCACGATCACCGTGATTCACCGCATTACCTACACCTACCAGAACACCAAGCACCTGGCGCCAATCAGCCAGGGGTAGCGCCGACTTGCGCACCAGCTAGCAGGTGACCATCACCGCGGAGCAGCCGGGCTTGACGGGCTTCCACTGCACAAGGAACTGCGTGACCATGCCCGGGTCCATGCGGCCCATCTTTTCAAACTGGCCATATTTCTGGCTGTAAAGCAGCTTGCCTTTCTCCGTAAGGACGGCCAGCGCGGGCACGCCTTTTTCCAGCGGAATCTCGTACTGCCGGGCGATGTCGAGGTTTGCATCGTACTCGCCGACATTGACATCGACGAGGATGAAGTTGGACTCAAGGATGGGCCGGTTCTGGGCGTTGTGCAGGTAGATGTCGAGCACGTGGCAGTCACCGCACCAGTTGCCGCCAAAGTCCAGCAGGATGCGCTTGTGGGTCGTGGCAGCCTGCTTCAGCGCTTTTGCAATGTCAGCTTTGGCTTGCGCGGGATCGGGATAAATGTCGCGGATGGAGGGGCGGGCGGTCCCGGCCGCGAGGGCGAATCCGGCGACAAGAGCGAGTAATTGTGTGACCTTCATGGCCTGGGGAAGCCTCCAGTAATATCACCAGTCTGCCATAGGCGCCGGGCGGCGTACCATTTTGCGTGCCACCAGGCGGCGCGGAGCATGTACCCTGTAGTGTGCCTAACGACCTGCGCAAACGGCTGGAGTCCACGAACTTTCCCGATCTGGGTGCGATGATGGAGGGCTACGCACGGGCAGCGGCAGAGCTGGCCCGCCGCGAGTATCACCAGAGTCTCGACTTTTCCTCCGATACGATCGACGCGCTGGACGAGATTCTGGTGCTGGTGGGCGAGAGCCCGGAGATCGACCTTGATTTTGAAGCGCGGCTGTGGGGCAGCTACCTGGGCGAGGTGCTGCGGCGGCGCTACGCAGGCACTTGGGAGATGACGCTCTATCCCGGCGGCGTGGCGGCGGTTCCAGCCGTAGACGTGCGCGGCTCCCGGCTGTTTCCCCTCATGAAGGTCTATCGCCGGCTGACCATGGGCAGGGAGGAAGACCTGCGCAGCTTCTACACCATGGTGACGGAGCGGCTTGGCAAGCCGGCCCAGGTGAACTAGGGCCCGCTGCCCGCGGGGAAGCATCACCCGCAAGCGCGCTGAAGTGCCTTTGTGCGACAATAATCAGTGACAGGCGCGCCGGTTTAAGTGCGGCGTGCGGAGGATGAAATTATGGGCGATCTATTGCAGCCATGGCACATGATTGTGCTGCTCGTCGTGGCGTTCCTGCTTTTCGGCGCGAAGCGGCTGCCGGAGTTGGGCAAAGGATTGGGCGAGGGCCTGAAGGGATTCAAGGAAGGCCTGAAGGGCATCAGCGATCCAGTGCCTCCCGCACCAACCGCGCAGCAGAGCGCGCCGACCGCGCCGCCGCCAAGCTCCACACCCACCGAGCAGAAGTAAGCGTGGGCCTCCGGGCGTTGACCGCCGGGGGTTGCGACTGCTTCAGCGCCGCTTTAGAGCAAGGGATTTGATGAAGGACCTGTGCAGACATGCGTAGGTCCTTCATGCGTATGGAGCCGGCCCGTTGCCAGCCGATTCTGCTCGCAGGCGTCCTGTATTCACACCAACAGAAAGCCCCGCTGGGAAGGCGGGGCTTTTTCTATGCTGCAATCAGGTAAAGAGGGATGATTGCGCTTGTTTTAGCGCATATCTTCCGCAGAGGGATAGTACCCGGGCTTGGCGATGACCTCCAGCCCCGGCCGGTCCACGCGCACGTCGATCTTGCGGAACTTGCCGTCAAGGACAGGCTGGTGGCTGATGTAGCCCAAGGTGTACTGGGTCCGCGCCTGCTCGGCGATCTTGGCGTAGCTCTTTTCAATGCCGTTCAGGTTACGCTCGGAATCCAGCGTGCCGCCGGTGGCAAAGGTGTACTTGGCCAGCAGGTTGTCATACATGCTGAAGGGCAGGTGGATGCGGCTCACAAAGCCCTCTCCCCAACGGGCTGAGTCGCCCACCAAGGTGCCGTAGACGGCGACCTGGTTGGTCTGGAGATAACGCAATACGTCGCGATAGCTGGCCTTGCTGCCGTACTCCTTACCGTCGGAGATGACGTAAATGAGGCGGCGGCGGCCCTTGGGCCGTGTGGAGAGATCCTTGGCCGCGGCCAGAATGGCGTCGTTGAGGGTGTGGATTTCCTTGGGAATGGTGATAAACGGACCAGCGCCTACTGAGCGGCCGGGCTGGATATTCGGGTCAGCGCAATTGCCGTTCACATGCACGTTGCAGCCGGCCATGGGGCCGCTGTTGACGGGCACCAGCATTTCGCTGCCGGTCTCCCTGGTAAGGGCCAGCACGGCGGGCAGCCTGCTGCTCTGGGCGCCGGTAAAGCCGGTACGCTCCTGTGCCCCGTTGCTGTACGAGAAGACGGCCACCTCGTCATAAGGAGTAAGCGCGCCCTGGATGGCGTCCAGTGAATCGTTCACTCTAGCCATGACGTCGCTGGTCAGGCTCTGGTCAATGACGAAAGCGATCGAAAGCGGAAAAGCGTCCGTGGTAAACAGCCGGAGCGGCTCACGCGTGTCGTTCTCATAGACCTTGAAATCGCGCCATGTCAGGCCGGCCACCAGATTGCCTTTGGAATCCTTGACCGTGACGGGAACTTCAACAAAATTCACGTTCAGGCGGATGATTGTGCCCGTCTTTTCGAATCCCTCGCCGGCCGGGGGCATATCAGGCGGAGTGGCTTGAACCTGGTCCTTTGGTTCTGCAGCGGGTGGGCGCACGGGCTGCTGGGCAGGCGTGGACGAGGAAGTGGACGAACCGCTGGCAGCAGCGGTGGCCGCAGCGCCAAGGCCGGGTGTAATTGGGCCACTCACATCGGTCAACAGGCCGGGGCTTTGAGGGGCAGGGGCGTCCGGTACGGTGGGTTGTTGCTGTTGCTGGGCCGAAACCGCCGTATCGAAAACCGAACCCGAACTTAAAAGCGCCGCCAGCGCCAATGCCGTCAAACCAAGCTTCACAGGTATATCTTCCTCCCGAATGTCTCGCCCAGCCAGTTTACGGCCGCGAAACCTACCTCTCGAGCCGGAAACCGGCTAGAAAGGGCTGTACTCGTCAGAGTATCAGACGCGCCAGCCCTGTACAGGTTGCCCGGCGGCGGGGAAAGTGTTCGCGCGTGCTCGCCTAGGCGGTTCCGTTCCGTCTATATTGAGCAGCATGTGCCTCACGCGCCTAGTCCCCGCTCTGCTTTTGACCCTGCCGCTTCTTTCCCCGGCCGGATGGGCACAGCTTGCCCCGTCGCCCGACGAGCCTCCGGTCAGTACCGCTCCTGCCGCGCCGCCCGACGATCAGTCGGTGGCCACCTTCAAGATCCAGGTCAACCTGGTGGACCTGTTTTTCACGGCCAAGGACAAGAATGGCAACCTGGTTCCCCATCTGACGGAGGGCGACTGCAGCGTGACGGAAGACAAGGTGCCGCAGAAGCTCAAGAATTTTGTGGCTGAGACCAATCAGCCGCTCACGCTGGGCATCCTGCTGGATACCTCGGGCAGCCAGTACCAGGTGCTTCCTCTGGAGCAGCAAGCGGGCAGCCAATTCCTGGATCGCGTGCTCAAGAAGAAGGATCAGGCGTTTTTGCTGTCTTTTGACGTGAACGTGGATATACTGCAGGACTTTACCAATAGCCCTCACTTGCTGACGCATGCCATGGACAAGGCCCAGATCAATACCGCGGGCGGCAATGGCGCGGCGGGTATTCCCGGAGCCGGGGGCGGAACGGTGCCTACGTATGGAACACCCAAAGGCACGCTGCTGTATGACGCGGTCTACCTGGCTGCCAACCAGAAGCTGAATCAGGAAACAGGCCGCAAAGCGATGATCATCCTGACTGACGGCGACGATCAGGGCAGCACCACGAAGATTAATGACGCAATTGCGGCTGCGCAGCGGTCCAACGCCATCATCTATGTGATTCTGATTGCCGACACCGGCTTCTACGGCAACTTCGGCCTCGGCTACAGCGGCTACTCCGCCGCCAAGAAAATGGCCGATGAGACCGGCGGACGGGTCATCAACGTGGGCAACAACGGCCGAAAGCTCCAGGACGCTTTCCAGCAGATCGAGGACGAGTTGCGCACCCAGTACGTGGCCAGCTACACACCCACCAACGCCAAACTGGACGGCACCTTCCGGCACGTGGCCGTTTCCTGCGGCGCGGGCATCAAGGTTCAGGTGCGCAAGGGCTACTTTGCGCCCTCGCCGGAAAACTGAAAACGGGCTACAATCCAAGCGCGGGGTCCTAGCCAGTCGAGGAAAGGACGAATGCCGGTGGCATGGACTCCTGAATTGACGCACCCCCTGATGCTCCACCCGTCCGACGGACCTTCGTCACGGGGATCCAATCGAGTAGTTGCCTTGCTATGAACGAACGCGGCAACGCATTTCCTGGTATGCCGCGATGGCAGAAGACAGGAGAGGTTCTCGATGAAAAGACACATCTTCAATCAAAATTATTCCTGGCTGGCGGGAGTGGCGGCGCTGGCGCTTGCCGTTGGGCTCATGAGTGGATGCAAGAGCCAGCAACCGGCGGAACAGCCCGTAGTGCGCACAGATCAGCAGATCGCCACGGACATCCAGACGAAGATTCAGGGCGAGACAGCCCTGTCTGGGCAGAGCATCCAGATCAGCGTGACAGGCGGCGTGGCCACGTTGAGCGGCACGGTGAATGATGACGCATCGCGCGCGCTGGCCGGCAACGACAGCGGCCTGGTGGACGGCGTGAAAACCGTGGTGAATAACCTGACCGTGCAGCCGCAGCAACGCGCCATGGCAGGGATGCCGGCCCGCAGCATGGCACCGGCACAAAGCTCGAGCACACGACCGAAGTATTCGCCTCCCAGGCAGACATCCTCAGCAGGGCCGCCAATGCAGGCGGCGCCACCGACGCAAGCCGCGCCGCCTGCCGCTGCGCCTCAGGGCCCGGTGGAAAAGCAGATTACGATCGCAGCGGGAACCGTGATTCCTGTTCGCATGACGGATGCGCTGGATACCAAGACGGCACAGCCAAATGACGTGTTCCACGGCACGCTGGCCAGCGATCTGAATGCCCAGGGCGTGGTCGCGCTTCCGCGCGGAACGCCGATTCTTGGCCGTGTGGTGGACGCGAAGGGGGCGGCGCACTTCACAGGCAGCTCACTACTCACGATCGAGCTGACGCAACTGACCGCGCACGGGCAGAAGGTAAGCCTGGTTACAGACGCTTATAGCAAGGAAGGCAAGGCGCGGGGCAAGGATACGGCGGTGAAGACAGGCGCAGGCGCGGCGGTTGGCGCCCTCATCGGCGCACTGGCGGGCGGCGGCAAGGGCGCGGCCATTGGCGCTGCAGCGGGCGGCGGCACCGGCGCGGGCATCAATGCGATCACAAAAGGCCAGGAAGTGCAGATTCCCGCTGAGTCGCTGCTCAACTTCAAGCTGCAATCGCCGATTACGGTCAATGTCACGCTTGACTCCTCAGGAAAAGCGGTCAACACACCCAACCCTGAGCCGCAACTGCAGCATCGATAAGGGCGCGTATTTGCGCCGGAGCTCGCAGCGTTCCTGTCACCGTGTCCCATTGAAGCGCGCATACCGGACGACCGCAGGTCTGCCTGCTATGCGCGCGTCCCACGTCCGGAAAAACTGTGGAAGTGCTGGCAAAAGTAGCGCATGCCTGCGCGGCCGGCTGGCGTGCGCAGGCATGGTTGCGCGGGCTTTGCTGTCCTATTTTCAGACAGCCAATTACCGAAGTTCTACCGCGCAGTAATCTGTCGCGCAGCGTGCGTTATCGCTACTATCGGCAGAGGCTTGAAAAGCTTGAGGCCGCAGCCGACAACCTCTTCGACCTCCGATCTTTCATCCGAGGTGCCCGCCATGCTTTCCGACCGCGCTGAACAGGATGGTTTTGAGATCAGTCCCCGGTTTCGCCGCACCATTGAAGAGCGCATTGCCCGACTGGAGCGGGATGCCGACTACGACGAGGCCCAGATAGCACAGCTTCATAACGGCGACCACATCCGCCGCCAGATGCGTCTGGTTGCCGTTGAGCGCGCTGAATCACTACGGATGCGAATGTTCCTGGACTGCTCCCGCACACGGCTGCCACGCCCGACGATTGCGCTTTAGCCGCGCCTTTTCTGTCGCGAAGCCTGGCACGATTCCGGAAGCGGCAATGCCCTGCATTGCAAGGAGGGATGCGTTCTGTCGCGCGGGCCGGCCGCGGTTTCGCACCCGCCTCATCACCCATTTATTTATCATGGTTTGCGCTGGCTGGCCGGGCCCCACGGGCGCATAATCTATAGCACATGAAGGCGTGACAGCCATCACTGATTGGATGCGGCAAGCTCCCTACACTGGACTCGTATTTGCGAGATTACGCAAATACGAAGATGCAAACAGGAGGAAGCCGAATGAAGCCGGCCATGAGCGATGCGTCCTGTGAAATGCTTGGCGACTTCTTCGCCACCTTTGCGCACACCACGCGTATGCGTATCTTCTGCGCGTTGCAAAGGCAGCCCAGGATGGTTACGGAGATTGCCATGGAGGCGGGCGTATCAATCACCAACGCCTCCCAGCATCTGCGGCTGATGCGCGACCGGGGCGCCGTAATCGCGGAAAAGCGCGCGCAGAGCGTTTATTACCACATCGCCGATCAGCGCTTTATACAGGCCGCAGTCTTGATTCGAGAAGCGCTGCATGAGCGTTTGCGCCACGAAGCGGAGCAGTCATCTGTTCGTCCGTCCCGGCGCAGATCGCCTGCAGTCTCTCAGCCCGCGTGACATCAGGAAACTGAATTCGCGCACAGCAATGCAGCGTTGCTTCCATTGGAAATGGCGATTGAAGCAATAACGACCAACGAATTCAACGATGTAGGATTGATCGCTCGCACTGAACGGAGTCCCTCGGAGGTCGAGAGCAGGGCCAGGCACCATAAATAAAAGTGCTCATCGCTGTAATACCGGTGCCTTAACGAGACTTTCATTGTGTGCGAGCTTCAGAAGGAAGGAGAAAACGGAATGCGGAACATGCTTATCCTCGGCGGTGGGACCGCCGGCACGATCATGGCCAACAAGCTATCGGCCGCACTTGATGCGCAGGAGTGGCAAATCACGGTTGTGGATGCGACGGAGCGGCACTACTATCAGCCAGGCTTCCTCTTCGTTCCTTTCGGCATCTATCGCATGCGGGAGCTTGTAAAGCCGCGGCGCCAGTATCTGCCCTCGGGGGTGAAGGTCATCATCTCCGGCATCGACCACATTGACCCGGCGAAGAAATCCGTCACGCTCGCCAATCATGCGGTTCTGAAATATGACTACCTGATCATCGCCACAGGCGCGGACATTCATCCTGAGCAGACGGAAGGCCTGATGGACGAAGAATGGGGCCGCAGCAAGTTCGACTTCTACACGCCGAATGGGGCTGATCGGCTGGCGCAGTTCCTGAAGACGTGGCAGGGCGGCAAGCTGGTGCTGAATGTGGCCGAGATGCCCATTAAATGCCCGGTCGCTCCGCTTGAGTTTCTCTTTCTGGCCGATTCCTACTTTACCAAGCGCGGCATGCGCGACAAGGTGGAACTGCAGCTGGTGACGCCGCTGTCCGGCGCGTTCACCAAACCGACATCGAGCCGCGTCCTTGGCGAATTCCTCGAACGCAAGGGCATATCGGTGGTTCCCGACTTTGGGTTGGCGCGTGTGGACAGCCAGGAAAAGAAGCTGGTGTCGTGGGATGAAAACGAGGTGAAATACGATGTGCTGGTCTCCATTCCCACCAACATGGGCGATGCCTGCATTGAGCGCAGCGGGATTGGCAACGAGCTGAATTTCGTTCCGACTGACAAGAGCACTTTGCTGGCTGAGGGGATGCAGGATGTGTTTGTGCTGGGCGATGCGACCAACCTGCCGAGTTCCAAGGCGGGATCGGTAGCGCATTTCCAGTCCGAGGTTCTGTTCCAGAACATCCTGGAGCACATTGACGGGCGTCCACCGATGGCGCATTTTGATGGGCACGCCAACTGCTTTATCGAATCGGGCTTTGATAAGGGACTGCTGATCGACTTCAATTACACGACCGAGCCGCTTCCTGGCGAGTTTCCCTTGCCCGGCATTGGCCCGTTCACACTTCTTGGCGAGAGCCGGATCAACCATTACGGAAAGCTCATGTTCCGCTGGGTGTATTGGAATCTTCTGTTGCGGGGCATGGAACTGCCCATCGAGTCCGAGATGTCGATGGCAGGAAAGCGGGTGTGACCATGAGCGGCCCTATGACGGAAGACCGAATCAGCGAACTGGATCGCAAGCTTGACTTCATCGTCGAAGAGATTTCTCACCTGCGGCGGGTTCGTAACAGCGCAGAGGACCTGGTTGCCGACCTGACGCTGGTGGGCAAAGGCGCGATGGGCTACGGGGCGGAAGCTCTGGGCTCAACGATGCTGAATCCCCAGGAAATTGCGCACATGCTCAAGAGCGTGCTGCAGGATGCGCGTCTGCTGACCCAGGCGATACAGCAACTGGAGAGCGCCGCCGACTTTCTGCAGGATGTGCAGCCCATCCTGCGCGATGTGTATCAGCAGGCGGTCAGCGGGGCTTTATTCCTGGAAAAGAACGGCTATTTCAGGGCGGCGAATGCAGGAATCCGCATCACGGATGCGCTGATTCAGTCGCACTCCGCGGATGATTTGAAGCAGGTGGAGGCCAGCGTTCCCCAATTCACAAACTTCCTGCGCGAACTGACGCGACCCGAGGTGCTGGCGGCGCTGGAAGCCATCATCCACGGATTTGGACGTGTACAGGCAACGATGGACGTCAACAAGTCGGTCTTTGAGATTGTGAGAGATCTGAACTCAAAGGATGCACGCCGCGGCATTGCGATCATCGTGGAATTTCTCAAGGTCGTCGGGGCAGAGAGCGTAGGAATCGGCGCACAAGCCCCCCAACAGAAAATGGAGAGGTGATACATGGCAACAATGACCATCGGCACAAAAACACTTGCATTGGATGCGGACGGAAATCTGGCCAACATGAATGACTGGAGCGAGGACGTTGCCCGCGAACTCGCAGTCCAGGAGGGCATAACCGAGCTGACACCGCAGCATTGGGCGGTCATTAACTTTATGCGGCAGGTTTTTGCCAAAGAGGGTGACTCGCCCTCGATTCGCCGCCTGACCAAAGAAAGCGGCATCGACACCAAGACGCTCTATCAGCTTTTCCCGAAAGGACCGGCCAAGAAAGCGGCAAAGATCGCCGGACTTCCGAAACCCAAGGGATGCATCTGAGACAGGAGGAAGACATGGCAGAAACAATTGAAAAAGTCTCCATCATCATTTCGCGCGGGTCGCTGGAGGGTGTGTATCCAGGGCTGATTATGGCCAACGGTGCACGCATGGAAGGCATTGAGGCCTCGTTATTCTTCACGTTCTTTGGCCTTGAAGCGGTTATCAAGAAGCGGATGGACGAACTGAAGGTGGCGACGGTTGGCAATCCCGCAATGCACATTCCCACCATGGTCGGAGCATTGCCGGGCATGTCCAGCTTTGCCACGCGCATGATGAAGAAGGAAATGGAGAAACTCGACATTCCTCCGGTGGGCGAATTCCTCACGATGATTCATGATACGGGCGCGCCGATGTATGCCTGCCGCGCAACCGTGGACATGTTCCATCTGAAAAAGGATGATTTCTGTCCGGAAATTGACGGCGTCATCTCCGTGGGACAGTTCTATGAGATGGCTGCGGGTGGGCAGATCATCTTCACCTAGAGAGCGCAGTCTGTTGAAAAGCGTTTGCGGCGTTTTGTAACAGACAAGTCAGGAAGTCACAGACGCCATTCGGACCATCGGCTCCGCGTGCCGCGGCCGCCTGCAAGGCGACCGCGGCGCATGTTGTGCATTGGCCGATACGAATGGAGCACCCCCCTCGTACATCGCGCTGAAGTCCGCTCCTGCCTCATAATCAACGTATGTCCACCACTCCCTGCGCGAGCGACGCGGGTCTCCCATACTTCATCGTTGATGTGTTTACTGACACCGCATTGGCCGGCAATCCGCTGGCCGTTGTGATCGACTCTGTTGGCCTTACCGCGGAGCGCATGCAGTCGATTGCGCAGGAGTTCAACCTGTCAGAGACCACATTCATTCAGCGCCGGCCCGCGGCTGTTGAACGCGCTGAGGGCGTGCGGGTACGCATCTTCACCACGCAGGAGGAGCTGCCTTTCGCCGGCCATCCCACGCTGGGCACGGCGAGCGTGCTGCGGCTGCACTGGCCTGAGGCTGTGCAGGCAAACACCGTGACGCTGGAGCTGAACGTGGGCCGCGTGCCGGTGCGATTTGAGGCAAATAGCCTTTTCGGAGAAATGACACAGCGCGATCCGGAGTTTGGCGCGGTATTGGACGCGGAGAAAGTGGCCCGGCTCATCGGGCTGGATGTGGAAGACCTGGACCCCGCACTGCCGCCGCAGGTGGTTTCCACCGGAACCGCTTTTGCCATAGTGCCGCTGCGCACTGCCGAGGCGCTGGCGCGGCTCAATGTAAAGCAGCAGGACGCCGCACAGTGGCTGCGTGGATACGGAGCACGGTGGTTCTACGTGCTTGGGCCTACCGGCCAGCAGGAGCCTGCGTGGCGGGCGCGTATGCAGTTCAACGGCGGCGAGGACCCGGCCACGGGATCGGCAGCAGGCTGCGCAATCAGCTATCTTGTGGCGCGCGGCGCCGTTGCTTCTGCCGAGCGCACCACGCTGCGGCAAGGCGTGGAGGTCGGGCGGCCAAGCAATCTTTTTCTCTCAGCTCGCGCAGATTCTTCGAGGGTCTGGGATGTACGCGTGGCGGGTAGCACCGTTCCTGTTGCAACAGGACGCCTTTTCCTGCCTTAATGCACACACTTTCAACAGACTTTCATCAACGCAAGTGGCACAGTGTGTTCAATCTACCGGATTTCCACTTGTTACATAGGTATTTTCGAGCAAATTTTCGCCTGCTATTCTCTCTTCCCATGAGCCTCCAGTCCTCTTACTCTTGCCAAGCATTGAAACAATTGATTCGGCAATTTTGCCGGACCTATCCGCAAGTACCAAACACAATTTGACCGCGAACGAAGGCGAACTTCTTTTGGCTTGATTCCGGAATTGTGCTGGTAGCGAGTTGGGTGTCCGCAGGGACACACGCGCATCAGCAGGCGATCCCGAGTCAGTTCAGCCAGACAAACGACTCCCTCACAGCGGCCGCCGGCCCTGGAACACGTCGCGCAAGCCTGCCATCAGAGCAGGCGCGGGAGATGTGTGTCCGCAAGAACAGCCAACGAATTTGATTGAAGGAGCGAATTTTCAAATCATGAGGCCCAAAAAAGTCATTCTTTGCGTAGACGACAACGAGCAGGATCTTTCCGTACTCAAGTTCATGCTGTCAACCAATGGATACCGTGTGCTCTCAGCCAACAGCGGCCAGGATGCGGTAAGTATTTTTGCAGAGAACGTTGTGGACCTGGTGCTGGCCGACTTTTCTATGCCGCAGATGAGCGGCGACCAGTTGGTGAGCCGACTCAAACAGATTGCATCCCACGTGCCGATGATTCTTCTGGGCGATCCGCAGAAGATGAATGGGCAGATTCACGGCGCAGACGCGTTGCTGGCCAAAAAGAACTGCTCCCCGCAGGAGTTGCTTGAGCGGGTGAAGATCATGAGCGCCCGCAAGCGCGGCCCCCGCAAAGGCATGCACCGCCTGGCCCCGGATCACGAGCTGGCCGTGGCTTCATGAGCCAGGCAGAGATAGCAGATCGAGAGCCGGCGTAAGGCGGCATCCATTCAGGGGTCCAGAAGCCTGGACCCCTGCAAACCGTAACTCCGGCTCCCCCCTCGCAACTCTGCGAACTACGGGATTTTCAATCCCCTGTCTCTCCTTTGAGATTGCTTAATACAAAATCCCTTGTCGTGCTCCCCTTGACGATTCAGAGCACGGATAGGCATACTCGCCAACTATGGTCGGCTGGTAGGATTCTTTCCACCAGCGGAAGCAGGCTTCCTATGGATCTCATACTGATTCGTCTTCTTTTTGTGGCTGTTCTGTCCGGAGCGTGTTACTTTCTTCGCCCCTTCGGCATGCCGGCATGGGCGGCGGCTGCGGCCGGCGCGGCGGCGGCCGGCGCGGTCATTATTTTTGAGCAGCGCGTGCGCGCACTTAGCCTGCGGCGGCTCATTGGAGCTGTTGCAGGCAGCGTGCTGGGCATCTTTGGCGCGGCGTTGTTTTGCCTGGTTCTGCGCAGCGCACCCATCAGCGGCAGCACCTCGGCCGTGTTGCAGATTTTTGTGCTGCTGCTGATGACGTACGTGGGGCTGCTGGTGGGCGCCAACAAGGGCGACCTGCTGAACCCGGCGGCGCTGAGCATGATCTTCAGCAGCGAGCGGCCCACCCGCCGCACCGCCAAGGTGCTGGACACGAGCGTCATCATTGACGGGCGCATCGCGGACATCGCCGAAGCCGGCTTTATTGACGGCATGATGGTGGTGCCGGAATTCGTGCTGCGCGAGCTGCAGATCGTGGCCGACTCGACCGATGCGTCAAAACGGCAGCGCGGTCGTCGCGGCCTGGACATGCTGCAGAGGATGCAGTCAAATGCCAACATCCAGGTGCAGATCGTTCCCGACGACTTTCCTTCCATCCGCGAGGTGGACCTGAAGCTGCTGGAGCTGGCAAAGAAGTGGGAAGCCAAAGTGGTGACCAACGACTTCAACCTGAACAAGGTGGCCCACCTGCATCACGTTCAGGTACTCAACATCAATGATCTGGCCAACGCTCTCAAGCCCGTGGTCCTGCCCGGCGAGCGCATGCACGTGCTCATCCTGAAAGAAGGCAAGGAGTTCAACCAGGGTGTGGGCTATCTGGACGACGGCACCATGGTTGTGGTGGACCATGCCCGCAAGATGATCGGGAAGTCAGTGGATATTTCCGTCACGAGCGTGCTGCAGACGGCCAGCGGGAAGATGATCTTTGGGAAGATGGACGAGAACGGCAAGAGCGGCGACCCGCAGCGGCCCGCACCAGTCGAGATCACAAGCCAAGGATAAGGGCTTTCCGCCGGGTCATGCTGCACAACCCGCAGACCCGGTTCATCGTCCGGGGTTCCATTGCGAGAGCCGGGGCATGCGTCTATTCGGCCAGCCGGCCGCACGAATATTTTTATTGACCCCTGGAAGCAGATTTCTGCAATGGGGCGATTGAGGTATACTGCCTCCGCAAAACTCAACAACCTATCTTGAGAATTGAGGCTCGCATGCTTGCACGTGGAATTGGCATGGCTGTGCTGATTTTTCTATTTTTCTGCCCTGGTTGGTCGGCGAATCTGATTGCTCAGCAGCCTGCGTCCAATCGTCAGATTGACAGCATCGCTTTGCAGCGCGCGCACCTCATGCTGCATCAGGCCTACGATGAGATACGGAAGAACTACTATGACACCACCTTTCACGGTGTCGATCTGGACAAGTCCTATCAGCAATTCAACGCCAGACTTGACATCTCAAAGTCGGTCAACGAATCGTTCCGCGTGGTTGCGGCCTTCATGCTCAACCTGCACGACTCCCACACATTCTTTATGCCGCCTACGCGAACAAACCGATCGACACCAGGCTTCTTCATGCAGCTGATCGGCGACAAATGCTTGATCACGCGCATTCGTCCCGGAACCGATGCCTCCGCCAAGCTGCATGTGGGGGACCAGGTTCTGGCCCTCGACGGCTTCAAGATCACGCCTGAAGACTTTCACGATGTCGTGTACTTCATCCAGGTTCTCTCTCCCGCGCCGGCCGAGATGCTCGACCTCCAGAGTCCGGCTGGCGAGCGCAGACAGGAGACAGTCAACACCACGCTGCGGAAGGGCAAGCAGGTTGTCGACCTGACCGGAGGCGGAGAAGGCGGCGACTTCTGGCAACTCGTCCGCAACGACGAGGAGGATGAGCATCTGAGCCGCGCGCGTACCTTCGAAAGCGGAGATACCTTGTTTTGGCGGATGCCAAGTTTCGAAGTTCAGCCAGGCGATGTTGCACGGACCATCACAAAGGCTATAAAGCAGAAAAACCTGGTCATCGATCTGCGTGACAACTCCGGCGGATATGTCGATACGCTCAAGGAGATGCTGGGCCATTTCTTCAACCACGAAGTCAAATTGGGAGACCGCGTCACGCGCAAGGAAACCAAGGCTGAGATGATCAAGCCCAGGACTCCGTACTATAGCGGCAACGTGATTGTCCTGGTCGATCACAATTCCGCCTCCGCGGCGGAACTCTTTGCTCGTGTCATTCAGCTTGAGCACCGGGGCAAGGTCATCGGCGACCGGTCCGCGGGGGCAGTGATGGAAGCCAATGACCTTGAGGAGTCCATCGGAACCGACTATCAGGTCGATTACGGTCTCTCCATCACCGAAGCGAATATTGTCATGTCCGACGGCAAGAGCCTGGAAAACGCGGGAGTCGTCCCGGATGAGCTCATGGTTCCCACGGCCACCGACCTCGCCACAGCGAAGGATCCCGTCCTCGCCCATGCCGCCGAACTTGACAACGTCAAGCTCGATCCCTCAGCAGCCGGCAAGCTCTTCCCTTATGAGTGGCCCAGCCTCTAGCGCTCGCGATTCGCAGCCGGAGCTTTGGTTCCATTGCGCAGGGCTGGTAGAACTGGCGAAGGAGAGGGCTTGCTTTCCTAGCCCTCAGAATTGAGGGCTGGACGCATGGCGGTCCCGTTCATCCATCTCAGAGATGCGGTCATCTTCGCCGACGGGTCCGATCTCCTCTCTCCAGGCGACAATGCCGCCGGCCACGTTGGCAACCCTGAGGTAGCCCACCGCCTGGAGGAACTCCGCAATGGTTTGACTGCGCTGACCACTGCGGCAGAAGACCGCGATTTCGCGTTCGGGGTCGATCTCCGCGAGCCGGTCGGGAACGTCGTCCTGCGGAATGAGCGTGCCGCCGATATTGGCGATTTCATACTCGAACGGCTCGCGAACATCGAGGATGAAAATGTCCTCGCCCGCATCGAGCCGCCGCTTCAGTTCCCGCACGCTGAGCTGGGGGATTCCATTCTCCAATGCCGCCTGCATTTTGGGATCCGGCAGACTACCGTTGATTTTCCGGTGATCTGAAGACTGCGCGGCGGTGGACTGCTGGGCTTGAAGATTCTCAGTACTTGCGGATGGACGGGTCAATTTCATCGCTCCAGGCCAGGATGCCACCGGCGAGATTGACGACCCTGGGATAACCGGACTGTTTAAGGAACTCCGCAATGCGCTGCGAGCGTGCGCCGCTGCGGCACTGGACAACCACCTCGCGCTCACGGTCGATCTCGGCCAGACGCTGCGGGATGTCGTTCTGCGGAATCAGAGTTCCGCCAATATTGGCAATCTGATATTCATAGGGCTCACGCACATCGAGGATGAACACATCCTGACCCGCATCAAGCCGCTGCTTCAGCTCCTTCACGCTGAGCTGCGGAATTCCGTTCTTCAATGACTTCTCCTCTTTGCTTTCCGGCATGATGCCGCAGAATTGCTGATAATCAATAAGTTTGGTGACGGTCGGATTTTGACCGCAGACCGGGCACTCAGGATTCTTGCGCAGCTTCAGTTCGCGGAAGCGCATGCCCAGCGCATCCACCAGCAACAGGCGGCCAACGAGCGAGTCGCCCTTGCCGAGAATCAGCTTGATGACTTCAGTTGCCTGGATCACGCCGACCAGGCCCGGCAGAATGCCCAGCACGCCACCCTCTGCGCAACTCGGCACAAGGCCCGGCGGCGGCGGCTCAGGATAGAGGCAGCGATAACAGGGGCCTGCCTCAGTGGCAAAGATGCTGGCCTGCCCCTCAAAGCGGAAGATGGACCCGTAGACGTTCGGCTTGTGCAGCAGCACGCAGGCATCATTGACCAGATAGCGAGTGGGGAAATTGTCGGTCCCGTCGGCAACGATGTCGTAGTCCTTCAGAATCTCAAGTGCGTTGGCGCTGGTGAGCATTGTTTCGTGCTTCACCACGTTCAGCGCGGGGTTCAGGGCCTTGAGCTTCTCTTCGGCGGAGTCCAGCTTTTTGCGACCGATATCTTTGGTTGAGTGGATAATCTGGCGCTGCAGATTGCTTGCATCCACCACGTCGAAGTCCACCAAGCCCAGTGTGCCTACGCCGGCCGCAGCAAGGTAGAAAGCCAGTGGCGAGCCCAGCCCGCCGGTACCCACGCAGAGCACTTTGGCCGCCTTGAGCTTGCGCTGGCCGTCCATGCCCACCTCGGGCAGAATCAGGTGCCGCGAGTAGCGGGAAAGATCGTCGGTAGTCAGTTCAGGCAGTGCGGTCGGTTCAGTAATGGCGGTCATTGTTCATTTCTCAATTTGATGCGTTTTATCTGGCAGGGAGATGCCACGCCGAAGGCGTTCTTGCCCGGACGGCAAGCCCCCTTTTATCGAGGAGAAGCCCGAATGCGTGTTCCTCCAGATTCCTTTACAGGTTAACAAAAGCACGCAGGTTTCCTTGCTTTCGCGAATTCTGCTCGAACCGGGACACTCGCTAGAACGCAAAAAAGCGGCTTCGGCGATGCCGAAACCGCTCCCTGAGTCCCTGCCATCAAGTTGGAACAGTGCGACTTGAACCTCTATTGCGCGGGCTTTCAGAAGCCCGGATCTGCCTTGACCTATTCGTAGGAAGGATAACTTTGGCAGGGGTTAATGCCGAATAACTGGGAGTTAACGCTCGGCACTGTGGCGCACCTACACGGAGACGGGATCTGCCTGGAGCTCTACCTTGGCGACTTCAGTCTCTCTGGCGCGACCGCTTTTCTCTGGATACAAGACACAATAGGTGCTGTAGCCTCCTGAGAGAATCCGCGCGCGCAGGCCATGTTGGGAAAGAATGCGGCAGGCGTAGTATGCCCGCTGGCCAACGCCGCAGGTTACCCAGATATCCTTGTGCCGCGGCAATTCGCTGAGTCTGCTCCGCAACTGGCCCAGAGGAATATTGACGCATCCTGGAATGTATCCAGCGCGGAATTCATGTAGCTCCCGGACATCCAGAAGGAAAGCGCTGGTCGAATGCACGCAATCCCAGGGAGCAAAGGCCATGTCTCCTCGCAGCGCATTGCCCGCGATGAAGCCGGCAAGATTGACTGGATCTTTGGCGGCACCATACTGTGGCGCGTAGCATAGCTCCGCTTCCTCAAGGTCGTGCACTGTAGCCTTCATCTGCATCGCTGTGGCAATCACATCAATTCGACGTTCAGCGCCGGCGTCACCCACTGCTTGCGCGCCCAGCACGCGTCCATCGGACTTGCGATAGAGCAACTTCATGTGAATCGGATGGGCACCCGGGTAGTACGCGACATGATGATTGGGATGCAAATACACGGCTTGGTAGTCCTCGATTCCAGCGCGGCTTAGAGCCTTTTCAGTCGCGCCTGTGAGGGCTACTGTAAGGCCAAAGAAGCCGCACACGGCCGTGGCTAGTGCGCCTTCATATTGCACATCTCTTCCGCAGATGGCATCCGCTGCGACGCGCCCCTGACGATTTGCCGGCCCTGCAAGGGGGATCAGTTCCCAGGCACCGGTGATGCGATTTCTTACCTCAACTGCATCTCCAACAGCCCAGATGCCTGGATCCGATGTGCGCATCTGTTCGTCAACGCGAATACCGCCCCGCTCGCCGAGTTCGAGTCCGGCATTGCGCGCGAGTTGCGTCTGTGGGCGCACTCCAAGCGCAAGAACAACCATGTTCGCATCGAATGCCGCACCCGCCTGCGTGTGTACGCGCAGAGCGCCATTATGATGCTGCTCAAAACCCGTCACTCCATCGCCGAGCCGCAGTTCGATGCCCTGCGCCTCCAGTCGCTGCTGTGCGTAGGCGGCCATTTCCTTGTCCAAAGGCGGCATCACCTGATCCGCAAGTTCGATCAGCGTGATGGCGATGCCGCGATGCGCAAGGTTCTCTGCGGTTTCAAGGCCAATAAATCCCGCGCCCACCACTACGGCAGTGCGGGGATTGCGCGCATCGATCCAATCGCGCATATGGCGGCTGTCCGGAATAGTGCGCAAGGTGAAAATGCCCGGCAGGCGAATGCCAGGCCACGGCGGACAGATGGGCAAGGCGCCCGGCGACAACACCAGTGCGTCGTATGGCTCACGGTACTCACGGCCGGTTTCAAGGTTGCGCACCGTGATGAAGCGCTCTTCCCTGTGAATCGCCGTCACTTCGTTGCGCGTGCGCACATCTATGTTGAATCGCTCCTGAAACAATGCGGGAGTCGCCAGCAGGAGTTTGGACTCATCGTGAATCACATTGCCGACATAGTAGGGGAGGCCGCAGTTAGCAAAGGAGACATGACTTCCTCGCTCGAGCACAACGATCTCGGCATTCTCATCAACGCGCCGCAAGCGCGCCGCGCAGGTTGCGCCGCCCGCCACTCCGCCAACGATGACTACACGCTTCTTCGCAATATCCATACCCCGGGCATCTCCTTTCTTTGATCCTTAGTGATGGCAGGTGCTCTCGCCCGTCACGAGGGTTCCGTCAAGATACTGCCGCACCAACACCGAAGCGGATTCCTCCGGTACTCCCGTGAGAACTTCGACAGAGGCCTCCTGCAAGAGCGTACGCGCGCGAGTGCCCATGTTGCCGGCGATCACGTGCGTTACTCCGCGCTCCATGAGCCACGGCGGCAACAGCCCGGGCTGATGCTCCGGCGCAGGCACTTCAGCCGTAGCGATGACTTGGCGCGATACGGGGTCTATGTCGGTCAGAACGAATTTTTCGCAGTGCCCGAAATGCTGCTCCAGGCGATCTCCGGTAGTGGGAATTGCGATACGCATTGAAGTCATCATCCTTTCATGATGGGATCGATTGTGATGGGGCGTGGTGATTACACTGCTTCAGCATGGATTGCTTCATTTGAGTTTCAGTTGAACAGTGCGCTTTATAGGTGTAACTCGCACCTATAGTATATTCCAGGTTTATACCAATCGCAAGCTTGGGGAGGGGTGCAAGGGTGCACTTCGCATCGAATAGCGCGGTGTGATAGTGTTAGGCCGTTGGCAGGCCTCGAATTGCGGCCGGGAGGGTAGCATGCGAAAGCGTTTCTGCGCACGGCATGGCAAAGATTATCCCTGCTCGTGCGGGATGGGGAACCTCTATCGTTTTGTGGAGCCGGTGGTCCTGCTGCTCTTGAAGATGAAGGGCACATCATACGGCTACGACCTTGCTGCGGATATGGAAGGGCATGCTTTAACGGACACCACCATCGAGAAAGGCGTCCTTTACCGCACGCTTCGCCGGTTGGAGTCGAACGGAAACGTCAAGTCCGAGTGGGAGTCAGAAGGGCACGGTCCTGCGCGCCGCATTTATAAACTCACACGGCAAGGCGAAGAGCATCTGGAAGAGTGGGCCGATGTGCTCGAGCACCTTTCCAAATCGATGACGCGCTTCGTGCGGGATGCGCGGAAGCCAGCAGGCAAAAAGGTCCGCGCCACGCGATAAGCCCAGTGCTCGCAGGCGTGCCTGGCTACAGGAAGATGGCCTGTTTTGACTCGCTCATCATCTGGATGAAAGATCCGACGCCGACGTAGTCGAGGTTCGGATAGTCAATCATCTCTTCTTCCTTGAGCCCCATTACGCCCAGCGACATCTCACATACGTGGATGCGCACGCCGAACTCGCCTGCCTCTTTCATGAGCTGTTCAAGCGACTTGACACCGTGCGACTTCATAACGGAGCGAATCATCTTGGGCCCTATGCCGCCCATCTGCATCTTGGAGAGGGGTAGCGACCGCGAGCTGCGCGGCAGCATCCAGCCAAACATTTTGTCCAGCATCTTCTTGCGCGGCGCTTTCCTGGAATCGCGAAGAGCGGCGGTTGCCCAGAAGGTGAAGAACATGTCCACTTCGATGTCATAGGCCACGGCGCCGAGGGCGATGATAAAGGCCGCGATGGTTGTATCGAGGTTGCCGCTCATCACGCCGATCGAGAGCCTGTCGTTGCCGGCAGATTTCTCGAGTGCGTCAACGCGTTCTGTCAACCTTTCGATTGTCTCTTGAAGTTGGAAATCTATCGGTGCGGTGATCATGGTCGGGTTTCCTTTCAAAGCTACGGTCATCGTGGCTATGCTTCAGCGCCGACTGATGCGGCAGCCTTGGCCGGCGCATTGCGCCACGCAAAGAGCGCAAGCGCCAACGTGCGATAAAGCACATGAGCGAACTTGGTAAGCGGCAGCATGGCGACGAGGTCCATGGCTAATACAACGTGCGCGAAAAAGATGTCGTGGCCGAGCGTTGCGGGAGAAGGCAGATAGACAATCACCTCGCAGAAGAGGCCGGTAAGAACCGTTGCTGTGAGCAGGACTGGAAAAAACCAATCAGCGAAGCTGCTCTTTTTATATGGGTGCTCTTTTCCCTGTGCACGGCGCAGCAGGACAATGGACAGGCCATAAAGGCAGACGAGACCGCCAACGGCGCCAAGAATTCGCGTCAGATACCAGGGCTGAACTACAGAGCCGATGGGTTTGAACATAAAGTCCAGAGTGGTAGCGAGCAGCATGGCCAGAAAGCCCCCCATGACGGAAGCGTGTACAAGCCACGGTCTCTGATGCCAGGGTTGCGCCGCAAGTTCTTGTGTGGTGGCGTCAGCATCGCATTGCCCGAAGCGGCGATGCGTGAGCGCATCCGACAGTGCGCTATAGACGGCACCGGGGATAGCGGCAATGCTAAGCGCATCGCCTTCTCTCACACGCTTCCGCCAGAAGCGCCACACCATGGACGCAATGCCAGAGGCGGCGCTGAGGCCGACGACGGAAAACAGCACCACGCCGATATTGTGAATCCATTCACCGGGCAGGAAATGAAAGAGCGGCAGGTCAGGACCACCGGCGTTCATTCTGGTAAGGAGAAGCGCAGAAAAGATCGCCGAGAACAAGCCGAAGACAAACAAGTTGCCAAGCACAGAGCGATTGGCCAGGGCAGCCAGCCCGGTAAAGTCATAACGCGCGATGGCATAGCTGCGCGCAGCGGCCATGAATGCCGCCGGATCAGCCTGGCGCGGACAGGTCTGCGTACATTCACCGCATGCGTAACAGCGCCATAGCTCTTCGCTGGCCAGCAGATCCTGCTCCATGCCTACCTGGGCCATGCGGATCACGCGCCGTGGAAAGCCACCGGAGTCCTCCGCGAGGGGGCAGACAGCGGTACAGTTGCCGCAGTTGAAGCATGCACTGATGTCAAGCTTCCTGCCTGCTCCATGCTTTTTAATTTTCTGTAAAAGGGACGTATTCACAACGCGTGCCATGCTGTTACCTCTCCCGGTGCTAGTGACTGGCCTCTGCCGCTTCTTGCTGGACGACCAGCGCATACAGCGGATAGTCGCCTTCCTCGCCGGCTTCAGCGACCTTGCCGTACTTGCGCATGCCCGTGACATGCCAAAGCGCTTCGCTGGAGGGAAGTTGCAGCGCCTCGGCAATCTGCGGAACAGTGGCAGGTTTTGCTTCAAGAAACTTAAGTATGGCCTTGCGTGCAGCGACCAGGTGCTTTTGCGCTTGTCGCTTTTGCTCGCTGATACCGCCGAGAGAGGCGCGCAGCTTTGCCAACGCCTGCTTTTGCTCGGGAGCGAGTGTTTTCATCGCCATGTTGTATTTCCTCTCTGGCCTGGTGGTGCGCCGCTAGTGAATGCTGACCAGTTCCGACGCGCAAGTCTGTCCTGGCATATCTGCAGCAATGCCCTCGACCATTGCCTCAAACTGATCAAGTCGCCAGCCGTTCACATCAATCGCGCGATGTGGACAGACAGCCACGCAGGCTCCGCAGCCGACGCAGAGGCCGGCATTGACCTGCGCGCGCGTTATCATTTCGCCGTCTACTTCAATCTCCACGATGCTCAGTGCGCCCTCATACGCGCATTGCGTAACGCACTGCGCTTCTCCGCAGCAGCGAGACAGGTCCACCTCTGCCACATACGGATTGAGCTCAACATCTTCCCTGGCAAACATTGCCGCGGCCTTCACAGCGGCCGCTCCGGCGGCGGACAGAGTTTCGGAGATATTCATCGGGCCCTGCACGGTGCCAGCCAACAGAACTCCGTTCACCGCAAGTTCGACAGGGCGGAGTTTCGGATGCACTTCCTGCAGGAAACCGTCTTCACCGGTGGCCAGCTTCATCTGGTCAATCAGGTCTTCGATCTGGCCAGGCATCATGCCTGTTCCCAGCACCACCATGTCCACGGGGACTTCCAGTTCCTGGCCCCAGGTGAGGGCATCCTTCACCGCGACTGAGAGAGCGCCGCTCTGTGCATGGCCTGAGGGTGTGATGTGCACAGTGGGCGGCTCTTCGCCGTTGTAACGGAAGAAAACAACTCCCGATTTGCTTGCCTCGGCGTAGTAGTCTTCCTCGCCTCGCCCATATGTGCGTATGTCCTGATTGAAGTCAAAGACGCCGACATGCGGAAAGCGCCTGCGCACAGCCAACGCCTGCTGAAGAATCGTCGTACAGCAAGTACGCGAGCAGTATGTGTTGAGTCGCCCGTCGGCCCCTGGCTCATGTACCCCATCCAATTGCCGGCTGCCGACGCAGTGCAGAAATGCGACATTGCGAATCGTTTGATTCCGATGCGTCAGCTTCTTTGCATCCTGACTGGTACTCTGCATGAGCTGAATGAACTCTGGCAGAGTGACAACGCAGGGTTCGGTGCGATAAAGAAATTCGCCATCGCGTGGAACGTATGGACGAAAGCCTGTGGCCATAATGATGGCGCCCACCGTGGCTTCGATCCTCGGCGGCCTTGTCATGGATGGCTGAAGAGATTCCGCGGCAATTTTGAAGTTCCCGATAAAACCCGCGACCTCAGTGATTTTCCAGCCCAGCAGAACTTCGATGTTGGGATCGTGATGAACACGCCGGGACAACTCAGCGACCAGTTCGGCGGCGGGGCGCTCGCTCGGGTAGACATGGCTCCATTGGTTCAGGCGACCACCTAACTGCTCCGCGGTCTCCACCAGCAGTACCTTGATGCCGCGCGCGGCAAGGTCGGCTGCGGCCTTCATGCCGGCAATGCCGCCGCCAATCACCAATGCCCGACGATGGTTGGGCAGCTTGATTTGCTCGAGCGGTTGCGCATAGCGCAACTTGCCAACCGCGCCTGCAATCATGCGGATTGCCTTTGCCGTTGCGCCCTCGGGATCGTGCTTGTGCGCCCATGATGCCTGCTCGCGAATATTGACGTGCTCGTACAGATATGGATTCATGCCGCCGCGCGAGACGGCCCCACGAAAAGTCTGCTCGTGCAGAAACGGCGTGCAGGAGGCCACGACGACGCGATCAAGATTCTCTTCCAGAATGTCGTTGCTGATCATGTGCTGGCCAGGGTCAGAGCACACGAAGGTATGAACCTTGGCGGTGGCCACGCCGGGAATCATGCGCACCGTCTCCGCTACACGCTCCACATCCACCACATCAGAGATGTTGCCGCCGCAGCGACAGATATAGACGCCGATACGCAGTTCCTGCTTCGCGTTTTCCGGCTGGAGAATGCTCTCCGACTGCAGCTGCGCGAGAGTAATCTGCTGCTGTGTGAGTGCCTCATCGCTATGTGCGGGCTCGCCGCAGGCCAACTCCTCGTGCTTGCCTGTGCGCGCCTTATCAAATTCGTTCTTGTTGCTCATGGCATCCCTCTTGAGAGTCATCGCCTGGATTCGCTCCTCATCCCACGAGGACGGCAGATCGCTTCTGGTAAAGGTATTGACTGGCTTGCATGGCGGCGGCGCCGGCCTCTGCAATGGTGTCGACAATGTCCTTGGGGCCCGCCGCCGTGCCTGCGACAAAGATGCCCGGCACCGTAGTCGCCGCGGGCGCAGTGAGTGCCGGTGTAGCCACAAAGCCATCACTGGCGCACGCCACCGGTGTCACGTCAGAGGGCTGCCAGCCGGGGATCATGCCCTGCGCCAGAACCACAAGATCGTGGCGACGCTCCTGCATCGGATTGCCGGCATCCTCGGTGGTTTCGACGTGCAGTGAAAGGTCGCCATCCTCCACGGGATGAATGCGCGCCACTTTGCCGCGTACGAAGTTGATTCCCATCGCCTTCGCATTCTGGAAAAACTGCTCGTACCCTTTGCCGAAGGCGCGAATGTCCATGTAGTAGATCGTGATGTCTGCCAATGGCAGCGCACCGGAGAGCAGCATGGCCTGCTTGATCGCATACATGCAGCAGACGCGCGAGCAGTAGGAGACGCCGATGGATTCATCGCGCGATCCCGCGCATTGCACAAAGGCAATCGAACCGGGCATCTTGCCGTCAGAGGGTCGCAGCACGCGGCCATACGGTCCGTGCGGCGCCAGCAACCGCTCCAACGTGAGCGGCGAAATGATGTTTTGGCTGTGCTGCGCGTTGTACTGCGGCTTGACCGTGATTGCGTTGAGGTTGAAGCCGGAAGCAACAATGACGGCGTCAGTGTGAATCGTCAGGTGACGCGGCTGCTGATCGTATTCAATCGCTCCTGTTGGGCAGACACGAGCGCACGCGCCGCATGTTCCGCAGACTTCAGCGTTCAACACAGCCTTCTGCGGAATGGCGTTGGTAAAGGGCACGGCGATGGCGCGAACCGCTCCCAGACCTTCTTCAAACGGGTCAGGATATTCCGTATCGCAGGCGTATTCGCACAGACGGCAGCCAATGCACTTATCGAAGTTCACATACGTTGGCTTCTGCAGCAGGCGCACGCGGTGCACACCGTCTCTTGTATCAATGCCCTCGACCTCAGTGTTGGTAAGGATTGTGATATTCGGATGATGCGCGGCAGCGGACATCTTGGGCGTTGTAATGCAACTTGCGCAGTCAAGCGTGGGATAGACCTTGCTGAGCGCGATCATGTGGCCGCCAATGCTGGCCTGGCGTTCAACAAGAAGAACCTGCAGGTCCTGGTCAGCAAGATCAAGGGCAGACTGCAGGCCCGCAATTCCACCGCCAATAATGAGCGCGTCTGGCGTGAAGTCTGAGGTGATGTGCGTGTTCATTACAGACCCCCCTGCAGAGCGGGCGCGAGGTCCAGGGCGCGCACGGAGCCCTGCAGGCGATTCAGTGATTCGCGCCGCAACTGCCCAGCCAATTTGCGATCAACCCGACCAAGCCGATACAGATTGTCGCTCATGAGCGCAATTTCCTTGAGGAACGCCTTGATGCAGACCGTACAGATGGCCGTCAGGCGGATCCGTTCGATGCCCAGTCCCCCAGCGTTCATGTGCGAAGTGAGTTGGTCGATGCGTGCGGCCAGTTGCTCATACGCACCGTGATACGGGCAGTCCGATCCGCAGGCGGCAATCAGGACGCCATCGATTCCCTTCCCGTAGCAGTCAAGATAGAAGTCTTCAGGAAAGAGCACCGGCGAAGGCACGCGCAGGATGTATACGTTAGACGGATACTCCTGGTGGGCCTTGCCGACTGCGTCGGCCCCCGGATAGGCACATTTCTCGGTGGCCAGCACCAGAATCTTTGGAACAAACGCCTCGCTCATCCTGCACCTCGCATCTGCATCGCCGTAGTTGGCGATGGGTTTCCGCCGGTCCTGGCGGACCGGCAGTCTTCTTTCCACTTCCGGGAACGAACTTATTTCTTGCGGCACACGAGAATGCGGTCGTGTCCTTCAGCTTCAACGATGCCCAGAAACTCGTGACCCACTTTGCCGGCCCATGCGGTGATGTCCTTGCGCGAGCCCTTGTCGTTGGATTTGATTTCGATGATCTGACCCACTTTCACTTGGCCGATGCCCTTCTTGGCTTCAAGCAGGGGGCCCGGGCATGCTGTTCCCCGTGCATCGATGATTTTGTCGGCTGTAATTGTGGCAACTGCTGCACTCATGGAATTTCTCCCCATTACTGTGTGCGACCCTGCGGATCGAGGTCACACGGGTTGAAGAACGGTAGCCAGCCTCCGCCGGGATGGGCGGAGCGATGCTTGCTCCGCTTCATGACGCAAACGGTCGAATAGCGCTTCTCGAATCAGGATTGCCGCTTCAACAAAGCGCGGATCGGCGATATGGTAGTAGACATTCTGTGCGCGCTTTTCAGCGATTACGGCGCCCCGGTCGCGCATCAGTCGCAGATGCTGTGAGACGTTGGTGATCGACACACCAGCATCTATGGCAATCTCCGTGACGGTCTTGGGCTGCCCTTGCAATGCGCAGAAGATACGCATGCGCGTGGTGTGTGCGAAGGTGGCGAAAAAGTCGCCAAGCATTTCGCAGGATGCATCTGTCATGGGTTGCTTCACCCGGCTTCTCCTCACTGCCATTCGTTAATTGCGCAATCACGCAATCACAACATCAGTGTAGGCATGTCCAGCTGCTCTCTCCGTGACAGCTGTCACGAATTGATGTAACGCATTTTGTATTTTTTGCATAATGAGGCGATGCCGGAAGGGGAGGATATCGCCCGACAGAGGGTGCTACATACACCCTGTAAGGTGTAGTGTACACCCGTTAGCGCAAATCACAAATATGGATACCTGCATATGAAGGTGCAGATAACACCTGTTTAGGGTGTATATAACACCTTAAATGGCCCGCGTATGATACATTGGCCTTTCGGGCCTGAATAGGCAGCGCTGAAAGGAATGGGATTAGGGAGGGAGCGGATCTTTTTTGACAGAGATGCTTCTGCGGGCCAGAGACCTGAAGACCGCATGCTGAGGCAGCCCTGTTTCTATCTATATTCTGAAAAATTGTTTTCGGTTTTTTCCACACGACTCCTACGCGGACGGATCGCTGTCGATTTTGAGCGCTTGCGCTTCGAAGCGCTTGTCAGTTTCCGTTTTCCCCATCAGCAGAAAGGAGCAGGTAGCCTTCGCCATGCCCTTCGCCACCTGGGTAATGACATAGGAACAGCCGAACCAGTGCGCCTCGGCCAGGTCGGTCGCCGACCAGTGCGCCGGGTGGTCGGGGTGCGAGTGGTAAAAGCCAGCGATGTCCAGTTTGCTGCGGCGCGCCTCCATCTCGATCTTCACCAGGTCTGCCGGCGCAATGCTATAGCGGTTGTGTGCCGCGTCCGTGCGCGCATTCACTGCCCGCACCGCCTTCTCAACGCGCCAGCCATCCGGCGTGGGATGCCCCAGCAGCACCCCGCAGCACTCATGCGGGTACGTTTCCTCGCCGTGCGCGCGAAGGCCCTCATACACGGCACGCGGGAGCCGCAGGATTGGGCCGGGCGCGGTTGGTGGGTTGCTGGTTTCCATGGCGGAATTGCGGGTCATGCTCCCGGTGTGCGAGATTGGAGACAGGGACGGATAGCTTGTCCCTGATTCCATATTCGCAGACAGGAAAGCGACCATGGCCAAAAAGCCTCACGTTCCGAGCTTCAATCAGATGCTGGACATTCTGCGCGCTCACTCTTTTGAGGTCGCGCCCTTCGCCGGAGTACAAGGGAGCCTGCTGGTCAGCAAGCACGGGGCCGCAGCGGTTCTGGTACCCTCACAGCAGCCCGATGCACCCGCAGCCTTTGCTGTGCATCCCGGCGCGCTCGTCCGGGGCGAGGTTGCCCGGCTGTTGGACCGCGGCTACCAGAAGTTCATTAAGACTTCCCAATTTGAGCTTCCTGCTACGGCCGCTCAATTGCACGCGATTCATACGTTTACCGAGGAACTGAAGCTGTTGACCGGCGCCACGAGCCTTTACAACGAGTCGCTCGGCACCACCAGTGATCTGTACCGGTATGACCGCCTCAAGGGCCGGGAAGCCGCGCAGCCTGCGCCCGCCCGCCCCTGGGAACTGGCCGGGGGGCACTGAGCTTTCCCCGCAGTCAGGCGGGGAGGGCTATGGAACCGGAAGTCACGTCAGAAAGGCCTGCAGCGGGCGGCAAGCACGAGCAGCTTGCACGACTGATCGAAGGGCTGCGTGCGCAGGAGCAAGACCCGGGCGATTCGGTAGGCAGTGTGAACTGATCCTAATTGGGCGCGCCTTCGGTTTCCGACGCGGCGAAAGTGCACTCCGTGCACTGGCAGTTGCGGCGCAGGTAATCCCAGGAGTAGATGCCGGCCGAATGCCCGTCCTGCCAGTCGAACTGCAGGGCGTAGCGGCCCACGGCGTGCGCACTGGCCGGCCTAGCCGCCGGCTTGTACATGGGCAGCAACTCGGCGGATTTGGGCCTGGGCTGGCCGATCCTGCGGCCTTCACTCTTGCGCTCTTCCACGCATGTGGCGCAAGGGCAGGCATCCCGCAGCCAGGCAAAGGGCCAGGCGCTCCTGTGGCCATCCAACCAGTCGATCTCCAGGCCCTTGCCCTCGGTAAGCAGAACCCTGACCTTCTGCGGCGTGACGGCAATGCGCGGCAGCGGACGATTTTCTTCCGACTCGCGCGCCTGCTCTTCCTTCGACATGTAGCGGATGCCTTCGTGGCTCATGTCTTTATTTTATCGGAGGACGACCCTCTGCCGTCCGGCCTGTTGTGGCGGTCGTACCGCAGCTTGAGCACCAGAATGGTGAGTGACAAGGCCAGCGTGACGGCGTTGGCCACCGTGACGGGGCCCGATCCGATTCCCAGGCCATAGACCAGCCAGCAGGCCAGGCCAAAGCTGAAGAGCAGAAACATCGTGAGCGAAATGTCGCTGGCGCTCTTGCGCCGCCACACCCGCACAAGCTGCGGCACAAACGAGGCTGTGGTGCTGATGGCAGCCGTGGAGCCAATCCACTCCAAAGCCCCGCGTGGAATCAGGTCAGACAGCGTCATGCCTCAGGGATTTCTCCAGAAGAACCATGCGGCCATGAAGAGGCCAATGAAGACGACAAGCCCGCGCAGCACAGGCTGCGGCACCTTACGAGCCAGACTCGCCGAAGTGTAGCCGCCAATGGCACAGGTAACCATGGCCAGCAGGCAATAGCGCCAGATTACCTGCCCATTGACCACAAAAATGACAAAGGCTATGCCGTTGGCCATTGTGGTTGACACCACCTTCAGCGCGTTGATTTCGTGCATGTCCTGATAGCCGAAGAGCGAAAGCAGCGTGATGAGGAGGAATCCCGCGCCGGCGCCAAAGTACCCGATATAGAAGCAGACCACGATGGTGGCCAGAAAGACCGGCAGGCGGCGCGGCGCATGCGTACGGCCCGCGGAGTCTTTGCGGCGAGCCATGTTGAGGCGCTCCAGCCAGCGCGAGGCCGGGCCACTGAGCGCAAAAATGACGGCCGCGACAAGTAGCAGCCACGGCACCAGGTGGAGGAAGGTCATCTGCGGCGTGATGAGCAGAACAATTGCGCCGGCCGTGCCGCCCAGCAACCCGGCCAACCCCATGGGCAAAGCCAGGCGGAGGTTCCTGCGAATGTCGTTGCGGTAGGCGGCAACGGACGTGAGCTGGCCCGGCCACAGCGCCACGGTGTTGGTGGCATTGGCCTGAATGGGCAGCATCTTCATCCCCAGCATGGCGGGGAAGAGCAGAAAAGAGCCTCCGCCGGCCACGGCATTGAGCACCCCGGCGATAAATGCGGCCACGGTAAGCCAAAGCCAGTGCCAGTCCATGTAAACAGGAAAGCCAGAGAGAAGAATCATCCGGCTCTTATTGTATGGGTCGGCGCGGCGGGCGCGCAGGCCAGCAGTCTGCTCGGCCCAACCGGTGGGACTGGTCGGGGTCCGCGGCCCACTGTGGCCGGGACGATAAGGGCGTGCTTTTCAGCCTCCTGCGTCTTTCCAGGATGCATCGGCGAGTTGAAATGGGATGAACGCCTCGCATATCTGATTGAAACTAAAGCAACATAAATTTTTGTTCATTTTATGAGTGTAAATCACTCATATTTTATGAATCGATTATGCTATATTCTTATCAGAATGATTGAGCGGCAGGGATTTTACCCGCCCCATCACTCTGACATCATCTGGAGGACAAAATTATGGCAATCACTCGTTGGGACCCATTCCGTGAAGTTGTTGCGCTGCAGAACCGTTTCAATACGATCTTTCGCGATTTCAAGGAAGCCGAGAGTCCTTTGACGACTGCGAACTTCGTGCCGGCGGTCGATATCTATGAAGACGAGAAGAAGGTCATCCTCAAGCTCGAGGTTCCGGGCATTGAAGAGAAGGATTTGGATGTGCGCGTGGAGAACAACACGCTGACGGTAAGGGGCGAGCGCAAGTTCGAGTCCGAGGAAAAGGAAGAGAACTTCCATCGCATTGAGCGCAGTTATGGTAGTTTTTATCGCGCGTTCACGCTGCCCACGACCGTGGACACCGAGCATGTGGAGGCAAAGTACACCGCCGGCGTGCTCAAGCTGGAGCTAAAGAAGAAGGCTGAAGCCCAGCCCAAGCAGATCAAGGTGAATGTGGCGGCGTAAGGGTTGGTGACGACCGCTGGCCGCCGATTGCTTTGGAGCGGAAGCTGTGTGGGGTACTGGATGCGCCGGGCTGCGATGCAGGTTTGTCGGCCCGGCGAGGTTTTTTGAGCTAAGCAAGGGGTGTACACAGCCCTTGCAAAATGGAGTCTGGATTCCAGCCGCCAGGTTAGCCGGGCTGGAAACTGGCCGCTGGGAGTTGAAGAATGGCTATTCGCTGGGAGAAGCTGACGGTTAAGTCGCAGCAGGCGGTGCAGCAGGCGCAGGAGCGGGCGACCGAACTCGGCAACCCCGAGATACAGCCCGTACATCTGCTGCTGGGCCTGGTCGAGGACCGCGAGGGCGTGATTCCCGCGGTGCTCGAAAAAATTGGCGTGCCCATCGAACAGCTTGAAAGCACGCTGCGCGAAATCGAGGGGAAACTTCCTCGCGTGGCAGGGGCCACGGCGCAGCCAGGCCTGAGTCCAGCGCTGAACCGGGCGCTGGAGCAGGCCTTTCGTGAAGCCGCAAATTTCAAAGACGAGTACATCTCTACAGAACACCTGCTGCTGGGCGCGGTGCAGGCCAAGGGCGATGCGGCGCGCGATGCGCTGGTGGCACTGGGCGCAACGCACGATGCCATTCTGCAGGCGCTCACCGCGGTCCGTGGCGCGCAGCGCGTGACCGACCAGAATCCCGAAGCGAAATTTCAGGCGCTGGAAAAGTATGCCAAGGACCTGACCGAGCTGGCTCGACGCGGCAAGCTCGACCCCGTGATTGGCCGCGACGAGGAAATTCGCCGCGTCATCCAGGTGCTGAGCCGTCGCACCAAGAACAATCCTGTGCTGATTGGCGAGCCCGGCGTGGGCAAGACGGCCATTGTGGAAGGGCTGGCGCGGCGCATTGTGTCTGGCGACGTGCCGGATGCGTTGCGCGACAAGCGCGTGATCTCGCTCGACCTGGGCTCAATGCTGGCAGGCGCAAAATATCGCGGCGAGTTTGAGGACCGGCTCAAGGCCGTGCTGAAGGAGATTGAAGAGTCCGGCGGGCAGATTGTGCTGTTCATCGACGAGTTGCACACGCTGGTGGGCGCGGGCGCAGCGGAGGGCGCGATTGACGCGAGCAACATGCTCAAGCCGGCTCTGGCGCGCGGCGAGCTGCGCGCGATTGGCGCGACGACGCTGAACGAGTATCGCAAGTACATCGAAAAGGATGCGGCGCTGGAGCGGCGCTTTCAGATTGTCTACGTGGGCGAGCCCAACGTGGAGGACACGATCGCCATTCTGCGCGGCCTGAAGGAGCGCTACGAGGCGCATCACAATGTGCGCATCAAGGATGCGGCCATCGTGGCCGCGGCGACGCTCTCGCATCGCTACATCAGCGACCGCTTTCTGCCGGACAAGGCGATTGACCTGGTGGACGAGGCGGCGGCTTCGCTGGCCATTCAGATCGGCTCTGTGCCGACGGAGATTGACCAGCTTGACCGCGAGGCGACGTCCTTGCAGATTGAGCAGGCCGCTCTGAAACGCGAGACGGACACCAACAGCCGCGAGCGCCTGGCCGAGGTGGAACGCGAACTGGCCACGCTGAAAGAAAAAACGACGGCGCTGCGTGCGCGCTGGACGCGCGAGCGAGACGCCATCAGCCACATCAGCGAACTGAAAAAGAAAATCGAGGCGCTGCGCTTTGAGGCCGAGGAGCAAACCCGCAAAGGGCAGCTCGACCGGACCGCGCAGATTCAGTACGGCGAGCTGCCAAAGCTCGAAACCGAACTGAAGCAGTTGAATAAAGCGCAGGACGGCACGACAGGCAAGGAACGCATGCTGAAGGAAGAAGTGGACGAGGAAGACATCGCCAAAATCGTCAGCAAGTGGACCGGCATTCCCGTCTCGCGCATGCTCGAAGGCGAGGTAAAAAAGCTCGTTCAGATGGAAGAGCGGCTGCGTGAGCGCGTCGTCGGGCAGGACGCGGCGCTGGCCGTGGTGGCCAACGCCATCCGCCGTTCCCGCGCGGGCCTCAGCGACCCGAAACGTCCGATTGGTTCTTTCATTTTTCTTGGGCCGACGGGCGTTGGCAAGACGGAAACGGCGCGCGCGCTGGCTGAGTTCCTCTTCGATGATGAGCAGGCCATGGTGCGCATCGACATGAGCGAGTACATGGAGAAGCACGCCGTGGCGCGGCTGATTGGCGCGCCTCCGGGCTACATTGGCTACGACGAAGGCGGGCAGTTGACCGAGGCTGTGCGGCGCAGGCCGTACGCCGTGATCCTCTTCGACGAGGTGGAGAAGGCGCACCCGGATGTGTTCAATGTGCTGCTGCAGGTGATGGACGATGGACGCTTGACGGACTCGAAGGGCCGCACGGTGGACTTCAAGAACACGGTGCTGATTATGACGTCGAACCTGGGCGCAGCGATGCTGGCCGGCGACACGCTCAAGAACGAGCATGACTTTGAGCAGGCGCGCGAGTCTGTGATGCGCGTGCTGCGCGAGCACTTCCGGCCGGAGTTCCTCAACCGCGTTGACGACATCGTGATCTTCCGCCCGCTGGGTGCGGCGCAGTTGAGCCAGATACTGGAGCTGCGGTTGAACGAGGTGCGCAAGCTGCTGGCAGACCGGCAGATTTCGCTGGAGCTGACCGAACCTGCGCGGCAACTGATTCTTGCCGCCGGATCGGATGCGGCGTACGGCGCGCGGCCACTGAAGCGCGCACTGCAACGCATGGTGCAGGACCCACTGGCGATGAAGATTCTCGACGGCGAGGTGCTGAACGGCTCGCATGTGCGCATCGACGTGGACCGCAAATCGAACGAGCTGCGGTTTGAGCCGATGGGCCGCGAAGCGATGGCGTAAGCACCTGCGGTGCGGCAGACGCCGCTTGCGCGGCCCATTCATTTAGGCCATTTGATCAGGCCTCGGAGATTTCTCCGGGGCCTTTTTATTGCGCGGCTGCGTGCCTGCGTGGATGTTTCACAGCAGTGCGAATTCTCTGCACGCGTTTTGTGGAAAGCTGCAAATATTCTTGCCGCGGGAGGGGGGGTAGGGGGGTACCTCTCGGCCAGGATGGCTGCAGGCAGATGCGTGCAGGCGCAGGTGACGTGGCGCGTTCCGATACTTCCCTTCCTTTTTCCATCACCCTTCCATTGTGCGCGAAGGCGGGGAAATTCTACGCAAATGAGGCTGAGGCTTTTAGGTGCTTGGAATGAACGGATTAGGGGCGAGGGCGGGCGGAGGGGTTGTTGACTGCTGGATGGGGTGCGGGACGAGGTGGGAATGGCGTAACATCCGAATTGGCGACCAACCGTCAAGAGTCCCATCGCTGAGAGTATTCGGCGGATATGGCTGCAATCTATTTGTTGGTTTCTGGGCACAAAGATCCATTCCTTGGTGTCTGAATATCTGTGCACTCACTTCGCGACGAAAGGTTTTCACCGTGCCGGTCCCCAAATGTGTACTCGCCCTGCCAGCTCGGAATTTGCATGAGGTGCTTCCTATGAAGACCACAATTGGCCTCTTTGTCTTTGCTTTATGCGGCTCTTTGACAGCAACCGCTCAAATTGCGCTTCCTGGTTGTGGCTGTAGTTTGTCGTCTTCGGCAGTGAGCTGCAGCTGTCCAGGCGCGGTCAACAAGAAAACAGGCGAGAGCACGAACAAGCGGACCATATGCGGCGGCCGTCGGGAACTTTCTGAAGATTCGATCGTTCTTTCACCCGGCGCGACTTTGAGGAGGTGGGTTCCGGGCGAAGTCGATCTCATCGTCGGAAAGGGAGGAGGGGAACTCGAGAATGAAGCCAAATCGCCGCCTCTCCCAATCACTATGAGCGCGGGTGTCGTCCTCTTCATGCCGAAGCAAGGGCCGTACGCGCTACGAAATGTCGGGAAACAAGACCTCCATATCATTGTCATCCGGATGCGCCCGACAAACGCTGCAGTTCATTAGCTATTGAAGAATCCGCCGATGTCTTGCTCGTGCTTTCTCGCCGGGCGAGGGTTTGGGCTGATTGACCGGCTCACCGGAAGTTAGGAAAGGCGGACGCAAATCTTTCGACTCGCTGCGCTCGCTCAAGATGACGGGTTGGTTTGGCGGGGGTGCCGTGCTTCGCTCAGGGAAACACATGAGGAAGTCGAGACGAGATGGCCGCTACTGGCGGAGATCGACGAGGGTGGCGCCCTGGCCGCCTTCGTTTTGCGGGGCTTCTTCGATGTGGGCGACGTGGGGGTGGGACTTGAGGAAGTCGCGGACGCCGCGGTACGTTCCGATGCTAGCCGTTCTGGATGGTTGACCGGCCGAGCGTAAACAACGAGTGGCAACCGCGGATCTTTCGACTCGCTGCGCTCGCTCAAGACGACACGTGCGTTGTGGTTGCGGATGAGCGGCGGGCCGGGGTCACCAGGAATAAAAGCAGATCCTTCGCTCCGCTTACCCCACGTTCGCTGCGCGATCGCGGGGCCCCAAACGCGATTCACTCAGGATGACAGGTTCCATCAAGGTGGCTGGGCTTTGGGGAGTTGCAGCTGCGGGCTGTGTCCGGTGAGAGGTTTTGCTTTCCCACCCATGTCGCCTGCTGTGCATGCGCCATGGATGGGGCACCCCGAAAGGGATGAGTGGGCGACCCGCCGCGACGAGTCTCTTCCCTCTGCGCACCGACCTCGAATGCGCCGAAGCGCCAAACCTGCGTGACGGGCGCTGGAGTGTTAATTTCTTGCCCCAACCGCGCTACGCCAAAGAATATTACCACTTTCTTCGTTCCCCGAACGGCCAAAATTACCTGTTTTATACGACCGCATATCTGGCGGAGAAATCGAGGCTTGCGAGTGGACACCGATTTTATCTGGAAATAATCCCCTGTGCATTGAGAACCTCCTGAGTGCAGCTCAAAGTGGGAGCTTCGACGGCCGAACGGAAGTCCCCCGGCAGCCGAACGACTAAATAGCGGAGGTAGAAGACATGAAACACCTCACTGGGTTTCTTGCCATTGTCTTTGCCGTCATGGTGACGGTGATGCTCCTCGCTCCTGCGGCATCCGCACAGGAGACTCTGCGGGTCACCATTCCGTTCTCATTCACGATCAACCATCGGGTTCTTCCAGCTGGGTCCTACACCCTGACGCACCACGCTGTTCCGTGGGAACCATTCCTGCTCTTGACGGATCATTCCAATGGCAGGGTGGCTGCAATGCTGATGGTACGCATGAAGGGCTCCGATCAAACGATCGACCGCAGCAGCCTGGTGTTCTATAGCACCGGACATAAGTACTGGCTGACCGAGGTCCGTTTCTCCTACAGCCACACGGCGAGCCAAGTGGCCGTGCGGCCCAAACAGGAGCGGACGCTGGCCAAGAACGACCAGGGCTCCACGGTTGAAATTGCAGCGAGGTGAATCGACGCTTGCAGCACCGGGGGGCAGCCGCCTTCGGAGAGTCGGCTCTTGTTCGGGTCGGCTCTTGTTCACCTGATTGAACGGAAGACGTTGATCAGCTCATCGTAAGCAACGAGAAGCAACCGCAGATCTTTCGACTTGCTGCGCTCGCTCAAGATGACGGGCTGGTTTGGCGGGGGGAGTGTCGCGCTTCGCTCAGGCAAACACATGAGGGAGTCGAGGCGGGATGAGGGCTACTGGCGGAGATCGACGAGGGTAGCGCCCTGGCCGCCTTCGTTTTGCGGGGCTTCTTCGATGCCCGCGACGTGAGGGTGGGACTTGAGGAAGTCGCGGACGCCGCGGCGGAGTATGCCTGCGCCGTGGCCGTGGATGACGCGGACGCGCGGCAGGCCGGCGAGAAAGGCGCGGTCGAGGTACTTTTCGAGCTCCTCGGTGGCCTCGTCCACGGTGCGGCCGATAAGATTGATCTCCATACGCATGTCGTCTGTGTTGGCGCTGGTGACGGAGACGTGGACGCCTTTCTGCTTGCGCGCGGCGGCGAGGGGGTCGTGTTTTTCGCGCCGGGAATCTTCTCCTGAAGGCGAAGGCGCAGAGCACTCGTCGCGCCGTACACGCATCTTGATGGGGCCGAGGGCGACCTCGAAGATATCCTTCTCGACCTCGCGCTGCACGACGGCGATTTTGTTCATGGACTTGAGGAGCACGCGATCGCCGGGGGCGATGTGGCGCAACACATGCGGCTGCGCATTCTGGTCGCCCTGATCGGCACCGGTGCGATGCGCGACTACGGTCTGGTTGAAGCTTTCCTGAAACTCGCGGCGCAGGCGCTGGATGCGGCGTTCGGCTTCCTTCGACAACTTCTGTTGCGCGGCGCGGTCCTCCACAGCGCGAACGTTCTCACGCATCTGGAACTCGAAATCCTTCAGCAGCGAGGCCAGCTTGGCTTCCAGTTCGCGCGTGCGATTGCGCAGCTCGACATCGCCTTCCCGCGCGAGACGGGCGCGCTCCTGATTGAGCGCATATTGCTGCTCGCGGGCGGCCTTCTTTTCAGCTTCAAGCGCGGCAAGCTCGTTGTGGAGTTTGTCGAGAAAGCGGGCGATATCCACCTGCTGCGAGCCGAGGCGCTGGCGCGCGGCGACGATGATGCCCGCGTTGAGGCCCAGGCGCTCGGCGGTCTGGATGCCTGCCGACGCGCCCGGCACGCCCAGGCGCAGTTGATAGTTGGGAACCAGCGTGACTTCATCCACTCCCGCGGCAGCGTTGAGCACTCCCGCAGTGTTGGCCGCGTAGACCTTGAGCGAAGTGTGGTGCGTGGAGATGAGCGACCATGCGCTCGCCGCAAGAAAGAAATCGGCAACCGCAACGGCCAGCGCGGAGCCCTCCTCAGGGTCGGTCGCTGAACCCAGCTCATCCAGCAGCACCAGCGAACTGGCGCCCGCAAGCCGCGACAGCCGATTCAGATTGACGATGTGCGCGGAGAAGGTTGAGAGCTCGGCCTCAATCGACTGCGCGTCTCCGATGTCGGCCAGGAAGGCGGTGAACACGGGAAAGCTGGCCGCCGTTGCGGGCACGGGCATGCCGGCCTGCGCCATCATGGCCAGCAGCGCCGTGGTCTTGAGCGTGACGGTTTTGCCGCCGGTGTTGGGGCCGCTGATGATGAGCTGGCGCGCTGCAGCGGTGAGCTCAAGCGTGAGCGGGACAACGCGGCCTCCGGTTGTGCGCAGATGCTTCTCAAGTAGCGGATGGCGCGCGGCCTCGAGGCGCAGCAGAGCGGGCGAAATGGCCGGAGCCACGCAATCGTAGTCGCGGGCAAAGCGTGCGCGGGCCTGCAGGCTGTCCACCAGCACAAGGACGCGTGCACCCTCGACAAGCGCATGCGCGTAGCCGCCTACCTGGCGGGTGAGCGCGACGAAGATGCGGTGAATCTCAGCTTGCTCTTCTTCGATGAGCCGGACGAGCTCGTTGTTCTGCTCGATGGTTTCCAGCGGCTCCACGTAGACGGTCTGGCCGGAGGAGCTGGCGCCGTGCACCACGCCTGACACGCGCCGCTTGAGTTCGCTGCGGACGGGAATGACGAAGCGGTCGCCGCGAATCGTAATCAAATCGTCCTGCGTGGCGCCGTCGGTGGAAAGCTTGCGCAACGCGGCGCGGAGGCTTTCTTCAATCAGCCGCTGCTGTCGCTCCTGGTCGCGGCGGATGCGGCCGAGTTCCGGCGACGCATCGTCAGCCAGCGAGCCGTCTGGCTGAATCTTGCGCTCGATGGACTCAGCGAGTGGACGCAGGCTGGTAGTGAGGGCAGCGGAACGTGCGGCGAGTCCGGGCAGCTTGCCGACCAGGCGCACGGGCGGCGACTGCAGCAGCGATTGCCAGGAAGCAATGTCATTGGCCAGACGGGCCACGGCTTGCAGCTCCGCTGCTTCGAGGGCTGCATCGGGAATCTGCGCCTTGGCGGCGAGCTGGGTGGGATCAAAAAGTCCGCCGAGGGGGATGGAGATTTGCTCGCCGAGGATGAGGCGGACCTCGCCGGTGAGCTGGTGCTGCCCGGCGATCCATTCCTCATCGCTTGAGGGGCGGAGTGCGAGGATCGCCGCGCGGCCCACAGGCGATGAGGCAAAGCCTGCAATGAGGCCGAGCAGCGGCTCCCACTCCAGGGCGGCCAGGTCGGCGTTCTCCACCGGCGACGGAATGGAATCGTATGGCGGCATATGAAGAAGCTATCTTATTGCCTCGTCGGCACTTCAAGCACCGGCACTACAGCATCTCGGAATGCGAAAATCATGCCGAAGCAGTGGGCACCGTGGGCTTGGCGGCGGGCTCAGCCGCGGCAGGCTTGGCTTCCGCAGCAGGCGCGGGCGTGGCAGCAGAGGAACTATCACTCGAGGAAGCTGGCGCGCTCTTACTGGCGTAGTCGTTGACATACCAGCCAGCGCCCTTGAACTGCAGGGCGGGGGCCGTGAGAGGCCGCTCGAGCGCACCTTTGCAGAGGGGGCACTCAAGCTCCGGCTCGGCACTGAAGTTTTGGATTTTCTCAAATCGATGGCCGCACTGGGTGCAGCGGTATGCATATAAGGGCAAGTCTTCACCCCTCCAATGGAGAATCTAGCGATATATCTATTGTACCGGCAGAGCGGCAATTCCCTGCAAAATTACGCCGCCCTGCCGATTGGATGCTTTCTAGTGAACTGCGAACAGCACAGATGCCGAGTGGTTTTCCCATTCAAGAGTTATCTTGCCGGTGGTGCCGCCGAGGCCTGTGACCGTGTAGGTCAGATTCTCGACCATTTTGAGAGGCTTGCTCATGTTCATCTTCACGCGGCCAAGATCTTGCGTACTGTCATACGCAAGGCCCCACTCGCCGGTCTTCTTGTTGATGATCAATTCCCACTGGTCGGGATTGGAGATGTCAACAAAGAGCGTATAGGCGCCCTTGGGCACCATCAGATCGCCGATTTTCAGGTCGGCGTCTGTGTGCAGAGTCGTGGCTGCGTTGGCACCCGCACGCCAGATGGGATAGTGAGGATCGTGGCTGATGAGGCCGTCTTTGGTGAAGATCTGGCCCGCACGGCCTTTGACCCTGGGCGAGGAATAGGTAATGGAAATGGCCTTGCCGGCAATGGTTGCCGACGCAGTGGCCGATGGACTGGCAGGCGCCTTGGGCTGAGCCGACATGGTAAGAGAGGCGGCAAAGAGCGCGCCCGCGCAGATCAAAACAAGTTTCATCGTGGTCCTCCTCCGGGCAGAGCCCGTGCTTCTGATGGTCATAATCGACGCGATGATTGTCGCACGCGCGCCGCAATTCGGGAAGCGAGGGCGACAACCCTGTTATGATGCGGCGCAAGGAAGCACATGCAGGAACAAGGGAATCAACAGAGGCCGGGGACGCGGTTTCGCACCGCGGTCAAGGAAGAAAAACCGCTGCAGGTGGCAGGCGCCATCAACGCCTACACGGCACGGATGGCCGAGGCCACTGGCTTTCGCGCTTTGTATCTCTCGGGCGGCGGTGTCGCTGCCAACTCGCTGGGCGTACCGGACCTGGGTATCAGCACGATGGAAGACGTGCTGACCGATGTGCGCCGCATCACCGACGCCACCGCACTGCCGCTGCTGGTGGATATCGACACCGGCTGGGGTGGCGCCTTCAACATTGCACGGACGATCCGGTCAATGATCAAGGCAGGCGCAGCGGCGGTGCACATGGAAGACCAGGTAGGCGCCAAACGCTGCGGCCACCGCCCGGGCAAGGAACTGGTGCCCGCCGAAGAGATGGTGGACCGCATCAAGGCCGCGGTGGATGCGCGGACGGATGCCGAGTTTGTGCTGATGGCGCGCACCGACGCGCTGGCCAACGAAGGGCTTGATGCAGCGATTGAGCGTGCGCAGGCGTATGTGGCAGCGGGCGCGGACATGATTTTTGCCGAGGCGGTGACAAAACTGCCGATGTATACGAAGTTTCGCAAAGCGGTGGGCGTGCCCATCCTGGCCAACATTACGGAGTTTGGCCAGACGCCGCTTTTCACGCGCGATGAGCTGGCGGCGGCGGGCGTGGACATCATCCTCTACTGCTGCGGGGCGTACCGCGCGATGAATGCGGCGGCGCTGAAGGTGTATGAGGCGATTCGCGCAGAGGGCACGCAGCGCAATGTGGTTCCGCTGATGCAGACGCGCGCTGATCTCTACAAGTATCTCGACTACCACGCCTATGAAACAAAGCTGGACGATCTGTTTGCCAAAGGCAAAGGCACGAAGTAGGCAGTTCGCCCTTCATCCATGCGCATGCAGCGCCGGGGAGGGAATCCGATGAATACAGAAGAAGCAAGCGCAACGCCAGCAGGGTTCAAGCCCAAGAAGTCCGTTGCGCTGTCCGGTACAGCGGCGGGCAACACGGCGCTGTGCACTGTGGGCCGCAGCGGCAATGATTTGCATTATCGCGGGTATGACATTCATGATCTCGCGACGCGTTGCGAGTTTGAAGAAGTAGCGTATCTGCTGGTGCATGGCAAGCTGCCCAACACGGCAGATCTTGCCGCATACAAGGCACGCCTGTGCACCCTGCGCGGCCTGCCCGCAGAGGTGAAGAAGGCTCTGGAGCTGCTGCCTGCGACGACGCATCCCATGGATGTACTTCGCACCGGCGTCTCTGTGCTGGGTTGTCTGCGGCCGGAAGGCGCAAGCCACGACGACGCGGGAGCGCGGGCGATTGCCGATGTGCTGTTGGCTTCGCTGGGCTCGATGCTGCTGTACTGGTATCACTTTGCGCACAACGGAAAGCGCATTGAAGTGGAGACAGACGATGACTCCATTGCAGCGCACTTTCTGCACCTGCTGCATGGCGCGAAGCCGAGCGCGGCGTGGACTGCGGCGATGCAGTTGTCGCTGATTCTGTATGCAGAGCATGAGTTCAATGCGTCCACATTTACGGCGCGCGTGATTGCGGGAACCGGCTCGGATTTGTACTCGTGCATCACCGGAGCCATCGGCGCGCTGAAGGGGCCGAAGCATGGCGGAGCGAATGAAGTGGCGCTGGAGATTCAGGAACGTTATGCGAGCGCGGATGAGGCGGAGGCGGATATTCGGCGGCGCGTGGCCAATCGCGAAGTCATCATCGGCTTCGGCCATCCGGTGTATACAATCAGCGACCCGCGCAACGAGATCATCAAAAAAACAGCGCGCGGCCTGTCTGCTACGGAAAAGGGCCTGCTGCTCTATTCCGTTGCCGAGCGCATTGAGAGCGTGATGAGCGACGCCAAGCGCATGTTTCCCAATCTCGATTGGTTCAGTGCGGTGGCATATCACCAGATGGGCATTCCGACGAATATGTTTACGCCGCTGTTTGTCCTGTCGCGCACGGCGGGCTGGAGCGCGCACGTCATCGAACAGCGCCAGGACGGCAAGATTATTCGCCCCTCGGCGAATTACACGGGGCCGGAGAATCTGGAGTTTGTGCCGATGGAGAAGCGGAGTTAACAGACGAGTTTTTCTTCCCATGTTTCTGACGAGACATGGGCAGCCATATCGTTGAGATCGTAGTTTCCCAGGTCTCAGAAACGAGACCTGGGGCACCCGTGCAGTAAAAAGGAGAGTGTGTGTCGTCGCACATCAGCAATGAGCGCCCCGCGCCAGACAAGGTACTTACCGACATCGCCGACTATGCGCTGCGTTACGAGGTCAGCAGCGAGCTGGCGTACACCACGGCGCGCTATTGCCTGCTGGATACGCTGGGCTGCGGACTGGAGGCGCTTGAGTATCCCGCGTGCACCAAACTGCTGGGGCCGATTGTGCCGGGCACCGTGGTGCCGCATGGCGCGCGCGTGCCGGGCACGAGTTATCAGCTTGATCCGGTGCAGGCCGCGTTCAACATTGGCGCGATGATTCGCTGGCTGGACTTTAACGACACGTGGCTGGCCGCAGAGTGGGGACATCCCTCCGACAATCTCGGCGGCATTCTGGCAACGGCAGACTGGCTTTCGCGCACGGGTCTTGCAGATGGCAGAGCCCCTTTGCAGATGCGTCAGGTTTTGACAGCGATGATCAAGGCGCACGAAATTCAGGGCTGCATCGCGCTTGAAAATTCATTCAACAAGGTTGGCCTCGATCACGTTGTGCTGGTGAAGGTGGCGTCGACGGCGGTGGTGTGCCAGTTGCTCGGCCTCACGAGCGAGCAGACGATCAATGCGATTTCGCTTGCGTGGGTCGATGGCCAGAGCCTGCGCACCTATCGCCACGCGCCCAACACCGGCTCGCGCAAAAGCTGGGCCGCGGGCGACGCGACGAGCCGCGCGGTGCGGCTGGCGCTGATGGCGCGCGCGGGAGAGATGGGATATCCCTCGGCGCTGACGGCGAAGACGTGGGGATTTTATGACGTGTCATTCCGCGGGCAGGAGTTCAAGTTTCAGCGTCCCTACGGCAACTACGTGATGGAGAACGTGCTGTTCAAGATCAGCTTTCCGGCGGAGTTTCATGCGCAGACAGCGGTGGAGGCGGCGATGACGCTGCACGGGCGGCTGAAGCAGATGGGCAGGACGGCAGAAGAAATTCGCGCAATCACGATTCGCACGCACGAGGCTTGCCTGCGCATCATCGACAAGAAGGGTCCGCTAGCCAACCCGGCGGATCGCGATCACTGCGTTCAGTACATGATTGCGATTCCGTTGCTGCTTGGCCGGCTCACCGCCGCCGATTATGAAGACGCTATCGCTGCCGACCCGCGCATTGACGGACTGCGCGCCAAGGTGACGTGCGTTGAGGAGCCACGCTTCACGGCCGATTATCACGATCCGGAGAAACGGTCGATTGCCAACTCCCTGCACGTGGAACTTAACGACGGCACGGTGCTGGAGGAGACGGTGGAGTATCCCATCGGCCACAAGCGCAGGCGCGAGGAGGGCATGCCGTTGCTGATTGAGAAATTCAAGACCAACCTGCGCCGCCGCTACACCGAGGCGCAGCAGCAGCGCATTCTGGATGTCTCGCTCGATCACGCAAGGCTCGCATCCATGCCTGTGAACGAGTACGTGGACTTGTACGTGCTTTAGTCACACGCGCCTTGTCGGCAACCCGCCGCGCGTGATTGACTGGTTGCCGAAGGAAAACCCTACGCATGGCTTACATCCTTTCGCTGGACCAGGGAACGACGAGTTCCCGCGCGATTCTGTTTGATGAGACAGGCGCGATTGCAGCCGTGGCGCAGCATGAGTTCGAGCAGTTCTATCCGCAACAGGGCTGGGTCGAGCACGACCCCATGGAAATCCTGAGCAGTCAGTTGAGCTGCGCGGTGGAAGCGCTGGGCAAGGCTGGTGCGCGCCCGCGAGACGTTGCCGCCATCGGCATCACCAACCAGCGCGAGACGGTCATCATGTGGGAGCGCGCGACAGGCAGGCCGATTCATCCCGCGATCGTATGGCAGGACCGCCGGACTGCCGCGCAGTGCAGCGCGTTGGAGGAGAGCGGTGTGGGAGACATGGTTTCTTCCAGGACCGGCCTCGTGCTTGATCCATACTTCTCCGCGACCAAGGTTGCCTGGATTCTGGACAACGTGCCCGGGGCACGGGCCAGCGCCGAGCGCGGCGAACTGGCCTTTGGCACGGTGGACTGCTGGCTCATCTGGCACCTGACGAGCGGCCAGCGCCACGTGACCGACGTGACCAACGCCTCGCGCACGCTGCTCTACAACATCGTGAAGGGCGAGTGGGACGCGGAGCTGCTGCGCATCTTCAACATTCCTGCGAGCCTGTTGCCGGAGGTCGTCTGGTCCAGTGAGAAGGTGGGCGAGGTGACCACCACGCTGGGGCTGGGCGGCATTGCCATTGCAGGCATTGCGGGCGACCAGCAGGCTGCGTTGTTTGGCCAGCTTTGCTGGAGCGCGGGTGAAGCCAAGAACACCTACGGCACGGGCTGTTTTCTGCTGCAGAATATCGGCACGCAATTCGTCCGCTCAAAGCATCGGCTCATCACCACGCTCGCGGCCAGCGCGCATCATCGCCTGGAGTACGCGCTGGAAGGCAGCATCTTTATCGGCGGCGCAGTGGTGCAGTGGCTGCGGGACAACCTGCGGCTCATCGGCTCATCGGCTGAAGTGGAGGAGCTGGCCGCAAGCGTGCCGGACACGGGAGGCGTGGTCTTTGTGCCCGCGTTTGTGGGCCTTGGCGCTCCGCACTGGGACCCGCATGCGGCGGGGATGCTGATTGGCCTGCGCCGCGACACGCGCCCCGGCCACATTGCACGCGCTGCACTCGAAAGCATCGCCTTCCAGGTCGCGGATGTGCTGGAGGCCGTGCACAGCGAGACCGGTACGCCGCTGGGCGCGCTGCGCGTGGACGGTGGCGCGGCGGTGAACGACCTGCTGATGCAGTTTCAGGCTGATGTGCTTGGCGTGCCGGTGGTGCGGCCTCGCGTGACGGAAACAACTGCGCTGGGCGCCGCTTATCTGGCAGGATTGGCGGTGGGCTTCTGGGCGAGCCCTGATGAGTTGCGGGCGCTCAGGCAGGGCGATGTGCGCTTTGAGCCGCGTATGGATGCTGCTGAACGAACCAGACGCCGCGCACTGTGGCAGCGCGCCGTGGAGCGCGCCAAAAACTGGACCGAGTAAGCCAACGGGAGCGAAGCATGCGCAGGGAAGAGATGATGCGGAAGATCCGGGAGCGCAAGGAACCCTGGGACATTGCCGTGATTGGCGGCGGAGCCACCGGCATGGGCGTGGCCGTGGACGCCGCCGCACGCGGCCTGGATGTGGTGCTGGTGGAGGCGCACGACTTTGGCAAAGGCACCAGCAGCCGCAGCACCAAGCTGGTGCACGGCGGCGTGCGCTATCTGGAGCAGGGCAATGTGCCACTGGTGATGTCTGCGCTGAAGGAGCGCGGCCTGCTACGCCAGAATGCGCCGCACCTGGTGCATGACCTGGCCTTCGTGGTGCCGAATTATTCGTGGTGGGAGGCGCCTTTCTACGGCATCGGCCTCAAGCTCTATGACCTGCTGGCTGGCAAGTACGGCTTTGGCGCGTCGAAGCTGCTGACGAAAGAAGAAACGCTGGAGCGGTTGCCCGGGCTGGAGCCCGAAGAACTGCGCGGCGGCGTGGTCTATTACGACGGACAGTTTGACGATGCGCGTTTGCTGATCCATCTGGCGATGACGGCGGCGGACCATGGCGGCACGCTGGTGAACTACTGCCCAGCTACCGGCCTGCTGCGCGACAACGAGGGCTATGTGAACGGCCTGACCGCGCGCGATGCAGAGACTGGCGAAGAGCTGACGATTCCTGCGCGCATCGTGGTGAACGCGACCGGAGTTTTTACCGATTCCATTCGTCGCATGGCCGACCCTGCCGTTGAGCCGCTCATGGTGACAAGCCAGGGCATTCATCTGGTGTTTGACCGCTCGTTTCTCAAGGGCGACACGGCGCTCATGGTTCCGCGCACCAGCGATGGCCGCGTGCTGTTTGTGATTCCGTGGCATGGGCATGCCGTGGCAGGCACCACGGATACGCCGGTGGACGAGCCCAGCCTGGAGCCGCGTCCGCTCGACGAAGAAATTGAATTCATCCTTGAAACGGCAGGCCGCTACCTGAGCCGCCCGCCCAGCCGCGCCGACGTGCTGGCCGTTTACGTGGGCCTGCGCCCGCTGGTCAAGGGCGACGGCAAGACCTCCGCGCTTTCGCGCGATCACGTCATCCACGTGGACACGTCGGGCCTGCTCACCATCACCGGCGGCAAGTGGACCACGTATCGCCACATGGCCGAGGATTGCGTGGACCACGCCATCACGCTGGGCAAACTGCGCGACGAGCCTTGCACCACGAAGAATTTGCGCATCCATGGCTATCTGCGCGAAGCAGAGGCGCTGGGCCATCTGGAGGTCTACGGCTCCGATGCAGACGCGATTCGCACGCTGGCGCAAAGCCCGGCGCTGGCCGCGCGACTGCATCCTGATTTGCCCTACATTGCGGCGGAAGTAGTGTGGGCCGCACGGGCGGAGATGGCGCGCACCGTTGAAGATGTGCTGGCCCGGCACACGCGCGCGCTGTTCCTCAACGCAAACGCGGCCATCGCCATGGCAGAGCCGGTGGCGGTGTTGCTGGCTACCGAGCTGGGCCGAGATGAAGCATGGATCGACGCGCAGGTGAAAGAGTTTCGCGCGCTCGCGGAGCAGTACAGGGTGGTGTAAGCAGTTTGATTGGCAACACCGGGAGGTCACGCATGACAACGCAATGCACCCACGTTGCGGAGCATTTGAAGAAGGTGAAACCGCGCACCAAAGGCTGCGAGGAGTGCCTGAAGACCGGCGACACGTGGCTGCACCTGCGCATGTGCCTGGAATGCGGCCACGTGGGCTGCTGCGACTCGTCGAAGAATCGCCACGCCCGTGCGCATTTTCACGCGACGCAGCATCCACTTATCCAATCTGCTGAGCGCGGTGAAGACTGGCGCTGGTGCTACATCGACGAGGTGTATTTGTAGCCCTACGCCAGCTCAACCACGATCTGTTTTGTTTCCGCATCGAGCTTCACGATTTTGAAGCTGCGAATCTGCCCGGCGCTCAGCGGCTCTGGCCTGTTTGAAGCGGCGGGCGCATTGCCTTTCCAGCGTGCGGTCAGCATCGACGACAAGCTGGACAGGTCGGCCTTGGCTTCAGTTTTTGCTTCGGGAGCGACAGCGGCATTTGAACCGATGCGGCACACGGAGCGGATGCCCTCGCCAAGTTCGATTGTGGCGCGGCCCGCAGATTCTTCCACCACGCGGCCTGAGACCACGTCGCCCGCCTTGTGCTCGGCAATGTACTCGTCGATGCTGGTGGGGACAAGCTGCTTCATGCTGAGCTTGATCTGCCGCTTCTCCGTGTCGATGGCCAGCACCTGCGCCTTGACCACCTGGCCCGTGCGCAGCACGTCAGAGGGATGATTGATGCGCTTGTCGGCGCTGATTTCGCTGATGTGAACCAGCCCCTCGATGCCCTCGGCCAACTGCACAAAAGCGCCGAATTTCATTAGATTGGTGACCGGTCCCTCGATCTGCGCGCCGACGGGAAATTTCTGCTGAATCTCTGCCCACGGATCGCCGAGCGTCTGTTTGAGGCCGAGCGAGATGCGGCGCTCCTCGGGCTTGATGCCGAGAATCACGGCGTCCACGGTGTCGCCGGGCTTGAGCACGTCACTGGGGTGGCGCACCTTTTTGCCCCACGACATCTCAGAAATGTGAATCAGCCCCTCGACGCCCGCCTCCATCTCAACGAAGGCGCCGAAGTCGGTGATGCGCGTGACGGTGCCGGTGACGCGCTGGCCCGCCTGATATTTGTCGGCGGCGGCCACCCACGGCTCAGCCTGCAGTTGCTTGAGGCCAAGGGAAATCTTTTTTGTCTCCGGGTCAATCTTGAGAATGCGGACCTGCAGTTCCTGGCCTACGCTGAGCACGTCTTCCGGCTTGCTGACGCGGCCCCAGGCGATGTCGCTCACATGCAGCAGACCGTCCACGCCGCCGAGGTCAATAAACGCGCCATAAGGAACGAGGCTGCGGACAGTGCCCGAGAGCGTGTCGCCTTCCTTCATGGCGGCGCGGCGGCCTTCTACCAGGCCGCGGGCCTGCTCTTCGAGAACCACGCGACGGTCCACGACCACGTCTTCATCGGTGACGTCCAGCTTGGTGATGCGGCAGGTAATCTCAGTGCCGACCAGCTTTTCCAGCTCCGCTGCGTCGCGTGTTCCGCTGCGCGATGCGGGCATGAAGGCGCGTACGCCGATATCGACGCTGACGCCGCCCTTGACCACGGCGGTGACGGTGCCCACCACGGCCAGCTTCTCAGCATAGGCTGCCTCAAGCGCCGACCAGTCGCGGGGCTGCGCCACCTTGAAGCGCGAGAGCTCGTAGTAGCCTTCCTCGTTGCGGCCCTTCACGGAGACGGGGAGCGAGTCGCCCGGCTTCACGCCCTCGGCGTTGCGCTCGAAGGCCGTGCGCGGCAGCACGCCTTCTGTCTTATAGCCGATATCCAGAAACACCTGCTCGGCACTGAGGGAAACGACCGTGCCCTCCAACTGCTTTGCGCCGCTCGCGGGCTTGTGCGTGTGGCTGCGCTCGAACTCCTTGAGCAACGCGCCAAAGTCTTCGGCGGGCTCTGCGTTGGGCTCGGGGGTTTCTGCGGGGGTGGGCTGGGATTCTGGAGCGTTCTCGTTGGTCATGGCGTGTACCCTTCCATTCTCCCATGATTCAACGGAACACGTTCGAAGCCAGCCCGAACCGCCTCTGGCTTATGGAAACTCCGTGACCCGCGGCGTTGTGCGCGGGTTGATTGAGGTGGGCCCGCCCTTGTCGTCGATGACATTGGAGATTTCGCCCTTGTCGTCCAAGGCCACGGTGATCATGTGGTGGAAGCGAACATCCGGCTTGCGCGGCACCTCAATGGCGCGGGTGAGCGTGACGTTGGGGTGGCGGAAGACCGAGTAAATGCCCAGTCCCCAGGCCTCGTGGCTGGTGACCGTATCGGCCACCTTGTAGGAGGCCCAGCCATTCACGCCGGGCGCGCTGGTGTAGCTCGCCTGGTCCGGTGGATCGTAGGGAATCTCCGATTGATAGAAGTATGTGCGCCCCGCGTTGCCGTTCCACAGCACCTGGAACTGCTGATGGTGCTCCACAAACAGGCCGTAGATGGTGACGCGATCTCCGTTGACCACGAGGCCGTTGTCGCTGGTGTTGCTGGTCCAGCCCACTCCTGCGCCATGGTCGGCGCGCCATATCCAGGTGTGGTCCACGATAGTGTCATTGCTGTTGATGCGCAGATTCACCTGCGTGCGGCCCACGCCTGCTCCGCCGACGCGGAAGAAGACGTCGTGCAGCGCGATGGGGTTCTTCGCGTGGCTGGCGCTGCTCGTCTGCGGTCCCACTTCCAGCAACACGGGAGATTTCTCCGGCGCCGCGTCGAACAGCAATCCCGCAATCTCAATGCCGTCCGCATCTGCTGTTGTCATGGCGGCGGTGCCCTGGGTAGGCCGCAGCGTGGCGAAGCCCAGCCCCATCACCACGGTGTTGGGGCGCGTGACGCGGATAGGCTCGGCGAGGTCGTAGATGCCGGGGGTGAACAGCAGATGCTTGCCCCGCGCCAACTGCGCATTGATGCTGGCGGCGGTATCCACATCGGGCCGCGCAATGTAGAAGCGGTTGAGCGCGATGGACCGTCCCGGCGTCGAACCGCCGCGCCAGGTGATGCCCGCTGAATCGGTCTGCAGGGCGGGAACGCGCACGCTCCAGTTCCCTTTTGCATCGACTTCGAGAAATGGCTTTTCGCGCACGATGGGCGTCTGGGCGACTTTGGTATAGGGCGGTGCGGGCCACTCGCCCGCAGGCGGGTGAGGCACGCCGACAAAAACCATGTTCCAGTTGGAGCCGGTCCAACTGCCCCAATCACTGTTGCGCGAGATCCACTGCTGCTGCGTGCCGGAGTCCACATTGCCGTCCACCAGCGTGTCAGACATCCATCCGCCGCTGGCCCAGCCGCGGTGCTGGTGCAGCACCATGTTGCCGCGCACGTGCATACGGCGGAACGGCACCGCCTGCGAGACCGCCCACTGCATGGTTCCGCCCGCGGGCGTTACGGAGAAGCCTTCGGCCGCTCGCCAGAAGGTGGTGGTGGCGTTGTTGTTTCGGGCGCTTGCGTCCGAACGCACGTTGCCCGTGATCTGCACGTCGTCGGGCGTTGCGCCGAGCCCCAGCACCTGCGTGTAGAAGCCCACCGGCACGTCCAGATGGTACTTGCCGGGCAGGAACAGCACGGCATAGCGCGCGGGGCCGAATTCGCTGTGCTGCTCCACGGCGTAGATCTTGTCAATCTGCACCTGCATCGCGGCCTGCTGCATTCCTGGGTCGAAGACCAGCACATTAGGGCCAAAATTCGGCTTTGCCGACGGCTTGGGCCCGCCAGCCGCATTGGCTGCCGCAACTGAAGCCACCACAAAACACATCAATAGCCTTGCAGCCCCATAACAAGTTCTGACAATGATTTGATTGCTTTGCATACGATTTCACCCTGTCCCGCCTGCCTTTGCAGCAGTCTTTTTTTGTGTGTTGTTACCCGGTTCGTATGGTATGCCTGCGCAGGCGGGACGGCAAAGGCAGGGGCATTTCCGCTACGCTGGTTATATGAATGTGTTTGACGAGAAACGAACCGAGCTGCAGCGGCACGAGTTCATGATGGGGATTGAACGGGGCAGGCTGGCGGTGGCGCTGGACATGCTGACCGATTCGCTGATCCTGGTGGGCCAGCATGGGGTTTACTGCGCGTCCAACCGCAATCCGTCGGTACCGGCGCTCGATTTGCAGGCCGTTCTGGGTGGCATGGAGGGCGCCAAAGCCCTGATCCAGTCTGTGATGGAGGAGTTACGCGCCCAGCGGGAGAACACACGCGCACAAGGCCCCTCAGCCGGCTGAAGGCACCGCGGAACTGCAAAATACGATATGCTGAAAGAGCGCGCCCGTAGCTCAGCTGGATAGAGCGAACGCCTCCGGAGCGTTAGGTCGGGAGTTCGAATCTCTCCGGGCGCACCATACTTTCTGCAAGGGTTCACGCGCAAACAGCAAGGCGCACTGGCCGACGCCCCCATCGGCGCGGCAATGTCTGCCGCCGTCCACTCGCAGGCGGGTAGACTCAACGTAAGCCCCCGCTTCAACAGGAGCGAAGGGGCCACGTAAGGAGTTCATGCCACTCAATTTTGCTTTTACGACTGTCCAGGTTCTCTGGACGCTTACGTTTGCGGCGCACCTGGTACTGCTGGTGGTCCTGATAGGCCGGGACCGCGCGCGCCGTTTTCCATTCTTCACCGCCGCCATTGCCCTTGCGGCGCTGCGCCTTCTTTCAAGCCGCCTGCTCTACGGCCGCCTGCCGCAACTGACCATGAGCGAAATCTTTATCGCTTTGGCCGACGTGGCGGCTGTGGTGGCCCTATTGGTGGTGGGCGACATCGCCCGGCGAGCCTTTCGCACCGTGCAACAGCGCACACTGATCGTCTGGACCGTCGTACTGATGGTTCTTGGTGGACTTGTGCTGGGCTTCTGGGGTCCGTGGCCGGCCTGGAAGACACTGACCGCGGGCTCACTGCTTTCAACGCTGCAGTTGATGCAGTTGATGGCGCAGAAGACCGCGCTGCTGGTGGATGTGCTGACCATTGCCCTGGGCGTGCTGGTGCTCCTGTTTGGCCGCCGCTACGGGGCGGGATGGCGCAGCCACGCGCAACAGCTCCTCATTGGACTCTCCACCGCGTCGCTCAGCCAGATGGCGGTACAGACGATCTGGGGGATCATCGCAAAAACCGCCGTTCCCCACTCCATGGAGGAGTATGAGCACATCCTGGGCTTACGGGAAAAGCTGCTGAACGGCAGTAACGCAGTCTACTTGCTGGTGCTGATCTGGTGGATCATCTGCCTGTGGATCAACGAGCCTGGCGAAAAGCAGGAAGCAGCCTCAACCGGCGAAAACATGCCCGCCGGCGAGCTGCCCGAAGACACCCAGAAGTAGCGAGCAAACACTTTATTCCAAAATGAGTGCATGCGTCCGGCGGGGATGGAGTCAATCCATCCCCGCCTTTGTTTGCGGCCCTTGCACAGGGCTCAAACCGCAAAGTCGATGAATCCGCGCTCCGGGTCGGTGGCGATCAGCGTCACCGTGAGCCGGTCGCCCACATCCAGCCCCTTGCCTCCGCGAACCAGCATCCCTTCCACGTGCGGATCGAATGTCCGCACAAAGGTGCCGTAGTTGTTCACGCCGGTGACGACAGCGCGAAAGCTCTGGCCGATGCGCGGGTGCAGCACCACCGCTGCGATGCGCTTCTGCATCTCGCGCTCCACCTTGCGGGCTGCGTTTTCCATTTCCGTGCAGCGCTCGGCAATTGCGCTCAGATCGCCCTCGGAGTAGGGTTGCTGCGCGCGCGCCAACCACGCCTTGAGCAGCCTCTGCGTCACCATGTCAGGAAACCGCCTGTTCGGCGCGGTCGAGTGCGTGTAGTCCTGCACGGCCAGACCGAAATGCCCCGGCGAAACCTCGTCGGGCTTCACCAGTACGTACTCGCCCGGCCCCATCAGCTTGACCACGGCCAGCGACAGGTCGGGAAAGCGATCGGGATCCTTCTGCTTCTGCGCCAGCAGAAAGTCGTTGAGCGCCTTCGAGTCCGGTGTAGCCGGCAGCGTTCCCCCCAGCTTTGCCGCCACCTCGACGATGCGATCCCACCGCTTGGGCGTGCGCACAACACGCCGGATAGAGGCCACGTTGGACGTGTCGAAGATTCTGGCGATCACGCCGTTGGCCGCCACCATAAATTCTTCAATCAGCGACGTGGCGCGATTCTTCTCCAACCGGGCTATCTCGACCGCTTCCTCCGCCAGCATGATGGGCCGTGTCTCAATCGTTTCCAGGTCGAGCGCTCCATGCTGATAGCGGCTGTCAAGCATGCGCTGCGCCGCTTCATCCTGCAACTTGAGTTGGGCGGCGAGTTCAGCGCTGGCGGCTACCTTTGGCGGTGCCGGGCCCGTGCCCGCCAGCCACGCGCCCACCGAGGGGTACGCCAGTTGCATGCGATTATGCACCAGCGCGCGGAAGGCTTTGCCCTCGGACACGACGCCGTCTTCGTCCACTTTGAATTCGACGACCAGCGCCATGCGGTCCTCGCCTTCATTCAAGGACGTGATGCCCTCTGACAGCTCCGTGGGAAGCATGGGAAAGACCTTGACGCCGGTGTAAACCGAGGTGGTCTCGCTGCGCGCGTGGCCGTCAATGACCGTGCCCCGGGTGACGCGCGCATCCACATCCGCAACGCCAATCAGCACGCGAATGCGGCCGTCGGGCAGTCGCTCGGCCCACTCAATCTGGTCCAGATCCTTTGACGTGTCATTGTCAATCGAGGACCAAAGCAGCGCGCGCAGGTCCACAGTGCCGGGCACCGCGGCAATGTCGGGATGCGCCTGAATGGCCGCGAGCTCCGTGTCGGTTCCCACGGGAAACTCCGGCTGAAAACCGTGCTCAATCATGGTTGCATGAGCAGCCGCCACGAGGTTGAAGTGAAAGGGATGAGCGGTGTGCATCGCGAATCGAACTCCTCAAAAGCGAAGAGCCAGCCTACCACGCCGGGCAGATGTTGGGCAGACGCAAAGAGGCGGCCAACTCTCTGGCCGCCTCCTGCTCCGCCATGCGCCGTGTTCAGGCTATTGGATACCCAGGTCAGAGAGCACCTTGGGTTTCGACTCATCCACAGACAGCAGGTTGTGGCAGACCGCACAATCCTGCGGAATGGAGGCACCATCCTTGGCCGTATGGTCGCCGTCGTGACAGCGGAAGCAGCCCGGATAGCTCATATGTCCGATGTGATTGGGATGCGTTCCCCAGGTCACCTTCATATCCGGAAACACGTTCTCACTGTAGAGGGTCACGAGTTGTTTACCCGCGGCCTGCACCAGGTCGGCCTTCGTGGCCAGCACTTCAGGGTTGCTGCTGCGATAGAAGGCCTCAAGCTGCGCGGGAATTTTTGCATTCGCGTCAGCCTGGCTGGCATAACTGGCCTTCAGCAGCACCAGGCCTTCCTTGTGGATCCAGGGCAGCGACGGGCTCACCGCACCAACGGCCATGGCCTGATTGATTGCCTCCTCGGCGGTCACAAAGGTGTGCGCGGCGCGGTTGTGGCAATCGATGCAGTCCATCAACCGACGCTGGCCCTGCGGAACGGCACCATTCAGCGAGGATGCTGCGAACACGGTCTCAGAACCGTCTGCGTTTTGCTTCGCTACCCATGGGATGTTCGTCCGGCTGGTATCGGTTGCGATGTATTCGATGTGGCCCAGATGTACGCCGTGAATGCCGGTCAGATGCGAGAGGCCATCGAGCCCGCCCAGGTGGAGCACGATCACGCTCTGCGTTTCTGTGTTCTGCTCGTCGTCGGCAAAGGCGGACTTGACCAGCAGCTTCTCTCCCACAAACTTGGCGGGCGTGTGGCATCCCTCGCAGATTATGCGCGCCGGACGCAGATTCATTACGGGCGAAGGAATCGGCGTGGGATACCGTTTGAACGCGACCTCCACCAACTGCTTGGTGCCGTCCACCTTGGCGGCAAAGTACGACTCCGCGCCCGAGCCGATGTGGCAGTCAACGCAGGTCACATGCGAGTGCGGAGAGATCTTGTAGGCCGTGTACTCCGGCTGCATCACATGGCAGGAAGCCCCGCAGAACTGCGGCGAATCCATGTAGGCCGCTCCGCGATAACTCGCCATGGACACCACCACGAAGTTGATGATGGTGGCGACCAGCACGATATCGACGCCGTGGCGGAAAATCCGGTCGTTGAAATCAACCTTGGGATAGACCGCGGGAATCTTACCGGCCTTCTGCAACGCCCTGTGGCGCACATAGATGCCTACAGGAATCAGCGCCAGTCCCAGCACGAACAAGGCGGGCAGGATCAGATTAAAAATGATTCCCAGATATGGATTATTATTGGGCCGGGCAAACACCTCCATCAGCCAATTGCCGATCATGGTCACGCCAGCAGCGGTCGTGATGGCGCCGCCGGCCAGGCTGATGGGATTGTTGCCGAAAAATAGTGCAGGCCGTACCCAGTGCTCGCGGAACCTCAAACTCAGGAATATTGGCACGTCGCCCTCAGGTCGTGAGTAAGTGGCCCGCCGAGAACGGCGGGCCGAAGAAAGCATCCTACTTCAAGCCGCGGAAATAGACCACCGCATCCTTGATCTGTGCATCGGTCAGCTTACCCTTGAAAGCCGGCATCTTGGCCTTGCCATCTGTGGTGGCCTTGATCATCTCGGCCTCAGTCAGCTTCTTCATTTCAGGACTGGCGAGCGGCACCACCTTCATCATCTTGGCCGCCGGTGTGTCCGCCGCGCCCTTGGCGCCATGGCACATCTGGCACTTCGCCTTATACGTCGCCTCGCCCGAAGATTGGGCGAAGCTCATGGAACCGGCCAGACATACTGCAGCAGCCAGCACCGCCAGGGATCGAATCGTTTTCGTCATTGCATGACTCCTTCGAAATCTTCCACGGCCAGGTTGCCTACGGGCGTTCCCGCCATGAAACTTCCACTACACAGTTGAACCCCAACGGCGCAGATGAGTCGCCGGGATTGGATTTTTAAAGTACAGGTGACCTGTCACGCGGGACCGGCGCAATCCCCCATCGCGCACGGGAACTGGGCCGGTCATGCCTCGCACTATTTCAAAAATGTGCGAAAGTAGGATACCGCGCTGTTGATCTGCACGTCGGTCAGCTTGCCCTTGTACGGTTGCATTTTGCCCATGCCGTTGCGAACGGCCTCAACCATCTTCGCCTCGGTGAATCCCTTCACCTCAGGATCGGTAATCGGCTTCACCTTCATTGCTTTGGCCGCCGGGGTTTCTGCTAATCCCTTTGCGCCATGGCACATCTGGCACTTGGACTTGTACAGCGCTTCGCCGGAAGACTGGGCAAAGCCCACAGCGCCTGCCAAAAGGATGGTTGCTACCAGCGCTACATGGAATCGAATCTTCTTGCTCATGGTGATGCTCCTGAATAATCTCCGCGCCCTTCGGACGCCCGCAGGCGCTTCAGGACGTGTCCGGCGGCCCCAAGAAAATCCTTGTTGGCGCCGGTTGCTCCGGATCGACATTCCTTGTCCTCGAACGATTTCACCCCTTCTTCAAAAGAAGGGGTGAGATCGTAAAACCCCCGAATTCCGTTCGCCACTAAAATCTTCAGCGTGGCGGCGGTCTCGGTTAGAACTCGTAATGCACTGCAAGAGTCACATTATTCGCATGGAAGTTCCGCGGCGCGGTCAGTCCGGAAGGCGATTCCGTAAGACCGGTCGGGCCAGTTAAAGTTGAGGATGTGCATGGAACAACCGTTGCCGTATACGACACTGAAGTGCTGCAGTACGGCGAGCCGGAAGGACCGCCCTCGCCGTAGCCGTAGAAGTTGTATTCCGCTCTCCAAGTCAATCCCGGATGAATCGTCCATGCGAGATTCAAATAGGGGGACTGATACGTAGACGCCAGAGAGCCAAGTACGCCTCGCGCGTCGTTGAAGAACTGGCTGCCGTTCACCGAGCTGATGCGATAGCCAATATTGGAGTGAACGGATTTGACAGGAGACAGACTGAGAGCCACCGATCCATATTGCGTGGGGGCATCCATGAAGTCCCTGGCGATAAAGTCCACGAGATTGGTCGTTCCTCTGCCGAATACGCCAGGGCAGATATTCGGTGCGCCGCTGCTTGTGAGGGTGGCAGTCCCCGGATACCCAGGACCTGCAGCGCCGCTCGTGTAGCAGATGTTGGTTGCTGTGTACACATCGCTAAAGGAGTAATTGAAATCGAGCCCATAGCGATCATTCGGGAACAGCGCCGCGCCCAGGCTTGCAACCCGGCTGTGATCCACGTGATCGATCGGCATGATGTACGCAGCAGCGCCCGATGCAACATCTGCCTGGTTGTTGTTGGTGTTGTTGTGGCGTTCCAGGTCGTTGAATGCGCCTGACAACGTCGCCCAGGGCCTCGGCCTGTACCTGGTATGCACTCTGTAGTGCCTCGTCTGGCGCGGAGTAAGCGGGGTGAACGCGTTGTCGTTGTAGAGCACCTCGGCCGTACCATTGAGATCCCAGTTGTTCGTGGGCCGCAGAGCGGCGTTGAAGATGCCGCCGCTTTCATTGATTGTGACGGTGCCGTGGAATGGGTCAGTCGACGTATCCACTGTACCGGTGTGCGGCACGCCCTCACCGATTTTGTGCGTACCGTAGCGATAGGTGAGCGCGAACGTTGCACGTGACGCAGCATCCCAGGTCGCCGTGAGGTTATTGGTCAGGAATGACTGGCCAAAGTAGTTATAGGTGAGAACACCGTTGATGCCATGCGGAAGTGACTGGGCATGTCCAACGGTCAGCGGTCCGGAGTAATTGATGGTTTCATTCGGCGCACCCGGCGTAGACCAGGTAGTTGCCTGCGGAAGGTCGGAATATCCCGGTTGCTGGACGCTGGAGTAGTTCACCTGGTCAGTGAGGCTGAAGGCTTTGGCTAACTGCCAGACGATCCCGTAATCGGCAGCGACCACCGCCCGATGCCCCTTGCCGAAGCCGTTATATTGAAGCGCGCGTATGGCTCCGGTCTTGCCCGTCATCAGCCCCTGAAAATTCTCAGAGTAGTTGGGCATGTCCATGTTCGCGAGGGTATAGCGAAAATCGCCATTCATCGAGACGTTCTTGATGCTTGAGCTTTGCAGCCGCAAGATCTCGGTCGGAAAGAGAACCCGCGTCGGCTGTGTGCGCATATAGCTGGTCATGACGGAGCACGCCGGGTTGATGACCGGCATGCCGCCCGGAGTCTGCGGAGCCGAGAGCAGCGGAAGACCGCCCATGCTGGCTGCGTTGCAGGCACCGAGGCCGTAGGGATTCTGGCTGTCCCAGCCGCCAAGATACACGGGCGTTCCATCCGCCTCCTGCACCATAAAGCTGTTCGGGTTCAGCGTGAAATAGGAGTCCGCTTTGTAATGGGTGATCTGCTCTTCAAACGTGAGCTTGGTGCCGTCTACAGGCTTCCAATCGAGCGCGCCCAGGAAAAAGTCATTGCTGTTGCGCTGAAATTGCTGGAGCACTGTGTCGTAACTGAAGACTCCGTAACCTCCCGGGCTAAGCGTCGGGCCCTGGAAGATATTCTGCGAGTATCCGAAACGATAAGTCACCTTCGAGAGCGGATAGATTGTCAGGTTGGTGTCCGTCATGCGGCGCACCGTGTTGAACAGCACAGGCGATTGGTTGAGCTCCGGCCATGCGAGCGCACCCGTGGGCGAGCCGGTGGGCCCGATTGGAATCGACTTGCCGGGAACAATATTCGGATTGCCCAGCAGGTCGTAGTCGAAGTACTGGCGGTCGCGCCGGAAGAGTCCCGAGAACTCGTAGACCTTATCCTTGGAGACATCCAGCTTGGCAAAGTTGTTGGGATCGCCGCCGAATCCGTTGCCGATGGCACTGAGGTCATCGACAAGGGTGTGCTTTTTGCCCGGCAGCGCATGCATTGCAAAGGTTTGGCCAAGCACGCGGGGCCCGGATTGCATGTTGACCAGCGTGCTGTACATGGCTGGACTACCCGAGAGACCTACCATGTGCCCACCGAGGTCCACTGTCTGATGGGATGAATACCCATCCGGGGTTGTCATCGGTGTCGTCTGCGTTGGAATTTGGGCAGCCGATGTGCCCGTCATGATGATAAGTAAAATGGCTACTGCAATGCTCCCGGAGATCCACTGGATCTTTGCGAGAGAGGGCTGTTGATTGGACAGCCAAGAAAACCAGCCTAACCTCTTCATATGAAGCCTCGCTCGAAAAATGTTGCTCACATCGAATTCCTGAACCCGTGTGCGGAGTTAATTCAAAAACTCGGCCGCGCCGTCCATTGACAGGAGAGGCGCGGCGCAGCGCATCACCTGACGAATGCCTGACTGAGGTTCGATCCGTGAATCATCGTGTGGCAGGCGATACACGGTGTCGAACTCGCCGATCCCTGGCCCATCCCGTGAACCGCGCCTTCAGCAACGGGGCTGTGGCACTGGTTGCACAACGTGGTAATGCTCGGCATGTTCAGCAGTCGGGCGTTCTGAGAACCGTGCGGCGTATGGCATGCCATGCATCCCTCTGCCTTGACTGCGGCGTGCTCAAACACGAACGGTCCGCGCGTCTCCATGTGGCACTTGGTGCAGATCATGTTCTGATCAGCCGTGTTTCTCAGGTTGTTATTCTGGAAGGTTCCGTGAACATCGTGACAGTCGTTGCACTGGATCAGGCCTTCGTTTACCCGGTGGTGAAACGGCATATCGAACGATGGCTTCACGTCGGTGTGGCACTGATAGCAGAGCTTCGGCTGCGATGCCTTCAGCAGGTGCGCCTGATCTGTACTGGCGTGCACGCTGTGGCAGCCGATGCAACTCACCCCTCCCTTGGCATGAGGCGAGCGCAGGAAGTCAGGATGCGTGCCCGCGTGGCAGGTCAGGCATTTGGCATCCACGTCCTTTGCCGTAGCCTTGGCGGGATTGAAGATTTTGCTTGCGTCACCGCCGCCATCCACGTGCGCCTTGCCCGGACCATGACAGCCCTCGCAGGTAACACCGGATTTGCCGTGCATCATGGCAATTTTGTTGTGCGGATTATTGGCAAACCCCTTTGCCACTTCCTCGTGGCAGGTTGCGCAGGTGTCCTGGCCCACATAGTCGCTGGGGGCCGCTTGTTTGGCCTGCACATTGGCCTGCTTTGCTCCGCTTGCTGGAGCAGCTATTGCAGTGGCGCAAAGCATGCTCGCGCCCAACAGCAACATCAAACAGACTCGCAGTCCCGGCAACTTTCCCGGAGCCGCACTTTTTAGCAATCGCATTACTGGCCTTTCACTATGCATCAAATACCACCTCGGTAGCTCTCATCGCAGTCTGCCTAACAGCCGAACCCTAACTGGGCTTCACATGGCGGCTCTCTAGGGCCAATGCGTCTGCGTAGTTATCGGTTCGCCCGCCTTACAGTGCCGTTGTGCGGAGCATCACCTCATGCGCAGCATCCTACGACGACGCTTGCAAGAGCACGGTGACGTTCATCACACACTGTAAAAACACTGATTTTTGTTGGTGATTTTCAGGCGGAATCGTGCGCGATCTTTGCTCTAATATCCCGCGAAGTAAAATAGAAAACTGCATATCAGCGCGTATCTTCTCGCAACGCTGATCTCCCGCGAGAGCGCGCAAAACAGGCCGCTGAGCCAGCTCCGCGCGTAACACTCTAACTACAGTTTTGCCATGACAATCGAGCGCATAGATTCACCCTGCTAGTGCATATCATGCGGCCGGAAGATACAGGCCGTCTTCCAGAGTCATCGTGGCCAGCAGGAAACATTCTTCATGCGTCGTGTCATCGATTGTGTATGGAGTTAGGACATCGCGGCGCCGGATTCAAATCTGGGCCTGTCCGCACTACACGCGTGGATGACGTACCGCACGAAAGTTCGGCCAGAGTGGGGCCCCGCGAATGTGTCTTCGTCCGTGGGACGGGGCCCATTTCCGTTATCGCTTCGTCCATCGTCGCTGCCAGACGCCCGATATGCATCGCTCCTCGCTCCTCGATATGAGAAGAATTGGCTCCCGTCGGCCACTCCCGGGTTGTGTGAACAGGCCCAGGTCAACAGAAAAGGCGAACTAAAGAGACGTGAGGCCCATCACATCTTAGACTGTGGTATTTGCGGGAGACTCTGAACAGGCGAAAATCTCTTTCCCGGAGACCGAAGAGTTTTCACCTCGGATGCCACCTCCGAGTCACCGGAAGGAAGCTGAAGGAGTGTGAAGGCCTTTCATCGGCGGAAGACGGGGCAAGAAGATGGCGAATACTGGGATTTCCGTAGGAATGCAGAGACGGCAGAAGCAGCAGGCAAGGCAGGCACCGGTTGGGTGCGCAGCCTGCTCCAACCGCCGCCCTGGCTGGTTTTGCTCTCTGGGCAGTGCGGTTCTTGCCGACCTTGAACTCGCCACAAGCACAATCTCTCTGCCGGCGCAGGCTTCGCTGTTCACGCAGGGCGAGGATGCCCGTTGCCTTTATCTGATATGCAGTGGATATCTCAAGCTCACCGCTGGTCATCCCCAGGATCGCCAGATGATTGTGCGCGTGGCTGGTCCCGGCTCCATGTTGGGGCTTTATGCCGTTCTGTCCCATGGGGTTTATGAGGTATCTGCAGAATCGCTGACCACCGCTCAACTGCGACCAGTGGAACGGGACAGGTTTCTCAATTTCCTGCGCAGCCACAAGGAAGCGCAGATGCGCGCCGTGCAGTGCATCTGCCAGGAGTACCGCTTCGCTTTGCAGGACGCCTGCCGCATCTCGCTGGCGGAAACCGTGGCGGCCCGGCTGGGACGACTGCTGCTCGAACTGGGTCACCAGATTGGAGAGCATCTGAGCGGCGGCGAGTTCCGCTTTCCGCTGCTGCTGACCCACGAAGAAATGGCGTCCATGGCCTGTACCACGCGCGAAACCGTCACCCGCACCCTCGGCCAGTTCCGCAAAGAGGGCTGGATCTCGGTGGAGGGATCGGTCATTACCCTGCACCACCCCGACCGGTTGCAGGCCATCGCTTAGGGTTGGCTCGCGTGTTTCCCGGCATCTCCTCCATCTTTTAACGCTCTCTTCCGGCCCCCTCCCTGCGTCCAAGAGATATCATCAAGCTGTAGGAGTTCGTGCCAAGTATGACCCGTTTTGCATTTTGGCTTTCTGCATTATTTTTTTCCTGCGCTGCGTTTGCCCAGAATCCCGCACCGGCTTCGGCTCCCATCGAGCCGGCGGTGACCTCTGCCATCACCCCTGAGGTCGCTACGTTCCAGAAGATCGAGGACACATGGTCTAGCGCGGTAAACATGCACGACCAGTACAGTCTGGAACTGGTGCTTTCGCCCCTGTTTGTGGACGTCTCCGCAGCGGGCGACATCACCACCCGCAATCAGCAGTTGGCAAATCTGATTTCCGGCGACGACAAGGTCATCCACCTGGAACAGCGCGTGATTACCGTGCGCATGCTGGGCGATATCGCCGTGGCCAACGGAACGTACACGCTGCATCACAAGGCAGGCTCCGGGCAAGTAGATGAAAAAGGGGTTTTTACGCACGTCTTTGAGCGCATGCGCGGCGGCTGGTTGTGCATCAACTCGCAGCGCACTCTGCTGCCGGACGACCCGAAAGTCAAGGCCAAGAAGCAATCCGGATCCGATCTGCCCTTCCACATCCCCCTGTTTTCAAGAAGCGACAAGAAAGACCAGTAGCGCTGGCTGCGGCGGAAATGCCCAGGCTAGCCCGCCCGTCGCGCGCCCTGCACCCGAATTGACACATGCACCAGGCTCAGAGCGGCTGGCGTGACGCCGGGAATCCGGCTGGCCTGCCCGATGGTGACCGGGCGCACCCGCTCAAGGGTTTCGCGCATCTCGCGCGAAAGGCCGCTGATGGCGCCATACTCGATCCACTCCGGAATAGCCACCGCCTCGGCGGCCTTCAGCTTTTCAATCGACTTCCTCTGCTGCTCCAGATAGCCGGCAAATTTAATTTCCGTTTCCACGGCGCGCGCCTCATTGCGATGCGCCGCAGGCAGCGAACCGCCGTGTTCGACGGCAGAGGCCATCTCTGCCAGCAAAGGTTCGGTGGCGAGCGCTTCGCGCATGGCCGTAAGCACGGGCTCAATGGACACTTCAGGACGCTTGAGTAACTGCGCCCATGTCAGCCCAGCGGTTGCAGTCAGCGCGCCGAATCCAGCCGCTGCCAGCCGGTCGCCATCCACTTTGCCCGTGGCCAGCAGGCGGTCCAGCGCCGCCAGCCGTGCCTGCTTCTGCTCGTACCCGGCCCAGGCCTCGTCGCCGATGAGCCCCAGGCGCCGCCCATGCGGCGTCAGCCGCCGGTCGGCGTTGTCGATGCGCAGGTGCAGCCGGAACTCCGCGCGCGAGGTGAACATGCGATACGGCTCGTTGGTGCCCTTGGAGATCAGATCATCGATCAGGATTCCGGTATAGCCTTCCGTGCGGTCCATGGTGAAGGGTGGCTGACCCTTGAGCCACAGGGCGGCGTTGATGCCCGCCATGATGCCCTGGCAGGCGGCTTCTTCATACCCGCTCGTCCCGTTGATCTGCCCGGCTAGGTACAGGCCCTCCATGCTCTTCACGCGCAGGGTGCGGTCCAGCTCGGTCGCGTCCACGCTGTCGTACTCGATGGCGTAGCCGGGGCGCAGCATCTCGGCATTCTCCAGCCCGGGAATCGAGTGCACAATCTGCCACTGCACCTCCATCGGCAGCGAGGTGGACATGCCGTTGACGTAGACCTCGTGCGTATTCAGCCCTTCCGGTTCCAGGAAGAACTGGTGCTGGGTCTTGTCAGGGAACTTGACGATCTTGTCCTCAATGGACGGGCAATAGCGTGGCCCGATGCCCTCGATGCGCCCCGAGTACATCGCCGACCTATGCACATTCTCGCGAATCAGGCGCAGCGTCTCCGGCGTGGTAAAGGCGATGTGGCAGCTTACCTGCGGCTGCACAATCTTCTTCGTTCTAAAGCTGAAGGGCGTGGGGTCCGCGTCGCCCGGCTGCTCCTCGAATGCCTCCCAGCGGATCGTCCTGCCGTCGAGCCGCGGCGGCGTTCCGGTCTTCAGTCTGCACGTCCGAAGCCCCAGCGCTCGCAGCGCCTCGCCCAGCAGGACGCTGGCTGGTTCGCCGCTGCGGCCGGCAGGATAGCGCTCCTCGCCGCAGTGAATCAGCCCGTTCAAAAATGTTCCCGTGGTGATGATGGTCGCCCCAGCCATGAGGCGGCGGCCATCGCGCAGCTTCAGGCCAAGGACGCGGCGGCGCAGGCGCATGGGGCGCGGAAGATCGTTGGCGAGACTGTCGGGCCAATTCCCTTCCGCAGTTTCAGAATCGAGAGCCGGGACATCAGGACTTCCAGAGAGACCAGCGTCTTCAAAAACGAGATCGACCACCTCGGCCTGGCGGATGTGCAGGTCTTTCTGCGCCTCAAGCACCTCACGCATCTTTACGCGATAAAGCTGCTTGTCGCACTGCGCCCGCGGACTCCACACCGCTGGCCCGCGCGACGTATTCAGCAGGCGGAACTGGATGCCCACGGCATCGGCCACTTCGCCCATCACGCCGCCCAGCGCGTCCACCTCGCGCACCAGGTGCCCCTTGGCCACGCCGCCGATGGCCGGATTGCAGCTCATCTGGGCAATCAGGTCCAGATTCATCGTGATCAGCGCGGTCTTCAGCCCCATGCGCGCCGCGGCCATCGCCGCCTCACAGCCGGCGTGGCCCGCGCCCACCACGGCGACGTCATATTGTTCGGTAAATGCCATTCTTCTCTATTCTACGGATTGTGCGCTTCGACCGCACCCGGAACCCGCCCAGATAACCGCGAAGGCTATTCGCCGGTGCTACGATGCCCACAACGCACGCCGTTCCGTCCAACCCTCAGGAGGAATCGCCGCATGGGCCTATCAAATTTCCCCACCCAGCCGGAGGCAGGTCCCGCCAATGCCACGCCATCCGCGCAGTCGCCCGAAGAGCTGAAGGAAGAAAGCCGCAAGATTCGCCGCCTGCAGATCATGATGAACATGGTGATGCAGGTCATCGCGCAAGACCTCACTCTACCCGTGGAGGAAGCCTCAGAGATGGTGGCCGACACGCGCCGCGCAGCGCTGGCCATGTTTCCTGACAAGGAGCTGGCCTTCAACCTGATCTACTGGCCGCGCCTGCAGCGGCTCATGCGCGAGCGCTACCGCATGCAGTAAAGCCGCTGATGCTGCAGCTCACGTCGTGGATGAGATGGCCGAACCATAAAAGGCGAACGGCGCCCCGCCGGTCTTCGCTGGACGAAGGCTGGCGTGGATGCTCCTTGTGAACTCTACAGAAATCGCATCCGGGCGCCTATCGCTGTTGTTTTGAGGCTGTATTACGAAAGGGGACTCCCGCCCATACGCTACTTCACTTGCTCCTCGGTATGCTCGGCAGCCTTCTGGCCCTTCTTTTGCAGTCGCCCCTCTTCGCGGGACACATCTGCTACAGCTACGCCGTCCTTTGTGCCCACCTGATAAATGCGCGCGAGAAACTCCTTACTTCCATACCGGTTAAAAATCAACTCGGAATGCCGGGGAGTGTGCGAGTCTTCTGATTCTCTGACTAGAAATTCCGTGGAGGTACGGCCGTCGGCGCTGGTCGCTCTCATGAATTCCAGATTGGAATCCGACAGCATGCGGAAGATATAGCGTCCCGGCGGCAAGGTGGTGTTGCCCAGGATAAAAGAGTGGTGAACATTCGCTTCGATCTGGTCCGTGATTTGGGCCTGCGCGGTGGAAGCAGCGAAGACCAGCAGCAACAAGACAAACACGGACGAGGAAAAAACAGCAATTCGACGCATTGCAAACCCTCCTGCCCCTTGCGATGCTGTCCTGCAAACGCGGGTTGCCGGGCTTGGCGCTGGATTCACTGGCAGCGTGCAGGGATACCCGCCTGCTGGACGGCAACGGCTGTCGCAGCGAAAAGGCGCGGTCGTTACTTGTTCTCGTTGCCCGTCAGGCGGAAGGTGATGGTTCCCCAGAAGAGCCGCGCGCGCATCTGCACGGGCAGGTGGCGGTCATCGTCGGTATACCAGATCCAGATGTTGCCGCGGTTCTTGACCACGCCGGCCGCTGCCGTGGGCTGCACCCGAATGGTCTTGAAGGTGCCCAGCGGCGTCTTGATCTCTTCGCGGCCTTCCACCTTGATGGTCACCGGCACGTTGTGCATGGCATCCACCAGCGGAATCATGAAGCTCTGCCCCAGCTCGAGCGGCTGAGACGCGGTGTAAAACACGCCCGTCAGCAGGTCTGTCATGCAGCCGGGGATGGCCGACTCCACATGCTTGCTTTGCCCGGTGACAAGGTTCTTCTCGTCGAGGATGGATTTGGACTGCGGGTAAACCATCTGCAGCGTGGAGTTCACCTGCCGGCGACCCTCCACCGTCTGCTTGCTGAACTCGTAGGTGCAGCCCCTGGCGCGGTCAATGTTCGACTGGAAATGGTCGCTGACGTGGAACAGCAGGTTGATCGCCCCGATCGTGTCTGCGCTGGCCGTGATGCGCTCGCGGTCGCCCACCTGCTCAAAGTGCACCACGGCGATTCCAGCAGGAAACACGCGCCAGTCCACGGAGTAGGTAAGCGTCTGCTTCTGGGGAAAGTTGAAGCCGGGGCGCGGGGGCGCAAGCTGCGGAAACTGTTGCGCCTGAGCCACGGCGGCAAGAGCGAGGGCGCAAAAAAACATCTTCACCGTCGTGCGCTTCTTCACCGTGTGGCCTGGCTCCTTTTATTTCTTAACGATTGGGGTGCTGGAACGCTCAGCGCGGCCCATGCACAAGTGCGTTCAGAGCCGGCCGCAGTAAGAGCAGGCAGAGATAGAGCAGCGCGGCTCCTATAAGAGCATTGTACTCGCGGTGCCTGAGGTAAAGCGCCGGCGCAAAGCTGCCCGAGGCGCTTTCTTCACCGGCGCCCGGTTCGCGGCCAGCGCCGGCGGGCGGGCGGGCCGCCGTCAGCCGCGGAATCAGTCTTGGCACCCGCTTGCAATACGCGTCGAAATCAGGGAACGTCGCCCGCAAAAAGCGCTCCTCTGAAGCGATCACCGGCACATAAATCATCAGGAACCCCACGGCCAGCACCAGCGCCACGGGCCAACTGCGCAGCGCCACGGCAAAACCCGCAGCCATGAGCATCGAGCCCAGATAGAGCGGATTGCGCGTGTGAGCGTAGGGGCCGGTCTGCGTCAGCTCGCGGTTTTTCTTCACGTAGCCGGCGGCGTAGCCCCTCAACCACAGGCCCGGCAACACAAGCGCCAGGCTCCAGGCCACCGCGGCAGGCCGGGGAGCGCGGCGCCACAGCTCAAAAATGTACAGCGCGGCCGTAAGAAACCCGAGCGGCACGCGAATGCGCCGGGCAACACGCTGCCAGCGCGCGATCCAGTCCATCGACTGGCCTTCGGGGGACGGGTTTTCCGGATGATTCATGGGGCCGTATCAGAATAAAGCAGTTCATCGGCGGCTCGCAGCACGTCTTCCGGCTGGATGGTCAGCAGTCCGGCTTCAGGCGCTTCGTAGCGCGTGTGGTCGCGGCGGCTTTTGGGGCTGCGCAGCACCTTGAACCGGGTTCCGAACGGCCCATTGCGGCTGGGGTCCGTGGGCCCGTAAATGCCTACCACCGGGCGGCCAAGGGCGCAGGCCAGGTGCAGCGGGCCGGTGTCTCCTGCAATCGCCAGCCGGATGCGCCGGGTAAGCGCGATCAACTGGTTCAGGTTGCCCACAAGTGGAGTGACCGCTCCGCCGGTTTGCTTTACCATCGCGTCGGCCAGCGGCTCCTCGCCCGGGCCGGCGTTCACCAGCACGCGGCATCCGCGCTCGATAAGTCCCTGGGCTACTGCGGCGTAGCGCTCCACCGGCCAGCGCTTGGCGCCCCATCCCGCACCGGGATTGATGAGCACGGCGGGCTGTGTTGCGGCTGGAAAAAGAAGCGTATCGGCCCATGCCTCTGAGGCGGGATCCACGGGCAGCCAGGGTTGCTCGGGCTTCAGCTCGTCCCCGGCAATGGCCTCGGCCAGTTCAACATCCTGTTCGATGACGTGCGCGCCCTGGGTGACCACCCTCTCCGTGAAGAACAGGCGTGCTGCCCGCTCGCGGGGCTTATCCTCTCCGATGACGCGGCGGCATCCGGCCATCCGGCCGATCATGGCCGAGCGCAGAGCTCCCTGCAGGTCAATCACGGTATCGTAATCGCCAGCCCGCAGCGAGTGCCGCAAGGCGGCAATCACATCGCGCGTGTGGCTGGCCAGCAGATTGCGCCGCCAGTCCTTGGTGGCTGCCAGATGAAGCTGGTCCACGAGCGGCTGAAGGGGAGCGGGTTGGCCGGTGTCGCGCCTGGTGCTGCCGGGGGCGGCCAGAAGCGCATGCCAGCGCGGCTCCACCACCCAGTCAATTACCCATTCGGGATGCGCCTTGCGCAGCGCCGTCACCGCAGGCAGCGCATGCAGGATGTCGCCCATGGCTCCCAGGCGCACCACAAGCAAGCGAAACTTGGACCGCGTGTGCAAGCTCTGATTTTCTCACAGCGGCAGTTAGGCCGGACCGGTCTTGAGCCGTGCCATCAGCCAGCCCAGCGCAGCTGCCTCATCCTCGATTTCGATGCGCAGCTGCGCGGTTTTCAGCGGCACGGAAGCCGGAAACGCTGCCGTCAAGGCGGCCAGCCGAATGTAATCCTTCTCCGTGGTCAGGAAGGCACCGGCTCGAACAGCACGGGCGGCGTCCACCACTTGCTGCAAATCGTCGCGGGTGTAGTGGTGGTGATCATTAAAGACGATGCGGGTGGCCACATGCAGACCAGCAGACGCGAGCCCCCGAAAGAACTGCTCCGGGCGTGCAATGCCGCAGAAGGCCGCCACCGGGCCATCGATCGCCGGAACTTCCATATGCCTGCGCAGCCGCCAGACCGGACCCTGCCACCCCCACGCGCGCAGAGCCTCTTCCAGCACCGGGTCATCTGCCGGTATGCCGATCACATCTGCCCGCTTTGCCGCCTGCAAGGCCTCGCGCAGGTTGCCTGCGGGCAGCAGGTCGTCCAGCCAGTCCTCCCGATTCAGCAGCAGGATGTCCGCGTCGCGATGGAGCTGGCGATGCTGAAAACCGTCGTCCAGCAGATGAACCTTCTGCCGGTTATCGTCTCCGCTCCGTTCCGCCTCCGCCAGCACGCCGGCGTCATAGCGCTCCTCGGCAACAAACACCGGCACGCCCGCCTCACGCGCAATCACCAGAGGCTCATCGCCAAACGATTCTGCCGTCCCGGACGGGTTAACCCTCTCCGCCGCATTGCTCTGGCGGCCATAGCCGCGCGACAGCACGTCTACATGAAAGCCCTCGCCGCCAAGCAGTCGCGCCAGTTCGATGGCCAGCGGCGTCTTGCCCGCTCCTCCCGTTGAAAGATTGCCGATGCTCACGACGGGCCAGCCCAGACGCCGAACCGCCTTCCAGCCTCGCTCGATGCTCAGGTTGTTCACTGCCACCCCCGCCGCATACAGCGGCACCAGCGGGGCAAACCAGGGGCGCTTCATGCAGGGACTCCTTCCTGGTCGAGCAGGCTTTGCAGCGCGCGCAGGGTGCGCTCCGTCGCTCCGGCCTGCTGGTCAAACACAGCGCGGGCGCGGGCGCCCATCGCGGCGGCTTCCTGTCGATTCTTCAAGAGAGGCAACAACATATCAGTCAGCTCGGCGCGCGGCGCAATGCGCAGCGCCTCCTGCGCGCGCAAGGCGTCCGCAATCGCGCGGAAGTTTGCGTAGTGCGGCCCCATCACAATGGGCACGCCAAACTGCGCAGGCTCCAGCGGGTTGTGTCCGCCGGTGGGAAACAGGCTGCCCCCCACAAAAGCCACTGCGGCAAGCGAGTACACCGAGGCCAGCTCGCCGATCGTGTCAAGCAGCACGATTGCGCCGGGCTTCAACGGCTGACACGCAGCTTGCGTGTTCCACGCCGAGCGCCGCAGCCAGGCGCAGCCTGACTTCTGCAACAGCGCGGCCACCGCGCCAAACCGCTCAGGATGGCGTGGGGCAAGCACCAGCACAAGGTCGCCATCGGCTTCAAGCAGCCGTGGCCATGCCTCCAGCAGCGCTGCCTCTTCGCCCTCCAGCGTGCTGCCCGCCACCACAAAGCGCAGCCCGGTGCCCAGTTCGCGCAGCAGGCGCGTGGCCTCAGCCTGCTGCGCCGCGCGCACATCGAACTTGAGATTGCCGGAAACGGACACCCGCGCCGGCTGGCAGCCAATCGCCGTCAGCCGCTCCGCGTCAACCTCGCTCTGCGCCAGCACACGGCTCAGCCGCCCCAGAATCGGCCGCCACACCCACCTGAGCCGCCGGTAGCGCGGCCAGGAGCGGTCCGAAATGCGCGCGTTGACCACAGCCACAGCGGTCCCTCGGCGAAAACAACCGCTCAGCAGGTTGGGCCAGAACTCCGTCTCTGCCAGAATCAACAGCCGCGGACGCAGCGCCTTGAGATAGGCTTGCACAGCCCACGGCAGGTCCAGCGGACAATAGAAAACGCGCGCCGCCCCAAAGCGTTCGCGCGCCAGCGCGTGCCCCGTGCGCGTGGTGGTGGAGATGACCAGCCGATATCCAGGCAAGGCGCGGTCCATCTCCGCAACCAGCCGCGTCACGGCCAGCACCTCGCCCACTGAGACGGCGTGCAGCCAGATCAGCGGGCGCGCGCCTGCCTCACGCAGCCGCGCCGGAACCCGGCCGAGCCGCTCCCCCAACCCCGCACGATATTTGTGCGTGGTGGCCATGCGCCATAGCCACCACGGGGCGCTGGCCACCAGAGCCGCCAGCAGGGTCAGATTGTAGAAAAACAAAATCATGCCGTGCAGATATTGCCTTTTATCGGTTGTCTCGGTCTAATCCTCAAATGATACAGTCGAGCACGATGAGATTTCTTAGGGGATTTCCGCTTTTGGTGTTTTGCCTGGCGCTGCCTGCCGTGGCCAGCGACCACAAGCAGCCGCCTGTGCAGCCTGCCACATCCTTTGCCGACGTCGAAGTGCATGAGAAGGAACATGTGGCCATCGCCGCCGAGCCCTATGACACCAAAGAGAAGGAATCCATCTTTCGCATCGATTACCTGAGCCACGGCGTCATGCCCATCCGCCTTATCGTAACCAACACCGGCGACAAGCCCATCTCACTGCGCGATGCGCGCATCTTGTTTGAGACTCCGGCGGGCGACCAGATTCAGGCTGCCGAACCAGAGGACGTCGAGCGCCTCATGACCAAGGCAGAGCGCATGGGCACCAAGATTCCCATGCCCTTCCCGTTTCCGCCCATCCACACCAAGGCCAAGGACAGCAACAAAAACATCGAAGCGGACTTCGACACCTTTGAGTACCAGGCCCTTGTGGTCGAGCCGCACACCACGCGCGCCGGCTTCCTGTTCTATGACGTGTCGCAGCTCAGCAACAATCCGCTCAAGGGGGCCAAGCTGCACATCTTCAAGCTGCGCGACGCCGACGGCAACGAGCTCTTCTACTTTGAGATACCCTTCGACAAGTATCTCCAGTCCAAGTCCAGCCAGATGAAGTAAGGGCTACTCGTAATACGTGGCCGTGGTGGTATCGGTCTCCCAGATCGTGCAGTCTTTCACGCGCACGCGGCCCGCCGTCATTCCCGCCAGTTGCTCGTTGGTCTGGTCATAGAAATACCGTGCGAGATTCTCAGCCGAGGGATTCAGCTCGATGAAAGGCTCAAGGTCGTTGAGCATCTGGTGGTCAATGCGCTCGATCACCGGGCGCAGAACCTGCTTCAGCAGTTTGAAATCCAGCAGCAGGCCGGTCGAATCCAGCACCGCCCCGGCCAGCGTCACGCGCACCTTGTAGTTGTGCCCGTGCGGGTTCTCGCACTTGCCGCGATAGTTGCGCAGGTAGTGTCCGGAGGAGAAATCGGCCTCCACGGTGACTTCATACATCGGCGTTCACGCGTTCCTGT
>JAJXZL010000053.1 GCA_021780075.1 Acidobacteriota bacterium
CGCCTCATGCCCGGCCGCCGCTGGTCCGACGGCCTCCACCAGTCCATCGAGGCAAAGGAAGGCGTCAACATCCGCAAGGAAGACCAGACCCTTGCCACCATCACCTTCCAGAACTACTTCCGCCTCTATCAAAAACTCAGCGGCATGACCGGCACCGCCGAAACCGAAGCCGCTGAATTCGAAAAGATCTACAAGCTCGAAATCGTCGTCATCCCCACCAACAAGCCGCTGCTCCGCATTGAAAATCCAGACATCGTCTTCCGCACCGCCAAGGAAAAATACAAGGCCGTCGCGGACGACATCTCCCTGCTCCACGAGAAGCAGCAGCCCGTGCTCGTCGGCACCACGTCCATCGAAAAGAGCGAGTTGCTCTCCAGCATCCTCGCTCGCAAGGGCGTTCGCCACGTCGTGCTCAACGCCAAGTTCCACGAGCGCGAAGCGGAAATCGTCTCCCAGGCCGGGCGTCTCGGCATGGTCACCATTGCCACCAACATGGCCGGCCGCGGTACGGACATTCTCCTCGGCGGCAATGCCGAATTCATGTCCCGCCAGGAGCTCGTCAAGAAGGGCAAAGCCCGCGCCATCAGCGTCGCCGAAGGCGCCATCAACCCCATGGCCCCCGCCGGATTCCAGCGCTTCTACTACCAGGGCCAGGAGTTCGAAGTCTCCGAGTCCGACTGGACCGAGACATTCACCGTCTTCAATAGCGCCGCGCAGCAGGAGCACGCCAAGGTCATCGAGGCCGGCGGCCTCTTCATCCTCGGCACGGAACGCCACGAGTCACGCCGCATCGACAATCAGCTCCGTGGCCGCGCCGGCCGCCAGGGCGACCCCGGCGCCTCGCGCTTCTTCCTTTCGCTCGAAGACGACCTCATGCGCATCTTCGCCAAGCAGTGGGTCAGCACGCTGCTTGAGCGCCTCGGCATGGAAGAGGGCGTGCCCATCGAGTCCAAGATGATCTCCAAACGCATCGAAGGCGCACAAAAAGCCGTCGAAGCGCAGAACTTTGAATCCCGCAAGCACCTCCTCGAATACGACGACGTGATGAACAAGCAGCGCGAAGCCGTCTACGGCCTCCGCCGCCAGCTCCTCGAAGGCGTCGAGCAACGCGAGCTCATCCTCGAAGACTACGTCGGCGGCATCCTCAGCGGACTCCTCGACGAGTTCGCCTCGGAAGACGTCCGTCCCGACCAGTGGAACATCAAGGGCCTCGACGAAAAACTCGTCGGCCAGTTCGGCCTCAACCTCGCCGCTGTCGGCGTCAACCCACTCGAAGTCACCCGGCACGAGCTCGGCGACACCATCTTCGACAAGCTCAAGGAGCAGTACGAAGCCAAGGAAAAAATCCTCAGCTCTGAAACCATGCGCTATCACGAGCGCATGGTCATGCTCAGCGTCATCGACGGACTCTGGAAGGACCACCTGCTCTCCATGGACCACCTCAAGGAGGGCATCGGCCTGCGCGGCTATGCACAGCAGGACCCGCTGGTGGCCTACAAAAAAGAGTCCTTCGACATGTTCGAAGCCATGATGCTCAAGTTCCAGGAAGATACCTGCCGCTTCCTCTTCCGGATGCAGATCATTGGCCCCGACGGCCAGCCCATCAACGTCACGCCCGAGCCGCGTCGCGAAGTGCCGCCCGCCCCGCCCGTGGCCAGCGCCGAGCAGCCTGCCGGCGCCGCGCTCCCGCGCGAAATCGCCATCCCCACGCGCCAGCCCTCCACCACCATCGACGCGCTGGAGAAGGAGTTCCACCGCAAAAAGCAGCGCGAGCTGGAAGCGGCACAGCGCGCCGGAGCAGGCGAAGCCTCGCAGCCCACGCAGCGCGTCACCGGCGAGAAAGTCGGCCGCAACGATCCCTGCCCCTGCGGCTCTGGCAAAAAGTACAAGAAATGCCACGGCGCTGAGAAATAGCAGCGCAAAGTACAGCGGCGGTGGAGACTTCCCACCGCCGCTGTACTTTGCCCGCCTGCGCTACTGATTCAAGTCGAAGTTGATATTCAAGCTCACCGTGGACGGCCCCGGACCCGGCACGAACCGCCACTTGTGCACCGCTTCCTCGGCAGCCGTCGAGAGCATGCGGTTCCCGCTCACCGTCTTCACATCCGTCACCATGCCCGCCGCATCCACCGTCACGTCCAGCCTCACCTGGCCCGTCACCCGCATGCGCTTCGCAATCTCCGGATACACCGGGGCCACCCGCGCCTTCACAGCGCGTTCCTCCGCCCTGCCCTGCATCGCCATCGCCACCACCAGCGCCAGCGCCGCCATCCGCAGCATCCATTCGCCCGCGCGCCGCTGCCTGTTCGCGCGTTTCCCAAACCAATCCCTGCTCATGCCCCCTCCAGACGCAATAAGAAATAGCTCTCCGTGCTTATCGGCAGAAAAGGGACAGGAGATTAGATTGTTTGGAAATTTCCAGAACGAGATGCTACAACAATCCGTGAAAAAGCCACGACACAGGCAGTCGCGGCAGCGCCAGCTACGGCTTCGCCTCAACCGCCGCCACAGCCGCAAAGGTCAAGTCTTCGGCATTCGACTGATGCTCCGCCCGCCACATGTCAAACAGCCGTCCGTAGCTCAGCGTCATGTACTCCGCATGCGCAATGCCCAGCCGCGCAGCCGCGCCGTCTATCCACTCCGCGGCGCCCTCCAGCTCCGCAAAGTCTCCAATCGGCGTCTCGTCCACCACGCAATGCCCTTCGCCGTCCGTCCACTCGCTGCGCCATTTCTCATAGCGGAAAGCCGCCACCAGCCCCAGCGAGAGAAAAACCTCGGCCATCGCCTCGCCGTCGGCCACCGCTGTTTCCGTCTCCACCCGGTGCTTGTGCCGGTCCTCGCCCACGCCCGAGTCGGGCAGCCGCTTGTGCGTCACTGTCCAGCGCCCCCCATAGCTGCGGATGCGCAGAATCTCCGTCCGCGCCCGCATCCGCCGGTCCGGCGTGTCATACAGCACATTGCTCTCAAACTGCCGTGGCGTCTCCAGCCGAAAGCCCGCCGCACGCAGCCGCTCGGCCAGCCCCCGCACATCCGCCACACGGAATTTGATTTCCGTCTCGATAGCCATCGGTTGCAGTGAGTATACGGCAGACCGCTGCGCCTCTCACGATCCGGCAGTGCGATTGCCGCAAGAGCAGAGCCTTCAGCACGAAGGGTACGTCCTGCAGGCCCTGCCCTTTTAAGTCCTTTCGCTTGGGCTACTTTTTGAGTTTCTTCCGCAGCCTCTTCAACCCCTGACGGTCGGTTCCATCCGACTGACCCACGCCCCACTATCCCAACCTGCCCGCAAAGGGTGAAAATAAGAGATGTGAAGACCCTTCGCCTGGCCGTGGATCCCGCCCACCTCGATACCCCCGAGTCCCGCCAGGCCATCGCTCAGGCAGCGGACATCCTCCGCCGCGGCGGACTCGTCGCCCTGCCCACTGAAACCGTCTACGGCCTCGGCGCCAATGCCCTTGACTCCGCCGCCGTGGCTCGCATCTTCGCCGCCAAGCAGCGCCCTTCCTGGGACCCCGTCATCGTCCACATCGCCGGACCCGTTGACCGCAACCCCATGCTCGATGCGCTCGTCACCCACATCCCCGAGCCGGCCCACCGGCTTATGGACGCCTTCTGGCCCGGCCCGCTTACCCTCCTGCTGCCCCGCTCCACCGCCGTGCCAGACAGCGTTACCGCCGGCCGCCCGCTCGTCGGCATCCGCATGCCCGCGCACCCCGTAGCCTTTGAACTCATCCGCCAGGCCGGCGTGCCTGTGGCCGCGCCAAGCGCCAACACCTTTGGCCACATCAGCCCCACCACCGCCGCCCACGTGCTCGAAGACCTCGACGGCCGCATTGACGCCATCCTCGACGCCGGACCAGCACTCCACGGCGTCGAGTCCACCGTCCTCGACCCTTGCCAAAACCCCATGGTGATTTACCGCCCCGGTGCAATCACCGCCAGCCAGATTCAGGCCGTCGCAGGCCCCGTCGAAGTCTTCCACGCCGCCCAGCCGCTCCAGTCCACCCCACGCGAAGCGCTGCCCTCGCCCGGCGTCGGACTGCGCCACTACGCTCCCCGTGCCCATCTTGTCCTGGTGGAAGGTGCCCTGGCCGAGCTGCCGGGCCGTCTCCTCGAAGCCGCCGCGCCCTATGCGCAAGAGCGCCTCGGCCTCATGCTCCCGGCTGACCTGGCCGCCGCCGGGCTTCCTGCAAAGTTGGGTGCCATCGCCGTCTTCCCCTGGGGACGCTGGGCCGATTCCGAGGAGCTGGCGCGCGATCTCTATGCCGGCCTGCGCGCCCTCGACGCCCGCGGCTGCACCGTCATCCTCTGTCCGCTTCCGCCTGCCGCAGGCCTCGGCGAGGCCATCCGCGACCGCCTCCGCAAAGCCGCCCAGAGCGAGAGTGCTGAGCAGCATTCACAGCCGCAGAAAACGCTGTCATCCTGAGCGAAGCACGCTTGGGGCCCCGGCGCGCGCAGCGCGTTGGGGTAAGCGGAGCGAAGGATCTGCTGTTGTCTTTCCTACTCCCAACCGCCGCCGTCGATTCACGCAAGAGTCCACAACCCCACCCGCACCGAAAGCGCCACATCAACAAAACCAGCCTTCAGCCACGGCAATTCGATGCAGTCAACCACTCCACACCCACCCTCGCCCCTACTCCATTGAGTCCATTAACAAAAATCCCGCACCCCGCTTTGCACATAATTTCCCAACCCTGGCGCACAATGGAAAGGAAGTAAGAAGGAGAGCAATGCACCAACCCAGCGTCCAATCCCAACCCCTATTCCCTATTCCCTGATCTCTGGAAAGGTACCCGCCAACACCTATTCGTTCGGATCGTTCGGATCGGATCGTGCGCCCTTTCGCGCCCGGATCTGCTTGCAGATGTTCCACTGCTGCTCCGAGTCGCGAGTACGGCCAAGCATCTGGTAAGCCCTACCCAACACGTAGTGCGGCCCAATGAAATTCGGATCCGCTTCCGTCGCCTTTTCGAGAGGCCCCATCGCCTCCTGCGGCTTCTTCAAAGCCATATAGCACTGACCGAGCTCAAAAAGAGCGTCACGATACGATGGGTTTACCGCAACGGCAGCCGTGAGATAGGGAATAGCCTGAGCTGGCTGGGAAAGTTCTCGCAGGATACGGCCTATCATGTAATTTGATATGGGATCCTGCGGATTGTGTGTGAGTTCCTGTTTGAATTCCGCCTCTGCTTCCGGCACTTTGTGCTCTCTGTAATAGATCAGGCCCAAACTTGAATGAACTGCGGGAAAGTTTGGATTCGCCGCCAAGACCGATTCAAACTCGCTGAACGCCTTCGGTTCCTGGTACTCAATGTCATAGGCCATTCCCAGCATGAAATGCGCTTCCGGCGAATTCGGGTCAATCACCATGATCTGCTTGAAGACTTGTGTGACCCCCGTATAGTTCTTTGTTCTCCAATAAGCCTTCCCGAGGATGTCGAGGGTGGGCAAGTCATTCGGCTGCAAGCGGCTGGCTCGTTCCAGGTAGTCTGCCGCCGCGCTGAATCGGTCGAGAGCAAAGAGGTCCAGCCCCGTCAGGTCAAGCGATTGAAAGGTCGGGTCTATTGCGGCGAAGGAGCGAAGCAAAGGCAGCGCCTCCTGGTAGCGATGCGCGCGAAAATATGCCACGCCGAGATTTCGTTGCGTGACTGGGTCGTTTTTTCTAAGCTTCAGAGCTTGGAGATAGAGCGAGATCGCTTCGCTATCCCGCCCCTGCCGCGCAATCGAAATTGCAAGATTGTTGAGCAACTCCACCGACTTTGGGTCCAGTGCGAGCGCGTGGCGGAACGATTCCTCCGCCTCGTGATTGTCTCCCGCCTGCAACGCGCGAGATCCCAGCGCCACCCATTGCAAAAACTCTTGACGAACCTTTGATGAGTCCTCTGTCGCTTGCTGGCCGCGGGCATGGCCGCAGACCACGAAGGCCAGGGTGAATAGTCCCAGCAGGTAAAGCAGGTATTTGTCACGGATGGCAGGGTGCCGATGCGCTTTTTGAAGGCACTCAGTCATGGCATCGCGGCGACGAAGAGAGCAATCGCCTCCCGACACTATATCGCCTTGTGGCACCGTTGGCTCTAAGTCCAATCGATTGCATATCCGAGACATACCGGCCTCAGTCTAGCAGTAATCCAGTCATCTAGACTTTTGGTTGACATCGCTTTTCCATTGTGCTAGCTTTCGTTCTCATAATCGCAAAAAAGTGGCGGGGCTGCCATCCAACTGGGACTTGGAATACCGGGCTGTGCCAGAGGTGTTTGCGGTTCCCAAGTATGGGCGATCTTGCTAAACCGGTTTTTCGCCGGGCAGTACTTGGCAATTCAGGATTCCGCCCCGCTTCGTGAGTGGATACAAGTGCGTCAGCAGGTTCAGTGCATCGATGCATGAGTTTCATTTTGTTAACGATCTACCGATGGCCGGCGCGATTACCGAGTATCCGCCATGTGCAATAACTTTGGCGTCTACTCCGTTTCTGGTCCGACTTGTGCTTTATAGAGAGCGCGTCCGATGCCACCGCATTCAGCCAAAACAAACATTGGATCGTAACGTACAGACATTTTGTGAGGAGACTCAGTATGCAAAGGATTCGGATTTTCGCAGCCACACTGGCGTTTTTTCTGATCGCCCTTCCTGTCTCCCTGCGCAGTCAGGAGCTTCAGGGGACCATCAGTGGCACCGTCACGGACGCCACCGGGGCTCTCATACCTAACGCCGCGGTGACGATTGTGCAACACGGCGGCACCAGCGCACCTCGCTCCATAAAGAGCAATGCGCGTGGCAACTACACAGCGACGAACCTTCCTGCCGGCACGTACACGATCACTGTCTCGGCGCCGGGATTTCAAAACTTCAAGGCAAACAACGTAACCCTGTTCGTCGCGCAGTCACGTTCCGTCGATGTCACACTCCAGCCTGGTTCTGTGAGCCAGACGGTGACGGTCGAAGAGAATACCGAGACCGTTGACACGACGAGCAGCAACATTGAGGGCACAATCAGCGGAACCCAGATTAGAGAGCTGCAACTGAACAATCGCAACTTCGAGCAGCTCGTTACCTTGCAGCCTGGCGTGGTCAGCGGCCTGCCAGACCAGGTCGGCTTTGGCTTGAGCAATACCAGCGATCTTGCCGTGAACGGCGCTCGTTCAACCGGCAACAACTGGACCGTCGACGGCGCCGACATCAACGACAGCGGCTCGAACGCTACGCTGCTGAATGTGCCCAGCGTCGACGCAGTTCAAGAGTTCACGCTGGAGAGAAGCACCTACGATGCCGGATTTGGAAGAAGCGGCGGCGGCCAGATTCTTATGGCGACAAAATCTGGAACCAGCCAATTTCATGGCGACGCGTATGAATTCGACCGCAACACGGCCTTCAACGCCAACAGTTACTTTAACAAGCAGACCACCCCTATTTCGAAGCGATCCATCGAGCACTATAACGACTACGGCTTCACGATCGGCGGGCCGATCATGTTTCCCAAGGCTTACAATCCCGCCACTAAAAAACTCTTCTTCTTCTGGTCGGAGGAGTGGCGCAAGATCAGTTCTCCCCAAACGTCGACACTCATCGTCCCCACCGCCGCTGAGTTGGGCGGAGTCTTTCCCGGAGACACGACATCGGACCAGAACGCAACGCAGGCCGGGAATTATTGCGTCACCTACGATGCAATCTCCGACACAAGTACGATCAATCCGGGCTGCTATAGCCAAAATGCGAAGGTGTATCTGACCAATCTCTACGACAAGTTCACGTCGAACGTCGCGGGGAATGGGAGCTTATACACCATCGGTTATTCGCAGTTGAACAATACCCGCGAAGATATAATTCGCGCCGATGCTCAACTGAACGATAAGCTGCACTTCTTTGGCCGCGCCATGCAAGACGAGACTCCGGAGAACTTCCCGCTCGGTTTGTGGGCGGGCTCCAACTTCCCGGGAGTTGCTGGATCCAACGTGAACGCTCCAGGACAGAACATTGTCGGCAATCTTACGTGGACAGTTTCTCCGCGCATGGTGAACGAGGCGGAATACGCTTATTCCCAGGGAAAAATCTCATCCTCTTTCATGTCGGGCTCCATCACCAACAATCCCACCATCTCCGGAGCGCTGACAAACAACACGCAGTATACAGACCCCTATGGCCGCATTCCCGGTTTCAACTTCTCCAACGGCATCACCGGGTACGGCTACGGGTCCACGCCCTACTTCGAACGCAACCTCGACAACACAATCTTCGACAACTTCTCGGCAACTCTGGGTAATCACACGCTGCGCACCGGCGCCACGATTTCATGGATGGTCAAGACGGAAAATGGCGACAGCGGAGCAGCACACTTCCAGTTCAATAACTTCCAGGACTTCCTTCTTGGCAACGATTACTATTACACGCAGGCCAGCCGGGATACAGTTCCAGACCTGCATTATGCCAATATGGAGGCGTTTATCGAGGATGACTGGACGATCAGTAAACGGCTGACTCTGAACTTTGGAGTCCGCTACAGCTACTTCCCGTCTCCCTCAGATCTACTGGCTACGCTGGCAAACTTCGACCCCAAGTACTTTGTTGCCGCCAACGCTCCTGTCATCGACCCTGCCTCGGGCAACTTCACCGGCGATCAGCTACCCGCAACCTACGAGAATGGCTTGATCTATCCGGTTGGTACGGGGTGCAGTCTTGCGCAAAAAGTTAATGCCGCCCAAGCCACATGCTCGCCCTACGGCGCTCATGTCAATCCGGATCCACATGATAACTTCGCGCCGCGATTCGGCTTTGCTTACGATGTGTTCGGCGACAACAAAACATCCGTGCGCGGCGGGTACGGTATCTTCTACGACCGCATGTTGAACGGCATCTGGGAGCAGAATAGCTTCCAGGAGTCGCCGGGGCTCGTGTCAACAACCATCTACTACTCGCAGTTCGACAACCCGTTGGCGGGAACTGCCAAACATCCTCTTTATCCCAGCCGCATTACCGCCACCGGCACGCCGATCATGAAGACCCCATCCTATATGGACTTCAACCTCTCCATCGAGCGTGAAGTGTTGCCGAGCACGGTCTTGACCGTCGCCTATGTCGGGACCGCTGGGCGGCATCTTCTGGGCGAACGTGAGATCAATCAACCTACACTCTCCGCCAGAGCGGCAAATCCGACGGCTTGGGTCACGGCGGTCGTTCCCTATACAGGGTACGCGGCCTTTGAGGACAGAATCCCCGGATATACCAGCAACTACCATTCTCTTCAGGTTTCGCTGAACTCTCGTGATTACCATGGCCTCACGTATGGCATTGCGTACACGTGGAGCAAGAACTTGAGCGACAACCCTGAGGATCGCGGCTTTGAAACGTACAATACGTACAATTTGCACTTGGACTACGGCCCCTCGATCATCAATCAGCCGCAAACATTTATCGCCAACTACGTCTACGAGCTTCCATTCTTCAAGCATCAACACGGCCCCGCGGGGCACATCCTCGGCGGTTGGGAGCTATCCGGAATCACGCAGTTTCTCTCGGGTCAGTCGCAAAGAGTGCACCAGTGGTTCGATAACTTCAGCAGCCGCGATTGCTCTATTATGACCAAAGACTGCCCCACAACCGGGCTCTACCCCGGCGGCCTCAACATGGATCCGAGCGACATCAGCCCGCGGCCGGACCTGATTGCACCCGTCAAGAGAGCGAAGCAAGAGAAGAATTGGTTCTCGACCAGTTCGTTTGCGGATGCATGGGGACACTTCGGAAGTTCCGGCTACGGCGTCTTCCTCGGTCCCGGACTGAACCTGTGGGATCTCGCCGCGATGAAGAACTCGAAGATCGGCGAACATGCCAGCTTCCAACTGCGCGCCGAATTCTTCAATGCTTTCAACCACAACAACTTTGCCGGCATCGGCGTAGTCACCGACACCAAATCAACCTTTGGTCACGCCGTCTCGTCGCATGACCCCCGCCAAATTCAGCTTGGCGGAAAGATCTACTTCTGATCTGAATTCGAGGAGCGAGAGATGCACCCAGGAACGGCGCAACTCTCGCTTCCAATGGCGTACTCGCTTCACGTCGACGAGTTTTAAACGGTAGCCTTCCGGCGACGGTCCTCCGCCGGGGAGCTTTGCATCTATAAACGGTTTTTTACGGCCTGACGTGGTTTGAGGCGAAGGTGTTCGCGTGGGACTGAATTTCCCTGATCTTGGAATTATCGGTCTCTATCTGGCCGGCGTTACCCTTTTCGGATTGCGTTTCCGCGCCGGGCAACGAACGCTGAAGGGGTATTTCCTGGCCGACAACACGATTCCATGGTGGGCGATTTCGCTGTCCATCGTGGCGGCGGAGACAAGCACTCTGACGGTGATCAGCGTGCCCGGCCTGGCCTACGACAGGGATTTCAGTTTTCTCCAGTTGGCGATGGGCTACCTGATCGGCCGCGCGGTGGTGAGCTTTGTGCTCATTCCGCAATATTTTCGCGGCGAGTTGGTGACGGCTTATCAATTGATTGAGCGCCGTTTCGGCCAGCGGCCGCGGACGTTAACGGCCGGAGTCTTTCTCGTCACGAGGGCCGCGGCAGAAGGCGTGCGCGTGTTTGCTGTGGCGATCGTTGTGCGTGTGGCCCTGGGCAACTTGCTGACTGGAGTAAGCGATTTCCAGCGCGACCTGGTAGCCATCGCCATCGTCATTGTACTGGCTCTTTTGTACACGTTGAAGGGCGGACTGAAAGCGGCGGTATGGACGGACGTGATGCAGCAGACTGTGTATGTTGCCGGAACCGTCGTGGGTCTTGTGACCATCCTGCATCTTGTGCCCGGCGGATGGGCGACGTTGCGCGAGATGGCCGGCCATGCAGGCAAATTCCGCGTCTTCGATCTCACTTTGAATTGGACCACCAAATATACCGTGTGGTCGGGCATCATTGGCGGAGCTTTCCTGACGACGGCCAGCCACGGAACCGATCAGTTGATTGTGCAACGGCTGCTGGCTGCGCGTAGCAAAGGGCAGGCGCAGCTCGCCCTGCTCTCGAGCGGTGTGGTGATCTTTTTTCAGTTCTCGCTTTTTCTCGCGATTGGCGCGATGCTCTTTGTGTTTTATCGCATCTTTCCGCCGCAGACGGCGTTTACGCGCACGGATACGATCTTCCCTGTTTTTATCGTCAACCATATGCCGCACGGGGTGAGCGGGCTGCTGATTGCGGCCATCCTTGCGGCGGCGATGTCGAACCTGAGCGCAGCGCTCAATTCTCTTTCCTCGACCGTGATTGTCGATTTCTACATGCGTCTCCGTCCACAATCGACGGAGGCGCGCCGCATCCGGCTGTCGCGGACGGCGATGGTTGTGTGGGCGCTGGTTCTGTTTGCTCTGGCGCTGGTGGCCCGGAGCGGCGGCAGGGTGATCGAAGTAGGGTTGACGATTGCGTCGGTTGCATATGGAGGGATGCTGGGCGTGTTTCTGCTGGGCGCGCTCACCAGAAAGGCAACGGGGCGCGGCGCGATGGTGGGCATGATCTGCGGGCTGGCCCTGAACCTCTACCTCTGGCTGTTCACAGATGTGGCGTTTACGTGGTACGTGGCGCTGGGCAGCGCGGTTACGTTCGCTGTGGGCTATGCCGCAAGCTTGCTCATGCGAAAAGAAACGTTGAGCACAGTGTAAGCAAGGGAATGAAGATGCAAGTGCGTGAGTTGACAACGGAACGTCGCAACCGGGCGACAAAGAACCTGGACCGGATGAGTTCGCTCGAGCTGGTAACCATCATGAACCGCGAAGATGCGAGGGTTCCGCGCGCCATCGCCAGGGTTCTGCCGGAACTTGCTCAAGCCGTCGATCTAGTGGCGGAACGCCTGGGACAGGGCGGACGGCTGATTTATGTGGGCAGCGGCACCAGCGGTCGCATCGGCGCGCTCGATGCGTCGGAGTGTCCGCCGACCTTTGGCGTGAGCGCGAAGATGGTACAGTTCGTGATTGCCGGCGGCAAAAAGGCGCTGTTGACAGCCGTAGAGAACAGCGAGGATTCGGTCGTAATGGGGCGCAAAGACATGGCGGCACGAAGGCCTGGCAAGCGCGACGTGGTGGTAGGCTTGGCGGCCAGCGGTTACACGCCCTACACCATCAGCGCCCTCCAATACGCGCGATCGAAAGGCGCGGCGACCATCGCCATCGCTTTCAATCGCAACTCCCCCATGGGGAAGGTCGCGGACCTTCGCATTGAGACCGGGGTGGGGCCGGAGGTGCTCGCTGGGTCGTCGCGGCTCAAAGCAGGGACCGCGGAAAAGATGATCTGCAATATGCTGACCACCTGCGCTATGACGCGGCTCGGATATGTTTACAGCAACCTCATGGCGAACCTGAATCTGACAAATAAAAAGCTGTTACAGCGCGGCATGACAATCCTGCAGGAGCTTACCGGCGTGGACCGGGAACAGGCCGCCGCGATTCTGGAAAAGGCCGGGAGGAGCGTCCCGCTGGCGCTGGTGATGTTGAAGGCGGGCACGAGCAAGACCGAGTCAGTGCGGCGCCTGCGCATGGCCAAAGGGAATGTTCGCAAGGCGATTGAGGGTTGATATGAGAATCGATGCAAAATCGGATGGGATTCGCCGAGCGATGGTTTGCCTGCTGGCTTTTGCATTGGTTGCGTGCAGGCCTCCAGGGCTTGCCGCACAGGCCGCGGCGTCGGGTGCGGACGCGGCCGTGGCGAACGACTTTGGCGCGATCGACGCCATGATACAGGCGGCCGTGGCCAAAGGAAACACACCCGGCGCTGTGGTAATCGTCGGCCATAACGGGAAGGTGGTCTATCGCAAGGCATTCGGATCGCGCTCTCTCGAGCCCACGCGCGAGGCGATGACCCCCGACACCATCTTCGATCTCGCTTCGCTGACCAAGTGCATCGCCACGACGACCGCCGTCATGCAATTGCTCGAAGAAGGGAAAGTCCGGCTCAACGATCCCGTAGCTGCCTATCTGCCGGAGTTTGCCGCGAACGACAAGTCGCAGATCACCGTGCGCGAGTTGCTGACACATTTTTCCGGTCTGCCGCCCGACCTCGATTTGAAGGAGCAGTGGAAAGGCAAGGCCACGGCATTCAACATGGCGATGCAGGCGCGTCCCATGTATCAGCCCGGCACGCGCTTTCTCTACAGCGATATCAACTTCGAGGTTCTTGGGTTCCTGATCGAAAAGATCTCTGGCATGCCGCTGAACGAGTACGCGAGCGCCCATGTTTTTGGGCCGCTGGGAATGAGGGAGACCACGTTCCTTCCGCCGGCGAACTGGATTCCGCGCATCGCACCTACGCAGTACGACGAGAACGGAAAGATGTTGCGCGGCGTGGTGCACGATCCCACAGCGCGCAGGATGGGCGGAGTGGCCGGACATGCCGGGCTGTTCTCGACGGCGGACGATCTGGCAAAGTTTGCGCAAAATCTGCTGAGCGGCAATCCAGCGGTTCTTTCCCGCGAAGCAATTGAGAAAATGTCGACACCGCAGCAGCCCGCCACGGCAGCGAGTCTGCGCGGGCTGGGGTGGGATATCGATTCGCCCTTCTCGAGCAATCGCGGTGAACTTTTGCCCGTCGGCTCCTTTGGCCACACTGGATTCACCGGCACGTCTCTGTGGATCGATCCCGTGACCGACACGTACATCATCCTGCTAACAAATTCCGTGCATCCAGACGGCAAAGGATCGGTGATATCGCTGCGTGCGCGGCTGGCGAACGCGGTCGTGAAGGCGCTCAATCTGACGGTGACGGAAGACCGAGTGATGCGGCTGGCATGCATCACAGGCTATAACGAATCGATGATGGCCAGGCGGCGGGTGACGGAGCGCGAAGGCGATGTGAAGGCTGGAATCGATGTGCTGGAGGCAGACGGGTTCCGTGAGCTCAATGCGAATCCGATGCATCCGGTGCGCATCGGACTCGTGACCAACCAAACCGCGCTCGACGCGAAGGGGAAGCGCACGGCCGACGTGCTGGCGCACGCGCCGGGATTGAAGCTGGCGGCAATCTTCAGTCCGGAGCACGGGATCGAGGGCAACCTGGATACAACTTCGATCGGCAACTCACGCGACGCCACGACCGGCGCGCCGATTTATAGCGTCTACGGCGGTTCGAATGCGAAGCGCCGGCCAACAGCGGAAGAACTGGCCGGCGTTGACACGATCGTCTACGACATTCAGGACATGGGCGTGCGTTTCTATACCTACGAGAGCACGCTTGGCTACTTTCTCGAAGCGGCTGTGAAGGCGGGCAAAGCGATCGTTGTGCTCGACCGGCCCAACCCACTGGGCGGCGCGTACGTGCAGGGTCCGGTACTCGACACGGGACGCGAGTCGTTTGTCGGTTACTGGCGCACTCCCGTGCGCCACGGCATGACGGTGGGCGAGTTGGCGCGTATGTTCGACAGCGAGCGAGCCATTGGCGCAAAACTTACCGTTGTGCGGATGGAGGGCTGGCAGCGCGGCGACTGGTTCGACTCGACGGGCAGAGTGTGGGTCAGTCCCTCGCCCAATCTGCGTGACTTGACGGAGGCCGAGCTCTACCCCGGCATCGGAATGATCGAGGGCGCGAACATCTCGGTCGGTCGCGGCACCGATACGCCATTCGAGTTGGTGGGTGCGCCGTGGATTCACGCAGCGGAGCTTGCCGCGTACCTGAACGCGCGCGCGGTAGACGGCGTGCGCTTTGTGCCCGTTAACTTCACGCCCACCGCATCGACCTATGCGAATCAGAACTGCGGCGGAGTGAGCATCGTCGTTACGAATCGCGAGGCGCTGGACGCGCCTGAGCTTGGTCTGGAGATCGCGGCTGCACTGGAACATCTTTATCCAAACGATTTCAAGGTTACCGCGATCGACGGATTGATGCGCAACAAAGCAACGCTCGATGCGCTGGTTGCTGGCGAGGATCCACGTCGCATCGTCGAAGACTGGCAGGATGCGGACCGGGATTTCGAGACGGCGCGCGCGCGGTTTCTACTTTACTGATATTGCTGCGGCGCTTTTACGTGAAAGAGGAGCCGAAATTGAAGTTGAAAATGAGTACGGTGCGATGGGGCTGGATAGCGGCAGTCGCCGCGATCGCTGCGCAATGTGCCGTGGCCGCGCCGCCCGTGCATCTTGACCGCAAGGGCGAGCGATGGGCCGCCGCGACCCTGCGCAAGATGACGCTCGAAGAAAAGATCGGGCAGATGATTGTGGTCTGGGCAAAGGTGAAATTTCTGAATGCTGAGAGCCCGGAATACCTCGAAATGCGCGATGAAATTGCGAAGTATCACGTGGGCGGTTTTGGAATGACCGATCCCGTGAAAGATTCTCGATTGGCCATGAGCGAGCCATTGGAAGCTGCTGCGCTCGCCAATCGTTTGCAGAAGGACTCGAAGTACCCACTGCTCTTTGCCGCCGACTTCGAACGCGGCCTGTCGATGCGTCTTATCGGCCCCACTGCGTTCCCGGCCGCCATGGCATTTGGCGCGGCTGGCGACAAGAACCTGGCACGCGAGTTCGGCCGCATCAGCGCCGTTGAGTCGCGCGCCATCGGCGTTCAGTGGAATTGGTTCCCGATCGCGGATGTGAACTCCAATCCCGCGAATCCGATTATCGACACACGCTCGTTCGGCGAAGATCCAGCGCTGGTGAGCGAGATGGTCGCGGCCTACATACAGGGCGCACGCAGTGAGGGGCTGCTGACGACGGCGAAGCATTTTCCCGGCCACGGAGATACGGACACGGACTCTCATCTTGCGCTGGCGCGCGTACCGGCGAGCATGGACCAGCTGAACGACGTCGAGTTGGTTCCCTTCCGCAGCGCAATTGCCGCCGGAGTAGACGCTGTGATGGTGGGCCATCTGATTGTGCCAGTCGTCGAGCCGGACCCCAATCGTCCAGCCAGCATTTCGGCGCACGTCATTGAGGACCTGTTGCAGCGGCAACTCGCCTTCAAGGGGCTCGTCGTTACCGACGGAATGGACATGGCGGGACTCACGCATGTCTTCTCAGGGTCGGAGGCGGAGATTTCAAGCCAGGCAGCGGTGGCAGCCGTAAAGGCTGGCGAAGATATGATTCTGATTCCCGGCGATCTGGCCGGAGCCTACAACGGCCTGCTCGATGCGGTGAAGAAGGGCGAAATCTCCAAGACGCGCATTGACCGGAGCGTGCTAAAAATTCTGCGTGCAAAGGCGTCCGTTGGGCTGAACAGGAACCGCTTTGTAAATCTCGCCCGGGTTCAGGATGAAGTCGCGCAGCCGGAGAACTTGGCACTCGCCCAAAGTGTTGCCGATCGCGCCGTAACGCTGGTGGTTGACGCCGGCAGGCTGGTTCCGCTTGCGGCGCGGCAAACGGTCACGGCCACTCAACCCGCCGCGCAGATTGTCACCGTCATCTTTTCCGACTACCCAGACGGCAGCGACGGCGGTCGTGCTTTCGCCACGGAGTTGCGCAAACGCGCACCCGAAGCTGTTATATTTTTCGTCAACCGCGACAACGCGGGTTACGTCTTCGACCGTGTGATGAACTCCGTGCGTAACGCCGGCAGCGTGATTGCGGTGGCCGAGTCGGTCCCCAATCCGAGGAGAACCACCGAGGGCCACACCGGCGGATCGGCCAGACTCGACAGGGGGCCGATGCAGTTGCTCACCGGGATCGTGAAGACTGCCGGCGCGAAGACCGTTGTCGTGGCCTTCGGAGATCCCTACACGGGCGGCTCGATTCCCGGCATTCAGACCTACGTTTGCACCTATTCGAACACCACGGTTTCCGCGACAAGCCTTGCGCAGGCGCTGTTCGGCGAGATTCCCATCCACGGACGGTTGCCGGTTTCGATTTCCAACTTGGCGCCGCGCGGCACGGGGCTTGACCGCGACGCGCTCACGGCGCAAGCCGGCGCACTTAGGAGATAGATGGAGCCGGTTTTTTTGAGAGGAGTGGCCGGGTGAGAGCGGCAGATTCATATTCGAAACCAGTCCGGCGGCGCGCCATTGGAAGCGGCATGCGCAGCACGATAGTGGCCGGCGTTGCGGCGGCGCTGCTCGCCGCCTGGCCTGCAGGAGCGCAAATGTCTATCGATCATCCCAATGCCGTTGCGGCCAGACCCGTCGTGAACATGTTCAGCCGCGCGACGGATGCCAGCGATGTGGTCTCGCAGGCGCTCTATGGCACGGGCGTGCAAATGATCGAAAGTGTCCCTGGCTGGTTCCACATTCGCACCGCCGATGGATACACGGGCTGGGTCGAGGCGAGTGACCTGAAGATGCTGAACGGCGGGTCGTATGCACCTGCAGGCAATGCTGTGCGCGTGATCGCGCTTACCGCCAATGTTTATCGCGAACCCAACATGAAGGCGCACGCGCCGCTGATCAATCTTCCGTGGGAGTCGCGACTCGAACCGGCGCCGGCAGAGGCGAAGAACAGCGATCAATGGCTTGCCGTCCGGCTTGTCGATGGACAAACAGCCTGGGTGCAGCGTGGCGATGTGGGCAGCGATGTGAAGCCGCTGAGCGTCGACGAGATGCTCGCACTGGCGCACCGGTTTATCGGCATCACGTACACCTGGGGTGGCGTGAGCAGCTTCGGCTTCGACTGCTCGGGATTTACGCAAATGCTGGAGCGGCAGCGCGGCATTGAGATGCCACGCGACGCAGATGTTCAAGTCTCATGGAGCGGCGTCGTGCCGGTGGAGCGCAAGGACCTGGCGCCGGGCGATCTGCTCTTTTTCGGTGCGAGCCCGAATAAGATCACGCACACCGGCATGTATCTCGGCGACGGCGAGTTCATTCACGATACGCCCCACGGCCACCCCGGCGTGCAGATCAGCCGCCTTGATGACAAACCATGGACAAGACTGCTTGTAGCGATGCGGAGGACGAAGCCATGAATCGACGCGATTGTTTGAAGTTGGCGGGCGCCGCGGCTGCGCTTCCGCTTGCGCCCTCGGCCGCGCGAGCGGAAACAGCCAAGGGACCGTGCACGGTCGATATCGGCCTGAAGCGCCTGATGCTGCGCCACACCTGGACGACGACCATGTCGTCGAGCGCATATCGCGACACGGTGCAGGTGGCCTACCACAACGACGGCATCACCGGTCACGGCGAGGGCGCGCCGATCATTCGCTACCAGGAGTTTCCCACGCCCGCGATGAAGGCGCTTCAGGCCATGAGCGGCGACATCATCGCGGGCGATCCATGGAAGTATCAGAAGTATCTCGCCGGGATTCGCCGGGAACTGGGAGAAGGGCAGCACGCCGCCATGGCTGCGGTCGATATCGCGATCTTCGACTGGCTGGGCAAGAAGCTCGACCTTCCACTGTACAAGTTTCTCGGTCTCGACGCGGCGGATGCGCCGATCACGGACTTCTCCATTGGCATCGACACGCCGGAGATCACGCGCGAGAAGACGCGCGAGGCTGCGGATTTTCCGGTGCTCAAGGTAAAGGTGGGCCTCAAAACCGACGAGGCCACAATCGAAGCCGTGCGCAGCGTGACCCAAAAGCCCATTCGCGTGGACGCCAACGAGGGATGGACCGACAAGGAAGAGGCCATTCGCAAGATTAACTGGCTCGAGTCCCAGGGCGTGGAATACGTGGAGCAGCCCATGCCGGCACATATGATCGAGGAGACCCGCTACGTGCGCGGCAAGGTGCACCTGCCTATCATTGCCGACGAAGCCTGCACCGACATAACGATGATTCCCAGGCTGGTAGAAGCCTACGACGGCATTAACGTCAAACTCGATAAAGCTGGCGGCATTCTGGAAGCGTGCCGATGGATCGAGGTGGCACGCGCCGTGAAATTGAAGGTAATGCTGGGCTGCATGGTGTCGAGTTCCTGCTCGGTGACGGCCGCCGCACACCTGTCGCCGCTGGTCGATTACGCCGACCTCGACGGCAATCTGCTCTTGAACAACGATCCATGGGCCGGTGTGCGCGTGGATCAAGGAAAGCTGCTTCTGCCCAACGGCCCGGGATTGGGACTGAAGCCGACATAAAGCGTGGCCAGGTTGATGGCTGGAATTTTCGTGCCATCGACTCGCCGGTTGAGAGATGTTCGTGAATGCAGGCCACCGCAGGTCAGCGGCGGTTCCTGATGCGGAGATTCAATTGAACATGGATACATCGGAAATGATGACAAGCAGAAGCAGAAGGCCGCGTCCATCGCCCTTGGACCGCAGGAGCGGCATTCCGCTGTATCACCAGATTCAGCAACGGCTGCTGGAGCAGATCCATTCCGGAGAGCTCAAGCCGGGAGAGCCACTGCCCTCGATACAGCAGATCGCTACGCGAATGGGCGTCAGCCAGATGACTGTGCGGCAGGCGGTTGGCGCGTTGTGCGAACTGGGTGTGGTATACAGCCGGCAGGGCAAGGGAACCTTCATCTCCGGCATCAAGCTGGAGAGAGATTTTCGCCAGGTTCTCTCCTTCACGGAAGAGACCTTGGCGCGGGGAGCGAGGCCCAGTTCCACCCTGCTCTCGTTCCGCATTCAGACGCCCACCCCGGAGGTGAAAGAGGCCCTGGGACTGAGCGAGAGCGATCGCGTCTTCCATCTTCACAGGGTTCGCAACAGCGACTCGGTTCCTATGGGCATCGAATCCAGTAGCCTGCCCGTGCATCTGTGTCCGAGATTGCTCGAAACCTTCGATCCAACCACGTCGCTCTATGAAGAGCTGGCCAATCAGTACGGAATCCAGCTGATGGTGACAGACGAGGTGGTGGAGGTGGGGAGCGCAACCACGGAGGATGCGCGCCTGCTCCAGATCCCTCCGCAGAGTCCGGTCTTCCTGTTTATGCGCGTCTCGTATCTGGAGGAGGGAACGCCGGCGGAGCATGTGAGATCCGTTTATCGTGGAGATAAGTACAAGATTGTGAATCGGCTGATGCGCACCAAGCGTGAGCGGTTGGCAGCGCCTATTGCCTCCCCCGCAAAGCCGACGACCGATGCGATCGAATGATGGGGCGGAGCCGATTTCGCGAGCTGCGGATGGCCGCGTCCTGATCGAAGTCGCGTTCCCGCGCCGCTTCTTTATCGGAGGTCTTAAGCGAAACCGTCTTGTAGCGGTCGGCCTTCGGCATCTTCATGCGGCAATACCACATGCGATGTTCCACATCGCCGCGCCGGAAGATAATGAGGCCCGGCTTCAGCTCCCGGAAAATGCCAAAGCCGCTCGAGTCATCGAGACCCCTACTGCCCGCCATCGCCTAGCTTGTACATATACTTAATCGCCGATTTATAAATCAGCGTCTTGGTCCGCCCGCGCACCTTCAGCGCCCGCTGGTCGTACCATTCGATACAGCCTTCCACCCGCTCGCCATCCATCAGCACAATCACCATCGGCGTCTGCGCCTGAATCTGCTTCTGCAAATAAAACATCTCGGCTGATCGATGAATCGGCTCATCCTCGACGGCATGCGTCGTAAAGCGAAACGGCGTCGGCGCCACCCTCGCCTTGCGCTGCGCAGGCTTGGCAGGTGCCACACTGCTCTCATGTTCACTGCCGTTCAGGGTTACTGGACTGATCATTGCCGCCGTCCTCCCTTGGGGAAGTGAGACTTCACATCGCAACAGACACAGCATGCTGCACTATGCACGCACGCCGAAGAAGACAAAGCTCCCGGCTCAGGGAGTCCCTGTTCTGTGCCGCTTTCCCAGCGGTGCGTGTACCTGTTTGTACTCAGAAAGATGCCCGCCGGACGGCCGGGGTTGCATTGGCTCGCTGGAGAAAGCCCGCTTCGCTCCCGTTCCAGCCTCGCGCATCATCAGGAATGGCAGCGCCTTACCGCTCAGCGCTCACCCAGGCTCACCGCCATCGCATCCAGCGAGAGCGACCGCAGCAGGTTCCGCCGCATGCCCTGCTCCACCTGCCCCAGCGCCCGTGCCGCTCCGTCAATCCAGTCCACGGTAAGCCCCTGCGCCAGCCGCTGCAGTTCCGCCGTCATATCCACATTGCGCGCCAGTTGCGGCGTTCCCGCCAGTACCAGCAGCAGGTCTTCCAGCAGCGCGCCCAGCGCCCGCAACAGGCTCACCGTCTTCTCCTGCCCGTCCGCCCCGGCGCGATACGTCTCCGTCACGCGGAAAAGCTGCGAGTAGTCCGGCTCCCTCAGCGCCGTCCGCAGCACCACCAGCGCATCCTGCCGGCTCGCCTGATACGCCGCCAAATCCAGCGTCAGCGCCCGTCCCACCGCGCCCTCGGCCAACCGCGCCACCAGCGCCCGGTCCTCGCGCTTCATCTGCGGCCTGCGCTCCAGCAGCAGCGCCTCCAGTTCCGCCGACGGCAGCGGTCCCAGCCTGTGCATCACCGCCCGCGAGCGAATCGTCGGCAGCAGCTCCTGCGGATTCTCCGCCAGCAGAATCAGCGACGCATGTTCCGGCGGCTCCTCCAGCACCTTCAGCAGGCTGTTTGCCGCCTCCTTCATAAATGCGGACGACGTGAAAATCGTGATCGAGCGCCGCGCATCCGTGGGCGGCCGGTACCATGCCACGTGAATCACTTGCCGCACCTGCCCCAGCTTGATCAGCAACTGCGGCGGGTCCGGCGGCACAATCAGCACATCCGGGTGCGTCTGGATAAGAATCCGCGTCTCGCGCTTGTCGGCGTCGCGCATCTCCTCGCGCGCCTCCACCGCCTCCGCCACGCGCTCTTCCAGGTTCGCCGCATCGCCAATCCGCTCGCAGTTCCGGCAGCGTCCGCAGAAGTCCGGCAGCCCCTCTGTCTCCGCCTTCTCCAGGCAGTTCACCGCGCGCGCCAGCATCAGCGCCAGCGTGTACTTGCCCGCGCCCTTCGGCCCCGCCAGAATCATCGCCTGCGGAAACCGCCCCGCCGCAATGCTCTCCCGCAGCCGCCTCACCGTCGCCGAATTGCCCAGAAAATCCTTGAAGCCCACGTTTCGAGGCTATTGCATCTGCGCGGCAGTGTCGAGCCGCCATCCCGCGCCCGCCAACCTTTCCCCGCTGCCCGAAACCTTTCTCCATCCTGCCCGTACAATACATACAGGAAGCCAACCCCACCCATGGCGGACCAAGCGAAAACTCAGCCCGATCAGAAACTGCCCGAGCCGCCCAGGCCGCAGGTCCGCAAGCCCGACGACGACACCGTCGGCAAGGTCTATGACTCGCGCCTCATGCGCCGTCTCGGCCACTATGTGCTTCCCTACTGGTGGCAGGCCGCCATCTCCTCCGTCGCCGTCTCCCTCAAGTCCCTCAGTGACGTTGCCGGCCCCTACCTCGTCAAGGTCGCCCTCGACCGCTACCTCACCGGCAAGCCCGGCCCCGCCACCAATTGGCTCACGCGCCGGCTCCCCGTCGATCCCGTGAAAGGCGTCACTGCGCTTGCGGGCATTTACCTGGTCGCGCTCCTCTCCGCCTATCTCTTTGAATTCATCCAGACCTACCTCATGCAGTGGACCGGCCAGAAAATCATGTTCGACCTGCGCCGCGACATCTTCCGCCACATGCAGCGCATGCACATCGGATTCTTTGACACCCACGCCGTCGGCCGCCTCGTCACCCGCATCACCTCGGACGTTGACGCCATCAATGACATGTTCACCGGCGGCATCCTCGCCATCGTCGACGACTTCTTCACCCTCTCCATCATGGCCGCCGTCATGCTCAGCATCAACTGGTGGCTGGCCCTGCTGGCCTTCGCCGTCCTGCCGCTCATCCTCATCGTCACGCGACTCTTCCGCGACCACGTCCGCGAAAGCTACCGCCGTGTCCGCGCCGCCATCGCCCGCATCAACAGCTTCACCCAGGAGCACGTCAGCGGCATGAGCATTGTCCAGCTCTTCAACCGCGAGCAGCGCGCTTACAACGACTTTGAGGCCGTCAACCGCCTGCACATGATCGCCTTCAAGGACACGATCTTCGCCTACGCCCTCTACTACCCCGCCGTCGAGCTCCTCTCCTCCATCGCCATCGCCCTCGTCATCTGGCGCGGAGGCTTCGGCGTCCTCTCCGGCTCCGTCACCATCGGCGTCCTCGCCATGTTCAACATGTACTCCCAGCGCTTCTGGCGCCCCATCCAGGACCTCAGCGATAAATACAACATCCTCCAGGCCGCCATGGCAGCCTGCGAACGCATCTTCAAGCTCCTCGATACACCGCCGGAAATCGTCAACCCCGCCCACCCCATCCACGGCGACGGCAGCAACCGCATCGAGTTCCGCCACGTCTGGTTCACCTACCAGAAGCTCACTCCCGCCCAGCACGCCGCCATACAAGAGGCCACCCGCTCCACCGGGAGCACTGACCTGAAGAGCACAGACCTAAAGGAGAGCGCGGCCATGCAGGGTACGGGCTCGAAGGGTACGGGCTTCAGCCCGTACATAAGCCCCGCCCAGTCAGCAGGGGCTTTAGCCCCTGAGGAAACAGCCGCCGCCCTTGCCGCCCTCCCCGACATCGACTGGATCCTCAAGGATGTCTCCTTCACCATCGAGCCCGGCCAGACCGTCGCCATCGTCGGCCACACCGGAGCCGGCAAAACCACCCTCACCAGCCTCATGATGCGCTTCTACGACGTCACCGCCGGCCAGATCCTCATCGACGGCGTCGACCTCCGCGAGCACGACCTCACCGCCCTCCGCCAGCACTTCGCCGTCGTCCTCCAGGATCCTTTCCTCTTCACCGGCACACTGGCTGAGAACATCCGCCTCGGCAACGAGGAAATCACGGAGGAAGCCCTCCGCCGCGCCGCCCGCGACGTCAATGTCCTCGACTTCATCGAGCGCCTCCCCGGCGGCTTCGACGAGCCCGTCCGCGAGCGCGGATCCTCGCTCTCCACCGGCCAGAAGCAGCTCATCAACTTCGCCCGCGCCCTCGCCTACAACCCCCGCATCCTCATCCTCGACGAGGCCACCTCCAGCGTCGATACAGACACCGAGCTGCGCATCCGCGGCGCGCTCGAGCGCATGGTCGAAGGCCGCACCAGCGTCCTCATCGCCCACCGCCTCTCCACCGTCCAGCGCGCAGACACCATCCTCGTCATGCACAAAGGCCAGCTCCGCGAAATGGGCTCCCACCAGGAACTCCTCGCCCACCGCGGCCTCTACTGGAAGCTCTACCAGCTCCAGTACAAGGACCAGGAGATGAGCAGCCTTCCCACCCCACCCCCCGAACCCTCCATCGCCCCGGCGATGTAGTGCGCGTCCTACGCCCCACACCCGAAACTGGCATTCACCACAACTCCAACAAATCCGCCCCAATCGCAAGAAGCCGAATGCGTACGCGACCTCGCGTCAACAAGGAATGTTCAATTGAGTGCTGGAATCCCACAGGTACGAAGATACTCATATGTGCCGTCATAGAAAGACTGTGGGCGCGTGTGATCTGATGCATCGCCCTTTGGAACAAAGAGGATCATCCCCTGTCGCGCGCGCGTCATGATCACTCGATATGCGTTCTTTAGGTATAACCGTCTGGATGTGTCATTGATGGATTGCCACTTTGAGCCCTTAAAGGACTGGCAAATCCACTCTCCATGCTTGTGATGAAAGTCTCCATCCCAACAAACACCTACCCAGTCCAGTTCCAAGCCTTGGACGAGAAACTCGCTCGCGACATCCTCTAAATAGTAGGAGGATCTAACATCTGTGCTCGGATTCAGAAACCAGTGGGTCGGATCAATCTCAGCTTTGATGTACACCCCATCAGGGCGGAGTCTTTGCGCACCCGACGACGCTACCAAACCAAATCGCTCTGTTCCTCTGGCGCGCCTACGAAGCCAAGCCTTGGCGATTCCAATGTCACGCGTTAAAACGATGGGATAAGCTGCCTGTATCTTCTCGTAAGCGACCCGCGCTCGCTCCGGCTCGTTAGCGATAATGTAGCCGACACACTCTGACAAGGCTTCTGCACGGAACGACCGCATGGAAACGGCCAGATGCAGGTTTTCGTCTGAGCGAACACGTGGCGATTCAAGAAACTTCTCCACCTGGTCTTTTGTTCCATATTCCGGCAGCACGATACGTGGTGAAACATGAACTTCCCAACAGGGGAAGCGCGCCTCAAGAGCATTAATCCATTCAGAGATGCCGGCCTCTCCCGTGTTGATCTCTTGGCCGCCGCCGACAAGACATACGACCGTACACCAGTCTGGATGCCTATCCATCACACTCATAAGGAACTCAGGCTCCGACATATCGAAGTCCGCTAACCCTCGCTTTCGCTGCATGAATTGCGAGGTCTGCTCGCGGGTCCAAGCCCGTTGCGCTTCGTCGAATACGACGACCTTCTCAAGGGGGATATCGAGATTGCCAACGTAATCGTCCCGAAAGTGATGAATATTCTGTACGAAGCTGCGCACATCACGCTCCGCGGTCTTTTTCGAGACACCATCGCGCTGAGCTTTGTCGCGAGCAAGGGCCTCACGGAGCACTGCAACAAGCGGACCATTGCCAGACAGAAATACGGCATGCTCGTCGTGGTGCTCTTCCGAACGCTTGGTGGCAAAATTTAGCCCGGCTAGCGTCTTACCCGAGCCGGGTACACCAGTCACAAAGCAGATGGCTTTCTTGCGGTTCAGGCGTGCTCCATCAATTACCGCGCTTACGCTTGCGCCCGTCTCCTGCAGGTTCTTCGCACCGGCATCTGTTCGAGAAATGTCAGTCACCCGGTGCGTGCGATATAGAATTTCTGCGGCTTCAACGATAGTCGGCGTCGGCTTGTAGCCCTTGGCCATCCACTTGTCAATGTCAAGCGTGGGAAAAGTCCACCCAGCACAAATCTCGCTGATTAAAGCTCCTAAGTCAGCACCGTTTGTTCTTACCGGCTCAGCGACCAAATCATCGGCAAACTTGAGTTCTGGTGTTGGCTGAGATTCAGCGTTGGTGGCAACAAGCACCGGAACGATTGGAACGTCATGGCTCCCCTCATGAAAATTCTTAAGGTCCAGGGCATAGTCTTCGACTTGATCGAGGGCGTTTGATGCATGGCTGCTTGCCCCTGCCTTAAACTCGATGACGAAGACAATGTTGTCCACTAACAGTACGGCATCAGCACGCTTACCCATTCTCGGGATGTAGAACTCTAGAAAGATTCGCCCCTGCGATCGACTTGCCAACGCAGACTTTAGAATAGTGATCTGTTGAAGCCAAGCCCACCGTTGTTGTTCCTCCAGCGCGTGATGATGCTCCGTTGTCAGCACACCAAGAATGCGCTCAGAATTGTCTTCGATAAAGGTGCTAAGGGGCACGCTGTAATAGGCCCGAATCGGCATTCCAATGCCTCACGTGTACGGCTTTTCGTTTGTCTGAATCTCAAACGCTCAATCAGCAGAGCTGGCAATGTTGCGAGAGATAAAGTCGAACTGGCACAGACAGGTAGCAACCAGGATACATGGCAGACCACCCCCGGTTGCCCCACCTTTTCCGCGCTCTCTGCGGAAAGGGTGCGCTCGCAAAAATTTCTTCCGCCAACTTTGCAGATCATTTCCCCCGTTTATCGCACAATGAACATAGAGCCAATCCTGCCCGCACCCGCGCAGCAAAGCTGGCAGCTAAAAGCTAGAGGCTAGCGGCTAAGGGGTCCCCGGGTTGCCCCACCCTTTTCCGCGCTCTCTGCGGAAAGGGTGGGCTCGCAAAAATTCTTCCGCAGACTTTGCAGATCATTTCCCCCGTTTATCGCACAATAAACATAGAGCCAATCCTGCCCGTGCTCGCACAGAATGGTCGGGGCTGGTAGCTAAGGGCTGGCGGCTGGGGGCCCCCCCCACCCCCCCTGCAAAATTGATTTGCAGTTTTCCGCAGAACGCTTGCAGATTATTTTGAGCCTTGATGAACGAGCGCATCACTCCTGCGGCCGGGCCTTCTCCTCTACGTACTATGCTTGACATATAACGGATACCGTTATACCCTCAAAAGGGTGATCCAGAGCTTCCACGACTCCGATACACAGCAGTTGTTTGAAGCTCGATCGAGCAGACGCTGGTCGTCCATTGCCGCTGTGGCGCTTCGAAAGTTGGATCAGATTGAAGCAAGCGCCAGCCTGAGTGACCTTCGCACGCCTCCCGGCAACCGACTGGAAGCACTCAAAGGGAAACGGGCCGGTCAGCACAGCATCCGCATCAACGGCCAATACCGCATCTGCTTCGCATGGAAGGCCGACGGCGCGCACGAAGTCGAAATCACCGATTACCACTGAGAGCAACCAAAGGAGGGGAACAGACATGACGATTAAAAGGCCTGCAGCCGGTTGGAATGTACGCCGGGTCACAACCCATCCGGGCGAGATGCTCCGTGAGGAATTTCTTGTGCCGCTCGGCATCAGCCAGAATGGGCTGGCCTTGAAAATTCGCGTTCCCTCAACACGCATCGGAGACATCATTCATGGCCGCCGCGGCATCACGCCGGACACAGCGCTGCGTCTCGCACGCTTCTTCGGCAACAGCCCGGAGTTCTGGCTCAACCTCCAGCAGATGCACGACCTCTCCAAGGCCCGGCTGGAGCTGAAAGACACCATTGAGCGGGAAGTGGACGTGTACACCGCAGCCTGAGGGTGCTCTGCCCATCGCCGCATCACTCCTGCGGCAGTACGCGCTCAATCCGCCGGTCCGGCACCAGCCACATCAGCGCCACCAGCACAAAAATCCCCAGCGCCGGCCACCGGCCCACAAACGCCAGCGGAATCGCCACCGCATACAGCACAATCGAGAGCACGCCTTTCCTGTCCCGCCCAATCGCCCGCGCCAGCACGGACTCCGCACCCTCCGCCGCAATCAGCGCCCGCGCCAGAATCCAGTACGCCGTCGCCGCCATCAGCAGCACCCCACCATACAGCGCCGTCGGAATCGCCGCAAATCTGTTCTCGCCCATCCACCCCGTCACAAACGGAAACAGCGACAGCCAGAACAGCAGGTGCAGATTCGCCCACAGCACGCGGCCAGAAACGCGCTTCGTCGCATGCAGCATGTGGTGATGGTTGTTCCAGTAGATGCCCACATACACAAAGCTCAGCACGTAGCAAAGAAACACCGGCAGCAGCGGCCCCAGCGCGCTCAGCGTCTCCCCGCGTGGAATGTGCAGCTCCAGCACCATGATCGTGATGATGATCGCCAGCACACCGTCGCTGAAGGCTTCAAGCCTCGCCTTGTGCATAAGGCCTCCTTGTTCCATGGCGGGAAAGAACGGCAACAGAATACCGCCTCACGCCACACCCTTACGCCGGCATGCCGGCTGGCTCAACCTTTCACGGTTGCCCTGCCCTGCACAGTGCCCGAATCCGGCTGTGGCGGATCGTGCACTGACTTTGACTTCGTCGATTCGATTCGTAGCAGGATGTAGGACGGATTCGCGGCTGTTGAGCTGCCGGGGTGGTGGAAGGAAAAGCATCCCGGCAATCAGTCCAACCGAATTGCGCGACTGAAATCCAGCTCTGTTGCAAAGCGCAACGGGTAACGAGCGGAGCTACGCGGCCATTTGGGTGCGCGGCGGGCTGGGCAGATCAGGCTTCCTGCTCGCCAAGCGCGAGGCGAAGCTGGTTCGCGTCGTTCCATGCGAGGCGCAGGCCGCCGGAAACCACTCCGCTGCCGAGCAGTTGAACAAGACCGATAGTCAGCGCGATGGCGCGCGGCGGGCGGCCCTGCGGCCACAGCTCGCTCAGCGGGCGGATGACGCCGTTGGCATCCGGGTGGTAGGCGCGCTCGTCCCAGGTGCGGGAGCCCTGCGGAAAATCAGGGTAGTTGCGGATGGCGTCGAGGGTGGACTGCAGGAGACGGTGCTTCCACGGCTCGGCGTACTGGGGCATAAAGAGCACGCGGCTTTTGCGCTCCCGGCGAATCTCGTGGACGAACTCCGTAAAGCAGCTTGCGTTGGTGAGGTTGATATTGGCGTTGGGCTCCACGCCGTGGCGGTCGCCACCGGAGATGAGCAGCATGTTCCACTGCTCGGCCAGCCGCCGCACCGCGCGGTTCTCGTCCCAGTTGCGCAGGCCGTTCAGTTCCAGCGCGTGAAGGAATGCGCCGTTCTTCTGGAGAAATTCGTTGACCAGGAACTCGTGCTTTTCCTTGCCGATCAGGTAAAGGTCCCACAGCGGGTGATTGAAGACCACCAGCACGTTGGGCTCGTCGTTGAGGGCAACGAGGATCTCAGTGAGCCGCTTGTCGCTGGGGTTCGCCGTGTAGTCCTCCAGGGCCAGCATCCAGCCAACAGCTTTTTCGCTGGGCAGGTTGTGGATGCCGAGGTGGAACGACTGGACACCGCCGTAGGGAGCGCTCCACTCGACAGAGACGGGGATGTGGCGCGCGCTGGGCACGGTGCGCAGCAGCATGGGCGCATTGATGTTGTCGTGGTCAGAGAGGGAAACCATGGGCGCCATGTCCAGCTTTTCAATCTGGCGGCTTTCCAGATCGAAGGCCAGCCTGGGCGTCATCGGCGGGGTCCAGTAGCTGGCGGCAAAGTCCAACTGCACGCCATAGTTCGCCTTGGACTTGCGCTCCATCCGGGCCAGCAGAGGACGGGAAACGGGGTACTGGTTGCCGATACCGGCTAGAAAATCCAGCGTCTCTTTCGACTGGTTGGTATGGCTGTGCAGGGAAACACCAGAGCGGAAACCTTGCGCAGCCCGGTGGTCACGCCATAGGTACGAGATGGTCGAGTTGGCCATTCCTGCTCCTTATTCAGCAGCCTGTTGGACTTTACATCTCCAGTATCGGCTGCCATCGTCAACAGGGGATGAATGGGATGCAAATAAACCGTCAATGGCCAGAAGAATCAGCGAAGTAACGGGGGTACACACGGTTGCCCAGGGCGCAGCGAGCCGCCGCACGGTGAGCAAACCGTGCAGGAAGACATTGAAGGACTATTTGCTGGTCCTGGCCAGTTCCGGCCCCAGGAAATCCTCAAGCGTCCAGCCGGGCATCAGTTCCTGGAAGGCGTGTTCGGCAGCCTGGGTGGCTTCCGGCACAAGGTAGTTTTCCGTCAGTCCCTGGCACAGCATTTCAAAGGCTTGCTCCGGGGTGTCGGCAAACTTGAACAGCTCAATATCCTTGGGAGAAATGGCGCCGGTCTCCACCAGCACGTCGAGGTTGAAGACTTTCTTCCAGTACTCCGGGCCATAAATCACAACTGTGATTTTCTTGGCGAGCTTGTGGGTCTGCGCCAGGGTGAGTATCTCGAACATCTCGTCGAGGGTACCGAAGCCTCCAGGAAAAACCACCAACGCCTTGGCCAGATAGGCAAACCAAAGCTTGCGCATAAAGAAGTAGTGGAACTCGAAGTTGAGCGCCGGGGTGATGTAGGGGTTCGGGTGCTGCTCAAAGGGCAGGCGGATATTCATTCCGACAGTCTTGCCGCCGGCCTCGTAAGCGCCACGGTTGGCGGCTTCCATAATGCCCGGCCCGCCGCCTGAAGTGACAACAAAGCGGTGGCGGCGCGAAGGAATCTTGCTGGACCAACTGGTGAGCATGTGCGCCAGGCGGCGCGCATCCTCGTAGTAGCGGGCCATTTGCACGGCGGCCACTGCGCGTTTGCGCTGTAGATCGGTTGCCCTGCCGGCGGCGATCTCAGGGGCGCTGGCGGGCTGCTCCTCGCTGGGGGCGGGCTGGATGGAGCCAGTATTGTCCAGCAGTTCCAGCTCGTGGTTGGCTTCCTCGCGGCCGCGAAAGCGCGCCGAGCCGAAAAACACCACCGTGTCCTGAATCTGTTCGTGGCGGAAGCGCGCCAGCGGCTCCATGTACTCCGCAACTATGCGGATCAGGCGGCCATCCGCGCTATTCAAGAATCCGGGATTCTCATAGGCCAGCGGAGCGCGCTCCAGTTGGGGCGGCGCACCGTTGCCGGGGATGACAGCGACCGGAGGAATCTGCTCGGCGGAGTTCTGGCTCGGCGTGGGATGGCCGGCATCGGCTTGGGTGATTTCTGGTTCCTGCTCACTATTGCTCATGAATCATTTGCCCCGAAAGCGGATGGCGTCCTGAAACGCAATCCACAAATTCAATAACCCCAGTCCGGACACAATTCCTCGCACCGCGCCGTTGGCCGCAAAAATTGAGAGCGTGGGAAACTGCACGAAAAGCGGGTTCTGATCCCAGAACAGGCTCGACCAGGGTGCGTAGAAGACCGCCAGGCCGATGTACATGCGCAACAGCACCCGCAGAAACAGCTCGGCACGTTCCAGCCAACGGGGGATGCGCTGCGGCGCAGGATTGGTGCCCGGCGGCGTGGGAGGGGTGCCAAGCTCGGCTCCGGATTCAGGAGCCGGGCTCGCGGACAACGGAGGCGATATCAATTCCGGCTGCTGAGACATGCTTCAAGTTCGCCCGCCGCCCTGATCTTTGCCGGAGAACCGGTGCAGGGGGGCGTCGTATTCAAACGGTAACACAGCGACGGCAAGGACATCCTTAAGCGCCTTGCCCGGAACATCATTCGCCGTTGCAACTTAGGGTTCAGGCTGTTGCGGACAAAAGCGCAAACTGTTGTAAAAATGCGACAATGAGGGTGGCGTCCGAGGGTTTGCTAGGAGTAAACGGACACCGGGGGACCCTTGACCATGCTGCGAGTTGTTTCGACTCACCTGTTCCTGAACCAGCGCCTGCATCCCGGGCTGCTGGAACTCGTCAGCCGGTCCGGGGCGGAGGCAGTGGAAATATTTGCCGCCCGCCAGCACTTTGATTACACCAGCCGCGAGCACGTGGCTGAACTGGCCGCTTGGTTCAGCTCCAACTCGCTTGCGCCGTTCTCGATGCATGCGCCGCTCTTCCCCGACCGCGAGATGGGCCGTGCCGGGGCGCCGGCGGTGAACATCCTGCACCCTGAGAAATCCCGCCGCATCGACGCCATGGACGAAATTAAGCGCGCCCTCGAAGCCGCCGAGCACATCCCCTTCAAGAACATCGTGATTCACATGGGGGAAAAAGAGGATGGGTGGTCACTGCGCACCATCGAGTACGCGCAGACGGCCCTGGAACATCTCTGCGCCTTCGCTCATCCGCTGGGTGTGCGCGTGCTGGTGGAAAACCTGACCGGCGAGCCCACCACGCCCAGCCACCTGATGACCATTCTCGACCTGGGCCACATGGACACTGTGGACGTCTGTCTGGACCTGGGCCACGCGCACCTGACCGTAGGCGTGGCGGATGCCATCGCCACGCTGGGCAACCGCATCCGCACGGTCCATGTACACGACAATCACGGCCTGAAGGATGAGCACCTTTGGCCCGGCGACGGCACCATCGACTGGAAGGCTGCGGTTGCGGCGCTGAAGGCGCTGGCCTCGCCGCCCGCCGCGGTGCTTGAAATCAACTACACGCTGGGCGATACCCCCGCTGACATTCCGGGGAAGATTCAGCAAGCCTTTGAACGGCTGAGCTGACGCCTGCACGGTTCAACTTCATTTAACTTGCCGAAACATCAGCAGATGCGCGGCAACTGCTCGCCAATCTGCGTGGGGATGACGCGGTTGGCCCCCATGCCTGTGCGCGCCACCAGCATGCGCGGATGCTGAGCGGTCACCTGGCCAATGCGGGCGGCGTCGCGGCCCAGCGGATGGGCGCGCAGAATCTCCAGCACCTGTGCGGCTGCCTCAGGCGCAACGAAAAACACGGCCTTGCCCTCATTGGCCACATAGACTGGATCGAGCCCCAGCAGTTCGCAGGCGGACTGCACCTCAGGCCGCACCGGCAGGCTGGCTTCGTCGATCTCGATGCCCATGCCGGAGGCCGTGGCAATCTCATTCAACGTGGAGGCAAGGCCGCCGCGCGTGGGGTCGCGCATGGCGTGGACTTGGGAGCCGACCGCATCCAGCACCTGCGCAATCAGCCCATTGAGCGCGGCACAGTCTGAGCGGATCTGGCTTTCGAACTCGAGCCCCTCGCGCACGCTCATAATGGCCATGCCGTGGTCGCCGATGGTGCCGGAGACAAGCACCGTATCGCCCGGCTGGGCCAGATGCGGGCCAACAACCACCTCGGGGCGCAGCACGCCCACACCCGCAGTATTGATGTAGCAGCCGTCGCCGTGGCCGCGCTCGACCACCTTGGTGTCGCCGGTGACGATGTGCACGCCCGCCGTAGCCGCTGCCTGCGCCATTGCCTCTGCGATGGCCGCAAGTTGGGCCAGAGGAAATCCCTCCTCCAGAATGAAGCTGGCACTCAGGAAGCGCGGAACGGCGCCCGAGACGGCAAGATCGTTGACCGTGCCGTTGACTGCCAGCTCGCCGATGGAGCCGCCGGGGAAAAAGAGCGGCTGCACCACGAAGGAATCCGTGCTCATGGCCAACCGGCCTGAACCGAGATCGAAGATCGCCGCGTCGCCGAGATTTTCAAGCGCCGGGTTGCGGAAGGCGGGCAGAAACAGATGCTCGACAAGCTCATTGCCCAGCTTGCCGCCGCCGCCGTGGCCCATCACGATGGTGGGATAATCGGCCAGCGGGAGCGGGCAGCTCCAGTTGGAAAAGTCTGGAGCGCCGGCACTGGAGTTCGGCTTCTCAGCCATGAGTCTCTCCCGACAAGCCCGCTCCCGATAACGCAGACCCGGCTCCAGCCAACTCTTCGGCGGACAGGAACCGTCCGTAGTTGTAATACGCGGCGCAGGCACCTTCGCTTGAAACCATCGTTGCGCCCAGCGGATGGCGCGGCGTGCACTCCCTGCCGAAGGCCGGACACTCTGCGGGCCTGATCGCCCCGCGGAGCACATCCCCGGAATGGCACAGCGGCGACTCTTCAGTGTGAATGCCCGCAATCTGGAAGCGTTCTTCCGCGTCGAATGCGCGATAGGCCTTGCTCAACCGCCAACCGCTGTTGGGGATGACACCGATGCCCCGCCACGCGCGGTCGGTGACTTCAAAGACCTCAGCCAGCAGCTTTTGCGCGGCTCGGTTGCCATCAAACGTCACCACACGCTCATAGGCGTTTTCGACTTCGTGGCGGCCCGCCTCAAGCTGCGCCACCGCGCGCCGGATGCCGTCCAGAAGGTCCAGCGGCTCAAAGCCTGTAACCACGATGGGGATTTTGAACTTCTCGGCCAGCGGCGGATACTCCCAGTAGCCCATCACGCTGCACACATGGCCGGCGGCTAGAAAAGCCTGCACCTGATTACCCGGCGAACTCATGATGGCATCGATGGCAGGCGGCACCAGCACGTGCGAGACGAGCAGGGAAAAATTCTTCAATCCGCGCCTCTTGGCCAGATGCACGCTCATGGCGTTGGCGGGGGCGGTGGTCTCAAAGCCGACGCCGAAGAAAACGACCTGCTTGTCGGGATTTTTGGCGGCCAGCTCCACCGCATCCAGCGGCGAGTAGACGACGCGGACGTCGCCGCCGCGGCCTTTGACCTGAAACAGATCGCCGTCGGTGCCGGGGACGCGGAGCATGTCTCCGAAGCTGCAGAAGATGACGCCGGGCTGCGCGGCGATGGCGAGTGCCTTGTCAATGAGTTCGAGCGGCGTGACGCAGACAGGGCAGCCGGGGCCGTGGATCATCTCGATGCCGGCGGGGAGCATCTGGTCGATTCCATTGCGAATGATGGAGTGCGTCTGCCCGCCGCAGACCTCCATAATCTTCCACGGGCGCGTGGCAAGCTGGTGAATCTCCCGCGCCATGCGCTGGGCGATCTCGCCGTTGCGAAACTCGGTAAGGTACTTCATTCGCGACCGGCTCCGCCATCGGCGCCGGGCGCGACGGAACAACTCCCGTCAGGACAGGAGGATTGCGGCGCTTGGGCGGCACGGGCAAAGGCCTCGTCTTCGCTGGCTAGTTCCTCGTCCAGCAGGCCCATGGCGCGAAAGTCGGCGAGGGTCTTCTCGGCGGTTTCCTCGTCGATTTTGGAGATGGCAAAGCCCACGTGGACGAGGGTGTAGTCGCCCACTTCAACCTCGGGCACGTAGTCGAGGCAGACGCGCTTGACCACGCCGCCAAAGTTCACCCGGCCAACCCTGAGGTCGTTCTCGGTGATGATTTCTTCCACTCTTCCGGGAATCGCTAAGCACATGCCCACCACCTTATACAGGTGTGAAGACGCCGGAATGTGATCTGTATCACCTTTCCCATGCTCGTCACCGTACCCTTTTGCGTTCGTTTTCTGCAACCCGCGCCTTTACCATCCGCTTGATCAATGTGGCCGGCAGGGGCTTGTCCTGCGGGAACTGCAGTGTTCCTTTGGAGGTCTGGTAGGTGGATAACTCATCTGTGAGGTCGGCGAGCACGGCAAGGCTCATGGGGAAGAAGCTGCAATGGTTTTTGAACGCCGCGTAGCAGACCAATGCTCCCTTGTAGCGAAACGCAGGCATTCCATAACTGAGGCCTTCAGTAGCCTCTGCCGGAGCCGCCGCGCGAATCGCCGCGCGCACTTTCTGGAGCGTGCTGCGAGCTGGCTCAGGCACCGCAGCGAAATAGCTCTCCACGGCCCTCAGGCCTGCTTTGCTCTCTGCTGTACTCATCGAGTCCCCTCGAAAGCTTTCCCGGCTACGGCGCAACCCTGGCCCTTTCCTCGGCCAGATAGGCGATCCACTCCGCCATGCCCGCGCCGGTCTTCGCCGACGTCTCAAAGATGCGGATGCCGGGCCGGATTTCGTTGATATTTCTGAGCGCCGCCGCGCGATTGAAGGCGCAGGGTTCGGCGATGTCGATCTTGGTAATCACTGCGGCGTCAGCGGAGTTGAACAGCGTGGGATATTTGAGCGGCTTGTCTTCTCCCTCAGTCACAGACAGCAGGGCCACGCGGATCTTTTCTCCCAGATCGTAGCTCGACGGACACACCAGGTTGCCGACATTCTCAATAAAGAGGTAATCGAGGTCCGCGAGGTTCCAGCCATTGAGATGCTTGCCGACCATCTCGGCCTCAAGGTGGCAGATGCCGTGGGTGTTGATCTGGCGCACCGGCGCGCCGCTGGCCGCCAGCCGCTGCGCATCGTTGTCGGTCTCCAGGTCTCCCACCAGAGCCGCGGCACGCGAGCCGCTCGCAAGCAGTTCGCGCAGGGTGCGCTCAAGGAAGGCGGTCTTGCCGGTGCCGGGGCTTGATACCAGGTTGAGCGCCAGCACGCCCGCATCCGCAAACCGCTGCCGCAGGCCCGCCGCCAGCTCATCGTTCTTCTTCAGGATTCCGCGCCGCAGCTCCACAATTCGGGTTGTCATGCCATTGCCTCTGTATCTTCAATCTCGATTGCTTCCACTTCCAGTTCGCGGCCCTGGCGCAGGTCCGTGGCGGGCGAGCCGCAGCGGGGACAGCGCAGGCTCTGTATGCTGGCAATCTCCACATCCTGGGCGCAGAGCGCGCAGTGCGCCATGACGGGCAGCGTCCTGACCACGAGCGCTGAACCCGCCAGCGGCGTGCCCTCCGTCACCACGCCATAGCAGAATTGGAGCGAGTCCTCGACGACCGCCGCCAGAACACCCACGCGCAGCCGTACTTCCCTGACCCGCACACCGGGATAGGCCACCAGCGACTCGGTCACCGTGTCCACGATGCTGGAAACAATGGAGAGCTCGTGCATTCAGAATGGATTTTACGCCCGGCCACATGCAACGGCTGTGTCCGGCCACACTGCATCGGCGCTCTTTGCCGCGGATTGTAAGATGGCAGCAGAAGGAACTTCCTCTTGAGCAAAACTCTCGCGCCTCATCCCCACACCGCTTCTCGACTGGCCCTGAGCGAACTGGCACCCGGAGCCATGCAGTCCGAGATTCGCGCCATGACTACGGAGTGCGACCGCATCGGTGGAATCAACCTGGCCCAGGGCGTGTGCGATACGCCGGTGCCCGCGCCCGTAGAAGCTGAAGCGCTGGCGGCGATTCATGCAGGGCACAATATCTATACGCGCCTCGACGGCATTGCCAGGCTGCGCAACGCCATTGCTGCCAAACAACAGCGCGACTATGGCCTGCGCTACGACCCGGAGACAGAAGTGCTGGTGGCCTCGGGCGCAACCGCAGGGCTGCATGCCGCGGCCATGGCGCTGCTGAATCCCGGCGACGAAGTGCTGCTGTTTGAGCCCTTCTACGGCTACCATGTCGCTACGCTCAAATCCATGCGCGTCAAGCCGGTGCTTGTTCCGCTGGCCGAGCCGGACTGGGCGCTCGATACCGATGCGCTGCACGCCGCCATCACGCCGCGCACGCGCGCGCTCATCCTGAACACCCCGGCCAACCCCAGCGGCAAGGTCTTTAGCCGCGCAGAGCTGGAGGCGGTTGCCGAGGTAGCCCGCACGCACGATCTCTTCGTCTTCACCGACGAGATTTATGAGTACTTCGTCTATGACGGCGAGAAGCATATCGCTCCCGCGACGCTTGAAGGCATGCGCGAGCGCACCATCGTGATGTCAGGCTTCAGCAAGACGTTCAGTGTGACCGGCTGGCGGCTGGGCTACGTGACCGCCGACGCCCGGTGGATGGCCGCGCTGGGCTACTTCCACGACCTGACGTATGTCTGCGCGCCGGCTCCGTTGCAGCACGGCGCGGCAGCGGGCCTCGAGCAGTTGCCGCCTTCGTTCTACACGCAAATTGCCGCGGATCATCAGTCCAAGCGCGAACGGATACTGGCCGCGCTGCGCGATGCAGGCATGGAGCCGAGTATTCCTGCGGGTGCTTACTACGTGCTGGCCAGCGCCAGCCGCCTGCCGGGAAAAACGGCTGCGGAAAAAGCTCGCCACCTGCTGGCTGCCACGGGAGTCGCTTCGGTTGCGGGCTCGGCATTTTTCCGCCACGGGCGCGGCGAAAATCTGCTGCGCTTCTGCTTCGCCAAAAAGGACCACGATCTCGACGAGGCATGCGTGCGCTTGAGAAGGCTGTGAGCCGCGGCATCCACACGACGAGGGGCTAGCCGTTAGAATCGACCCAAAGAGCTTTGCTACAAGGCAATGCCACTGGAAAGGCCTGATGCCGTGAACGAATTTCCCCATGCCATGCTGCGCGAAATCTACGAGCAGCCCGCGGCCATTGAGCGCACGCTCGATCTTTACCTTGGCGGCACATCGTTCAACGCCAAAGCGTTCGCTCCGCTGGCAGACTGGCTGAATCCGCGCGGCGAGGTGCTGATTGCGGCCAGCGGATCAAGCCGTCACGCGGGTCTGGCTGCCGAGATCATCTTTGAGGATCTGTGCGGACTGGCCGTTGACGTGGAGTATTCAAGCGAGTACGGCTGCCGGACCGCCGCCAATCCGCGCCGGCCGTCGGTGATCGTGATCTCACAGTCGGGCGAAACCAGTGACACGCTGGCCGCGCTGCGCTGCGCTCGCGAAGGCGGGCAGAAGACGCTGGCCATTGCGAACGTGGGCGGCAGCACCATGCTGCGCGAGGCCTCCGCCGCCATGCCGCTGGCCGCCGGGCCGGAGCTTGCTATTCCTGCCACCAAGAGCTTTACCTGCCAACTGACGGCGCTCTACCTGCTGGCCTTGTATGAGGCGGGCCAGTTGGGCACCATGGATGCCGCGCACCAGGCGCAGCACTTTGCCGAGCTGCGCACGCTGCCGGGTGTGATCGAGCGCCAACTGGATGGATGGCGGGCACAGACGGCCGCGCTGGCCGCGAAGTATCGCAACGCCGCGAGCTTTCTTTATCTAGGCCGCGGCGTGCATTACGCCATTGCCCGCGAAGGCGCGCTGAAGATGAAGGAGTCCTCGTATGTGCAGGCAGAGGGCTACCCAACGGGTGAGTTAAAGCATGGACCCAACGCGCTGGTCAGCGAGCATGTTCCGCTAATGGTGCTGGCCACCGTGGACCGCAGCCTGGACGACTCCGTGCTGCGCTACGAAAAAACCCTGCAACTGCTTGAAGACATGCAAAAGCAGGGTGCGCACGTGATTGCCGTGGCGAATGCGGGCGATCGCGATGTGGCGGCGCTGGCCACGGACTGCATATCTGTCGAGCCGGTCAGCGAGCATCTGCTCCCCATACCGGAAGTGATTCCGCTGCAGCTTTTCAGCTATGCGATGGCGCTGGAGCGTGGAGTGGATGTGGACCGGCCGCGCAACCTGTCAAAAGCCGTGATCGAGGCATAAGCGCGCACGGACGCGGCTCCAGTAGACTGGGATGGCAATGAGCACTGGGCATAGGATGGGAGTGGCAGCGCTGGCTGGCGCACTGGCCGCTGCGTTGGCGGGCTGCGGCACGCCAGGCGCACCACAGGCGCCATCGCTCAACCTGCCGGGGCGCGTGACCGATCTGGCCGCGGTACGAACAGGCAACCAGGTGTTTCTGAAGTGGACGATGCCTGCCCGAAACACGGATAAGCTGCTGCTGCAGGGCAGTGTAGATGTGCGCGTGTGCCGCAAGGAAGGCGCGGGCGCATGCAGCGCTCCCACCGCCGACATTTTGCTTGCACCCGACACGGAAGGCTCTTTTATCGAGAAGCTGCCGCAGGAGTTGGCCTCGGGCGCTCCGCGGCCGCTCACCTACTATGTGGAGTTGAAAAACAGCAAGGGCCGCTCGGCGGGGCTGTCGAATGCCTCCGTGGTGCTGGCAGGTGAGGCGCCCGCGCCGGTGACCGGCCTGACCGCCGAGGTGCGCAAGACCGGGGTCGTGCTGCACTGGGTCCCCGATGGCGAAAACACGAATGTCCGCCTGCAACGCAAACTGCTCACCCCGCCAGCAAAGGCGAAGCAGGGCCCGCTGGCGCAACCGCCGGAGCCCGTTGAACTGAATCTACTGGTGGGAGCTGGCGCGCAGGCGGGTCGCGCGCTCGACAAGAGCATCCAGTTTGGCAAGACCTATGAATACCGCGCCCAGCGCGTGTCTCGCATCACGACGGGCGGACAAACTCTGGAACTCGCGGGAGCGTTTTCCGCGCCGGTGCGCGTGGATGCCCTGGACGTGTTCCCGCCCACCGTACCCACCGCACTGGCGGCGGTGGCAACCGTGGATGAAAGTGCCGGCGCACCTGCGATTGACCTGAGCTGGCAGCCGGTAAGCGACGACGATCTGGCAGGCTACATTGTCTATCGCAACGAGGGCGACGCAGCGTGGCAGCGCATTTCGCCGGCGCTACCTGTCACCGGACCGGCCTTCCGCGATGCACACGTGCAAGCCGGCCACACCTACCGCTATGCTGTCAGCGCCGTTGACACAGGCGGACATGAGAGCGCGCGCTCGGCAGAAACGCAGGAAACTGTGCCCAATCCGTGACGAATCGCGCCGCACGAGGAGAATACGCAAATGAAGTATTGCCGTTTTTTGTGGGATGAGCAGATTTGCTACGGCTCTGTGGAGGAGCGCGAAGGCGAGTTGTGGATCACACGGCCCGCGCCTGCGCCGGAAGAGGATCTGGCATTTCATCTTGCGCACCTGCGCGGCACTGCGCGCGGCGTTTATTTCAGTCCCATGCCGCTGAGCGCTGTGCAGTTGCTGGCGCCGGTCACGCCCTCGAAGATTGTGTGCGTGGGCCGCAACTATCGCGACCACGCCAAGGAACTGGGCAACGAAGTTCCCGCCGAGCCCCTGCTGTTTTTCAAGCCGCCGTCGTCGCTGCTGGCTCCCGGAGGCACAGTGCAGATGCCGCCCGCCTCGGCGCGCGTGGATTTTGAAGGTGAACTGGCGCTGGTCATCGGCCGCCGCGCAAGCAAGCTCAAACCCGATGCGGACTGGCGCAGCTACGTGCGCGGCTATACCGTGGCCAATGACGTGACAGCACGCGACCTGCAGAAAAAAGACGGCCAGTGGACCCGCGCCAAAGGATTCGACACGTTCTGCCCTGTGGGACCGATTGTGAGCGACGAAGTGGACCCCGAGGCTGGATTGACTGTGGAGACCCGCGTGAACGGCGAACTGCGCCAGCACGGATCGACCACGGATTTTATCTTTTCCATTCCGGCGCTGCTCGCGTATATCACGGCAGCCATTACGCTTGAGCCAGGCGACCTGCTGCTGACCGGCACCCCTGCGGGCGTGGGGCCGCTGGCTGCCGGCGACCGCGTGGACGTTTCAATCGCCGGCCTCGGCGTGCTGAGCAATGCCTTTGCGCCCGAGGCCGGCTGACCCGTGATCCCCTATGCAAGCAACCCGCTCAGCCCCGGCGAATCAAAATGAGCAGTACACTGGAGCCAGAGTGCGCCAGCCGGGAATTCCCTTCCCCAGGAGAGATCATGCCGCAGAATCTGCTTGAACAGTTGCGCAAGTTCACCGTGGTGGTTGCCGACACCGGCGACATTGAAGCGATGGAAAAATTTCGCCCGCAGGATGCCACGACAAACCCCTCGCTGATTACCGCCGCGGCGCAGATGCCGCAGTACCAGCCCATCGTAGACGGCGTTCTGATCGAAGCGCGCAAAGAGCTTGGCGGAAATGCAACCGATCAGGCCGTCGCCAATCTCGCCTTCCAACGGCTGGCCATCGCCTTCGGCAAAAAGATTCTGGCCATTGTGCCGGGGCGCGTTTCGACCGAGGTGGACGCGCGCATGTCCTATGACACCGAGGCCACTATCAAACAGGCGCGCGCGATTATCGCGCAGTATGACGCGGCAGGAGTTGGCCGCAATCACGTGCTCATCAAGATTGCGTCTACATGGGAAGGCATTCGCGCCGCTGAAGTGCTGGAGAAGGAAGGCATCCATTGCAACCTGACGCTGCTCTTCGGTCTGCATCAGGCAATCGCCGCGGCCGAAGCAGGCGCAACGCTCATTTCGCCATTCGTGGGCCGCATTCTGGACTGGTACAAGAAGGACACCGGCAAGGACTTTCATGGAGCCGATGACCCCGGCGTGCAGTCCGTGACCAGGATTTACAACTACTTTAAGAAGTTCGGCCACAAGACCGTGGTGATGGGCGCAAGCTTCCGCAACATCGGCGAGATTACCGAACTGGCGGGTTGCGACCTGCTCACGATCTCTCCGCAGTTGCTTGCCGAGCTGGAATCCACCGAGGGCCCATTGCCACGCAAGCTCGACCCCGCGGCGGCACAAGCACTTCCGCTTGAAAAGATCGCGGTGGACAAAACCACATTCGAGCGCATGCACGCTGAAGACCGCATGGCCACCGACAAGCTGAAGGAAGGCATCGAAGGCTTCTCTGCCGCGCTGGTCAAGCTGGAAGGCATGCTGGCCAAACGGCTGGCGGAACTCGAATCGCGCACGCCTGCCACCGTGTAGGCGTGGCGGTTCGCGCTTTGCAAACAGAATCGCGGGGCATCAGAGGCGGGCCTGAAGGATCTCCTGGAGGAAGCCATGATGAGGCGAATCGCTCTTTGGGCCTTTGCTGGATTTGGCGTAGCCGTCTGCTGGGTGTTCTTTAGCGCGTTCTTGGGCCCACACTTCAATTTCAACCATTGGATCGTATTTAGATTGACGTTCCCCATTTCATGGTTTGGCCGAATCCGGATGACCTACTACGAGGCGATTTTCCTGAACGCAGCCGCTTACGCACTGGTTGGACTCGTGACGGAGCCGCTCTGGCGGCATCATCAGTAGCAGACCATCGCGCTCATCTGCGCAGCATCGCAAATACGAAGGGCAGCCCGCACGGCTGCCCTTTGCATTTGCGGTGGCGCAGCACGATTCGCAATCACTGAGGCACTCTGCCAACGAAGTCGTCGCACCCTCTTGGCAAACGCAACAATTCCATGTATCCAAGTGTTCATACCAATGAAACGGGCAGTGGCTGGCGTCCCCGGATGCACGCTGCACATCGAGCCGGCCATTGACTCACAGCAGTCCGGCTGCGCGTGCAGTCGCGGGAGGTTTGTATGCAGACACAAGCTCATCCGCTCGAACATTTCTTTCAACAGGCGGTTCGCAACAGCTACGAGGGCAAGCTGGGACTGCACGATCCGGACGTGATGGGTTATGTGGCGCATCTGCTCTGCGAGTTCTCAGAGGCCGACAACCTCTACCAACTGCGCGACGCCACGGGCCGCCCCGTGGAGAATCTGGAAGCAATGATGCTCGCCGCCGATCCCATCCATGGCAGCGCGCCGTCGTTCGATGCCGAGCGCGCAATGCGCAAGTATATTGGCGACTATGCGCTTTTTGTGGCCGGCATGTATCCCGAAGCAGCCACGCCGGGACGCCGCCACCGCGGTCCTGTTCCCAGCCTTGGCGATCTGATCCACGCGGGCAAGGAGAGCTACTTCATCGTGAGCCAGTTCAACCTGTTCGAGTACGAGCAGGAAGCACCGCTGTTTGCGCGCCTCTCCGACGGGTTCGAGCGCTTTATCCTGGGCCTCACGCTGGTACGGGATGATCTGACCAGACGCAAGGCCCTGATGCTGCCGAATGTGAGCTAGCAGCGGCTACTGCCTGCGTCGAACCTGAAAGGAGATGCCTGCGACCACGGAGCGCCCCGGCATCGCTACCCCTTGAATCTCCTGGTAGCCTGTGTTGCTTAGATTGGCCAGCCTGACGTATGGCCGCACTCGGCCTGTATCGTGCGTCAGAGCGAGGTCCCACACCGGGTAAGGATCATGCTGGTAGAGCTGCGCGACCTGCACGGTGTTGCGCAGAGTCACAGCGCGTCCGAGCAAGGCAGTCCACTCCGCGCGCGCATTCTGCACCGGGTAGTTGAAGACGTACTCCGATTGGAGACCATTTAAAGAAGCGCTGTTGCCATAGATCGTCGTCCATGCGAGGCGGATGGTCTGCGTTTTCGCAGCCTGCCAGGTCATGTACGTCTCCACGCCGGTAAAGCGCGGGCCGCTGAGATTCACAGCCTGCCACGGAAGCGACTGCGCGGCGCGCACGTAGTCAATGGTGTCGTGCTGCTGCGTGTAGAAGCCGGTGACGGAAAGCGACACACGCCTGCCCGGGGCCCAGTCGATGCCGCTGTCGCCGCTCCACGCGGACTCGGGCTTCAGGTTTGGGTTGCCGCGGGTCACCGGGTCAGAGTAGTAAAGGTCCGTGTAGGTTGGAATCCTGAACCCGTAGCCGGAACTGGCACGCAGCTTCAGCGAGTTTGCGATCCGCAGGCTGCCCGCGAAATGCGGCGCGAAGATGTACTGCGAGCTGCCCGAGAATCCCTCCTCGCGCAAGCCGGCGGACAATGTCCAGCGGTGGCGATTGGGCATCAGATCGAGATCGAGATAACCTGCACCGCGATTGCGCGCGTGCAGGCCGAGATTGTTGCTCTGGATGCTGTCGCCGTCGGCCTCCAGGCCCATCAGGAACGACCCGCCGGCGCGCACGGGAAGTGTTCCGCTCAAGGAAGCCTGCCACGAGCCATCCACATGATTGTTCTCGTAGAGAGCGGGATTCTCGCGCACCAGCACGAACTCGTCTGTGTGGCGACGATAGCCGAAGGCGGCCTGCGTGTGCTCTCCAAGCTCCTGGCGCGCCGAGGCAAACCAGCCCTTGGTGCGCTCCCATGAATCATAGGGCCCGTAAAACTGCGAAGCGCCAAAGGAGCGGTCGCTCGCGGCGAAGAGCAGGTCCGTAAGCCCCAGGCGCGAGTTTAGCCAGCTTTCCAGCGCGGCGTTTTCATTGCGGTAGTCGCGATCGGCAATGAAGCCGGTGGAGAGATTGTGGCTCGCGGTCAGGCGGCTGCTCCAGTTGTGGCGCACCAGTTCGGCCTGCGTGGACTGCTCGTTGGTTCCAAAGTTGCCGGCGCCGGCGGTAAAAACAAGCGAACTGGCGGAAGGCGCGGCGGTCAGGAAATCCACCGCGCCGCTGAGCGCGTCCGCGCCATGCAGCGTGGAGCCGGCGCCGTGCAGGACCTGAATCGAGTCCATTGCATCAAGAGGTATCGGCAGATCGAGGTCATGGTGCGCGGTCTGGCTGTCATCGATGCGAAAGCCGTTGACCAGAATCAACGTCTGCTCGAAACTGCCGCCGCGCATCACAATGTCATCCTGCGCGCCACCGGCGCCACGCTGCTCGATGAAGACGGAAGGATCGCTGCGCAGGCGGTCAATGGGCGTGGCAAGGGCGAGCCTCTCCTGCTTGAGCGGCAGAATCATCACCGAACTCGGCGACTCGGCCAGGGGCACTGGCGTTGCCGAACCGAGCACCACCATCGTCTCAGATGGCGCATTGACTGAGCTGAGTTGCGGCGCTTGTGCATTCTGCGCGAGAGCCGCGGAAAGGCAGGCGGAAAAGAAGAGAGCGGTTGCGGTCTGTCTGGATGGAATGGCTCGCATGGAATGGCTCAAGCCATTCTGCCCGCCCACAACTCCATGTTCAAGGAAGATTTGATGCAATGTTGAATAGTTTAGGTTATAAACTATTGAAGAAATGACCATGCGCATTGATGCTTTTCTTCGCGAAAGTCCCATGTTTGCCGTGAGTCGCGCGGCTCGCCGTTTTGAAGCGCTCGGAGTGGAGGTTCTTGCAGACGACGATCTCGGCTTTATGGAAGGGCTCGTGCTGACGGCACTATTCTTTGAGGCACCGCGGCTCGTAAAGCCGTCGCAATTGTCGGGAACGTTCCGCACCAGCCGCGGAAACATCAGTCACTGCATTTCATCGCTGGAGGCCAAGGGCCTGCTGCAAAGACGGATTGACCCGGAGGACGCACGGGCTTATCTGCTTACGCTGAAGCCGCAGGGAAGGCGATGCGCCATGCGCGTGATTGCGGCCTTTGACAGGTTGCAGAAGGGGTTTGAAATGGAGGCGGGCAAGACGGTCCTCGGCGACATGCTCAAGACGCTGCGAAAACTGGAAGCGTGCGTGTCCGCTGAATAGCCTTTTGCAGTAAGGCTTCAACGCAGTGCGCGCCGCAGGACGTCTGCCACAACAGGATTTCTCCAAAGCCGCTACAGGATGTAGCGGCTCAGGTCCTGATCCTTTACGATGGTCGCGACCATCTGCCTCACGTACTCCGGCGTGATGGTGAAGACCTTCTCCGGGCCGGAGGCGGTGATGCGCTCCGCGTACGGCAGAGGCGCGGTCGTCTCGCTCTGGATGGTTTTGGAAAGAGTCGCAGCCGTCTCGGCATCCGGCGCGCGGCGGGCCACATCGGGCGCGAGGAAGCTGACGTCTTCCAGCACCCGCTCCATGATGGTGTGCAGGCGGCGCGCACCGATGTTCTCCGTAGTCTCATTCACCTTGAAGGCGAACTCCGCCATCTCGCGCAGGCCCTCGGGCGCAAACTCCAGGCGCACGCCCTCGGTTTCAAGCAGAGCTGAATATTGCTTGGTGAGCGAAGACTTTGGCTCGGTGAGGATGCGCAGAAAATCCTCAACCGTGAGCGACTTCAACTCGACGCGAATCGGGAAGCGCCCCTGCAATTCCGGAATCAGATCACTGGGCTTGGAGACGTGGAACGCGCCCGCGGCGATGAAGAGGATGTGATCCGTGCGCACCATGCCGTAGCGCGTGTTCACCGTGGTGCCCTCGACAATGGGCAGAATGTCGCGCTGCACGCCTTCGCGCGAGACGTCAGGGCCGTGTCCGCCCTCGCGGCCGGCAATCTTGTCAATCTCGTCGAGAAAGATGATGCCGCTGGACTCGACGCGCTCGGTGGCCACGCGGTTCACCTGGTCCATGTCGATCAGGCGGCCTTCTTCTTCCTGCACAAGGTAGTCGAAGGCGTCAGCCACTTTCATCTTGCGCTTCTTTGTCCCCCCGCCGAAGATGTTGGGCAGCATGTCCTTGAGGCTCATCTCCATGTCCTCAAGGTTCTGGTTGCTGATGATGCCGAACTGCGGCGTGCCGCGCTCTCTCACATCAAGTTCAACCATGCGGTCGTCGAGCTTGCCCTCGCGGAACTGCTGGCGAAGCTTCTCGCGCGAGCGCTGATGGCTGTCGGCGGCAGGCAGCGCAAGCTGGCCTTCCTGTGCGGGCGGCGCAGCGGGTGGAGGCGGCAGCAGCACATCCAGTAGACGCTCTTCGGCGTTCATCTCCGCCTTGTCTTCCACTTCTTCCAGGCGCTCTTCGCGCACCATGTCGATGGCGATCTCGACCAGATCGCGGATCATCGATTCCACATCGCGGCCCACGTAGCCCACCTCAGTGAACTTGGAGGCCTCCACCTTGAGGAACGGTGAGTTGGTGAGGCGCGCAAGCCTGCGCGCAATCTCGGTTTTGCCCACGCCCGTCGGCCCGATCATGATGATGTTCTTGGGCATGATGTCTTCAGCAAGGTCGGGAGGAAGCTTCTGGCGGCGCTGGCGGTTGCGCAGTGCAATGGCCACGGCGCGCTTGGCGGCGCGCTGGCCCACGACGTGCTTATCAAGCTCGGCGACGATCTCGCGGGGCGTCATCTCGTCGAGTGCGAGTTCCTGTTCTTCAGCGGAGGCGGGCAAATAAATGGCCATGATCAGACGGGACGGGCGGAAGTGCTCCGCTAGCCCTTCAACTCCTCAATGGTGACATGGTCGTTGGTGTAGATGCAGATGTCGCCGGCAATCTTCATCGCCTTCTCGGCGATCTCGCGGGCGGTCAGATTGGTGTTTTCCATCAGCGCGCGGGCGGCAGCCGTGGCATAACTGCCGCCTGAACCGATGGCGGCAATCTGCTCATCGGGATCAATCACGTCGCCCGAGCCTGAGATCAGAAATGTCTGCCCCTGATCGGCCACCACCAGCAGGGCTTCCAAGTTGCGCAGCATCTTGTCTGTGCGCCAGTCCTTTGCCAGCTCGACGGCGGCACGGTTCAGGTTGCCTGCGAACTGCTCCAGCTTGGTCTCAAAGCGCGCAAAAAGCGAGAAGGCGTCGGCCGTGGAACCGGCAAACCCGGCGAGAATCTTATCCTGATAGAGGCGGCGAATCTTTTTTGCCGAGTGCTTGAGAACGTGGTCGCCCAGGGTAACCTGACCGTCGGCGGCCATCACTACCTGGCCGTTGCGGCGCACACAGATGACTGTGGTGGAACGGATGCGGGAACGATTTGGCGATGCGGCAGCTTTCTGCGAAGCCAATCTGAAACCTCCGGAAATATGACGTCCGGCAGGCCGGAAATCTTCAAACACGCAGTCATCAGTATAGGGCAATTTGGCGGGCGGACCCGGTTTTCGCGGATGCGCATGGCGTCCCCGGCAACCCCGCATCCCAGTGCAAGTGCCGCGCGTGCCGTTTGACGCCCCCACGCAAGCGCAATAGCTTGGAAGAGTGCGGAGCAGAGCGTGTGCGCTCCGCGACAAGGAGCACCCATGCAGAGCAGATTCTTTTTGGGGTCCTGGAAGAGCGCCGTGGCGCTGCTGGTGCTGGCTGCGGGATGGCAGACGGCGACAGCGCAGGATCTGAAAAGCTTTGAGCAGAAGATCACCACCAAAGTGCTGCCCAACGGACTCACGCTGATAGTCTGCGAGCGGCCGGAAGCGCCGGTCTTCAGCTACACCACATTTATTGACGCAGGCGACGTGAACGACCCCAGCGGCGAGAGCGGCCTGGCGCACATGTTCGAGCATCTGGCCTTTAAAGGCACCAGCCAGATTGGCACCAACGACTACCCCGATGAAAAAGTAGCGCTGGCCAAGGTGGAAGCCGCCAACAACGCCTATGAAGCCGAGTATCTGAAGCCGGTGGGCCGCGATCCCCAAAAACTGGCCGAATTGAAAAAGGAATTCCTTGCCGCGCAGGCGGAGGCGCACAAGTACGTCATCCCCAACCAGTTCACTGAGGTGGCAGAGCGCAACGGCGCCACCGGCCTGAACGCTTCAACCGGGCTGGACGAGACGATGTACTACTGGTCGATGCCGGAAAACCGGCTGGAGCTGTGGGCATGGCTTGAGAGCGGACGGCTCTCTGACGTGGTGCCGCGCGAGTTCTACAAGGAGCGCGATGTGGTGTTAGAGGAGCGGCGGATGCGCACCGACTCCAATCCCATTGGGCGGCTGGTCGAGCAATTTCTTGCGACTGCCTATGTGGCCCACAACTACGGACGCAGCAGCATCGGATGGCCCAGCGAAGTCAGCCAGATTTCAGCGACCGAAGCCATGGCCTTCCACAAGCAGTACTACGTTGGGTCAAACGTTGTGGTGACCGTGGTGGGTGACGTGAAGGCGTCTGAAGTGCTGCCGATGTTGGAAAAGTACTTCAGCAAAGTTCCCGGTGGTCCCAAGCCGGAGAACATGACTACGGTCGAGCCCAAGCAGTTTGCAGAGAAGTCGGTGGTGATCCGCGAGCAGACTCAGCCGTTCTACATCGAAGGCTACCATCGTCCCAGCTACCACAGCCCCGACAATGAGGTGTACGACGCCATCCAGGACATCATGTCGAACGGGCGTGTCTCGCGTCTGTATCGTAGCCTGGTGCGCGACCAGCAGATTGCCGCTGAGGCGCAAGGCTTCAGCCCCTTCCCCGGCGACAAGTTTCCCAGCCTGTTCGCGTTTTATGCCGTGCCCCTCCCGGGCCACACGCCGGCCGAGATGCGCACGGCCATTCACAAGGAGATTGAGAAGCTGAAGGCCACGGACGTGACCGACGCGGAGCTGGCCATGTACAAGACGCGCGCGCGCGCCGACCTGCTGCGCGGCCTGGCCGACAATCAGGGTCTGGCCAGCGCGCTGGCAGAGTACCAGACGCGCTACGGCGATTGGCGGCAACTCTTCCTGCAACTGGACCGCGTGGACAAGGTGACCAAAGCCGACATCCGCCGCGTGGCCAACGAGGTGTTTGTGGCAACCAACCGCACCAGCGCCGAAATTGATTTCGAGGCTCCCAAAGCCTCCGCAAAGAACAATGGAGGCGCACAATGAAGAACGATTTGCTTAGAGACGTTTCCAAAGTTCTGTTATCCGGCGCTGCTATTGCCGCTTTGCTGCTTCCCGCCGCACTGCCGGCGCAGCAGGCCAAGCCATGGGACCAGATTCCTATTCCAAAGCTGCATGAATTCAAGCCGCACCAACCCGTGCGAATCGAGCTAAAAAACGGCATTGTCCTTTTTCTGCAGGAAGATCACGAGCTGCCCTTCGTCAACGGCTCGGTGCTGATTCCTGGCGGTTCGCGCGATGAAGACCCGGCCAAGGCCGGCCTGGTGGACATTTACGGCCAGGCGTGGCGCACCAGCGGCAGCGAAACCATGAGCGGTGACGCGATGGACGACCTGCTCGCGTCCAAGGCGGCTCACATTGAGACCGGAGGAGACATCGATTCCACGGCCCTTTCGTGGGACTCGCTGAAGGGCGACTCGGACCAGGTGTATGCACTTGCCATGGACCTGCTCTTCCACCCCAAGTGGAGCGCGGAAAAGCTGCAACTGGCGCAGCAGCAGGAAGCGACGGGCATCGTTCGCCGCAACGACGATGAAGGGGAGGTCGCCAGCCGCGAGGCAGTCAAGCTGATCTACGGCGCTGACAGCCCATATGCCCGCCAGCCGGAACTGGCCACCGTGGGCGCAGTGACGTTGAACGACCTGAAGGCCTGGCACGACCGCACCATTGGCGGCTCGCTGATCGTGAGCATCAGCGGCGACTTTGACCCCGCAGCGATGGAAGCCAAACTGCGCGCAACGTTCGAGGGCCTGCCCCGCGTCAAGCCCATGCCCGCGCGGCACGATGTCTTCAACGGGCCCAAACCCGGCATCTACTTTGTTGACAAGCAGGATGTGAACCAATCGAACGTGCAGATCGCCGGCCTGGGCACTGACCGGCACAATCCCGACGTTCCCGCGCTGGCGGTAATGAACGACATTCTCGGCGGCGGCTTTGGCAGCCGGCTCTTCCAGAAGGTGCGCACCGAGCTCGGCCTGGCTTACGCGGTGGGCGGCGGTTATGGATTCAACTATGATCACCCGGCCACATTCAGGGTTGTCGCCATCACCAAGAGCGCTTCCACCGTGGACGCCACCAAGGCAGCCATGGCGGAGATTGCCGGGCTGACATCAAAGCCCTTCACCGAAGAAGAACTGAAGCGGGCCAAGGACGACATACTGAATTCGTTCCTCTTCCGCTATGACACCAGAGACAAGGTGCTCGCAGAACGGGTGCGGCTGGAGTTCTATGGCTACCCCGCGGACTACCTTGAAACCTACAAGGCAGCCGTAGAAAAAGTAACGCTCGCGGACCTGAAACGCGTGGCCGACAAGTATATTCATCCAGACAAGCTGGCCATTCTCGTGGTGGGCAACGGGCCCGAAATCACGCCGGGACTGGACGCGCTGAATCTTGGCGCGATTCACACGGTGGACATCACCATTCCACAGCCGCAGCAAGCAGCCGCGGAGGAGAAGAAGCAGTGAGCAAGGAACAGACCGCCGGTCAGCAGGCAGGCTCCAAGCTGGCCGTCGTCATCATGGCCGCGGGCAAGGGCACGCGGCTCAAGTCCCACCGGCCCAAGGTGCTGCATGAGATCGGCGGCAAGCCGTTGCTGAGTCATGTGATTGCCGCCGCCAGCCACATCGTGGCTCCGGCAGCGATCTATACGGTCATCGGTCATCAGGCAAAAAGGGTGCGGGAAGCCGTGGCCGCGAGCGGCGTCTGCTTTGTGGAGCAGGCAGACCAGCGCGGCACCGGACACGCCATCCAGTGCGCCCGCGAGGCCATCGCCGGCTATGACAACATTCTCGTGCTTTCCGGCGACGTTCCCCTCATCCGGCCCGAGACCATCGCGCAGGTCTGGAACTTCCATCAAGCGGAGCACGCGGCCATGACGATTCTGACTGCCGCGCCGGAAGATCCCACCGGATACGGGCGCGTACTACGCCGCTCGCCCGAGTCGCCGGTGGTGGAGGCCATCGTTGAACAGAAGGCGCTCACGCCGGAGCAACGGTCCATTCGCGAAATCAATTCCGGCATCTACGCGTTCAAGACTGCGCCGCTGCTGAAACACCTGGACAAGCTGACCGCCAACAACGCCCACGGCGAGCTGTATCTGACCGATATGGCAGGCCTGCTGCGCACCGCCGGCGAGCGGGTGGTTACCGTGCAGGCAGCCGAAGCGGCTGAAGTGCTGGGTGCCAATACCATCGCCGAGCTGGTGGCGCTGGATGCCACACTGCGCGCCGCCACGGCCAGCCGCCTGATGGCTGCGGGCGTCACCATCTTCAAGCCTGAAACCTGCGTGATTGACGCCGAAGTTGAGGTTGCGCCCGACACGGTTATCGAGCCATTTGTGCAGTTGCTGGGCCGCACCCGGATCGGCTCCGACTGCCTCATTCGCTCGTATTCCGTTCTCGAAAACTGCGCCGTGGGCAACCAGGTGCTCGTGCGCCAGAGCTGCGTGCTGACTGAAAGCACGGTTGCCGACGGAGCAAAGATTGGCCCCTTCGCGCACCTGCGGCCGGGCAGCGAGATTGGCGAGGACGCCCATATAGGCAACTTTGTTGAGACCAAGAAGGCGCGGCTCGGCAAGGGCGCCAAGGCCAATCACCTCACCTACCTGGGCGATGCCGAGATCGGTGCCAAAACCAACATCGGGGCGGGCGTCATCACCTGCAACTACGACGGCGTGCATAAGTACACTACACGCATTGGCGAGGGCGTCTTCGTGGGCAGTGACTCCACGCTGGTGGCGCCTGTAACCATCGAAGACGAGGCCTACATCGGCGCCGGCTCCTGCATCACCAAAGATGTGCCATCAGGCGCGCTGGCGGTTGGACGGGCACACCAGGTCACAAAGGAAGGCTGGGTGGCCGCACGCCGGGCCCGGCAAAAAATGCAGGAATAGACTGCCTGGAATACACGGTACGATTGCAAGCCGCATGCCAGGCAATCTCCCCCAGCATGCGGCTGAAAGGAATGGAATAGCCCTGCTTGCCGGTTCTGGCAGAACAACCCTAGGCATTCCAGTAAATACTTTGGTACTATCTTGGGAAACGCTTGCACACGGCACCCTGCTGGCGTAATTTATCTTATGTTCCGATTGAACTAGCGATGTGAACAGCAGGCACGGCACAATGCGAGATGACCGGCCCAAAATGAGTGAAAAGAATAACTTCGGCCCCAATCGGGATTCTTCCCATTCCCCAAATCGATCGAAAGAAGCGTTGTTATCCATTTTTATTAAAATGGATCTTGGCTTCAACAGCCGGTCCTGCCGGCTATAACCGAATCAGAAGCGCTTCCTGCCCGGGATCGACTCCGGGGCCTTGAAGCGCCGGAGAAAAATGGGTTGGCGTCGAACCTGGCAGATACGGGTGGCATAGACCCCACGTTGCCGCGGGGAGCAGGTGCTGAACTGCGTGGACGCATGCAGCCGCGCCGCTCCGCTCACATTCTTGTCGTGGACGACGAGGCGCACGTCCGTTCTATGATCGGCGCCACGCTGGAACGCCAGGGATACAACGTGCAGTTGGCCGGCAGCGGCGCTGAGGCCGTGGATTCACTGGCCGAGAACGTCTACGATCTGGTTCTGACCGACATTGTGATGCAGGATAAAAGCGGCATTGCCCTGCTGGAACGCATCCATTCCGAGCAGCCGCACCTGCCCGTCGTCATGGTCAGCGCGATTCATGACATCAGCGTGGCCATTGACTCCATGCGCCGCGGTGCCTACGACTACCTGCTCAAGCCCTTTGAGCGCGAACACCTGGTCGCCACGGTGCAGCGCGCGCTCGACCACCGTCAGGCGCTTCAGGACAATCACAACTACCAGCAAAGCCTCGAACAGGTCGTCCACGCCCGCACCGAAATGCTGCGCCAGGCCATGGAAGACCTGGAGCACTCGTATGACGTAACCCTTGAGGCACTGGGCGACGCGCTCGACCTCAAGGACTCAGAGACGGAGGGACACTCAAAGCGCGTAACTGCGTACACCATCGCGCTGGCGCGCGCCATGGGCATCTCTCCAGCCGACATCAGGGTTATCGCTCGTGGCGCTTACCTGCACGATATTGGGAAAATGGCCATCCCTGACGAAATCCTCCGCAAGCCGGACAAGCTCAACGCGGAAGAAGAGAAGATCATGCGCGACCACTGCACACAGGGATACCAGATCCTGCGCAAGATTCCCTTCCTGAGCGAGGCTGCGGCCATCGTCTACACCCACCAGGAGCACTTTGACGGCACCGGCTACCCAAGCGCTTTGCGCGGAGCTGAAATCCCCATCGGCGCGCGCATTTTTGCTGTTGCTGATGCCCTGGACGCCATCACCAGCGACCGCCCCTATCGCAAGGCCAGCGGATTCGACGTTGCGCGCTCTGAGATTCTGCGCTGCTCGGGCACCCAGTTCGATCCCGTCGTCGTTGAGGTCTTCCTGAAGATTCCAGATGAGTTGTGGCACGAGCTGCGAACCGAAATCAACAGCCAGCACCGCCTGTATTCGACGTTCGACATGGAGAAGACACCAACCATCCCACTGGATTGAACGCGCGCATAGCTCGCCCGCCTGCACCACAAAGCTCCGATAAGCTCATTGAGTCCATTGCCTTTAATGGCCAGCACCGCGGGCCGTTCTGCCTGTAGAATGCAAGTGGAAGCAGCCGTCAGATCCTAAATCCAGCAGGCACACATGGCCACCGATACTTCGCTCTCCGAACAGCAAGAATCAGCCACTTCGATTCCCGCCGCACCCGGCGTCGGGCGGAATGCAACGGACGACCAAGAGATCTCTCTGCTGGACCTTCTCATCGTTCTCGCCGAGCGGAAGCGCGTCATCCTCCGGGTCACGGCGATTTTTGCTGTTCTCGCGATCGTCATCTCGTTCATCCTGCCCAAGCGTTATACAGCTACAGTCACCCTGCTGCCCCCACAACAGAATTCCTCCATGGCCTCTGCGCTTTCATCTCAACTCGGCAACCTCGGCGGAATGGCCGCGCTTGCTGGGGGCAGTCTCGGCCTCAAGAATCCCAATGACATGTTTGTCGCCATGTTCAAAAGCCGTACCGTCGAGGATGCGATGGTGCAACGCTATGGACTGATGCAGGAGTACCACAAGAAATATCTCTCTGACGCGCGCAAGGCCTTTGAAGGTTACGCAACCGTGGACGGCAACGGCAAGGATGGCTTGATCCATATTTCAGTTGAAGACCGCACCCCCCAGCGCGCCGCAGAGTTGGCCAATGGCTACGTCGATCAATATCGCAAGCTGTCGGAGCATCTGGCCATTTCTGAAGCGTCGCAGCGCAGGCTCTTCTTCGAGCAGCAGCTCGAACAGGCAAAGGACAACCTGGCCAGCGCCGAAGAGGCACTAAAGCTGACTGAACAGAAAACCGGGCTGATTCAACTCGATAGCCAGGCCCGCGCGCTCATCGAATCAGCCGCAACCCTCCGCGCCCAGATCGCTGCCAAGGAAGTGCAGATCGAGAGCATGCAGACATACGCCACCGGCGAAAATGCCCAACTGGTGCAGGCGAAGCAGGAGTTGGACAGCATGCGCGCGCAATTGGCGAAGCTGGGCGGATCAGAAGATAGTGGAAGCGGCGGACTGATCGTTCCCAAGGGCAAAGTGCCCGAGGCCGGCCTCGAATACGTGCGCAAACTACGCGACGTCAAATATTCCGAAACCATCTTCAACATCCTGGCGCGCCAATTCGAAATCGCCAAACTCGACGAAGCCAAAGAAGGCGCCCTCATTCAGGTCGTCGACCCCGCCATCCCACCGGATAAGAAGTCCTTTCCCAAGCGCGGGCTCATAGTTATTGGAGCCACCGTAGTTGGATTCTTCATCGCAATATTTGCCGCTCTCATGCAAGCAGGATTCCAGCGCATGGAGGAAGATCAATTGACTCTCCAGAGACTTCACGTTTTCCGTCGCGCCCTCTCGCTTAAAAAATGAGGCCTCTTTAGCGGCGCAACTGACCTGCCGCCGCAGTTACGCAATAGTGAAACTTGATGATCCATATCCCACTCCTGGCGAGTCTGAATGACGATGCCTTCCTTGGCCGCTGAACTTCAGAAAATTCGAACCAGCCGACTTGCGCGCAACGCAGGCTGGATGCTGGTTGGACAAGGCCTCAGTTTTGTTCTGCAAGCGGCATACTTTGTGCTTCTCGCGCGTTTGCTTGGCGTTCGGGAATATGGGGTGTTTGCGGGGGCCTTCGCATTTGCAGGTATTGCGATGGCGTACAGCACCCTCGGTTCTGGGCTGATCTTCATGCGGTATGTTCGTGCCGAACCCACGTCGTTTGCTGCCTACTGGGGAAACATCATCCTCTCTACGGTGAGCGCTGGAACAGTCTTAACGGTAGTCCTTTATCTTATAGCGCCTCATCTACTGGATCCCGCAAGCGCGTCCATTGTGATCCCGGTTGCCATCGGAAATTGCATTTTTGGCCAACTTGTCGCAAGCATGGGCTTTGTCTTTCAGACATTTGAACTACTGCGAATGACTGCTACGCTGAATTTATTGACGAATGCCTTGCGACTTCTTGCGGTAGGAATCTTGGCTAGTCTTATGCCACACGCCAGTGCGCGCCAGTGGGCAATAGCATCAGCATACGTCTCGTTATTGGCTGCAGTGACGGGCTTCCTGATCGTCACAAAGCGTTTTGGCCGCCCCAAGTTTGTACCTAGGCTGCTACTATCAAACGCCATCGAAGGACTCGGTTTTTCGCTCGGCTGGTCTGCCCAGTCTCTCTACAATGACGTCGACAAGACTTTACTGAGCCATTACGGCATGAATTTTCAAAACGGCGTCTACACCATGGCCTATCGGATTGTCGACATCGCAAACATGCCAATCACGGCCTTGGATGCAGCCGTCTTGCCGCGCTATTTTCGCAATGCCAACGAAAACATCCGCAGTGTGCGCCCGCTGGCTGTCAAGTTGGCAACGAGGGCCTCGGCGGTGGGATTCCTGATGTCTGGAATTCTCTTCTTCACAGCTCCATTGATCCCGCACCTCGTTGGCTCCGGCTTTAAAGAGAGCATCCTGGCTTTGCGCTGGCTGTGTCTCTTGCCAGCGATGCGCGGCATGCATCAACTCACTGGTGCTGCGATTACAGCAATGGGATTTCAACGTTTCCGGACAATAACCCAGCTGTCAGCGGCTACACTTAACCTTGCGCTGAATCTCTGGCTTATACCGCAGCATGGCTGGCTTGGAGCAGCGTGGGCGAGCCTTGCAACCGATGGGTCGTTGGGAGTGGCAAATTGGATGCTGCTTCGAAGGTTATCGAAGTAAGCAGGGGATTGGTGGTGAATATCCGCACCATCCAAGCGAGGTTCTGCATGGAAAAGTCTCAAACCCTATATGACGGAGTGAACCAATGCGTTCTTTCGTTTGTCCCGGAGTCAGCCGCTCGTGTTCTGGATGTCGGCTGCGGTACAGGAGCACTTGGAAAATGCCTGCGCCAAATCCATGGTCGACATGTCGTTGGAATTACCTACTCTCCTAAAGAGGCCGAATTAGCCGCAACCAGACTATCCGAGGTCATCTGTGCCGAATTAAATGGCTTCGACTTTTCCTCGCTGGGTAAATACGATTGCGTAATCTTGAGCCACATTCTAGAACACTTGTATTCTCCTGGAGAAGCGCTCGAGCAGCTAAAGTGCGTTCTGGAGAAGAACTCTGTCATTGTGGTGGCCCTGCCGAACGTGGTCTGGTGGAAGCAACGCCTCGAATTCCTCTTAGGCAGATGGCGTTATCAGGATTGGGGTATTTTAGATCGAACCCATTTTCGCTTTTTCGACATGAAATCATCTGAAGAACTTCTGGATCGTGCGGGATTCCAGATTCTCAGGCGGAGACCTGACGGCCCCTGTCCACTCCTACGTGGACCCGTCAGAAGGCTTGCTGGCCCTTTAGCGGAGAGAATCGACCGCTTTTTCAGCCGACTTGCGCCTGGCCTATTTGCCATTCAGTTCGTTTACCTGGCAAAGATGAAGCAATGACTTAACTCAGAAACGCTTTCGCTGATCGACTTTTGTCTGACTAGGATCTCGGGTATTTTTTCACGGACAGATCCAATGGAGAATCCTTGATGATTGACTTAGCTGTCGCGTATCGCATATACCCCGGCGTCTCTAAGATTCCGGCTTATTTTTCGAATGACAAGTTCAAGATGTCAGAGATGTGTCTGGCCTCATTTCAAAGAGCATTGGGGAAACTCCACGTCAAGGTGTATGCCATTCTTGATGGCTGCCCGGATGAATATGTTGGCCTCTTTCGACGCATCTTAGCGGGCTGTGAACTTGAGATTCTGCGGCCAGACAAGATAGGGAATCTCCCCACCTTTTCTCTCCAGATTGATCTTCTTCTCAAGCAGACTGAAGCACAGCACGTCTATTTTGCAGAAGACGACTATTTCTATTTCCCAAACGCGCTTGAAAAAATGGTTGAATTCATGCGTGCTAATCGCGATGTCGACTTTGTCACTCCCTACGATCACCCTGACAGCTACTACACGCCTTCCCGCCATGAGCGCCATTCCGTTCGCCCATGGGGAGATCGCTACTGGCGAACAGCGAGTTCCACATGTCTCACCTTTCTTACTTCACGTGAAGTTCTTCAACGAACAGCTCCCACGTTGCGCACGTATTCCAAAGGCAACGGAGACTGTCCAATGTGGCTTGCGTTAACGCAAAAGTTCGAGCTCGCAAACACCAAAGTTCACTTTGCTGATGTCTTTCATCTGAAAGTGTGGATCCGGACCTGGCAATACGGGATCGGCCGGATTCTATTTAGCAGGCGATACAACCTTTGGACTCCGATACCCGCCCTCGCCACGCACATGGAATCCACCTGCCTCTCTCCGCTGATTGACTGGCAGGAGGAGTTCGTGCGCTCTCAACAGACGCTGGATTCAACATCGGGCTGATGCAGGTTTTTCCAAATGGTCTACATCATCCTCGTGAACTGGAATGGCTGGCGGGACACCATCGAGTGTCTGGAGTCCGTACTCCGCCTGCGCTACGACCAGTTCCGCGTGCTGGTGTGCGACAACGGCTCCTCTGACGGCTCACTCGACCGTATTGCCGATTGGGCACAGGGCAGCCTGCACGCGGAATGCATGAATCCCCAATTGCATTACCTCACGTCGCCCCCTCTGCCCAAGCCTATCCCCTTTCTGCGCGTGGAGCCCGGAAGCTCCATCGATCTCCGCGAACACCCTGAACAGCTCATCCTCGTCCAGACTGGCGCAAACCTCGGCTTTGCCGGAGGCAATAACGTGGGCTTGCGCTTGTCTCTGTCTGCAGGCGATCTGGAATACGCGTGGCTGTTGAATAACGACACAGTCGTCGATCCCGACGCCCTCAGCCACATGATTGAGCGCATGCGCGCACGCCCCGATGCCGGCATGTGCGGCTCGACGCTGCTCTACTACCATCAGCCAGCAACCGTTCAGGCGCTGGGCGGGGCAAGGTATAACCGCTGGCTTGCCCGTGTTGGCCACATCGGCACGGGAACAACATGGACCGGCATCGCCGACCCCACCTCTGTAGAGGCGCAGATGAACTATGTGGTCGGAGCCTCCATGCTGGTCAGTGGTGATTTTCTGCGGCGCGTTGGCCTGATGGACGAGCGATACTTCCTCTATTTCGAGGAGATCGACTGGGCCACCTGTGCGCATGGCCTCTTCACGCTCGCCTATTCCCCCCAAAGCCTCGTCTATCACAAGGAGGGGGCGACTATTGGAACCTCAGGACTTTTGAATACAGAACGGAGCGAGTTATGTGAAAGCCTCGCCTCGCAAAACCGTATTCTTGTTACAAGGAGATTCTTCAAGATTTGCCTACCATCGGTCTTGCTGGCAATGATGGCAAGTGCACTCCATCGGCTCTTCACTGGACGTTCGCGACATTTTTTACTGCTGATCGACGGAATGGGCAGAGGCTTGTTTTTCAAAAAGTAATCGTAGACGTAAAAGAGGGCAGGCTGACTCTATGCCTCAACAGCACTTGTGCTGACCGAGTCACGAAGGTCATTTGGCATCGCCATCCACACTCTATATCTGTGAATAGCTACCAGCATAAGAGCCAATAAGAATTGCGTGATATATATCTTGAATGAATTTGCGAAGTTTGTTTTTACAAATAGCACTCCAACAGTCGCAACCCAAAAATAGTAGGCAAGCGCGTGTTTTGCCTTCAAACGCTCCATCATGACAACGACTCCGGCAAAAATCGTTGTAACCAACGGAGGGCCAAGATAGGAAAAAGCCGCAACTGCCTCCGCGAGGTAATAGAATCCGCCCATCGGAGCAAATTTGTCTGGGATGCCCGGATCAATTTGGCGTTCCCATGTTTTAAGAAGCTGATGGTCCCTCAGGTCTGCGCTTGGGATCATCAGCAGTAATGGATCGAGAACGTACGACCCTCCGTAGGTGTACCCATCGGTTAGGTTATGCTGAACTGCGTAAATCGCCTGCAGGGAAGGGTACGCCCCCATTGTGCCCTCCACTGCTACTGGAGCAATCAGCTTCTGAGCTACAGAGGAATTGCCTGAAAGGATAATCGAGCGGGCTGCAATTGCAAAGAAAACGCCCATTGCGGCGACGATATAAACGCGCCTATTTGATTTGGCTTGCTTACTGCTGTATAGCATTAAGGTCAGAAATGCAACAGGCAGAAATGTAGTGCGAGCTCCGTCGATGAAGAGAACAATAATATTTAAGAGAAATAGTCTCCAAGCCCATTTGTCCAGGCCGAACCGGTAGAGGTAATAGATGTAAATCGCAATGAAGGCATGCTTCACGTAGGCCGTAACTGAGTACATTCCGCCCGGCTCTCCCGTCTCTGCTCCCGTCGCAAATTGGTTCCAGCCATATTTGGCGCACAAGACGCACGTAATCAGGAAGGCAGGAAGAACAAGGAGGAAATAGTTTCTGCGTTTTTGCTGAGAGGCTTCAGTAGATGCCTTTATTGGCCTATTCTTGTAAAAGAAAAGGAAGATTAGACCGAAACATATATTAGACAGACCGGCAAGAGTCACTTGCGTATCGACAACAGAGCGGTCCGAGAGAAGTCTGAGAACTGGAAGGTCAAGCAGGCTGGTGACCCACGGTACGACGTTATAAAGACACTGAAAGGCTATAAATACCGAGTACAGGGAGATCGGCGCAATCTTCTTCGCCCTTGCAACATACAATAGGAAAAGCAACGAGCACACGAAGATGCTGAATGCCGCCATGGAGGGATTTTAGCATTTAACCGCATGAAAACCCTCTACGTAAATGGGCGATATCTTGCACAGCCGGTGACGGGCGTGCAGCGGTACGCACGGGAAGTAGTGGCTGCGTGGGACGCCGATCTGGCTGGGGGGCTCATTGACCCGAAGCGGTATGCGATCGAGGTGATAGCGCCGCGCGATGTGCTCGCACTTCCTGACTACAAGTGCATCCGTGTGTCGCGGTCACGAACCAACGGCAGATTCTGGGAGCAGGTAGAACTGCCGTTGCGAACGAAGGGCGGCCTGCTGTTCAGTCCCTACGCTGCCGCTCCGGTGTTCAAGTTCAGGCAAGCTGTCACCATTCATGATGCAGGCGTGCGCGCCACTCCGCAGCAGTATTCGAGGCTGTTCCGAACCTACTACACGGTGGTGTACAAGCTGCTGGGCATTGGTTGCAGGCGAATCTTCACAGTTTCCCAGTTTTCCAAAGATGAGCTCGGCCGCCATTTTTCCATCCCCGCCCACAAGGTGAGCGTCGTCCCGCCTGGATGTGATTATCTCGCAGGCGTGACTCCCGACTCCCGAATCCTTCAGAAGTTCAACCTTCGCCCTAAACAGTTTATTCTCGGCGTGAGTTCAAGGAGCCCGATCAAGAATTTTAACGGGCTCGCTTCCGCATGGAGGCTGCTGGCGCAGAAGGATATTCCGCTTGTGATTGCGGGCAAGGCCAGCGAACGGATTTTTGCGCACTCCGATTCTGCTCCACAGCAGGAAGTGAAGTGGCTCGGCTACGTCTCGGACCAGGAACTGCGCGCGCTCTATGAGAATGCGGCGTTGTTTGTCTATCCTTCTTTCTACGAAGGTTTTGGTCTGCCGCCGATGGAGGCAATGTCATGCGGATGCCCGGTGCTGGTTGCTCGCAGTTCAGCACTCCCTGAAACCTGCGGAGACGGCGCACTGTATTGTGACCCATCTTCTGCTTGCGAAATTGCGGAGAAAATGGCATATGTGCTCAATCATCCAGAAGTTAGCAAAGACTTACAGAGACGCGGCCCGCAAAGAGCGCAAGAGTTTACAATGGACAAAACTGCTTCCCTGCTGTGGAGTGAGTTGAAGGATTTTCTGTGAGTTGCTGGTGACAATGCATCAGGTCAGTGCCTCGATTGTTGCGTACAGAAACGACCCTGATGAGCTGACGGGAGCCGTTCGCAGTTTTCTATCTTCCCCCATAGACGGGATTTGCACGGTTGTCGACAACTCACCCAGCGCAGAACTGCGTGAGCGGGTTCTGGAAGCCGGCGCTAGATACATTTTCACTGGGGAAAACCTCGGGTATGGCAGCGGGCACAATATCGCGCTGAAGGAGAACCTCGCGACCGCCGAATACCAACTGGTTCTGAATCCTGATGTGGCGTTCGAGCCAGAAGTTCTTGCCGCGCTTTATCAGTTTATGAATTCGCATCCAGAAGTTGGACTGGTCATGCCGAAGGTGCTTCACCCCGATGGATCAGAGCAGAGACTTTGTAAGCGGCTCCCAACACCGTTCGACCTGATCGCCCGTAGATTCCTTGGCGTGAGAAGTTCACGATGGCTGAAGGACCGTCTGGACGGCTATGAGTTGCGGCAACTGGATTTGAGCAAGACTCGCGAGGTGCCATGCCTTTCTGGCTGCTTTATGCTGATGCGCTCTTCGGTGCTGGAGCAATCTGGCCCCTTCGACGAACGCTATTTCATGTACATGGAAGACGTGGACCTTTGCCGTCGCATCGGCATGGTAGCAAAAACTGTCTTCTATCCTCATGTTGACATCACGCACGGTTATGCAAAGGGCTCGTATAAGAACTATAGAGAGCTCAGGCATCATGTTGTTTCTGCGGTGCGATATTTTTCAAAATGGGGCTGGTTTTTTGATCGAAGCGCCAGGCATTTGAATATGCGACTCGCGGTTCTTGCAGAAGATCGAAATGCCGCCGGAGGCCGCCGGGTACACAAGAACGCCTCTGCCTCCTAAGTGGTTCGGCGACGAGCAACTCCCAATCCGTGCGGCGTTGGTGAATGCGGCGGGAGCCGGATTACTTCATTACACTGATTCTAAATAATTAATTCCATTCCCAACGCCACTACAAACGCACGACCCAACCGATGCGCGGTTTCGGAGTACGTGTGGAGTACACGAGCTTTCAGACTTCTCTGGCTTTCGTCAAACTACGAACCTTGCCCGCGCGCTCGCTTTGTGTAGAACAGGGTGCGGGAATCCCTGATTACAAGCCTACCTCCCAGGACTATTTGCGATGCTCTCGGAAATCGAGTTGAATTGCTCGATTGCAATCGCTCCGGGTCGGGGTGTTCCAGTGCATGTGCGCTTGATGCGCAAACTGGGCGTGCACGGCTTGAGGGAACTCCGCCGACGTGCCATCACCGATCAGCGGCGCTCCCTCCAGATTGGAACTCCCGGCTGCCGTGAGGGGGGGTGTCGTCTCATAGTCAAATCGGAGAACCGGTTGTACAATTGTTCCGCAATCAACTGAGCGGACAGCCTTTGGGTCAACATTCTCATTGGGGGCATGATTACGGGAATCACAGCACTCTTGTTGAAGTAGTGACTTGGAGACAACAAGATGCGGCTTATCTCGGCTGCACCTGGTCTGGGTTTAAAGAGTGTCCGCTCGCATGGAGTCTTGGTCTGCGCGAGGGGGAAGCATGGCGAAGACACTCTATTGGCTGCAATGCGGATCGTGCGGCGGAGACAGCGTAGCGCTACTCAGCCTTGAATCGCCCGATTTCTTCGAACTGCTGAAGATGCTCAGCATTGATCTGCTGTGGCACCCTTCGCTCTCCAACGGCAGCCCCGATGATCACCGCCGCCTGGTGGACGCGCTGATCTCCGGAGAACAACCGCTGGATATCCTTTGTGTCGAGGGAGCAATTATCCGCGGGCCGGGCGGCTCCGGAATGTACAACACCTTCGACAACAAGCCAAAGAAAGATCTGGTTGCTGCCCTGGCCCGGCGCGCACAGACCGTCATTGCCGTCGGGACCTGCGCCAGCTTTGGCGGCATTGGAACAGATGCGGAGACGGAAGCGACCGGCCTGCAGTTCCTGAAGCGCACAAAGGG
>JAJXZL010000014.1 GCA_021780075.1 Acidobacteriota bacterium
GCAACAACAGGAGCAACACATCATGGAACAAGGCACAGTCAAGTGGTTTAATGACGCCAAGGGATTTGGATTTTTGAGCCGCGAAAACGGCGAGGACGTCTTCGTCCATCACACCGCCATCCAGTCGAACGGTTTCCGTTCGCTTCAGGAAGGCCAGCGCGTCCAGTTCAACGTGACCAAGGGTCCCAAGGGCTGGCAGGCTGAGAACGTCCAGGTTATCTAACGGACAGACTTCCGTTTGGAAGCAAGAAGAAAGGGACGGCAAAACTGCCGTCCCTTTTCTGCGTTTGACGCAGGTGCCAGCGCCCAGCTCAGGCAGCCGGCCGCAACGACTTGCTGACGCCCGGGTGAAGCCCCTTGCCCGGCGCATCGTGGGTGCCCAGATACTGCAACACATCGTTAATGGAATCTTCAAACCGCGAACCGGTCTTGTGGGTCGCCTTGACTCCCTTGGAGACAAGCTGGCAGACCTCAAAACGATTCATGCCCTGTGCAAGGGCGCGGTGGATTTGATCGGAACGCATGACATAACTCCGGTGAACTGGTGATTGGTGCGTGTGTTGCGGAGCTCGTCAGGAGCGATGGGAGGGCCAAAGCCGAGCAGGCTGGACTATGCCAGATACGTGCCAGCTATGATTCTACGCTGAAAATGGCTTTTGGCGCGGGTTTTCGCATGGCCAGCCCAGTTCGCCGCTTCCGGCAGCGTTGCCGGCAAGCCGTCCAGGTATTGCTTTCGTCGCCCTGAAAACCCTGTTACCATAAGGGTTGCACAGGCCCGGCGCACGGGAAACATTGAAGAGACAAGAGCGAAAGAGGTTGGCAGTGGCAGACACAACAAAGATTGAAGACAAGCAGGAACGGAAGAAAGTAAAGCGCGCAGCCCGCAAGAAGGCCGCACCGAAAGCAAAGCGGACCACGCCGCGCGGAGCAGCCAAGAAGAAAGTCAAGAAACTCGTACGCGGCCAGTCAAAGCGCTAACGCCGCAAGCCACTACACGCGGACTCCGGGCCAGCCCTCATCGGCTGGCCTTCCGCTTTTTTGCCTTCCTTCACCCCTGCCGCACCACCCTTGCCGCCCGCCGGGACTTCCACAACAGAAACCCGAGTCTGTACACTGCGTCCAAGGCGCTTGTTACCGCGAGTCGCCCTGATCCAGCAGCACCAGGAGAACCACCCTGCCCAGCCAACTGCTCGCCCGCAAATCCATCGACAAGCTGATTCGGGATTCAGAGGATCCCACCCACGCGCTCAAGAAGTCGCTCGGCCCCTGGTCGCTTACCTCGCTCGGCATCGGCGCCGTCATCGGCTCGGGCATCTTCACGGTCATCGGCACAGCCATGGCGGGCCAGAGCTTTGATGCACCTTCCATCGCCTCCACGCCGCTGCTGCACTTTCTGCTGACCCGCACGGCCATGGCTGGCCGCCCTGGCGCGGGACCGGCGCTCGCCCTCTCGCTCATCCTCGTCGCCATCGTCTGCGCCTTCACCGGACTCTGCTATGCCGAACTGGCCTCCATGATCCCCATCGCCGGCTCGGCCTACACCTACACCTACGCCACCCTCGGCGAACTGGTCGCCTGGATCATCGGCTGGGACCTGATTCTGGAATACGCCTTCAGCAACATGAGCGTCAGCGTCGGCTTCGCCGCCCACATCGTCGATCTCATGGACTGGTTCGGCATCCACCCCGCGCTCAAGTGGATCTCGCCCGCCTATCTGCCCACCGGCCTCCAGGACCTCGCCGGCCGCGACCTCTACCAGCCCGGCTGGCACTTCGGCTTCAACATCCCGGCCTTTCTCGTCGTCATGATCCTCACCGCGATTCTCGTGCGCGGTATCCGCGAGTCAGCCCGCACCAACAACATCCTGGTGCTCATCAAAATCTGCGCCATCATCGTCTTCGTCGGCGCCGTCGCCAGCTTCATCAAGCCGCACTACTGGCATCCCTTCATGCCCAACGGCTGGTCGGGAGTCCTCACTGGCGGCTCCATCATCTTCTTCACCTACATCGGCTTTGACTCCGTCTCTACCGCGGCCGAGGAGTGCAAGAATCCCCAGCGCGACCTGCCCATCGGCATCCTCGCCACGCTCGTTGCCTGCACGCTGCTCTATGGCGGAGTCGCCATCGCCCTCAGCGGCATCGTCCCCTGGCAGTCCGTCATGGGAGACGCCGCCCCCGTCGTCAACGCCCTCAAGCGCCTCTCGCTCCAGCCCGGCGGCGCAGGACTCAACTGGGTCCGCCTCTTCGTCCTCATCGGCGCGCTGCTCGGCATGACCTCTTCCATCCTCGTCTTCCAGCTCGGCCAGGCCCGCGTCTGGTTCGCCATGTCCCGCGACCGACTGCTCCCCGACGTCTTCAGCCGCATCCATCCGCGCTTCCGCACGCCCGCCATCTCCACCTGGGTCGCCGGATTCGTCGTCGGTATCCCCGCCGGCCTGCTCGACATCGGAACCGTCTCCAACCTCTCCAACATCGGCACCCTGTTCGCCTTTGTGCTCGTCTCCGTCGCTGTGCTCATCCTGCGCTACCGCGAGCCCAACCGCCCCCGCGCCTTCAAGGCTCCGCTCGGCCCGCTCTTCCCCGTGCTCAGCATCATCTTCTGCATCGTCCTGATGATGGGCCTCGAAGTCCTCACGTGGATGGCCTTCTTCGCCTGGCTCGTCACCGGCCTGCTCATCTACTTCTTCTACAGCCGCCACCGCTCCGAATTCGCCCGCCCGCGCTAAGAACAAGCGCCAACGCACGAAGCCTGGCCGACCTAAGGGGATTGAACTGGAGTATCGAGATCGGATTCCGGGTTGAGGTCTGTGGTATCCCCGGTCCCCAACTGCGAGGGACCGGGAGCGCCTTCATTTTTGATTTAGGGAGGTCACCGAGATCATGGCCACCGGCCTTGTGTTCAATTTGAACAGCGTCCATTTTGATTTCTCCCCTCCCTCAGAGTAGCCCGGTATACGCTCCCAATTTTTTGATTCGGTTCAACTCAGCTTGAAATCGGTCGCCATGCTCCTCATCGGGGTCTCCGTTTTCTTCGAAAAGCCCCCAATGTATCAACTCATGGAGTATGAGGATTGGGGTCGTCTTCTCTTGGAAGGTGGACACTCGTTCGTCGATGTTGATTGTTCCAGTTAGTGCGTTGAGCCATGCGGGACCGTGCCCTTCGTTGTCCGCCTCTTGGACGACCAGTATGCTTGGCACTGTTTTCATCTTGGGAAAATATTTGGCGAGTTTTCCTACTTGTATGCGGAGATTGAATTGAATCATATCCTCGGCCATATTTACGTCCTATCCCAAAATTTGGCGACATAATCGCGTATCTGCGCTTGCAGATAAGTGAATGCCGACGAAACCTTGGTCGATAGGAATGGGTCTAAGTTCACCAATTGCACTTTGAGAATCTCTTCAAGGCCGCTTGCCGATACATCCTCAGGTGTCCATGAAACGTGGTTGCCGAGAATCTCAGAAACAAAGAAACGGAAGAACCTGCTGTACGCTTCGGGAGTAGTCAGCGACGTGTAGGTAGCGAATACGGACACAAGCCTGTCGCTATTGAACCGTTCGAAGCTATCCAACACCGGCTTAGGCATCTTCCATGCATTCAACATGGATACCTGACCAGCTTCGATTACGAAATCGACTTCATGTTTCCGAAATCCAGTGATTGAACCGATGGAAATCAGGAAACAAAAGCGGCCAACGGAATGCCATACGCCCAAGGCATCGTCGGAAGTCCAGTTTGCAGCGAGGGGTTTGTCGGCGAACAGACTCTCGAAGGCCTCCGCAGAGAAAGTCCTCGCCACAATCTCTCCTGCTCTGCGTGACAGCCTTTCGTTGCAGTCAAGCCGCATTATCTCCATGGTCAACTTCATCCGGTCGCCGAATGGTATTTGCGACCATGGGGCATGGACGTAAGCCAAGAAAAGCCTGTCGTCCTGAGTGTCAATTACGCCCTTGAGCAATGAAGTACGTTTGGACAAATCAGCAGAATCCCACGCGCTGTGGGCACGCCTTACTCTCGCTTCTGCTCCAGCCTCAGACTTGCGCTGTGCTGCTGCCTTCGACCCGAATCCAAACACGACATACCCCTTTTAGGTGGTGATTTGGCGGGTGGCCTCGGTCTCGACGCCCCAGTTGGTGTCCAGGTACCGGTCCCATCATGATGGTGTTACATTAACATGCAATCTGGTATAAAACATCGGGCAGTCGAGGGACGCGCATGAGTAAGGAGAATCTATGACAAAGACACTCTTCGGCGGGTGGCCGGCCTCCCGGTATGCCGGTTAACCCAATGAAAATTGGTGCCCCGGTCCCTCGCACTTGGGGACCTGGGAATTCACGAACCCCAGCCAGCGCGAAGCAATCGTACTTCACTCCAATCACCCGGCGTCAACAATCAAGTGAGAGTCACCCAGACTTGGCAGCTCTCAGTGCGGCTTTCCCGGCAGCACAAAATGCTCCGCGCAGCGCGGTTCGTAGTTATCCCCGGCCATGATGACCGGGCTCTCATACGGAGCGGGTTTGCCATCAATCAGCCGCTGCGGGTAGAGCGCCTTGGCGCCGCAACTGCAATACGCCACCAGCTCCGTAACATTCCCCGCATAGGTGCGCACCAGCCACGAGAGGTCGAGCATCTCGCCAAACGGCAGCCCGCGAAAATCCAGCTCCAGTCCCGAAACCATCACGTCGTGGCCCGTCTCCAGCAGCCGCTTGGTAAACAGGAACAGGTCCTGCACAAACTGGCCTTCGTCCAGCGCCACGCACTCCACACGCTTGCCAATCCGCTGCTCCGTCGCGGCCAGAATCGCGAGCGCCGCCCACGGGTCCGCCGCGGGAAACTCCACCGCCTCCATCTTTCCGCAGCCGTTCTGGTTGCGGCTCTCCACCAGCCCCGCCGCCGCCTTGGTGTCGGCGCTCGGCTTCAGCAGCAGCACATACTGCCGCGCATACTGCCGCCGTATCTCCACGCGCCGCAGCAACTCTGCCGTCTTGTTGCTCCGCATCGGTCCAACAATCAGTTCCAGCTTTCCAGGCACCGCGGTCTCCATCATCATGCAGAATTCATTCTCGCCGTCCGCCCCGCCCGCCGCCATCGTTGAAAATCCTGCCCTGCTGTGGATAAACGGGCCCTGATCCCCACCGCTCATTTCTTGTTGCTGAACGCGGCCGATGCTAGCATGACATTGAGCCGGAAAGGGCTTGCATGCGATGACCGAAATCATCTTTGAAGTGCGCGAGGACGTAGCTGACGGCGGTTACACGGCCTCAGCCCTCGGCTATGGCATCCATACCCAGGCAGAGACCCTGGAGGAGTTGCGCACAATGGTCAAGGACGCCGTCCGTTGCTACTTCGACGATGCCACGCAAGCGCCCAAGATCATCCGCGCGTAAACAACGTGACTCATGCCTCCCGCTACACTAAACCTGTGACCGAAATCCGCGAATTCATCCGCCAGCTCCCCAAGGCCGAGCTGCACCTGCACCTCGAGGGCGCAATCCTGCCCTCCACGCTCGTCGAGCTGAGCCAGCGCCACGACAAGTCGCCCATCACCCTCGCTGAAGCTGAAGCCCTCTATCGCTTCACCGATTTCAGCGGCTTCATGCTCGCCTTCAAAGCCGTCACCGGCCAGCTCATCCACCCCGAGGACTACGAGCTCGCCGCCTGGCGCATGATGCAGCGGCTCGCCGCGCAGGGCGTCGTCCACGCTGAGGTCTACATCTCCGTCGGCGTCATCTACCTCTGGCGCAATCACGATCCCGCCGTCTTCGAGCCCATCTTCGCCGGCCTGGAACGCGCAAGGGAACGCGCCCACGCCGAACTGGGCATCACCATTTACTGGATCTTCGACGCCGTCCGCCACTTCACCGTCCAGGAGGCAGAGCGCGTCTTCCGCAAGGCCGCCGAGCTGCGCCCCGCGCATCCCTCCATCATCGGCATCGGCCTCGGCGGCGATGAGCGCCGCACCGGCTCCGCGCCCTATCGCGCGCTCTACGCACAAGCGCGCGAAGCCGGCCTGCGCCTCACCAACCACGCCGGAGAAACCACCGGTCCCGAGGCCATCTGGGAAGCGCTCTCCATCGGCTCCGAGCGCATCGGCCACGCCGTCTCGGCTACTCAGGACTCGACTCTCGTCCAAGAGTTAAAGACACGGAGTGTCCCTCTCGAACTCAATCCCACATCCAATGTCCGCACCGGCGTCTGCCCATCCTTCGCCGCACATCCTCTGCGCAGCTATTTTGACGCGGGCCTGCTCGTCACCCTCAACTCCGATGACCCCGCCTTCTTCGGCTCCGACATCGCCAACGAGTTCCTGCTGGCCCATTCCGTGCAGGGCTTTACCCGCGAAGAACTCCGCCAGCTCGCCGCCAACTCCATCCGCGCCAGCTTTCTTCCCGAATCGGAAAAGGCCGTGTGGCTCTCTCGCATCGAATCTAGTTACACAACAAAAGTGGCAGGCTCACGATCCGTTTGAGTCATGCGTCTTATGGGAAGGTAGGTTATTCTTGAAGCAGGAGACGAAACAGCCCCATGTCCACTGAACCCGAATCCATCACGACTTCTGAAGAGCAGGATGAGAGCAGCGCTCTGCGCGTGATCGGCTGGTTCTCAGTGGGAATGGCGGTGGCCGCGCTTGGCATCTACGTGGGTCGCGAGCTCTTCAGCCGCCACAAGTTTAACCAGCGCACCCCCTACGACTTCTACGCCAACGCCGGCGAGCGGCAGGCCAGCGAATTCGGCATGGGCATTTAGTCCGCTTCTCTGTCCGCCTTTTCGGCGACATCCAAAAAGAAGGCCCTCCCCGCGGGGAGGGCCTTTCTGCGTTCCAACCTCTTTGATTTAGAAGTGTGCAGTGACTGTGCCGTACACCGACGCCGGTGAACCCGGGTAGGCCAGAATGTATCCGCCGGTGGGCGTGCCGAAGTATCCGCCGGAGGAAATGTACTCGTACTCGTTGTAGCGGTTGCGGAAAATGTTGATGGCATTTACGCCGATGTCCGTATGCCGCATGGGCACCTTGACGCCCATGTTGGCCGTGGTAAACGACGGCATCGTCTGGCTGCTGGGAGTGGCCGCCGTGTTGTCAAAAATTGCCTGCCGCCCCGTGTACTGCAGCGCAAACATCGGCTGCACCTGCACCTTATGCACATCGAACTGGTAGTACGCGCCCGCGTTCAGCATCGAGTTGGGCACATACGCTACCGGCAAGCCGTTGTAGGATGTTGCGCCGGTCAGCACGCCGTTGATGATCGTGCCCCCGGTGTAATAGTTCGTGTAGACTGCCCGCTCCACGCTGGCGTTGGCAAACAGGTGCAGGCGCGCAATCGGGTCATCGTCCGCGTACAGGTTCACGCCGTGATACGACGACGTGCCGCTGTTGGCAATGGTGTCGCCGTTGGCCAGCGAAACATCGATCTCCTGGTTGGAGTACCGCTGGTGATAGAACGCCGCGCCCAGCAGGAAGCTGTTCAGTGCGCCCGTGCCCTCCGAGTGCACCTTGAAGCCGCCCTGATAGAAACGCTGGCGGGCCAGGTGATAACTGCTCGGATCAACAGACTGGAACAGTCCGCCGCCACCGCCCAGTTGCGGCGCCTTCAGAGCTTCCTGATAGCCGCCGTAGATGGTCAGCCAGGGCAGCGCCAGATAGTTGGCGTCCGCCGAGGGCTCCATGCCGCTGCGGTTCTGCTGGCTGCCGCAGTTTGCGCCCTGGTCCTTGATGTTGCCCGCCGTGCTGTTGTAGAAGTTTGTGCAGTCGCGCTGCGAAAGCTGGCCGCCCGGCGCGAGGGCAAAGTCCCCCAAGGCATTGTTGGAATAGCCCACCCTGAAGCCGGTGTAACGCACGCCCGGCAGGATGTGCAGCTTCGGAATGGGCCTGAAGTCATCCTGCAGAAACAGCGCAAAGTCGTCCTGGTCAAAGTAGCCGGAACGAATTTTTCCGCCGATGTTGGCAATACGCTTGGCGCCGCCATCTGAGGGATTGAAGAAGTTGTTGCGCGAGTTATAAATCGCGTGCACAAAGTAGCCGCCGCCGGTGATCGTGTTCATGGGCATCGACTTCACAAAGCCTATGCGGTCGCCGATCGTATCCGTGTGCGGGTTGTTCCACTCCATCAGCTGCGGTCCCGGCGAATAGACATCATTGATCCGATAATGTGTGCGGTCAATGCGCATGAACCAAGCCATGTTGTCCAGTGTCAGCTTGGGGTCAAGCCGCACAGTCTGCCGCGAATAGATAAGCGCCATGTCGTTCGTGTCGTACTTGTTGTAATCCACATACGACAGCGTGCTGTAGTAGCCCGAGGTTTGCTGGCTGTACTGAAGGCTGCCCGGCTGGGCATCGATCGTGATCGCAGGATTCGCCGTCGTGGGAATCACCTGCGAGCGATACCCGCCGGCATGTGCATAGTAGCCGCCGAACTCGAACGTGCCCGCCTCGAACGCGTGGGCCGTCTTCATAAACACCGCAATGTCCTTGGCGGGATTCTTGAAGCCGTCAGGGCTGCGACGAAAGTCGTTCCCTGCGTTGCCGCCAACTGAAACCGCCGTCGACCAGCCGTGCAGCAGGCCCGTCGTCGCGTTCACCACCATGTCCTTCTGGAAGTAGCTGCCGTATGTGGTGACGACGGAAAGGTGTGGCTTCGCCGTCGGCTGCAGCGGCGTAAACTCCACCGCACCGCCGATGTTCGTGTACCAGCGGTCCGCCGTTGCGCCCGGCCCGTAGGTCACGTTCACATTCTGGACCATCGCGGTTTCAGGAATCGTAGGCGACTGCCACAGACCCGTTCCCGGATCCACAATCGGCACGCCATCAAACGTCACGCCCAGCGATCCGCCGCCGGTGATGCCGCCGTAGCCGCCCCAACCCTGATTGATGCCGTTAATGTCGATCGTGTATTTTGTCGCTCCCGTGTTGCCGTAGCCAGTTACATTGGCGCCCGGAGCCGTGGCAATAATTTGCGCTGCACCCGCCACCGGACCCGCAATGTCCATCTGTTTGCGGTCAATCACGCGCATCGTCTGGTCTGAATTGAAGACTTCCTGTTGCGTCGGCTGCGGCGTCGCACCGTCCAGCGCGCCACCGAAGACCACCACCGACTGGCCATCGGCCGAGACGGAAAGAGTCACGTCCATCTCCACCTGCTGGCTCGACGTCAGGCGCACGTTCTCCTTGCTGTACGGAGCAAAGCCGGCGGCCGTAACCGAAAGCTTATAGTTGCCCAGCGGCAGCGCCGGCGTTGAGAACTTGCCCGCGGCATCGCTGGCCACGTGATAACTCACTCCATCGGCGCTGGTCAGCGTCACTTCCGCGCCAGGAACAAGTGCGCCGGTCGCGTCCAGCACCCGGCCATGCACTTCGTTATCCGCGGCAAAAGAAAAAGTACATCCCATCAGAACCATGAGGACGCAGGTCAACAACGTTCGTACCATGCTGCAAAACCTCCAGAGAATTGTGTTTTTGTACTGGAGCGACATCGTGCACAGGGAGTCGTGCCCAATCGAACGCGGGGACGCTCGTCGCTCGTCTTCTGAGAGACAGACAGACCTAACATGGATGAACTGAGTTACAGCCGATTGAAGCAGGAATGAATGTTCTGTTGCGCGCAGGTTTCATTTCTGCGAAAAAGTGCAAAGGACGTGGAGAATTGCCGCCATCGGCGATGCTCCGCGGGATGTGGCCGTGCGCCGAAACGAAGAGGCGCGCCCTGCGTTACCCTATCCCTGATGGGCCGCATCCGCGTTCTTCCCGACCACGTTGCCAACCAGATCGCCGCCGGCGAGGTGGTGGACCGCCCTGCCTCCGTTGTTAAGGAACTGCTGGAGAACGCTCTCGACGCCAGGGCCAGTCGCATCCGCGTCGAAGTCGAAGCAGGCGGGCGAAAGCTCATCCGCGTGGCCGACGATGGCCACGGCATGAACCGCGACGACGCCTTGCTGGCCTTTGAGCGCCACGCCACCAGCAAACTGCGCACCGCCGACGACCTGCTCTCCATCGCCACCCTCGGCTTTCGCGGCGAGGCGCTGCCCTCTATTGCCTCCGTAGCCCGCGTGACTCTGGAAACAGCCACCGAAGACGAGGCCGCCGGAACCCGCATCGAGATCGCCGGAGGCAAAATTCTGCATGTGGACGACGCCGCCTTGCCTCGCGGCACCACCCTCGCCGTCGCCGACCTCTTCTTCAATACGCCCGCACGGCGCAAATTCCTCCGCGCCGAGTCCACCGAACTGGCCCACGTCACGGCGCTCGTCACGCACTATGCTCTCGTCCACCCGGAAAAGCACTTTGAGCTGCTTTCTGCGTCGCACACCATTGTTGCCGCGCCGCCGGTGAGCCGCACAGCCGAGCGCATCTACCAGGTCTTCGGCAAGGACACCCTTGCGCAACTCCTGCCCGTGGCCGCCGAAACTCCGCTTGAGCGCGCCGGACTGCCCGAGCCGCCGCCCTGGAAACGCGACCCCGCCGAGCCGGCCCGTAACCCCGGCAGCCTGCGGCTGAGCGGCTTCTTCAGCAAGCCGGAGCTGCAAAAGCTCAACCGCAACTCCATCTATATTTTTGTCAACAAGCGCCTGATCCGCGATCGCCTGCTGCTCCACGCCATCACCGAGGCCTACCGGAACGTCATTCCGCCCACCAGCTTTCCCGTGGTGCTGCTCTTTCTGGAGATGCCCCCTGAAGAGGTGGATGTGAACGTCCACCCGGCCAAGACCGAAGTTCGCTTTCGCCAGCAGGGCCATGTACACGACTTTGTCCGCGACAGCCTGCGCACGGCGCTCATCAAGGCACGGCCCGCGGCCGGATTCCTGGCCGCGCTCGACGCCGCGCCCGCCGCCAGCCCTTCGCTCATGCCGCCTTCCGTCTCGCCTCTGCCCGGCTCGCCCGACGGAGACGCGCCGCGGCCCCTGGCGGACTCCGACCTGACCGGCCTGCTGGATGCCAGTGCAGAGCGGTTTGAACTGACTCCGCGCCCGATCACGCCCGTTCCCGGCAGATTGGACTTCGCAGGCCAGCCCTGGGCTCAGGCCGCTGAGGCGCTTCTGCAGCCCGCCAGCCAATGCTCTCCAAACCCATTGGAAACAGCGCCTTACCATCCAGAAACCGCGGAGCGGACCGCGCTAGTGGAGGCCGAACAGGCCGCCGCCAACCTGAATCACCTGGCTTCTCTGCGCCCTGTGGGACAGTTGCGCGAGTCGTTTATTCTGGCCACCGGCAACGACGGCCTCTGGATCATTGACCAGCATGTGGCGCACGAGCGGGTTCTTTTTGAGAAAATTCTGCGCGACCGCCAGGTTGAGCGGGTGCAGCGCCAGCGGCTCCTGATGCCGCTTCTCGTCGAGCTCAAGCCCTGGCAGATGGTGGTTTTTGCGCGCATTGCCGAAGAGCTGGAAAAAAATGGCTTTGAGGTGGAACCCTTTGGCCCTCAAACACTTGCCGTCAAATCTGCTCCCGTTGGCCTGGAAGGCGCCGAACTGGAGCGGATGCTGGCCGAGGTCATTGAGCAGTCCAGCGGCGACTCAGAAGAACCCTCGCAAAATCAGAACCTTACATCCCTCCGCACGCGCATTGCTGCCTCCATTGCCTGCCATTCAGCCATCAAGGTCAACACCCCTCTTGACCCGGTTCGCATGGAGTGGCTTTTGCTGGAGCTGGCGAAGACCGAACACCCCACAAGTTGCCCTCACGGACGTCCAATAGCTTTGCAGTATTCATGGAAGGATATCCAGCGGGCCTTCCATCGAATTTAATTCCCATTTAAGATAAATAGAGGGTAAGGCCACCCTGCACGCAATAGAGGGTCGCCCGGCGCCAGCGCCAACCTGGAAGCGAGGGTTTTTCTTTGACATCGGAGCAATTGGAAGCAGCGCGCGCCGAAAGGATGCGCCACAATGGATTTGGGCCCCTCACATTGGAGGATGCCCGGACATGGATTGAGGAGACGGGCCTCTGTCTTTTTCTGCCCAGGAAACAGTCTTCCTCTTCCGTCGCGCCTTCATTTGTTGAGGCCGTTGCGGGGCAGCGGGATGTGACCCCCGACCCCCCGCAGATTGCCGCAGCCGAGGAACTCCTGGTGCGCCTGGAGACCGACGGCGTGGCAGTCCGGCTCAATCTGCTGGGCCAACCCGGCGAGCAGCCTGACTTTGTTGTGGCCAGCTGGGTATTGCCCTACGTGTATGCCTTGCGGGGTGACCGCGACTGGCGGCGCAGCCCTCAACTCACCGGCTCGCGCCAGGTCTCGCAGTTGGCCGTACAGGCCTACAAGCTGCTGGAGGCGGGCGACGCAACCATCGCGCAACTGAAGCAGGCTCTGGGCCGCGAAGTGAGCGAATCTGCCGTCCTGCGCGCCATCACTGAGCTCTGGCAGCAATTGCGCATCATTCCCGTCATCTCTGCGCCCGGCCAGCCAGCGCGTTGGCAGTTGCTCCGTCATCGATTCCAAAAAGCGATTGCTGAAGGCGCCTCCACCTCGCAGGTCACGGCCATTTCCGTTCTTGCCTCCATCTACCTGCAGGCCGTGATTGCCGCCAGCATGGAAGAGGTTGAGCTTTTCCTCGCCGCACTCACTGCGCGCAGCAAGATCCGCGAAGTGCTGCGCGGGCTGGTCGCCACCCGTCAGGTCCACACCATTTCCCTGGGACACTCGCCGCACTTCTACGTTGCCGGCACGCTGCCGGAGTTCGCGGTGACACCCACCACCTACGCCAGCGCATACATGTCGGCCTCGGCCTACTTCATGCGTCACAGGGAGCACGAGGATGAGGCGCCGGAGCTTCCGGCTGCCCAGCCTGCCCCGCCCGCACCTGCACCTGCTGTTCATGCGGAGCAGCCCAGGCCCGCCAGTTCGCACTCCGCTCGGACGCCCGTGCGCAAGCCTGCCGCGGCGGGAAAGTCCGCCGCTTCCCGGCCCCACTTCAGCCGCCCTGCCGCTCACAACCGGGACCGCAAGCCCGCGCAAGCTGCTTCCGGCAGCCGTCCGGCGCGGCGCGGCTCCGACGCCCGGCCTGCGGGAACACGCACGGCCACCGGCTCACGGCCTGCTTCGGGCGTACGCTGGAGCCAGGGCGCATCGAAGAGCGTGAATGGCACCGCCAGCAGCAAGTCCAACGGCTCTCGCACCGCGGCAGGCTCCAAGAGCAGCGCACGGCCCAATGGTGCCAAGGCCCGGCCCGCCGGCGGCTCCCGCACAAACGCAAAATCTTCCACCCCGGCGTGGAGCAAGCGCAACGGCCATGGCAGCAATGGGAAGACCGCTGCCAAGCCCGGCGCGTCCAGCCGCAGCAGCGCTCCCCGCAAGGACGCTCGGCCCGATGCGCGCTCTGCCCACGGCAGCCGCAAGCCGGCCATGACCGCTGGCGCAGGGGCAGGCAATAGCAAACGGTATGGCTTTACCGCCCGGCCCAAGCAGGGGACAAAGAAGCGCGGATGAACGCGGCTCAAAACCCCTTGCGTTCCCTTGGACCCGCGGGGAAGATCATCGTCGCCATCGATGGGCCCGCCGGCGCAGGAAAGAGCACAATTGCGCGTCGTCTGGCCCGGCGATTCGGCCTGTTGAATCTTGAAACGGGTGCGATGTACCGTGCCTTTGCCCTGAAGGCGCTGCGGGCAGGCCTCCCGCTGGATTCCGTCGCAGACCTGGAGAAGCTGGCCGCCCAGACCCACATCCGCCTCGAAGCAGGCCCGGCTGAAAACCGTGTTCTGCTCGACGGCGAGGACGTGACCGCCATCCTTCGCGAACAAAGCGTGACGGATGCCGCCTCGCGCGTTAGCGTCTTTCCTGCCATTCGTGCCTGGATGGTGCGTCTACAGCAAGAAATGGGCGCAGGCGGAGGCGTGGTGATGGAAGGGCGCGACATTGGTACCGTCGTCTTTCCCCACGCAGACGTGAAGATTTTTCTGGATGCCGCCCCTGAAGTGCGCGGCATGCGCCGCTTTGATCAGCTTGGCCCAAAGCCGGCCGTGCAGCCCGATGAGGTGATCCGCGACCTGCGGGAACGCGACGAGCGCGACCGCAGCCGCGCCGACTCGCCGTTGAAAGCGGCTCCGGACGCCGTGCTGCTGGACTCGACCAACTTGACGCTGGAAGAGGTCGTGCAGACTGCGGAAGAAATCGTCACCACCAGACTTGCCGCATTGGCTGCGCTGCACCAACCGGAAATCGACAAAGCCTGACAACCACGCGCACGCGTCCGGACCCGCGACAAACCCGGCTCAGGCCGGCACGAAACGGACTGTCCCCCAGGTTGCAATTGCTGGAAGAATGCGCCTGCTCGCCCGGTAAAGGCGCCCCGGCAAGATGGTTCTACGTTCCCCCGAGGCACGGAAATGCTATAGGCTCTTAAGAAGTATGGAAACTACCTGCACTCGCTGCCACCAGGCGACCGACGCCGAAAGCTGCTATTGCCCGCACTGCGGACTGCCGCAACTGCTCTACGCGGCTGATGGCGCCAACGGCCAGGCAACGCCAGAGCGTTTGAACGAGCCTGTGCGGGACGCAAGTACCATCGACTGGAAGCCGGCCATGCGGGCTTCTCTGTCGCTTGCAGTACCGGCCGGCCTGCTGTCCAGCTCGCTCTCCCCAGTGGGCATTCTGGGATTGTTCTGGATGGCCGGAGCGGCGGCCTGGGCCGTGCTGCTGTATATGCGCAGCCAGCGTCCAGCCTGGATCACCATCGGAGCCGGCGCCCGCATCGGGCTCGTGACCGGCTTGCTGGCGGCCTGGCTCGCCTTCGCCATCAGCGGAGCAACACTGTTTGTGCAGCGCTTCGTTCTGCACCAGTCCAGCCAGATGGATGCCGAGTGGAAGACCCGCGTCAACATGAGTCAGGAAATGGCCCAGGAGTGGACCGGCGGAATGGGTTCATCGGATGCGGCGCATGCCGAGGCGGTAGCCCTGCGCGCTCAGGTGCAGGCGTGGATGATGTCCTCGTGGGGACATGCGGGCATTGAGACCTTCGGCATTGCCGTCAATTCATTCTTCCTGCTGTTCTTTGCTGCCGGCGGCGGCGCGCTGGGGGCGCGGCTGCTGGCCCGCAGACGCCGACCAGAGGTGTGAGCCTGGCCACAAGCAGCGGAAATGACTGTTTTCAGAGAGATACACAGACCCCGTTACTCGGCTCCACTTCTCCACAACTTGCTCCTGATGAGTCAACCCTCGTATCATCCGGCCAGAGAGCACACATGAGCGAAGCACAGCATAAACCCATCCTGCGTACCAAGGGCAGGCTGATGTCGGCCTCTGAGATCGAGCGTACCCTGGTACGCCTGGCCCACGAAATCGTAGAAAAAAGCAACGGCAGCGAAAACCTGGCCCTAGTGGGCATCAAGCGCCGTGGCATTCCATTTGCGGAGCGGTTGGCCAAGCTGATCGCCGGAATCGAAAAGCACCCCATCGATACAGGCGTGCTCGACATCCAGTTCTATCGCGACGACCTTTCCACCACCGACGTCCGCCCGGTCGTCACGCCCGGCGCCATCGGATTCGACGTGAACGGCCGCGACGTGGTGCTTTGCGACGACGTGCTCTACACGGGCCGCACCATCCGCGCCGCGCTGGATGCCCTCTTTGACCACGGCCGCCCACAGCGCGTGCAGTTGGCCGTACTCATCGACCGCGGCCACCGCGAGCTGCCCATCGAGGCGACCTATGTGGGCAGGTATGTGCCAACCAGTAGCCGCGAGATCATCGAAGTAAAGTTTCAGGAAGTCGACAACGACGAGCAGGTGCTGCTGGTCGAGCGGGTGGACTAGTCCCCTCGCCTTTCAACCTGCGCGCATCCCCACGCGCTCTTCGCCGGGGCCTTCGAGTGCCCGGCAACGACTGTGA
>JAJXZL010000030.1 GCA_021780075.1 Acidobacteriota bacterium
ACTTGGCGAATTGCAGCCTTCCCCAGCTGCGGGAATATGAGAAGGACTATGCTGCGGAAGCGTTACTACATTCTTTTCGTCGCGCGAGACGATGATGGCCGGGTACGGAAGATTCCCCTGCCTCTCCACTACGTGTATGGGTTTGTGGCGGCTTCTCTGGTGGGTGCGTTCACCATTGTCGGCCTGGCCGGTTCCTATACCCGCATGCTGCTGAAGACGGAGAGCTTCAACCAGGTCCGCCAGGATCGCGAAACGCTGCGCAAGAACTACAAGCAGATGGCGCAGATCGCGCACGACCGCGATGTGCAAGTCGCCTCGCTGGGCGCCTTGGCAAGCGAAGTGACTGCGCTCTATGGACTGCGGCAGAACAAGCTGATTGCAGCGAAGCAGACTGCTGGCGCAAGCCCCGCTGTGGCGGCTACGCCCAAGAGCATGGCTCTTACGGACGATGTAAGCCAGCAGGATGTGAAGCTCACCATCGACCAGTTTTACGCGCTGCGGGCCCAGGCCATGTCCGGCCGGGTGACACGCGCGCTTGAGGGCGGGCTTACGCCGAACTTTGCCGGCGACTGGACCCAACTGGCCGACGCGCCTTCCATGTGGCCGATTGAAGGCCGCGTAACCTCGAGCTTTGGAGAGCGCGAAGATCCGCTGAACGGCGAAGGCGCATTCCACCCCGGCATCGATATTGCCGCACCCTACGGGTCGCCGGTACGCGCCACGGCCGACGGCGAGGTGACGGGAGCGTCGATGGGCTCCGGGTACGGTCGCCAGGTCGTCCTCGATCACGGCCACGATCTGCTTACGGTCTATGGCCATCTTTCTGCCATCGCCGTTTTGGCTGGCCAGCACGTCACCCGCGGTCAGGTCATCGGCTACGTCGGCGAGTCAGGACGCGCAACCGGTCCGCACCTGCACTACGAGGTGCGCATCCACCATGTGCCCGTCAATCCTCACAAGTACTTGCGCAATACCTATGAGCAAGCTGCACTGGATGACGGAGGCAGCGCAGCGAGCGGGAGATAAACCCGCTCCACAAGGCCATTCTCAGTGCGGCTCCCTCGGGAGCCGCACTTGTTTATGCGCGCATTGCGGCCAGTGTTTTTGCGTATGGCTTCAAGCGGGAGTTTGCAGGGCGTATGGAAAAAGCGACGCCGCCTGGAGCTCCTGAACCCCCGCGAGCAACGCGGTTGGGTGAGAGCTCCGGCGGCCTTTGAGTGCAGACCGTGGCTGGTGAAGCGACTGGGAAGCCCGCTAGTGCCTATTTGGATGTGTCCTGTCCGGTTTGGGTTGCCGGATTTGTTACAGAATTTTCTTCCGCCGCACTGGCCAGCCCGGCGGAAGATACCGAGGCGGTGACCACCACGCGATCGCGTTTCCGGGTCACTTCGGCGGTCCGCAGCAGTTCCTTCAGCGCGTTGTTTGCGGGGTTGGGTGCCAGCGGAGCGGTAAAGCCGCGGGCCATGGTCACCAGCGTGGTCAGGGTGCCGGCCTGGCTGACGGCGGCTTGGTCGTTGGGCGCAATCTCTTCCACCCGCAGCCGCAGCGAACCGGCCAGCGGCAGAGTAGGCGTGACGCTGGCGATGATGGTTGTCCCGTCCTCCAAGGGCAGAGACAGGCCAAAGATGCTGATGGCGCCGCTCTCAGAGAAGGGCAGCCCGATCTGGCCCACGCCCCAGGCCAGGGCCAGCAGCGGCACCTCGTGGTAGTGCCTCGACAGCACGGTGGAGCCGGCAAACGGCAGCGCTGCCGTGCGGCGGCGGTCGATGATGGAGTGGATCTGCTCCGGCGTGGGCGTGTTGGACACGGCCACCATGTCATAGCCGATCTGCGCCACGCGCACCGTCCGGCCTTCTGAGGGAATGCTGTAGATGGTCTTCCCGGCGTAGTTCTCGCGCGAGGCGGCGTGCGCATCCAGCCAGGCATTCAGGCGGTTGCCGGTCAGCTTGCCTACCAGCACCAGCGAGTAGGCCACCGGGCCGTTGGGGCCATTGGGGTCGGGCATGCGGTGCAGGGCAATGGCCACCTGGTCCAGATCGCGCTCCCAGTCAATGCCCGTCGCATCCACAAATTTCTGATACTCCGGCACGCGCTGGGGCGGCTCCAGTTTTTTGTGCATGAACGCGCGGATGGGCTTGAAGTTGATATAGATGATGCCGTCGGACTCCGGCAGCAGACGGGCCGCCTCAGGCGGCGCCTTGGAGCGTAGAAAGACCGCCACGGCCACCAATAACAGGACCCCGGCAACAATAAAAAGCGTTCTGCGCGTGCGTCGGTGCATAAAAGCAGGAAGTCCTCAAGCGAATTTGATTAAAGACTTCCTGAACAGCATACCGAACCTGCCCATGAAGCCACACCTTATCTGCAATCAAGGGCCGTAGATATGCCAATTGCCCTAGGCGCGATGTGGGCGGGAATTCTGGTTCGAGCTGAATTCCCCAATGCTTAGGAATGAAATGCCTGTTCGTTTTCGGTCAGTTCTTTACGGTCATTGCGTCTGAATCGACGGCCTTTTTTCCTGTTACACCTTCGAGTCCGGCCAGCAAGCCTCTATAGTCGTTCTTACTTGCCTGGAATGCGCAGCCACCCTTCTTGCCCCCATCATTCCAAGTGAGACCGATAAAGTGCTTTTTTGATTTGGTAAGTGCCAGTAATGCTCCGATTCCAAAGGAAACAACCGCGGCTCCAATGGCAGCTCCGACACGCCGGTGGACGTCCTGTCCGTAACTGATCTCAGTCACTGCGGAGGCTGGAACAGTCACTACTTCTGTCTTGTCCTTCATGATGCGAATATTGGTGCCATCGATGATGAGCCTCATCTCGGCACCGGCTTTGGCGTTTTGAAGTGACCCGCCATCGTAAGCGATCTTGTATCCGTTATCGCCGGCAAATGCGCTGATTGGGAACAGAATGCATAGAAATACTGCTAGAGTTCGTCTCATTATTCCTCCGGCTCGAACTATAACACCTATAACCATCCACGCCGATTGCCAGTAAGTGATGAACGAAAAGTTAGAAGTTATGGATTGTTACAGGCATATGTGCAAGGAGAAGCGAGACATGGCCAACAAGGCTGCCTTGAGCCATCCCTGGGAGATTCTGCTGAGCGAGCGTTCATAGAGTCGTTGGGCTTGACGGCCTCCGCCCTGCAAAAGGATCTTGGCGCGCCCGCGCCGCGGGTGGGCGATATTGCCGCGGCAAGAGCTCGATCTTAGCTGATACCGGGCTGCGGCTGGGCATCTATCGCAGGATGCTGGTGCAATTCTGGCTCAATCTACAGAATGAATATGATCTGCGTTTGACGGCTGGCAGCCCCGCACTTAAGAGGGTCTCGCCCGGAGCTGCTTGAACTGTCCGCGCCGGTTTGCTCCGCGTGCGGCGGTATGCTAATCTTTGATTCTGTGCCGTGGTATGCGCCGAGCGGGTGTGTGTTCGCGTTTTCTTCGGGACTCCGGGGCGGTTTCCGGGGTGGGATGGGCTGGCGTAGCTCAGCTGGTAGAGCATCTGATTTGTAATCAGAGGGTCGGGGGTTCAAATCCCTTCGCCAGCTCCACTTGGGGAAGCGTGAATCCGGGGCAGAGAGCGGCAGAAAGTTTGGACCGGCGGGCTGTTTTCAGTCGCCGGGCCTGTCCTCCGCAGTGATTCCACTGAGGTGCATGCTCCGACAGGCCGGAGATTTTCCGGGCGGGGCCTGATGCGCTGAAGAGGGCTGGAAGCGTGGGTGCAGGCAGGTTGGGCTGGATTCCTGGCAGCAGCTATTTCGTTGCCGGGGTGAATGGGCACAGGTGGCCGAGTGGTTAATGGCAGCAGACTGTAAATCTGCCGCTCCTTGGAGCTACGGAGGTTCGAATCCTCCCCTGTGCACCACGAATTGAGGGGCTGGAATGCGCGAAGGATTGCAACAGGGAGCGCGTGCCGGGTC
>JAJXZL010000020.1 GCA_021780075.1 Acidobacteriota bacterium
TGCAAAAGGAAGTAGTTCACGGCGATCGCAGCCAGGCCCACTTCCACGCCCACATACAGAAAGATGCCCACCGCGCCCAGCACCGTGTGCCGGTAGCTCCAGATGCTGCGGCTCAGCACGGGGTCGCCCTCTTTGGCGGGACGAAACGCCTGTGTCTGCGCAATGTGCGGCAAGTGCAGAAACGCTACGGCAACGCCAAGAATCAGCAGCCCTGCGGCGATGGCGATGTACGGCCCGAGAACGGTATTGGCGACAGCCGCCTTTGATGCCATCTTGCCAGGGTCGGTAAGAATGTAATGCCCGGCGATAAGCGGCGCAATGGTGCCGCCCAGCGAGTTCAGCGCCTGCGCCAGCGTCAGCCGAACAGGAGCGCTGTGTTCCGGGCCCAGAATTGCCACATACGGATTGGCAGCCGTCTGCAGCGCCGTTACGCCCGCGCCCACCACAAACACCGCGGTCAGAAACAGCGGGAAGCTTACCAGTTTGGCCGCTGGCACAAACAGCAGGCACCCCGCCACCTGGATAAACAGAGAAACCACCATCGTCCGCTTGTAGCCGATGGATTCAATCAGCTTCGATGTCGGCGAGGAAAACACAAAGTAGGCCAGAAAGAAGGCGGACTCCGCCAGCATGGCCCACGCATATTGCAGGTCAAAGATCGACCGCAGGTGCGGCACCAGGGCCATGTTCAGGTTGGTAATGAACCCGAAAATGAAGAACAGTGCAGCGACGGTGATAAAAGGGCCAGTGTAGTTCGGCGATGTGGGCGCCGCTGGCGGTGTGGATCGCGTTGCCATGTGAGGTTGTTCTCCGCTTCCTCAAAAGTGTGCTGCCCGGTAGGGGCGTACTCGCCTGTCCTGCATGAAGTGACAGACCTGCTGCGACGGTCGTTTGTTTACCGCCGGTATTCCTGAGTGGCCGGATTTTCCGGCTTTTAGGCTGCACAAAACACTATACGGGAAACCCCGCACTGGGGAAGTGCGAACAAGCACAGTGTGCCGCCGTCCCGCGCCGCCCCCGTCGTCATCCTTTGCGGCATTTTCCCATCCCGTCACCATCCCTGCCGGCCGCAGAGACACCGGGGCTGCAAAACACGGCATAAATACCGTATTCTCAGAGGAAAGCGAGGAGTGATCCGTGGTGATTGCAGCGTTGAGTAACGCCAGGCAAAAAAAGATTCTGGCTGCCCTTGAGGGCAACTGGCAGGCCGAGATGGAGGGCTACCATACCTATCTGGCCCTGGCCGACCGCGACACCGACCCTGTGCGCGCGCAGGTGCTGCGCCACCTGGCCCAGGCAGAGATGGAGCACGCCAGCCTGTGGGAAAGCCGCATCAAGGAACTGGGCGGACCCGCGCCTGTTTATTCCGGTAGCCCTGGCGGCGAGGCGGACTCCCTGGCCAACCGCGCCGGTGGCATCCGCATGGCCCTGCGCCGCCTGGAGATTGAAGAAAGCCGCCACATCGCCAGCTATGGCAAGCAGTTGAAAGAGCTGGGCGATGAAGGCTCCATTGCCATCCTGCACCACGTCGTGGAAGACGAGAAGGAACATCACCGCGAGCTTGGGTCGCTGCTGCGTGGGCACTACACCGCGCCCGCCGGGGCTCCCAGAATGGACGCCAAGGCCGTTCTGGACGAGCTGCTGGCCAAGCGCAGCCAGGGGCGCGCGCAGGCCGGCAATTGGATTGGCGACGCCATCTATGGCGTCAACGACGGCCTTGGCGCCATCTTTGGCATCGTCTCCGGCGTCTCCGGCGCTACCGCCGGCGACAGCAAATATGTGCTGCTCGCGGGCGTCTCAGGAATGATTGCCAGCGCGCTCTCCATGGGCTCCGGCGCATACCTCGCCGCCAAAAGCCAGCGCGAAATCTATCATGCTGAAATAGCCCGCGAGCGCGAAGCAATCCAGATGAACGGCCCCGAGGCTCGCGAACTTCTCTCGCTCTACTACCAGGTCAAAGGCCTGCCCGAGGAAGACGCTGATCGCGTGGTGGACCACATTGCCCGCGACCCGGAACAGATGCTCCGCGTGCTGGCCGGCGAGCGACTCGGCACCACGGAAGACGCGCTCTCAAACCCCCTCGTCTCGGCTGGCTCCGGTGCGCTTTCCACCGCCATCGGCGCCGCCATTCCCGTTGTGCCGTTTTTCTTCTTGCATGGTGTTCAGGCCATCATCGCTGCCGCCATCGTCTCGCTTATTGCCCACTTCGCTGTGGGCGCCGCCAAGAGCCTCATCACCGTCCGCTCCTGGTGGTCCTCCGGCATGGAGATGACCATCGTTGGTGCCGTCGAGGGCGCGGTCACCTACGGCATCGGAATCCTGCTCGGCAAGGGTGGCATGTAACCCGCCGCCTCAAACTCAAAAGCACGTCTCCCGCGTGGCGGACTATAGAATGGTCTCGGCTTTCGCCACCGAGGGACTCCATGCTCAAAAAAACATTTTGCCTGCTCGCATTTGCTGCCACATTGTTGCCCTGCGTTTCCTCGCTGGCCCAGTCCGCCCCTGACATCATCATCGAGCACAACGTCGCCATGCAGACCCGCGACGGCGTCACCCTCCGCGCGGACATCTACCGTCCCGCCGGCGACGGCAGCTTCCCGGTCCTGCTGCAGCGCACGCCGTACAACAAGGACAACACCGCCGATTTCGCCCGCATGGCCGCCGCGCATGGCTTCATCGCCGTCGTGCAGGATGTCCGTGGCCGCTATACCTCCGACGGCGAGTGGTACACCTTCAAGCATGAAAGCAACGATGGCTATGACACCGTGGAGTGGGCTGCCGCGCTGCCGCACTCCAACGGCAAGGTCGGCATGTTCGGCGGCTCGTATGTGGGCGCCACGCAGATGCTCGCCGCCATCAGCCATCCGCCGCATCTGGCCGGCATCTGCCCCGTGGTTACGGCCAGCAACTATCACGAGAACTGGACCTACCAGGGCGGCGCACTCGCGCAGTGGTTCGATGAGTCCTGGACCTCCGGCCTTGCGCAGGACACGCTGAACCGCATGGTGCGCGACCGCACCAACGCCGTTGTTGGCAGCACGGCACTGCCGCTCACGCAATATCCGCTCTACAACTTTCACCTTGATCCCGGCTCGCCGGCTGCCACCTCCAGCCTCGCCCCGTACTTCGAGGACTGGATCGCGCACCCCACCTACGACAGCTATTGGCAGCAGTGGGCCATCGACGAGAACTACGCCAACATTCAGGTGCCCTCGCTCACCGTGGCCGCATGGTACGACCTGTTCCAGGGCGGCTCCATCCGCAACTACATGGGCCTCAAGGCGCAGGCAGGCAATCAGGCAGCGCGCAACGGCCAGCACCTCATCATCGCCATTGGCGGCCACTCCGGCTTCGGCCGCCAGGTCGGCGAAGTCGATTTCGGCCCCGATGCGCCCTTTGACGAGAATGCCGTCACGCTCGCGTGGTATGAGTATCTCTTCCAGGGCAAGCAGAACGAGTTCGCCAAGGAGAAGCCCGTCAAGATCTTCGTGATGGGCGAGAACAAGTGGCGCTACGAAGACGCGTGGCCTCTGGAGCGCGCCAAACAGACCCGCTACTATCTGCACTCCGCCGGCAAGGCCAACAGCGCAAGCGGCGATGGCGCCCTCACCGTTTCTGCCGCGCACAAGGAAGCCGCCGACAGCTTTGTCTATGACCCCGCGAATCCCGTGCCCACCGTGGGCGGCCCGCTCTGCTGCGACCCGACGCATCTGCCGGGAGGCCCGCGCGACCAGAAGCAAGTGGAAGCGCGCAACGATGTGCTCGTCTACTCCACGCCGCCGCTGGAGAGCGATGTGGAAGTCACCGGCCCCGTCACGCTCGACCTGTTTGCGAAATCGTCAGCAGTCGATACGGACTTTACCGCGAAGCTTGTGGACGTGGCCCCGGACGGCGTTGCGCACAACCTCACGGAGGGCATTCTGCGCGCGCGCTTCCGCAACTCCACCAGCACGGCCGAGCCCATCACGCCCGGCAAAGTCTACGAGTACAAGATTGATGTGTGGTCCACGAGCAACGTCTTCCTCAAGGGCCACAGGATACGGCTCGAGGTCTCCAGCAGCAACTTCCCGCGCTTTGACCGCAACCTGAACACTGGCAAGGACGCCGCCACCAGCGCGACGTTCGTGAGAGCCACCAACACCATCCTCCACGACGCAGAGCATCCCAGTGCGCTGATTCTTCCGGTGGTGCCACGGTAAGCGCGAACCCCGCGAGCCGCAGCGTGTCCCGAGCCGGGGAAAGAAAATGGGTGCCCCAGGTCTCGCTTCTGAGACCTGGGAATCCGCCACCGTTCTGCATCTCGTCTCTTGCTGATTCGCTGACTAGCTGACCGGCAGGCTCACTGCCTTGCTGCTCTGTGCCAGTTCCAGCGCCGCCTGCCGCCCCAGCCGGATGCAGTCGGGAATTCCGATGCCGTCGTAGGCGTTGCCCACAAGCCGGAGCCCAGGCAGCGCGGCCACGCGCGCGGTGATGCGCTGCATCCGCTCCTGGTGGCCCACGGCGTACTGCGCCATGGCCCTGCGCCAGCGCGACACCTGCGCATGCTCCGGTTCCACTTCGCGGCTGATTGTTTTTTGGCCCAGAATCTCGCTCAGTTCGCGGCGCACCGTCTCCACTAGGGTGGCGTCGGTCTCGGTCAGCAGCGATTCATTTCTCGCGCCGCCCAGGAACGCCCGCACCACAGCCTTGCCCGGCGGTGTGCGTCCCAGAAATTTGCGATGCACAAACGTGCACGCCAGCATCGAGCGGCCCTCGCTCGCGGGAACCAGAAAGCCGAATCCCTCCGGCAGTTGGCCCAATTGCTTTTCGTCGTACACCAGGTTCACGGTGATGCTTGACGAGTAGGGAATTCCGCTCAATTCCTCGCCCAGCACCGGGTCAATCGCGCCCAGCAGCACGCCCGCGGCCCAGGCCGGCGAGGCCATAATCACCGCGTCAAAGATTTCCGTTACGCCGCCCGCCGTTATTTTCCAGCCCTCTTCGGTCTTCTCCAGAGCGCTTACCGGCATGGACCGCCGCACCCATGCAGGTTCAAGCCGCGCTTCGAGCACGTCCACCAGTTGCTGCATGCCTCCGCGCAGCGTGGTAAAAATGCCCCTCGGCGCAGCCTTGCCGTTGCCCTGCGGTTTCGCCGCATGACTTGCAGCAGCCATCTTTGCGCGCATTGTGCGGTGCGCCGCCAGCATGCCGCGCGTCAGCGAGCCGTGTTCGCTCTCCATTTCCACCAGCTTGGGCAAAACGGTCCGCGCGCTCAGTTGCGATGCGTCGCCACCGTAAATGCCCGACAGCAGCGGATCGGCGAGCCGGTCCACGGCCTCCGTGCCAAAGTGCCGCTCCACCAGCGCGGCCACGGATTCGTCATGCCCGCTGGGGCGCGGCGGATGCAGCAGCTCCAGCGCCATGCGGATCTTGGTCATCGGGCTGAACAGCCGCGTAAGCGCCGTGGGAATCAGCTTGGTGGGAATCAGAAACATGAGCCCGTCGGGCAGAGGAACCAGGCGGTTGCGCACCACGATGTAGGTCTTGCGATCCGCGTCATTCGAGGGAGTCAGCGCGTCGCCCAGTCCCACTTCGCGGCACAGCATCGCCGCCGCGGGCTTTTCTGAGATGAACGAATCCGGCCCGCGCTCCAACACCGCGCCATGCACAATCTCCGATGCGATGGAGCCGCCCAGCCGCTCGCGCGCCTCAAAGAGCGTGTACTCCACCGGCGCGCCAGCCGCTCGTGCCTTCTCCAGTTCATAGGCGGCCGCCAGCCCTGCTATGCCGCCGCCGATGATTGCCGTCCGCATCGTTGACCTCTCCCAGCCATCACTGCATTTCAGCGTCGTTTTGATTCTGCAAACGGTAACCCGAGCGTTGCGAAGCTGTGAAGACCCCACCGATTTAGAATCAAGCTGGTGCCCCGGGGTTGCGTGTGACTCATATCACTCCATGATAAAGGCCGCACGGTCCACAATTGCGTTATGCTTTGGAGCACAAGAAGAAGTTGTGTTCTGGCTGCCGTTCGCATCCAGTGTCTGGGGTGATGCATCCTATTGCTTCCCCTGGGTTCGTCCTGAATCAGGAGATCCACAATGACTGCTGAACTGATTCACCGCCTGCATTTTGCCTTCACAGTGACCTTCCATTATCTCTTTCCACAACTCACCATGGGCCTCGCGCTGCTGATCGTGGTGCTCAAGACCGTCGCGCTCAAAACCGGCAATGAAGAGTGGGACCGCGCAGCGCGTTTCTGGGGAAAGATCTTCGGCATCAACTTCGTCTTCGGCGTCGTCACCGGCATCCCCATGGAGTTTGAGTTCGGCACCAACTGGGCGCGCTTTTCGCGGCTCTCCGGCGGTGTCATCGGGCAGCCGCTGGCGATGGAAGGCGTCTTCAGCTTCTTTCTGGAGTCGGCGTTTCTGGGCCTCTTCCTCTACGGCGAAAAGCGGCTCTCCAAAACGCTGCACTGGTTCTCAGCGGTGATGGTCTTCGTGGGCTCGTGGATATCCGGCTTCTTCATCATCGTCACGGACGCTTGGATGCAGCATCCAGTGGCCTACGCGCACATGCCCAACGGGCAATACGAGGTGCTGAGCTTCTGGCAACTGCTGCTGAATCCATGGGCGCTGCTGCAATACGCGCACAACATGACCGGCGCAGTCGTCACCGCCAGTTTCGTCATGGCTGCAACGGGCGCGTTCTATCTGCTTGAAGGCCGATTCACGGAGTGCGGCTGCGACTACGGCCACATCTTTCTGAAGGTGGGCGTGATTGCGGGACTCATCTCGACCATCCTCATCATCTTTCCCACGGGCGATCTGCACGGCAAATACGTGGCCCGCAATCAACCGGCCTCCATCGCTGCCATGGAGGGCCTCTTCAAAACGGAGGCTGGCGCGGGCATCGTGCTGGTGGGGCAGCCCAATGAAGAGACCGGCCAGATTGACAACCCCATCGTCGTCAACGATGTTTTGAGCTTCCTGATCTACGGCACCACCAAGGCTGAGGTGAAGGGCCTCGATCAGTTTCCGCGCGACCAGTGGCCCACCACGCTGCCGCTGCTCTACTACGCCTACCACATCATGGCAGGGCTGGGGACCTACTTCGTGCTGCTCATGATTGGCGCCGCATTGATGCTGTGGCGTGGCCGGCTCTACAGCTCGCGCTGGATGCTGTGGGCGCTGCTGATCAGCTTCCCGCTGCCCTATATCGCCAACACCGCCGGGTGGATGACGGCGGAGATTGGCCGCCAGCCCTGGCTCATCTACGGCCTCATGCGCACCAGCGAAGGCTTCTCCAGCACCGTGTCGGCGAGCAACGGTCTCTTCACGCTGCTGGGCTTCATGGGCCTTTACGCGCTGCTGGGCCTGCTCTTCACCGTGCTGGTCTATCGCGAAATCAGCCACGGGCCGGAGCCGAAAGCTGTTGAGGCGGTTCATGCCGATTGATCGATCCGCGGGCTGTTCCGCAAAGGATCCGCGCCATGTCCTTTCGCCCCTGCGCTGGCGAAAGGACAGGAAGGCGCACATCTCAACCATCATCCGTTCATCAGGAGTTGCATCATGATGGGTTTCATCTGGTTCTGGCTGGTTGCCGTGATGATCGTAGGCTACGTCGTGCTCGATGGATTCGACCTCGGCGTCGGTGTGCTGCATCTATTTCTGGCGCGCAATGAAGCCGAGCGCGGCGCCACCCTCCGCAGCATCGGCCCCGTCTGGGACGGCAACGAAGTGTGGCTGCTGGCTGGTGGCGGCACGCTCTACTTCGCCTTTCCGTTGCTCTATGCCTCGGCCTTCAGCGGCTTCTACCTGCCGCTCATGATCGTGCTCTGGCTGCTCATCCTGCGCGGCGTAAGCCTTGAGTTGCGCAACCACCTCGACATGGGCGTGTGGCTCGGTCTGCTCGACGGTATCTTCGGGCTGGCCAGCGCGATGCTCACCATCTTCTTCGGCGCCGCCCTCGCCAACGTGCTGCGCGGCGTGCCCCTGCAAGCCGACGGCTACTTCTTTCTGCCCTTGTGGACCAACTGGCAGCCCGGCACAAACCCCGGCATTCTGGACTGGTACACCGTCATCGGCGGCCTCGTGGCGCTTGTTGCGCTCACCCTGCATGGCGCGCTCTGGCTCACCATCAAAACCTCAGGCGAACTGGAGCAGCGCGCACGCAAGGTTGTCACGCCACTCTGGCTGCTGCTGATTGTCTTCACCGTGGTCAGCCTCATCGCCACCATGGCCGTGCGTCCCACAAGCCTGGACAACTACTACCGCTATCCGGTCACGTTCATCGTGCCCGTGGGCGTGATCGCATCGCTGGCCGCCATCTGGTTGCTGAACCGCAAGGGCCAAGCGGTCAAGGCGTTCCTCGCCTCGTGCCTGTATCTCTTCTTCATGCTGGCCGGTGCATGCTGGGGCGTCTACCCCACGCTGCTGCCCGCCACCACCGGCGCACAGAATGACATCACCTTGAGCCGCGCTCTCTCCGGCCCGCACACGCTGGCCGTTGGCCTCGCCTGGTGGAGCTTCGGCATGACGCTCGCTCTTGCCTACGTCATCTTCGTTTACAGCCGCTTCCGCGGCAAGGCGGATGCGGGTGTCGAGAGCCATTGACAGGGGAGCTGAAACAAATGGGCCGGGGTAGACCCCCGGCCCTATGTGCATGCTCATCCTGTGGCTGATGCCCCGCGGCTGATGCACGGATGCAGATCAGCCCCGGATTCCCCCTTACAAAGACACCAGCGTGTCCGGCGTGATCGTGACCTCAAACGAAGCCGCTTGGCTCTCGCGCTCGGCGTCCCAGTTCTTGGGCTGATAGATGCAGCAGGGCTCCTGTGCCAGCGGGTCGCCCGTCAGCGCATAGGCCCGCGCCCGCGAGCCGCCGCAAATCTCCTTGTACTCGCACGCGCCACACTTGCCTTCCAGCTGGCTGGTATCGCGCAAAGCCTTGAAGATGGGCGCGTTCTGATAGATCTCCTGGAGTGGGGTCTGCCGCACATTGCCTGCGTGGATGGGCAGGAACCCGCTGGGGTACACATTGCCCACGTGCGAGACGAACAGGAAGCCCTTGCCGTCATTCACGCGGCGCGTGGCCCAGCCCATGGTGCGCGTCTTGGCGTCCGCTGTGGGTGCGCCCGGCTCGTATTCATGCGCCGCGCCGTGGGGATGTCCATGGCCCATGCGCCGCTCTTCCAGGTTGTGCTGTAGCAGGTAGCGGCGGTAGTGCATGGCCTCGGTGGTCTTGATCTGGAAGCTCACCCGGTGCGACAGTTCGTAAATCTTGCCAAAGACCGTCTCAAACTCCTCGCCTGAAAGCAGGTCGGCAAGCTGGCCGCGTCCCACCGGAACCAGGAAGAAGACATTCCACATGACGATGTTCAGCCTCTCAAACAAGGCGCACAGATTATCCAGGTCGTGCGCGTTGTGGCGGCTGATGGTCGTGTGGACCTGGATGGGAATGCCTGCCTCGGCGGCCCACTCAATGGCCTGGATGGTGCGCGCCCATGCGCCCGGCAGTCCGCGGAAGTTGTCGTGAATCTCCGGCGTCGAGCCGTCCAGCGAGATGCCCAGCCTCACCAGCCCGGCTTCCTTCAGCTTGAAGATGGCTTCGCGCGTCAGCAGCGGCGTGGCGCTGGGCGTCAGGGCGACTTTCACATCCTTGTCGGCAGCGTAGCGGATCAGCTCAAAGACGTCCTTGCGTTTCAGCGGATCGCCTCCGGTGAAGACGAAAATCGGCACGTGCATGGCGGCGATCTGGTCAATCAGCGCCTTGCCCTCGGCGTTGGTCAGCTCATCGGGGTGGGCAATCGGCTGGGCTGCGGCACGGCAGTGCTTGCAGGCCAGGTCGCAGGACTGCGTCACCTCCCAGATGGCAAGAAAAGGAGTTTCGTCGTAGTTCAGACCGCCACGGGCGGGAATGTTGTGCATCGGTTGCATGAGACCTCCAGCGGAATCGCGTCGGGCCAGCCCAGCAGGTGCATCCAGCGGCGGGGGAACGCCACGATTCCTATTAAGAAGAGCAGCCTTGATGGTGCAAAATCTGTGATTCAGATCACTCTTCTTCGCGCAATCAGAAAAATTCATCTTTCCTGGTGGACTTGCCGGAAGAACCGGCGCACAATTTTTCTTGCCGGAGAACCCAAACGCAGTCGTCCGCGTCCAACCGGCAGCAGAACAGGACCCCGGCGGTCTGACTCGGCGATCTTCGCCTTCGTTGCGTGCTATAAATCACCGGTCCATGTGCCGCTGAACACCGTAAACCGAAACCGAGTCTGCCAAAGTACAGGCGCAACTCAAGGAGGTTCCCATGGCCGCCACACTGAAGCCAAAGTGGAGCAAACCCTCCACTATTCTGTTTGCCTCCGAGATCCCAGCCAACGAAACAGCTCTGAGCTATGCCATCGCCCAGGCCAAGGAGTTTGGCGCGATTCTTATTTTGTTTCATGTATATGACACGCTGGTCGTGGCCGCGTCTGAGACCTCGGGCATCCGCTACTATGACTACGCTGCCGCCGCTCGTGCTGAAATTCACCATCTTGAGCCCTTGGCGAATCAGGTAAGGGAAGCAGGCGTCCAATGCGAAGTTATCGTGCGCCCCGGCCTCGCCGCCGATCAGATTCTCGCCTTCCTGCGCGAGCGGGAAGTGGACCGCATCGTCATGGGGACGCATTCTCCCGGCCCCATCGGCAAGCTGCTCGTTGGTTCAGTGGCTGAGGCCGTTCTGCGCAGCGCCAGTGTGCCCGTGTTCCTGGTGGGCCCGGCCGCCGCGGATGGCGCGTATCGCAACTATGCCACCCGGACGATTGTCTGTGCCGCCAGCCTGCATGAGACCACGCATGTGGTGGTTCACTTCGCCGCCAATCTGGCCGCGCAGCACAACGCACGTCTCATCCTCCAGCATGTCATCCAGCCGCAGGAGCGCACTGACATTCTTGCCGGCAGATCCCTTGATGAGATTGAGGCGGAACTGCTCTCCCTGATTCCGGTGGAACTGAAAGAGAAGATCGACGTGCAGTCCATCGTCGTGCCCGGCGACCCGACGGAAGAACTGCTCTACCAGGGAAAGGTGCAGCAGGCAGACCTGATCGTGATGGGCGCGCAGGGAGCATCGGCCTTTGCCGCCATTGCCCGCCAGGGCGTTGTCTACAAGGTGCTCGCCCACTCGCTCTGCCCGGTCATGACGCTGTCGCCAGCCGTGCTGGCAGAGTGCGGAGTGATCTACGACAAGGAGCACCCCGCTGAAGTCTTTCTGGCCGGAGTTTTTTAGGCCCGCCATTGCCGGCAAACCGCCGGAAACGCACTGGGCTGGCTTCTGCCTTAGGAGGGAAGCCAGCCCGGAAGGGGCAAGGCCCCGTTCAGCTTGCCCTCGTCCCACTGCTCATTTCCAGGAAGCAGATATTCCTCCCTGCAATCGCGCCGTATTACTTATCCGTCCCATGGCTTGCGGAGGCGTTGGCCGTGCATGGATTGCCGCCGCATAGTGCGCCGGTAATGCCCTTGCCCTCGACAATGGAGTAGATCCGGTCCACCGCGGGCAGTTTAACCGTCTCCTTCGTGCCGTCGGGCCAGTGGATCTCGGCAGTTCCTGCGTCGGTGGCGTCGCCCAGGCCAAAGTGCGGGCGCATGTCATTGGAAGACAGATAGCTGCCGCCGCTCAATACATCTCCGCGCTGGCGCATGCCGTTTGCCGTCAGGTAGACGGTGGTTCCCACCGCATCGCGCGGGCTCTTGGGGCCGCCTTCGAGCTGTAACTCCACCCAGTGGTGATGGTCCGCGTTCACGTTGCGCAGCAGCACCGGCACGCCGTCCATGTTGTTGATCACCACATCCATCTTGCCGTCGTTAAAGATGTCGCCAAAGGCCGCGCCGCGTCCCACGCTGACCACCGCAAGTCCCGTGCCTTCCACCGCGGGAACCAGCGCGAACTTGCCATTCTTCAGGTTGTGAAACAGGAGTGTGCGCTGCGCATAGCTGTTGCCCCACTCCGGGTGCTTGTCCACCTCGGGATACACATGGCCGTTTACGATCATCAGATCCTTCCAGCCATCGTTGTCGTAGTCCAGAAATCCGTCAGCGAAGCCCACAAACGGCATCGTGGGAACCATCAGCCCTGCCTGGTAGCTCACGTCGGTGAAGTACCCCGTGCCGTCATTCTGGAACAGCACATCGTAGTCATCGGCAAAGGTCGTGTTCACAATGGAGAGGTGGCCGTTGTTCTCGTAGTCTCCCGCGGCAATGCCCATGTTCGCGACCATGCGTCCGCTCTCGTTCAGCGCGTAGCCGCTGGAGTAGCTGTCATCCTCAAACGTCCCATTGCCCTTGTTCATGTAGAGATAGTTGGGCGTCGAATCATTTGCCACCAGCAGATCCGGCTTGCCGTCCCCGTTCACATCCGCAAACAAAGCTCCGAGACCGTAGTAGCCGCTGGTGTCATCCACTCCCAGCTTCTTGCTCACGTCGGTAAATGTACCGTCTCCGTTGTTATGAAAAAGATGGTCTCGTTCGCCCTTCAGGCCGCGTGGCCCGCACATCACAGGCACGCCGCGATACTGGCAAAAGGCAAAGCCCACTGCCTTCGTGCCGGAATACGGCGGATTCTTCAGGTCCAGGCTGATGTATCCCGCAACAAACAGGTCCAGCTTCCCGTCGCCGTCGTAGTCGCCAAAGGTGGCGCCGGTGGACCACGTCCCCACAGCCACGCCTGCTTTTTCCGCCACATCGGAAAATGTGCCGTCGTGGTTGTTGCGGTAGAGGCGGTTGTTGCCGTAATTGGTCACGTAGAGATCGGGCCAGCCGTCGTTATCGTAGTCGCCCACAACGCACCCGTAACCCCACCTGCCATTGGCGACGCCCGCCTTTTGCGTCACATCTGTGAACGTGCCATCGTGATTGTTGTGGAACAGCGCGGCATGCGGGGCCTGCGCCTTGCCTTCAAGCGCGTCATAGGTTGAGCCGTTTACGAAATAGATGTCCAGCCAGCCGTCGTGGTCGTAGTCCAGCAGGCAGACACCCGGCCCTTTTGCCTCCAGGATCAGGCGTTTCTCAGGTGTACCCGCCGTGTGATGCCAGCTTGTGAGGCCCGCTTGCTGGGCAACATTTTCAAAGATAATCGGCCCGGTTTTTACAAAGCCGCCCGCGGTGATGGGCCGGTGTTCCGCATCAAACTCGGCCTTCTGCGGGCCTGCGTTGGCCATGCCGCCTTGCTGTGACGCCTGCGCCCGCACCGCAACGGGAGCCGCGAGCGCCAAGGCGACCAGCGCGGCCAGCAGTCCTGATGTGATGCGCAAGAAATCCCTCCCCAACCCGTCGCCTTAGTGTTGTGGCGTGGGCGCTGCCGTCGCGCTCGCTTCGCAGGGTTTGCCGCCGCACTGCGCACCGGTGATGCCCTTGCCCTCGGTAATCGTGTAAATCCGATCTGCCGCAGGCAGCTTGATGGTTTCTTTCGCGCCGGAGGGCCAGTGAATCTCGGCCGTTCCCGCGTCGACGGCATCGCCCAGCCCAAAGTGCACGCGCCGGTCATTGGACGAAATATAGCTGCCGCTGGCGAGCACATCCTGGCGCATCCGCATGCCGTTGGCCTTCAGGTAAACCGTGGCGCAGGTCGCATCGCGCGGGCTCTTCGGTCCACCCACCAGTTGCATCTCCACCCAGTGGTGATGGTCCGCGTTCACGTTGCGCAGCAGCACCGGCGGCCCGTCAATGGGGTTGACGATCACATCGATTTTGCCGTCGTTGAACAGGTCGCCAAAGGCCGCTCCACGCGCCGGAACCACCACCGCCAACCCTGTATTCTTCACCGGCGGAACGTACTGGAAGCGCCGGCCCTTCGCTCCGTCCGGCACGTTGTGGAAGAGCAGCGGCCGTTCGGCCCACGTGGTGCCCCAGTCATGCTGGTCCACCTGGGGGTACACATGGCCGTTCACCTCAAAAAGATCGAGCCACCCATCATTGTCGTAATCAATAAAGCCATCGCCCCATCCCACAAACGGAATCGTAGTTTGCGCGATGCCCGCCTTGTAGCTCACGTCGGTAAAGCTGGAGTCGCCGTCATTGTGGAACAGCACTTTGTAGTCGTCGCCAAAGTCCGTGATGTAAAAGTCGATCAGCCCGTTGTTTTCGTAGTCGCCCACGGCAATGCCCATTGAGGCAATTTCGCGCCCGTCCTTGTTCAGCGCAAAACCGGAGACGTAACTCTGGTCGTCAAAGGTGCCATCGCCTTTGTTGATGTACAGAAAGTTGGGCTCGGAATCGTTGCCTGCCACCAGGTCCGGCTTGCCATCTCCGTTGATGTCCACAAAGATCGCCGTGAAGCCGTAATATCTGTCCTTATCCTCGACCCCGGCCTTCACCGTCACATCGGTAAACGTGCCGTCTCCGTTGTTATGAAAAAGATGATCTGGCTCGCCGGGCAGGCCGCGCGGGCCGCAGTTCACTCCTGAGCCACGATACAGACACGAAGCGAATCCCACCGCCTTGCTGCCGCCAATCGGCAGGTTGTCGCGGTCAAAATGGACATAGCCCGTCACATACAGGTCCAGCAGTCCGTCGCCGTCGTAGTCACCCCACGCCGAGCCCGGCGACCAGTTCCCCAGCGTCACGCCTGCCTTTTCAGCCACATCGGTAAATGTCCCGTCGTGGTTGTTGTGGTACAGCCGGTTCTTGCCGTAGTTGCCCACATAGATGTCGGGCCAGCCGTCGTTGTCATAATCGGCCACCGAGCACCCATACCCCCAGCGGTCGTTCTGCACCCCGGCCTTCGCTGATACATCCGTGAAGGTGCCATCGTGATTGTTGTGGAAGAGAGCGGCGTGCGGAGGCTCCTCTTTGCCGTCCAGAGCGTTTAACGTGGATCCATTGACAAGATAGATGTCCAGCCAGCCGTCATTGTCGTAGTCCACAAGGCAAACGCCGGAGCCATTCGTCTCTACAATGAACTCCTTAGTCGGCGTGCCCATCTTGTGCACCCAGCCGGAGAGACCCGCCTGCTTCGTGATGTCCTCGAAGACGACCGGCCCTTTGTCCACAAAGCCGCCGGCGGTGATGGGCCGCTTCTGCTCGTCGTACACCGGCGCCGCCGCAACGCCCGAGGCGATGCCGCCCATGCCCTGCTGTGGGTGCGCCTGCTGCGCCATGCCCCTGCCGGGAAGAAAAGACATGCCCATAAGAACGCCGCACAACACACCGCGAATGCGCAAAGACTGGCTCCTATTCATTCGGAAGTGTACCGTAACGGCACTGCTGCAGTCGCCGCGTCAGGCCCCGCCGCATCCCGCTTCGCATGCCTGTCCTTGAATGCCTTTTCACAAAACTGTTGGAATCATGCGCCCGCTGCGGCGTATACTTTTCTCAAGGCAGCTAATCGAGCCCGCCGCAAGGTGAGGTGCGTCTTCCGCAGGAACTACGGTTCACTGACGTTCGACGGTCCACCATCAGAGACTTCCAGTTGGCGCGCCATCGCGCGCGTACTCCGAAGTCCCATGGATGCAATCGGTTGTGTCCTCCTTCCTGGTTCGTGCCCCCTCTGCGGCTCTCCCTTGCCGCAACTCTCTTCCGTGCCAATCTGTGATGCCTGCTGGACTGAATTTCCCGTCCAGAGCGGAGCCTCGTGCGCCTGCTGCGGCGACTCCCTTCACGCCCCCGCACCCGCAACTGCTTCTGGCAACACCACTTTGTGCCGTGCCTGCCGCCTGGCTCCGCCGACCTTCGAGCGCGCGGTTGCCTATGGGCCGTATGAGGGCCGCATGCGCGACGCCATCCACGCGCTCAAATACAGCAGCCTGCGTCCTGCCGCCCGCAGACTGGGCCGCATGCTGGCAGAGGCCATTGCCCAATTGGCAACGGAAGCTCCGGCTGAGATGCTGGTCGTCCCCGTGCCGCTGCACCACTCTAAGCATCGCGGCCGCGGCTTTAACCAGGCACGCATACTGGCAGAGCACGCGCTCTCCCGGCTGCGCCGAACGCATCCCGCATGGCGGCTGACCCTGGCGCCGCGACTGCTGGTACGCCCGCGCGCCACCCACAGCCAGGCGGGACTGACACCGCGACAGCGCCGCATCAATATGCGTGGAGCCTTCCGCGTGGCCATGCCCGAAGCGGTCGCGGGCAGGCACGTGCTGGTGATTGACGACATCCTGACTACCGGCGCCACGGCCCGCGCGGCCGCGAGCGCGCTGGTGAACGCCGGAGCAGCAGCCGTGTGGGTGGCCACGCTGGCCCGCGCACAGCGCAGCAACGTTTATCGTTCCGGTGACGCCGCGTTGTATTACGATCGCGCCGTTCCGGGCAATGTACTTGCAATTGATCTTCACGCTGAAAGCAGGCACGAACAGAACGAACCATCTTTTTGACGAGGGGAAAAGAGATGTCGCTGGGAAAAGCCATGATTCATGCACGCAAGCAAAAATCCATCGCCCGGGCCGCTGCCTATGCCGCAGAGCACGCTACACCGCAGCAGAGCATTCAACCCACCCACATGCTGCAGTTGCCCGTGCTGGTGCTCAATGCATCCTATGAGCCCATCAACATCTGCGGCGCGCGACGGGCCCTGGTGCTGGTGCTCAAGGGTATTGCGCGTACTGAGGAGGAGCACGGCCTCACCCTCCACGCCCAGCGCAGCCGCATCGCCATGCCCTCCGTCATCCGCCTGCTGGAATATCGCCGCATCCCTCACCAGACCCGCGCCCTCTCGCGCAAAAACATCCTGCTGCGCGACCGAAACAGTTGCCAGTATTGCGGCGTCGTGCTGCCCTCCGGCGAGCTCACGCTGGACCACGTGATTCCTCGTTCCCGCGGCGGCAACTCCACCTGGGAAAACCTCGTCGCCTGCTGCCATGCCTGCAACCGCCGCAAGGGCAATCGCATGCTGCACGAGCTGGACGACATGATTCTGCTGCGCGAGCCCCGCCCCTTTTCGCTCCACACCAGCCGCCAGATCATGCGCATGCTGGGCCGCGGCGACGACCGCTGGCGCAAGTATTTGTTCTATTGATCCTTCTTTATTGACTCGTCCTATTATTGCTGCGGCTTGGCAGGCGGCTGGCCGGGCTGGTTTGGCTTGTTTTGCGGGGTAATGTCCCGTCCCTCGTAAATGATTTTTGAGGTGGAACCGAACTGCTTGTAATCCGTGTATTTAATGATGTCACGGATGTGCACATCTTCTCCCATGTAGCCGGTGCCGCCGGAGAAGTGCAGCACTCCCTCGCCCCTGGTGTAGACAGGGAACCAGTAGTGGCCGTCCACCTGCTGCCGCCAGGTCATGAAGGGCGGATGCAGGTCTTCCTGCCCCTTCTTTGTATCGTCGGGAACCATCCGGCCGTTGGTCACCACAATCTGCAAGTCTGTGGCATCCACCCAGATGCGTCCGTTCAGGTAGCGCTTGCCCTTCTCAATCACCTTGGGGGTCACGTCGAAGACGTAGCAATCCACCTCGTCCACCTTCTGCCGGCCCACATACTTGATGTCGTACTCGGGCAGCTTGTCGGTCGTGAGCACAAAGGGGTATCCGTGCTGGATATCCTGCAGGTCGGAGGGCGTCATCATCACCCGCTGAAGCGTGCTCGGCGGCGCATACACCACTTTCTCCGTCCGTTTACCCTGGGAGTCGAAGATCACGTCGTCTACCTCGTAGTACTCCCCATCCACCTTGTTGTCGTCGTCGACGGTCTGCACGCGGGCCACGCGGCGGTAAGTGTAATGATTCAGCGCGTCTCGGAACTCGCTTTCCTTGGCGGCAAATTTGTGGATAATTTCGTCGGCGGGCGTGGTGGGCTGCGTGATGTCCATGGGGCCAAAGCCCGAATCCAGAGCCATGGGCGTAAAGCTGTCCTTCTGCGCATTGGCGCCCAGGGAGAAAGCCCCGGCCGCCAGAACCACCATCCACCACCGACCTCGCACGCTCAAAGCTCCCCCCGATGCTCCCTGAAAATTGATCCATGCAAGCGGTTGCCTGCAAATCCCAAACCAGTCGTCCGGCCCTCCGAAAGCCCCGCCGGCCCCCGGTCCCTACAACATTAGACGCATATACAACGGTGCGGGGTGGCTGGAAAATAATTCGTTGATACGCCTGCGGGCAGGCGTGTGCCCGGGACCGTTCGCGCGGCATCACGGGTTCGGGCGAGGACAAGAGCAATCAATCTTCGCGTCAATTCGGCGTGCAGAATGCAGACCGGGACTTTATATTTGGAGTCCCGGAGTATCAATCACCCCTGATCGCCGCCAAACGGGCGGCCGCAGGTACATTCGCAAGACGGAGCAAGGAGATTTCCGGCCTGCATGGCAGACAGCTACCAACTTCCAGTGATGGTCCTGACCGCGCTTCTGCTGCCCGCGTTTGGGCAGCTGTATCTGCGCTCTCGGGACTCCCGGACGCTGCTCTGGCTGCTTGGATTCTTCTTCGCATTCCTGCGCATGTTGCAGTCCTACAAGCTGGGCATGTGGGACTTCTCCGATGCGGAACTTCACCCCTGGCTCACCGCTGCCGGGCTTACCTGTGTTCAGATCAGTTCTGCCCTTTTTCTTGCCTCCCTTTCACCGCTCTCATTCCGCCTCGGCCGGTTCCGGATTCTCTACGTCATCCCGTTCACCATCCCGCTCGCGGCCTACGCCGTACTGCTTTACGGGGTGTACCACGGCAGAATGCCGGTGGGATTTCCATTCCTCGTATTTCCGTGGCTGGGCTCGCTTTCTCTGCTTGTGGGCTGCTTCTGGGCCTTTTCCAAAGGCAGCATGCCCACCTGGATGGGGCTCGGCATCTGCATCATCATGGGCGGCGCCGGCCTGTGGGTGTGCGTCTCCATCGGGGGACCGTGGCCGCTCCTCTTTGTCGAGGGTGCGCTGCACCTCACGACTGCCCTGCTCATCTTTTTTGTTTTCCGCCGTCTTTCCCCGGGCACACTGCTCAGCGGGCTGGGCTTCGGTACCTGGTCGCTCGGCTTTGTGCAGATTATTCAGTTCACCGCCAATTCCCCGGTGCTTCATCTCGGCTTGCTCAGAGTCGTGGCCGTCGGCAAGGTGGCCGCCGCCATGGGCATGCTGCTGCTGGTGCTGGAAGATCAGCTCGCCATCAACCTGGCCGCGCAGGATCGCGAGCGAGGCGCCCGCAAGGAGCTGGAAGCTTACACAAGGCTCACTCTCTCCCGCCGGCGGGTCGAGGACTTTGACCGCCAGGGCACGCAGATCTGTCAGACTGTGGTGGACAACAGCCGATTCTCCCAGGCTGCGCTAGTCCTGCTGCACGGTTCAGGACACTTCCGCCTGGTAGGTGCGGCGGGCTTTGATGATTCCAGCCTCAATGCCCTGGAAGCGCTGGCCTCGCGCATTCACGCGGCAGGATTTCTGGCGCCCGGTTCCGCTCCGCCCGCGGTAGAAAACAGCCAGTCGTTCAACCTCAGCCTCCAGCCCTGGCTCCTGCCCGGAGACGATCTTGAGCGCCTGCGCCTCACTGAGGTTCTCGCCGCTCCGCTCCTTGGCCGCTCTCACACCGACGGCGCACTGTTCCTCACCGGCATGCGAGAGCCGGACAAGCCCCTCCGCGCCGGCGACCTGCGCGCCGTCGAGGTGCTCGCCGAGCGCATTCAGGCCGCGCGTAGCCAGACCATGATGCTTGAGAAGCTCGTCGATGCCGAAAAATTTGTCGGCCTTGGCCAGCTCGCCGGCAACGTTACCCGCCAGTTGAACAACCCGCTCACCGTCATCCTCGGCTATGCCTCCCTGCTCGAAGCGTCTGAAGGCTTTCATCCCCAGGAACACAAGGCGGTCGAGGCCATTCTCGCCGAGGCCCGCAGCATGCGTTCCACGCTGGAAAGCCTCTCCCGCTTGTCGCGCTCCGAGAGCGACCAGTTCTCAGCCCTGTCCGTCACCGAGCTGCTCAATGACATGGAGCAGTTGCACCGCTCAGAGTTTCTCCATCGCTCCATCGACTTCAAGCTCCGCATCGCTCCCGCGCTGCCCCGGGCCATTGGCAACGCCCAGCAGGTGCGCCAGGCCGTCCTCTATTGCCTGCAGTTTGCCATTGAGGCGGTCGAAAACCTCGACCCCACCACAGAGAAGTCTGTCCGCGTAGACGCCACCGCCGACAGCGATGCCGTGAAGATCACCATTGCCCACACCGGCCCCGGTTTCCTCCATCCCACCCGCGCCTTTGACCCCTTTGTCCCCGTGCAGGCTGCCGGAGAAACAGCCGGCCTCGGCCTCAGCCTCTGCGCCACCATCCTGCGCGAAAACAACGGCCGCATCTCCGCCACCAACTACGATCCCCGCGGTGCCGCCATCATCCTCGAACTGCAAGCCGCATAGCCACCGCGCACAGATTCCCCATAAGCAGCTCGCTGCCCCGCCCATCAGGCGCGGTGTACACTTGCTCTTCGCGCGCAGGCCGTACCTCCCTGTGCGCGGGCAGGAAAATCATGCGCAAATCATCCTTCGCTTTCTCTCTCGCACTTCTTCTCGCCGCTGCTTCGGTGTCTTCCGCCCAAACCACTCCTGCCTCGAATCAAAATCCGGGGTCCCCCGCGACAGGTCCACGTCGCGGGGGTGGTCGCCCCATGACCTTCGAGGACATGATGCACATGAAGCGCCTCGGCGATACCGCCGTCTCGCCCGATGGCAAGTGGCTGGCCTATGGCGTCTCCACCGTCCATCTCGACCAGAACAAGAACACAACGGAGTTGTGGCTCCAGAAGATCAGCGGCGGCGCAGCGCAAAAGCTTGCCGTCGCCCAGCCCGGCGACTCCGGCCTCCAGTTCGCGCCCGACGGGCACTCCGTGCTCTTCCTCAGCAGCCGCGAAGGTGGCCAGCAGGTCTGGCTCGCCGACTTCGACCCCGCCTCCGGCGTCGCCAGCAATCCCCGCAAGCTCACCACCATCGCCACCGAGGCCGACAACGCCCTCTGGTCGCCCGACGGCCACTCCATCGTCTTCACCTCGTTCGTCTATCCCGACTGCCCCGCCATTACCGACGCCGACTTCAGCACTGGCAACGCATGCAACGCGGAAAGAGACAAGGCCGCCGCCGCCAGCCCCGTCAAGGCGCAGATCTTCACCCACCTGCTCTACCGCCATTGGAACCACTTCACCGGCCCCAAGCGCTCGCATCTCTTCCTCGTCACCGTGGCTACCGGCGCGGCCCGCGACCTCACCCCCGGCAACCCCCACGACGTGCCGCCCTTCTCGCTTGATGGCGGCGGCTGCGGATGCTCCTTCGCGCCGGACTCGAAGGAGCTGGCCTATACCGACAACCCCGATCCAGTCCCCGCCCTCAGCACCAGCCCACGCATCTACACCGTCGACCTGACCAACCCCGCGGCCAAGCCCGTGCAGGTCAGTACCTCCGCCGGCGGCAACTTCTCGCCCGCCTACTCGCCCGACGGCAAATACCTCGCCTGGCGCTCCCAACTCCGCCCCGGCTATGAGAGCGACAAATTTCGCCTAGTCCTCTACGACCGCACGGCCAAAACGATCACGAACCTGCTGCCCAACTTCGATCGCTGGGTTGACGAGTTTGCGTGGGGCTCACTGAATTCCTATGCACTCTTTCTGGTTGCCGGAAATCATGGGAAAGAGCAGGTCTTCGGCGATGACCTTGATGCATCGACGCGAATGCCCGGGAGCCACCTCTGGCAACTCACTGACGAGGGTAACTTTGGCAGCCTCCTTCCGATGGCCGACGGCAGGAAAGTTCTAGCTGCGCAAATGACTGTCAGCAGTCCGGGTGAAGTTGTCGCGTTCGATGCGTCTGTTGTGGGTCACGTCATGGACGACACGGTAACTGTGTGGCGCAAAGGTGCGCCCAAACCGGAAGTTCTCGGAACTCAGCACATCAGTACCGCGTATGCTCTCACCCACCTCAACGACGCCCTCCTCGCCCAGCTCGACCTGCCCACGATGCAGTCCTTCTGGTTCACCGCCGCCGACGGCGCCAAGCTGCAGGGCTTCGTCATCCCGCCTCCCGGCTATGACCCGGCCAAAAAATACCCCGTCAAATTCTTGATCCACGGCGGCCCGCAAGGCGCCTGGGGAGACTCCTGGTCCTACCGCTGGAACGCCGAGCTCTTTGCCGCCAACGGCTATGTGGTCGTCATGATCAACCCCCGCGGCTCCACCGGCTACGGCCAGACCATCGTCGATGGCGTCAACGGCGACTGGGGCGGCAAGCCCTTTAGTGATTTAATGCTCGGTCTCGACTACGCCGAAAGTCACTACCCGTTCATTGACAAGTCGCGCGAGTGCGCTCTCGGCGCAAGCTATGGCGGCTACATGGCCGACTGGATTCTCGGCCACACCCACCGCTTCCGCTGCATCGTCTCGCACGACGGCATGTTCAACCCCGAGTCCGCCTTCGGGTCCACAGAGGAGCTCTGGTTCAACACCTGGGAGTTCAAAGGCCACCCGTGGGACTACTACGGCCGCCCGGACCAGGACAATCCCTTCCGCAAGTGGTCGCCCGCACTCGCCGCCAAAAACTTCAAGACGCCCACCCTCGTCATCCACAACCAGCTCGACTACCGCCTCGACGTCAGCGAGGGCTTCCAGCTCTTCACCACGCTGCAACTGCTTCACGTCCCCAGCGAGATGCTCTACTTCCCTGACGAGGGCCATTTTGTCCTCAAGCCGCAGAATGCGCGCCTCTGGTACAAAACCGTCAACGACTGGGTTGACCAGTGGACCGCAGTACCCAGGGATGTGGCCCAAGGCAAGACCAATTGAACCCGCGCCGCGCACAGGGCACTTGCTTGCGGTTGTCTCCGGAGCTGTCATTCTGAGCGAAGCACGCTCGGGGCCCCAGCGCGCGCAGCGCGTTGGGGTCAGCGGAGCGAAGAATCTGCTTTTCACCCTGCGGGCATTGCAAATGCTTCAGTCAAGGGAAAGGGTCTTACGAAGGGTACGGGCTTTAGCCCGTACAACTCCTGCCCCAGGAACGGGGGGGGCTTTAGCCCTTGAGGAAACGCCTGCCCGAAAAAAACTTTGCTTTAGTTTGCAGAGAATTACCCTCGTTTGTCGCACACTTGAATTGTGGTGAATTGCATTGGGGCAGCAAGTCGGGCAGGGGGCCCCCCCCCCCTACCCCCCCCTTTTTTGAGTTGCAGTTCTCCGCACAGGCTTTGCGGATGATTTCGCAAATCGAAGTCGCCTGCGCAATCTCAACCGGGTGTTCGCGTCTCGCATTGGAGGGCACATGCCAAATGCGGTCACCCCAAAGTCAACAGTCTTCAGCTGCAACCCGATGAGCTGAAGGCTGAAAGCTAGGAGCTGGAAGCTGCCCTTCGCGCGCAAACCCGGCAAGCCCCGAACCTTTCTCAATGAAGCGGGCCTCTACGACTACGCCGTCAAGGCCCTCGGCCGCAGCATGCGCACTGAGGTTGAGCTGCGCCGCCTCATGAAGACCCGCGTCGAGCCCGGCGAGCGCGGCGAAGCCGTCATCGCCGCCGCCATCGCCCGCCTCAAGGAGTACGGTTACCTCGACGACGCCGCCTTTGCTGAAACCTACACCCGCCTCCGCCAGGAGAACGAGAAACTGGGCCAGCGCCGCGTCCGCCAGAACCTGCAACAGAAGGGAATCGCCTCCGCCCTGATTACTGAAACGCTCGAGTCCCGCTACGCCGGAACCGACGAAGAAGCCCTCGCCCGCCAGCACCTCGAGCGCAAACGCATCCGCAAGCCGGAAAACGAGAAAGACACCGCCCGCGTCATGCGCCGCCTCGTCGCCGCCGGCTTTTCCACCGGCGTCATCTACAAAATCCTCCGCCAGTGGGACGTCCCAGACGACACCCTCGCCGCCCTCGACAATCTCGCCGACGAGCCCCGCGAAGAGTAGAAGTCGCGACACCACGACCTGGCCCTGCGGCTCCAAAGCCTCGCAGCACAGATGAAGGATACGGGAAGCACAGATGAAGGGTACGGGCTTCAGTGAAGGGTACGGGCTTCAGCCCGTACATTTGAGCCACAGAGTCAGCCGGGCTTTAGCCCCCGAGGGAAAACCAATATCCGCGCCCGTCTTCGTCACCAAGCCCGCAGCCCGTTACACTATAGGTGCCATGCAATCCCGCACAGGAAACGAAATACGCGAAGCATTTCTGCGCTTTTTTGAGTCGAAGGGCCACCGCCGCGTGAGCTCTTCCTCGCTGGTGCCTGCCAACGACCCCACGCTGCTCTTCACCAACGCCGGAATGAACCAGTTCAAGGACCTCTTCCTCGGCGCGGAGAAGCGCGACTACGCCCGCGCCACCACCTCGCAGAAGTGCGTCCGCGCCGGCGGCAAGCACAACGACCTTGAGAACGTTGGCTTTACCCGCCGCCACCACACCTTCTTTGAGATGCTGGGCAACTTCAGCTTCGGCGACTACTTCAAGCGCGAGGCCATCCAGTACGCCTGGGAACTCGTCACCAGTCCGGAGTGGTTCGGCATCCCCAAAGACCGCCTCTACGTCACCATCTTCGAAGGCGCCGACGGCGTCCCCCGCGACGACGAAGCCGAGGGCTTCTGGATCGAGGCCGGCGTCCCCAAGGAGCGCATCTTTGAGTTTGGCCTCAAAGACAACTTCTGGCAGATGGGCGAAACCGGCCCCTGTGGCCCCTGCTCTGAAATTTTCTACGACATGGGCCTCGAAGCCGCAGAGACCCCCGGTGTCGATCTGCCGTTTGGCAAAGACGACGCCCGCTACGTCGAAATCTGGAACCTCGTCTTCATGCAGTTTGACCGCTCGGCCCTCGTAGATCCCGCGACAAAGCAGACCAGCTACAAGCTCACGCCGCTGCCCAAGCCCTCCATCGATACCGGCATGGGCCTCGAGCGCGTCGCTGCGGTGCTGCAAGGCAAGGTCAGCAACTTTGAGACGGACCTCTTTAAGCCTTTGATCCGAGAAGCAGAACTCGCGACCATACCCGGAACGTCTCTCCCAATCACCCCTGAGGAATTGCAGGCATCCTACAGGATTATTGCCGACCACTCACGTGCTGCTATGTTCCTAATTTCTGATGGTGTCTTGCCTTCCAACGAAGGCCGCGGCTACGTTCTACGCAAGATTCTCCGCAGAGCCATCCGCCATGGTAGACGTGTGGGTCAACGCGAACCTTTCCTAACTCAAATGGTCTACAAAGTCAGGGATGAGATGTTCGAGGCTTATCCAGAACTCGCATTGACCGCAGAAAGAGTCGCTAAGGTCGTGCGCGCGGAAGAGGTCCGGTTCGCGCGGACCCTTTCGATTGGGCTTGCAGAACTAGAACACGAACTTGAAGAGATCAGAACGGTACAAGAGTCAGCAATTGGCATTATCAGCCTACCGCCGAACGAGAGCGAAGCAGCCTATACAGACGCGGAAGTATGCGAAGCAAAGAAGATCGCTGATAATCCCCTAACGCTCCCCGGCTCGCGTGCCTTTCATCTCTACGAGACCTTTGGCCTGCCCACGGACTTCATCCAAGAAGCTTGCCGAGATGCCGGATTCGAATTCGACTTTGACGGATTTGAGAAAGCCCGCGCCGAGGAGCAGGCCCGCGCCCGCGCCTCGTGGAAGGGCGGCAGCCAGAAGACCGCAAGCCCCGCCTATCGCGAACTGCCCAAGACCGCCTTCGAGGGCTATCGCCAGCTCAACTCCACCCACTGCGAAGTCCTCGCCATCGTCAAAGACGGCGCGGGTGTTCCCGCCGCGGCAGCAGGCGATACCGTCGAAGTCGTCCTCGACCACACCAGCTTCTACGGCGACTCCGGCGGCCAGATTGGCGACACCGGTTTTTTCCTCTCCCCAGACGGAAACACCACCATTGCCGAAATCACCGGCTGCGTGCTGCCCGTGCAGGGCGTGCGCGCGCACAAGGCCGTACTCAGGCAACCGCTGGCCGTGGGCGATCACGTCAACACAGTCGTGGACGGGCAACGCCGCGACGCCATCAGGCGCAACCACACCGGTACGCACCTGCTCCATGCAGCGCTGCGCCAGGTGCTCGGCACGCACGTCAAGCAGGCCGGCTCGCTCGTTGATCCCACGCGGCTGCGCTTCGATTTCTCCCACTTCGCGCAGGTGGCCGACGAGGAACTGCAGGACATTGAAGACATCGTGAACCGCGAAGTCCTCGCCGACGCCCGCGTCGAGACGCTCGAAGACGTGCCCATCGACGTGGCCGTCAACGAGTACCACGCCATGGCGCTCTTCGGCGAAAAGTATGGCGACAAGGTGCGCGTGGTCAAGCTGTCCGACGGCTTCTCCACCGAACTCTGCGGCGGCACGCACACAGCGGCCACCGGCGAAATCGGCCTCATCAAGCTGGTCGCAGAGGGTTCCGTCTCCAGCGGCGTGCGTCGCGTTGAGGCCATCAGCGGCCTCGGCGCGCTCGACACCTTCCGCCGCGACTTCGAGGTGGCGAAGCTGGCCGGGCAGTACGTTCCCTCGGTGGACAACCTGGCCGAAGGCCTGCGCGCAAAGTTCGCCAGTCAGGAAGACGAGCTGAAACACCTGCGCCGCGAACTCGAAGAGATGCGCATGAAGTCCGCCGCCGGTGCGCTGGATGAGGCGCTGAGCCGCGCCGTCGAGGTGAAAGGTGTCCGCCTCGTTACGCTGCGCGCCGACTCACTCGAGCGCGGCCAACTGCGCACGCTCGTGGACAACCTGAAGCAGAAGCTCGGCGAGGGCGTTGTTGTGTTGGCCTCCGCGCAACCTGAGGGCAAAGTCGCCATCATCGCCGGTGTCACGCCCGCGCTCACCAGGCGCATTCAGGCCGGCAAGCTCGTCGGCGTCGTGGCCAAGCTCGTCGGCGGCTCCGGCGGCGGCAAGCCGGAGATTGCCGAAGCCGGAGGCAAAGATCAGTCGCAGATTGACGCCGCGCTCAAGGCCGCGCCTGAACTTACTGCCCAGTTGCTCGGCTAGTCGCCTCCGCGCCGAAAAGCTGAAACTCGCGAATGTGCGCCGCGCCTGTGCTCGACAGAATGCGCAGGCGCACGCGGCTCGCCGTCACCGGCGCAAAGCGGTCAATCTTCTCGTGCCCGATGGCGTAGCCCTGTGCGACCTGCTTCCACGCGCCGCTCTGCCACGCTTCAATCGCATACTTCTCCACGTGCTGGCCGTCGTTCAGCCACTCCATCGTCAGCGCGCGGTCAAACGTGACCGGTTTGGCAAAATTCACCTCTAACTCCGCGTGATGCGAGTCGGCGGGCGCTGACCAGAAGGTATCCTCATCGCCGTCCAGCGCATTGGCCGTGTTGACGTCCGTCGGCTCATGATGCGCGGCCAGGTTGTTGCCATAGCGCGCGCGGATCGCCTCGCCCATCGCCTTCAGCCGCGCCACATCGGCATCCGGCAGCAGGCCGCGATTGTCCGGCGCAAGGCCCAGCATCAGTTGCCCGCCGCGGCCCACTGTCTGCTCATAGGTATTCACAAGCTCATCCACGGACTTCAGTGACGCTTCGTCATCCGGATGCCAGAACCAGTGCATCTTGTGGAGTGGTGTGTCGGCCTCCACGGGCCGCCAGCGTAGAAAGCCGTGCCGGTCAATCACGTTCCAGTTTTCGTACGGGATGTCGCCCTTTTCGTTGCCCACCCAGCGAATGTCACCGTAGTCAAACAGCCCCATGTCGGCAAACACCAGCGTGTTGGGCTGGTAGGTGCGCAGCGTCTCCACAATGCGCTTGAAGTCGTAGACATGGCCCGCGCTGCCAGCGCCGTCCAGCCAGAACTCGACGAGGTTGCCATAGTTCTGCGCCAGCTCCTCAAGCTCCGCCTGGTAATAGCTGTCATAGGCTGCCGAATCCTTGTACCGCGGCTCGTGCCGGTCCCACGGCGAGAGGTAGACGCCGAACTTCAGCCCGTATTTGTGCGCCGCATTGGCTGTCATGCGCACCAGGTCACCTTTGCCATTCATCCACGGGCTTGCCGCCACGCTGTACTTCGTCTGCCCGGTCGGCCACAGGCAAAAGCCGTCATGGTGCTTGGCCACCAGAACCACGTAGCGCGCACCCGCGGCCTTGGCGGCCTTTACCCACTGCTCGGGGTTCACCTGCGCAGGGTTAAAGACGCTGGGGTCCGCCGTGCCATCGCCCCACTCGCGATTGAGAAAGGTGTTGGTGCCGAAGTGGATGATCACGCCAAACTCCAGATCCTGCCACTCCACCTGCTGCGGCGAGGGCTTCAGGTCCACGGCGTCCACCGCCTGCGCGTGCAGGCACGGCACAGCGCAGAGCCATAAGACGGGCAGCGACACAAGTCCAAACAGCTTTCTCACAGAGAGCCACATCATCGGGTGGGTTCCTTCCGCATTGGATTGTAGCGAATGCATGTACTGGAAAGGCACCCTTGCGGGTGCGCGCCTGCGAATGCCGTAAGCTGAGCGTATGGCCAGGCAAGAACGCGAACCGGCAGTGCTGGAAAAACTGGGGCAGCAATTGCTCGCCTGGTATGACCATAATCAGCGCGACCTGCCCTGGCGGCGCAGTCGCGATCCTTACGCCATCTGGGTCTCTGAGGTCATGCTGCAGCAGACGCGCGTGGCCGTGGTGGAAGAACGCTACCGGGCTTTTCTGGAACAGTTTCCCACCGTGATGGCCTTGGCTGCGGCTCCTGAGCAGGATGTGCTGGCCCTGTGGAGCGGCCTTGGCTACTATCGTCGCGCGCGCATGCTGCACAAGGCCGCGCAGTTTGTTGCCGGCAACCGCAACGGAATTCTGCCCGCCACATCCGCGGAGTTGCGCCTGCTGCCCGGCATCGGCGCTTACACAGCCGCCGCCATTGCCAGCATCGCACACGGCGAGCGCGTGGCCGTGGTCGATGGCAACGTGGAGCGCGTGCTGTGCCGCCTGCAGGGCTGGGATGCAGCCGGCCGCACTGGCGGTGCCGCCCTGCGGCGCAGGATTGAGGCGCTCGCTGACAGGCTGCTCGATGCCGAGCGGCCCGGAGATTCGAATCAGGCCCTGATGGAGATGGGCGCCACCGTGTGCGTTCCGCGCAATCCCAAGTGCATGTCATGCCCGCTGACACGCGACTGCAAAACCCGCGGCGAGCACAAAACGCAGCCCCGCCCGCGCATGCTCAGTCAGGAAGTAGCCTGTGCCCTCGTGGTGCGCACCATCGGCGAACCGGGCCAGGCTTATCGCGAGGTGCTGCTGGAGCAGCGCCCCGATTCCCAAACCGTAATGCCCGGCATGTGGCAGTTGCCTGTCCTGCGCGATGCCGCCGTGCCGGACGGGCACCTCCTCATGACCGTGCGTCACGCCATCATGCAGGTCAACTATTACGTGCGCGTCCGTGCCGCATCGGAGAGCGAGGTCGAAGCTCTCACTTTTGCCGTGGGCGAACGCCGTTGGGTTCCGCTTGTCCAGGCAGCCGGAATGGCGCTCACCGGCCTCACGCGCAAAGTGCTAACGCGCGTCCGCATGCTGCGCGCCTTGCCGCCCGGCTCCATTGCCGCGCCGCCCGCTGCGCGCGTACCCTGAAGGTTCAGTGCCGTTTCCGTTTCCAGTGAACTCCATCCATCCGGGAGAAATTCTATGCATCGCACACGAGTGTTCATCATGATGGCTGCTGTGATTCTGGCCGCCTCGCTGGCGCGCGCCCAGCAGCCAGCTGCGCAGCCGGTCCCTGAGATTCCGGGCCTGCCATCTGCCGCCCGCGCTGCCGCCGCTTCCATTGATCCGGAAAAGATGCGCGCCCACGTGCGCTTTCTCTCACTTGATCTGCTGGAAGGACGCGGCCCCGGCACACGCGGAGCAGAACTGGCCGCCCAGTATATTGCCACCCAGTTCGCCCTCGACGGGCTGCAACCCGCTGGCGACAACGGCACGTACTTTCAGCAGGTCCCTCTCTACGCTGTGCACACCGAGGAAGACAAGACGAGTTTCTCCTTCGTGCCCGCCACTGGCAACAAGCAGAGCCTTGCCTACGGCACGCAGATTGTCTCCATCGACGAAACTGGTCAGTCCTCGGCCCTGATTGATGCGCCCATCGTCTTCATCGGCTACGGCATTCATGCGCCGGAGTACAACTGGGATGACTACGCGGGCGTCGATCTGAAAGGCAAAGTCGCGCTGGTCATCGTCAACGAGCCGCCCTCTGACGACGTAAAGTTCTTCAAGGGCAAGGCGCTCACTTACTACGGTCGCTGGATGTACAAGTATGAGGAGGCCGCACGCCGCGGCGCCGTGGGCGTGCTCATCATTCATCGCACTGATCTGGCCAGCTACGGCTGGAATGTCGTGCGCAACTCGCAAGCCATTGAGAAGAGCTTCCTCGTCGGCGATCCCACGGCCACGCTGCGCGCTGCCGCATGGATCCAGCACGATGTGGCCCAGCGCCTGTTCACCCTCGCCGGGCTCGGCGATCTCGATCAGGGTATCGATCGCGCGGGCAAACGCGGCTTCCATGCTGTTGAGCTTCCCGTCCGGCTCCAGGGCCACGTTGAGAGCCGCGTCCGCCGCTACCTCAGCGCCAACGTTATCGGAAAGGTGTCGGGCGTGAGCCAGGCAGGCAACGCCGTGCTCTACTCCGCGCATTACGACCACCTGGGCATCGACCCCAACGCCAAGGGCGACAACATCTACAACGGCGCCGCCGACAACGGCACCGGCTGCGGCATCCTGCTGGAGATGGCGCGCGCCTATGCGCAGTCCACCTTGCGCCCGCCGCATGACGTCTACTTTGCCTCGGTGACAGCGGAAGAGCAGGGCCTGCTCGGCTCAGAGTATCTCGGCATGCACCCGCCGATCCCCGCGCGCGATTTCACGCTCAACCTGAATTACGACATGCTGCTGCCCATCGGCATTCCGCTCTCAGTAGACCTGAACGGAGCCGAGCGCATCACCTTCTGGCCCACCGTGCAGACGGTCGCCAAAGCCTTTGACCTGGCGCTGCTGCCGGACCCCAATCCGATGGCCGGCCACTACTATCGCAGTGATCACTTCTCGCTGGCCCGCGTCGGCATTCCCGCATTCTCGGTGAGTCAGGGCGATCTCTTTGAGGGGCACGATGCGGCCTGGGGGCATCAGCAGTCCGACGACTTCGTGGCCCACCACTACCACCAGCCCTCCGATGAGTACCACGCGGATTGGGACTTCCGCGGAGACGCCAAGTTGGCTCGCTTTGGCTTTGTCCTTGGCTGGCTGGCCAGTGAGCAGCCCAAATCCATCCAGTGGCAGCACGGCGACGAGTTCGAATCCCCGCGCAAAGCCAGCGAAAAGCAGTAGCGACGTGGCGCGGCACTGCCTGCCAGACAGCGCAGTCCTCAGTAGTAGTCGGCGCAGCTCAGGTAGTAGCCGCACTGCGTACAGACCAGTTTGCAGCGGTGCCCGGTCAGCCGGCTGCTGCACGTGGGGCACACCTGGCAGTGGTGCTCAACAGGCGCCTCGGCCAAGGAAGGGCACGCCGCACCACTTTGTGGGAAATCAGGCGCAAAATCGGGGTCAAAGGCGCGCGGTCGCTGCGGCAGCATGCTGGAGAGACTAACATAGAGGAGTGGGCATCCGGCCGCGCGGCTCTGCGCGGGGTGCCTCAGGCATTAACGTTGAGGCGCTGTCCGCACTTCCCCTTGGACGGCGCATGCAATCAACCTAACTTCATCAGGGCAACGTATCCCAAGGAGGGACTATGGCAAGCAAGGCAAGTGCGGTTTGGACAGGTTCACTGAAGGAAGGCAAGGGCACAATCTCCACGGCGACAGGCGTGCTGAGCAACGCCAACTACTCCTTCGCCACGCGGTTTGAGGGCGCAGCCTCCGGCACCACGCCCGAGGAGCTGATTGCGGCAGCGCATGCCAGCTGCTTCTCCATGGCGCTGGGTGCGGAGTTGGGCGGCGCGGGCTTCACCCCCGCCAAGATTGAAACCCACGCGGCCGTCACCCTGGCCAAGACCGATGCCGGTTTTGCCGTGACGAAGATCGCGCTCACCACCACGGCCAGCGTTCCCGGCGCTACCCAGGAGGCCTTTGACAAGGCCGCAGGCAACGCCAAGGTGGGCTGCCCCATCTCCAAGCTGTTTGCAAATAACACCGAGGTCACGCTCGACGCCAAGCTCGTTTAACCGCGCCTGAGCTGCAAAGAGCCTGCTCGTTCACCATCCCATCCTCACCGCCGTGCATTCGCGCCGGTCAGGATGGGATGCTCGTTTGTCTCCGTCTCCTGCTGGTTCCGGCAATGCCCGTTGAACCGCCTGCACCGCTGAGGACCAGGGCAAATTCCCTTGACATCTCCCTGCATTGCACGAGACATTCATCTGCGCGTTCTATCCCCAAGTAAAACTGATCGTTCCTTCATTTGAGGAGGCAGTCCAATGCACCACATTCACCACGCGCTCAATCATGGAGCCATCCTCGTTGCGGCCGTCTTTCTCTGGTTCCTCGGCGCTACGTGGTATTCGCCGCTGCTCTTTGCCAGGCCATGGCTCGCAATCATCGGCCGCAAGGAAGGTGAGAAGCCCAAGGGCGTTGTCAAAGGCATGATCGGCTCCTTCATCGGCGACATGGTTCTGGCCTTCGCACTCGATCACTTCATCATCTGGTCAGGCGCTTCAACGTTCGGTTGGGGAGCGGTTGTCGGTTTCATTGTGTGGCTCGGCTTTTTCGTCGCGCCCAATTATCCCCAGAGCATCTACGAAGGCCGCCCGCTGAAGTACTTTTTCATCCATAGCGGCTACTGGTTCGTCGGCCTGCTCGTCGCCGGCGGCATCCTCGCCATTTGGCAGTAGTCCGCCGCCGCGCCGCACTACAATCAGGGCATGAGCAAACACGTCATCGCCACCACCGGAGCGCCGGCTGCCATCGGCCCGTATTCGCAGGCCATCCGCACCGGCAACCTCGTCTTCACCGCCGGTCAGATCGCGCTTGACCCCGTCACGCAACAAGTGACTCCCGGCGGCATCACAGAGCAGACCACGCGCGTGCTTGAAAATCTCAAGGCCATCCTTGAGGCGGCTGGAAGCAGCATGGCGCACGTCGTCAAAGCCACGGTCTTCCTGAAGGACTTCAACGACTTTGCTGCCATGAACGCGGTCTACGGCGCTTATCTCGCGCCTGAAGGCGTCACCGCGCCCGCGCGCTCAACAGTCGAGGTCGCTCGCCTGCCCAAGGACGTGCTGGTGGAAATCGAGCTGGTCGCAGAAGTCTGACCCATGACGCATGCCGCATCTTCCCCGCGGCACCCAGCATGGAATCATAGTCATCATCCGGAGGTCACCGAATGAGCGAAGTTCCCCATAAAATCGTCCGCAGCGATACCGAGTGGCGCAGCCTGCTCACCCAGGAGCAGTACCAGGTCCTGCGCGAGAAGGGCACCGAACGGCCCTTCACCGGCGCGCTCACTGAGAATCGCGAAACCGGCAACTATCACTGCGCGGGCTGCGGTGCGTTGCTGTTCCTCAGCGGCGCCAAGTTCGACTCGCACTGCGGCTGGCCCAGCTTCATGCTGCCCGCCGATTCCAAGGTCATCGAGGAGCACGAAGACCTGAGCTTTGGCATGCGCCGCATTGAGGTCACCTGTGCCCGCTGCGGCGGCCATCTTGGCCACGTCTTTCCTGACGGTCCGCGTCCCACCGGCCTGCGCTACTGCATCAACTCGGCCTCGCTCACCTTTGAGCGTGCAAAATAGCTGCCGCCGTGCGCTACTCTGTCTGCATGAGCATTCCTCGTCACCAGAAACGATGCGCGCTGCTCGCGGCCTGCATGTTCACCGCATTTGCTCTTGTTCGGCCCGCATGCGCGCAGGAAGACACGCAGCTCGACCAGCAGATCGCCGCCATCGCGCAGGCGCACCACGGCAAAGTGGCTCTCTATGCCCACAATCTGCGCACCGGCCAGACCGCTTCGCTTACGCCCGATTTGCCCGTGCAGACTGCCTCGGTGATCAAGCTCGGCGTTCTGCTCGATGCGGCAGAGCAGATACGCGCCGGTCATGCCACCCTGTCTGAGCGGCTGGTGCTGACGAAACCCAACCAGGTTCCCGGCTCGGGTGTCCTCGGCGAACTCACCCCGCCCATCTCGCTCACCCTCGGCGACACGCTCATGCTCATGGTCATTCTCAGTGACAACACGGCTACCAACATGGCCATTGATCGCCTGGGTCTCGACCACATCAACGCCACCTTGCGCGCCGCCGGGCTGCGCCAGACTGTGCTCTACAAAAAGGTCTACGTACCCGCGCAAGGTCCCATGCCCGCCGACCAGCCGCTCTTCGGCCTGGGCAAAACCACACCGCGCGAGATTGCCTCAATCATGGAGCGCTTCGCCACCTGCCGCCTCGCCCTCGACAACTCCCCCGCGCTGCCCGGCGACGGCCCCATCTGCGGAGCCATCCTGCACATGCTGCGCAATCAGCAGGACCGCGACAGCCTGCCCCGCTATCTTGAGTCCGAAGACACCAGCGAGCACGGTTCGGCCATCGCCAACAAGACCGGCGCTCTCGATGCCGTGCGCAATGACGTCGCTCTCTTCTCCACCAAGGCTGGCCCGGTGGTCATTGCTGCTTTTACGTTTGGCAATGCCGATCAGCGCTGGACAGGCGACAACGAGGCTGAGCAAACCATGGGCAAGCTGGCCCACGCTATTGTCACGCGATGGTCGCCGGCAGGCCTCGATGCCGACGCTTTTCCGTGGGCTAATCCTTTGCTGCCGGCCGCGCCCAGTGCTGCGCCCAGCCCTGCGGCCGCGGCAAGCCAGCCCTGACGCCGGAAAGAAGTCTCCGGGCACAACAAAACCCCGTCCGCGGGTGGACGGGGTCCTGGTCGATCCTGTGCTGCTGCCGGAAGCTTAGGCCTTGGTGATCTTGCCGGTCTTGATGCAGCTGGTGCACACGCGAATCCGCTTGGCCGAGCCATTCACCAGCGCCTTTACGGCCTGCAGGTTCACGTTCCAGCGCCGCCGCGTCACGTTGTGCGCGTGCGAAATGTTATTGCCAAACTGCGGCCCTTTGCCGCAAACGTCGCATACCTGTGCCATTGCTTTGCTCCAAATCTCGTCGGTGTTTCGTGCCGCCGTTGCCGTTTCCGGGCGCATCTTCCGCCGCGCCATACCGGAACAGCCCTCGGGGAGCACAAAGACACACCACCCCTCGGCTTGCCGAATCCTCAGTATACCCCGGAATGGCCCTCCCAGCCAAGTCGCACCAGCCTCAGAAGCAGTCAATCTGGTCACAGGCGTTCATCAGAGGCATCAGCAGGTTGGACTCATGGTCCGGGTCGGAGTAGACCGTAATTGTCGCTGGCTTGTAGTCCTCGGGCTTGGCTGTCATGATGTTCGGCACAAACGTCTGCGGGTTGCGGTCGTAGAGCGGGAACCAGGTGCTCTGTACCTCCACCAGCACCGTGTGCCCGGCCTTGAAGACGTGGTCCACGTCGTGCAGGCTGAAGCGGTACTCGTGGATGGAGTTGCTGCGCAGCGGCATGGGCTTGTCAAAGCTGCTCAGGTAGCGCCCGCGAAAGATTTCCGCGTTGGTCATCAGCTGGTAGCCGCGCATCTTTGGATCGGGGTCGTCGTCCGGGTACTGGTCGATGAGCTTCACCACCATGTCGTTATCCGTGCCCGTGGTGGAGGCGTAGATGTCGGCCGCCACTTCGCCGGTCACGGTCATGTCCTTCTTCAGCACGGGCAGCTTCCACACGGCCACGTCCGTGCGGCTGGTTGCGAAGCGCTGGTCCTCGGTGAGCCAGTTGAACCATTGCGAGCCCTCGCCATAGGTTGGCTGGATGGGCCTGTGCCGGTAGGGAACGGGGTTGGCCGGGTCGCTCAAGTATGTAGTCTTGCCCTGCGTCGTCGGGTCGCTCCAGCTGAGAGCGCCGTCGCCCTGCAGATATAGGCTCGTCTGCTCGGACTTGACCGGCGGAAAGTGTGAGTAGTGCTCCCATGTGTTGGAGCCGGTCCTGAAGCTGGCCGAGTTTTCCAGGTCAAAACCCGGCTCATCCTTGAGATAGTGGCCAAAAAATTTTGCCTCAATTTGCGCGCGGAATTCCTTGCCGATGGGCTCACCGTAGTTCAGGTTGCCCAGGTGGCGCGAGGACGAAGCCCATGACCCGTGCCTCCACGGCCCCAGCGTCAGAAAGTTCTCGTGATTCGTGTCATGCGGCTCTAACTGCGCGTACTCTTCCTGCGGCCCCCACATGTCCTCCTGGTCGTAGTAGCCGCCCACGGTCAGCGTGGGTACAGCGACGGTGGTCAGGTGGGTCTCCACCGCGCGCGAACTCCACTCGCTGTCATAGCTGGGGTGTTCGAGGAAGAGCTTCCACGTGGGTAGCACTTTCGCGCCAGATTTCTTCACGTCCTCGCCAAAGGAGCCGCGCTCCAGGAAAAAGTCGTAGCCGTCGCGGGGCTTGCCATCCTTGTCCTTGCCGTAGCTGACCTGGGAGTTCTCCTTGCTCGTCTCCATCATCAGCACGTAGTCGTACCCGTACGTCTGGCGGAACGCTCCGTTGTGGAAGAAGTCATCGCCCTTCCACACGTCAATCATGGGGGCCTGCGGTGAAATGGCCTTCACTGCCGGGTTCGGGTCAATTCCGGCCATCATGGCCAGAAATCCCGGATAGCTGGTGCCCACCACGCCCACGCGGCCATTGTTGCCCGGCACGTTTTTCAGCAACCAGGCCACGGTGTCATAGGTGTCCGTGCTTTCGTCAATCGCCTTGGGATCCTTGTGGTCGGCCAGTGGGCGCATCATCACAAATTGCCCCTCGCTCTTGAAACGCCCGCGAATGTCTTCGGCCACGTAAATGTATCCGGCGCGCGCCAGCTCCGGGCGGCTGCCAAAAAACGAAGCGCGGCTCGTGCCATCCACGCCGTACGGTGTGCGCTGCATCAGGAAGGGAAGCGGCGCGGTCATGTCGGCAGGCTTCAGGATGACGGCGTGCAGCTTGACGCCATCGCGCATGGGAATCATCACCTCTGAGCGTTGGTAATCGTGGAAGATGTGATGCACTGCGGCCCCTGTGCGCTTGTAGACGACATCCGGTTCGCTCGATTGGACGACCCCCACGGCGTTGCCCGCGGAGTCAAGGGTGAAGCGGAAGGTGCCCTTCGAATCGGGAACGAAGAATTCGAGCGCCGCGCCAGGCATCAGCGCCGTTGGCACGCCGCGCTCCGATTCAACCATCAACCTGCCGTCTTGGACATAAAAACTGATCGGCGTGTCCGGTTCATTCGGGTTGGTGAACTCCCCAGAAAGTGCTTCGAGTTGCGTAGCGGCTGGCGCGGCAGCCTGCGTAGCCTGTGGCGCGGACCATGTGAAGCCGGGAACAGGCAGGAGCAGGGTACAACTCAGGGCGGCGAACGCAACGCGACGGCGAATCAACGGGCTGACCTCCTCAAAAAGGTGCTAGTGCATGTGGCCATGGTGGCTGGGGGCAGCCTCCCCGGCAAGCTTCTCCATGGAAATCACGCAGACGTCCAGCTCTCCGCAGCCGATGTGCTCAAACTGGATGGTGGTGTGGCTGATGTGAAAATGATCCTGCAACACGTGGTTGAGCTTGCTCAGAATAAACACGCTCTCCGACGGAGGAATGTCGGCGATCGTCACATGGCAGGCCAGCGCGCGGGAGTGCGAGCCGAGGCTCCAGACGTGCAGATCGTGCACGTTGACCACGCCTTCCACGGCCTCCATGCCGGCACGGATCTCGCTGAGAGATACGCCGTGCGGCGTACCTTCCAGCAGGATGTTCAGCGTTTCGCGCACGATGCCGATGCTCGACCAGAGGATGAATCCAGCAATCAACAGGGACAGCACCGGGTCGATCCAGTTCTGCCCGGTGAGCAGGATGCCAGCGCCGCCCGCAATGACCGCCGCCGTGGAGAGCGTGTCGCCCGCCATGTGCAGAAAGGCGCTGCGCAGGTTCACGTCACGCGCCACGCCCCACAGCAGGATGGCAATCACGCCATTCATCAGAACACCTGCTGCAGCCACATACATCATGAGCTTCGGGTGGACGGCCACCGGCGCGCTGAGACGATGGATGGCCTCGACGGCAATCCATAGCGAGATGACAATGAGGCTGGCTGCGTTGACGAAAGCGGCCAGCACGCCAGCCCGCTGGTAGCCGAAGGTTCTTGAACTGTCCGCCGGGCGTGTCTGGAAATAGACAGCAGCGAAGCTGAGCAGCAGGGTAAGAAAGTCTGAGACGTTGTGCCCGGCCTCTGACAGCAGCGCCAACGAGTGGGCGCGCAGCCCAGCCACAAACGTCACCACCACGTAGACGAGGGTGGCCACCAGCGAGAAGCGCAGTACGGCTTTTGTTCTGTCTGCACCCCGTCCGGCAGGCGCGGCATGAACGTGCATAGGGGCAGTGTAAACGGGGTGGGGTATGGCGCGCCAACGGCGTTCCTCGCCCACGTTGGGCTGCAGGTCAGCGGTAGCGCGGCCAGCGGCGTCGCGGCTCTGCCTGCAAGGAAGCGGCGGACCCCGGTAGCTCCGGCAGGGTAGCGCGCAGACCCGACCACTGCTCTGCCACCACGATGCTGTTCTGCGGGCTGCCCGGCTGGTAGCGCACTGAGCAGGGAAGTCCGATATACACCTTTGCCGGCGCCACCACATCGCGCATGGCGGTAATGTCCTGCGAGCACTCGTAGTCCACGCCGCCGATGCGGTAGCTGTAAACCAACAGCGTGAGCGTCCGGCCGTCACTGGCTTCCATCTCGCACATGTCCAGCAGCATGCCGTCCACCAGGCGCCCGGAGTGCGCCAGAAAACTCCGCCGCGCCATCTCCACCTCGTCGGCTGTGGGGCGTCTCCGTGTGAAGATCCAGACGACGCCCGCGACCAAACACGCCACCAGGGCCAGGCCGGCTGTGGTCTCCCATGTGCTTGTGCTGACTGAGATCATGTTGAGGCGGGATGCTACCCCCGGCATCCCAGTTAGAGAATACCGCAGCGGGTCCTTCTGATCCTGCCGCGGAAGACCGCAAAAACCTCCGCCGCCTGGACGCATCCCAGACGGCGGTATGGCTTGCAGCGGTTGTTGTCGCAGTCTGGCTTAGAAGCTCTTCGCCATGCCGATCGTAAGTGAATTCTCTGACATCTTGCTGGTCACGCTGGTGCCCGGTATCGGCCCCTGCCCTGAAATCCACGGGCCGGTAATCGAATTTCTGAACGCGTGGTAGTAGGCCACGTTCACATCCCAGCTGCCGACCTTCTGCACGATGCCGCCCGACACGTGATGCTGCACGATGGCCGGTGCCGGCGTGTTGAAGAAGGCGTACTTCGGCGGTACCGGATTCTGCGAGTAGTTATACCCGCCAATCACCTTGGTCGTGGAAGTAATCTGCTGCTCCACGCCCCCGCCCACGGCCCAGATGCTGTTCCAGCCGAAGCCCATCACGGCCCCGTTGTTGTTGTAGCCTGACTTGTCAAAGCCGGTCGTGCCGGCATAGTCAAACCAGCGCGCGTCCACGCCGATGTGCGTGCGCCTGCCGGGCGAGATGCCCACGCCCAGCGAAACCAGTTGCGGCAGGTCCATCTCGAACTCCTCGGCATGCTTGGCTCCGGTCAGGTCGGCCATCTGCCACTTGAAGTCGCGGAACCAGATTGGCGTGTGGTACGAGACGCCCGCGCTCCACACGCGGTTGAACTTGTACTGCAGGCCGGCTTGTCCGCCAACGCCGAACGTCCAGGCGCTGTTTGATGCCGAAAGGTAATAGGCCATCGTGCTCCCCGCGGTCACCGGCGTTGCAAACGGCGCAGGAACCACCTTGAGCATGGAGAACGCGGGCACAAGAGAGATGCCGGCGGAAAGATGATCGTTGACTTGCCGGGACACGCCAAGAGGCATGGTGAGCAGGGCATAGTTCGATTGCAGCTTGCCAAACCCGAAGCCGTTGGGCGCCTGCGGAGTGAGAATGGGATTGGAGAAGTCCTTGCTCTCGTCGTAGTCCACGCCAAAGCCGCTCACCGCCAGGATCGCGCCATGATACGCATTGCGGCTGCCGTCTGGATGATAGATGAACGCCAGCCCGGGCATGAACGATGTGTTCCTATGGCTGACCGTGGTTCCGCTCAACGTCGCGCTGGGCATGCCCGGTCCAAATGCGTTTGCATCCACCGTGCTTGAAAGGGACCGCCAGGGAACGAAGATGGTTCCATGAAACTCAAAGCGGCGGCCCTTGAACTGCGAGGTACAGGCTGGGTTCCAGGCAATCGAACCAGTGGCGTCAAGGCAAATGCCGGTGTCCGCGCCACCCATGGCTTCGTTCACAGGGCCTGCACCATGCAGAAAGTGCCCATCCGTGGCAAACAGACCGAGGGGAAAGAGCAGCAGAAAAAGCGCTGCCAGCAATGGGGTTGTGGTGAGAGTGTTCCGACGATCGTACGTTGTCATTCTTCTCGCTTCCCTGGGAGTTCGTCTTGAAATGCCGCAGCGTTGTGGCCGGCTTTGCAGAACTCTCCACACAAGGCATGGCACGTTTCATGCCAGATCGCCCTGTGTTTGGAATGAATGACATGGAGACGAATTGCAGCACGATTGAAACATTATGTTGCAGCAATATGTTTCATGTTGCATTGAAATGTTTCAAAAATCGGTCTTTGCTAGACCAAATTGAGCTCGCGCATGCGACGCCAGAGCGTTGAACGGCTCAGTCCCAGGGTCTTGGCTGTCTCTGCTCTTCTCCAGTGATTTGCTTCGAGAGCGGCGAGCAGGTGCTTCGCATCCGTTTCGTTTGGCGGCAACGGGAACGGCTCATGGGTGAGCGAAGGGGGCAGGCATGCGGAGGGCGGAGGAAGCGGATAGGTCCCGTGAGCAGCATGGGCAGCGTGGGCGGCCTGCGCGATCTCCTCGGGCAGGTCCTCGGGCAGGATGGTTTCCATCTTGGCGACGGCTACGGCGTACTCAATCACGTTGGCCAGCTCACGCACGTTGCCCGGCCAGGAGTAGTCAAGCAGCGAGCGCATGGCCTGTGGCGAGATGCGGCGCACCAGTCCGTGCTGCGCTGTCACGCGGTTCAGCAGGCTCATGGCCAGAGGGGCGATATCTTCGCGACGTTCGCGCAGCGGAGGAACTTCGATGGGCACCACGCACAGGCGGTAGTAGAGATCCTCGCGCAGCCGTCCTTCGCGCAGCGCCACGCGCAGATCGGCATTGGTGGCCGCAACGATGCGTGTATTGGTGGTGCGGGCGGTGCTTTCGCCTACGCGCTCATACTGGCGCTCCTGCAGCACGCGCAGCAGCTTCACCTGCAGCAGCGGCGGAAGGTCGCCAATCTCGTCCAGAAACAGCGTGCCCTGCGAGGCCAGTTCAAAGCGCCCCACGCGGTCGCGCACGGCGCCGGTAAAAGCGCCGCGGACATGGCCAAAGAGTTCCGACTCCAGCAGGTCCGGGGGCAGCGCGCCGCAGTTGACGGCGATAAATGGGCCGCCTGCGCGCGTCGAGCGTTCATGGATGGCTCGCGCCACCACTTCCTTGCCGGTGCCGCTCTCGCCGGTGATGAGCACAGCCGCTTCGCTGTGCTGCAATGTTTCCACCAGGCGGAAGATGCGCTGCATCGGCGGCGAGCAGGCCACCACGCCGGAATAGAACACGGGCGCTTCCGGGCAGGTCTGTTCTTCCTCGGCCGGGCGCAGCAGCACCAGGTACATCACGCGCGGGTCGCAGATCTCGCTGCGCCCCTGGATCATGGGAGCTGCAGTGATGGACACCAAGCGCGGCGGCCCGCTGCCAAAGCGGAGAGTAGCGCGCCAGCCTTCGCGCATCTGTCCGTCCAGCAGCGCCTGGCGCAACGGTCCGCGCGGGCCAAACAGATCCGTGCCGAGCAACTCATCCACGCGCCGGCCGCGAAGCTGGCTCGCAGTTCCCACGCCCAGAAGTTGGTCAATCAGATAGGAGACATGAACGATGTGAAACGAGGGATCGAGGCAGACAAAGGCGCGGCCCACCGATGCCAGAGCGCTGGTAATGCCGTGCAGAGCAGCCTGCGTGAGATCGCTGATGGAGGGGTCGGGTGACGGCGGATGAAGCGTAGCCTCGGTGCGGGCCATTTTTGAACACGCTCCCACTGCCCCGAACGTCAAGCCCGGAACAGCAGATTGTAGACCCGTCAGGGAATGAATTCAAACCGGCGCCATCTGCAGAGCCGTCACCTTGACCCGGCAAAGCCACCTTCCGTATGCTCGGGAACGTCTTCGCGCGGGCGGTTGTTGACCGGATAAACCCGTGCAGGGAGCGCATATATGAGCACCACTGCCGTAGCCGCAACCGCTTTGCCGGGTTTTGCAGCGCAACCGCTCCTGGTGCGCCGCGCCGCCGTGCTGGGCGCTGGAACCATGGGCTCGCGCATTGCCGCGCATCTGGCCAACGCCGGCATTCCCACGCTTTTGCTTGATTTGGTTCCGCAAGACGAAACCTCGGGGCAGCGCAGCAAACTTGCCATTGCAGCGCTTGGTGCGCTGGCCAAAGCGAAGCCTGCTGCCCTCTATGAGTCCGCGCTCGCCGCGCTGATCACCCCAGGCAACTTTGAGGATGACCTGCCGAAGCTCGCCTCGTGCGACTGGGTCATTGAAGTGGTCGCGGAGAATCTCGAGATCAAGCGCGCGCTGCTCGACCGCGTCGTGCCTCATCTCGCTCCGCATGCTCTGCTCACCACCAATACCTCGGGACTGCCTGTTAGCGAGATCGCGGCAGGTCTGAGCGCCAGGCGCGACAGGTTCTTTGGAACGCACTTCTTCAACCCTCCGCGTTACATGCGGCTGCTCGAGGTGATTCCCACCGCGGAAAGCGACCCTGCCGTCGTGTCTACCTTCGCCGCTTTTGCCGATCGCATCCTGGGCAAACAGGTGGTTTTCGCGCGCGACACGCCAAACTTTATTGCCAACCGCATCGGCGTCGCGGTCATGTTTACCGCGGCCACGCTCATGTTGCAGCAGGGACTGACTATCGAAGAGGTAGACGCACTCACGGGGCAGGCCATTGGTTGGCCTCGCACGGGAACTTTTCGCCTGGCGGACATGGTGGGCATCGATATTCTGGCGCATGTGGCCGCAAACTTTCCTCAGGGTGTCAGCGGAGATGGTTTCGCCGGCATTCTCAAGGAGGTCGTGCAGCGCGGCTGGCTGGGCGACAAGGCCGCGCAAGGCTTCTACAAGAAAAGTCGCGGCGCGGACGGCAAGGAGCAGAGGCTCGTGCTTGATCTAGCCACATTCGAGTACCGCCCTCTTGCCAAACCCGCCTTGCCCGCTCTTGAAATGGCGAAGAATGCCGCTACCACGCAGGAGCGTCTGCGCCTGCTGCTGGCCAACGACCCGGCCAAAGACAAGGCCGCCCGCTTCCTGTGGCCTTTTCTTGCGTCGCTGTGGAACTTTGCCGCAGACCGCATCGGTGAAGCGGCCGCAGATGCGGCATCCATCGATCGCGCCATGCGCACCGGCTTCAACTGGGAACTGGGGCCATTTGAGATGTGGGATGTTGCGGGCATGGACGCAACCGTCAGCCGCATGAAGGCCCTGGGAATCAAGCCCAGCGCGCGCGTTGAATCTTTACTGGCCGCAGGGCACACCACATGGTATGCCGACGGTGCATGCTTCCAGCCCCAGACGGGCAGGATGGAGAAGGTTGCAACGGTGCCCGGACATGCGCGCGTGGCGAACTTCCGGCGCGCGCGTGGCGTGGTGCGTAGCAATGCCGGAGCTTCGCTCGTGGACCTCGGTGACGGCATCGGATGCATCGAGCTGCACTCGCTCAAGAACGCCATCGGCGGCGATGTCGTGGCGCTGGCTTCCTCGGTCCTGCATCCTGCTTCCGATGCGGTGCGCGACTTCGCAGGCTTTGTCATCACCGGCGATCGCGACAACTTCAGCGTGGGCGCCAACCTGATGCAACTGCTGCTGGTGGCGCAGGAGGGCGAATGGGAAGAGGTGGATGCGGCCATTCGCGGCTTCCAGCAGATGACTGCGGCCATCAAGTTCTGCCCGCGCCCCGTGGTGGTGGCGCCTTTCGGCATGACGTTCGGCGGCGGCGCGGAGATGTGCCTGCACGCCGCGCGACGCCAGCCCCATGCCGAGACGTATATCGGCCTGGTTGAGGCGGGCGTGGGCCTCATTCCCGGCGGCGGTGGCACCAAGGAGATGCTGCTGCGTGCCGTTGACGCGGCTACCGCGCTCGCTCCGCCGGATCCTCGCGATCCGCCCTCGCGCTTCGCGCAATCGGCGGAGATGGCCACTGCGCTCAAGCGAACGCTTGAAACGATTGCCATGGCCAAAGTCTCCACGTCGGCAGCCGAGGCCCGCATGCTTGGCCTGCTTGCCCCCGCAGATCGCATCACCCTCAACCGCGAGCGTCTGCTGTTGGATGCCAGGGCGCAGGCGGCGGCGCTGGCGGGAGCGGGCTATACCGCGCCGCTTCCGCGCATGCAGGTTCCCGCACCCGGCACGGCCGCGCTGGCCATGCTCGAGACGGGCATCTACCTCATGGGCGAGGCCGGCTTTGCCTCCGAGCATGACCAGAAAGTGTCCCGCTGGGCGGCATACATCCTCTGCGGCGGCCGTGTCACACCCGGAACCCACGTGAGCGAGCAGTATCTGCTCGACCTCGAACGGGAAGCGTTCCTCTCCTTGTGCGGCGAGCGCAAGACGCAGGAGCGCATTGCGTTTACACTGCGGTCAGGGAAACCGCTGCGCAACTAGGGGCTGGATCATGCGAGCGATCTACATTCTGCTGACGGCATCTCTGCTGGCGCTGGGAACAGCGCAAGGCCAGAATGTGCAGCCCGCGCAAGCCCCGCAACTCGCAGAGTCAGGCCATATCGTAGTCGGCGGAGATTCAGTTCCGTATCTCATTCGCCGCCTGCCGGTCAGCTCGTTTCCCAGTCTGCCTGACGGCATTCAGGACATCCTGCACAAGCGCGGCTGCATGATTCCCCAAACCTACCAGGCACACCGGCCTGAAAACGTAGTACGCGCCAGCCTGGAGCGAGCCGGCTCTTCGGATTGGGCCGTGCTGTGCGCGGCCAATGGAACGGTTTCTCTTCTGGTCTTCTTTGGCAGCGCGCCGGGTGTGTCCATTGAGCTGGCCTCTGCTCCAGAAACGGAGCGCCTGCAGCCCCATGATCCCACCGGCGTTCTGGGCTTCAACTGGGGCATCGATCCCGCATCGCCGGAGCGCGTGCATGATGCGCAGTCGGGCATGGAGCATCGTGCTCCGCCGCTGGACCACGAAGCTCTCGCCGACTCGATCATCAACCGCCGAACGGTGTACCACTTCTACACCGGCCATGCCTGGATACAGTTGGAGACGCCGGACTAAGCTTTGGTGGAAATGGATTGCATCGTCTGAGAAATGCTCCAAGGAGTAGTCGTCATGCCGGAAGCTGTTCTCGTTAGCGCCGTGCGAACCCCGGTGGGCCGCGCCCCCAAGGGCTCTCTCTCCACCACTCGTCCCGACGACCTCGCCGCACTTGCCATGGCCAAGGCTTTGGATAAGATTCCTGGCCTGGATAGGGCTGAAATCGACGGCATCATTCTGGGCTGTGCGCAGCCTGAGGCAGAGCAGGGCTGGAACATCGCCCGCTTCGCCGCCCTGCGCGCCCAGTTGCCGGTTGAGGTGCCCGGCGTCACGGTCAACCGTCTGTGCGCCTCGGGCCTTGAAGCCATCGCGCAGGCAGACATGCGCATCCGCTGCGGCGGTGACCGGGTCGTGGTGGCAGGCGGTGTGGAATCCATGAGCCTGCTGCCCATGGGCGGCCTGAAGCCCAGCCCCAACCCCTGGCTTGCCGAGCACTATCCGGCAGCGTTGCTCACAATGGGCCTCACTGCCGAGCGCGTTGCCCGCCACTACGGCGTCAGCCGCGAAGACCAGGATGCCTTTGCGCTCGCCAGCCACCAAAAAGCTCTCGCAGCGCAGGCCGCGGGACACTTTGCCGACGAGTTGGTTCCTGTCACTGTCACCTCCGCCGTTCCCGGTGCAAAGGCTGGCAAACCGGTTGTCACGCAGACGACATTTGCCGCCGACGAAGGCCCGCGCGCCGACACCTCTGCCGCAGCTCTGGCAAAGCTCAAACCCGCCTTCCATGCGCAGGGCACGGTCACCGCAGGCAACTCCTCGCAGACCTCCGACGGCGCGGCCGCCACGGTTCTGATGGACGCCGAACGGGCGCGTGAGCTGGGCATCACCCCGCTGGCCCGCCTCGTGGCCTACGCCGTCACCGGCTGCCTGCCAGAGGAGATGGGCATCGGTCCCATCACCGCCATTCCCAAAGCACTCAAGCGCGCCGGGCTTACACTCAACGACATCAGCCTCATTGAGTTGAATGAGGCCTTTGCCGCGCAGTCGCTGGCCGTCATCCGCACTCTCGGCCTCGATCCGGATCGGGTCAACGTAAATGGCGGCGCCATCGCGCTGGGGCACCCGCTGGGTTGCACCGGAGCCAAACTGACCGCATCGCTTTTGAGCGAGATGCGCCGCCGAGGCGCTCGTTACGGCATGGTCACGATGTGCGTGGGCGGAGGCATGGGCGCGGCAGGCATTTTCGAGCGGCTGGACTAGATGGAAGGCGGTCTGCCGCCACAAACAGAAACGGCCGGGATCGCTCCCGGCCGCTCGTGCAGATCAGCTTCTCCGCGTTACGCCTTGGCGGTGGCCAGGGCCTTCAGCCGCGCATTCAGGCGGCTCTTGTAGCGGGAAACGGTGTTGTCGTGCAGAACGCCCTTCTGGACGCTCTTGTCGAGGGTGGAAACAGTCTCGCGATACTGCGCCTGTGCAGCCTTCACGTCGCCCTTGGCGATCGCCTCGCGCAGAGCGCGCAGGCTGGAGCGCACCCGGGTGCGGTTGGCGCGGTTGACCGCAGTGCGGGTCTCGGTCTGACGAACGCGCTTCAGCGCGGAAACATGGTTTGCCATTGCTCTTCCTTAATCTCAAGCCCTGATTGTTCAGGGAGAAGTGATGCGGGTGAGAATGCAACTCGAGCCGCATCCCTCGCAATTTCCTAGTCTACGGGAAACCGGGCGGCGGGTCAACGCTGGCCGCACAACGGGCCCGCCCGGGCCCGGCAGAAAGTCGGCCAGGGGGTATTGCGGCTAAGTATCCAGAAAGTGAATGGCTTTGTGAATCTTTGTTCAGGTGGGATTGACGCCGGCCCCGGTCGGCGCTACTCTCTGCTCAGATACAGGAATTGGTCGCCTTCGCCAATCCGACCTTGCCGCAGACCATCCACGGTTCAGTGCGCTCCTGTACGCTCCGCGCAACCCTGCCGATTCATCTCACACAACCCAATCTAGAACTGCCGCCTGCCGCGCAGGCTGCCATGGAGGCCCTCTGAAAGCTGCTCTGGAGATCACGCCAAACCTTGAGCCCCTCTTCGGGACCCGCGATGAAAATGTCAGGCTAATGGAGGATTCTCTCGGCGTCCGCATCGATCTTCGATCTGACGCCGTTCACGTGGAGGGGCCGGAGGACGCGATTGCCCGGGTCCGGCGCATCTTTCAGGATTTCGAGGCGTTACGCCGCCAGGGAGTGCATCCCCACAACGGCGAGCTGAACGGGATGCTGCGGCTGGTTGTCGCTGACCCGGCCACAACCCTGCGTTCGCTTGTGGACGCGGGCAAGCAGCGCTCGGCCGGCGTCAAGCGCACCGTGCAGCCGCGCTCCGTCAATCAGCGCAAGTACGTTGAGGCCATCGAGCAGAATGACATGGTCTTCGGCGTCGGTCCGGCGGGCACCGGCAAAACCTATCTGGCCGTGGCCATGGCCGTCTCTGCTATGAATGCCAAAAAAGTCAGCCGTATCGTCCTCGTGCGTCCGGCGGTGGAGGCAGGCGAGCGCCTCGGCTTCCTGCCCGGCAGCCTGCAGGAGAAAGTGGACCCCTACCTGCGCCCGCTCTACGACGCACTCTATGACCTGCTCGAACCGGAGAAGGTGGAGAAAATGCTGGAGAAGAACGTCATTGAAGTTGCCCCGCTGGCCTTCATGCGCGGCCGCACGCTCAATGACGCCTTCATCATCATGGACGAAGCACAGAACACCACCGTCGAGCAGATGAAGATGTTCCTCACCCGCATGGGCAACAACTCCAAGGCGGTCATTACAGGGGACATCACACAGATCGACCTGCCCAATCCGCGCAAGTCCGGGCTGCTGGACGCCATCAATATTCTCGACGGGGTAGAGGGCATCCACTTCTGCCACTTCGAGGACTCCGATGTCGTCCGCCACGCGCTTGTCCAGCGCATCGTGCGCGCCTACGATTCGGCGAAATCGCAGCAGCAGGAGCTTCCCCTGGGCCTAGGCGAGGCCATCGCCGTCCCGTCGCAGGGACACGAATCCCGCACCGTCGCGCAACCACAGCTTCCGGCCAAGCCGCAATAAATCAGCGATTCGCGTAGAATTGAAGCTGAATCAGGGCCGCGCACATTGCGGCCCTGCGCACGATGATCCTTCTGGACCCAGACCTGGACCCCCACCCCCCGTCGCATGCGGTTGCGGCCGGTCGAATTGGCGTGTCCGGCCCGTCCGCCACTCCCCGCAGTCATCGCCTGCCCTCCGCGCGCACATTGGCCCGGTTTCTTGCGCAGGCTCAGGCCGCTGTCAGGCTGCGCGGCCAGGTCACTGTGCTGCTCACCACCGATGCGGCCATCCGCCGGCTCAACCGCCAGTTCCGCGGCAAAAACAAAGCTACTGACGTCCTTTCGTTTCCTGCCGGGGGAGTAGGTGCCGAGCAGATCGCCGGCGACCTCGCCCTCAGCGTGCCCACGGCGCTGCGCCAGGCAGTCGAGCGGGGCCACCCGCTTTCCATTGAGATCAAAGTGCTGATGCTGCACGGCTTGCTTCATCTGGCAGGCTACGACCATGAAACCGACACCGGCCAGATGGCGCGCCGCGAGCGCCTCCTGCGCGAGCGACTCGGCCTGCCGCATGGCCTCATTGAGCGCACGGGCAAGTCCAGCTCGCCGCGCCCCAGAGGCGTCCGTCCATGACCCCACTGACCATTGCGCTGGTGGTGTTGGCGGCCCTCGTTGAGACGCTGGCCTCCTACATCCATCGCGTCTACGCCGAGTTCGGCAAGATCCTCTCCTATGAGGTGCAGGACAACCTCGACACATGGGAGGAGCATGTTGCGCCTCATCTCGGCCTGAGCCGAGAGCACGCAGCCATCTCCGCTGCCGTCCTGCAGCAGTTGGCGCTCGGAGTCATCGCGCTGGAGTTCGGCGCGGTCCTCTTTGATCGCGCGACGCACCTGGGTAGTCCCGGCTACGGCGAAATTGCGCAGGCCTTTCTTGGCGTGGTGCTGGTCGTCGTCCTATGCAATCAGATTTTGCCCTCGCTGCTCTTCGATCACACGCGGGGCCGCTGGGCGGCGCGGTTTGTGTGGCCCATCCGCCTGCTGCTGTGGCTCGTCACACCCATCACGGTCTTCGTTCGCTTCTTCCACTCCGTCGCCTCTCTGGCAGAGACGCCGGTCAGCCCGGAAGAAGAGACGGCAGTCGATGTGGAAGCTTTGCTCGAAGCTGGGCAGGAAGAGGGCATTCTTGAGGAGACTGACCGTGAGCTCGTCCGCTCGGCGGTCGAATTCGGTGACAAGCTCGTGCGCGAGGTCATGACCCCCCGCCCGCGGGTCTTTGCCGTCCCTGAGACCACCACGCTTGAAGAGTTCCTCGAACAGCTTCGCGAGCACAACTTCTCGCGTGTGCCCGTCTACGCCGGATCGCTTGACAACATCACGGGTATAGCCTTCGCGCACGACCTGCTGCAGATAGCCGACTCTGAAATTCGCACGCGCACCGTCGCCACCATCCAGCGCCCCGCCGTGTTTGTGCCGGAGACCAAGCGCGGCTACGAGCTGCTGCGCGAGATGCAGCGCGAAAAGCAACATATGCGCATCGTCATTGACGAGTACGGTGGCGTCTCCGGTCTGGTCACCATCGAGGACCTGCTGGAGCAGATCGTCGGCTCCATCCGCGACGAGCACGAGGTGGATGCGCACAGTGACGAGCCGCAGCGCGAGCCGGGTGGCGTGTGGGTGGTGCCCGGCAGTTTTCCCGTGGACCAGCTCCCCGGCCTCTTCGGCGCTCCGGTCTCGCTCGACGAAACCTACGAGGCCACGACACTCGGCGGACTGGTCAGCGAAATCGAGGGCCGCATTCCGCTGCCGGGCGAGGTTGTGCTGCTTGAGGAAGCGGGCCTGCGCATTGAGGTTGTGGCGTCCACTGACCGCCGCGTAGAGCGCCTCCGCATCTACCCGCTCCATGCGATCAAGCCGGCAGCCGACTGACTGCGGCTTCAGCGCGTGTGTGCGCCGCGCACCTTCCATGCGCGCCATTCTTCCGCCGTGATTTCCCATACATCGGCAGTCTGTCTTCCGCTCACGTAGTCCCGTTCCGCAGTTCCGATCAGGCGCATGCCCTGCTTCTCTGAAATGCGCCGCGAAGCGACGTTGCCCGCAGCCTTGGCTACACGCAGAACGGCCTGCCCCAGCGTCTCAAACCAGAAGTCGTTCACCCACGCGCAAGCCTCGGTCATGTATCCCTTGCCCTGCCACGGCAGGCCCATCCAGAATCCGCGATTGTCCTGTTCGCCTTTCACCAGGCTGATGAATCCGATGATGCGCGCGGGTTCCGTGGCCAGCCGAATCGCCCAGTGCCATGCCTCGCCGTGCTCCATCTGCGGCAGCGCTATGTCCCTGCAATACTGCAACGCGCCATCCGGAGGATAAGGCCACGGCACGCGATTCAGCAGGTAGCGCACGATCTCCCAGTGCGGAAACAGCACCTGAATCTGCTCCGCATCTGCCAGTTCCAGCGGGCGCAGAATCAGGCGCTTTGTGCGGCCTTCGCAGATCATGCGCCATCATACCAACCCGAAAACTGCAAATCCGCGATAATAGAGAGTCAGGAGTAACCCTTGAAGTCTGGATTCGTCGCCATTCTGGGCCGGCCCAACGCCGGCAAAAGCACGCTGCTCAACGCCCTCACCGGCGAAAAGGTGGCCATTGTCACCGCCAAGCCGCAGACCACCCGCAACCGCATCGCTGGCGTGGTGGAAGTGCCCGCGCGCAAAGGCGTGCATCCGGCGGCGCAAATCGTCTTCGTCGATACGCCCGGCGTCCATAAGCCCAGTTCGCATCTTGACCGCCGCATGTTGCAGGAGGTTCACGAAGCACTCGAGACGCGCGATGTAGTGCTCGTGCTCATGGACGCCAGCCGCCGCGTGCAGTTGGAGGCACCCGCCGAACCCGAAGCCCAAAGCAACAAAGCCCCCAGTTGGGCAAGTGAAGATGAGTTCCTCTTCGGCCTGATCCGCGGGCTGGATTGTCCCGTCTTCCTCGTGCTGACCAAAATCGATCTCGTCGCCAAGGACCAGCTTCTTCCGCTCATTGAGACGCTCACGCACAAGTTCAATTTTGCCGAAGTCATTCCCGTCAGCGCCCGCAAGCGCGACGGCCTCGACGTCCTGCTGCGCAAGATTGTGCAGGCCCTGCCCACCGGCGAGCGCTACTACCCCAAAGACCAGTACACCGATCAGCCGATGCGCTTCATGGTGGCCGAGCTGATTCGCGAGCGCATCCTCGTCGAAACGGGCGAAGAGGTTCCCTACGCCTCTGCCGTGGTCATTGAGCGGTTTGAGGAAGCGGAGCCGCCCGCGCCTCCGCGCAAGAAAGGCCAGGCTCCTGCCCGGCTACCGTTGACGCGTATTGCCGCCGCCATTTACTGCGAGCGCGAGGGGCAGAAAGCAATCCTGATTGGCAAGGGCGGCTCCAAGCTCAAAGAGATTGGCACCGGCGCGCGCAAGCAGATCGAGTCCCTGCTCGGCACGCGCGTCTATCTGGAGTTGCACGTCATCGTCGAGCCCGGCTGGCGTGAGTCGCACAGCTTCGTCGAGTCGCTGGACTGGCGGAGGCAGTTGGAGCGGCTGGCCGAGAAGCAGATTACAGAGAGCTCTGCAGAGGAAGACGAACCCGGAGGCCTGAACCGCATTAAATGACGCATGCCGCTCCACCCGGCGGCAGAAAACCGTCGCCGAAGTGCTTCAGATCGCGTTAAATATCGATCGCCACAACCTCATGATCGAGGATGGACGGCACTCGGAGGGTGAGCATTGTCCCCGAACGCTCCATGGCAATCGTCCTCTCGGCCACAAGCAGGCGAGCCTGTTTCGCGCGCACATCGCCGGGCAGGCGCAGCGTCAGAGTTTGTTCGCCGATGGGGAAAAAGTCTCGATACGGTCCCTTCATCGTCATCGGATTCGTGAGATTCACAAGATGAATCGTAAGGGAATCAGGACTCCGCCATGCAACAACATCGAGCAGACCCGGTCCCTCTACCTGCACCATCGTCTCCTCGTGATTCGCCCAGAGAACCGTGTTGCGAAGCAGCTTCAGGTGGTCTGCGCAGAGAAACTCCCAGAAGGTGCGATCAATGTCGAAGGGGAAATACGCGACACGGCCCGCGGGTTCGCGAAGATAGAGACAAGAGATATCGGTCTTCTCAACGCGCGGATAGACCTTCTCCATCGGCAGGTCAGGGTAGCTGGGAATCAGCGTGAAGGGCGTCTCGGCAAATGTCTTGCGTGGCGTCACCTCCAGCCGCGCAACGCCATTGATGATCCGTGGAGCATCCTCAAGACCGGCGAAAAGTTGATTATGTGGCAGCGCCTCATGCTCCAGACGGATATACGAGTTGAGCATGGGCCCCTCTGTCTTGCCGGTCCAGTCCACGCCGAAAAGATCTGCGAGCGCGAAGTTCTTTCGCCGCTTGCCCCACTCATCGTAAAGACTTGTTTCGTACGTCGCGATGAGGTTACCGCCGCTTTTCACGAATTCGCGAAGCTCTGCGCACTGCGCGTCGCTCAGCGCCGCGATGTTAGGCAGGATTAAAGTTCTGTAGTGAGCCAGGTGGGCAGGCTCAAGTAGTTGGTCGTGCACCATCTCAAACTGAATGCGCGACTCAACCAGCGCCTGATACCAGCCGAGCGCATAATCCTCTACCTTGGCGTCGGCGTGTGCGCCGCCATAGTACCAGGCTGTCTGCTGCGAGTAGACGAGGCCGACACGCGCAAGGGAATTGCGGCGCGTCAGGTAGCGCTCATTCTTATCCGTCCACAAATAGATATCTTCGACGCCCTTGAGCCAGCGCTCGTCATGCAGCGTGGCGCTGAACTTGCTGCACCAGGGCCGCATTCCATTGGCGATGGCATCCAGAACCCAGATGCGAATCTCAGCGTTGCTGGTGACGCTGTCCTTCCAGCGGTATTTCTCTTCAAGGCCGATGCCGAACAGGCCAATCACCGGTCTATCGCCCATGGTCGCTCGGTACTCTTTGGCGGTCTTGCCCACAAGCCACGGCGCAGCCAGGCCATGGCGCGCCTGCCGGTCGGCCACAAGCAGAGGAGCGCGCCGGCTGGTATCCAGCGCATTCAGCCCAATCAGTGCGCCGCTGCCGTTGTTGGGGATCATCGAGGCTTCCGGGTTGATACTGCGCACTGTGGTGTTCCACACATCGAGAAGGCTGATAAGACGCTCCTGCCGCCACACCAGGTAGGCTCTGCGGGCCGCATCCTGCGGGTCCGTCGTGCGCGGCAGATCAAAGCCCGTGGCCGCCTTGAAGTTCTCGCTGCAATGCCGGCAGTAGCATTCTCCTGACCCGTCCCAGCGATTGAGAAAGATTCCGTCTGCGTGATAACGCGACATGATCTCTTGGTGCACCGCTGTCATGAACTCGAAGTTATAGGGGCCATACGCGCAGGTCACCCACATCTCAGGCGAAGACCAATGGCGTCGCGGATTGCCGTTCGCGTCGACGGCGATCCAGTCCGGGTGTGCCTGCTGCACGTCGTCGTAGGTGGCATGCGGATCTGTCCTTACCAGCACGGACATGCCAAGCTTGCGACAGCCGAAGATGAGTTCGCCCAGCACATCCCGCTGGCCAAGCCATGTGCTGCGATGGTGAAACGGAATCTCTGTTGGGTAATAGGCAACGCAGCCTCCGCCGCTCAGGCAAACTCCGTCAGCGCGCGATCTCTTGTAGTAGTCAAGCCAGAATGCGGGGTCAAAATGGGCGGGGTCGTCTTCAACCAGCGTGAGTTGCTCCCAGCGCATCGGCTTGGACGCCCAGGCGGGCACAGGCACAGAGTCAGCAGGCGAGCCAGCCTTGCCCAGCGTGCCGCCCCTGCTGGTGTGACCCAGTGCGACGGCGGTGCTGGCAATGGCAGTGGACTGCAGGAACTCCCGGCGCGTGAGGGCGGGTCGCTTCATGGGAGTGATAATACTCGAGAAGTTGAGCCGTGCGCTTACGCTCCGCGAACCTCGCCGCGGCCGTTGGTTTTCACTTGATACATGCGATCGTCTGCGGCGCCGATGATGGCGTGGATCGTTGCGCCGTCCAGCGGCGCGGTGGCCAATCCAACGCTGGCTCTTACCGTCAGTTCCAGCCCGCCCTTCAAGCAGAAGTGCGTTGCCTGCAGCGAACGGTGCAGGATCTTGGCCTGCGCATGGGCTTCCTTCGCTCCCGTCTCGGGCATCAGAATCACAAATTCGTCGCCGCCGTAGCGGAAGCACCAATCCTGCTTGCGGCTCAGTTCCTGCAGCCGGCGTCCCGTGCGAGCAAGCAACTCGCTGCCCACAAGGTGTCCATGCACATCGTTCACCTGCTTGAAGCGGTCAAGGTCCAGGAACGCCAGGCTCACCGGCTGCCCCAACTTGTTGCATCGGTCCAGCTCCCGGGTCAGCACATCGTAGAGATGGCGCACATTGTAGAGGCCCGTGGTGTCGTCGGTGATGGTCAACTGCTGAATGCGGGCCACATCCCGCGCATTCTCAATGGCGATGGCCGCGTGGTCGGCCAGGATGTGCAGAAAGGCGATGGTGTAATCGGTAAGCTGGCTTGAGGGCGGGTTCAATATCTCAATCACGCCTTGAACGCCTGTGCGGCCGCGCAAGGGCATCGCGATCACCGAGCGCACCTTGCTTGCTTTGCCATTCAACTCATCGCGCAGCCGCGGATCGTTCTCCGCTTCGGGCACAATCAGCGTTTCAGCGTGCTGAATCACCCAGCCGGCCACGCCCTCGCCCACTTTCACGCGCAGGTCGCGGAGAGCAACTTCCTCGCCGCCGGCGGCGATGGCGTAGTAGAGCTCCTGCCGCGCCTCGTCCAGCATCAGCAGCGTCCACATCTCTGCTTCGATAAAGCGCTCCATGTGCTCGATGATCGTGCGCAGAATCGTGTCCAGGTCAAAGCTCGATGTCAGTGAGCGCGCAAGTTGGTGGAAAACGAGCAGGTCGTCAATCGGGATGCGCTTTTCTGGGACCGGTGTCATGCGATAATCCGTGGCTTGCCGCTGATGAGCATTCTGTTCCGTGCAGGCCGGCGGAGCGATAGGAGATGCCTGGCTGCGAGAAGCCGCGCACCGCAGACTCCTGCGGAAAACGGCCGGGGTTAAGTTGATTCCAGCAGGTGATTGCGGCGCGTGCCGCTTGCTGGCAAAGTCAGGTGCTCATCTTGAAGAAATGTGCACGGGCTTCCTCTCCATTCTACCCGCCAATGTGAACCATCGAGCGTGACGGTTTCAGGAATCCTGGCTCGCCAATGTGGTGACGTGCTTCCTTGCCCTGCACCGTGCGCGCAATGTATGTACGCAGCTCCGCATCGCTCTCGCCGGCCCTCATGTGGCCATAGAGATCATGTTCTACCTGGGAGAAGAGGCACGTGCGAATCTTGCCGTCGGAGGTGAGCCGCACCCGGCTGCACGCTCCACAGAACGCCTGGCTCACGGGCGCAATAATGCCGATTTCGCCCACCCCGTCGTCGAATGTATAGCGCCGCGCGGTCTCGCTTGCCTCGCGTGGCGGCAGCGGTTTCAGCGGCATTGCGCGGCCAATCCGCTCCACAATCTCGGCCAGCGGAACCACAATCTCGGGCGTCCAAAGGCGGCCTTCTTCCAGCGGCATGAACTCAATGAACCGCACCACCACGTTTTCTTCGCGCGCAAAGCGGGCAAAGCCCTCGATTTCGCCGTCATTAAAGCCGCGCAGCAGAACGCAGTTGATCTTGAGCGGCGTCAGGCCCGCCTCGCGGGCGGCGCGAATGCCCCCCACTACCTTTTCAAAGCTGCCCGGCACCCGCGTGATGCGCTCAAAAGTGGGAGCGTCCACGGCGTCCATGCTGACGGTCACGCGGTTCAGCCCCGCCGCCTTCAGTGGCGCGGCCAGCGTATCGAGCAGGTGCCCGTTTGTGGTCACCGCCAGATCCAGCGGCTCATTCGCGAGGGTGCGCATCTTCGCCAGTTCCTGGATCAGCTCCACCAGCCCGCGGCGCAGCAGCGGTTCCCCGCCGGTCAACCGCACCTTCTCAATCCCCAGGCTCACAAACAGACGGATCAGGCGCAGATATTCTTCAATGCCCAGTTCGGGATACTGCGCGCCCATCTCCCCCGTGCGGCAGTAGACGCACCGGTAGTTGCACCGATCTGTGATGGACACGCGCAGGTCGTGAATAACGCGGCCATGGCTATCCGTCAGCCGGGGGCCAGGCGTCACCACAGACGAGACAATTGGGGAAGCGGCTGCCATGGGCACCTTCAAGGCTATACCGTTCCAGCCGGTTTTGCAGCGGAAAGGAACGAACAGTCCAGAACAGAGTCTGGATTCTTAGCATCGCCGGGCTGCACCGCGGCGGCTAGTCGATCCGCGGCGCGCCGTTGCGCAGAACAATACCGGTGGTTCCAAAGACCACGATGATGCCCAGAGCGACAAAAAAATAGTACGCCATGGGATGCGCCCAGCCCGGCGAGTAGGTCAGATCCTGGCCCACCCACAGCAGCAGCACAGTCGCAATCACCGCAAATTGTCCGGCAATCACCAGAAATGTGTGCCCCAGGTCGCGCCGCTTGTCCAGCGCCTCCACCTGGTCGGGAGTCAGGTTGCGCTCTTCGGGGGGAAGAAGGGAATTTGCCATCGGTTTCTCCTGGCGGGCCCGCTTGATTGGCCTCCGGGCCCTGGGCCGCTCACATCCTCGATTCAATCACATTGCAGGCGAAAGACGCTACCTTGTGCGAGCCTTTCCTGGCGCCGGCATCGGCGCAGAACCGGCGATGGAATACACCATCAGCCGCGCCTGCCATGTCCCCTTGCGCGGCGCCGCCACCAGCAACTCGTTCCACTCCGGCACAAACAGGCCCGTCCGCGCGCCCGTCGCCGTCCGCACGTGGGCTACTGAGACCAGCTTGTTCTCCGGCCCTGCCCGCACTACATCCACAAACCCGGCTCCGCCAATCACATAGACGGTTTTGCGCGCCGCGTCAAAAAACAAATCGTCGGCATCACCCACGGTCGAGATGCGCGCCGTCACCGCTCCGCTGGTGGAATCCATCATCAGCAGCTTGGCGGGCATGCGGCAGGCAATGAAGATGCGCCCCTGCGCGCCATCGAGAGCCATGGGAAAGTTGGCCAGCGTGCCGGGACGGCCCCACATTGCGTTCACTGCACGCTTTTCCAGGTCGATTATCCCAACACTCATGTGAAGGGGAAGATTCACATACAGCCGCTTGTCATCCGTCGATAGCTGGAATGATTCCGGATGTACCGGCAGTTGGAAGTTGCCGCGGCGCGCAAGATCCAGCCCCAGTTCCGCAATCGCTCCGCTGCCATAACCCGCCAAGACCAGCTTGCGCTTCGCGTCATAGCGAAGATTGTCGGCATCGTCGCCCAGGTCTACGGCTTTCAGCAGCTTCAGCGTCCGCCCGTCGTAGCTGCGAACCGTGCCGTCGCCGCCGCTGGCTACGTAAAGCCTGCCGTTCGCCGGCACGTAGACAACCCCTTGTGGTCCCTTCAGCCCGTTGATCTGTCCCACGAGCCGGCCCAGGCCAACATCAACTACCTCAGCGGTGCCGTTGCTCAGGGCCGACACAAAGATGCGCCGCCCGGCAACATCGGCAGTCAGATGATCGATGCGTCCCTGTACGCCGGGAAGGATAATCTCCCGCTCAAAATGCAGCACCGGCGTCTGTTGTGCCCATCCTGCGCAAGAACTCGCGGCAAACACCAGGTGCAGAAAAATGGCATATCGAGACATGGCATTGCTCACTTCATTCGCCTGTCCCCGGGTGAACAGGCCTTAGTCCGTCAAAAATGCCAGCGACTGCAGTGTCGTAATCTCAAACGGTTTGCGGCAGCGGACATTGCTGCAGGCCAGCTTGTCATCCCGCCGCACCATGTACGACTGCGCCTTGGCAAAGCGTGCGCGGTCGCGCTCATCGGCGTTGCGCGGCAGTTGTGCCCGCTTGCGCCGCACCACCCAGGTCACTTTGTACTCGCCCGTCTGTCCGCACTTGGGGCAGGTCAGCATATGCGTCCGCATCTCCGTCGTCTCGTTAAAAAACTCCCGCTCTTCCATGATTTCCGGCACTCCAACCCGGCGGTAAATTCCCGTCGCCGTAGACCCGAAGCTTCCGCTCGGGCTCAATTTCATTCCATACTCATACTTGCCATGACGAAACGCAAGCCAGCCACCTTCTCGGCATCCAAAGCGGTCAAGGCCAATGCAAGGGAGCGCGTTGGCCAACCCAAGCCTAGCCGTGTCGTCCAGTCCGAACCCCGCACAGGCCGGCAGGCCAAACACAAGCCAAAGCTAGAAGAACTCCTCCGCCAGGGCGAGTAGCCAGCCGTATTCCCCTCAACGGCCACTTCCGCTTGCCCCGGCAGCGCAACCAGATGCGTGTAAGACGAAATGCAGCGCAAAATCATGCTCGGTATTACAGCGCCTTACAGCAAAGTCCTGCGCATCGGCCGCCGTAAGACGAAGTAAGTGCCGATTCCGCGGCCTGTCTTACGCGCTGCGGCCATTCCATGTCTGCGTCGCAGCCCACACGCCCCATGTAAGACAGGCAAAGTCACTCCGGCCCGTGCCCTGCGTTCTGCGTAGGACGAAGCCGCCACAGTATCCGCCGAAACAGCCCCATCGTCCGCCGCGTGTCCGCAGCGCTCAGCCTCAGCCGCCGCAGCAGCACGCGCAAATCGTGCCGGTTCGCTGCCTCCATTACGCCCGGGGAGTAGCCCGCCGCCAGCATCGTCTCCTCCACCACCCCTGCCAGCCGCTCCAACTCAGCCGACCTCGCACCCAGTTCCCCACTCGCAGCCGCTTCCTTCGCCACTGCGCCCGCATGCGCAGAAAAGCCGCGGCTGGCCAGCTCGTACAGGCACACGGCTACGGCCTGCCCCAGGTTCATCGAGGGCTGCCGCGCATCCGTTGGAATCTCCACCAGCACATGGCAGTGCGCCAGATCCTCGCGCGTCAGTCCGTGCTTCTCTGGACCAAAGACCATGGCCACGCGCCCGCCGCGCTCCACCTCCTGCCGCACCAGAGGAGCCAGCTCCGGCAGGCGGACTGCCGGTTGCTCCGGCTTGCGGTAGGTCAGCGTGCCCGTTCCCACCACCAGCGTGCAATCGCAGATTGCGTCAGTCAGGGTCGCCGTCTCTCGTGCGTCCAGCAGCAGTTCCGGTGCTCCCACAGCCGAGCGCGCCTCGCGCCAGTGCGGCGCATAGGGCGCCACCACCGCCAGCCGCGCAAAGCCAAAGTTCGCCATAGCCCGTGCCACCGCTCCAATGTTCAGCGGATTCCGCGGCGAAACAAGTACAACGTCCAGCCGGTCGCGTTGGTTGTCAGTCAGCAAGAGCCCATTGTAGAGCGCCTGGGCGTATACTCTGGCGGCGCTCGCAGAAATGCTTTAGCCTCAAAAGATGCTTTGGATCAATCCAGCCGCGACGGCATTACAGGAGATTCGCACTGCGCCCATCGTGCGTTTCAGCGTGCTGGCGCTCAGCTCCATCTTCTTTCTGGTCGATCCCTTCGCGGCCATCCCATCGTTTCTGGCCATCACCAGCAGCGCGGATGCGGCCCGCCGCAAGCGCATGGCGCGCAAGGCCGCGCTCACCTGCTTCATCGTGCTCACCAGCTTTGCCCTTGCCGGCCAGCTCATCTTCCGCATGTTCGGCATCACCCTGCCCGCGTTTGAAATCGCCGGTGGGCTCATCCTGCTGCTCATCGGGCTGGACATGCTCGAGGCCAAGCGCTCCGCGACACAGGAGGCCTCCGGCGACACCGAGGAGGCCGCCGCCAAGGAGGACGCGGGCATCGTCCCGCTGGGCATCCCCATGCTTGCCGGCCCCGGAGCCATCTCTTCCGTCATGGTGCTGGTAGGCGCCGTGCCCCGCCTCTGGCACTGGCAAATGGGCGCCATTCTTGGCTCTATCGCTTTTACCTGCGCGGTCAGTTATTGGGTGCTCGCCGGCGCAGGCCGGGTGCGAAAAGTGCTCGGCGAAACCGGCATCCGCATCCTGGTTCGAATCATGGGCCTGCTGCTCGTGGCGCTTGCCATGCAATTCTTCGTGAATGGCCTCACCGACCTGGGCCTGATTTCTCGACCGTAAAGCCAGTTTCCCACAGAAATAGAAGGCTTTCCACAGGGCGGCGCCCTTGCTTCAAGGCCGACAAATTGCTATTCTCAACGAGTTGCAAACAGCGGTTGAGCGCAAGCGTAAACGCGATTTGCAAACGGGAGTGGCCTGTGCTACTCTTTGAAAGTTGCAGATGAGCAGTGGAGCATCCCAGTGGCCGTGTGGCCTGCCCCATGTGGGAAGAGGGAAGCTGGTTCGCTGGGTCAGGTGAGGCAAGCGCCCCTGAACCCCTGTAGGGAATCCCGCAGAGAACAAGCCATTGCATGACCCGGGAGTTTAACTCCCTGCGAGCCCTGTCGGCTCCGGCATTATATGCTGGTCGCTCTTTGAGATGATGCGCAGCGCGACGATTTCTGAACGGGCATTTTCCGGTCGGTCAATCGAGATTCGCAAGCGAGGAACGTACCGCCAACATTGAGTTTGAGCGGCCTCCGGCGAACCAAGAGATTGAAGTTGACAAGAGAATGTAAGTTCGATAGATTTAAAAAGTTCGCGCAAAAACGCTGAGACATGCGGTCAAACGCAAAATCAGTTGGCGCAACAAGTTCGAGGACACCCTGGCTTAATAGCCCGGGCCTCGATCCAAACGGCACCGCTCAGGCGGAGGGCTGTAAGGATCTTTGACAATAAGGTTGAACATGCCAGTCGTGAGAAAAGATCAGGTTTGGCTTGATCATTCTCACTAAATAGGCATCGTGCGTTTCGAGCGCGCGATGCAGCTGAACCTGACCGACCTCCGTCGGCTCAGGGGAAGCATCAGGTTTCAAACGAGAGTTTGATCCTGGCTCAGAATCAACGCTGGCGGCGTGCCTAACACATGCAAGTCGAACGAGAAAGGGTAGCAATACCTGAGTAA
>JAJXZL010000016.1 GCA_021780075.1 Acidobacteriota bacterium
TCTGCTGTTTGGGATGCCAGTGAAGCTGCCTACGCCTTTGCCGCCGCCTTTAAAGGAGTGCCGGCCGATGATGCCCGGAAATCTGAAAGAACTCTTACGCGCGTTCAACGCTCACGCCGTTAAGTATCTTGTCATCGGCGGCTACGCGTTTGGTGTTCACGCAGAGCCGCGAGGAACCAAGGATCTTGACCTCTTCATCCGATGCGATGCGGAAAACAGCAAGGCTGTCTTTCAGGCGCTTGCGCAATACGGCGCTCCGCTTGCCGGTCTGACTCCGGCCGACTTCATGGATGGCTCCACATTCCAAATCGGCCAGCCACCCGAGCGGGTAGACATCTTGCAGCGCATTGACGGAATCAGTTTCGATGATGCCTGGGATCACCGCATCGAAGGCTCTATCGATGGAGATACTCCCACAAGCGTGATTTCCAGGGAAGATCTCATCCGCAACAAGCTGGCCAGCGGAAGGGAACAGGATCTTTTGGATGCAAAAATCCTCCGTGCCGCGGATGAAGCCACGCGGCGCAGCAGTTCTTAAGCCAGAAGCCGGAAGGCGCCCGCGGTAGCAGGCAGCACGTAAAGCTCTCCGCAAACAGCAGAGGGCGTCCCGCCATCGGGACGCCCTCGCTACTGCCCGTTTCTACAAGACTCTTACAGCTTGCCCAGGTGCTTCTCCAGTTCCTGAACCTGCCCCTGCTGCTCATCGGGTTCAAGTTTCTGCGCCAGCGCCAGTGCCGCCGTCCACGCCGTGCGCGCCTCATCCTTCTGGTCCGCCGCCGCGGCCACGTTACCCAGCGCTGTCTGGCTGCTCAGATCCCGCGGATCAATCGCCACCGCCTCGCGCACCAGTGCTAGCGCTTCGGGCGCCTTTCCGCCGCGCAGCAACTCATAGGCATTCTGCACCCGGCTCAGGATCGCCGCCTGCTTCACCGCAAACGTGCCCCGATACGCCATCACGCCGTAGTCAATCATCGCGTCCGGCTTCAGTTGCTGGAATGAGAGATACGGATTCTGCCAATCGCTCGACCACTCACAGCCGCTCAGGTCGCCTGCGCTGATCAACACATCCCCCGTGATGGTCGCTGGAATCACATCCGCGCCGCCCAGCCAGAAGGTGTCGGCGCTCGGCAGATGATGGCAATGGATGCCATATGTCGCCGGATCAATTTCCGGATAAGCGAAGTACGCAAACCAGCACTCATTCCCGGGATGCTGATCCTGCCACGTCTTCACCTGGTAGAGTTGCTGCGCCCAGTCCACATTCGCGTCGCTCAGCAGGGTATGCACGTTTGCCGGTCTGCCCCAGGCCTCGTTGGCGTACGCGATGTAATTCGGAAACACCATCAGCGCGGAGACCACGTGCGCCATCACCAGCCCGGTGCCTGCCCAGGCCCAGTTCCTGCTTCCTGCGCCCAGCGCGGCAATGCCGGCCGCCGCCAGGATGAACACAAACACATACACCGGCAAAATGTGCCGCGCGCCAATATTCATTCCCGCCGCAATGGCCACGGCCAGATAAAACACCGCAGGCATCAGCACATACACCAGTTCGCGTCCCATGCGCAGCCTGCGTGTCGCAAGCGCATACAGCGACACCGCAACCAGCGCCAGCAGACCCAGTGTCGTCTTGATCAGGATGACCGCCGGAAAGTACCATCACACCCCGTGCGCATGAATCTTGCCGAAGATGAACGTGGGATAGAACTGCGCCATGCGCTTTACGTCCACCAGCCCCATCAGGTACGACTCCGGCAGCAGGTGCAGATGCGCAATCATCATGACCGCCGCGGCGTTGAAGCTGCTCAGCGGTTTTACATAATCGGCAAGGGAGGTGCTCAGTTCCATCCCCGCTGGTCGCGCCGCATAGCGAAAGCCGTAGAAGGACCACAGCACCACCACGCCCACCACCACAATCACCGCAAACGCGCCGCCCAGCCGTAGCGCAACCCTGCCGCGCTCGCCCTTCGCTGCGGTTAGAATCTCCCAGCCAATCAGCAGCACCAGCATCGGCGCCAGCAGAATGCCTGAGTGTTTCGTCGCCAGCAGCAGTCCTGCCACCACGCCCGCAATCAGCAGCCGCTGCGGCGACGGTTGCTTCACGTAGCGATAGAACGCGTAAATGCTCGCCAGGAAAAACATCGACACGCCCACATCCGTCGTCACCAGCGCCGAGTGCGCCAGCACATTCGGATCGAATGTCACCAGCACCATCGCCACCAGCCCGGCCGCTGTGCCAAACCATTCCCGCGCCGCAAAGAAGACAACCAGTGACAGTCCCAGCGCAAGCAGCCCTGCCATCAACCGCATCTGGAACACGAGGTGCTGGCTCGCGCCATCGTTGCGCGCCAGCCAGTCGCGGCCGTTCAGATAGGCTTCAATTTTGAAGTCACGGTTCTGCGCCGGAGGAATCCACAGGTCGCGGCCCAGCAGTGGCAGAGCGGCCAGCAGCTTCACCAGCGGAGGGTGTTCCGGGTTCAGGCCATAATCGCCGCTATGCCACATCATGTACCCGGCAAACATGTGGTCGCCTTCATCGAAAGTCAACGACTCGCGATGCACAACCAGCACGGTCTGCACAATCTGCACAGCCAGCAGAGCCACAACTGCTGCCCACACCCATCCCTTACTCTTCACAGCCACTCCAGATATGCGGTGGATTCGTTGCGCAGCCATTCTACATGCTGAAACGTTTCACTGGCTGCATTTCGCAGTTGTAGAGCGGCTCTGTTTGAGGAGTGCAGGCTTCAGCCCGCACGCAAGTTGAACAGAATGAATGCGAGGCTTTAGCCACTGAGAGAAAGCTCTTTTCAAGCTCGCCCACCACCGCAGTTTTTCTGCGCATTATCAGACAAATCCGTACCCGCCTAGGCACTCGAAATTCATTTCCACGCGTCTTACACTAATGGTGCTCTCGATTCTCCGCGTGCTTTCCATGGTGCGGACAGTCTTCTTTTCATTTCTTCTCGGCACACTCCTGGCGGTCTCCGCCAGCGGGCAGACGGCGCACAGGCCCAAAGCGCACAAGAGCGCCGCGGCCGCCAGCGCCTCGCATCATCCTGCGCGCCATGCTTCTTCTCACAAGGCCAGGCGCAAGGTGCGCAGTTCTGCGCGTCGCCGGCCCAGGCCCACGGCCCGCCGTTCTGCGCTCACCCGGCGCGGTCACATCCGCACGCTCACAGTCCGGCGCAGGCCAGCGCGACTCACCCCGCCTGCCAGCGACACAAGCGCCCCCGACAGTCCAATTCCAACGCCCGATCCGCCTGCCGCCGATCCTGCGCCGGCGCCTGTCTCCCTGCGGTCAACAAGAATCGTGCCCGTCGCTCCGCTCAAAGGCTCCATGGAATCGCTCGTCCGCCAGAACGAAAAGACTGAGGCGGACAGTCTCGAGCGCATCCTCAATGAAGACGACCTCAACGACCGCATCGCCCGTGGCATGCTGGTGCCCGTGCCCACGTCGTCCGCTCTCAGCATCAATGCCAACCTCCCCCAGAATCGCCGCTATTGCCGCCCCTGGACGGCGACCTTCCTCACCGATCTCGCCCGGGCTCACCAGACCCGGTTTCACAGCCCGCTTGAAGTCAGCTCTGCCGTGCGCACTGTCGAGTATCAAAAGCGCCTCCAGGGCGTAAACGGCAACGCCGCCGCTGCGGAGGGAGATGTCGTCAGTCCGCATGTCACCGGTGCCACCATCGACATCGCCAAGCACGACATGAGCGCGCGCGAAATCTACTGGCTGCGTGGCCGCCTGCTCGCCTTGCAGAATGAAGGCAAGCTCGACGTTGAGGAAGAGTTCCAGCAGGCCTGTTTCCACATCACCGTCTACAAGAGCTATGTGCCTGAGCGCCCAGCGCACACCCCACACGCGCCACGCCGCCGCGCCGCCAGCCCGCCAGACAAGGACACAGAAAGCGCGCCCGCTCCCTCGGGAATCGCCTCGCGCGGCCGATGACAAATAAGCTGCCACCCCGCAACCTGTGATCGATTAACTACGCTTCGCCCACCCATTCGCGGTACAATCGCCGCCGAAAGCAAAGCCTCCGTACGCAGCGCGTCTTCACCTCGCATAAAAGGGCTGCGTGCGCATTCAATCGGCTTTCAGGAAGGCGAAGCAATGAGCGACCTTGAAATGCAACAGGCAGCCGGGGCCGAACCCGGCCTCTCCCAGTGGCAGCGCGCCACGAACACCTTCTTCGCGCCGTCAAAGACCTTCGTAGACATCAAGCGCGGCAACAAGAGCTGGTGGCTACCGTTCATTCTCATCGCGCTTGTCAGCTACGCTCTGTTCGCGTCCGTCTCGTACAAAATCGGCATGCGGCAGGTCGTGGAGAACCAGATTCACCTCAACCCCAAGGCAGAGGAGCGCCTGGCGCAGGTCACGCCCGAGCAGCGCGAAATGTCCTCCAAAATCTCCCTCTACATCACAGAGGGCGCCTTCATAGGCAATCCGGCCATTTTGCTTGCCGTCATCGCCCTGCTTTCGCTCGGCCTGATGGGAACCATGAACTTCCTCTTCGCGGGCAAGGCCACCTATGGCAGCATCTTTGCCGTGTGGATGTACGCCAGCCTGCCCTCGGTCATCAAAACGCTGATGGGCATCATCGTGATCTTCTCCGGCATCGCACCCGAGTCCTTCAACATCAAGAATTTCGCGCCCACCAACGTCGGCGCATTTCTCAACCCGCTTGATACCAACCCGGCGCTTTACTCCCTGGCCAGTTCGCTCGATCTCATCACCATCTGGACGTTGATTCTGCTTGGCATGGGTGTCGCAACCGTGGCCGGGGTCAAACGCAGTTCCGGCTATGCCGCCGTCTTTTCATGGTGGTTTCTCTTCATTCTCGTCGGCGTGGGCTGGTCCGCTGTCTTCGGCTGATCCTGTCGGATGCTCCGCGTTGATCGATGCATGGTTTTTGCCTGCAAACAAAAAACAGCGCGAATCCCAACCGGGATGCGCGCTGTTTTTGTCTTGCTGCTCTTTGCTGCGGCTACTCTGTCCACCGCCGCATAATCAGCGTTGCGTTGATGCCGCCAAACCCGAATGAGTTCGACAGTCCCACGTCAAAGCTATGCGGAAGCGCCTTGTTGGGCACGTAGTCCAGCCTGCACTCGGGATCGGCCTCGTCCAGGTTGATGGTCGGTGGCAGTGTCTGGTGCTGCAGGGCAAGCACGGTAATGCCCGCCTCCAGCCCGCCCGCGCCGCCCAGCAGGTGGCCGGTCATGGACTTGGTGCCGCTGATCTTCAGCGTGTGGCTCAGTGCGTGTTCGCCGAACACCAGCTCAATGGCCCGCGACTCATTCCCGTCGCCAGCCGGTGTCGAGGTGGCGTGCGCATTCACATAGCCCACTTCTTCCGGCTTGATGTCCGCGTCTTTCAGCGCTGCACGCATGCTGCGCTGCGCGCCCTGGCCTTCGGGAGCAATGCCCGTCATATGGTACGCGTCGGCGCTCATGCCGTAGCCGATGACTTCAGCCAGGATGTTGGCTCCGCGCGCCTTGGCGAACTCCAGCTCTTCAAGAATCAGAATGCCGGCGCCCTCGCCAATCACAAATCCGTCGCGATCCTTGTCGAACGGCCTGCTCGCGCGGGTGGGATCATCGTTGCGCGTTGAAAGCGCGCGCATTGAGGCAAACCCGCCCACGGAAAGCGGCGTCACCGCGGCCTCGGCGCCCCCGGCAATCATCGCGTCCGCATCGCCGTGCATAATCATGCGAACTGAGTCGCCAATCGAATTGGCTGACGTGGCGCACGCCGTCGCAGTGGCCGAAATCGGCCCCTTCGCCCCGTATCGGATGCTCAGTTGTCCGGCCGCCATATTCACAATGGCCGCCGGAATAAAGAAGGGTGAAATCTTGCGCGGACCGCCCTGCAGCAGGTTGGCGTGTTCGCGCTCGATAATCTCAAAGCCGCCGATGCCTGAACCGATAAACACGCCCACCCGGTCGGCGTTCTCCGGCGTAATCTGGAGACCCGACTGGGCCATTGCTTCTTGCGTGGCGGCAAAGGCAAAGTGGATGAAGCGCCCCATCTTGCGCGCTTCTTTCTTGTCCACAAAGTTCAGAGGGTCAAAGTTCTTGACCTCGGCGGCAAACGTGACAGGAAACCCGGTTGTGTCAAAGCCCTGTATGGGAGCCATACCGCTGGCCCCGGCCAGCAGTTGGCGCCATACCTCGGGGGCAGTGTTGCCCACACCGCATACCAGCCCTAGGCCGGTGATGACGACTCGACGGTTCACCAGCTACTTGCCTTTCGCGGTCTTTTCGTTCTTCTCGATGTACTCGATCGCGTCCTTGACGGTCTTGATCTTCTCGGCGTCTTCGTCCGGAATCTCCAGGTCGAAGGCCTCTTCAAACTGCATTACCAGCTCGACCACGTCCAGCGAGTCCGCGCCCAGGTCTTCCTGAAAGCTGGCGCCGGGGGTCACCTCAGCCTCGTCTACCTGCAACTGTTCGACGATAATCTGCTTCACTTTTTCTTCTACGGCCATGCGTGCTTCTCCTCATTTTTTCCAAAACTTCGGATTCTCTTCGGGCTTCCGTTCCTTCACATTCCGCCAACCTACAATACCGGCACGCGGCGGGGGAACACAACCACCGCGCACAAATTTCGCGCATGGCCCCGAAACTCCAAGTCTACCGGGCTGGTGGGGGTGTGTAAAGGCTCGCAGAGAGAGAAGTTGCCCAGACTGCCGGCAATCGGGAACCACCCGCCGTGCCTCGCCACAATTTGCCCTGAAATCAACAACAGAAAGGCGTACATTAGGCGAAGAGGTTTTTGCTGAAATGATGCAGGCTCTTCTTGCCGTCATTGCCGCGCTCGCGGGTATCGTCCTGGGCTACTGGATGCGCCATAGCTCCGCAAAGAGTGAAAAGGCGCTCCTGGATCAGCGCAACAACGAACTGGCGGCCGCGCTCGCTGCGGTCAACGGTCAGTTGGCGCAGGCGCAGGCTGAGTCCGCCACCCGCGCCGGTTTCCAGTCCCTTGCCGCCGAGCGCGAAAAGACCATCGGCCAGCTGATCGGTGACAAGAACCGCCTCGGCAGCGAATTGCAGGCCAAGGGCGATGAAGCAGCTCAAGCGGCGGCAACGATTGCGGAGCTGAATGCAAAACTCGCCAATGAACAGAAAAATCTGGCTGAGAAGCTGGCGCTGCTCGATTCCGCCAAACAGACCCTCGCCAATCAATTCCAGTCCCTCGCCGCCGAAATCCTCGAACAGAAATCGAAGTCGTTCTCTGAAACCAGTCAGAAAGAGCTCCAGCCGCTCCTCGCTCCGCTGCGCACGCAGATCGAAGACTTCCGCAAGAAGGTTGAAGAAGCGCAATCGGATTCCAAAACCGGCGTCACAAAGCTTGAAACCCTCATCGGCGCGCTCAACGGCCTCAATCAGCAGTTGTCAGAGGATGCGCGCAATCTGACCACCGCGCTGCGCGGCTCCTCCAAGGCGCAGGGCGACTGGGGTGAATTCATCCTGCGCGACCTGCTTGAAAAAGCCGGCCTCCGCGAAGGCGAGCAGTACAGCTTCCAGCAGTCCTTCACCGGCATTCCCGGCGAAGACGGAGACAGGGCCAGATCCGTCCGCACCGACGTCATACTCTTTCTGCCCGGCGGTCGCAATCTCATCATCGATTCAAAAGTCTCTCTCAACGCATACACCGACTCAGTGAATGCGCAAACCGACGAAGCGCGCAAGGCCGCGCTCAAGCAGCACATTAACAGTGTGCGAACGCACATCGCCGGTCTTTCCAAGGCGGGATATCATCGCCTCCCCGGCGTCGAAGCCCCGGACTTTGTCGTGATGTTTGTGCCCGTTGAGCCGGCATTCCTGCTTGCCTTGCAAAACGACGCAGCCCTCTGGGCCTTTGCCTACGAGCAGGGAATTCTCCTCGTAGGGCCGACCACCCTGCTCTACATCATCCGCATCGTGAACGTCCTCTGGCAGCAGGAAGCCCAGGCACGCAACGTGAAGGAAGTCATGGATCGCGGCGCAGAGTTATATGACAAATTCGTCGGCTTCGTTGCAGATCTTGAAGCAGTGGGCAAAGGCTTGCGCAGCGCCGATCAGAGTTACAGCAATGCCATGAAGAAGCTCAGCGAAGGCCGCGGCAACCTCGTTCGGCAGGTCGAAATGCTCAAGCAGCTCGGCATCCGCACCGGCAAGTCCATTCCGCCGAACCTGCTCGATCGCGCTGGCATCGAAGAGTCCACGCTGACCCTGGCCGCCGAAGCCGAAGACACCCCCAACGAAGCGAACTAACTCCGCTAACCCGCTAACCCAGCTCCGCAAACGTCTCCCGCAGCCGCCGCCACGTGGTAGGTAGATCCTCAGGCAGCACACGGGTTTCGGCGATCGTGGTCATGAAGTTCGTATCGCCCGCCCAGCGCGGCAGCGCATGCAGGTGCAGATGCCCGGCCACGCCCGCACCGGCAGCCCGTCCCAGGTTCATGCCAAAGTTCAGCCCGTGCGGGCGATACAGTTTTTCCAGCGCGCGCTCGGTCAGTTGCGCCAGGTCCACCATTTCGTGCGCCGTCTCCCGCGGCAGCGCGGCCAGCCGGTCAAGATGCGCATAGGGCAGCACCATCACGTGTCCTGAGGTGTAGGGGAAAGCGTTCAGGCAGATATAGCAGTGCTTTGCGCGCTTCACCAGTCCGCCCGCGGCCTCCGCCTCGTCCGCGCTCATGCCATGCTCAATGGCGTAATCGATACTCGCCACCAGATTGCAGAAGACGCACCCTGAATCGCCGGGCCATGCAGCCAGGCTGGCGGGAACGCCGGCGCGCACTGCCTCATCTGCTGCGGTCACATACGCAAAACGCCAGGGAGTCCAGAGATGGTCCATTCGAGCTATGCCGTTGGCAATTAGTATAGAGCGTAGGCCCGTACGGGCTCGGCTGTCACCGCGTTCCGGATACACGACGTTATCCACAGCCCTGCGCGCCCCACTGCCCGTCAGCCCCGGGTCGTGCCATCCGACTCGCCCACGCATGATTTTGTGACAACATTTTCATCGGCCATGCCACGCTTCCATCCCGTTTCCACGCTTGTTTCATTGACGCTGGAAAGCGGGCATTGCTACACTTGAGAACGTAGCTCTCTGCGCGGATTCCGGCAGCGGGCTGCGGCCGCCCTCCCGCCAGCCGATGCGTGCCTGGTGTTTCCCAAGGAGACGAGTCGCTTCTCACGCCAGCCTCGCTGGCCGGGAAGATTGTCTCTCCAGGATTCACTCGGTCACTACGTCTGGTGTGGCGAACTAGGCACACGGCATCTGCGGCACATGCGGCGCAAGGTGCCACCCCCAGCGACACATCAGTTGCGTCGCGGGTGCAAGGAGTCCCGGAGCTGTTAGCCATGGCAAACGTCCTCAATCCCGAACCCGAGAGCATAACCCTGAACACCGAATTGGAAACGCCCACCCTCGAACCTGCGACGGAGCTTGAGCAGCCGTCGTCCGAATCCACGTCCAACCCAGAGACCGCCGAAGTTGTCGCAGCAGTCGAATCGCCCGTGCTGGACGCCGATACCCCAACCCAACCTGCAGCAGAGTTGCCCGAGCCCGTGGCCACTGCACCCGTGGCCGAATCAGCACCGGTCGCCGAGCATGCTGAGCACGGCCTGGAATCAGGCGAAGATTTTTCCGCCGCCCTCGAAGCCTTTGAGCGTGAGCAGGCTGCTGAAGCAGCTGCTGTCGAAGCGTATGGCGACAAGGTCGTCACCGGCACGGTGCTCAAGCAGACTGAGAAGTACCTCGTCGTCGATGTGGGCCTCAAGTCCGAAGGACTGGTGCCGCTCGATCAGGTTGTGGACCACACCGGTGCCGTCAAGTTCCAGCCCGGCGACACGATTGAAGTGGTCATCGAGCGCGAGGAGTCTGAAGGCGGATACCTCGTCAGCTACGAGAAGGCGCAGCGCCTGCGCGTGTGGGATGTGATCGAGAAGGCAGCCGCGGAGAAGACCCCGGTCATCGGCACGGTGGTCAGCCGCGTCAAGGGCGGCCTCACTGTCGACATCGGCATGAAGGCATTCCTCCCCGGCTCGCAGCTTGAGATTCGTCCCGTCCGCAATCTCGACGGCTATCTCGGCCAGCAGATTGAAGTTCGCGTCATCAAGCTCAACAAGAAGCGCGGAAACGTCGTCGTCAGCCGCAAGGAAATCCTCGAGGAGGAGCAAAACTCCAAGCGCTCCCAGACTCTCGAGCACCTCGGCGAGGGCGCTGTTCTCACCGGCGTTGTCAAGAACCTGACCGACTACGGCGCGTTCGTGGATCTGGGCGGCATTGACGGCCTGCTCCACATTACCGACATGAGCTGGGGCCGCCTCACGCATCCCCGCGACCTGGTCAACGTCGGCGACGAGATTCAGGTCAAGGTGCTCAAGTTCGACAAGGACAAGCAGCGCGTCTCCCTCGGCTTCAAGCAGCTCACGCCCGATCCGTGGCTCGACGCCACCGAGCGCTATCCCGTCGGCGCGCACGTCCACGGCCGCGTTCTGTCCGTCACCGACTACGGCGCGTTCGTTGAGCTGGAGCAGGGCATCGAGGGCCTCGTTCACCTCTCTGAGATGACCTGGTCCAAGCGCCTCAAGCACCCCTCCAAGCTGGTCAAGCCCGGCGACGAGGTAGACACCGTCGTTCTCAGCGTGAATCCTGCCGACCGCCGCATCTCTCTGGGCATGAAGCAGCTTCTCGAGAACCCGTGGGAAAACCTTACCGAGCGCTACCCGGCCGGCACCGTGGTCGAGGGCCGCGTCCGCAACCTCACCGACTTCGGCGCCTTCATCGAAATCGAAGACGGCATCGACGGTCTGGTTCACGTCTCCAACCTCAGCTGGACCAAGCGCGTCAAGCATCCTTCTGAAGTGGTGAAGAAGGGTGAGAAGGTCAAGGCAGTCGTCCTTGGCGTCGAGCCCCAGAACCGCCGCCTCTCGCTCGGCATCAAGCAGTTGCAGCCCGACGTCTGGGAGAGCTTCTTCGCCGCGCATCGTGTGGGCGACGTGGTGCACGGCAAGGTTCTTCGTACGGCGCAGTTCGGCGCTTTTGTTGAAATCGCCGAGGGTGTCGAGGGCCTCTGCCACGTCTCTGAGGCTGTCGGCGACGACGGCGCAGCCGCCAAGCTCGAGCAGGGTCAGGAGCACGAGTTCAAGATCATCAAGATTAACGTGGAAGAGAAGAAGGTGGGCCTCAGCCTGCGCTCGATTGGCCATGAAGCCAGCCGCGCAACGGTCGAGAGCTACAAGCAGCCCGTCTCCAGCTCCACCACCACCCTTGGCGATCTCCTCAACTGGCGCAAGAACGAGCGCTAAACCGCTCCGCAACAAGCCAAACATCAACGGCCACCCCGCAAGGGTGGCCGTTGATGTTTTCACGCTTGCTCTTCAGCTCGTCATCCTTGAGCGGAGCGAAGGATCTGCTTTTCGTCTCTTGCACAAGCAGGAAAAAGGCTTGGCCGAGTCAGAGAGCCGTACTCTCGTATTGCGCCAGCGGATGAATCATCGTTCGACTGCCGGGCTTTTTCACGTCTCGTTCTGTGTTCTGTCGAAGCATGGGAAATCAACCCCGCAAACACCGCTATCCCGCCAACCCAGTGGCCCGCTTCGCCGCCCCAGCCAGCACAATCACAATCCCCAGCGAAGCAATCACGCAAGCCAGCGCAAACAGAAATGCGCTTGCATATCCGAACGCCCCAATCACCGCGCCCGCCGTTGGCCCCACCAGGAAGAACGACACATCCGAGAAGCCCGTATACACGCCCAGCGCCGTGCCGCGGTTGAACTCCGGCACGCGCTTCACTGCCTCCACGCCCAGGGCAGGGAAGACCAGCGAAAACCCAAACCCCGTCAGCCCCGCGCCCGCAAAGGCCGTCCACGGCGAGTGCGCCAGCCACATCATCGCCACGCCCGCTGACTCCACCGCCAGGCACGTCATACCCACCGGGAAGCCTCCAAAGCGATTGATCGCCTGGATAAACAGCAGCCGTGCCGTAATGAACGCCACGCCAAACGACGTCAGGCACAGTGCCGCGCCGTCCCAGTGGCGGCTGGCGTAGAAGAGCGTTACAAACGTGGCCAGCACGCTGTAGCCCACGCCGCCCAGTGCCAGCCCCATGCCATGCGGAGTCACACGCCCCAGCACATCGCGAAAGGGCAGGTGCTCGCCCGGCTTCACGGGTACCGGCCGTTTCGCGCTGGCCAGCAGCAGGCTCGTGCCACACAGCACCATCGTCAGCAGTCCAATCGAGCCCAGCCCCCAGTGCTGTTCCATCACCACGCCCAGTGGTGCGCCCAGCGCCAGCCCGCCATAGGTGCTGATGCCGTTATATGAAATCACCTTCGCCGTGTGTTCCGGTCCTGCCGCGGTAATGCCCCACAGCGTCGCGCCGGTCGAGCCCAGACTCTCGCCCACGCCCAGCGCCAGCCTGCTCGCAATCAGCGCCGCCAGGCTCAGCCATGCCGGGTTCCGATGCAGCATCCCGGCAAACAAGAGCAGCGCGCCACTCGCCACGGCGGCGCCCATGCCCCATTGCACTGAGACCTTGGCCCCGGCGTGGTCGCTGATGCGCCCCGCCCACGGCCTGCTCAAAAACGTGGCGATGTACTGGATGCTGATGACCGAGCCCGCCAGCGCCGCGCTGTATCCCATGCGCAAATGCACATACGCCGGCAGAATCGCTAGCGGCAGCCCGATCGACAGATAGCAGATCAGCGTGAAGTACGTGAAGCTGATAATCTGCCATGTCCCGCCATTGGAGACATCGGATGCGGAATCGGTTGAGCGCTCAGTCGCGGAGGTGTCCATGCTTTTGGGGTGAAGCCGGTCTACTGGTATGACCACTTGCCAGTATACCGGAGCCATCGTGGAGCCCTGCGCGCGTACCCACGTCAGCCGATTCCCGGCAGCGCCTCGCCCGTCGTTCTCTTCCGCCAGATTAGAACCAGTGACTCCGCCGTGCTGAACGTAATCGGTCCCAGGATCAGCCCGCTCACGCCAAAGAAAAATACGCCTCCCAGCATCGCCAGAAAGATCGGTGCCGTATGCAGACGCAGTTGCGTCCCCACCAGGATGGGATACAGCACGTTGTCCAGGGTGCTGATCACGAGCGACCCCGCACCCAGCAGGATGACCGCCTGAATCCAGTGATGAATCAATGCAAGATAAACGACCACCGGCAGCCAGATCACGAATGCACCCACCGCCGGCACCATCGCGCACAGCATCGTAGCCACGCCCAGCAGCGTCGCCGCGCCCACGCCCAGCGCGGCATAGGCGATGCCCGATAGAAGTCCCTGAATGCCCGCCACCGCAAAGCGTCCCAGCACCAGCGCGTTGATGGCCGCCTGAATCCGCCGCAGCAGATAGTCTGCTTCATCCGATTCCAGCGGCATATAGGAACGCACAAACGACACCGCCTGCGCCTTGTCTCTGTAAAGAAAAAACAGGATGAACAGCATCACAATCGCCTGCGTGAACACGCCAATCGATTTTCCCAGGAACGATGCCACTTGCATCGCCGCCGTGCTGGCGCCCTTTTCAAAGGCCTGGCTCACATTCACGTTGTCCATCACGCTCTGCAGCAGGCTCGCGATGCTCGGATGCGATGCAATAAACTGCCGCAGGGCCTCTTCCTCCGCGGTGCTCTGAAAGTCGCGCACCAGCTGCAGCACATGGCCGCCCGCACTCAGCACAATCAGGAGCGTTGGCACCACAATAGCCAGCGCTACCAGCACCGTGGTCACTGTAGCGGCCAGGGCGGGCTTCTTCAGTCGTGCAAGCACCCAGCGATACGGGCGTTGCGTCACAATGGCCAGCACCACCGCCCATGTCAGCCCCGGCAGAAACGGCCGCACCAGCAGCAGGCACAGCAATACGATGCCAATTGAAACCAGAAACAGGGTCAAGCCGCTCCAGTCCATCTTCCTGTGCGCCAATTGCATCCCTTCCGGCTCCATCTTTGCTCCCTTCCGCGCTACCTCATTGCATTCGTTAGTGGTTGCGGTTGCATACCCAGTCTAGCCCCGGTCCATTGCCAGGACACATTTTTGTGCACTGCTCCGCATGCGCATGCGCGGCATTGCCCTCCGGATCGCATCGGCCCGCGCCTTTCTTGTCACGCCGCAGTCGCCGCTTTACCCTGAGAGCAGCGCGGTTTTGCGTCGCTCGAGGCCTGCCATTGTCCTTTCATGTGGAACATTTCGGTTGCCGTGCCGCCCGCGCAGATGGCGAGGCGGTCAGCAACGCGCTCCTCGCCGCTGGCCTCAGCGAGCGCAGCCCCGCCGCTGCCGATGTCGTTGTCGTCAACACATGCAGCGTCACGGCCGAGGCTGACCGTGCCGCACGCGCCTTCATTCGCCGCGCCCATCGCCTCAACCCCGCCGCGCGCATTCTCGTCACCGGCTGCTACGCCCAGCGCGCGCCAGGGGAGTTGGCCACACTGCCCGGCGTGGCCGCTGTGGTGGGCAACAGCCACAAGGCCTTCGCGCCTTCGGTCGCGCTGCAACTCGCCAGTGCCGATAGGCCCTCTGCATCCGTGCCCATCGTCAGCGTTCAATCTCTCCTGGCCAGTTCGCAACCCGGTCACCACGCGCTCATCCTCGCCGACGACAAGTTCGCCCACTCCTTCCTTGAGGAGACTCAAGCTGTACCCGGTGCGCAAACCCGCCCCAACCTCAAAATTCAAGAGGGCTGCGACAACCGCTGCTCCTTCTGCGTCATTCCGCAAACCCGCGGCTCCTCGCGCAGCCTCTCCGCCGAAGCCGTTCTGCGGCAGGTCAGCACTTTCGTTGCCGCCGGTGGCAATGAGCTGGTCTTCTCCGGAATCAACCTCGGCCGCTGGGGCCGCGACCTCGCTTCCGTGCCCGGCGCGCCGCTTGAATCGATGCCCCGCCCAACCCTCCCCTGGCTGGTCCGGCAGATCTTCAACGAGACCAGTCTGCCTCGCCTGCGCCTCAGCTCCATCGAGCCCATGGACTGGGACGCGGAACTCATCTCTCTCATGGATGAGTTTGGCGGCGACCGCCTTGCCCGTCACGCGCATCTCCCACTCCAGTCCGGCTCTGACGCTGTCCTTCGCCGCATGCACCGCCGCTACCGTCCCTGGCACTACACAGAAAAAGTGGCCGCGCTCCTCCGCGCCGCCGGGCCAGACCTCACCCTCGGCGCAGACGTCATGGCCGGCTTCCCCGGAGAAACCGACCGCGAGTTCGAGGAGACATTGGAGTTAATTCGCTCGCTGCCCTTCGGCTATCTGCATCTGTTCCCGTTCTCGCCGCGTCCCGGAACGCGCGCCTGGGCCCTCCATGCCACCCAGCCCGTTCCGCCTGCCGTGGTCGAAGAGCGCATGGCCGCCCTCCGTATGCTCGCTGCCGAAAAGAGTGCAACGCACCGGAAGCGCTTCATCGGCCGCGACATCGACGCCATCACCCTCCATACGCCGCCCGCTCTGGCGAGCCTCGCCTGCACCACTGCCCTCACTGAGAATTTCCTCCCAGTCGATCTGGCAGGCCAACTCCCCGCCAATCGCCTCATCCGCCTTCGCGTCACCGGCCTCACGCCAGATGGCGCGCTGCAGGCAGTTCTGGCAGCGCCAGTTCCAGCGCCGGTTCCCGCCGCGTCGCAACTCCTCGCCATGCGCTAACAGGCGCAGAAACACCGCTGGCAGGGCGGGTCAATGCTATACTCAGGGTGCGTCCGTACGCCCGCACATCACTTCGGCAGACCCCGAAGGCGGGCCGCGACGGCTCTTGGAGGAGCACCATCGCACTCGACAAACGTTCGGCAAAGTCCTTTATCCGTATCAACGACCGCATTCGCGCACGCGAAATTCGCGTCATCGATGAGAACGGCGAACAATTGGGCATCCTGCCCCCATTTGAAGCTCTGAAGATCGCCCGTGAGCGCGGGCTCGATCTGGTCGAAGTCTCGCCCAATGCCGTGCCGCCCGTCTGCCGCATTCAGGATTACGGCCGCTTCCTCTACGAGAAGGAAAAGAGCGAGCGCGCCGCCCGCAAAAAACAGAAAGTCATCGTCATCAAGGAAGTCAAGTTCTCCGTCACCGTCGACGAACATGACTACCAGACCAAGAAAAATCAGGCCGTCCGCTTCCTCAATGATGGGGACAAGGTCAAGGCCAGCCTTCGCTTCCGTGGCCGCCAGATGGCCCACCGCGAGCTTGGCTACGCCATCATCAACCGCCTCATTCAGGACATCGGCGATGCCGGCATTGTCGAGTTCATGCCGCGCATGGAAGGCACCATCCTCCACGCCATCCTTGCACCATCCAAGAAGGAGGCGCCCAAGCCCAAGCCCGCCGCGCACGCGCAGCCCCAGGCCGCCGCGCCGCACACGCCCGTACCGCAGCCCCAGTAACTCCGCTGCCTGTGCCAGCACCAGGGCCGTCCCTCAAACGGGGCGGCCTTTATGTATTTCCCCGTTTGTGCCGTGTATGCTGGCCCCATGCAGATTCCGGCTCGCATCCTTCCGCGCATCGCCTGCGCCGCTTTCGTCCTCTCGCCTCTGTGCATCGCCGCCGCGCAAACTGCCCCTGCACCGCAGCCGCATTTCCCCACCACGGACGATCTCCGCCACTTCAAGGCCATCTCTGCACCGCAGCTCTCGCCTGACGGCAAGCAGGCGCTCTTCACCGTCGCTGACAGCACCGCCGACGGCGGCAAGACCCACCTTTGGCTCGTGCCCGTTTCCGGATCAGAATCCGCACGCCAGCTTACCTTTTCGCCGCCCTCTGACAAGCGCGGTGAGCACAGCGCCCAATGGTCCCCCGACGGCACAGCCATCTTCTTTCTCGCCAAACGTGGCGAGCAAACGCAGCTCTTCCGTCTCGACCTGCGCGGCGGCGAGGCTGTTCCTTACGATCTCAAGATTCTGCCGCCCGTCGATGAATCCAAAGAGAAAAACGCCATCCCTCCGCCCGGAGCGGAGAGCAAGCCCGCCGACAAGAACGCAAAGCCCGCCACCCCCGAGCCATTGCCCATCGACGTTTCCGGCTATGCGCTCTCCGCCGACGGAAAGTGGCTTGCAGTCTGGGCACACGATCCCCAAACCCCCGGCGAAAAGAAGCAGAAAGACGCCAAGGCCGACGCATCTTGGGTCAACCACGAGCAGCACCTCACGCGCCTCTACCTCGCCGCGCTCAAGCTCGACGGCTCCCTCGACGGCAGTCTCAAACCCATCGCCGTAGCGCCCAACGTCCAGCGCGCCGTCTGGTCCCCCGCAACAAACCGCATGCTCGTCTTCACTGAAGCGCCCAACGAAGCCTCCGATCTCGGCCCGGCCAGTGCCGCCTGGCTCGTGGATGCTGCTACTCCCGCCACGCCCGCGAAGCTCGACAGCATTCCCGCCACCGTGCGCACCGGCGCATTCACTCCCGACGGCAGCCAGATCATCTTTGCCGCGCAAACACCCGACGACGCCCCTCCCGGCTACGAAGAGCTCTTCGCGCTTCCCGCCGCCGGCACAGGCACGCCCATCCGCCTTGCCTCCGGCTTCGCTGGCCAGCTCGGTGCAGATGTTCAATTCACCTCGGAAGGCGCGCTCGTCGCTCCCGCCGCCATCGGCACCCGCATCACCGCCGTGCGCATCGCCCTCAACGCTAAAACGCCCCCAGTTCCCATCGACCTCGGCGCAACCGTCATCGCCGGTCTCACCAGCAACCACAACCGCTCCGGCTGGCTCTGGATCGACGACTCCGGCGGCCGCGAAGCTCGTCTCTGCTATGCCAAGAATCTCGGCGAGCCCTGCACCACGCTGCCCACGCCCTCACTCGCTCCCGCCCATCTGCGCACCATCGCACCGCAGCTCGTCCGCTGGCAGAGCGGCAAATTCACCATCGAGGGCCTGCTCTACCTCCCGCCCGTCACCGGCGCGGCCAAAGTCCCGCTCATCGTGGACGTGCATGGCGGCCCCATGGGCGCATGGGAAGACCGCAACGACCCCTTTGCCGCCTTTATCATCGGTCACGGATGGGCCATTCTCCGTCCCAACCCCCGCGGCTCATCCAACTACGGAGCCCCATTCGCCGCGGCCAACAAGAACGACCTCGGCGGCGGCGACTTCCGCGACATCATGGCCGGTGTGGACGCCGTGCTGGCCAAATATCCCATTGACCCCAACCGCCTCGCCCTCATGGGCTACAGTTACGGCGGAGAAATGGCCGCTTTCGCCGAGGGCAAAACCACCCGATTCAAAGCCATCGTCAGTTGCGCCCCGGTCACTGACCAGTTCAGCGAGTACGGCACTGAAAGCGGCTCCTGGTACGACCGCTGGTACTTCGGCCAGCCTTGGCTGCGCATGCAGGACGCCTGGCGGCAAAGCCCGCTCTCCGGCGTCGCCCAGGCCAAAACGCCCTTCCTGCTCATCCAGGGCCAGAGCGACACCACCGACCCCCTCGGCCAGTCCCAGGAGATGTACCGCGCCCTCCGCCAGCAAGGCGTCCCCGTCGAGTTCGTCACCTATCCCCGCGAAGATCACGGCCCGCTTGCCATGGGTATTTACGGCCGCCCGTCGCCCGAGCCCTGGCACGGCTACGACGCCCGCCAGCGCATCATCGACTTCCTCCAGAAAGCCCTCGGCGAGCCCATCCAGCCATAGGACCCCCATGCTCATGCTCAAGCCAGAAAGTTCACGAAGATGCTGTCTGGCTTGATTCCCGCAGAAAATCGCGAATTGTCACATCTCGTTGGCCTGCAAATCGTGCATAATGCTTTTTCCCGCGGTGCCGCGATCTGGCGCATCGGAAAGTGCGAGCCCGCTGGGTGAGCAGGCTCGCATGAACGCACGCGGGTTGTTTTGCTGGCTTTTCTTATCTCTTTTCGTTGCGCCTGGCCTCTGCGGTTGTCACCCGGTGATTGATCCGGCCAAGGCGATCGCCACTAACGCCGATGGCAAATTGATTGCACCGCCAGCGTCGCCGCTTGTCGGCACCACCACCAGGCAGCAAGTGGAGCAGCTCTATCATGGCTACCGCGTGGATTGCGGAGTCCCAGCTCTCTACTGGGCGCGTGTATATAGATCTGACAGCAAGTTTCCTCTCGTACGCAACGGCGACGGTCGCCTGTGGGGATGGTTCAATGTGGTGACCGCATTTGACTCCAATGGAGTGACGCAATCGGTCAATGCCTTTTCGGATGAGAAACTGATAGATGAAGTCGCGTCCATGTTCAGCCAGGGACAACTACCCGCGCTCGATTTTGCGGTTCCGGCCAAATTGGAAGCAGAGCGTGATCCCATCTTTGCATCTTCTCTCCGGGCGGACGAATTGCAGGTCAAGGTTGTGATAGCAGGGACAAACCTCACCATCTCCGAAACCATTCCCGGCAAACGGATACCTCAGAAGCAAGCTCATCTCGCAACGGTTGTTGTTCCACGGACGCATATCCGCCGCATCTTGATTGACAGTCAACAACTTGATTGGCGCCCGAGCGACAGAACGCTCCTTGTCTTCATGAGATTCGAGCGGAAAACTGAGCTCGGCTCATACCTTGACTTCAAGATGCAGTTTTCGGATGCGCTGACCCTTGCTCGCTGGGTGGCTCAAACATCCTCTGGGCACCTCAAGGATAACCAGCCCCCTGCGCGATCTAATTCAGCGAGTGCGCCCCACCCCTCGTTCAAAGCGGCCGCGCCGGCACAATAATCGCGCTTGCGACTCTGCGGATTCCAACAGCGGCAGTTGACCTGCAACCCGCGCTCCTGCTGGAAATGCGCTCTCCCGCCATGAGCCCTGGCACGGCTACGATGCCTGTCGGCCTTAGCCTTGCAGCAGAATCCGGGGCCAGTATGTTCGCTAGAATCTTTCTCCGTAAAAATTGGAAATCATCACATTCCGTTGGCCTGCAAATCGTGCATAATGCTTCTTCCCGCGGTGCCGCGATCCGGCGCATCGGAAAGTGCGAGCCCGTGGAAAGAGAAGGCTCGCATGAACGCACGCGGGTTGTTTTGCTGGCTTTTCTTATCGCTTTTCGTTGCGCCTTGCCTCTGTGGTTGTCTCATGATTGGGGCCAGGGCCAAGCCAATTGCCAGAGACACCGGCGGCAGATTAACTGCTTCCCCCACTGCGCCGATCGTCGGAACGACCACGCGGCAGCAAGTGGAGCAGCTCTATCACAACTTCCGCGTGGACTCCGGAGTGTCAACGCTCTACTGGGCGCGTTTGAACCGCTCTGACAGCAGAATTGTTTTCGATGGAATCCCCAGTGGCCGCGTCTGGAATTTCTACAACGTGGTGGCTACCTTTGATTCCAGGCAGGTCGTGCAGTCGGTAAATACCTTCCCGGATCAGTCCTTGATGAAAGAGGTCGCGTCCATGATCAAGCAAGGACAACTGCCCTCGCTCGACTTTGCTGTTCCGGTCAAATTGGACGCAGATCGTTATCCCCTTAACGCAGATGAACACTCTCTCGGGTCAGACGAATTGCCCGTCAAGGTTGAGTTATCGCCGTCGGACCTCACCCTCTCCGCGACCATCCCCGGAAAGTGGATATCCTGGAGGTCTGCCCATCCCGCGACGGTCGTCATTCCACGACAGCAAGTGCAAAGCATGGATATGGGCAGTGGCCAGGCAGAATGGCATCTGAGCGATAGAACGATCCAGGTCTTTGTTCGGTTCAAGCCGGAAACGCAACTTGGCTCGATCATTGCGTTTAGCACCACGTTGGCTGACGCGCTTACCCTCGCCCGCTGGATGGCGCAGACGAGCGTGCCGCCAGTTACCACGCCCTTGCCTCCATCACCCCGCCCCTGATGGAGCACCAGAGCCCCTCAGACGTCCACGGACTCGCGCTTCACAAGGCCCACCCCCTCTGCCGAGAAGACACGCCTCTATCACGTTGACTCGCAGCGCCTTTCCGCCAAACCCATAGCCGCCGCGCCCATCTTGCGGTATACTGACCAAAGCGCCAAAAGGGCAGGGAAATGCCTGTTCAACGGCGCTTGGACCGGCCTCCAAGCCCCTCCAAAACGAGAAGAAAAATGCCCAAGTTGAAGACCCATACGGGCGCGGCCAAGCGCTTCAAGAAGACTGGCACCGGCAAAATCAAGCGGGGCCAGACGAAGACGCGGCACATCCTTTCGTCCAAATCTCCCAAGGTCAAGCGCAAGCTCGGCAAAATCGTGCTTGTGTCTGACGGAGATCACGCAAAGGTCGCGCGCATGATTCCCTACGCCTGATGGCTGTGCCGCTGCCCGTTAGGGCACGCGGCGCTTCCGGGCCCCAGCGAACGCGTTGCGCGGGCCCCCGGCAGACCAGGATGTTTCAACCTGAGTCCGTCGAGACATCAAGGCTTGTATGAGCGTGTGAAGAGGCTCACCGCGCCGCCCCCAAAAGGCCGCGCCTCCTGCCTCCAGCCGCCTGACTGTCGAACGCTAAATGGAGAAGCACCATGCCTCGTGTAAAACGTAGTACCAAGCGGAGTGACCGCCGCAAAAAGATTCTCAAAAGGGCTAGCGGATACTTCCTTACGAAGTCCAAGCTCTACCAGGCAGCCCAGGAAGCCGTCGAGCGCGGCCTCAAGTTCGCCTACACCGGCCGCCGCCAGAAGAAGCGCCAGTTCCGTTCCCTGTGGATTGTCCGCATCTCCGCCGCCGCCAAGCTCAACGGCACCAGCTACTCGCAGTTCATCAACGGACTCAAGAAGGCTGGCATCGAGCTCGACCGCAAGGTCCTCGCCGACATCGCCGTCAAGGACGCCGCCGGCTTCACCGACCTTGCCAACAAGGCCAAAGCCGCCCTCGCCACCAAGGCCGCGTAGCGGAAACAATCCAGTAGCAAGCACACAGCAAAAGCCCCGGAACAATCCGGGGCTTTTGCATTGCCACTTTCCTACCTCCCACGTCGCTGTCATCTTGAGCGCAGGTCGCCTCCAGGCGACCGAAGTCGAAAGATCTGCGGTTGCTTTTGTGCGGCTGCCACCAGCCCACGAGCCCCGGAGCAATCCGGGGCTTTTGCATTGCCACTTTCCTACCTCCCACGTCGCTGTCATCTTGAGCGCAGGTCGCCCGCAGGCGACCGAAGTCGAAAGATCTGCGGTTGCCTTTGAATTCAGGAATTCATCCGATCCGATGCCCGTTTCAGGTCCGCGGGCTCCACGTCATACCAGTCTCTGCTCAAATCCACCCACGCCGGTTTGGTCTTCTCAATCAGCGCAATCTTCTTCTCGCGCCGCCATCCTTTCAGTTGCTTTTCGCGGGCAATGGCATCGCGAATCTCCTGATGCGTCTCGAACCAGACAAGCCGGTCGCAGTTGTAGCGCTCGGTAAAGCCGTCATGCTCCTTCCATTTGTGCTCAAACACGCGCTTTTGCAGGTCTGAGGTAACGCCGATGTAGAGCGTATGGCTCCGGCTCGCCACAATGTAGGTGAAGTAGGCTCGTCCCCGCATGGTCCGGATGATAAATGTCCGACACTCCCGCCAGCGTCAGAGAGACAACCACAGATCTTTCGACTCCGCTGCGCCCCGCTCAAGATGACTACGGCCCCATTGCATCCATCCCCACCGTGTCATCTTGAGCGCAGGTCGCCCTCAGGCGACCGAAGTCGAAAGATCTGCGGTTGCCTTGTGCACCTGCCACCAGCAAAAAGCCCCGGAACAATCCGGGGCTTTTGCATTGCCACTTTGCCACCCCCGCCACACCGCTTGTCATCTTGAGCGACTGGAGCGCAGCGCAGGAAGCCGAAAGATCTGCGGTTGCCTTGTGCAGCTGCCACCAGCCAAAAGCCCCGGAACAATCCGGGGCTTTTGCTTTTCACTTTTGACTTCTTTACTCACTCCGGCCGCAGCACCAGCTTGTCATACAGCCCGCCCACAATCGCTCCCACCGTCACAGCCGCCAGAGCAACATAGCCCGCTTCAATCACAAACAGCGCATGCGGCAGCCGTGCAATGCCAAACCAGCTCGCCGCAATCAGGGCCCCGCCCAGCAGCACAGCCATCAGTACCCCCTGCAGCACGCCTTTGCGGTGCGACACGGCCAGCAGCCACGCCACCCCGTAGGCGAACAGCAGGCATACCGCTGCCGTCAGCAGATGCGGCGAGAGCCACCACACAATCTGCTTCACCTGCGCCTGCGTCAATCCAACGGCCTGCATCCACTCCGCGCGGAACATGTAGTGCGAATGCCAGATGGCTCCCACGTACCAGGCCACAAACGCCGCCAGAAGCACGGGCAGGTGGTAGATCTGTTTCCTTCCTGCCTTTACTTTGCCTTCTTTGTAGGGCTCTGCCTCCACCGCCGCGGCCAGGCAATCCTGGTCGCACTGCGAGCGTTCCGGCCAGCGCGTACAGTCGCACAAACGCAAGCGGGGACTCGCCTCCGTGGCGGTCGCTGCTGCATGCCGCAGATCGATGTTCACCACGGCCGGCCGATGGTCTTCGGGGCAGGTCACCGGCCGGCCGCCCGAATACCGCTCATAGATCGCACGGCGCCAGAATGCGCCCAGAAGCAGAAGAAAGGAGACAACCACCAGAAAGAGCACGAGCCAGATGAGGAAGACCATGGCCCACCACCTTTCGGCCCGAAGTCTGCCCCCTCGTAGAAATACTTTCAGTGATCTCCATCACATTTGCCGCAACCTGTAGGAATGTCTGCCGGGTACCTCGCACCCCAGCTCTAGCCTCCCAGCCCCCGAATCAGGCGCCCGGCCCAGTTCCGCTCCACCACGAGCAATGGGTGCCCCCCGGTCTCGCTTCTGAGACTTGAGACTTGGGAATCCATCCCATCCACCCGCAAAGAAATCCCGTCCCGAATGTGCAGATTATTTCTCCCAACTGTGCATACTTAAATCAAGCCAACCTCCGCGCTCTCTCTAGCCCAGCCAGGCGAAGCAGTTGTCTGCCCACCCCCCTACCCCCCTACCCCCCACCCCCCTTTCTTAAAATTTGCGATTTTCCACAGAGGGCTTGCAGATCATTTCCTCCCTTGATGCGCGTTACTTTCCTGCGCACGGCAACGCACGTGCGCACGCGCCGCGCCAGCCTTGATTTATCCTGTTGATAACGCATGACGAACGAACCCATTCCCAATCTGGTGGCATTTGATGAGGCTGCCCTCGACCAGGCCTTCGCCGCATTGGAGCGTCAGGCCCGTGACGGCGCTTCCGCGCTCTCATCTCCTGAAGCAGTTGAGGCTTTTCGTTTACAGTGGCTCGGCCGCAAGCAGGGCCTGCTCAAGGATGTCTCTGACCGCTGGCTCAAAGCCGCGTCGCCCGCCGCCAAAAAGCCCGTAGGCGAGCGCTTCAAGGTTCTCAAGGCCCTCGTCGAAACTCTCCTCGACGCCGCTCTGGGCGCAGGTCCCAGTGACGCCGCCCTCGCCGCCGAAGCCATCGACATCACGCTGCCCGGCACCCGCCGCCTCACCGGCGCAGAGCACCCCATCACCCGCACGCTCAATGAAATCGTCTCCGTCTTCGCCGCGCTCGGCTACTCCATCGGCGTCGGCCCCGAGGTTGAAACCGACTTCTACAACTTCGAGTGCATGAACTTCCCACCCGGCCACCCTGCCCGCGACACCCAGGACACCCTCGTCGTCGCCGGCCAGGAGCGCCGCGCCCAGCGTGACCGCCTCCTCCTGCGCACCCACACCTCGCCCGTGCAGATGCGCACCATGGAGCAGCAACCACCCCCCGTCCGCATCGTCATTCCCGGCAAAGTCCACCGCAACGACGCCCAGGACGCCACCCACTCGCCCATCTTTCATCAAGTCGAGGGCCTCTGCGTCGACACCAACATCACCTTCAGCGACCTCAAGGGCACGCTCGACCACGCCATGAAGGCGCTCTTCGGCTCGTCCGTCAAAACGCGCTTCTTCCCGTCGTTCTTCCCATTCACTGAGCCCAGCGCCGACGTGCAGATCAGTTGCATCTTCTGTGGAGGCAAGGGCTGCCGCAAGTGCAAGCACTCTGGCTGGATTGAGTTGCTCGGCTGCGGCATGGTGGACCCCGCCGTCTTCGCCTTCGCCGCAGAAAAGCAGCCCGCCTACGACCCAAAGAAAATCTCCGGCTTTGCCTTCGGCATGGGCGTCGAACGCATCGCCATGATGAAGTACGGCATCAGCGAAATCGGCCAGTTCTACGCGGGAGACATGCGCTTTTTGAGCCAGTTCGCATAAGGAATATGTGGAGAGGATTACGATCTTAGATCTCTGAGAGTGTCCGCGAAGACGAGGTTTGCATGGGACGTTGGATCATTCGCATCTGGGTCAGTGTTGTGGTGTTCTGGTTCCAGATGTTCATTGCTGGATTGGTACTCGCCTCGCTCGTGCACCTTTCTCTTCGACTGGGACTCTTCCCCTTGAGGCAGTGGATTCGAGATCATGATTTATTGACGATGTTTCTGCTGGGTGTTTGTACAGGTCTGCCTGTCTTGGATTCACGATTTACGGGCCGAGGCTGGTTCAAGTCGAAAAGTGGCCTTACCTATGAGGGATTCAAGCTGGAGGAGATCAAGCGGTGGATGTGGCTATTCATCAGCCCAGTGCTTATCTTGGGAGTAATGGTGTGGGTCGAGACGCAAGATGGAATGGGCACTCTTTCCGGCGCAACATTCTCGAGCTTTTACCACGAGCTTCTCATGCCAAATTGTTCCAGCGGGGGGCTGCTCCGATATCGCGGAGACACCACATGCAGTATGAATTTTCTGACTGTTGGAACTTGGCTGGCGTCTGTTGGTTACTCATTGGTGCCGGCCATCCGCAGTCGTGGCGCGATGGTCTTACGTACTAAGCGAAGCACCGAAGGAAATGTTGCCTGAGGCTGACAAGTCCCCAGAAGGCTCGATGACAATGAAAGTAGATCCAAAATGAAGATCCTTACGAATTGGCTTAGGGCTTATCTTCCGCCTCTCCCCGTCGACGACGCACAACTCGCCGAAGACCTCACCCTGCGCGGCATCGCCGTCGAAGGCATTTATGACCTCGGCACCGGCAACGGCTCGCTCTACGAGATGGACATCACCACCAACCGCGTCGATGCCATGAACCACTACGGCATCGCCCGCGAGGCCGCCGCCATCTACGGCGTCGCGCTGCTCCCACTCAACACGGAACTTCCAAAGCACTCGCCGTCCGCGAAGGACTTCTCCGTGAAGATCGAAGCCGAAGACGCCTGCGGCCGCTTCACCGCGCGCGTGCTGCGCAACATCACCATCGGCGACTCGCGCGACTGGTTCCCCGGCGCTGAAGTCGATACCTATTTCAAGCTCCTTGAGCAGAAGAAAATCTCCAACGCCGTTGATGCAACTAACTTCGCATGGCTCGCCATGGGCCAGCCCACGCACGCCTTTGACCTCGACAAGATCGAGGGCGGCATCATCGTGCGCCGCGCCCGCAAAGGCGAAAAGCTCAAGACCCTCGACGGTATCGAGCGCACGCTCGACCCCGAAGACCTCGTCGTCGCCGACCATGCGAAGCCGCTCGCGCTTGCCGGCGTCATGGGCGGCTGGGACACGATGATTACGCCCGACACAAAGAATGTGCTCGTCGAGGCCGCGTGGTTCGAGCCCATGGCCGTGCGCCGCACCGCGCGCCGCCACGGCCTGCACACGGACGCCAGCCACCGTTTCGAGCGCGGCGCAGACTTCGCCGCCGCTCCTGTCGCTTCGGCCATCGTCAGCGGCATCCTGCTGGCCAACGGCGGCTTCATCGAGGGCGACCTCGTCGACGTGCGCGTGCCCGCCATGGAAGCCCGCACCGCCGCGCGCAAGCCCGTCGCTCTGGCGCTCAGCGAAGTTCGCCGCATCCTCGGCACCACCATCGACAAGGACGGCATCACCGCCGCCACCGTTGAAAACGTGCTCACTGCGCTCGGCTGCTCGCTCGCCGCGCAGGGCGCACACGACGCAGCATGGCAGGTCACGCTGCCCAGTTGGCGTCTGGACATCGAGCGCGAAATCGACCTCATTGAAGAAGTCGCTCGTGTCTATGGCTACAACCGTTTTGCCAACACACTGCCTGCCTTTGGCGGAGGCGTCACCGCGCTGCCCTGGGCACAGGCCGAGTCCGCAGTGCGCGACACGCTTCGTGCCGCCGGCTTTCACGAGGCCATCGCCAGCACCTTCTGTTCCGCTGCTGAAGCCGCGCTGACCGCGCCGCAGCCCGGCCAGTCCGTTCCGCTCGGCAACCCGCTCAGTGAAGAGGCAGGCATGCTCCGTCCCTCGCTCGTTCCCGGCATGTTGTCGATGATTGCCGGCAATCTTCATCGAGACGTCAGCGACGTGCGCCTCTTCGAGCTCGGCACCGTCTTCAGCGGCACCACTGAAAAAGTGGACGAGCGCCCTGCGCTTGCCTTTGGCGCAGTCGGCAGCCTGCCGCAGCAGAGCCCGCTGCATCCCGCGCGCCTCATCGAGTTCCACGATCTCAAGGGCGTTGTTGAACAGCTTCTCGCCCGCTTCCAAACGCGCGCCGTCTACTTTGACCGCTTCCCGCCGGAGGCCGGGCTCATGCCTGCGTGGCTCCATCCTTATCGTGCGGCGCGTGTCACCGCAGAAGGTGCAACCGTCGGCTGGTTTGGCCAGTTGCATCCTGCCGAGGCTGCCGCGCGCAAGCTCAAGGATCCGGTCCTCGTTGGCGAACTCTATGTCGACCGCCTTTACAAGCTGCCGCTGCGCAAGCCCGCCGCGCGCGAAATCTCGCGCTTCCAGCCCGTACGCCGCGATTTTTCGCTGATTCTTGATGAAAGCCTCACATGGGAAGTCATTGACCAGACGCTGGCCGCTTTGCAGATTCCCGAATTGGTCGAGTGGCGCGTGCGCGAGGTCTTTCGCGATAAGCGGATTGGCGCGCGCGACTATTCCCTGCTGCTCGGCGTCACGTTCCAGGCCTCTGACCGCACATTGCGGGAAGAGGAGTTGCAGAGCTTTCATGCGCAGGTGGTCGCCGCTGTTGGCAAGACAGGCGCACGCCTGCGCACTTAGTGGCTCCAGCGGCCATTTCTGGCGCTATACTTGCACGGGTAGACGCGCGTGCGGAGGTCGATTTCATGTCGCAGACATTCTGGGAATCAGAAGTGGAAGAAAAGCCGAAGCGGGCGCAAAAGCCCGCCGAAGAGCCTGAAGATTCAGAAGCTCTGGCTCTGAGCGCCGACGATTTTTCCGCACTGGAAGAGCGCATCCGTCGTGCGGTTGAGCTGGTCAAGCGCGAGCGGCAGGCCCGCGTTGCCGCCGAAGAGCGCGCTGCCCAGGCTGAGGCGCAGCTCACCGGGCAGGGCCCGGTGGTCGACAAACTCAAAGAGGAAGTCCGCGCGCTGCGTGCTGAGCGCGATCATGTCCGTCAGCGTGTCGAGCGGCTGCTTGCCCAGCTTGATGCACTTGAACTGTGAGGTCGTCCATGGCTGAAAAGAAACGCGGCAAGGCCGCCGGTTACACCACTGTCACAATCTACGACCAGACCTATCACCTCACCGGGCAGGATTCGGATCACATCCGCCACCTGGCCGAACAAGTAGACGCCAAGATGCGCGCCGTCGCCGCGCAGGGCCGCACCGTGGACTCGCTCCGCGTAGCCGTGCTGGCCGCGCTCAACTTTGCCGATGAACTTGCGCAATCCTCTGGAACCAGCGCAAGCCAGGGACACGCGCGCGCCGTCAGTCTGCGCGGCCTGCTCGATGAAGTTCTCGAAGAAGAGCGCAAAACCGGATCGTAGCTGAGCCGGCATGCAGCCGTTTCGCGCTGCGCCTGTGCCTCTTTTCTGCTTGTGCAAGGCCTTCTTGAACCAGCAGGTGCGTCATCTATCACATCGCGCCTGCTCCGCACAAGACTTGCAATTCCCAGCCAGTACCCATACCATCCGCATTAGAAACCGGCCTGCAAAGCAGGTGGGTGATCCACGCTGGTTGAACCAACATTCAATGAACAGGGGCTCAACTCGACAATCGGTTCTGTGTGCCGTGTCCGCCAGTCCGGAATGCCTAATGAACCGCGGAGAGCTCCACCGTCTTAGGACGGGTTCACCGGCGCATCCCTCACGGCCCAGTGGGCCGGATTCTACCCTTCCCGTAGCCTGAGAAGATATCCTTTCCCCAGTGCACCCAATCTTCTTCCACATCGGCCCTGTCCTCATTCCTGCTTACGGCGCCATGGCCGCGCTTGGCGTGTTGCTCGCGCTCGGCCTCGCGCAGCGCACGGCCCACATCGCCGGCATGCATCCCAATCAGATATGGAACCTCTGCATCATCGCGCTCTTCGCCGCGATTGCCGGCTCACGGCTCCTGCTCGTCATCGTCAACTGGACCGTTGTGAGCAGTCATCCCGCGTGGCTGCTTGGCCTGGCCATGATTCATCATCCGCTGCTGGCTGGCGCGAGCGCGCTGCTGGCCATCACAGCCGCTGCGTTCTATGCGCGCAGGCAGCGGATGCCGCTCGCCGGCACGGCAGATACGCTCGCCGCACCGCTGGCTCTCTTTCTTGCCTTTGAGCAAATCGGCGAATTGCTCGCCGGTTCCGACTACGGCACTGAAACCTCCGTGCGCTGGGCCATCACCTATACCAGCCCGCTGGCCGCGCGCTGGGGCGGAACCCCGCTCGGCATTCCCGTTCATCCCGTGCAGGCTTACGCCGCGCTGGCTTTTCTCACCCTCTCCATCTCGCTTCTCATGGTCTTGCCTCATCGCCGCCAGCAGGGCGATATCGCCGGGCTCTGGCTGATGGGCGCCGGCATCGTGATTTATTTCACTGAGATTTGGCGCGACACGGAAGGGCGCGGCTCCTTCCTGCACGGCGCGCTGGACGGCCCGCAACTCGCCGCCATCGCGCTGGTGCTCGCCAGCGCAATGGTCCTGCGCCAGCGCAAGGCCGCAGCCATCGCCGTAAATGTCGCAACCGTCGAAACCTCCCATCCAATCGAGGCTCCACATGCCTGAACAGCGCACCATTGCCGTGCCGCCTGAAGCCGCGGGCCAGCGCCTCGATCAATTCCTCGCCACGCAGATTGAGGGCGTCAGCCGCTCCCGCGTGCAGCTACTTCTCGAACAGGGCGACGTGCTCGTAGACGGCCTGCGTCCCAAGGCATCGCTCAAGCTGCGCGGAGGCGAGCAGATTGTCGTCACCGGCGAGCCGCATCCTGCGCCCCTCCACGCAACGCCCGAAGATATTCCGCTCGACGTCGTGTATGAAGATAAGGACCTCGCTGTCATCAACAAGCCTGCCGGAATGATGGTCCACGCCGGCGCGGGGCAAAGCGAAGACGAGCGCAGCCGCGGCACGCTGGTCAACGCGCTCCTCTATCGCTTTAAGGCGCTCTCGTCCACCGGCGGCGAACTGCGCCCCGGCATTGTCCATCGCCTCGACAAGGACACCAGCGGCCTCATTATCGTGGCAAAAAACGACGCTGCCCACGCCGCGCTGGCCGAACTGTTCTCCACTCGCCAGATCAGCAAGACCTATATCGCGCTGGTGCAGGGCGCCCTGGAGCGCCAGCGGGGAACCATCAACGCCGACGTGGGCCGCGATCCCGTGCGCCGCACCCGCATGACCACCCGCGCTACCGAAAACTCCCGCACTGCCGTCTCTCACTATGAAGTGGTCCGCCGCATCGAAACCCGCTTTGGCAAGTTCACTCTGGTGCGCGTGCGCATTGAAACCGGCCGCACGCACCAGATCCGCGTCCACATGGCGTCCATCGGTCATCCGGTCGTGGGCGACACGCTCTACGGCGCTGCCGGCCAGTTGACTGACCAGGTCGCTGCGCAGGCCGCACAGTCCAAAGCCGCCCGCCGCAAAGCAGAGCCGGAGCGCCTGAAACTGGGACGCAATTTTCTCCATGCCGCGCGGCTGGAGTTTGAACACCCCATCACCGGTAAGTTGTTGCAGCTTGAGGCGCCCCTGCCGCGGGAACTGGAAGCGTTCCTCGGCCGCCTTGAATCTTCCCAGTCAGGCAATGCCCCAAAAGCGTCAAACTGACTGGTCGGCAGGCAGCGCAAGATTGATAAAATGAGGGAACCATGAACAGACTGTTGTTTAGCCTGGTACTTGCGGCGGCTGCGCCTGTCGCCACACTGCAAGCGCAGCAACCCGCGCCGCCCGCCGCGCAACTGCCCGCGCAAGCGCCCGCCGTGCAGCAACCCGTGACCGCGCAGGCGGATCAGGCTGCCGATAACGCGCCTGTCATTCGCGTCGGCGTCAACGAGGTCAACCTCATCTTTACGGTGACCGACAAGCACGGCCACTACATCCCCAACCTCAAGCAGAGCGACTTTGCCCTGCTCGACGATCAGAAGGCGCCGGAGCGCATTACCTCTTTCCGCCAGCAGATCAATCTGCCCCTGCGCGTCGGCATCGTCATTGACGCCAGCACCTCCATCCGCACGCGCTTTCAGTTTGAGCAGCAGTCCGCCATTGAGTTCCTGCTTGAAGTCCTCAAGTCCCGCAGCGACCGCGCCTTTGTCATGGGCTTTGACGTCACACCCAACGTCACGCAGGACTGGACCAACAACCTCGACGGCCTTGAGACCGGAATCAACCGCCTGCGCCCCGGCGGCGGCACCGCGCTCTTTGACGCCGTCTACACCGCATGCCGCGATAAGCTGCTCGACGAGTCGCGCGGACAGGAGCCCGTGCGCAAGGCCATGATCCTGCTCTCCGACGGCGACGACAACCAGAGCCGCGTTCGCCCCGACGAAGCCATCAAGATGTGCCAGCGCGCCGAGACCATCATCTACGCCATCAGCACCAACTGGACCCCCAGTCGAGGCAAGGGCGATCAGGTGCTGACCGAAATGGCCGAGCAGACAGGTGGCCAGGTCTTCTTCCCGCCTTCGGTCGAGGAAGTCTCCAACAGCTTTAAAAGCATTGAAGAGGAATTGCGCAGCCAGTACGCTCTCACCTACGCGCCCGCCGACTTCAAATACGATGGCGCATTCCGCACCATCTATCTCTACTGCAACGACCGCCGCTACAAGGCGCGAACGAGAAAAGGCTACTTCGCCCCGCGGCAGTAGTGGATCATCGCGTAGCGCATGCAACGAAGCCGGCCTCAGTGGCCGGCTTCGTTGCTTTTCAGCAATTGCAAAATCAGTGCAATCCGCGCCGCGCTCATTCTGCTCGCGCCTCGCCTGTGAGCAATTGCATCAGGCCCGCTTCATCCAGTACGGGCACGTTCAGTTCCCGCGCCTTGTCCAGCTTTGAGCCTGCTTCCTCGCCCGCGACCACATAGCTCGTCTTCTTGCTCACCGAGCCGGCCGTCTTGCCGCCCGCAGCCTCGATCTTTGACTTGGCCTCATCGCGCGTCATCGTAGGCAGCGTGCCCGTCAGCACAAACGTCAAGCCTGCCAACTGCGTTGAGCGCTGCTTCTTCTCCGCCGTCATGTCCACACCCGCGGCACGCAAGTGTTCAACCAGCGCGCGATTCTTCGGTTGTGCAAAGAACTCTTGAATAGCCTGTGAGATATTCGGTCCGACTTCCTCCACGCGCTCCAGTTCTTCCGCGTTGGCCTCCATCAGTGCATCTATCGAGCCAAACTCCTGCGCCAGCAACTCCGCCGTGCGCTCACCCACAAAGCGAATCCCCAGCCCCATTAGGACGCGCGCAAGCCCCGCCTGCTTTGACCGCTCAATTTGGTCAAGTAGCCGGGAAACTTGAACTGGTGCGAGCAGGCGCTCCAGCTTGGTCTCTGTGCTGCCATCCTTCTTCTTGCGTGTCACTTCCTTTTTGAGTAGTGCCAGTTCATCGGATCTCAGCAAGTAAACGTCCGCGACACTCTTCGCAAATCCATTTTCAAGTACCTGACCAACTACCGCATCTCCAAACCCCTCGATGTTCATCACCGTGCGCCCGCCAAAGTGCAGCAGGCTCTCGCGCAGTTTCGCCGGGCAGTCGGCGTTCACACAGCGGTAGTCCACTTCGCCCTCTGCGCGCACCACCGCGCTCTGGCACTCCGGACAATCCAAAGGAAAAGAGAAGCGGAGCTTCCCGCGCGGATGCTCCGCATCGTGCACCACCTCCACCACCTTGGGAATCACGTCGCCGCCGCGCTCCACCTTCACCCAGTCGCCCGGCTTCACTCCGAGCCGCTCGATAAAGTCCGCGTTGTGCAGCGTGGCGCGGCTCACCGTCGTCCCGCCAATAAACACCGGCTCCAGCTCTGCCACTGGCGTCAGCTTGCCCGTGCGGCCCACCTGCACCTTAATCCCGTGCATCTGTGTCACGCCGGACTTGGCCGTGAATTTATACGCAATCGCCCAGCGCGGCGCGCGTCCCGTGTAGCCCAGCCGCAACTGCGTCGCATGCGCGTCCACCTTCAGCACCACGCCGTCAATCTCGTAGCCCAGCTTTTCGCGCTCCGCCTCAGCGCCGTCGATGAAACTCCTCATCTCCTCCACATTCGCCACCAGCTTACGTCGTGGATTCACCCTGAATCCCAGCGCTGCCAGTGCATCCAGCGTGGCCTGCTGTCCCGCCGCCATGTACTCGCCGTCAATCAGCAGAAAGTAGGCGTAGAAGTCCAGCCGCCGCTGCGCCACAATACTCGGCTCCAGCGTGCGCAGCGTCCCCGCCGCTGCGTTCCGCGGATTCACCGCCGCCGGCAATCCCTGCTGCTCGCGCTCTTCGTTCAGGCGCGTAAAGGCCGCAGCGGGCATCACCACTTCGCCGCGCACCTCAAAACCCGCGGGCATTCCCGCCTTCTTCAGCCGCTGCGCCCCAATGTTCAACGGCACGCTGCGAATCGTGCGGATGTTTGATGTCACATCCTCGCCCGTCTGGCCGTCGCCGCGCGTAATGCCCGCCGCCAGCCTTGCCCCGCCATGCGCTGCGGGTTCATAGCGCAGTGCCACGCTCAGTCCATCCAGCTTCAGCTCGGCTACATAGTTCACCGGCAATCCGCCTGCAAGCTCCCGCACGCGCCGGTCCCAGTCCGTCAGCTCTTCCACGGAGTAGGCATTGTCCAGGCTCAGCATGGGCCGCGAGTGCTGTGCCTTCTTGAAGCCCTCCGCCGGCTTGCCGCCCACGCGCTGCGTCGGCGAGTCCGGCGTCACCAATTCCGGGTGCTCGGCCTCCAGCCGCTTCAGCTCATTCATCAGCGCGTCATACGCGGCATCGCTGATCGCAGGCTCGTCCATCACGTAGTAGAGGTGATCGTGCCGCTCAATCTCCGCTCGCAGGTGCGCCACTCGCTCTGCCGGATGGTCCGTTTTCGTTCGTGCGTCCATGGGGTGGATTATAGGTGCCCGCCCGAACCGGATAGTATGGTTGGCAGCCAACGATGGAACCCGTTACCCACTTTCTCACCGGAGCCTGTATCGGCCGAGCTGGCCTCAACCGCAAAACGGCCTACGCCACATTGGCTGCCGTGCTCGCCGCCGAGGCCGCCGACATTGACGTTCTCTGGAGCTTCGCCGGGCCGGTCGAAGCGCTCAAGCATCATCGCGGAATCACCCACACCTTCATCGGCGCGCCAGTGCTGGCAGCCGCAGCCGTCGGCGCCGTGTGGCTCATCCATCGCTGGAGCGAAAGCCGCCGTGCCCGCAAAATGCTCATGCACCCTGTGGACCCTGCCGCGCCTCCGCTGCCGCACCGCCAGCCCGTGCGCTGGGCCTGGGTCTATCTCGCCGCGCTCATCTCCGCGCTCAGCCACATCCTGCTCGACTGGACAAACAACTACGGCGTGCGGCCCTTCTATCCCTTCAATCCGCGCTGGTACGCGGGTAGTTTTGTCTTCATCGTCGAGCCCGTGCTGTGGGTATTGCTCTTCGCGGCGATTATCTTTCCTTGGCTGTTCGGTCTGGCCGACCGCGAAATCGGCGCGCGCAAAACGCCCTTTCGCGGCCGCGCTTGGGCCATCTTCGCCCTGTCGGGAATGGTGGTGCTCTGGTGCTGGCGCTGGGCAGAGCACGCGCAGGCCCTGGCCATGCTTCAAAACATGCAGATTACCGCCGCGCCCGTCCAGCGCATCGCCGTCGAACCGTATCCCATCAATCCCTTCCGCTGGCACGCGATTCTTGAGACGGACAGCTTCTATCAGTCCGCCGAGATCAACACACGCACTGACTTGGTTGACACCGACCCCCAGAGCGACGTGCTCTACAAGCCCGCCGACACCCCTGCCGTCGAGGCCGCCAAACGAACCTACCTCGGCCAGGTCTATCTCGACTGGGGCCGCTGGGCCGTCGTCCGCGACGTAGGCCAGCAGCCCGTGCCCGGCACAGACCCTCCGCAACTGCCGCCCAACCGCATCTGGACCACCGTCGAGTTCTACGACCTGCGCTTCGCCTACGCCTTCCGCGGCAGCGGCGGCATCTCACGTCCCTCGCCGCTCAGCGGCTGGGTCTACATCGTCGATGGCCACGAAGACGCCGGCGAATTCATGAACGGTCGCGAACAAAAATAAGCAACCACTCCCCGCATCAGCGAAGACCAGCTACAGTCCGGCGGGATGAGCGCATTGGGCTGTCGCACCGTTATTCGGCGCGTAGTGTGGCAGCGGGCTCGACCCGCATTCCAGCGCGAGCGGGGATAAAGATGGCAACAAGAGCCACCAGAGCCAGAAGCAGCGGGACAAGGATGTATGTCAACGGGTCATATACGCTGACTTGGAACAGCAGCGACTTCAGCATGCGCGATACCGCCAGCGCAATACCGAGTCCGACCGCCAAACCCACCAGCAACATGCGCAATCCGTCATTTGCGATCAAGCGCAGGATATTGCCCCGCGTGGCCCCGAGGGCCATGCGCACGCCGATCTCATGTGTCCGCTGCGTTGTCATAAACGCGATGAGGCCATAAAGGCCGACAACCGCCAGAACCAAACCTGTCAGAGCAAAAAATCCAAGCAGAGTTGTTTCAAAGTGCGGGCGGTCCGCCAGTCGGTTGAGGGCTAGTTTCAAAGGCTCCATCTCAACCGGAATGGTGCGATCGATGGAAGAAACCTCCGATCTGACCCACGGTTCAATCGCAGCAGCCGGCATGGCGCTATCCACAATCACGATCAAATGGTTTCCGCTCCAGTCGCCAGATACGCTCCGGCGGAGCGTGTACATCTCCGGATCACTTTGTTCAGTCAGTCCGCTGTTCTTTACGTTGTCTGCCACGCCCACGACTATAGCTCCGGAGCCGCTGACATGCGCGCCCGGCAGGAATCGCTTTCCAATGGGTTCCTCACCTGGAAACAGGCGCTCGGTCAATAACCGGCTAAGAATCACTTCGCGCTCATCTCCGGTGCGATCCTGATCCGAGAAGTTTCGCCCTCGAATAATCGGAATATTCAGCGCATTGAAGTAGTCCGGCGTCACAGATCGGCCTGCAACAGTTCCGCCGGTTCCTGGAGGGAACGGTGACTTGCCCTGCACGCGCAGGTCGGAGAATCTAAAATCGTCTTGCCACCCTCCCGGTGGAATTGAGTCCGTCATCCCCACCGCACGTGTACCGGGCAGCCGCCGTAAAGATGATTCAAAACGAAGATAGAAGTCCATGACTTTCTGATTTGTGTTGTAGCGCCACCAGGGAAGCGCCACCTTCACGGTCAATACCCCACCAGTCTGCATTCCAAGATTCTGGTCTTCGATCTTGGTAAAGCTGCGCAGCAAAAGCGCGGCACCTGACAGCAGAACGATGCTGATGGCGATTTGCGCCGTAACAAGGCTGCGCCTCAAAAAAGCGTGATTGCGCGACATTGCTGCCTTCGCATTCAGCGCAGCCATTCTTGGTTTTTGCAGCGCCGTAGCAAAACCGAAGATCACTCCGCAGATGCACGAGACCAGAGCCGTAAACACCGCGATACGCAGATCGAGATGCGCTTCGCTGATGAATGGGATTCCCGTCGGGGCGAGACGGACAAACACCTTTACGAGAACCTGTGCGATTGCAAGCCCCGCCAGGCCTCCCGCGAACGAGAGCACAAGTGCTTCTGTCAGCGCTTGGCGAATGAGCCTACCCCTGCTCGCGCCGATCGCCGAACGAACCGCAAGTTCGCGCTGTCGTCCGGCTCCGCGTGCCATCATCAATCCGGCTACGTTTGCGCAAGCAATCAGCAAAACCGCAAGGACAAACCCAAAGAGAACCCACGCAACCGGTCGCGCATCACGGGTCTCGCGATCGCGAAGCGTCCGGATGCTGAGACGGGTTTCGCTCTTCGCTGAAGGCGGGAACCACTTGACATCGTCGTTGAACAGAGGCTGCATCTGCGCGTACGCCTGCACCACGCTGACACCGGGTTTGAGGCGCGCAAATACCCGTTCAGGGTAGCCGAAGCCCCCATTTACTGTCTGTTGAACCGCAGGATCGAGGGCAAAAGGGGTGACGATATCTGCCGCTTCCAGAGTAGGAAACTGAAAATCCTTGGGCAGGACGCCCACAACGCGGACGGGATTGCCGTCCACATTGATCATCCGGTTCAGGATGTGCGGGGCGCGGTTGTAATGCCCTTTCCACAAGCCGTAAGAAATCATCACCACGGGAGGTCCGTGAGGGCGATCCTCCTCTGGCAGAAAGTTGCGGCCAATCAACGGAGAAATTCCCAACAATGGAAGAAAGTTCGCCTGGAATGCAACGCAGCTCAGTTGCATCGGATCGTTCTCAACCAGGTCACAATTGTGGACCCCTGTGCTCTGCGCCGCGAGAGCTGAAAAAGGAGTTTGATCCTTCTGCCATTCCACATAGAAGCGGCCCATCACAAACTCCTGCCGCTCCAGTGGGTGCACAAATCCAATCGACACAATTTGACTCGGTTCTGCATAGGGCAAAGGCCGGAACAAAATACGATCTACAACGCTGAAGACGGCAGTCGTTGCACCAATGCCAAGTGCGAGAGTAATCAGGACACTGATGGTGAACAGCGGATTGCGGCCAAATCCGCGAAACGCGTAATGAACGTCTTGCCTTACGGTCCCAATCCACCACCCGGGACGTTGCCGCTCACATTGTTCCCGCGTGGGCTCGATCCCACCAAACTCAATCAGCGCCTGACGACGCGCTTCGGCTGGGTCCATTCCAGCCGCAATTCTGGTTGTGATTGCCCGTTCGAGATGAAACGCGATCTCCTCATCGAGCTCGCTGCGCCTTTTGCGAAAGATCAGAAAGCGAATCCGGGTCAGAAGTTCAGAGATCATGAGGACGCCTCCGCAGCGCCGCCAAGGACAGAAGCGATTGCCGAGGATAAGCGGTCCCAGGTAGCCAACTCCGCAGCAAGTTGCTTCTTGCCTGTCTGGGTCAGGCGGTAATACTTCGCCCGCCGGTTATTCTCGGTGATCTGCCATTCCGATCGTATCCATCCCTTGTACTCAAGGCGATAGAGTGCTGGATAAAGCGAACCCTGCCCGATTTGCAAGACATCTTCCGATAGTTGTTGGATACGCTGCGCCACGCCCCATCCGTGCATTGGTTCCAGCGTGAGTGTCTGAAGGATCAGTAAATCCAGCGTTCCTTGCAGAAGGTCAGTTGATTGCGGCATCCTCTTCCCTCGACATTCGACAACAGCTTTACGCACGTTCCTGTCGGATGTCAAGAGTAGGATGGACTACGGCAAATTCTCATCTATTCGACGGTTGATACAAACTCCCCAATCTCCCAGCAAATACCCCAGCAGACGCCCAACAAGACTGGGCCACATGAGATGTGTGAACGAATGTATCTCGGTCTCACTCGCTACGCAGAATCACAGTCGGGTCCGTCCGTAACGCGCGAAGCACAGCGGGCAGCGTGGCAACGAGAGTAGTGAGCAAAATGGCGAGGGCCGGCAGAGCGATCATATCCGTGTCGGTTGCCTTGACCTGGTAGAAGAGCGACGCGACATAGCGCGCCGCGCCGAACCCGAGCGCGGCGCCTGCGCAGCCTCCGAGCGCGATCATCAGGAAGACATCGAGAGTCACAATGCGCACGATCCCGGCACGAGTCGATCCAATCGCGATGCGGATGCCGATTTCGCGGCGGCGCTGGAGGACGGAGTAGTTGAGCACAGCGTAGAGCCCGATGCCAGCAAGAAGCAGCGCGACGACGGCAAAGAAGGCGGCGAGCATGGCGATCAGGCGCTCGCGAACGGTCTGGTCGCGGACCAGATCGAGCTGCGTGGTAACGTTCGAGACGCGAAGGCCGTTGTGGCGCTGCGCGATGAGCTGGCGCAGGGAGTCGGCGAGGGCGAGCGGGTTCTGGGCGCCAGTGTGGAGGACGAAGGTGGCGAAGTCGACGGTGCTGGGAGCGGATTTGTGGTCGATTTCGTCGAAGGGGGCGTAGAAGACGGGGCGGCTGGGCTCGCGCAGGTCGCTGTAAGGGACGTCGGGGGTGACGGCGACGATCTTGTAGGGCGGCTGATTGGAACCGCGCGCAAAGGTGCGCCCGATGGCGTCCTGGCCGGGGAAGAAGGTCTTGGCGAAGGTTTCGTTGACGATAGCGGCTCCCGGCGAGGTGTCTTCAGGATTGAAGTCACGGCCGGCAACGAGGGGGATCTTCATCGTCGAGAGCCAGCCCGGGGAGACGTTCAGGAACCAGGCGCTCGTCGGACTGGGCGGCGCGCCGTTGATGGAGATCTCGCTGTTGATCTTGATGCGTCCAAGAAGCGGCCAGCCTGAGATTGCGACGGAGTTGACGCCGGGGACGGCACGGAGCGCCTCGGCTGTTTGATTCCAGATGACGGGGAGCTGGCCTTTGTCGGCAACAGTTTCAAGCAGGAGCAGACGGTCGGTGGAGAAACCGAGGGGGCGGTTCTGCAAGCGCTGGAAGGATGTAACGAAGAGCGAAGACAGAAAGAGGACAAGGAAGCAGAAAGCCACCTGAAGAGCGATGGCTCCGCGCATGAGACGGCGTGGCGCGTGCGGATCTTCACCACCTTTGAGCGCGACGACGGGCCTGACAGCAGATACGCGGAGCGCAGGAAGCAATCCGAGGAATAGAACGATGAGGATCATGAGCCCGACGCCGAAGAGAAGCACACGCCAGTCGGCGGTCAGAGCGAGGCGCGCAGGGTCATCGGGCGGATTCACGCGGCTCAGCACAAAGGGCGCCGACCATGCCGCAAAGAATGCTCCAAGCGCGGAAGCCAGGAGGGCGAGGAGCGCGCTCTGGCACAGGATGAGTTGGACGAGGCGGCGACGGCCGGCGCCGATCGAGATGCGGAGAGCCATCTCCTGGGCGCGGGCTGCGGCCTGGGCGGTCATCATGTTGGCGACGTTGACGCAGGCGATGAGCAGAACGAGAGAGGCAAGGAGACCGAGGATCGCGAGTGATCGGCGATAGTCTTTCTGAAGATCGGAGATGCCGGCGCCGGCGGGATAGAAGACTAGCTTCTTATTGAGAAAGCGGTCGATGAACGTCTGGGGCATACCGCTGAAATGCTTGGAGAGTTCGGCCTCGAAGGCGCGGCTGACGGCGGAGAGGTGCTGGCGGAGCGGCTCGAGGGCTGTGGCCGGGTTGAGGCCTGGTTTCAACATCAGGAAGCTGCGGTGCCACATCATGTTGTCCTGCGTGGCGAAGCTGTTCATGTTCAGGGGCAGAAAGATGTCGGTGATGGTTCCTGTTTCGGTTCCCGTGAAATCGCGAGGGCCGACGCCGATGATTTCAAAGGTCTGGTCACCGATGTGGAGCAGGCGGCCAAGGATGTGGGGATCGCGGCCGAAGCGGTGATTCCAATAGTCCCAGGAGAGGACCGCATAGGGGCTGGCTCCCGGACCGCGGTCATCGGCGGGCGCGAGCAGGCGACCGAGCGTGGGCTCAAGGCCGAAGACCGGGAACATGTTGCCGGAGACGTACACGACGTGGGCCTTCTCCATGTCGTCGTCGGTAGACCAGGTGATGTCCGTGCGGTCGGCATCGCTGATCGCGATGAGGTCGGCCTGATCCTTGGCTGCGTCGCGCATCAGGTTGAAGTCCGGCGTGGCCCAGTAGCTGTCCTCGGCAGGTTTGCCGTACAAGCCAATCATCTTGCGGGAAAGGACGTAGAGCTTGCTGGGGTTGGAGATGGGCAGCGGGCGCCAAAGCAGGGCGTCGATAAGACGGAAGGCGGCGACACACGAGCCAATGCCGAGAGCGAGGGAAAGCACCGCGGCCACGGACGTGACCTTGTTACGGCAGAGCTGCCGCCAGCCGAATCTTACATCGGCGAGAAGCGACTCAAGCCATCCGGCAACACGAATGCTGTGGCTCGCCTCGCGGGCACGCAACGCGGAGCCGAATGCACGGCGCGCTTCCCTGGGATCGCGTCCTGAGGCGATGGCCTCTTCAATGTGCGACTGCAGCTCTTCTTCGATCTCGCGGTTTAAGCGCTCGCCGCGTACAGCATTTGAGATGCGCGACCACAATGACATGTCATGCCTCCCGGAGAACTCGATTGATTGCCAGGCTGACTGACTGCCAGCGCGACTCTGCCGTGCCCAGTTGCTTTTTGCCGGCAGCGGTCAGTTCGTAGATGCGGGCCCGGCGACCGGAGTCTTTCTTGATCCACTCCGCGCGAATCCAGCCCGCTTCCTCCATCCGATACAGCGCGGGGTAGAGCGAACCTTCCTCCGCATGCAGCACATCGCCGGATGTACTGGCGATGGCAGCCATGATGGCGTATCCGTGAAGCCGCGGACGCCGTGACAAAATCTTGAGCACGAGCAAATCGAGCGAACCTTGGAGTGAATCATTCTTAGCCATATATAGACATCTTTATATAGACATCTAAGTATAAAGTCAAACCTCTGTCGCGTCTTATGTGAACGAGCACTGCGCTGACTGACAGTGACTTAGCGCTTTCGGTGGATAGCCCCGCGGTTTGCTCCACGAGCCTTCACTTGCCTGCGAGCGCAAAAAAACTATGTCCTAGCAAACACGCTCTGCCTCCGCAAATCTCCAGCCCTCGTGTCTCCCGTGCCAAACAGCTACCCAGCCCATCCATCTTCCCGCTGAATGAAAAGTTTTGTTCACCCTGCCAATGGGCGCGTCGGTTCAAGTTGACCGTCTGCCCCGCGCCCCTCAGAATGAAAAGAACGCTTCCCGCCTCGGGGGTACACTCCCTGGGAATCTTGAATCTGAGGTGTCCATGCCTGCTTATCTGCTGCTGGCCGTTGCCGTTTTGAGCCGTCTCATGCCCCATCCTGACTGGTTCAATTTCACCGCAGTAGGCGGAGCCCTGCTCTACTTTGGCGCTCGGCGCTCCTGGCGCGAGATGTTGGCCCCGCTAGCCGCCTTGATGGCCACGGACTATGTTTTGACCGTCTTCACCTACCACTACGCCTTCCGCTGGCAGGCCTACGTCACCACCTGGGCCTGGTACCTGGCTGTCATGGCGCTTGGCCAAATCCTGCTCCACGCACGCACCAGCTTTGTCCGCGTCGCCGCGGGCGTGATCCTTGGACCCACGTCGTTCTTTGTTGTGTCAAATTACGCAGTCTGGGCTGCGGGCGGCATGTATCCGCGCTCCATGGCTGGTCTGGCAGCGTGTTACGCCGCCGCTGTACCTTTCTATCGCAACGACCTCGTCTCCACGGGCATCGTCGCGGGCCTCGCCTTTGGCGTTCCTGTGCTGCTCCGCCGCTTCAGCGGAGTCCACGCTCCGGCAGCCCTCGCCAGCAAGTAAATCGTCCAGCAAATAGTCGCTCACCGGGCCGGAGCAATCCGGCCTGGCTGAGTTCCGCACCTAGCTTGCAGTCTCGCCCGTCCGCCGCCGCAGCCACCAGCCAATCAATCCCAGTGCAACCAGCCCCGCCACCAGCAGCAGCGCAAGCTGCGCATGATGCGCCACCAGGCTCACCGCGCCCGGTCCCAGCTTCAGCACCAGCCCTGCCAGCAGCAGCCACCGCACCAGCCTTCCGCAAAACACGGCCAGCATAAAGGGGATCACCCGCATCTCAAACACCCCCGCGGCAAACACAAACGCCTTCCACGGCGTCGGCGGCGGCATCATCGAGGGAACCATCACGGCCAGAAACTCCTGCCGCTCAAAGCGGTTGCGCATCTGCTCAAAGCGCTCGCGGTTCACGCGTTTCAGCAGAAACAGCTCGCCGCCCGCCCGGCCAATCCCGTAGGGCACAATCCCGCCAATCGCCGAACCCGTCGCCGCCATCAGGCAATAGACCCAGAAGTGGCTCTTGTCTCCCCATACATACACTGCCAGGACCGCGTCCATGGGTACGGGAATCGAAGAGGAGTCCAGCAGTGCCACTGCGCCAGCGCCCCAGAAGCCCAATTTAATGATTGCGGGAAGCGCCACCAGCTTCCACTTGGCCATCAGTTGTGCAAACAGCTTCAAACAGGTCCCTTTCCGGCTCAAAATCCGTCTATTCCAAAAGAATCATTGTACGTTCACGGCATTCCCCGCGGATAAGTTGCTCCTTGCGGCCAAGATGAGAGAATAGATGCAAAGGACTCGAAATGGAGCTGGCGGGTTTTCCCCTGAAGCTCCAACAGGAAGAATGCCCACCAGCGAAACACAAGCCACTGAGAACGAGCCCAACGAGCCGACAGGGTCTGCTCAGCAGACTGGGAGCACAGCCGTGGCCGCTGCTCCCGAAGAGCAGACGCGCCCGCCCGAGCCCGCGACTGGCGGCTCGCGTTCGCGCTGGGTAGATTACGACACCCACGAGCTGCTGGAGATGATCAGCGAGCTCGAAGACGAGCGCCGCTGGGCTCGTCTGCGTGAAGGGATCTGGCTCGCCATCCTCATCCACGTGCTGCTGCTTTCGGCCGTCACGTGGATTCCGAAGTACGTCTTCAAGGTGCCGCCCGTCATTGATCCATTCGACGCCATCAAGCAGCGCAAGGACCTGAGCTATCTTGATTTGCCGCCTGACGCTTTGCGCCAGTTGCAGCCCAAGGTCAAGGTCAAGCCAGTGCCTGAAAAGGCGCCGCAAATCGACAAGAAGACCCTCGAGGCGATGAACAAGCCCACGCCTCCGCCGGTGGCTGAACCCACGCCTCCGCCCGTGACGCAGCCCACGCAGCCTGCGCCGCCCGTGCAGGCCAAGCCCCAGCCGCAGTTGGATGCACCACGTCCTGAAGCAGTGCCTGCCCGGCCAAACTTTGCGATGGGCTCTCAGAATCCTGCTGACCAGTTGCGCCAGGCAATGCGTGGTGCGGCGCGCGACCCCGGCTTCGGAGCGACGGACCTGCCCTCACGCGGCGAGCTCTCCATGCACCCTGGCGCGGGCACGGGCGGCGTTGAAGTCCTGTCGGACACGCAAGGCGTAGACTTTACATCCTGGTTGCAGCGCTGGCATTGGGAAACCGAGCACACCTGGGATCCGCTGATTCCCGACGAGGTGAACCCGCCCATTCTCAAGTCGGGAGCTGTTGTCATCCGCTTCAAGGTCTTGCCCAACGGCCGCCTCATGGACGGAAGCATGGTCCTCGAGGGGCGCTCGGGAGACACAGGCCTCGATCGCGCTGCTTGGGGCGCATTGACCGGCTCCAATTACCCTCCGCTGCCTCGTGCCTTCCATGGTCCGTATCTTGAACTGCGCGCAGTCTTTCTCTACAACATGCAGCCGCGCTAGTAAAATGAGGAAGAGATGGCTTTGAAACTGCGGAATAACAAAGTACGCAGGGCTATTTTTCAGGTATATCAATAGCCTCCAGTCAGCCACGCCTTCCAGGGACTTTTGTACGCCGTGCTCGATTGAGCCTGCGACGGTAAGGCCACTGGAAGGCGCGGAGCCTCTAGCAGGCCAGCATATCCGCTGATTTTTCGTTCGTCTGACACGTATCTACGCGTACGCGGCATGTCATGTTCAGCCGCTTGGAGAAAGAGTGACGACGGGGTCCGCAAAACGGGATTTCTCGATCTATCTTAGGCGTGAGCCTGTCCTGCTGGCCTTACTCTTCGGATTGGCGGTCCTGGCTTTTCTAGCCGTCGGCGCGTTGTCCCGCATTTTTCACGCGCAGCAGGATGCCCTTGCGATACGGTGGTCTACACGCGGCGCCGCGGACCTGAAGTTGCAGCATTTTGAGAGCGCGGCCACCGAGTTCCGCACTGCGCTGCTCTATTCGCGCGGCAACTTCTCCTATGAACTTGGCTTGGCGCAGGCGCTAATTGGTCAAAAGCGCATCAGTGAGGCGGACGCTTATCTGATTAACCTCTGGGGCCGACGGCCTGAGAATGGGCTCGTCAATCTGGAACTGGCTCGCACCGCAGCAGGCAGAGGGGATACGGAGCAGGCCCTTCGTTACTATCACAATGCAATTTACGCGCCCTGGCCCGGCGATCAGGAAGCGCAGGAGCGCAATGCGCGGCTTGAGCTCATCAACTATTTGCTCGGGATCAATGCCAGGACGCAGGCGCAGTCGGAGATGATTTCTCTCGCAGCCAATCTGGAAGACGACCCCACGCAGCAGACCAATCTCGGCGCGCTCTTCATGCGGGCCAAGGACTACGAGCACGGGCTTGCCGCGTACCGTCGCGCACTCAGCATCGCCCCTCATGATCCTGCGGCCCTGGCTGGCGCCGGCCTTGCAGCCTACGAACTCGGCAGATATCCAATGGCCCAGAGATATCTGCAGCATGCGGTCGAAGACGCGCCCGGTGACACGGCGAGCGCTGCCCTGCTCAGGATCACGGAACTTGTTTTGCAAATGGATCCCTTCCGCAGGCAGATCCGCGTCGCTCAGCGCGATCGCAGTGCCTTGGATGCCTTTGCTGTGGCCGGCAAACGGCTCAAGTCCTGCCCACATGCTGCCGCTTCCTTGGCGCCCGCAAAATCTCGTGAGGATCTGCAGGCCGAGTGGGGGAAGATGAAGCCGCAGATGACCGAGCGAGGTTTCCGGAATAATCCAGATCTCGTCAACACCGCCATGGAGCTTGTTTTCAAGATAGAACGCACAAGCAACCAGGGATGCCAGGCTCCAACAGATGCTGATGTGGCACTGCTCTTGATCGCAAAACTACATGAGGGGAGCTGAGGTGGATTCGTTATCTGATTCCCAAACCGCAAGCATTGTGGAAGACGCAAAGAACGCATCGGCAACACCCGATGTCAATCTCTCGCCTGCGTCCGTGCTGCGGTCCATTTTCCGGGAAGAGCGATTCTTTCTCATCCTCTCCGTCTTCATCGGAATATTTTCCGGGCTTGCTGTCGTTTGTTTTCGTTTTCTCATTGACTGGTTCCGCATCTACCTGCTTGGTTCAGGCGCGGTCCTGTCGCCGTGGCGCATCATCCTGGCGCCCACGCTTGCCGGACTGGTCATCGCAGTCCTCGTGATTCACTTCTTTCCTCAATCGCGTGGCAGCGGCGTCAACCAGACCAAGGCTGCGCTGTATATCTACAACGGCTACCTCCCGCTCCGTACGGCGATTGGCAAGTTCTTCACTGCATCGCTGGCCATCGGCTCAGGACACTCGCTTGGCCCCGAAGACCCATCGCTACAGATCGGCGCAACATTGGCCTCGGCGCTGGGTCAGCGCATGCGCCTCTCCCGCGATCGCATGCGGCTCATCGCCCCGGTCGGCGCGGCTGCCGGCCTGGCTGCTGCCTTCAATGCGCCAATCTCTGCCGTGCTGTTTGTCATTGAGGAAGTGATCGGCCGCTGGACCGCCGGCATCCTCGGCTCCGTCGTGCTCTCTGCGGTTTCCAGTGTCGTCGTCATGCGCTGGTTTCTCGGGTCGGAATCCCTCTTCCGCATTCCCCCGGTCGAGTTGCGGCGTCCCTCTGAGCTGATTGCCTATGCCATCCTCGGCATCATCGGCGGACTTGCCTCGGTTGCCTTTGCCAGTGGCATTGGTTCGCTGCGTCCGCGCTGCAAGGCACTGCCCCAATGGACGCAGTACTTCCAGCCCGCCATTGCCGGTCTGCTTATCGGCGTCATCGCCCTGCTCGGCGGCCCGCAGGTCATGGGTGCTGGGTACGAATACATCGATGAGGCCATGCACGGACAGTTCACCTGGCAGTTCCTTGCCATTCTGGCAGGGCTCAAGATTATTGCAACTCTGCTGTCTTTCGTTAGCGGAACGCCCGGTGGCATGTTCGCGCCCACGCTCTTCATCGGAGCCATGCTCGGCGCGGCCGTCGGCGGCGCCGAGCATGCCCTTCTGCCGCATCTCCACTGGTCGCCCGGCACCTATGCCCTTGTCGGCATGGGCGTGCTCTTCGCCGGATTCCTGCGCGCGCCCATGACCTCCGTCTTCATGGTGCTTGAGGTCAGCGGCAACTACACCATCATCGTCCCCGTCATCATCGCCAACACATTTGCTTACGTGATTTCGCGCGCTCTCCAGCCCGCGGCCATCTTTGACGTGCTCACCCGCCAGGATGGCCTGGAACTACCCTCCATGGAAGAGCAGCGCGAGGAAAACATTCTGCGCGTGGAAGACGCCATGCAGCCCGCATCCGCGCCGGTTCTCAACCACGACGACAGCGTCGAAAAGGCCGCGCGCGTTCTCAAAAAGGGCAAACAGAACGTTGTCCTCGTCCGTCTGCAACCCGGCGGCTGGGGCGGCATCACTCGTGAAAAAGTTGAAAATCTGGTCAGGCAAGGGAAGAGCAGCGAATTGCTCGGCATTCTTCTGGAGGACCAGCACATTCCCTCCCTGCACCCCGATCAGCCGCTCGACATGGCTCTTCGCTACGTGGACCGCTGGCCCCTCGTGCCCGTCGTCAACCGCGCCAACCTGCGCAAGCTTGAGGGTGTCATCTCCCAACGCGATGTGCTCGAGCGTTACCGCGACTTCGGCGGGGAGTAGACACTGCTCCCGCCACTCGACCCGTCCGCACGTTATCGCTGCGGTTTATCGCTTCGGCTCGGTCTCGCGCATAAACTCCGCCAGATAGTCCTTCCACACCGAGGCTTTCGTATGCGTGCCATGTCCCACGGTCTGGTCCGTGATGGGCAGCAGAATAAACCGCGCGTGCGGCATGCGCTTCACCATCTGTTGCGCAATACCCAGCTCCGGCGGGTTGATGAAGTCATCCGCAGAGTTGATCCACAGCACCGGCGTAGTAATGTGTTCCAGTCGCGGCTCTGGGTTGTAATTCCGGCTGGCGTTCACGTAGTAGATAAAGTCGTTTGCATCGGTGCTCGCCATCGTCCGCGCAAGGTAGCGATCGACATACTGCTCAGCAAGCTCTCGCGTGGGCGCATGGTTCTGCATCTGCAACGGGCTTGACCCCATGATGAGCAACATTTCGTTCGCGGTGCGCAGGCCCTGCTGCGGCTCGGTCTCGTACTCGCCGCCCATCCAAGCCGGATCAAGTTTGATGGCTTGGATCGCCATGTACCGCATCATCCGGTTGCGTCCCGCAAGCTCCACCGGCAGGCAGGCAAAGGGAGCCAGTGCGTCTGCAAAGCCGGGATAGGTCTCGCCCCACACAAACGACTGCATGCAACCCATCGACGTGCCCAGTACAAGGCGCAGATGATCCACGTGCATCGCGTCCAGCATCAGCCGCTGGCTGCGTACCATGTCGTCGTAGTCATACGCAGGAAAACGCATGCGCAGTCCGTCAGACGGCTTCGAGCTTTGCCCATGTCCAATATCGTCCGGCAGAATGATGAAGTAGTTCTGAATATCAAGAACGCCGCCGGGAACAAACAGCACATCGGAGAAGATGGGATTCAACAGCGTGTGCGCGTTGCCTCCCGTGCCGTGCAGCAGCAGGATGGCGTTGTCCGTGTGGCCGGCCGCGTCGCGATGCGGCCGGCCCAGCGTCAGATAGTGCAGCCGCAGTTGCGGCAGCGTCTCGCCCGTACCAAAGCGAAAATTGTCGAGCACAACCGTGCCATCCACGGCAGGCCACACATGAGCCGCGGGCGCTGTGGGAGTCTGACCGGGAGCGCTCAGCCCGCAAAGCAGCAGAGCCACCGCAGTCAGCGTGGTGCAGAAGGGCATCCATTACCTCCGAAATACTCGCCTTGAGCCTACCCGAGCCTAACCCGCAGTGCAAACCTTTCCGCGACAGTCATGTGGACCGCGCCAGCACGTTGCAGGGCACTGCAAAGGCCTCATCAGTCGTTCCATAGTCACCGGCCTGCGCGTTAAAATAGTGGGCGTAGACAATGCGCAGCCACTCTGCCATTTCCGCCATGCACCACCTCAAGCGCTTTCGCCGTGGCCGCCCCGACCGTGGACGCCGCCACCCCAGCTGAGTAAGCTATCCCGTTGCAGTCTTCCGGTTTGTGCTGCGCGCCATTGTGCGCCGGCCAGCGGGCCCTCGATCGCTGGAACCCGCAATCTGATTTGCAAGAGTCAATCCGCACCGATGCGGATAGAAAGGTCTCCCCGATGAATAGTTTTGCCAGCCGTGCCAAGCTGTCCTCCGGCAACCGCTCCTACACCATCTATCGCCTGCCCGCGCTTGCCGCGTGCGGCTTTAACCTGAGCCGCCTGCCCTTCAGCCTCAAAATCCTGCTTGAGAACCTGCTCCGCCGCGAAGATGGCGTGAATGTCTCCGCCTCCGACATCGAGTTCCTCGCCAACTGGGACGCCAAAGCCGAGCCCAGCCGCGAAATCGCATACATGCCCGCCCGCGTCCTCATGCAGGACTTCACCGGCGTCCCTGCCGTGGTTGACCTCGGCGCCATGCGCGACGCCATCAAGACCCTCGGCGGTGACCCCGAGCGCGTCAACCCGCTCGTGCCCGCCGAGCTAGTCATCGACCACTCCGTTCAGGTGGACGAATTCGGCACCCCCGGCGCATACGATGCCAACGCGCTCCTGGAGTTCCAGCGCAACCGCGAGCGCTACGCCTTCCTCAAATGGGGCCAGACAGCCTTCCGCAACTTCTCCGCCGTTCCCCCCGGCATGGGCATCTGCCACCAGGTCAATCTCGAGTACCTCGCCCGCGTTGTCTTCACAACAGAAATCAACGGCGAGCAGGTCGCGTACCCTGACACCCTCGTCGGCACCGATTCCCACACCACCATGATTAACGGTCTCGGCGTTCTCGGCTGGGGCGTCGGCGGCATCGAGGCTGAGGCGGCCATGCTCGGCCAGCCTGTCTCCATGCTCGTGCCGCAGGTCGTTGGCTACAAGCTCACCGGCAAGCTCCGCGAAGGTGCCACCGCCACTGACCTCGTCCTCACCGTCACCCAGGCCCTGCGCAAGCTCGGCGTTGTTGGTAAATTCGTGGAATTTTATGGGGAAGGCATAACGCAGCTCCCTCTCGCCGACCGCGCCACCATCAGCAACATGGCTCCCGAGTACGGTGCAACCTGCGGCATCTTCCCCGTTGACGTCGAAACCCTCCGCTACCTTCGCCTCACCGGCCGCAGTGAAGAGCAGATTGCCCTCGTCGAGGCCTACTACAAGGAGCAGGGACTCTTCCACACCGCCAGCTCGCCCGAGGCCGAATACACCCAGACACTTGAACTCGATCTCGCCACCGTCGAGCCCAGCGTTGCCGGCCCCAAGCGCCCGCAGGACCGCGTCCTGCTCAAGGACGCTGCCACGAGCTTCGCGCAGCAGTTGCCCTCGCTTCTTGCGCCAACAGCCAAGCCGCTCGGCACCCGCACCGCTGCCGCCTGGGAGCGCAAGGCTGTCGCCGACACGGCCGTTGCGGAGAAGTCGCCCGTTCACCTGACCACCACAGTGAAAGAGCGCTTCGGCGTCGATCCCGACACCTATCTTGACCACGGCTCGGTCGTCATCGCCGCCATCACCAGTTGCACCAACACATCCAACCCCTCCGTCATGATCGCCGCCGGTCTGCTTGCCAAAAAAGCAGTCGAAAAAGGTCTCTCCGTCCCCCCGTGGGTCAAGACCTCGCTCGCGCCCGGCTCCCGCGTTGTCACCGACTACTACGCCAAGGCCGGCCTTTTGCCCTATCTTGAAAAGCTGCGCTTCAACGTCGTCGGCTACGGTTGCACCACCTGCATCGGCAACTCCGGCCCGCTGCCCACCGATGTCTCAAAGAGCATCGACGAGCACGGCCTCGTCGCCGTCAGCGTGCTCAGCGGCAACCGCAACTTCGAGGGCCGCGTCAACCTCGATGTGCGCGCCAACTACCTCATGAGCCCGCCGCTCGTCGTGGCCTACGCGCTTGCCGGCAAAATCGGTCACAACTTTGACGCGGACCCGCTCGGCAAAGACCCGTCCGGCAATCCCGTCTTCCTCAAGGACATCTGGCCCACCCAGAAGGAAGTCGCCGACGCCATCGAACTTGGCCTCAGCAGCGAGATCTTCCGCAAGGAGTACGCCACCGTCAGCCTCGGCGACGCCAACTGGCAGGGCCTCAGCTTCCCCACCGGCGACGTCTACCAGTGGGAGCCGGACTCCACCTACATCCGCAAGGCGCCCTACTTCGACGGCATGGCCAAAACCCCCGCGCCCGTCACGGACATCCTAGGCGCGCGCGTACTCGCCGTGCTGGGCGACTCTGTCACAACCGACCACATCTCACCCGCCGGCAACATCAAAACCAACGGCCCGGCAGGGAAGTATCTCTCCGAGCACGGCGTCAAGCCCGCAGACTTCAACAGCTACGGCTCGCGCCGTGGCAACCATGAAGTCATGGTGCGCGGCACCTTCGCCAACGTGCGCCTGCGCAACAAGCTTGCGCCCGGCACCGAGGGCGGCGTCACCCGCCTGCTGCCCGAGGGCGAGCAGATGTCCATCTTCGACGCCAGCGTGAGGTACGCCGAGCGCAATGTGCCGCTCGTCATTCTCGCAGGCAAGGAGTACGGCTCCGGTTCCTCGCGCGACTGGGCTGCCAAGGGACCAAAACTGCTCGGCGTCCGTGCCGTTATCGCTGAGAGCTTCGAGCGCATTCATCGCTCCAACCTCGTCGGCATGGGCATCCTGCCTCTGCAATTTGAAGCAGGTCAGAACGTCGAGTCGCTCGGCCTCACAGGCGAAGAGGTCTATGACTTCCCCGGTCTCACCGAACTGCTCAAGGCAAAATTCGCCGGAGGCCGCACCCTCAAAGTAAAGGCCACAGCCGCCGACGGCACCGTCAAGTACTTCAACGCCCGCGTCCGCATCGACACCCCGCAGGAGATCGAGTATTTCGAGCACGGCGGCATCCTGCAATACGTCCTGCGCCAGTTGGCTGCGAAATAGCTCATCCTGCAAAAGCAAGCACAACAAAAACGCCACTCCTATAAGAGTGGCGTTTTTGCTGCAAGTTTTCAGTTTTAGCTGTACTACTTGCGCCGCGCGGGCTTAGCCGCCTTCGCTGTTTTGGTGACGGGACGCTTCGCCTTGGCAGGAGCGGCAACAGGCATCGGCGCAGGGGGTGGAACAACGATCTCTTCCTGATGCGGCGCGGCCAGAAAGCGCGAACCCTCCTGTGCTTGTTCACCCATTACGTGCAACCGCAGGAAGTTCGTCGACCCGGACTTCGTACGTGTGCCGGCCACAATCGCGATGACCTCGCGGTTCTTCACGTAGCCGTGTTGTTCCAGCAGGCTCTCGGCCACTTCCACCAGAGCCTCGGTCGTGGTGACCTTGGGGCAGCGGACGGGCGTGGTGCCCCACAGCAGGTTCAGCCGATTGATGGTGACATCAATCGGGCTCAGCGCAAAAATCGGTGTGGCGGGGTGGTACTTTGACAGTTGCCGTGCCGTGGACCCGGTCTCAGTGAACAGCGCAATTCCGCGTAGATCCAGATCGTCCACAGCATGGGCCGTTGCTTCGCAGATGGTCTCGGCAATGGAGAGCCTGCTATGCCGTGGCAGCCGCGTGGAAAAATTCTGCTGCTTCATGTGGCGCTCGGATTCACTGATGATGCGGGCCATCATCGCCACCGCGCCAACAGGATACTTGCCCACGGCCGACTCGCCCGAGAGCATCACCGCATCCGTGCCGTCATAGACCGCATTGGCTACGTCGGAGACCTCCGCGCGCGTGGGCCGCGGATTTTCAATCATCGACTCCAGCATCTGCGTCGCCGTGATCACCGGCTTGCGATACTCGGCCGCGCGGCGGATGATGTGCTTCTGGAATGCAGGCACCTTCTCCGGCGGAACCTCGACGCCCAGGTCGCCGCGAGCCACCATGATGCCATCGGCTGCCTGCAGAATGCTGTCAAGATGCTCAATGGCCTGCGGCTTTTCCAGCTTGGCGATAATCCACGTCTCGCCGCCGTACGCTGAAACGCGGTTGCGCACCAGGCGAACGTCCTCTGCCGTGCGCACAAAGGAAACGGCAATCGCATCCACGCCATTCTTGATGGCAAACTCAAGATCTTCGGCGTCCTTCTCTGTCAGCGATGGCACGCGCACCGGAATGCCCGGAAGATTGATGCCCTTATTCTCGCCCAGCATGCCGCCGTTGATTACTTCGCACACCACGTCGGCACCGTCCACTTCATGCACGCGCAACTCGATGAGGCCATCAGAGAGCAGAATGCGAGAGCCCTGCTCCACATTTTCCGCCAGCGTCTTAAATGTGGTGCCCACCAGCGCTGCCGTTCCCGGAACGTCGCGCGGCGTGATGGTCAGCCTATTCCCGGCTTTCAGCAGCACAGCCTGGTGATCCTTCAGTTTGGATGTGCGAATCTTCGGCCCCTGCAGGTCGCCCAGGATGCAGAGAGGCTTCCGCTCCTCGCGGCTTACCTTGCGGATCATCTGGATCAGCGCCAGCTTCTCCTCGTGCGTGCCATGGGAAAAATTCAGACGGACGACATCCACACCCGCGCGGACAAGCTCACGGAAAACGGGTTCGGTGTTGGAAGCCGGGCCGAGGGTGGCAACAATCTTTGCGCGGCGTTGAATGGGGGCTTCGGTCGGGCTTGGTTCAGCAAACAGCATGCAGAAAACTCCAGAACGGGCTTGGTTAAGTGGTGGGGTTCAAAAGAGCGCGGCCCGCTTTATTGTACACGGAGGGGTGGGCGCGCAGACCCCCTGTTCATGATGCATTGCGGCACATGGAATGGTCGGTGCGTGGCATCACAGACTGGATGAAGGCGCTTCGACAGTTTCCTCGAAGGCATCCCGCTCCCTGCGCTCTCTGAAGAGCACGCCATTCAGCTCCGCGCCGAGCAGCGCGCTGAACGAGGTGATATAAAGCCACACCAGCGTTGCGATGCCCGCGCCGAACGAGCCGTAAAACATCGAGTAGTCGGCAATCCGCGTTACATACAAGCCGAAAGCGAGGGTGGCCGGAAACCAGAGAAACGTAGTGGCGATGGCGCCGGGCATCACCCACGCCCAGTGCTCTGTGCGCTTGGTGCCAAAGTGATACAAGGCGCCGAGCACTGCAACGCTGGTCAGCAGTGCGATGGCCCATCGCACCAGTCTCCAGAAGATGATGACCATGTGGCGCAACTCATGGTCCGAGTTGACGATCATCCATGCTTCGATCTGGCGGCCAAAGACAAGCAGCAGTGTCGCCAGCGCCAGCGGAACCAGCACAATCGGCACCAGAAGCAGTGCGCGCAGCCTTCGCTGCCACAGGTCCCAGTCACTGCGCGGCAGGCGGTAGGCTCGGCGAAATCCCTCCATGAACGACAGCATCATGCCAATGCCACCGAAGATGCTGATGCCGGTGGCGGAAATGAGCAGTTGTGCCGATCGCATGCGGCTTGCCTGCAACGAAGCCTGCAGCAGCGACAGGGCATCTGCGGGCAGAAACTGCTCAAATGCCGCGCGAATCTCTCCCATCAGCGTCGTGCCCTCGGGCACCGCTGCCAGCAGTGTCGTCAGCAGCACCAGAGCTGGAAACATCATCAGCATGCCCGAATACGCCGTGGCCTTGGCCGTGTTCAGCACATCGTGCTCGAGGGCCAGCCAGAGAGCTTTCCGGAAATGCATGGCAAAGCGCTTCATACAGTTCAAATGAAAGAGTAGAGCATTTCGGGTGTTTCAGGTGAGCAGGGTAGCCTTTCAGTAAGCCGTTGCCAGACGAATCTCTGCGCAACGTGGGGTACAACAAAAGCGGCGGAACTGATTTCATGCAGATTTCATTTGCGCAGCATATATCCCTTCATGGAAGTCTACGAATCAAACGGTTTATCATTGCGAAGTCATGAAAAGCCCATTCCCCTGTGCGTGCAGATTGCTCGCCTTATCCTTGCTGTTGGTCAGCTCAGGCTGCTTGCAGGCTGTTGCCCAGTACCGGCCTGTTCCAAACGTGCAGCTCGTTTCTAAGGATATTGATGCGCGCGTTGAGGCTCTCCTGAACAAGATGACGCTGGATGAAAAGATCGGTCAGCTTGTGCAGTTTGCGGGCGGCTATGCTACCGGACCCTCCGCCTCAAACCTCACCTATGACGAACTGGTGGCCAAGGGCCAGGTGGGGTCCATGCTTAACGTCGTGGGTGCAAAAGAAACAAATCACTACCAGCGCATCGCCATGGAAAAGTCGCGTCTGCACATCCCTCTTCTCTTCGGGCTGGACGTCATCCACGGTGAGCGCACCACATTCCCCATTCCTCTGGCCATCGCCGCCAGTTGGGACATCAAAGCTGCTGAGACGGTTGCGCGCACCAGCGCGGTGGAATCCCGTGCCGACGGTATCACCTGGGTCTTCTCGCCTATGGTGGACATTGCGCGCGACCCGCGTTGGGGTCGCATCGTTGAGTCCAACGGCGAAGACCCCTACCTCAGTTCCGCAATGGCGCGTGCCTGGGTCAATGGCTATCAGCAGGGCGATCTCTCCAAGCCGGATTCGGTTGCCGCCTGCGTCAAGCACTTTGCCGCCTATGGCGCGGCCATCGCCGGCCGCGATTACAACGCCACCGACATGAGCGAGCTGACGCTCCGCCAGGTGTATCTGGAACCCTATCGCGCCGCGGTCGATGCCGGTGTAGCTACAGTGATGACCTCCTTCAACTCCATCAACGGCGTTCCAGGCACGGCCAATCCGTTTACTCTCACGCAGATCCTGCGCAAGGAGTGGCGCTTTGGCGGCTTCGTTGTTTCGGACTGGGGAGCCGTCGGCGAGCTGCTCAATCACGCCATTGGCGCAGACGGTTCAATCGTCGCTCGCAAGGCTCTCGAAGCCGGCGTGGACATGGATATGGAGAGTAACCTCTACGGAACCACCCTCGCAGGCCAGGTGCGTTCCGGCGAGATCTCCGAGAACGTCGTGGATGAGGCCGTGCGCCGCGTTTTGCGCGTCAAGTTCGCTCTGGGACTGTTCGAGCATCCCTACGCTACGGAAGGGCCGGCATACGACGCCACGCCCGAGCGCCGCGCCGTAGCGCGCAAGGTGGCCGATGAAACCATGGTGCTGCTCAAGAACGATCCGGTCGAGGGCGTTGGCGCGCTGCTGCCCCTCACCGCAAAAGCAAAGAAGGTTGCTCTCATTGGTCCCATGGCGGACGACCAGCGCGATCTGCTCGGCGCATGGTCTTCCGGCGACGCGAAGTATGTGATTACCCTGCGCCAGGAGCTGCATGAGCGCTTGGGCGACCGGCTGCTCTATGCCGAGGGATGCGGCCTGCTCTCCGGTGCCGACGCGAACGTGCTCAACAGTGTTTCCTTCATTGGTCCGGCTGTGGCCCAGCGGCCAATGCCCACCCCCGACGACCAAAAGTCCATTGCCGAGGCGGTGAAGACAGCCGAACAGGCCGATGTCGCCATCCTCGCCCTCGGCGAGCCCACCAACTGGCTTGAAGGTGAGGCTTCCAGTCGCGTGCATCTTGGCTTCACCGGCGCACAGCAGCAGTTGCTTCAGGCCGTCGTCGCTACCGGTAAACCGGTGATTCTCGTCGTGCTGGCTGGGCGTCCGCTTCAGATCAAATGGGCCGCCGAGCATGTACCCGCCATCCTGCAGGCGTGGAGCCCCGGCATTGCGGCCGGTCCCGCCGTGGCAGACGTGCTTTTCGGCGACGTCAACCCCTCCGGCAAGCTGCCCGCCAGCATGCCCCGCGCCGTTGGCCAGGAGCCGCTCTATTACGCGCAACTCCCCACCGGCCGCCCCGCCCACGGCGACCTCAGCCACATGCCCTTTAACGCTGCGGAGAAGTTCATCTCGCGCTACGTAGACGAGGAAAATTCCGCGCTCTTTCCCTTCGGCTGGGGACTCAGCTACACGCGCTTCAGGTACTCCAAACCCACCCTCACCCGCGCCGAAGTGCCCGTCGGTGAAATCCTTGCCGAACACGTGCCCGTTACCAGCGTTGGCGTGGATGTGACCAACACCGGCAGCGTCGCCGGAACCGAGGTCGTGCAGCTCTACATCCGCAACACCGTTGCCAGCGTGGAGCAGCCCGTCCGCGAGCTCAAAGGCTTCGCCCGCGTCGCCCTCCAGCCCGGGGAAACAAAGCACCTTACCTTTCCGCTTGGGTTCGACGAACTCAGCTTTTACAACGCCCAGGTCGTGCGCACCGTCGAGCCCACCACCTATGACATCTGGGTCGGCGGCAGCTCACTGGCAATGGCGCAGACGAGCCTGCAGGTTCTGGAGCAGGGAACACGGAACAGGGAATGAAAAGAGCAGGATTTTTCATCTGCCCGTACCGTGTGCCTGTCTCTTGTACACTTCTTTTCTGAACAGGAGGATTCCCCATGCAGACCAGAATTCAGGGCACCACCATGCCCGTGCTCGATGTGCAGCTTGATCCCAACGAGAGTGTCTTTTCTGAGAGCGGCGAGCTCTCCTGGATGACCGCATCCATCCAGATGACCACCCACACCCAGATGGGCGGCGGTGGCGGAATCTTCGGCGTGCTCAAGCGCGTGGCCGGCGGCGGCAGCCTCTTCATGACGGAGTACCGCGCCGTCCAGTATCCCGGCGAGGTCTCGTTTGCCACCAAAGTGCCCGGCCATATCGTGCCCATTCAGCTCACGCCGGGGCAGGAGCTCATGGTGCACCGCCACGGCTTCCTCTGCGCCACTCCGCAGGTCACCATCGGCGTTGGCTTTCAGTAGTCGCTCGGCGCGGGCATCTTTGGTGGCAACGGCTTCATGCTGCAGAAAGTGGGAGGCATGGGCACGGCGTGGCTTGAGCTGTCCGGTGAGCTGATTATGAAAAACCTCGCACCCGGCGAAGTGCTCCGCGTGCATCCCGGCCATGTCGGCGCGTTCCAGTCCTCGGTCGGCTTCCAGATCACCACGGTGCCGGGGATCAAGAATGCCATCTTCGGCGGTGACGGAATCTTTCTCGCCGTGCTCACAGGTCCCGGCACCGTCTGGCTCCAGACACTGCCCATCTCCCGCCTCGCGCACCAGATCAGCGAGTACCTGCCCGCCACAGACAACCGTCAACAGATGGGAACAGCCGCCGGCGGCGCACTGCTTGGTGGCATCGTTGGCTCCATCCTCGGCGGCGACCAGTAAGCCGCGGGTTAGCAAGGGAGCAACCCAAGTCACAAGAGCGAGTCTCAGGCCGCAATGCCCCTGATTTCCCCCGCTCATTTCGGTGTAGGGCACACTGGGAAGAATTCGCGTTGCGACGGATGCGCAACTGCTCATTCGTCAACGATTTGCCAATCTTTAGGCCGCGCCAATTTTCGCTGAGTTATTGGGGCGGCAAGTATATTTATGCCAATCTAATTGATTCACTTTCATGACTATAGGCCAGACTTGATCTGGCTCATCATCGATCATGCAACTGTTCGTTCCGCCCTGCTACCCACCCCTTGCGCTATCATTGCGTCTATAAGAGTGCGTGGCCTGTATCCCCGAAGGGCCGCCCCGGTGGTGTGTGTGTCTCGATTCTTCCAGCGATTTGTATTTGTTGTCGCAGCGGCTATTTTTGTCGCCTTAGGCCTAGGCTTCACGCTCGGCCAGTTCGGCTTCTTTGGCGTCCACGCAGGCAGCGAGCAGGATGGCGCCTATCGCCAGATACACGTCTACACTGAGGTGCTCAAGCGCATCAAGAGCGACTATGTCACTGAGCCGAATATCGGCGCCGTGACTACGGGCGCGCTCCACGGCCTGCTGGAATCGCTCGATTCCGATTCGAGCTACCTTACCCCGAGCGAGTACAAGATTTATAAGGAACGTCCTTCGACCGGCGTCGCGCAGATCGGCATCACCGTATCCAAGCGCTATGGCTACGCCACTGTGGTCAGCGTCGTGCCGGGTTCGCCTGCGGATAAGGAGCACCTGGCCGATGGCGACGTAATTGAGTCCATCGGTGACCAGTCAACCCGAGAACTGTCGCTGGCTGTCATCCGCCTCATGCTCGAGGGTAAGCCCGGCACCACCGTCACGATGTCCGTGATTCGTCCGCGCAAAGCCGACCCCGACAAGCTCACGCTCTCCCGCACTGTCACCGCAGAGCCCGCGCTGAACGAGCAGCGGTATGACAACGCCAGCATCCTTTATCTCAAACCCGGCGCGCTCACCACGGCCCGCGTAGACGAAATCGCCGCCAAGCTCAAAGCAGCCGGCAAAACGCACAAAGTACTGCTCGATCTGCGCGACTGCTCTGTAGGTACCGCCGCAGATGGGCTGCGCCTGGCCAACTTCTTCGTTAATCAGGGAACGCTGGCCACGCTTGAAGGCCAGAAGTTCCCCACACAGACCTTTGCCGCCGATCCGGCAGTGTTCATCACCAGCGCTCCGATGGCGGTGCTCGTCAACCGCGGAACCTACGGCGCGGCTGAACTGGCCGCCGACGCAATAAAGGGCGCTAAGCGCGGTGACGTGGTGGGCGAACGCACCTTCGGCGAGGGTTCGGTGCAGAAGACCATCGAGCTACCCGACGGTGCCGCCCTGCTGCTGACCGTGGCGAAGTACGAGGGCCCTGACGGAAAGAAAATTCAAGATGAAGCCGTCGCCCCCACCGTCGAGGCTGGGAAGACAGCTGAAGATGATTTTGACGTGGAAACAACGCCATCCAAAGGCGACGAGCCACTTGATAAGGCGCTCGCACTGCTCAAGGCCAAGAACAGCTAAGATACGCGGTCTGGCCTGGTGAATTGCGGGGTATTCGCGCACTCGTACATCGCGTGGTACGTGCCTGTCTGTCGCCGCAAGCTCATGATGCTGAACCATGCTAGCCTTAGGCTTAGGCATTTATTTGTAGCGCTCTAGCAGGATGCCTACGAGGCCTGAAGCTCTTGGCTGCTACCCCCGATCAGCCTTACCAACCGCGCGGCTTGGGTCGCTCCCACCTTCTCGAGCCTCAACGGATTCCTCTCTCTCGGCGGCGCAAGCTTGCCGGCAGAGTTGCACTTGCCGCGCTTCTGCTACTCGCGGTCATTACCGGTTCTCTTGCCGGCCTCATGCTGGTCTACTCCGTTGATCTCCCCCAGATTAACGACCTCGAGCGCTATCGCCCCTCCACCACCACCGACCTCTACGATCGCAAGGGCCGCATCATCGGCTCCTTCGCGCTGGAGCGCCGCATTGTCGTCAACTACGATGGCTTCGCGCCGATTTTGCGTCAGGCCGTCATTTCCATCGAGGACAAAAACTTCGAGTCCCACTGGGGCATCAACGTCCTGCGCATCGCCGGTGCATTAACGCACGACCTGCGTAGCCACGGCCGCAGCCAAGGCGCTTCCACGCTCACCATGCAGCTTGCGCGCAACCTGTTTCTCTCCTCAGAGCGCACCTACGCCCGCAAGATTCAGGAAGCCTACCTCGCCATCCAGATTGAGCGCGCCTTTACCAAGCAGCAGATCTTTACCCTTTACGGCAACCAGATTTATCTTGGCAGCGGCATGTACGGCTTTGAGGCTGCCTCGGAGTTCTACTTCTCAAAGCATGCCAAGGATCTGAATCTTACCGAAGCAGCTCTGCTGGCAGGCCTGCCGAAGGGTCCAGTCGCCTATTCGCCGCTGCTGAATCCTGAGAAATGCATTCGCCGCCGAAACCTTGTGCTCAGTGAGATGGAGTCAGACGGCGTGATTACCCACCAGCAGGCCGAGCAGGCCCGCCAGTCTCCGCTCGGTCTCAATCTCTCCCAGCCCAACGCCTCCTCTGCCCCGTGGTTCCAGGAGGAAGTGCGCCGCGAGCTTGAGAAGCGCTTCGGAGCCGAACAGGTCCACGAGGCCGGTCTGCGCGTGGAAACCACACTTGACCTCGACCTGCAGCAG
>JAJXZL010000033.1 GCA_021780075.1 Acidobacteriota bacterium
CAGACTCGCCAGAGATTATGAGCGGCTCGACACTACTCTCAAAGGACTCCATCTGCTCGCTTTCGTCGTGCTCATGCTCCGAAATCTCGCGAATACACTCACCTGAAGTTCATAACAGCCTCTAGAGACAAGTGGCCGCAGTTTTCTTGCCGCAAAATCCATTTGGCTAATCGGCCTTAATTTTCATGGTTTTGTCGGCGAATGGGAAGCTCAGGGATTGAAAGAATCAAGGCCGCATTGACGCAAGAAAAGCATACTTCTAGATTGGCTTTACTTTATCTCGCACTCGTATGGGGGAAATTGTTCCAAGGGACTTTCTTCAAAGGTAAAAACCTGAAGAGGCAGGATACTGCTTTTTGGCCGGGGCCGATGAACATTGGCAACTGGGCCGGGGGTCCAAGCTGGCTATCTTTTCCCACCCGCAGGCGCTCGGCAGAAGCGTCAAGGGCAAACTTGTCGAGAAAATTCCAGGATCTGCGCGCTATGAGCATGACAACAAACGAGAGAAGACAGGCGGCAATCTTCCATCAGAACATCAGAATTCTGAGTAGCCGTCTTTGGTTCTCTTCACCCCGCCACACTGCGTTGACCGAGCAGAGCAGGCGGGAGTAGTTGCTTGATGGAGAATTCGTCATGGAATTGCGCGTTCAATTGAAAATTTGCGAGGGTTGTGGTTGCCTTTGGTATCGAGCCCAGACTGTGGGTACTGTTTATTGCAGGGGGTGTGAAGAGAAGCTGAGGGAGTTTCCCTCTCCGGAGAGCAGAAAGCGACGGGGGCGTCCGCCGCGCAAGCCGCCGTTGCGGGCATGGGCGTTTGCTGAGGCAGTTGGAGGTGCGGAATGAGCGCAGTACTCCAGTTGCCGATGGTCTGGGGGGCCAGCGGACGAGAGCGAGCGTGGTCTGAAAATCCGGAGCAGGTGCAGGAAATGCCGGGCGCGAGGTTCTCCGCAACAACTGCGGAACCGTGGCCCGATGCTTTACCGGATGTGAGTCTTGCGTTCTACAGGAAGCACACGGAAAGCCTGCTTCGGCGTTATCTGTATGCGTCGATGCAGGTGGGCCGAGCTCCATCGATACTGGGCGACCCGATCGGTCGGGGATGGGTCTCAAGCCGGCCAATCCGCACGTTCGAAGACGCGGTGATCTTTGTCCTTGATGTGGAGAAATGTCTTGACCGGCTCGGCGCGCTCGATCGCCAGATGCTGAGCCGGATTGTTCTTCAGGAATACACGCAGTCAGAGGCCGCAGTTCTTCTGGGGATGAGCGTACGAGCGGTGTCCTACAAGTTTCCTCAAGCGTTAGATCGGCTGACGGAAAGACTACTTGCATCAGGACTCCTGGTACTTCCACAGGCATAAGAGGACGAGCTGCACCACAGCGGGGAGCATCCTGAGGGAGCTCCCCGCGATGTGCTCATGGGCAGCTTGATTCCGGCGGGCTTTGTGCTGCGGGAAATGGAGAGTGCCTGGCGGGTGGATATCTCTGGTAGATTGGACGGTTCCATTCGATTGATCCATGCTGCCCGTGGAAAACGATTCTCCAAACGAGGAGCCCTGTCCTATGCTTTCCTTTGCCCGCCACGCAGTCTGTCTTGTTCTGCTGTTCCCGACCGCGCTCGCCGCACAGCAGGTTGATTTAAAGCCCACCACAGCGGCCGACGCAGCGACGCGCGACACAAGCTACATTGACGCGCAGGGCACAGCGCATGTGACGCGGGTGGTGCCGATTCCGCAAACCATCAGCCCGCAGGCTCAGAAATCACTGATGCGCGCCGAGCCGGACCAGGGCCCGCCAGAGCCGCTGGCCGATCGCCGTGCACACACCGATGCCTGGGCTGTGCGGGCCGCTGCCGCCTGGAGCAAACTGTGCTCGAACACGCTGGTGAACAGCACAGTGGCCGGAGTTCCGGTGCGCATTGTGATGCCGGAAGGAATGCCCGCGACAAACCGCAACAAGGTGCTGCTGAACCTGCATGGCGGCGGCTTTAATTCGGATTCGGGGTCGTATACCGAGTCGATACCGATTGCGGATTACTCGAAGATCAAGGTGGTGGCGGTGCTGTACCGGCTGGCGCCGGAGCATCCTTTTCCGGCGGCGGTGGATGACTCGGTGGCTGTGTACAAGGAGCTTCTGAAGACGTACAAGCCGGAGCACATTGTGATTTACGGGACCTCGGCCGGTGCCATCCTGACGGGCGAGGTTGCCGTGCGGCTGAAGCAACTGGGGCTGCCAATGCCGGCGGCGCTGGGCATCTTCAGCGGGCTGGGCGACTTTGCACGCGAGGGCGATTCGCGGTCACTGTTTGCGCTGGGCGGGTTGTCAGGGCACCTTGACCCACCGACAGATGGGCCGCACGATGCCTATTATGTGGGCAAGACGGATCCAAAAGATCCGGTGCTTTCGCCTGTGTACGCGGACCTGCATGGGCTGCCGCCTACGCTGTTTATTACCAGCACGCGGGACATGCTGCTGAGCGGCACGGTCAACCTGCACCGCGCATTTCTGAACGCAGGAGTGGATGCGCAACTGGTGGTCTTTGACGCCCTTCCGCACGCCTTCTGGTACGACCCCATGCTGCCTGAGTCACTTGAAGCCAACCATAAGATGGCGGACTTTTTTGTAAAGCATCTGAGCAGAAGTCCACGCTAGCCGGTGATTGTCAGGACGGGGCAGGGTGCGTCTGCGATCAGACGGAAAGCACCTGAAGTGCGCATCTCGAGGCCCAGGTATGAGGTTTTGCGGATGCCGAGCACGAGGAGATCGATCTTGTTCTCCTCGATATGTCCGATGATCCGGTCATAGGCTCTGCCGGTTTTGACCACTGTGTGCGGATTGCAGAATTCACTGACGTGCTGCGGAACAATCTGGTCCAGCGCATGCTTGTAGTGCTTTTCCAGATCGGCCGCGCGGAAGGGCTCCTCGGGCGAATTTTCAGGAATGACGTTGAGCACATCGAGATCGCATGCGGCCGCCTCAGCAAAGGTGAGGGCGTATACGGCAGCGCGCGCCGCCGCGGGGGTGAGATCCGTGGCGTAGAGAATCCTGCGGAAGGGCAGAGTGGTGGTCGAGGTTGTTGGCGTTTGCGGACCGACGGTGAGGCAGGGCCAGCGTGTGGATCGCAGAATTTTTTCAGCCACGGAACCAATCAGCTCGTGCTCCACAACGCCGGCGCCATGCGTTCCCAGTACGATGAGCGCGGGGGCATGCTTTTCAGCCAGTGCGGGGATGACCTGATGCGGATTACCTTCCAGCAGGACAGGCTCTGCCGTGTGGTCGGCGGAACTGAGCACCTGAGCCCTGCGAATGAGTTGGGCCTCCAGGTCTTCGCGCTGGCGGCTTAACTTGTGCCGTCCCATTTCCACTTCCATAGCGGCCTGGGTTAACAGAAAGGCGTGGGTAACGAGCAGCCTGGCGGAAAAGTGGTCGGCAAGAAGCCGGGCGTAGTTTCCGGCATTCTCAGAGCAGGTGGAAAAGTCGGTTGCAAAGACAACTGTTTCGATGTTGATTTCCGGTCGATCGCCCTCAATTGGCACCGTGTATGTCTCCCTTGCCATCCTGCCCTGTGGGCGCGGACGGCGTTTTGTATAGTTCACTGTTTTCAGGAATCGGCGTTACTGGGATGCGTAGCGCCGAGTTGAACCGCGAGAAGAACTCGAAGGCAGCGGCCACGCCGGTGAGTTCGACGATCTGCTGGGCGTTGAAGTGCGTGCAAACGGTCTGGAAGGCTTGATCATTGACGTTGTGACCTGACTGGTGAAGCAGGCTGGCGTAGCGGAAGCCCGCCTTTTCCTGCTCGGTAAAGGGGCCAGTTTCAAAGGAGTCGATGTTGGCCACCTGCTCTGGAGTTGCGCCGCGCTTGAGGGCCAGCAGGCGATGCGCGCTGACACAGTAGTCGCAAAGGTTGAGCGAGGCCACGCGGGTGGCGATGAGTTCCTTGTACCTGGCAGAGAGCGCGCCCTCGCCCATGAGCGGCTTGAGCAGCGCGGGGACGCCCAAGGCCAGCGCGGGGACATTGGCGAGTGCCTTGAACATGTTGGGCACCACGCCGCGGTCGCGCAGCAACTGGTCATAGAGGGCGGCGACTTCGGCGGGGACCTGGTCGCGCTCGAGCAGCGGAACACGGTGGCGATGTTCGAGTTCTGCAGTCATCGGGACTCCGGAAGATGCGTGAACTAGCTCGGGTCTCACGAGTGCATACGGCAGGCGTGTTGCCGGGGAAGGCTCGCGTTCTTGTTGAGCTTGCGCCGGCAGCTCGCCGCTGCAGAGGTCAATGAGGCCGGTTCCAGTGTAACTCTGGCGGTGGACGGGATGCCCGGAGCGGCGCAGCAGGGCGAGGGGTAGGAAGAATGATGCTTGACGTTCCTTGCTCTATATAATAGAGTACTCTGCATATGGTTGAATGAAAGAGTTTCGTATAGAGGAGATTGGTGATGAACGAAAATCTGCAGGAGCGGGAACTGAAGGAGCGGATCGAACTGATTGAAACAATGCTGGCGGAGGGTCGGCACAGCACGGAGAGCTGGGGCTGGGTGTTTGTGCTGTGGGGCGTGGCCTACTACGTAGCGATCGCGTGGAGCGCGTCCGGGTGGAACTCGAATCTGGCGTGGCCGGTGACAATGGTCGCCGCTGGGCTGGTAACCGGTGCATTGGCGGGCCGGAACGCGCAGGGGCGGCCGCGGACTGGGATGGTGAGGCAATCTCTTCGATTTGGCGGGTGACGGGCATTTCACTGTTTGTGGTGATGCTTTCGTTGGGGTACAGCGGCAGGCTGGAGGTCCACACTTCCCTGGCCATGGCGGGCGCGATGCTGGCGGTTGCCAATGGGGCTTCCAGCATGATTCTGCGGTGGAGGATGCAGCTCGTCTGCGCGCTGGTGTGGCTGGGAGCGGCGGAAGTGGGTTGCTTTGGCACGGGAGGGCAGGGCTTGATTGCGTTTCTGGTGGCGAATTTCTTCTGCCAGATCGTTTTCGGGATCTACCTGATGATTACCGAATCGAGGCGGCAGCACGTTCACGGAGAATCCCATGCCTGAGCTGCCGGAGTTGAACCCGGTGATTCACGGTAAGCTGCGCCTGGCATTGCTGTCACTGCTGAGCGGCGTGGAGGAGGCGGAGTTCACGTGGCTGCGCGCGAAGACCGGGTCGACGGATGGAAACCTGGGCGCGCAACTGGCCAAGCTGGAAGAGGCCGGCTACGTGACGGTGACCAAGCAGTTTGTTGCGCGCAAGCCGCAGACACTTTATCGCATGACGGAGACGGGCCGCGCGGCGCTGGCCGAGTATGTGCAGGCGCTGAAGACGCTGCTGGGCGGAGCGATGGCGGGGTGAGGATGCGCCGTGTTCACTCGGACGCACCTTCAGCAAGGAAGAGCCGTGTGCGAGCTGCGCGTTGCCGCAGGGGCGCGATGGCGCGGTACTGCGGAGAGGACTCAAACTTCTCTGCGGCGGCGAGGCTGGGGAATTGGATGATGATGAAACGGCCCACGGGCGCGCGGCCTTCAAGCGGCACAATCTTTCCGGCGCGAACCAAGTAGGTTCCGCCGAACTGCTGGACGATGGGCGTGACGGCGGCGAGATATTTCTTGTAGGCGACGGGATTGGTGACGGTGATTTCCGCGACGGCATAGGCTTTTGGCGCGGGCTTTTGAGCATGCAGTGTGGCGGACGCGGACAGAACGAGTGGAGCGAGGGTGAGACAAACCTGTCGCAAACGTTGATTGAGCATGTGGCAGAACCTTCCTGGAGAATGCAGAGGATTCTACAGGAAGGTTGGGTGATGAACCGCGATGGGACGCTGCTGCTGGGTACGGCTGGGTACGGCGGGGTGCGGTTAGACGGTCTGCTCGGATGCGAGGCTCTGGCGGACGCGCTGCATGATGCCGAGGTAATAGGCCAGATTGTGGATGGTGTTGAGCGTGGCGGAGAGCGGCTCGCCTGATTGCATGAGGTGGCGCAGGTAGGCGCGTGAGTAGCGGCGGCAGACCATGCAGTCACAGGCGGGGTCGAGGGGGCTCTGGTCTTCGGCGTAGCGCTGGTTTTTGATGTTGACGCGGCCCTCACTGGTGAAGAGCAGGCCGTGGCGGGCGGCGCGGGTGGGCAGTACGCAGTCCATCATGTCGACGCCCATGCGGGCGTACTCCTCGATTTCATCGGGATAGCCGACGCCCATGAGATAGCGGGGCTTGTCGGCGGGCAGCAGAGGGAGAACTTCGGCAATCATTTCCATGGTGAGGTGGCGGGGCTCGCCGACGCTGAGGCCGCCGATGGCGTAGCCGTCGAAGTCCATCTCGATGAGACGCTGCGCGCTTTCGCGGCGGAGGTCGAGATAGGTGCCGCCCTGGACGATGCCGAAGAGGCTCTGCGTCTGTCCGGCGAAGTCGTTGTGCCAGGGGACTTGATGCTGATGGGCGCGGAAGTGATCGAGGGAGCGGCGGGCCCAGGCCATGGTGAGGCGCAGGCTCTGCTGCGCGCGGTCGCGGGTGGCGGGGTACTCGGTGCACTCATCGAAGGCCATGGCGATGTCTGCGCCGAGGGCGATCTGGACATCCATCGAGTGCTCGGGAGTGAAGAAGTGGCTGCTGCCGTCGAGGTGGGAGCGGAAGCGCACGCCCTCGTCTGTGACTTTGCGCAGGCTGCTGAGCGAGAAGACCTGAAAGCCGCCGGAGTCAGTGAGCATGGCGCGGGGCCAACTGATGAAACGGTGCAGGCCGCCCATGCGGCGGATGGCCTCGTGGCCGGGGCGGAGGTAGAGGTGGTAGGTGTTGCCGAGGATGATTTGAGCGCCGAGGGACTCGACGATGTCCTGGGGGACGGCCTTGACGGAGCCGGCGGTGCCGACGGGCATGAAGACGGGGGTCTCAACGACCTGATGCGGCAGGTGCATGCGCGCGCGGCGGCCGCCCGAGGGGGCGGTGTTGAGCAGGGTGAAGTCGAGGCCCATCTGATGATTTTAACGGGCAATTTTAATGGGAGGCGCGCCAGATCTCACTATCGATGGGGATGACGGCGTGGGCTTCGCCTGGCGACTGGGCAAGAAGGGCGGTAAGCAGTTGGGCGATGGGCTGGTTGCTGCGCGGGTCGAGGGCGTTGGGGGCTATTTCGTTGAGCGGGATGAGGACGAAGGCGCGGTGGGCAAGGCGCGGGTGGGGGACTTCAAGGCCGGCCTCGTGAAGGACGTAGTCGCCGAAGAGGAGGATGTCGAGGTCGAGGGTGCGGGGGCCGTTGGGGATGCTGTGGGAGCGGTCGCGGCCGAATTCCTTTTCAATGGCAAGCAGGCGCAGGAGCAGCGTGCGCGGGGCTAGGCCGGTTTCAAGAGCGATGACGGCGTTGAGGAAGCGGGGCTGGTCTGCGAGGCCCACGGGCGCGGTGGAGTAGAGCGAGGAGCGGGCGGCGATGTGGCCAAGGGAGGCGAGACGCTCGGCTGCGGCGGCCAGCGTGGCTTCGGGCGGACCGGCGGGGCTGGCGAGGTTGGCGCCTAGACCGATGTAGGCGGTGTGCATTGGTTCAAGGGTATCGCGGCGGGGTGGCGGGCCGGAGAGAAGCAGGCGGGGGATTCTGGTAGCATCCATTTCGGAGAACTTTTCAGGATGGATTCCCTCACCACTGCGGGCCTTGGCGCCCGCCGCAATGAAGATATCGCTCTCGACCTGCTGAAGTTTGTTGCTGGTACGGCCGGAGTTGGCCGGCCCGCTGCGCCCTCTACAGGCTTCAGCGGAGCCTCCGCGCCCAAGCCGGAGGAGCATGTGACCCAGTTGCTTGAGCTCTACAGCCGCTGCCTGAAGGCCGTGCAGGGCCAGGGGGCGTAGCGATCGCCGGCGAGCCCATATTGCGTGTTGCCGTCGCCGGGGCGGGAGCCTTTGGGCGGAACCATCTGCGCGTGTATCGCGAGTTGGAGACGGCGGGGCTGGGTGTTGCTCTGGTGGCTGCCGTGGAACCGGATGCGGCGCGCGCTGCCGAGACTGCGGAGAAATACTCAATTCCTGTATTTGCGACGGTGGGCGAGCTGCTGACTGCGGACCTGCGCCTGGATGCGGCCAGCGTTGCCGTGCCCACGGTGGGGCATCATGCGGTGGCTTCGGCGCTGCTGGATGCGGGGCTGGACCTGCTGGTGGAGAAACCGCTGGCGGCGACACTGGCCGAGGCGGATGAGCTTGTTGCGCTGGCCGAGCGCAAGGGGCGGATTCTGCAGCCGGGACATCTGGAGCGGTTCAATCCAGCGGTGCTGGCCGTGGAGCCGAAGCTGCGCAGGCCGATGTTCTTTGAGGCGCACAGGCTGTCGGTGTTCACGCCGCGCTCGCTGGATGTGGACGTGGTGCTGGACCTGATGATTCACGACCTGGACATTGTGCTGACGTTTGCGCGTTCGCCGGTGCGCGAGGTGCGGGCCGTGGGCCTGCCGATTGTGTCGCCGAAGGTGGACATTGCGAATGTGCGCGTGGAGTTCGAGTCGGGCTGCGTGGCGAACTTTACGGCGTCGCGGGTTTCGACGGAGCGGGTGAGGAAGCTGAGGTTCTTTGAGCCGCGGCAGTATGTGTCAATCGACTATGCGCGGCAGGATCTGCTGGTGATCCGGCTGGAGGGGAATGTGCCCGCGGAGCTTGCGGCAGCGCTTGCCGCGGGCAAATTGGACGCGAAGGCGCTGGCGAAGCTGGCGGCGGCGGGATCGGGCGCGGGCCCGGCGCCGGGGTTGTCTCTGGCCAAGCCGGAGGTGACGCCGGGCGAACCGCTGCGGCTGGAGATTGAGTCGTTTCTGAACGCGGTGCGGACGCGCCGTGAGCCGCGCGTGACCGCCCGCCAGGGCCGGGATGCGCTGGCGCTGGCGCTGGAGATTCAGGCTGCGATGGCCGCTCATGCCGAGCGCGCAGGGCTCAAGGACTTCTTCGAGTCGGGCTCGTAGGGGACAGGCAGAGGAAAGCAAATCCGGACAGAAATGGAGCGCAAAGACCGGGCTTGCGAGAGCCGCAACCGCGCTTGGTCTGTTTTCAGAATAAAGCGATTTTTCATTAGAGAAAATGCATTCTGGCCTTGCTTGACAAGAGCTTTCCCGGGCGATTAAGTTGGGCTGCTTGAGGGCAGGTTGTCCATTCGCGACCCGGAATGAGCGGGAAAGTCTGGCCTGCCGGTGAGGGAAGCGATGAAAAGCCTTGGAATGCGATGGATTGCGGCGGGGTTGGCCTGCTGCGGTATGGCGTGGACGGCCTGGGGCCAGAATGCCCAGAAGCCTGCATATCTGAACACGAGCCTGCCGGCGGAGCAGCGGGCGGTGGACCTTGTACACCGGATGACGCTTGAAGAAAAGGCGAGCCAACTGGTGAACCAGGCGCGCGCGATTCCACGACTGGGCGTGCCGAGCTACGACTGGTGGAGCGAGTCGCTGCATGGCGTGGCGGTGAACGGGACCACGGAGTTTCCGGAGCCGATTGGGTTGGGCGCGACGTTTGATCCTGCGGCGATACACAAGATGGGCGTGGACATCAGCATCGAGGCACGCATCAAGCATGAGCAGGCGGTGCGGGCCAACGGCGGGCACAGCAACATTTTTGAGGGTCTGGACTTCTGGGCGCCGAACATCAATATCTTCCGCGATCCCCGCTGGGGCCGCGGCCAGGAGACGTATGGCGAGGATCCGTTCCTGACCGGGCGCATGGGCGTGGCGTTTGTGACCGGCATGCAGGGTGACGATCCGCGCTACTATCGCGTGATCGCGACGCCGAAGCACTTTGCGGTACACAGCGGACCGGAGCCGACGCGCCACAAGGCGGACGTGGACGTGAGCAAGCACGATGAACTGGACACGTACCTGCCGGCGTTCCGTGCGGCAGTGACGGAAGGCAAGGCGGGCTCAGTCATGTGCGCGTACAACAGCATCAATGGCGAGCCTGCCTGTGCGAATCAGTTCCTGCTGGAAGATCAACTGCGCGGGAAGTGGGGCTTCCAGGGGTACGTTGTTTCGGATTGCGGTGCGGTGATCGATATCTTCGATGGTCATCACTTCAAACCGACGCAGGCGGCGGCCTCGGGAATCAGCCTGCAGCGCGGCATGGACAATGAGTGCGTCGACTTTTTGGCCAAGGAGAAAAACGACCACGACTACAAGCCGTATATGGATGCAGTGAAAGAAGGCCACCTGAAGGAGAGCGACATCGACGTGGCGCTGGTGCGGCTGTTTACGGCGCGGATGAAGCTGGGGATGTTTGATCCGCCGAGCATGGTGCCGTTCAGCAAGATCAAGGAGAGCGAGCTGAACAGCCCGGCGCACAAGGCTCTGGCGCTGAAGCTGGCGAACGAGTCCATGGTGCTGTTGAAGAATGACGGCACGCTGCCCTTGAAGACTTCGAACACGAGGATTGCGGTGATTGGGCCGCTTGCGAAACAGACCCGGTTCCTGCTGGGCAACTATACCGGCATTCCGCTGCACACCATTTCCATTCTTGATGGGATGAATACGGAATTTACGAATGACACGATCGACTACGTGGAAGGCACGCAGTTCCTGAGCAAAGAGGTTTCGCCGGTTCCTGCGGAGTTGCTGACGACGAATGGCAAGCCGGGCGTGCAGGCGAGCTACTCTGAGATGCCGTCGCTTGAGCTTTCTCCGAACGCGGCCAAGCCACCGGTGCTGGTAACGCGGATTGAGCGTGGAATCAACGCGCAGGCAGAGTCGCTGCCCGCCGAGACAGAAGGCGTGACGCCGCTGGGGATTCACTGGGAGGCGACGCTGACGCCGAAGGAAAGTGGAGAATACAACCTGGGTCTGAGGGCCAATGGCTTCTACCGCGTGATGCTGGACGGCAAGGAAGTGGCCAGCGGCTGGCACTCACACAATCCGGACTTGAAGACGGGCCGCGTGGAGCTGAAAGCGGGGACGGCTTACAAGCTGGATGTGCAATACGGCCAGGGGCAGGAAAGCGATGTGAGCGCGCGGCTGGTGTGGTCCAAGGTGGACATGACGCCGCAGCCCGCGGCGATTGAAGCGGCGAAGAAGGCCGATGTTGTGGTGGCGGTGGTGGGCATCACGAGCGAGCTTGAAGGCGAGGAGATGAAGGTGGATGTGCCGGGCTTCAAGGGCGGCGACCGCACGGAAATCACCCTGCCCAAGCCGGAGGAAGACCTGCTGGAGGCGCTGAGCAAGACGGGCAAGCCACTGGTGGTGGTGCTGACGAACGGCAGCGCGCTGGCGGTGAACTGGGCCAAGGAGCACGCGAACGCCATTCTGGAAGCGTGGTATCCGGGCGAGATGGGCGGCGCTGCTGTGGCGCAGACGCTCTCTGGCAGCAACGATCCCGGAGGCAAGCTGCCTGTGACCTTCTACACTGGCGTGGATCAGTTGCCGCCGTTCGAGAGCTACGCGATGAAAGGGCGCACGTATCGGTACTTTGAGGGAACGCCGCTGTATCCGTTTGGCTATGGATTGAGCTACACGACCTTCTCCTTCAGCGATCTGACGGTGCAGACGAAGGACGTGCGGGCCGGCGATCCGATGACGGCGGAAGCGACCGTGACCAATACGGGAGCGGTTGCCGGCGATGAGGTAGCGGAGCTGTATCTTACCTTTCCGAATGTGGCGGGCGCGCCGCTTCGCGCGCTGCGGGCCTTCAAGCGCGTGCATCTGGAGCCGGGCGCGTCGCAGCGGGTGGAGTTCATGCTGCAGCCGCGCGACATGAGCATGGTGACAGAGAAGGGCGATCCGATTGTTGCCGAGGGGGACTATCGCTTCACAGTGGGCGGTGGCCAGCCGGACACGGCCGCAAAGGTGCTGACGGGGACGTTCCATGTGAGCGGCACGAAAACGCTGCCGGAGTAAGGCGCACGACACGCAGGGCAAGACGAGGGGCGCTTCCATTGGATGGAAGCGCCCCTCGATTTTGGTGGGAATGTCTCTGGTTCAGTTGGCGGGGAGTTGAGCGGGCTCGGCCACGATTTCGCGCATCTTGAGATAGACCCCGTTGGTCCAGCCGAAGCCGATCTGATTTGCGCTGTAGCCCATGCGCACCTTGACGTTGGCATTGCCGGAGACGACGTTGTATTTTTCGCGCAGGGTGCCGTCTTCAGCAAAGCCCGTGTCCACGGTGGCATTCCATTTTCGTGCGTTGCGCTGCGCGTCCTCGCGATAACCGGCAGCGTCGAGGCCGGCGACGGCGATCCAGTTCGTGGGCGCCCATCCGAAGGGCTCATCCCATTGCAGGCCGGAGTTCGTGTTGCTCATGGAGAGGCCGCCGGGTCTCTCAAAGAGATTGAGCCGGGTGACCATTTGCTTTGCCTCTTCGCGGGAGGCCGCGCCGGCCCACAAGGGATAAAGCGACGAGATGTAGGCATAGGTGGACGGCTTGTGGCGCATGAAGTCGTAGTCCATGAAGACGCCGGCTCTGGGCTGCCACAGATAGCGATGCATGGCGGCGTTGCGCGCCTTGGCGCGGCGATCCCAGTGCGTGGCATCCTGAGGCCTGCCGAGCAGCAGGGCAAAGTGCTCCATGTCGCGCTCGTAGCGATAGAGCAGGCTGTTTAGGCAGACGGGGGCGTAGTGGTGCGTGGCTCCATCAAACGGGCCAAAGCGGAAGCTGGGGTCGAAACCGGATTCGCGCATGGCGCGGTCACCGATGTAGAAGTCGCGGGTGAGGCGGTAGCCGGCGAACCACGCTTTCATGCAAACGACGCCCGCGTGGACGTCGCAGCTTGTCTGCTTGAGCCGGGCGGATTCGGCGGCATCGGGATGCTGGGAGCCTTTCAGCAGAAAGCTCTCGCCGCCTTCATGTGGATGGGCAACGAGCCAGCGGAGCACGTCCACGTAATAGGTGGCGTCGTCGGCCATCTCCGGGACGGGGCCGGTGCCGTAGTCGAAGAAGCGCGCGAGACCGGTTGTTCCTGCCTTGTGTTCGGGCCGGGTCCAGGTTGAGTAGTCCTTCTCTGCCATCGAGTAGGCGTGCTCCAGCCAGGCTCTGGCCTCGGCGCGTCCAGTGGGCGTAGCGGGAAAGCCGGCGGGATTCTCGTACACGGCACGAATCATCGAGGTGAGGAATGGGGGTTGCGACCGCGTGAGGTAGTAGGTGCGGTTCGCGTTGAGGATGCCGCCGTAATGCTGAATCTCAAAGAAGAAGTTGTCCACCATGCCCCTGGCGAGAGCTTCCTGATGGTCGGCTTCGAGCCCGAGCACGATGAAGTAGCTGTCCCAGCCGTACATCTCATTGAATCGGCCGCCGGGAACGACATACGGGTTGGGCAGATAGAGCAGGCCCTGCGCGGACAGGCTTTCAGGGTGCAGGTCGCCAATCTTGTCAATTTGGCGCGGCAGTTCCGCAACTTTCAGGTGGCATTTTTGTTCGAGAGCGGCGACTTCGGGCGGGGCGGGCATCTCGGCGGGGATGTAGAGCACGGGGTTTGTGCTGACCTTGATGTCGGTCAGCGAGTGGCACTCCGTCATGGATCGGGTGAGCGTGCTCCACGCGCTGTGGATGTAGCTGAGTGTGGCGTCCGGATTGGGCGCTGGGTTGGGCGCAGCGCCAACATTCTGGGTCTGCGCGATGGGGACTTGGATTGCGGCGAGAGCAAAAAAGAACAAGCGGAACAGCTTCATCACAGCTCCGGTTTCGTTGACCGTCAATCCTCTGGAGTGTAACGCAACGTACGCGCTTCTTGTCCGCTGTGCGCAGAAACGGCTGAGGGCCTGTTCGCACTACCGGGGTAGCGTGAAACAGGCCCTCATTCTGATTGTTTGGACAAGCCCTAGCTGTGAGGTTTCAATAGGTTGTCCATCTGATCGGGACCTGTAAAGCTGAGTTTGCGAAGACTTGGCGATTCAGGAGACCAGATGGACTATCACCAGAATGCCCGACTGACGAAGCACAGTCGAGCGCAGTTAGCCAGAAAAGTATTGATCGAGGGATGCACGTTGAAGCAGGCCGCGGCCTGCTTCAACGTGAGCGCCAAAACCGCGGCCAAGTGGGTAGACCGTTATCGGGAACACGGGGAGGCTGGTCTCAGCGACCGCAGTTCACGCCCTCGCCGCCTGCGCAGGCCTACGGACGAGCAGTTGGTGCAACGCGTCGAAGCGCTGCGCCGGGAACGCTGGCCCGGGGTGCGCATCGCCCAGCACACATGTCTTAGCCGCGCCACCGTCAGCCGCATCCTGCGCCGGCTCAAGATCAACCGCATCCGCGATCTGGAACCGCAACCGCCTGTCCAGCGCTATGAGCATAAGGCGCCCGGCGACCTGCTCCATCTCGACATCAAGAAGCTGGGCCGGTTCCGCGCTGAAGGCCATCGCATCCACGGAGATATGAGCCGCAAAACACGCGGTGCGGGCTGGGAGTATGTGCATGTTGCCATCGACGACCACTCCCGCATCGCCTTCTCAGCCATCTATCCGAATGAAAAGACTGACTCGACGGTGGCATTCCTGTACGCGGCGCTGGCCTACTACGACCGGCTTGGCATCCGCTTCAAGGCTCTGCTCACCGATAACGGGCCGGCGTACCGCTCGCGGGTCTTCGCGGCGGCCTGCCGCGCGCTAGGACTCAGACACCGCTTCACCCGGCCCTACACCCCGCGTACCAACGGCAAAGCCGAACACTCCATCCAGACGGCTCTACGCGAATGGGCCTATGCTCGCTCCTATCAGAACTCATACCAACGCGGCCAGGAGCTCAACTCCTGGCTGCATCAGTACAACTGGCATCGACCCCATGGTAGTCTCGGAGCGTCGCCGCCCATCAGCCGAGCTCCGCTCGATCAGAACAACCTGTTGAGACTCCACATCTAGCTGATGCCAGCCTTGTAGCGCGGCCATAGTGGCCGCATTGCTTCGTGATCGATGACCGGCTCGCCATCGCACTCGACTTCAATGACGGTCGCCGGCTGATCCGGTGCCACGAGCGGCAGGCCGGTGAGGCGCAGCGCGAACTCGTCCTGCGTGAAGCGGACGTTTTCTCCAGTTTTGAGGATGCGGGCGGATTGAACCTTTGGCTTGAGGCCGCCGATGGCGATGACCGATTCGGGCTGATAGAAGCTGAGCCAGTCCGCGGCGGGAGTGTGGCCGGGCCAGAAATGCTGGTGGATGTAGAGAGTGTTGCCGCGGCGGGTGTAATTGGCGTTGGTGTTCCAACTGAAGTTGCCGCGATCGGCACCGTAGATGGCCTTGCCGTTGGTGTCGAGCCACTTTCCGACCGTCTCCAGCACGGCGACGGACTCCGGCGGAACGGAGCCATCGGGCATGGGGCCGATGTTGAGCAGGTAGTTGCCGCCGCCGCGGGCGCAACTGGCCAAGTTGGTGACGATGGTCTTGGACGTCTTCCATGCATCGTCGAAGCGATTGAAGCCCCAACTGTCGTTGAGGGTCATGCAACTCTCCCATGCGCGGCCCGATTGTGAAGCACGGATTTCCTGCTCAGGCGTGGAGAAGTCGCCTTCAAGGCCGTTGCGGTTATTCACGATGATGTCCGGCTGCAGTTCGAAGACCATCTGGTTCATGCGCTCCGACTTCCACTCTTCGGGCGTGAGCGGCCAATCAACGTCGTACCAGAGGACGTCGATTTTGCCGTAATTGGTCATCAGCTCGCGGATGAGGCCGTGGGTGTACTCGACGAAGCGCTTGCGGGCGGCCTCATCGGTCTTGCAGCGGGCACCGTCTGGGTGGTGCCAGTCCATGAGCGAGTAATAGAATCCGACGCGCAGTCCCTCGGCGCGGGCAGCGTCCACAAATTCGCGGACAAGATCGCGGCCCGGTCCCTGCTTGGGCGCGCAGTAGTCCGTGAGTTTGGTGTCCCAGTGGCAAAAGCCCTCGTGGTGCTTGGTGGTCATCACCATGTATTTCTGGCCGGCGCGTTTTGCCAGGCGTGCCCAGTCGCGCGCGGCGTTGGGTTTGGGCTTGAAGTGCTTAGCCAACTGCTCGTACTGGGGGATGGGAACGCCTTCGACCTCCATTGCCCACTCGTGCTGTCCGATGACGGAGTAGAGGCCCCAGTGGATGAACATGCCGAAGGTGGCCTGATGCCACCATGCCATGCGCTCGGCGCGCGTGGCGGCCTGTTTGGCCTGCGATGGCGAAAGCGCGGCCTGCGCGGCGCCGGGGGTGGGCGCAAGACCCGCTGCCGACGAATTCGCTGCGGAAAGGGCTAATGCTCCCGCTGCGCCAAGCTGCTTGATGAACGACCGCCTTGAACTTTCGTTCCAATCCATGACTACATGCTCCTTGTGGATGAATGTGCCGCGCGGATTTGTGAGGTGCAGCGAAGCGCCCCGTGCTGGCTGGGGAACTATATGCAATGGAGATTGGCGTTGTCAAAACAAGGGTCGGATGCGGACGTTAAGGACGCTGGGGAGAGCAGGACGTCCAACTCCCGTTGGCGTGAGCGGGGACGCCGAGAGGCTGATGCGCCTTGCGCATGCTCTTTGCGGCAGGGTGTTCGACATGGCAGCATGGCGTCCGATGCCGAGCAGGCGCGCCGTAGATGGGCGCTCCTGCCCGAACCGCTTATTGTATTTCTCCGGTTTCGTCATGCAGCGGCCTTGCGCACAGCTCCTCGATGGGCTGGCCGGGCGCGTACTCGAGCTTGGGTGGCGCCTTGCAGCCTTCTTCTCTGGTGGTGAGCAGGCTTGGCTTGCCGACCTCTTCCTTTTCCGCCTTGGCAGCAATGGGGACCAGCGCCTCTTTCATTTGGAGAAACTCCGAAGTTTGCACGATGCGCTCAGACTGCCTGGGCATGAACATGATTTCGCGTTGTGTCTGCACCATTCTTTCGTAGAAGGGCGGATGGGTGCGGAACCAACTGACACCATTCACATAGCCCTGCTTTGAGGCCATCTTGTCGAAAAATCGAATGAACCCGCTGGTGTCGTAACCGGCCTTCCATGCGTACTGCACGCCAAGCTGGTCTGCTTCGAGTTCATAGTCGCGCGAGACGCCGAGCAGCTTGAGGTCGAGGACGAGTCCCAATCCATAGAAGCCATACTGGAGCGCGTAATACATTCCGATACCTGCAATGCCACCGGTAAGCAGAATGGCGGCGACCTGCGCTGCCTGGTAGAAGATGCCGGCGATGGTGGCGCGCTTCATCATCTTTGCGCTGTGGCGGGCTGTGTCATGGGCCAGCTCGTGCGCAATGACGCCGGCCAACTGCGATTCATCGTCGGCTGCTTCCAGCAATCCGCGCTCAACGTAGATGTAACCGCCGGGCAATGCGAAGGCATTGACTTCGCGCGATTGGAGCACTGAGACGTGGAGCGGCACCTTCAGGTCAGAATTCTTTGCGATACGTTCGGCCACCGATCGCACATAGTCCTGAATCGGCTTGCTTTCGAGCTCCGGAGGCAGCATGCCAACCTGCTTCAGCTCATCGACGGCCTCTTTGCCGCGCTTGATGTCGTCCTTCTGGCCCGAGGCGATTTCTCTAAATCCGATGTCCTTTACGTCAGCCCAGCGCCGGTTTTGATAGGCTCCGCTTTCGAGATCGGCAAGGGCCTTCTTTTGCTGCGCGGGCCACTGCTGAAGGAGGTCGAGCTTGGCGCTCAGGTTGTCATACGCTGTGGGAATGGCATGTCCGGAGAGCACGTCGGTTTCGCTGCGGAGCAACTCAAGGTTCTGGATTTTGCAATGCAAGGTCTTGCGCTGCGCATCGGGCAGCTTGGCGCCGCCTTCCTTTAGCTCCTTGCGCGCCGCCTCAAGCCGCCTGCCGTAGGTCTTTCCGTGTTCCTTGAAGCGGCTGCGGCAGGAATCTTCTCCGCGCTTGAGCGCCTGCCGCTCCTGCTCCACGTCGGCCGGGCTGAAGTTGAGTGAAGGCGCCAATTGGAACAGATCCTCATAGGGCTTTTGCAGATACTGGTGCAGGGTCAGCGGCGCAGTCTCAGCGGCTGGAGCAGCCTGCGACTCGGCCCTGGTTGGATACCACGGCAAGACAACCAGCAGAATGCTAAGTCCTGTTGCAACGCTCTGGCGGAAGAACTCCTTCACGGGAAGACTCCTTTCCGTGGCCGACTGCGGCCACCTGCAGCGAAAACATCGAATCGTCTCCCTGGTTCTCATTGCGTCCCGGCCTTTGGCGCCATGTAGCCCTCGCGGGTATATACCTCAACTTTTCGCTTCTTTCCCTTTTCATTGGTCACATTCAAGAGCTTTCCATCGGGCCCCACAATCTCCACCTTGATGCGGTGAAAGCGACCGTCCCTGCTTGCGAGCGGGGGTCGGAAACTCAGCGTGTATTCGCTGCGCAGATAGCCGGCCACACTGCGGAAGATATCCGGCAATTCTCCTTCAAATCGTGGAAAGTAGGCGATTCCCCCGGTTCGCTCGGAGAAGGTTGTGAGCGAGGACTTGGTCTGCAGAAATGAAATGCTGGTATTGCCGGAGCGTATGTATTCCTCTTCGGCCAGGTTCACACTGAAGATTGTCGTATCACTTTGCCGAAGCCTCTTGAGGACATCGTCAAGAGTCGCCGCACTGAAGCTGTTTGCGCCTGTTGTCATGAGCAGAATGGATGTTCTGCCCTTGACATGGTCGAGTTTGTCGAGCGTATCGATCAGTGCGTCGAAGAGATTGCTCTCAGAGAATCCAGGAAAGCCGAGCATCGAGAGCTCGTCGCGAACTCTGTAACGCTCGTGCGTAAAGTCGACACGGACCTTTGGCTGGATGTCATATGTGACGAGCGCAATCCAGTCTCTCTGTTCGAGATGATCCAGAAAGCGAGATGACCAGTCCGCAGCTTTATAGGCGAAGTAGTCGTAGGAGGAGGAACTGTACTCCATCAACAACACGATGGTGATGGGCGCAGTGGTTGGAGAGAAGTCGAGGATTTGCTGAGGCACGCCGTTGTCCAGAACGCGGAAGTCTCCCTTCTTGAGGCCGCCGAGGACAACTCCATCCTCGTCGGTAACCATCACGTTGAGGTTCACGAGCGTGGCATCCACAGTGAACTTATAGGGTGAATCTTCGGGTGTCTGTGTGCTGGATTCTTCTGGTTGGGGGGCTTGTGGTTCCTGAGCGGCGGGGGGAGTGGTGTTGGGCGTCGCCTTCGGCGGTGGCGCCAGCATGCCGAGGGTGACAACCGCGATCAACGAAACCAGAGGGAAAAACATCAGTTCCTCCCCGCGCCGCGTTCAAGAAAATACCGGTGGCTCTGCACTACCGGCATTCTGAGATTCGGCACCCACTACGATACGCCACAAGTTCTCGCGGAAGCTGTAATCCGAATCACAACTGTCTTGTATCTTGTGCAGGAAGGCTTGCCACAACTGTTGCGGCCAGTTCGTATGCCGCAATTTACTCATCCCGTACTCTGGCTTCTGCGTGCTTCGTTGAAGCAACCAAGCGGGGCAAGAATTTGCACGGATATTCAGTTGCGCGGACCACGCTGCGGCTGCTGCAGGGCATGAATGTGGAGCACGATTCTGCGGTACGAGGTCAACTGCGGCGAACCATTGTCTGTCACGGCCAGGATGATGTGCGCCACTCCGCCTCCACGGCAGGGCATCATGGTGTTTATCCACATGGCACGGCAGGGCGATTTCACTGTCGCCGTTGTCCGCTGGCCATCTGCGGTGGAGAGTGCGACGTCCGCGGGGCGCATGCCTGTGGTGCCCGCCTCGGGATAGACAAACCATTTGTAGTGGAGCGTTTGTCCGTCGGGGTCGCGGGTTCCCGCGGCATCCAGCGTTACGGTCTGACTGGGGCCCACGTCGAGATCGAGGGGGGCTGTTCCCGGCTGCCCGTTCACCACGACTTCGGGGTTGTGATTGGCGTGAGCAAAGTCCTTCACCGTCCAGTCCATGCGTGCGGCAAAGTCGTTCTGGTACGCATCTCTCCAGCGCCAGATGGTGGCCTGGTCCGAGGTATGCTCCTGGCCATCGACTCCGGTCACCGTATCCTGCGAGGTGATGCGCGTGAACATGTCGCCGCCCTGGGTCCAGATGGGATGCATTTCGCCGTAGGGTTGGCGATAGACATAGCGGCCGCCCCAGCCGCCCCAATCGGGCCGGCGATAGGAGTTCAGTCCGTTGTCAATCAAGCCGAGAAACGAAGGTGTATCGCCTTCCATGATGAACATGAAGCGCGGATACATTTTGCCCAGCGGCCCTTTGGATCGAATATTCGTGTCGAGCCATTCATTGGTGACGAAGCTGGTGTCTGCGCCCTCGCCGTTGCGATAGTAGAGATCGCCGCTGATGCCGGTCCAGGTTGCGTAGTAGTACTCCTCGCCGTTGGGTGGCGAAGGCTTGACAATGTAGAACAGCGCCGGGAACTGGCGGCGAATCCACGGGCCTGCATCATCCTGATCAGAGATCGAGTTGACGCGCAGACGGGCAACAAGCTTCTGCATTTCTTCGGGCGTGTGCGCGGCGCGCAGATCGATGAGCGCCTGGGCAAGCGTGTTGGCGCCGCCCCACAGGCAGATCCACAAGGGCCGCGGATCGTTGCGCTCGATGGCTGCGGCAAGGGCCCTGGAGCCGGCAGAACTTTTGCCTTCGCCGGTTGCCGCCAGCCCGTAGGCGGGCTGCCCAGAGTAGACGCGCTTGTCCAGATCTTCAGCCATGGGCCAGCCCGCCGCGTTCAGCAGCAGGTTCCCGCGTACCTGTCCGTACGCCTGGATCAATGCGTGCATCGCCTCAGGATGCGTGGCCGTCTTCTGCCATGTTGAAGTGGAGGCGACCAGCGCTTCGAGGTCCAGCTCATTGGAGTACAGCAGCAGGCGCACGAAGGACATCTGATCGTCCGGCTCGTTGCCGATGTCGCTGAGGATGGCCACGCGCGGATGCCCGGTGAAGGCGTCTACCGGAGGCACAAAAGGCTGCGCCGTCTGCGCGCATGCGAGCGCACTGCCGAGGAGTAATCCGAACGCGAACCTGCGGGCAGAACCTCTACGCCAACTTGCCGAAAGCAGCTGCATTTTCTCCTCCCAGTGGGCGCGCGCGCCATGTCCGGTTATTGAGATCAGGCGAGTTTTTCCGGCACAGCGTGTCCGGCCCAAGAGCGAACGATAGAGTCTTGGCTGTGCGGAGTCAACCCAGGCCTGTTCACACTGCCCGGGTGGCATCGGGGGTTGTGCAGGGCAGAAGGTGCTGGTCTCGTCCATATTGGAAGGACGCCCACCGGAAGCGGGATTTCTGATTTCTCTGCGCTACCATAATGACAAGATTGGGGCTACGCATGTTTGTTGTCGTATGGCAGTTTGAAGTCGCAGAGGAGAAGGTTACCGCTTTTGAGGCTGCCTACGGGCCGGAGGGCGCATGGGCGCGGCTCTTTTGCACGTCGCCCGATTACCTGGGCACCGAACTGCTGCGCGACGCCTACGTACCCGGCTCGTACCTGACCATCGACCGCTGGGCCAGCGAGGATGCCTTCCGTACTTTTCGCAAAGATCACGACGCAGCGTATGAGGCTGTGGACCGTTCCTGCGACGCGCTCACCAGCCGGGAAAATCGTATTGGCGCCTACACGGATAGAGGCGAGTAAGCAGGCAGCTCGGTCTTCTCTTTTTTTTCGCTTTTTTCTGTCCCTTGGTGTTCTATCCTGCTACAATCCGAACGAAATCCAATCCAAGCCGCCGCGTGATTTTTGTTATTTAATCAGGAGCCGCGCAAGGCGAGCCTATTTTGAGGAGCACCCCCCATGGCCATCGCCGATGACCGCGCAAAAGCTGTAGAACTGGCCCTTTCACAGATCGAAAAACAATTTGGCAAGGGGTCCATTGTGCGGCTCGGGTCAAAGGAAGCCTTGCTGCCGATTGCGGTGATTTCCACCGGCTCGATCAGCTTTGATGCGGCGTTGGGGGTGGGAGGAATTCCGCGGGGCCGGGTGATTGAGGTGTTCGGGCCTGAATCCTCGGGCAAGACGACCATTACGCTGCAGATTATTGCGGAAGCGCAGCGGATGGGTGGGCTGGCGGCCTTTGTGGACGCAGAGCACGCGCTGGACCCCGGCTATGCCAAGAAGCTGGGTGTGGATGTGGATAACCTGTTGGTTTCACAGCCAGATAGCGGTGAGCAGGCGCTGGAGATCACGGAGGCGCTGGTGCGCTCCGGTGCGATTGACGTGCTGGTGGTGGACTCAGTGGCCGCGCTGGTGCCCAAGGCCGAGCTGGACGGCGAAATGGGCGAATCCCACATGGGTCTGCAGGCGCGGCTCATGTCGCAGGCCCTGCGCAAGCTGACGGGGACGGTGTCCAAGTCGCGGACGGCGCTGATTTTTATCAATCAGATACGCGAGAAGATCGGGGTGATGTTTGGCAACCCCGAGACGACGACGGGAGGGCGCGCGCTGAAGTTCTACTCGTCTGTGCGCGTGGATATCCGGCGGATCGCGGCCGTGAAGGAAGGCGATACGGTGGTGGGCTCACGGACCAAGGTGAAGATTGTGAAGAACAAGGTGGCGGCACCCTTCCGCGAGGCAGAGTTCGACATTCTTTATGGGGAAGGGATCAGCCGCGAGGGCGACGTGCTGGATTTGGCTGTGGCTAACAATATCGTGGAGAAGTCCGGCGCGTGGTACAGCTATGCGGGCGAACGGATTGGCCAGGGCAGGGAGAACACGAGGAACTTCCTCAAGGAGAACAAAGACATCTTTGCCAGGATGGATGGCGAAGTGCGCAAGAAGCTGAATATTGGCGCGGTCAAGGCGGAGATTCCCGAAGTTCCGACGAGTGGCCCGGCGGAGGCCAAGGAAGCGGTGCGGGCGCGGCGCGGCTAGAGTGGACTATAGAGCGAAGAGGAGGCGGCCAGCGATTTGGCTGCCTTTTCTGTTTTGCGTCGGGCGGCGCTGCTAGAATCCATTTTGAGTTGCTTCAATGAGCGTAAGGGCACTATATCCCGGCACCTTTGACCCACCGACCAACGGTCACCTCGACCTGATCCAGCGCGGGTCGAAGCTTTTTGAGCACATGACGGTGGCTATCCTCAATAATCCGGTCAAGAACCCGCTTTTTACCGTGGAGGAGCGGGCGGAGATGCTGCGTGAGTCGACGAGCGCGCTTGGGAATGTATCGGTTGCGACTTTTGACGGACTGATGGTGGACTTTGCGCGGCGACAGGGCGCGACGGCGGTGCTGCGCGGGATTCGTGCGATCAGCGACTATGAGCACGAGTTCCAGATGGCACTGATGAACCGGCGGCTGGCACCGGAGATTGAGACGGTGTTTTTGCAGCCGGCGGGACGCTACTCGTTTGTGAGCTCGCGGATGGTGAAGGAAGTGTTCAGCTTTGGCGGCGATGTGACGGGACTGGTGCCGCCGAACGTGATCAAGCGACTGCGCGGACGGATAAGCGCGAAGTAGATTCAATCTCTATTCAATGGTTTATAGGATGTGCTGCTCCGGCGTATTGGGCCTGAGGGCGTAATTGTCTGCCAGCTTTCCGTGGGAAACAAGAATAAATGGCTGGAATTTCCATATTGCAAACGAAAGAACATCACGCCGGATAGCGTAGCTCAGGTGGTGAAGGCATCTACACAGGAGCAGCCGCTTGCGTAAAGTACATGCTCCCGCTTTTGGGGTGGCTGGGTGGGAGTTGTGTTTTTCCACCCTGTCGTTCGCTGACGCGATCGACAAGGGTGAGGCAACCTGGCTCTGGGACACCCCGGGAATTGCTCCGCAGGGGCTAAAGCCCACAGTGTTTTCTGAACGTCGGCGTTTTCGACACGACTGAAGTCGTGCCCTGTTGCAAAGCGCGATTGTAGAGGCTGGTCTAGGCTGGGGCGGGATCACGGGAGGCGAGGTAATGGTGCGTGGTGCATGCGATTTGGTGCAATGCGGGCGGTGATTTGGGATTGGGCGGGAAATCTGTAAAGATAGAAGTACTATGACCGTATCAGCTCCTGCAAAAGTGTTTGCCGACCGTATTGGCCGGATTGAGGTTTCTGCAACGATGGCTGTGGCTGCAGAGGCCGCCAAGCTGCGCGCCGGGGGCGCGAACCTGGTGGACTTTGGGGCCGGTGAGCCGCATTTCGCCACTCCGCGGCATATCAAGGATGCGGCGATTGCGGCGATTGAGGCAAATTTTACCCGCTACACGGTGGTGCCGGGGATTCCCGACGTGCGCAAGGCGATTGTGGAGCGTCATGCGGCGGATTTCGGCTCGGACTACGGCGTGGACGAGGCGATTTTCACGACCGGCGGGAAGCTGGCGCTGTTTAACACGATCCAGGTACTGGTGGACCACGGCGACGAGGTGATTTTGCCGGTGCCGTACTGGGTGAGCTTCAAGGACATTATTCAGTACGCGGGCGGCAAGGTCGTGTTTCTGGAGACGAGTGAGGCGGAGAACTTCCGCATCACGGCGGACGCGATTGAGAAGGCGATTACGCCGCGGACGAAGGCGATTATTTTGAATTCGCCGTCGAACCCGGCGGGCTCAGTAGTGACAGCGGAGGACCTGGAGCGGATTATCCAACTGGCGCACGAGCGGGGGATTTATCTGCTTTTGGACGAGTGCTATGTGTACCTGAACTATGCGGGGAAGCCGGTTTCTGGCGGCTCGTATACGTGGGCGAAGGATCACATGGTGATTCTGGGGTCGCTGTCGAAGACGTATTCGATGACAGGTTGGCGCGCGGGGTATGCGCTGGCGTCGAAGGCGGTGACGGCGAACCTGAGCAAGCTGCAGTCGCAGTCTACGTCGAACGCGACGAGCTTTGTGCAGAAGGCGGCCATTGCGGCGCTGGCTGGCTCACAGGATTGCGTGGCGGAGTTCAGGGCGGAGTTTATTGAATTACGGGACTACATGCTGAAGAAGCTCGGAGAGATTCCGGGAGTGACGTGCACGAAGCCGGAAGGCGCGTTCTACGTGTATCCGAACATCTCGAAGTTCCTGGGCAAGGGCGGCGTCAGGACGGCGACGGAACTGGCGACGAAGCTGCTGCACGAGGGGCACGTGGTGACGGTTCCTGGCGAGGCGTTCGGGACGCAGGAGCACATCCGGCTGTCGTATCCGGTGACGCGGCAGAACATCGACGAAGGGATCCGGCGGATGGGCGAGTTCCTGGGGAAACTGAGCTAGGGAAGTCACTTCACTATAGAACGGAACTTGATCCGGCTGCCGCTTTAGAACGAAGTGGCAGCCGGAGTTGTGTTTGGACGCGTGGAGGGACTCAAGAAAATGTGTCCATTGTACTGTGCAAACATGGCGCTTGTCGGGTAGGATGTGTCTTCCATGTCTACGCAGATTGATTTTCGCCCAGTGATTCTTGCCGGAGGAAGCGGTACGCGCTTCTGGCCGCGCTCGCGGCGTGCCCGCGCCAAGCAGGTTCTCGCCCTTGATGGAGAGCGGTCAATGATTCAGCAGACAGTGGAGCGGATCAAGCCGCTGGCGACGCTGGAGAAGACGTGGGTGATTACGAATGAATATCTGGCGCAGGAGATTGCCGAGCAACTGAAGGGCATTCCCCTTGGGCAGATCATTCAGGAGCCGGAAGCGCGGAATACGGCGCCGGCGTGCGGGCTGGCGGCGCTTCTGATTGAGCGGCAAAACCCGGACGCGGTGCTGGGGGTGCTGCCGTCAGATCATGTGATTGCGGATGAGCCGCGCTTTCTGAAGGCGCTGCAGAGGGGCATTGCGATCGCGGCGGCGGGCGAGAATATCGTGGTGCTGGGCATTGAGCCGACGCGGCCCGAGACCGGATATGGGTACATCGAGACTGGGGACCACACGCAGGACGGCACAGCGCTGCATGTGAGGCGATTTACAGAGAAGCCGAACCTGAACCGCGCGGAAGAGTTTGTGGCGGCGGGGAACTACTACTGGAACTCGGGCATGTTTTTGTGGTCTGCGCGGACGCTGGCGAATGCGGTGAGGGAGCACTTGCCAGAGACGGCTCCGCTGCTGGAGGAGATTGCAGCAGCGTATGGGACGCCGGAGTTTGAGGAGGTGTTTCGCAGGTTGTATCCGAAATGCGAGAACATCTCAGTGGACTATGCGGTGCTGGAGCCGAGATCTGCAAAGGGCGAGCACTCGTCGCATCTCTATTGCCTGCCGGCGGAGTTCAGCTGGAACGACTTGGGGTCATGGGCATCGCTGTTTGAGTACCAACTGGAAACGCGGCTGCGTGGAGATGGCGACGGAAACGTGGCGGAGACGGAAGGTCACATTGCGCTGGAGGCGAGCAACAACTACGTCTACAGCCCCCGGAAGTTTGTGGCGCTGGTGGGCGTGGAGAACCTGGTGATTGTGGATACCGAGGATGCACTGCTGATTGCGCACCGCGACCACTCGCAGGATGTAGGCAAGATTGTGAAGGAACTCGGCGCATCCGGGCACAAGGAACTGATCTGAATACCTGTTGCAACTGAGCGCATCCGCGGTACTGGGTGCCGCATATTGAATCTGAGCATTGCCAGGTCACGTGGGGCGACGTGAAGGCCGCGCGCAGTTATTTAGACTTTTTCAAGGGAGAGCTGAAAACCAACGATGCCCCATCCACAAATCAAGTTTGGCACCGACGGCTGGCGCGGCGTGATTGCCGATGACTTTACTTTTGCCAATGTGCGCATTGCGGCGGAGGCGATTGCCGCGTATGTGCAGACGAAGGAAGATCCGGCGAAAGGACTGTGCATTGGCTACGACACGCGGTTCGGGTCGAAGGCGTTTGCGCGGGCGTGCGCGGAGGTAGTGGCGGCGGCGGGGATTCCCGTGCTGCTGGCGCATGACATTACGCCGACTCCGGCGTTGAGCTATGGCGTGCGCGAACACGGCGCGGCGGGCGGCATCATGATTACGTCGAGCCACAACCCGGCGCAGTGGAACGGCGTGAAGTACAAGGCGTGGTACGGCGGCTCGGGCAAGCCGTCGATTATCGCGGAGATTGAGTCGCACCTGGGAAAGCAGGCGACGAAGGCCGCGCAGCCGGCGGAGATTCGTGAGTTTGATTTTTTGCCCTCGTATTTGAAGGCGATTGAGAGCTTTGCGGATCTGGATTTGATTGCGAAGTCGGGGCTGAAGTTCTGCGTGGACTCGATGTATGGGGCGGGGCGGACGATTCTCTCAGACATATTTACGCGGCTGGGCGTGGAGCACGTGCAGATTCGCGGCCATGTGGACCCGCTGTTTCCGGGGATCAATCCCGAGCCGATTGAGCCGCACATTTGCGCGCTGGGCGAGGCGGTGGTGGCGAACACGTGCCACGCGGGCTTGTGCACGGACGGCGATGCGGACCGCATTGGGGCGACGGATGAGTTTGGGAATTTTGTCGATCCGCACAAGATTTTCAGCGTGCTGCTGAGCTGGGTGCTGAAGCGCAAGGGCTGGCCGGGAGCGGTGACGCGCGCGTTCAATACGACGAAGATGCTGGATCGCATTTGCGCGAAGTATGGGCGCGAACTGATTGAGCATGGGATCGGGTTCAAGTTTGTGTGCGACTACATGCTGGAGCGCGAGATTGTGATGGGCGGCGAGGAGTCGGGCGGGATTGGCTTCCAGCGGCACCTGCCGGAGCGCGATGGGCTGCTGAATGCGCTGCTGCTGGCCAACGTAATGGCTGAGGAAGGCAAGACGCTGGGGCAACTGGTGGCGGATTTGCAGGCTGAATTTGGCGAGCACCAGTATGGGCGCATCGATCTGCACATTGCCGACGAGATCAAGAATGGGGCGATTGCGCGGGCGCGGGCGCTGAAGACGGGCGATGCGGTGTTTGCGGGGATGCCGATTCTGCGGCAGGAGACTCTGGACGGGGTGAAGTTTTATCTGGAGAACCCGGAGGCGAAGACGAAACCGAATGCGGCGGAGACGTGGATTCTGCTGCGGGCGAGCGGGACGGAGCCGCTGATGCGGATTTATACGGAGTCGTGCTCGAAGGACGCCGTGGCGCGGCTGCTGGAGGCGGGTAGGGCGTTTGCGATGGGGGCGTAAAGGCAGAGGAAAGAACGATTTTGAAGTGGTTGAGGCTCTCTCGGGAAGGTATCGAGAGGGCCTTTTTTATTCTTTATATTGACAGATATGTTTCGTAAACATAATATTATGTCGTAATGAATAACAACTCCAAGGCCGAAGACTCGGGAGCAAGCGGGCTGTACAACCGCATTGCGGTGCTGCGGGTGGAGCGCGGAATCAGCCGGCAGGAGCTTGCGGATGCGGTGGGAGTGAACTACCAGACGATCGGCTTTCTGGAGCGTGGAGACTATGGGCCGAGTCTCAAGCTGGCCTTTCAGATTGCCGAGTATTTTGGGCTGCCGCTGGAGGCGGTTTTCGCAACGAAGCCGTTCCAGCCATTGAGCGAGCAGGTGTATGGGGCGAGCCTGCCCGCGGCAAAGGAGAAACCATGAAGACCGAAGTTGTTTTGCTTGGGCGGAATATCAGCATTGCATCAAGACGGCGCAGGCGCCTTCTGGTCACGCTTCTCTATGCCGCATGCGCGGTCCTCGTAATCGCTGTCTGGTTTCCTGTGTTGAGGCTGCAGAAGGTGGGGGTTCTTGTCATTTTGTTGGCATTTAGCCTCTTAGCCAGGTTTCTCGGTGGCAGGCACGAGCAGGGTGGCATTCTTCCGCCCGTCGACTGCGGCGACGAGCGCGAGTTGCATCGCCGCGATCACGCCTACTTTCTCGCCTATTGGTGGTGGGATTTTACACTCCTTCCCGCGATCTTAGCCTCAGGTTTCAGGATCAATGGAATGCCGGCCACGTGGAATCCTGAAATTCGCGCTTTTCTCTATCAGTTGCCCGTGGCGCTTCTGTTGGCCTCCGGAATTCTCTACTACACACTTCCGCAGGCGATTCTGCTGTGGACCGAGCCCGACATGGAGGACCAAAGCTAGCAGATCGCCACCAGTCTCGGGCAAAGGAGAAACCATGAAGACCGAATATGCCGTTGGAAATTTTCGCATTCGCTTTGAATCGCGGGCGCGCCGCCGCTGGTTTGTCGTGCTTCTTTACGCGGTGCTGGCTGTGTTCGACCTGGCCATGTGCTACCTGACCGCAAAGGCGACCGCTGGTGCCTGGCTCATCAGCGTGGTCCTCATTCTCGTCTTTCTCTTCGGAGGTCTTTCGATCGTCTTCTCGTGGATCGCTGGCGACATGCGCGGTCGAGGCGACGAACGCGAGATGCATCGCCGCGACCATGCGCACTATCTGGCCTACTACGCTCTCTTCTATTTTCTTATCGGAGAGCTCATCGTGGGAAATTACCATGGGCCCAATCCGATCACCCCGCTTTTGCCCATAGCGTTGCGCGCGCTTGTCGCACAACTGCCGTATTTCCTGTTCCTGGCGACATTCTTTCTCTATCTCAGCCTGCCGCAGGCGATTCTGCTGTGGACGGAGCCGGATATGGAGGATTTGGAGGGAGCAAGATGAAGACACAAATCGCTTTCCTTGGCAAGCAGATCAACATGGCTCCGCGCGCACATCGGCGCTGGCTTGTCGTTGCCACCTATGCTAGCTTTGCCGCCTTCATTGTCGCTGTGTTCTGGTTCAGCCAGTCCTTGATCTACGCCTGGTGCCTCATCACTGTGACTGTGGTCATGATCATGGTTTCAAGCCTCATTGGTCGCCGAACGGGAACAGTCGACGAGCGCGAAGCCCATCGCTGGGACTATGCGCAGGCGCGCACATATCGCACTCTTGGCGGGGTCTTTGTCCTCGCGCTTTTCGCAGGCTATTTTCGCGGTCCCAACCCGATTACGCCGCTGGTCGGCGAGATGCTGCGCACTTTTCTCGAAAAAATGCAATCCGAGCTACTAATGGCCGCGGCAGTCCTCTACATCACGCTTCCGGCGGCCATTCTGCTCTGGACTGAGCCTGACATGGATCCCGACCAGGAACGAATCAGCTAATCACCGCGACCTTGGCGCGCTTGCCTAGGCGGACGACGAAGCGCGCGGGGAGTGTGTCGAACCGCTGCTCCGGATCTATAAGGAGTCCACGTCAAAGGAAGCGGTGGCGCGGCTGCTGGAGGCGGGACGGGCGTTTGCGATGGGGGCGTGTTTACTTTTTCGGGGCGTTAGGAACATAGACCGTAAACGGCGTCCACTTCTTCCCCTCTGGAGATGAGATATCGCACAATCCCTCGAATGTTGGCTCGTGGTCAGCCTCCCGCCGCAGGTCGCCGGAAAGTAAAACGTAATCAAGCTTCGGCTTTACCAAGGCGATCCTGCTCAGAAAGTCAGCGAAACTGCCGTAGGATACGTCAGAGTCGGCGACGACGTAGGCCCGGCGAACATAGCGATTCTCAAAGATAACGTGAAGCTTCGGCGTCAGGTCTTCCGGTGCGGCCTCATAATCGTTGATCCACATCCTTCCATCCCTTGTGAGCCACAAGACGATTGCCCGAGCGTTGCATTGACCTGAAGGGTTCGCTTCGGGGTGCAAGGGGTAGAGATGGAGCGGAATTCCGGCAGCTGCAGTTCTGGATGAAGCAAATGAGTAGAGACACAGAATCAGAAACAAGGCGGCGAGGCCGGGGCCGAGTGCCGAAAACAGCTTGTTGAGTCTCATGTCCGTATAGACACCAGCGTGCTAAGACAAGTTCCAAAGTAAGGAAAAGCCGGACACAGCCAACCTGAGTCTAATGGATCAACGCCACCTTGGCGCGCTTGCCTAAGCGGACGACGAGGCGCGCGGGGAGCGTGTTGAGCGTGACGATGGCGTTGGAGGCAGGTTCGCCTTCGAGCTTGACGGCGCTTTCGGCGATTTTGCGCGTGGCTTCGGCTCCGCTGGCGGCGAGGCCGAGGCGGACGAGCAGCTTGGGCAGGCGAATCTGCATGGGGTCGGGGCCTGCGATTTCAGCGTAGGCGACGGCGACCTCTTCCAGATCTTCGACGGTTTGCTTCTGCTGGAACATGCGGGCCCAGTTTTCGTCGGCATGCTGCGCGGCAGCTTCGCTGTGGAAGCCGGCGGTGATGGTGCGGGCGAGGCTCTTTTTGACCTCCATGGGGTGGAGCTTGCCTGCGGCGACTTCGGCGCGCATGGCGTCAATCTGCGACTGCTTGAGGTCGGTGAGGAAGACCCAGTACTTCCACATGAGCTCGTCGGAGATGGACATGAGCTTGCCGTACATTTCGGCGGGGGGCTCGTTGATGCCGATGGCGTTGCCGAGGGATTTGGACATCTTCTGGACGCCGTCGAGGCCTTCGAGAATGGGCGTCATGAGGACGATCTGGGGCTTCTGGCCGTAGTGGCGCTGGAGCTCGCGTCCGCACATGAGGTTGAACTTCTGGTCGGTGCCGCCGAGCTCGACATCGCATTCGAGGGCGACGGAGTCATAGCCCTGCATGACGGGGTAGAGCATTTCGTGCAGGCTGATGGGCTGCTCGGCCTGGAATCGCTTGTGGAAGTCGTCGCGTTCGAGCATCTGGGAGACGGTGAAGTGCGCGGTGAGGCGGATGGTACCTTCGAAGCCCAGCTTGTCGAGCCACTGCGAGTTGTAGCGCACCTCAGTGACCTTTTCATCGAGGATCTTGAAGACCTGCTGCTTGTAGGTTTCGGCGTTGGCGTCGATTTGCTCGCGGGTGAGCGGCTTGCGGGTGACGTTGCGGCCGGTGGGGTCGCCGATGAGGGAAGTGAAGTCGCCGACGAGGAAGATGACGGTGTGGCCGAGCTGCTGGAAGTGGCGCAGCTTGCGCATAAGCACGGTGTGGCCGAGGTGCAGGTCGGGCGCGGTGGGGTCAAAGCCAGCCTTGATGCGCAAGGGGCGTCCGGTTTTGCGGCTGTCTTCAAGGCGCTCGCGGAGGTCGCTGACGCGGATGATCTCCGCCGCGCCCTTCTGGAGCAGGTCCATTTGTTCGTCTACGGGTAAGAAATCTTGCATGTCAGAACCAGTATAAAGTTTGCCGGGCGGCGGTTGCACATGGGGGGCGCTGGAGTGGAGCGATTCAGGTTGATCCGCGGATGGGCGAATGGGGCTGCACTTAACCCAGAATGCGAAAAGACTCACGCTGAAATGGAATCCACGAGGCGGTTCATTTTTTCTTCCTGCTGTTCGATGGACTCGATTAGTTTGAACTGCGTGCGGCAGCGGTCGAGGTTATGCCCCGGGTAACTGACCTTGTAATATGTGTCGCCCATCAGGTGGTCGGCGAGAAACCGAATGCCCTGCTCGAAGGTGATCAGTTTGCCTGAGGCAACGAGGCACTGTTTCTCTGTCCTGGTGAGGAAGACGCGCGCGGTGCTGAGATAGCCGCGCACGAGCGCCTCGAACATAGGGAACTGCATAGCTACCCTGGAGAGATCCCGTTCATCTTCCGCGACCGGGCTCGTTGTTGTGCGCACCATGTCGCCGAAATCGTAAGGCGCCAATCCTGGCATGACGGTATCGAGATCAATTACGCAGATGCCGTCGCCCGTAGCGTTATCCAGCATGACATTGTTGAACTTTGTGTCATTGTGGGTTACGCGCTGCGGAAGGTTTGCATCGAGCAGGACGCTGGCGATGGATTGATGCGCGAGTGCAAACTCAATTTCAGGCTTTGCCTGGATTGCACGGGATGCAGCGTCAGAAGTGATTGCGCGCTCCAGCACCTTGAACCGTTTTGGGGTGTGGTGAAAGTCCGGAATCGTGTCGTGCAATGGCGGCGGGGGCAGGTTGACGAGCAGTTGCTGGAATCGCCCGAATGCTCTGGCTGCCTGAAAGGCTTGCTCAATGGACTCAACCGCGTCGTAGGTGCGAGCGTTCTCAATGAAGCGATAGGCGCGCCAGTAGTTGCCATCGGCATCTGTATGCCAGGCCTGCCCGTCGCGCGTTGGGATGAGCGTGAGCACGCGGCGGTCGCAGTCCGGCTGGCCTTCGACTTGCGTCGCGAGATGCGAAGTCACGCGCTGGATGTTTTCCATCAGAGCAACGGGATTCCTGAAGATGCTGTGATTGATGCGCTGCAGCATGTAGCGCAGAGGCATGCCCGCCTGATGACAGACGACGCAATAGGAGTCGTTGATATGACCGCTGCCATATGGCGCGGCGCTGAAGAATTCTCCGCTGAATTGAAACCGGCGCGCCGCGGCGCTGACATTGTGTTCCACACTCATGACCACAGCCTCTCAGGATACCGGCCACTGTGGATGAGGCGGCTTATGCTTGCCGCGACGCGCGGATGATCTTCGCGGTAGGTGAAGCCAAACCATGCATCGTTTGTACGCAGGACCTTTACGCGCGCCTTGCCATTAAGAACCAACTCATTGACCGCGTTCGGCAGGTAACTCTCCGATCGTGCGTCAGTGCCCTTGAGCGCGAGGAAACTCTGGAAGTTCTCCTGCAGTTGCGAAAAGATTGCGGGCGTGAATCCCCACATGTTCATTGAGACAAGCTCGTCGCCGGTCAGCATGGTTACGCGGCCAGTAGCGTCTGTGTTGCGCGCGCCTTGGTGCTCGCGTTGAATATGCGTCAATTCAACAACGCCGCGCAGGGCGCCATCGTTACTCACCTGACATATGCCGCGCGACACGGCGCCAAAATCAGAGAGTGTGTTGCGCAGTACAAATCCGACCATTGCGTAATCCTGCGTGCCGGACAGGAGATGGCTCGCCAATACCTGATAGCTCTGCATTCCGTAAAAGTCATCGGCATTGATTACCGCAAAGGGCTCGTGGACGGCGCCGGTGGCCGCAAGCACCGCATGTGTTGTGCCCCACGGTTTCGTTCTGCCGGGAGGCACGGAAAAGCCGTGCGGCAGCATATCCAGTTCCTGAAAGACATATTCGACCGCGATGTGGCTTTCAAAGCGCGCGCCAACGACCTGCCTGAAGGTTTGTTCGATGTCCTTGCGGATGACAAACACGAGTTTTCCAAATCCTGCGCGCAACGCGTCATAGATGGAGTAGTCGATGATGGTTTCGCCGCAGGGGCCCACCGGATCAATTTGCTTGAGGCCGCCGTAGCGGCTTCCCATTCCGGCGGCCAGAACAACCAATGTCGGGGATGTCATGAACCTCATTTCGATTCGGTGGATTCCTGTCGAGTTGAACGCCGCGCAGGCGAGATTCAGCGAGGCGTGATGTCGAGTGTCAGCACTTGAAAGGGAGCGAGGTGAAAGGCATGCGCCTTCTGCGCATCCAGCAGAATTGCAGAGCGATTGGCATCCTCTTTCCACGGGCTCCGTGCGGAGTAAAGGCGCGGAGTTTGCGATGGGAGTTCGAAGGCGTCCTGCAGGCGAATGGGAATTGTCTGCTCATGTTCGCTGGGATTGCGCAGAACGAGGATGCCTTTCTGCGGCGTCCAAGAAGCCCAGCCATACACTTGAAGCCAGGCGGGATCACCGCCAATCCAGTGGGTGTCCTTTAATACGCCGGCATTTGTACGCGCCCACTTTGCCGCTTCGGCGAGGTCGTCCCAATTGGCCTGAGTCAACAGTGATGGGGTGATATACATCTCCTGCAGTTGCGTGCCCGTGCCGAAATAGGATCTGACTTCATTGCGGAAGTCGTTGCCGGGATCCTTGTTGAGGTCCTTGTGATCTCTCGCGTAAATTATTCCGTGCAGCATGAGGGAGTTGAGCGGGAAGAGCGGCCCGCGCTGCACGATGTGCTGATAGGTTGCAGCATCGCGATAGGTGATCCAGCGTTCACGATAGGTTCCCACGCCAGCCGTGTTATCGTCGTCGCCGCCGCGCCAGATTGAGTCGGCATACGCCAGCCAGAATGGCGATGGCCACGTTCCCGTGGTGAGATTGATAAAGATGTCGGGCCTGGCCGCGCGCAGTTCGCCGATCAAATGGATTGCGGCCGCGAAGTCGCTGTCAAAACGGCTACCAGGAAAGACCGAGTTCACGTTGCCTGTGCCATCAAGCTTGAACTGATTGACGCCGTAGGTGCGAATCATGTTCATGCAGACATCACGGAATGCCGCGTAATACTTTGGACCGGACAGCGCGTATCCATTGGCGACGATTTCGTATCCGGCGGCTGTGCCGAACTCAATTCGCTCCCGCTTTGGTGTGGAATAGCCGCCCCAGGGCGACATCCACACGCCGGGACTTGCGTTGAACTTTGCGGCTGCCTCCTTGACAGGCGTGAAGCCATTGGGAAATCCATCGTTGAATTTCCAGAGCGATTTGTGATTGTCCCAGCCATCGTCAAAGAGGAATGAGTCGAGCTTGACGCCACGTTTTATGGTCAGCTCGTGGCCGAATGCATTGACGCGATCCAATGCGCTGGCCTGGTCATAGGGAGAGAAATAGCCGAGATCGTACCACGAGTTATAGTGCAGGAAGGTTCTGTAAGGATGGGCCCGCTCGCGTTCAAGATATGCGAGAAAGTCGCGCCGCATCTGTCCGGCGCGCGCAACGCCGATTACCGCGGAGTAAGTGATTGGCTGGTTTGCGCGGAGGGGCAGGTCGCGGTCAATCCATGCGGTTGCGGCACCGTTTGTCACGGAACTCTGCGACAGCGGATTCTCGAATCCTAGAAACAGGTTGCCAGCCACGATGGGCGAACCCTTGACCGAGCCGCTGACGAGCGCGCCAGGCAGGGCCAGGTCAATGAGCTGCACGCGGGTGATGGGGACATCGCTGCCGACCGCGGTAATGGTGATGACCTGCCGGAGATAGGACGAGCCATCAAGAAGAACCAGCGACCACGCGACGCGCAGTGAATGGTCATTGTTTTCAAATGAAGCGTCAAATTGTTTGCCATGCAGCGTGTAAGCCGCGCGGGCTGCGTCCGTCTGCGGAGTGAGCTCGCGCATCGAGGGACTGGCGGTGAGAGTGAGGTTATCGGCGTTGTAGATTGCACCATCCCGCAGAAGAATGGCGAATGGTGCAGGAACGGGGATCTCCGCGCCATGCAGGCGGTCGACGATGACCAGGTTGCTCAATCTGTCATTCGCGATGGACCACCGAGCGCCGATGGACTGATTCTGGAGGCTGAAGCTATTGCCTGACTGTGTTGCGGTGACGCTTCCTGCTTCAGCGTCCCTGCCGGCTGCTGCCGCGAGAGCAGGGAGCGTGGACAGGGCAAGAGCGAAGCCAGCGGCTATGTTCAGGAGTGCCATTCGTGCGCGCATGCTTTCATCCTTTGGGCTGCCCGGAAATTGTATCGCGGAGGGCATTCCGATAGCGCGGCTGTGGATTGTGCGAGCCAGTTAGCTGGCCGGCGGATAGCCTTTGGCGGGGTTTAGTCGCGAAGGCCATTTTGCGGCGTGCTGCTCCCGCATGCCTCTTTGGCATTATCATAGCGGTCATGAGAGATAAGATTCGCTGGGGCGTTCTGAGCACCGCTGCAATTGGCCTTAACAAAGTTCTGCCGGGCATGCTGCAGGGCCGCTACACGAGTGTGACGGCGATTGCATCGCGGGATCTGGCGAGGGCCCAGGCGGCCGCGTCCCGACTCGGCATTCCGACGGCCTATGGTTCGTACGAAGAACTGCTTGCGGATCCGAATATTGATGCCATCTACAACCCTCTGCCGAATCAGCTCCACGTTCCCTGGACAATCCGCGCAGCCCAGGCCGGCAAGCACGTGCTGTGCGAAAAGCCGCTGAGCCTGACAGTTGCTGAAGCAGAAACGCTCCTCGATGTTCGCGCGCGCACGGGAGTGAAGATTGGCGAAGCGTTTATGATTCGGAGCCATCCGCAATGGGTTCGAGTACGCGAGCTGCTGCGTGAGGGACGCATTGGTGAACTGCGCTCCGTTGCAGGCTTCTTCAGCTACTTCAACGTGGATTCTGCGAATATCCGCAATCAGGTTGAGAGCGGAGGCGGCGCGCTTCTGGACATCGGCTGCTATCTCATCCACGCCTCACGCTTTGGTTTTGGCGAGGAGCCGACCCGCGTTGTAGCCAGCATCGATCTCGACCCCGAGATGCGCATCGATCGTCTTACGTCAGCGCTGCTCGAATTTCCAAGCGGCCAGGCGGTTTTTACGTGCAGTACGCAACTCATCCCATATCAGCGCGTCCATTTCTTCGGCACGCGGGGGCGCATTGAGATCGAGATTCCATTCAACGCGCCGAAAGATCGCCCTACCCGCCTGTTCATCGACAGCAGCGGGGATCTATCCGGCATTGATATCTCAACGGAAACCTTCCCTGTTTGCGACCAATACACATTGCAGGGCGATGATTTTTCCCGCGCGATTCTGGATGACTCCGCAGTTCCGGTTTCGCTCGAAGAAGCCATCCTGAATATGGGTGTGATTGAAGCCGTGTTTCAATCTGCCCGGACGGGCCAATGGGAGACTCCGCGGCGATAAGATAACTATCTTGTATGTGCAGGGAACCGCGAGCATCGACATTCCCCGCGCAGGAACTTCCCTGTCATGCTGCGATCAAGGGCATGACAAGCGACTCAACTGCAGCCAGCCTATCGGGCACAAATGAGATCTGCCTGAGCGAGGTTTATTCTCCATGAGCAAACTTCCCCAGGAACTCCTGCCTGGAAGTTCGCTTTCTCCCGGGAAGTGAAATGAAAGCGGGATGAAGTATATTCACAAGACAGACCGCAATGACTGCACGGTGGAGAGACAGAAGTTGATCGAATCAGAAGCGGGTTCTTACGTGCAGCCGCGACTGCCAAGGCGCAGTTGGAAGATTGCGTGGCTGCTTGGTCTCGGCGTCCTTGTAAATTACTTTGATCGAGTCAATCTTTCCGTTTCTCACGCCGCACTGTATACGAGCTTCGGGATTTCGAATATCACTTTCGGCTATCTCTCGGGTGCTTATAACTGGACGTATGCCATGTGTCAATTGCCGATTGGAGTCTTATTGGATAAATTCGGCGTTCGACGGATTGGCAGGATAAGTACCTTCATATGGAGCATTGCATCGTTTGGCGCATCTGTTTCTCCTGGAATTACAACGCTGTTTGTGGCCAGGCTGACGCTGGGAGTGGGAGAAGCGCCGACCTTCCCGGCTAATGCGAAGGCCATCGGCTACTGGTTTCCGCCAAAAGCGCGCAGCTTTGCCACGTCGATTTTCGATGCCGCGGCAAAATTCTCTTCAGCGATGGGCGTGCCGCTGCTGGGCATTGTTCTGCTGAAGATTGGCTGGAGGTGGAGCTTCGCGCTTACCGGATTGATTAGTCTTGCCTACTTTCTTCTTTTCTGGAAGGTCTATCGCGATCCCGATGAGGATGCTTCACTGAGTGACGCAGAGAGGAAGTATATCGCGGCTGACAATGAAGATCACGGAGTAGCGGAGCAGATGAACCGGCAGCCGTCCTCCTTAGCCTATCTTTTAAAACAGCGCAAGGTTATCGGGCTGGCTTTGGGTTTTGGCTCGTATAACTATGTGTTTTATCTTTTGCTGACCTGGCTGCCGAGTTATCTCTCAATGGCGCTGCATATCGATCTGCTTCACTCATTTCTTTACACGAGCCTGCCCTGGCTGGTTGCAACGGCAGGAGATCTGGTGGTGGGCGGGTGGCTGGTTGATTCGCTCATTCGTAAAGGCTGGAATGTACACCTAGTTCGCCAGGTGGTACTGATCGGCGGCACCACATGCGGACTTGGCATTCTGGGCGCAGCGCGTGCGCATAGTGCGCAGGAGGCGCTGTTCTGGATCAGCTTATCCATCGGCGGGCTTTCCGCCGCAGCGCCTGTCGGCTGGTCGGTTCCTTCGCTGATTGCACGCAGGAACAACGTTGGACGAGTGGGCGGAATTCTTAATTTTTCAAATCAGATATCGGGGATCGCGGCGCCTATCCTCACGGGATACCTGGTGACCGCGCGCCATTCATTCGCGTGGGCTTTTCGCGCCGCGGCGATTTATCTTGTGATTGGCATCGCCGCCTACATATTCCTGCTGGGCAGGATTGAACCGCCAGAGATGCGCCGCGAAGCTGCGGCCGGGATATCATGAAGCGTTATGGAGATTGCATGAAGGCGCTGGTACTCTCTGCATACAAGAAGCTTGAGTTGGTTGATATGCCGATTCCGCAGCCCGCGGAGGACGAGCTGCTGGTGCGCATCAAGGCCTGCGGCATCTGCGGAAGCGATGTGCACGGATACGATGGCAGCACGGGGCGAAGGCTTCCTCCGATCGTGATGGGGCACGAGGCGGCGGGAGTGGTTGAAGCCGTGGGCGGCGGAGTTACAAACTTTCATCCCGGTGACCGGGTCACGTTCGACTCGACTATCTCCTGCGGGAAATGCTTCTATTGCCAGCGGGGCGAGATTAATCTCTGCGAGAACCGCGAGGTGGTTGGTGTTTCCACGCCGAGCTTCCGTCGCATGGGCGCGTTTGCGGAGTTTGTTACCGTGCCGGCGCGGATCGCGTATGCCTTGCCGGAGAACATGCCCTACGCGCACGCGGCTCTGATTGAGGCTGTTTCAGTGGCGGTGCATGCGGTGTCTCTCACTCCGCTAAGGCCGGATGACACAGCGGTTGTGGTGGGCGCAGGGATGATTGGGCTGCTTACGTTGCAGGCGGTGCGGCACGCGGGCGCGGGCAGGGTCTTTGTTTGCGATCTGGATGACACACGGCTGGAGATGGCGCGGAGTCTTGGTGCGACGCAGACATTCAATTCGCGCAATGTGGATGTGATCAGCCAGGTGCAGGCGCAGAGCGGCGGGCGCGGCGCAGATGTTGCGCTGGAGTGCGTCGGCAACACGGGAGCGGTGAAGCTTGCCGTGGAGAGCGTGCGGAAGGGCGGCGCCGTGACGCTTGTCGGCAATGTCGCGCCCAGCATTGAGCTCGGTCTACAGTCAGTGGTTTCGCGCCAGATTCGCCTGCAAGGCTCCTGTGCGTCTTCGGGTGAATATCCCGAATGTATTGAATTGATGGCGAGCGGCGCCATTCGCGTGGAACCGCTCATTTCCGCCGTGGCTCCGCTGGAAGATGGAGTTTCGTGGTTTCATCGTTTATATGAAAGGGAGCCAGGACTTTTGAAAGTTGTTCTGGAACCCTGAGGACATATCCAATGGACGGCTCGTTGTTTGACTTATCGGGTAATGTGGCGCTTGTCACCGGCACCAGCCGCGGGTTGGGGCAATATTTTGCCCGCGCACTTGCGCGCGCAGGGGCGGACATTGCAATGACCAGCCGGGACAAGAACACGCTGACCGGGTTTGCAGACGAGATTCGGGCTCTGGGGCGGAAGGCCTTTTGCACGGAACTCGATGTGCGCGATCACGCCAGCATCCAGCAAGCCGTTGCGGACGTTGAAGGACATTTCGGCAAGATCGACATCCTGGTCAACAACGCAGGCTGCAACATTCGCAAGCCTGCGCTCGACGTAACCTGGGACGACTGGAACACGATCCTGGATACGAATCTGCGCGGCTCGTTCTTTGTGGCCCAGGCTGTAGCGCGGGGCATGATGCAGCGCGGCTACGGCCGCATCATCAACATTGGCTCCGTCACGAGCGTTGCGGGATTTGCGGGGCTTGCACCCTACGGGGCCAGCCGCGGTGGCATACGACAACTGACCATGAGCCTTGCGGATGATTGGGGCAGACACGGAGTGACCGTGAATTGCCTGGCGCCGGGCTGGTTCAAGACGCAGCAAAACAAGGTGCTGTATGAAAATCCCGGGTGGGTGGAATATATCTGCGACCGCATTCCTCTGAAGCGGCCCGGCCGGCCTGACGATCTTGATGGGGCAGTTGTCTTTCTCGCATCGGAGTCAAGCCGCTACATTACGGGCCAGATCCTTCTGGTGGATGGGGGCATTTCCACCGGCGCCACCAAGGCAACCGTGTAAGTGGCCATGATGGCTCAGCCACCGAGCCGGGCAATCTACGCCGGGCGTTCATCGCAATACGCTTATGAATACGCTTGCCGGATCACGGCGACGGGACAGGAATCCGCGGCGCCGAGTGCTGATGCAGATAGGGAACAGGTAGCCGGTCACGCCTCCGATTGCGGCAGACACATTGTTTGATGTTCTTCGCATTTCGATTCGTCTGGCTGCGACTCACTGTTGTGAGAGGCGGAGTTTGTTTCGAGGGCGTGAAAGCGCCTGGGGTCGTTCTGGTTTTCCCCAACCGCCGCCGCCGGGCGACTCGATGCGCAGGCGACTCAAAGCAGGCAGTTCGCGTGTGCACTTGCCGGGGAGAATCTGCTCCACGCCCTGCAGAATGACTGTCGATTTACCGGCCTCGCCGGCGCCGCCACCTGCCAATCCCCAGGGCTGCGCATGGCGACGGTCAGCGAGGAGCGTGACCTGTGCGTTGCCGAGCAACTCAATTTCGCGCACGATGCCGTCGCCACCGCGGTTGCTTCCTGCTCCGCCTGATCCACGGCGAAGGGCGTAGCGTACCATGCGGAACGGGTAGGCATACTCCAGCGCTTCGACCGGAGTATTGAGGGAGTTGGTCATGTGCGCGTGATGGCCACTGGCACCGGGAGCGGTGGGCGATGCTCCCAAGCCGCCCGCGATGGTTTCGTAGTAGGTATAAGGCAGCCCAGAGCGCGGATCGATGCCACCAATCGTCAGGTTGTTCATGGTTCCCGCGCTGGCGGCGGGAATCCGGCCGGGGAGCGCTTGTGCCAAGGCCTTCAAAAGCGTATCGACGATTCTCTGCGAGGTTTCAACATTGCCTCCGGCGACCGCGGCCGGAGCCACGGCGTTGACAACGCTTCCCTCAGGCGCAATGACGCGTACGGGTCGCATCAACCCAGCGGTGGCAACCGCCTCTGCCGGGAGCAGGCAGCGGAAGACATAAAAAACCGCCGACCAGGTAATGGCGTACACGGCGTTGAGACTGCCGGGGACCTGTGCGTCCGTGCCTGTGAAGTCCACCACGGCGCACCGGCGGAGGGGATCATTCGTGAGCGTGACGCGCATGCGGATGGGACCAGGGAGAACGCCATCGTCATCCAGGAAGTCTTCGGCATGCCACGTTCCCGCTGGGAGGTTGGCAAGTACCGCCCGCATGAGCCGCTCAGAGCCGTCGATCATGGCGCGCACTCCACGCAGCAGACGCGTATGGCCGAAGCGCAGCACGAGTTCGCGCATGCGTGCAATGCCGATGCGGCAGGCGCCGAGCTGCGCGGTGAGGTCGCCTTCACGCTCCCGCGGCGTACGCACGTTTGCGAGCAGAATCGCGAGGATCTGCGTATCCACCCTGCCCGCGTTCATCAGCTTAACCGGAGGAATACGGATGCCTTCCTGCGTGATCTCGCGGCACGGTCCCATGGAGCCGGGATACATGCCGCCTACGTCGGCATGATGGGCGCGATTGGCCACGTAGAACGCAGGCCGTGTGCCGCCGGGCAAAAAGACGGGTGCGACCATTGTGATGTCAGGCAGGTGAGTTCCGCCGCGATAGGGGTCGTTGAGCATGGCCACGTCGCCGGGCCCAAAGCGCATCGTCTCCAGCGCCGCGCTCACCGACATGGGCATCGAGCCCAGGTGAACCGGCATATCATCGCCCATGGCGATCAGGTCGCCGTCAGCAGAAAACACGGCTGAGGAATAATCGCGTCGCTCCTTGATGTTCGGCGAGAATGCGGTTCGGCGCAAAGCCGCGCCCATCTCCACGGCTACGGAGTGCAGGGCGTGGCCCAAAACAGCAATCTCGGCGGGATCGAGTGAGCGCTTGCTCATCGGCGGCCTCCGGGTTTCGATGCGGGTTTCGATCCGGCCTTCGATCTGGCCTGCGAGCCAGGTGTGAGCACCAGATTGGCGAGAGCGTCCACGCTGGCCGACCAGCCCGTGGGCAGGTAGGTGGTGGCGCTCAGCTCAACAATCACGGCAGGGCCCGCGAAGCGATCCCCGGGATGCAACAGCGAGCGGTTGTACAACGCGCCTCGCCGCCACCTGCCTGCTTCGAAGAGGCGATGTGTACCGATATGCGCCTGGCGACCATTGCCCCGCGTGAGCGCAGTCTGCGTCAAGCGGTGTCTTTGTGTTCGGACCACCGCCTGGACGCGGAGGGTGACGATCTCTACCGCGCGCGCGGGGTTGGCGTAGCCGTATGACTGCTCGTGCAGCCTGTGGAATCGGGCCACCGCATCGGCGCTCCAGTCAACGCGCAACTCGAAGCCCTGGCCGTGGTAGCGCAGGTCCGCCGAGCGCACGAGCACGGGGATTGCCCCTTCGGCTCGGAAGGCGTCCCGCGCCTCGGCTTCCAGTTCCCGGTAGACCTGCGCAATCCTGGGGCTTTTGGGCGCAAGCATTACGGTACGCGAGAACTCGCGGCGCAAGTCGGCGTCAAGGATACCGAGTGCCGAGAGCGCGCCGGGCACCGCCGGCACAACCACCTTGCGCATGCCGAGCGCCGCAGCCAGCGCGCAGGCATGCAGCGGACCGGCACCGCCGAAGGCCAGCAGCGCGAAGGTGCGCGGATCGTGCCCCCGTTCGATGGAAACGCGGCGCAATGCGCTCTCCATGCGGGCGTTGGCCACGTGCACAATGCCCTCAGCCAACGCTTCGACCGATCCGAATCCTTCATGCTTATCGCAAACGCGACTGAGCGCATGCCTTGCGCGCGCCATGTCCAACTGCATTGCTCCGCCGAGGAAGTGCTGAGGATGCAGCCGGCTGAGCGCCAGGTTCGCGTCAGTGACCGTGGCACGTTCGCCGCGCCCATAGCACGCGGGGCCGGGATCAGCCCCGGCGGACTGCGGCCCCACCTGCAATGCGCCCGCGGCATCGATCCAGGCCAGCGAACCACCGCCTGCACCCGCGGTATGGATGTCGAGCATTGGCACGCAGACCGGCAAACCGGCCACCTGGCCCTCGATGCTGGTGGGCGGCTCGCGGGTCGCGTCGAGCAGGGCCACGTCGGTGGAGGTACCGCCCATGTCAAAACTCAGCACTCTTTCGATGCCAGCAGCTCGGGCGACGGCCAGCGCGCCGATCACCCCTCCGGCCGGTCCGGAAAGAATGGTGCGCACGGGATCGCGCGCTGCCGACTGGGCGGAGAGAATTCCGCCCGAAGACTGCATGATGCTGAGCCGCGCATCCTTCGCGGCCAGGTTTCGCTGGAGGCCGTCGATGTAGCTTTGCATGCGCGGCGCAAGATAGGCGTTCAGCGTGACGGTAGCCGCCCGTTCGTATTCGCGAAATTCGGGAAGAATCTGGTGCGAGAGCGAGAGCGGCAACCCCAGCGAGGCTAGTGCCGCGGCTACAGCCTGCTCGTGCGCCGGGTTGACGAAAGAAAACAGGAGCGAGACGGCGATGGACTCTGCCCGCGAGGCGATCACCTGTTGCCGCAGTTTCTTGAGCGCGGCATGACTGGGCGCTTGGATCACGGCGCCGTCTGGCCCGACGCGTTCGGGCAAACCGAGGCAGCACTCCTCTTCGGCCAGAGGCGCAGGCCGGTGGAGATTCCAATCGTAGAGACTGGGCCGTGCTTGCCTGCCGATGGCCAGCGTATCCTCAAACCCCCTGGTTGTCACAAAGGCTACTCGTGCGCCTTTTCGCTCCAGAAGAGCATTGGTTGCGACTGTTGTGCCGTGGCGAATCTCAATTGCGCCAGCACCGACATGCTGGACGATGCGCTCAATCGCTTCGAGAATGGCGCGGCCAGGGTTCTCTGGCGTGGAGGGCAATTTGAGCACCTCGAGCCGTCCGCCGGCGCGATACACGCAGTCCGTGAAGGTGCCGCCGGAGTCGATGGCGATGATGAGCCGGTGTTTGTGCCGTTGAGCCATCCCACTGCCAACATATCAGTTGCGAACCATTTGCTCTAGCGTCCTGAGCCATCCATGACTCAAGACGCATGTGCGAACCCTAAATTCGTTGAATGTTTTTGCCCATGGTGATATCAATGCGTAGATCGAACAATGCAATTTAATATCGCCGCGCGTGGTTTGCAAGTTGATCGCACGCGGCTTTCTGGTGAATCCGTTGCAACTGAGACTGCTGTCCAGGACGTCAAGATTGATGCGCGTCGACGACTCTGAACGCGCTGACCCTGGGGCTGGACTTCCGGTGGAGCCCTCGCAGTTGCGCCGTTTGAGCACGCCCCAGAAGTGGTTCATAGGGGTTGCGCTCACGATGACAGTTGTTGCATTGGGTGCATTAACGTGGTCTCTCTGGCATCAAGCGAACGACCTTGTACCTGCACATTCCTACGTATTGCAGCCTGACAAGATGAATGAGTGGAAGGTCGTAGGCGGGGACTGGAAAATTTCTGATGGCATCATTTACAACACTTCGTACGAGCGCGGATCCAAGCTGCTGACCGGATCGAGATCCTGGGGAAATTACACAGTCAGGTCGGACGTCCAGTTTGTTGGAATTAACGCCGATATGGGTGTTCTTATCAGGACCAGCAATGAGAGACGAGAGGGTTCCGATACCTACGACGGCTACTATGTAGGCCTCCGCACTTTGGACGGGAGCATGGTGGTTGGCCGTTCGAACTTTGTGTGGATGGAAGCCCCACCCGTGCCAGTTCCGGGAGGCATCAACCCGCACGTGTGGTATCGACTGGTTGTGACTGCCTATGGATGCAATATTGCAGCTTCCGCGCAGAACTTGAGCACTCTTCAAGAGGCGTGGATTGCGTTTCGGGATCCGTCCTGCATGAAAACCGGCCGTATCGGTGTGCGCTCTCTGAGTGCAGGGGGAATGTGGCGAAATATCAGCATCTCCGGCTCCAAGCGGGGCGACTATCTGGAACTGCGTGATCACGCAGCCGCGGTGGAACATTTGCAGATATTGCCTGGCCCCCCATGGTGGACGCCCTGGCGCGTGGGAATCCTGTTTGTCGCTACTTCTGCTCTAATCCTCCTGATCCAGTTTGCTTACTTCCGCATGCAAAGGTGGAAAACGTACACGATCACTGCCGAACGAGAACGCCTGGCGCATGACATTCATGACACGATGGCGCAAAGCTTTGCCGGGGTTGGATATCAAATTCAAGGAATAAGGAGAAGAGTGGTGCGAGGCGAGCGGCTGGACACTGCATACCTTGCAGACCAGCTGGACGTTGCGTATCAGCTTGTCCGCAGTTGTCATGAGGAAGCCAGCAGAACTATCTCCATGCTGGGCTCTGGGCCGCCGACAATTCACCAGAGCTTCCTTAGATCCATGGCGGATGTTGCGCACAACATCACCGGAGACCAGGTAAAGATACTAACCGAGCTCAGAGGAACTCCTTGCCCGCTGAATCTGCGACCTGCCGATGCATTTTGGCATATCGGCCGCGAAGCGATCGCGAACGCAGTAAGCCATGCAGATCCAACTTGCTTAACAATAAGGCTGATTTACAGGCGAGATAGCGTGTCGCTGGAAGTGGAAGATAATGGCAAGGGCTTCAAATACTCACTGGAAACAGTGGGGTTTGGAATTCTGGGCATGCAAAAAAGAGCCCAAGATGTAGGAGCTAAATTTCAAATCATCAGCACTCCGGGAGTAGGCACGCTGATTCGAGTGACAGCCCGACTTGAGAATGCGACCTTGATCGAGCGCATATTTACGAACGTTGGACGGGCCTCAAATGCCCTCTAGTCACTTTGAGGCGATCTGCCAGGCCATCGTGCTCAAATTGCCACATAGGGATGCTGGTATTGAGTTGGTGGTTTGAGAAGCGAGCTTCAATCCGGAAGGGGTATAAGCCCTCGCTTGATTGCGGTCGTGGCTGCCTCCGTTCTGTCGTTGGCGCCCAACTTGACGAGACAATTCGCAACATGATTTCGAGCCGTCTTGTCACTGATAAAGAGGGTGTCGGCAATTTCCTTGTTGGACTTCCCCATAGCCACGAGTTTAAGAACCTCAATCTCGCGCTGGCTAAGCGCTTCGCGCCCCATCATTTCAAAGAGCCGCTCTTTGATGTTGGCAGGCAAGCAGCGTCTATTATCGTGAACCATTTCGATTGCCTTGATGATTTCTTCCTGAGGAGTACTTTTGAGCAGATATCCCATCGCGCCCGCCTGAAGGGCTCGGAAAATATCTTCGTCGGCCTCATAGTTTGTTAGAACCAGGATGCGCAGATCCGGCTGAATGCGGCGAAGCTCTCTAATGGCTTTCGTCCCTTCCATTTCCGGCATGCGAAGATCCATCAAGACAACATCGGGCTGTACGTTTTGCACTTCCAGCAAAGCCTTCTCTGCGGATTCCGCCACGCCTGTGACCGAAATGTTGGTTTCGCTTTCCAGCATGGTTCGGAGTCCAACTCTGACAACTGGATGGTCATCGACGATCAGCACTTTGATTGCATTTGCTTGTTTCAGCATAAAAATCCTACTTTCGCTCCGCGCAGGGCTTACCGGCACAGAGAGCACTTACAATTCCTTTTCCTTCAGCAATGGTATAGATGCGATCCACAGCGGGTAACTTTACGGACTCTTTTGTGCCGGAGGGCCAGTGAATTTCTGCTGTTCCCGCATCCGTGGCGTCACCAAGACCGAAGTGCAATCGCCTGTCATTTGAGGAGATGTAGCTTCCGCTGGAGAGCACATCCTGACGCATGCGCATGCCATTGGCATTGAGATAGACGGTGGCGCAGGTCGCGTCGCGCGGGCTCCTGGATCCCCCGATCAACCCGATCTCCACCCAATTATGGTGATCGGGATTCACATTGCGAAGCAAGACAGGCGGCCCATCTTCAGGGTTGATGATGACATCGACCTTTCCGTCGTTGAAGAGATCTCCAAAGGCCGCCCCGCGCCCAGGAACCACATCCGCCAGCCCCGTGCCTTTGACCGGCGGGACGTACTCGAATCTGCGATCATTGGGCCCATCGGGCACGTTGTGAAAGAGCAACGGCCGCTCGGCATAGGTCATACCCCAATGATGCTCGTCCACCTGAGGGAATACGTGGCCGTTCGCCTCAAATATGTCGAGCCAACCATCGTTGTCATAGTCGATGAATCCGTCGCCCCACCCTACAAAGGGAATCGAGACCTGTGCGATTCCTGCCTGGTTGCTCACATCCGTGAAACTGGCATTGCCGTCGTTGTGGAAGAGCACCTTGTAGTCGTCGCTGAAATCGGAGACGAAGATATCGATCAGTCCATTGTTTTCGTAATCGCCGAGGGCAATGCCCATGGAGGCTATCTCGCGTCCATCATTGTTCAGCGCAAAGCCTGAGGCGTAGCTCCTGTCGTCAAATGTCCCGTCCCCTTTGTTGATGTAAAGGAAGTTCGGCTCCGAGTCGTTGCCCACCAGCAGGTCCGGCTTGCCGTCTCCATTGATGTCAACAAACACCGGTGTAAACCCGTAGTAGCGGCTCTTGTCCTCAACTCCAGCTTTGATCGTTACATCGGTGAACGTCCCGTCTTTATTGTTGTGGAAGAGATGGTCCGGCTCACCCTGGAGTCCCCGTGGACCACAATTCACGTCTGCGCCACGGTATTGACAGGAGGCGAAGCCCACCGATTTTGTGCCGCCGACGGGAAGATTCTTCCGGTCGAAATGCACATAGCCAGTCACATAGAGATCCAACGCCCCGTCGCCATCGTAGTCGCCCCAGGACGAGCCAGGCGACCAGTTTCCGAGCGCTACGCCCGCCTTCTCTGCTACATCGGTAAACGTGCCGTCATGGTTGTTGTGATACAGCCTGCTCTTGCCGTAGTTGCCCACATAGAGATCAGGCCAACCGTCATTGTCATAGTCAGCGACGGAGCATCCATAACCCCAGCGGTCGTTCGCCACGCCGGACTTCTGGGTTACGTCGGTGAATGTGCCGTCGTGGTTATTGCGGAATAGCGCCGAGTGTGGAGGCTCTTCTTTGCCATCGAGCGAATTGAAGGTCGCCCCATTTACGAGGTAAATGTCCAGCCAACCGTCATTGTCATAATCGATCAGGCAAACGCCTGATCCATTCGCTTCAACGATGAACTTTTTCTCAGGGACGCCCATCTTGTGGCGCCAGCGCGAGAGTCCTGCTTGCTCTGTGATGTCCTGAAAGATCACAGGGCCCTTGTCCACGAACCCGCCTGCGGTGATCGGACGACCCTGCTGATCAAATACAGGCGCCGAAACAACGCCCGACGCGATGCCTCCCATACCGCTCTGGTGTGAATTTTGCGCTCGGCAATCCCCGAGTATTGAAAAAGTGAGGATGAGGACGCTAAATACTAGACGGCGAATGCGCAATGACGGATGCCCTCCGGCGAGATGCAGTGTATCGTACTCGCGCGCTGAAACGAAAAGGACGCGCGATGCCTGATGTCTGCCTATCTTCTCTTGCACTAAGTCGCAATGGCCAACAGGGAGACTGATATCGTGTGCAGCGACTCTTTCGATTGCTTTTTGCTTTGCGGAAAGACAGCGATCAGCGGCTTATTGTAGTCCGCCGCAAATAGAGTGATCTAGCGATGCCCGCGAATGGGTTGGATTCATAGAAGAGGATTTCCTCAGGGACTCGAGCCTGATACATTTTGTGCCGTTTACGGCATGACCGAACCCGTGCTCTTACAAAATATAAACGACCTTCTGTGCGGCGGGCAGCACTCAGCTCTGTTCACACTACGCGGTGGGGGCGCGCTCTGGCCGGATTTCCGCCGTCAACCAGTTGTGCAGCCTGTACCTTCCGTTCCGAGAGTTTCCGGCAGCAACAGGCCGAAGATGGCGGCCGCAGCAAAGGCGAGAGCGCTGGCGCCGAAGGCCCAGGCAAGCCCATGACGCTCACTGAGGGCGCCGACGGTTAATGGGGCCAGGGCGCTGAGGCCACGCGCGACATTGTAGGAGATGCCGAGTGCTGTGGCGCGCACTTGGGTAGAAAAGAGCTCGCTGCCGATGATTGCGGATCCGGTGAAGAAGCCAGTGCCGAAGAAGGCCGCGACCGTGGCGAAGAGAAGAATGAAGGCAGGTTGACGCGCCGTGGCCAGCAGCGGCACGGAGACCGCGGCGGCGGCAAGGTAGCCAGCAAAGGCGGGGCGGCGTCCGAAGCGGTCAGCCACGACTCCAAAGAGCAGGTAACCGGGGAGCATCCCCAAAAGGTTAAGGATCACCAGAAAGCTGGCGAGGCTGAGGACCGTGAATCCACGCCCGCCCTGCGCGGCGGGCAGAACCAGATATGCAGGGATCCACGTAAACAGACCCCACCAGCCGAACATGCCGAAGGTGTTTGCCAGCGTAAGGATAACGAGCTGTCGCAGTGAGCGGCGAAATGCGCGACGCTTTTCGCCCGGCAGGGCAGCGGATCGCGAGCGTTGCCATAGCGGCGGCTCAGGAACGCTGAGTTGAATCCACAGGACGACAGCAGCGGGCAGGATGCCAACGAAGAAGACCCAGCGCCAGTTGATGTGCTGAAGAACCAGCCCGGCGACTACGGCGGAGAGCGCGTAGCCCACGGCCCAACTACTCTGCACGATGCCGAGGGCGCGTCCCCGCAAGGCGGCAGGCCAGGTCTCCGCCACCAGCGTGGCGCCGGTGTTCCACTCACCCCCCATGCCCAGACCCAGGAGAAAACGAAAAACTGCAAGCGCGAAGATGCTGGTCGAGAGTCCGCAGGCAAAGGTGAAGACAGAGTAGACGAGAATGCTGATGCCCAGCATGCGCCGGCGTCCGAAGCGGTCGGCCAGTACCCCGAAGAGCAGGCCTCCCAATGCTGAGGCTGCGAGCGTGAGCGCGTTGAGCAAACCCGCAGTGGTTCGACTCATGCCGAAGGCACGCATCAGCGTGGCAAGCACGATTGAGTAGAGCATGACGTCGAAGGCATCCAGCATCCAGCCGAGGCCGGCGGCAACGACCACACGGCGCTGCGCAGGTGTGGCGGCACTCCAGCGAAAGGACTGAACTGAAGAATTGGCCTGGCTCATGGGATGGGTGGCATCTCCGCTCCGCGGCGAGCGCGGTTAAGTTTCCACTGTCTCATCCTCGAATATGCCGGGTCCAGTGAGTATGGAGTGGCGGTTCCTCTCCGTATGTAGCTCGGATCGATTTGTGTTTCATGTTCCGCCGACTAACGCTCGCATCGCGCAGCGAACCTGCCACCCCATACTGACTCATCGCCAGGGCGAGGTTGATGCTGAGTTGCAGAGTGGGGATTCCGGTTGGCCGAATTTGGTGCCCAGAATTCTGGTGAGGCAGCCCTCCCTGGCGAGGAATGGTTAATTTGAACTATCGAAAATTGGGTCCTCCTGCCTATTGTGAGGAGCACAAACCAGACCCTAATATGCATGCGTTCAGTGGAAGCCACAGACCGGCGCCATGAAAATGTTTTCAAAATCCCCTTTCTGGCGTTAACGGTAAGGGAAACAGTAACTTAGCCAATCACATTGAGGAGGCCTTACGTGGGGCATTTCAACGCACGGGCAAATCGTATCTCCACGCTTCTTGGAATTCTAAAAAGAAGAGTGATCCTTGTGTGGGCGCTCGCCGTCCTCGCATTCAACCCCGTGGTAGGTCATGGACAGATCACGTCGAGTGCAATCAACGGAACTGTGACAGACAGCACGGGGGCAGTTTTGACCGGAGCGAGCGTCGCAGTTGTCAACACGGCAACAGGTGTCTCGTACCATACGACGACCGATAGTCTTGGCGCATACCACGTCACGCAACTCACTCCAGGGAACTACACGATGGAGGTGACGCGAGCGGGGTTCGAAACGCAAAACCTCAAGCAGTTCAAGCTCTATGTCAATCAGCAGTTGCAGCAGAACATCACTCTGGCGGTCGGGCAAGCGACCCAAACTGTTTCAGTTTCGTCAGCGGCCCTGTTGCTGGATACGCAGACTTCAAACCAGGGTCAGGTCATTGAAAATCAACAAATCGATGACATGCCGCTCAATGGCCGCGATGTGATGCAGCTTGCTCAGCTTTCGGCTGGTGTTACCCCTATCGTTGCAGGGATGTCCTCTCCAGCTTCTCAATGGACCGGTACGCAGACAGTGGCAGTGGTCATTGGCGGCTTGAGAGAAGACGACGCGAGCTACCTGTACGATGGCATCGAAACGCGCAATGCGTGGTACGGCGCTGCAGGCCTTCTGCCCTCTCCGGACTTTATTCAGGAATTCAACGTTGAACAGTCCGGGGCACCGGCCGAATACGGCGACGGTGGCGCCTTTCTAAACTACGTGACCCGATCGGGCACGAACCAGTTTCATGGAACTTTATATGAATATGTTCGGAACAATGCCTTCGACGCCAGAAACTATTTCGATATAGGTGCGCCGCCACCGTTCCACCAGAACCAGTTTGGAGGAAGCGTAGGTGGACCGATCAGGAAGAACAAGATGTTCTTCTTCTTCAACTATGAAGGTTTCCGCCAGATCGTTCCCGTGAACGAATATGCGAACGTTCCAAACGCCCAGCAGATTGCCGGGAATTTCAGCGCGGATACTCAGCAACTTGTGAACCCATTAAACGGGTACCAGCCAATCCCGGGAAACCAGATCACAAGCCAATACTTCAACAGTGTTGGTCAAAAGATATTGGCCTTGTACCCTGGGCCCAACGGCACCTATCCGGGCGGGCAGAATTATCACTACCTTTCCAATACGACGGACAACTGGAATCAGGAAAATGCGAGGTTTGATTATTCTATTTCCAATAAGGACAGTGTGTTCGTAAGGTTCACCAATCAGAATCAATCTACAAGCATCACCGATATTACTCCGGCCAGAGAGATCCTCTACCCGTCCAATCCCAAGAATCTGGCTGTCGGATGGACACGCACATTCTCGCCAAACCTCGTCAACAATTTTCGGTATGGCTGGTCTCACACGGCGGTTGGTGAACAGCGTGCTGACGGCTTCAATCCTGCCAACGCCAATCCGCTGGGAATGATCAACGAAGGCGATCAGCCTGGGTCCTATGGTCCACCTTCAATAGGAGTGACCAACTATGCTAACCCTGGCTCGACTGAGGGAACAGACATTGTCCGCGAAGGTATGAATATGTGGACGGAGTCTCTGATGTTACAGAAGGGCAAGCATCAGATTACCGCTGGCCTGGACCTCCGTTATCAGCCGATCTACATGTATGAAGACTGGGCTGCCACGTCGATTCAATTCAATGGCACCTACAGCGGAGATCCGGTTGCAGATCTTCTGCTGGGAGTTCCGGCTTCCAGCTTTACCGCGATTGGCAATCCGACTCTGAATCTGCGGATGTGGTACCAGTCCTACTATGTTCAGGATAGTTTCCAAGTCACTCGTCATCTGAATTTGAATTTCGGCGGGCGCTGGGAACATGCTCAACCACCGGTCGACACGGCCAATCACGTTGGGAGTTTTGATGTTGCCACGAATCAGGATCTCAGCTATCCGGATACAAACGCGCTGGGGCTGGGAAGAAATATGGTCAAACCGGTGTATACGAATTTCTCGCCGCGAATTGGGTTCAACTGGACCCCATTGACAAGCGGTAACCTGGACGTCAAGGGCGGGTTCGGAATCTATTATCTTCAGCCGAACATCAATCAGTATGAAGTGGAAGTCGATACGACGAAGTACTACCTGATCCAGGGTTATAACAACTCTCCGGTAGGGCAGCCGCTTGCCTTCACCGCGAGTCAGCTCTTTGGTCCAGGCCTGCCAGGCGGCGGTCCAACAGCTTCATTCATCCAGCCGAATGCCAAGACTCCGTATACCTACGAGTGGAACCTGTCGGTTGGGCATACTCTGGCGAACTGGCTCCTCGAAGTGACGTATCTGGGAAGCGCGGCACATCACTATGAAGAGCGTCCGAACATTGATCCTGAAAATCCGGACGGGACATTCCCTCTTCCTGGATGGAACGGAGTCCAAGAGAATACCTTGTCGGGTAGCTCGATCTACAATGGTCTTGTCACCCGCGTGGAGCATCGATACAGTTCGGGCTTTTCTGTAATGGGCTCCTACACATTCTCCAAATGCCTCGGCTGGCCATGGCAAGATGTGTTCTCCTGGCACCCGTTGAATATGAGACTTGATCGCGGTCACTGCCAGGAAGACATGACGCACAATGTGATCGCCAATGGCATTTATGAACTTCCATTTGGACACGGCAAGACATTCCTGAACAAAGGGAACTTAGCGGACGCAGTTCTTGGGGGTTGGAAAGTGGCAGCAATTGCATCGCTTCATTCCGGACCCTGGGAAACGCTTGGCAGCAACCAGTCCCTGGGAATCTTTGTGAACGCATTGCCGAATGTGACAGGCCCCGTCAACAACTCCTCACTGAATGGAGGGCTTGGCAAACACGGCAAGCTTGGACCATACTTCAATATCCAGAATGTTCACCCGGTAACGGCCGTTGGCGTTCAGGGAAATGCTTCTGTACAAAGCGTGTACGCCCCAGGAAGCGCGGATTGGGACCTGTCGGGAGACAAGACTTGGAAGTTTGTCGATCAGTATGGCCTGACTTTCAGGGCGGACATATTCAATGCCTTCAATCGCGTCAACTTCAATGGATTGGACACAGGAGTGAATGACACCCGGTTCGGTTATGTTACCGGCGCAGACGCTGCCCGCGAAATTCAACTCAGTATGCGTTTCGCGTTTTAGCCTCGCGCGCTGTTTACTTATGAGACTGGCGAGGAAAATCGCTCTCATTGCCGCTCTTGTTTCTGTGAACTGCCTCCCAAGCAGTTCCACAGAAGCAAGAGCGGTAGGTGTTCAGAGCGGCGGTAAACCTGTGTCGCAATCGCATGTGCATGGCGATGGGAAGTGCCCATCACCCAAAGAAACAGCGATGATGCTTGGGCAATCCAGCTACCTGATGGAGCAAGCCCAGTTTCCCAAGGCCATCGATCTGCTGCAACCGCTTTCGGAACGGGGTTGTGATCCGCGCGCGAACCTGTTGCTCGCTGGGGCGTTTGAAGGCATGGGGGATCGCCCAAATGCCTTAGTGACGCTGCAACGAGGCCATTCAATCTGGCCGGCTAACACCGGTATTGCAGCCTCATTAGCCCGGCAGTATCTCGGCAGCGGTGAAACGGATAAGGCCGTGCAGGCGCTGGGACAATTCCGTGCAACACCGGCAACACCCATGCAGGAAATGGAAGAGGCTGTTGTCGTTTACATGGCAGGGCATCGACTTGTGCTAGCCCAGGGAGTCGCAGAGATGGCTTACAAAACGTATCCATCGGTCCACTCCTTGCTTCTGCTGGCCAACGTGTTGCAACTGCAGGGAAGATACAAGGACGTGAACCGGATTCTGGCCGGCAAGCGGGATGCCTATGCTGACTCGCCGGCATTTCTCATTACAGCGGCAGAGAGTGAATATGATGCGATGCTCTATGATGCGGCGCGAAAAGACCTGGAACATGCCATCGCACTTGATACGCAGTCCTATCAGGCCCATTATCTGCTCGGAAACGTTTTGTTGGTCCAGGGCGAGGTGGACCAGGCAGCGTCGGAGTATCGCATATCAACGAACCTGGACCCCGCACAACCCCGCACCTATTATCAGCTCGCACTTATCGCCCAGGCCAAGCAGGATCAATCCGGCGAAGAGAGCTATCTGAAGCAGGCTTTGGCGGCCGATAATCACTATGCCCCTGCCTATTGTGCGCTGGGCAAAATATTGCTGAATCATCGGCGCTTCTCAGAGGCGGTTGTGCAGCTTAATCTGGCGATTCAATATAACCCGCAAATCGAACTGGCCTATTACTTGCTGGCAAGAGCGTACGCTGGCCTGGGAGAAAGGGAAGCGAGTGATGCAGCCGTGAAGCGTTATACGGCGATCAGGGCTGCAAATCGACGAAGCTCTGTAGACAATCAGCCGGGGCAACTTGGGGCCAATCAAGCGCCCAGCCATCAACCAACGGCTGCGCAGACTCTCAAGGCGCACGATACCGCGAACGAGTGACGGAGACGAGCACATGGGTTGTCTTGCAGGGATACATCAAACACACGGATTTCACATAGCATGGGCGAAGCAACGCTGAACCAAGGTCCGAGTCGGGCATATCAAGCCAGAGCCGTGTTGCATGAAGTGCCTGCAGCCGCGGAAACCAGTCACGGCTCTTCAACCATGCGGATTGGCACTCTCAAAAAGGGGACACGATGAAAAACTGCAAGATAATTTTGGCGCTGTGCTTTTGGTTTTGCACGATCTTTGGGATGTCCCAGCAGAGGGGACCCGCTACACCCCTGATCACGCACGATCCTTACTTCAGCGTATGGTCCACAACCGGAAATCTGACCGACTCTGATACGAGCCATTGGACCGGCAGTCCACAGCCCCTTACGGGAATCGTGCGCATCGACGGAAAGCCCTATCGGTTCATGGGCCTTCATCCCAGAGCCATACCCGCAATGCAGCAAATCAGCAGCACAATCACACCTACACATACTCGTTACGAGTTTCGCCAGAGCGGTATTGCGCTTGAGTTGACCTTTTTTACGCCTGCGATGATGAGTGATCTGGATCTGCTCTCGCGCCCTGCCACCTACCTGACGTGGAGTGCCAATGCGACGGATGGGGCGCAACATCAAGTCTCGATTCTGCTGGATGCGGACCCCGTGATCGCGGTCAATGATCGAAGCCAGAAGGTTGTATTCTCGCGCAACCAGACCTCGCTGCTGAACGTGCTCTCTGTCGGGTCTCGCGACCAGAATCTTCTCAATCGCTCCGGCGATGATCTGCGCATCGACTGGGGGTACTTTCATCTGGCAGTTCCCAAGGATGAAGACTCGGCAACCGCTATTACGGCTCATGCCGCGACAACGTATGCGTCATCGGGCAAACTGCCTGTGAGCGATTCAATGGGCATGCCTCGGACTGCGGGTTGGGGCAGTCCGCATCTCGCGGTCCTCTTCGACCTGGGATCTGTTGGAGCACAGCCCGTTACGCGCCATCTGATTGCCTCGTATACCGAAGGGTATGCCATTCAATATTTGCACCGGGATTTACGCCCCTATTGGCAACGGAACAATATGCCGGTGGAAGATATGTTGGATTTGGCAGAAGGGCAATATCCATCCCTTGAGAAACGCGCCACGGCATTCGATTCTGATCTAGCCACTGACCTCACGAAGGTTGGAGGTGAACACTATGCCGCGATTGCCATCCTTGCCTATCGCCAGACGATTGCCGCACACAAGCTTGTCGCCGATGTCAGAGGCGATCCGATGCTGTTTGCGAAAGAAAACTTTTCAAATGGATGCATCGCTACGGTCGATGTGCTTTATCCTTCAGCTCCATTTTTTCTATTCTTTCAGCCGAAGTTGCTTGAAGCGCAGTTACTTCCTGTGCTCGAATACGCTTCTCTGGCACGCTGGAAGTTCCCGTTCTCGCCGCATGATCTTGGTCAATATCCGTTGGCGAATGGACAGGTTTACGGTGGCGGAGAAAACACAGAAGAGGACCAGATGCCCGTTGAAGAAAGCGGCAACATGCTCATTCTTGTTGACGCGCTGGCGCGTGCTGAGGGCGACGCCCATCTTGCAGAGCGCTATTGGCCGCAGCTCACGAAATGGGCGCAGTATCTGAAGGAGAAGGGACTTGACCCCGAAAATCAACTCAGCACAGACGACTTCGCCGGCCACCTTGCCCATAATGCCAATTTATCCATTAAGGCGATTGATGCGCTGGCCGCGTACGCCGATCTGGCGCGCCTACTTAAACGGCAGGACATTGCAGTGGACTACGACACTACCGCAAAGGCCATGGCGGCGAAGTGGAGCACTATGGATGCGGAGGGGGACCACTACAAGCTTGCGTTTAACAGTCCAGGCACATGGAGCCAAAAATACAATCTGGTGTGGGATCAGGTTCTCGGCTACAACCTGTTTCCCAAGTCGGTTCGCGAGGCCGAGCTTGGATTTTATCTGGGGAAGATCAATCGCTATGGTCTCCCACTCGACAGTCGCGCCGACTACACAAAACTCGACTGGTCAGTCTGGACCGCTACGCTTGCATCCAACGCCACACAGTTCAATGCCATTATCGATCCTATCTATCGATGGATCAACGAAGTCCCCACCAAGGTTCCTCTGACCGACTGGTATGACACCAAAACTGGCAAGCAGATAGGCTTTCAGGCGAGAAGCGTAGTGGGCGGGGTCTTTGTGAAGGCGCTGTCAGTTCAGACGCTCACAACAAAGTGGCGTGCCGAGGCGGCTCAGCACTAGGGCCTGTTCACACTACGCGGGAGGTGGCGTGGACGCCAATTTTCCTGAGTACAAGGAGTGAGGAGTGACGCATACGGAGTGTTGGCCAGCGACGATTGACCAAGAGGTGTGTTTGCGATGAAATCGACTTTTGCAAGGATGCACATGCGGAATCTGAATTCTCTTTTGATGTGCGCCGCGCTCTTTATCCCTTTCGTCACTGTCCAGGCACAAGAATCGCCCTGGACCGAAGCACGGGCCGATCAGTGGTACCAGAAACAGCCCTGGCTTGTTGGCGCGAATTTCGTTCCTGCCAACGCGGTGAACGAACTTGAAATGTGGCAGGCCGATACGTTCGATCCTGTAGAGATCGATCGGGAGCTTGGTTGGGCGGAAGGCCTGGGCATGAACACCATGCGGGTTTTTCTGCATAACCTCTTGTGGGAGCAGGATGCGGCTGGCTTCAAGCACCGCATGGACCAGTTTCTCGTCATTGCGCAAAAACACCACATCCGTCCAATCTTTGTGCTTTTTGATTCGTGCTGGGATCCAGATCCGAAGTTGGGTCCTCAACACCCGCCGATTCCAGGTGTTCATAATTCAGGCTGGGTGCAGGCGCCGGGGAAAAGTGTTCTTGCCGATCCCAGGCAATACCAACGCCTGAAAGCCTATGTGCAGGGTGTCGTTGGAGCCTTTGCAGATGATCCGCGCGTTCTGGCATGGGATGTGTGGAACGAGCCAGATAACATGAATCGCGGCGCGTATGGCAAGGAAGAGTTGGTCAATAAGGAGGAACTCGTTCTTCGGCTTTTACCGCAAGTGTTCGCATGGGCGCGAGCTGAAAATCCGGTTCAACCGCTTACCAGCGGCGTTTTCTGGGGTGACTGGTCCACACCGAAAACGCTCTCGCCCATGGCGCGCATCCAGGTAAGCGAGTCGGATTTCATTAGTTTTCATGCCTATTCCTGGCCGGAGGATTTTGAAAATCGAATCAAACAACTGGAGCAATATCACCGGCCGATTATCTGCACGGAGTATATGGCGCGTGGTGTCGGCAGCTTGTTTGACACGATCCTGCCACTTGCGAAGCGATACCATGTGGGCGCGATCAACTGGGGCCTTGTCGCAGGCAAGACCCAGACCTATCTACCGTGGGATTCCTGGGAGCGGCCCTACGTTGTGGAGCAGCCCCCTGTTTGGTTTCATGATGTCTTTCATCCCGATGGCACACCCTATCGCCCAGGGGAGGTTGAGATATTTCGTAGTCTCACGGGCCATGAATAACGCGAACGCCGGAGCGATCAAACTTTTGCGCAGATGAAACTGCTCCACACGGGTTTTGCAAGCTGGCCCTAGCAGTTTGTCGTCTTTGGTTGGTGAACGACCTCATCGAGTTGAACTTCGAAAGGACAACGCAACTTCTCAAGGCGAACCCGGTAATCAGACGCAGGCGGATAGGGGCTCTGCTGTTCCGCCGACAACACAATTAAGGAGCGGGAGATTCCTGCCAAAGTGTAATTGATTCCATACGATGCCTGGACAAACCGCGATCGTGCTGCGATGCAGGCCGGGATCCCCTAGTTCCAAGCCTAGAATGCTTCAGCAGAGTCGTCCAGATTCAGGTTAGCGCGAGCAGGATGATGTGTTTGGGAAGGTAGATCTTATCGAGTTGCCGGATAGCTTCAATCCGGCCAATGTTTTTTGCGGAGTTAGCGGACCGGCTTGCAAGGCCTTTGCGGAACAGAGCCGCGAAGAGGCTTTCTTCATGGGCTACGCGCTGCTCTATGGTTCGAGAGATGAGGTAAATCCTGCCGATCTGGTCGCGATCTGCTCTCGCTGGCGGCCCCCGGACGATGGCTTCTCAGGGCCAAGGTCGAGCGGCTGGCGTCCAATGGGCCACCGGTACCTAACTCTCAGTCGATTCTCCAGAGTTCAAATCGATCCTCGTCACTCTCACCAAACCCCCACAGCCACACGCCAGCCTTGTTGGAGTAGAGGCCTATTCCAGCTCCCATGGTTCTTCCGAACTGATACTTGTGATAGATCGTTTCCACCAATGTCCGATGTGGGAAACGCTGTAGCGGTGTAAGGCCTGCCTCTGCATACACGTCCACCACCAACAAATCTCCTGGCTTTGGCTGAGGGCCACCCGGGAATGTAAGTGTAGCCCCGGCCAGGGGCGCATACCAATAGGACCAGTACTGCCCCGGGAACCAAACTCTTTCACCTGCTGCAACGTGTGGGGCAATCAGTCGAATCAGAGCATCCCTGCCAAAATTCGCGAACTCCGCGTCTGAGCGAAGAATCAGAAGAGAATAGCCTGTGCTGGCAACGATCAACACAATGGCTGCTGCCCGTGCAAACTGCACGGAAACGCCATCCAACAAACGGAAGCAGAGGAGAATGACGGCAGGCATGCAACCTCGGTAATCACCCAAAAGCGGCCATAGGTTATCACCTCAAAAGCGGCCATAGCGAAGGGGCCTGAGACATTAGCTCCGGCAGGGGAAATTAGCCTCTGTTGGCATGGGTAATGTCTTGGAAAAAG
>JAJXZL010000015.1 GCA_021780075.1 Acidobacteriota bacterium
GGAGAGGCAGGGGAATCTTCCGTACCCGGCCATCATCGTCTCGCGCGACGAAAAGAATGTAGTAACGCTTCCGCAGCATAGTCCTTCTCATATTCCCGCAGCTGGGGAAGGCTGCAATTCGCCAAGTGTTCAAAGTAGAGCGAAAGGCATATAGGGATCTAGTAAGAGCCCATTGAACTGCGATGAGCCTTTTTTCAGGCGCATCTTAAAGAACGTTCATGTAGGCTAACAAACGGCCCGCCGCAGGGTCAACGAAAACATCAAGGAAAATCCTTCGAAATCCTTGATTTGCTCGAGTTGTGGAGTGCTTCCATAGAGCAACCTCGTCTGGCAGCCTGCAAGATGCCCTATTCTCTATAGGATGCGTGCGAAACAGGACAAAATCGGCAGAAGGGGCGGTCAGGGTGAGCTGGAACTGCTCCGGCAGATTCGCAGCCGGACAGCGCGAGCAGCCGCCAACGGGGTACGGCTGGGCATCGGCGACGACTGCGCGCTGCTGAGCCCTAGACCAAGCGAGGAACTGGCCGTTACCACCGACCTTTCCATCGCCGGGAGGCATTTTCGCCTGGATTGGCACCCGCCGGAGGTGGTGGGGCATCGTGTGCTGGCGCGGGGGCTCAGCGATATTGCCGCCATGGGCGCGCGACCCGTAGCCGCTTTTCTTTCCCTAGGGTTACCGCGCGAACTCACCGTGTCTACAGGGCGCCGCCGAGCCTGGATTGAGCGCTTCTATGACGGTCTTCTGGCGCTGGCCGACGCGCATAAAACCCTGCTTGCCGGCGGCGATCTTGCCGAATCGCCCGTGGCGTTGGCGGACATTGTGCTGGTTGGCGCAGTGCCGCGCGGCCGGGCGCTGCTGCGCTCTGGCGCGCAACCCGGCGACTTGCTCTACGTGACCGGCAGCCTGGGTGGAGCCGCAGGCGGGCTGGCCCGACTGGGCACGTTGTCAGCGGCCCCAAATAACAGCCACCGCGAGCCAGTCATTCCCAAGAAAATGCAGCCTTTGCTCGCCGCACACCTCTTTCCGCAGCCTCGCGTTGCGCAGGGGCTGTGGCTGCAGCAAAGAGGGCTGGCCACCGCTGCGCTCGACCTGAGCGACGGCCTCTCGACTGACCTAGCCCACCTGTGCGAAGAGTCCAAAGTGGCCGCTGAAGTCGATGCTCACGCGCTGCCCGTTCACCCCACCGCCACGCTGGACCAGGCGCTGCACGGAGGCGAAGACTACGAGTTGCTGTTTACCGTGCCGCCCACCGCCCGCCTGCCCCGGGCCATCGCCGGCGTTCCGGTCACGCGAATCGGGTGCATCCTGCGCAGACGGCCCTCAAACCCGGCGATCATGCTGGTAACGCCGGAAGGCTCCCAGCCGCTGGAGCCGCACGGATGGGAGCACTTCTGCTGACGGCGCCGCAGCCGCACAACGCGGCAAAGTGGTCAGCCCCGCGGAGCGAGGAAACCAAAGCGCAGCGAAGCAACAGAGCCGAAACGTCCTCCGCGCGCGCGGAGCGGCGGCTTGATTGGTGATTTCACTTTTCCGTTTTTCTTAGCACAAGACAAGTCTGCCCCGCTCGATTCCAAACGGGCTATCATCATGAGTGTCATGACCAATGGAAAGATTCGTGTACGCTTTGCTCCCTCTCCCACGGGATTGCTGCATGTGGGAAATGCGCGCACGGCGCTGTACAACTGGCTCTTTGCGCGCCGTGCGGGAGGCGACTTCCTGCTGCGGATTGAGGACACCGATCAGGAGCGTTCTGAGAAGCGCTATGAGCGGCAACTCATGGAAGACCTGCTCTGGCTGGGTCTTGACTGGGATGAAGGTCCGGACCAGCAGAGCCAGACCGAAAAGGGCAAGTTTGGCCCATACCGGCAGTCTGAGCGGCAACACATCTATGGCGAATTGACGGACAAGCTGCTGGACGAAGGCAAGGCCTATCGCTGCTTCTGCACATCGGAGATGCTGGAGGCAGACCACGAAAAGGCTGTGGCGGAGCAAGGGCCGCAAGGCTACTCTGGCCGCTGCCGCTCACTGACACAGATGGAGATCAACAAAAATCTCGAGGCGGGCAAGCCGTTTGCCGTTCGCCTGAGAATCGGTGAGGCGCCGCTGCGTTTTCACGACATTGTGCGAGGAGCGGTGGAGTTCCCATCCGAGGTCGTGAGCGATCCCATTCTGGTGCGCTCCGGGACGGTCCGTGAGCCCGGCATGCCGGTCTACAACTACGTGGTCACCATCGACGACGCGCTCATGGAGATTAGCCATGTGATCCGCGGCGACGACCACATCTCCAACACGCCCAAGCAGGTGGCTATTTACCAAGCCTTCGGGTGGCCGGTACCGCAGTTTGCGCATCTCTCCACCATTCTGGGCGCGGACCGCGAGCGGCTCTCAAAGCGCCATGGAGCCACTTCCATCTCAAGCTTTCGCGAGATGGGGTACCTGCCGGAGGCGCTGGTCAATTATCTGGGCCTGCTGGGCTGGGGCGCAGAGGACGGCAAGACGGAGACCTTCACGCTGCCTGAACTCACCCAGGCATTCACGCTGGAGCGCGTCACGCCCTCGCCCGCGATCTTCGACTTTGACAAGCTGAACTGGCTCAACCGGCACTACATCAAGCTGTCATCGCCGGAACGGCTGGCTGCGCTGGCCTGGGAATATTTTGGCGGCCTGCTGCCCGCAAAGGAGGAAGCGTCAGACGCTGCGCTGGCGTGGTTCGCGCAACTTGTATCGATCTTTGCGCCTTATGTCGATCATCTCGACCAACTCATGACCAAGGCTGCGTTTGTCTTCGGCGTGGACCCGGAGGTGGCGCGCCGCGACCCGGAGAATGCCGCCATTCTTGCTTCGGACTCCTCGCGCATCGTGCTGGGCGAACTGGCCAGCAGGTGCCGCGCGCATAGCGGAATCGTGACGCCGGAGGTTTTCAAGACCTGGATGAACGAAATCAAGAACGCCTCGGGCATCAAGGGCAAGGACCTCTTTCATCCCGTGCGCATCGCCATCACGGGCACCCACTCCGGGCCCGAGTTCGACAAGCTGCTGCCGCTCTTCGCGCAAGGCGCAGTGCTCAAGCTCGGCGTTCTCAGCGTGCAGGAGCGGGTGAAGCGCTTCGTCGGGGTGTAACCCGGTGCCTGATCTGCGAATGGATTTGAGCTTCGCTCATCACTGGCAGGCGGAGATGCTTGGAGCGCGACCCCTCATTCTGCCGCCCCGTCACTACGTCTATCCGCGCGAGGCAGAAGAGGTGGAACGTGGTGCGCTGGAGGTGCTGGTGCGGCCCGCGGACGCGCAGCCGTTTCTGGCGACGTGTGCTCTGGGTTTTCACGATGCGGCGGTTCCGACAGGCTTATGGTCTGCTCCTAATCCCGATGAGTTGTGCGCCGTCTCAGGCGGCTATGCGTACATCATCGATACGACCAGGCCGGAGCGGTTCACGATGATTGAGTATCGGCCGGTGCTGCGCGTGGTGCCTGCAGTGGCGGACGGGCTGCTGCTGTTTGTGGGGCATCACGCTATTCTGGCGTATGGCGCGCAGGGTGAGGCATGGCGGACCACAAAGCTCACCGATGAAGGTGTGACGGTGACGGGGATCGAGGGTAGCGTGCTGCGCGGGCTGGGCTGGAGCATGATGACCGACAAGGAGACACCCTTCGCGCTGGACCTGCGGACCGGAAGGCTGCTCACGAATCATCCTGCGGCGTGAAGGCCGATGGCCTGTTTCACAACCCCACGAAATTCTCTGCAAGCCTGCAGATCCGCACTTCCAGTACTCCTCAGTAATGCGGCAGAAAATCCGGGTCCACCGGATTCTCGAACAGCGACGCATCCCGCGTCACAATTGTTAGCCCCGAGGGCGTAACAAAGTACCGCCGCTTGTCTTCCACCGGATCGTAGCCAATCACCGTGCCCTCGGGAATATGCACGTCGCGGTCGATAATCGCCCGCCGGATGCGGCAATGCCGCCCGATGTTCACATGGGAGAAGATGATGCTCGCATCCACATCGGAATACGAGTTCACGCGCACATCCTGCGACAGCACCGAGTTCGACACCGACGCGCCCGAAATAATCACGCCGGCGGTGATCACGGAGTTGACAGCCATGCCGGTGCGCCCCGGTTCGCCAAACACAAACTTGGCCGGCGGATACTGCCGCACCCGGGTACGGATCGGCCAGCTCTTGTCGTACAGATTGAAAATCGGCGAGACCGAGCACAGGTCCATGTTCGCGTCGTAGTAGGCATCCAGCGTGCCAACGTCGCGCCAGTAGAGCGCCTGCTGCTTGTTCTCATCCACAAAGCTGTAGGCCATCATTTTCTTCTTGCCCAGCAGGTTCGGCAGAATGTTGTGGCCAAAATCGTGCTTGGAGTTGGGGTCTTCCGCATCCGCGATCAACGCCTTCAGCAGCACCTCGGTGTTGAAAATGTAAATCCCCATCGACGCGTCCACTGAGTTCGGGTTGAACGGCGACCGGAATGTCGTCGAGGCCGGCTTCTCCTGAAAGCCCATCACCTCGCCGGACTGGCTTACCTCCACCACCCCGAACCGCGAAACCTCATCGGGTGGAATCGGCAGCGTTGCCAGTGTCACCTCTGCCTTTGTCTCCTTGTGATGCTCCAGCATGCGGGCATAGTTCATCTTGTAGATGTGATCGCCCGACAGGATGATCATGTGCTTCGGCTGTTCGCTGCCGATCGAGTAAATATTCTGGTAAACCGCGTCCGCAGTGCCCATGTACCAGTTGGCGCCGGTCCGCTGCATTGGCGGCATCATCTCAAAGAACTCGCCCAACTCCGTGGCCACAATGCCCGTCCACCCCTCGCGGATATGCCGGTTCAATGAGAGCGCCTTGTACTGCGTCATCACGAAAACCTTGCGCAACCCCGAGTTGATGCAGTTGGAAAGCGTGATGTCGATGATCCGGTAATGCCCGCCAAAAGGCACGGCCGGCTTGGCGCGATCGCGAGTAAGGGGAAACAGCCTTTCACCGGCGCCGCCTGCAAGCAATACTCCCAATGTGTCTTTCATGTCCCTTGACCTTGCCTCCTGAACGTTGCCTGTTCGCAATCAACGGCGCATATTCCAAGTTCCGTTATTCGGTACAGTATTCTTTCCGGTGACACTTTCCCACAGGTGCCACCGAACGGTGGAGAATACCACACAGAGATAACGCTCGCAGCCTGCCGGATTGAATGGCTTTGGTTTGGCTGAAAACAACAGAAAACCGGAGGCCCGGCAAAGCGCTTTCGCTGCCGAAACTCCGGTTATTGAAGATCGTCACTGGCCTACAGCGGGGCGCTCATCCACTGACGCGCCCTTCGTCTCGCTAGCGTTTTTTCTTGAACTTGTATTCCACCCCAACCGAGATGGCAAAGTTCACATCGGTCTGGGTGATCTTGCTGCCGTAATCGATGTGATAGCGCGTAACGACTGCATCGGGAGTAATGCGGAAGACCCACCGGGCTGAGCGGTTCAGATCCATGTGGCCGCCAATGATCGCGCCCGGCGCAACCTGGTTGTTATAGAAGCCCACGGCGGAGGGGGACGTTCCGCGCAAGTCACGCTCGAATTCGCCGTACGCGCCGCCAAACATCGCATGGGCAATCAGCGCACCGTGCTTGTTATGCGGGCCCAGCCACTCGGGCCCGGCTACAAACAGGTACTGGGCCACATAGGGTCCTCTGATGTTGTAGGGGTTGGGCGCGGCGCCGCTCGTTCCCACGTAGCCCCGTCCGGAGCCCTCAAGCCCCCAATGCTTGGTTAGCCAGTAGGAACCGGAAAGATCAAGACCGCCCAGATTCGACCCCTGCAGCAGGTTCGGGCCTGCCTTGATGTGGTCATACGCCATCCCGACTGAGAAGTCGTAGCGGTTGTCATAGCGCACGCCGGCGAGCGGATCGATGGCAATGTAGGTGCCAACGCCCGCGGTCGGAGAGGCTGTGCTCTGGGCCTGGGCGTGGGCGCGCGGTCCGGCGCACAGCGCCAAGGCGGCAATGGCGGCAAAAGCGAAGGGAAAACTTACTGGAAGACGCATCACCACACAGCTTACAGGACCACACCAAGGAGGGACAACGCGCCCCGCGCCCCGCATCGTTGAAAGCCGCCTTCCCGCTACGGTTCGCAGCGCTCGACCCAGCTTGAATAGATAAGATAATGCACAGTCTTCAGCGTCTCTATCAGGATGTTCACATCCTGATCAAATACGGTTTTCGGCGCGAGCGGCGGCGCGGCATCCATGCGCCATTCCAGCGGCATATGGCTGAAAATCATTCCTGCACGCGGCAGATGAGCCGCGCTGGAAATCACCTCTGCCGACCGCCAACCATGCGTCTTCATGATGCGCGTCGCATAGCACGCGTTTTGAATCGTGTCTCTTGCTTCCGTCTCCACAAAAATTGCCGACGGCGGTATGCCACGCGCCTCGGCTGCGCGCTCCATCACCTGTGCCTCCGCAAAATGGTTGCGCACCGCCCCTCCACTGAAAATCAGCCGGGGCGCCACGCCGCGTTCGTACTCGTGCACGCCCTCAGAAACGCGAGCCAGTTGCTTCGGCGTAGGATTGCCGTCCGAGTCGGCCGGCGAGCCCAGCACGATAATGGCATCGAATCGGGTGGCGCTCGTATTGGAGGCGGGAGCCAGCGCTCGAGCTAGCACTGCCCATGCCAATGCACCAACAACCACTGCCACAGCGGTCAGGATGCCGCGCGCTTTCCAGCTCAGTCGCCTGCCCCGCGCTGTCGTGCGCCGGTGGCCAGGCCTGCGAGCCGGAGTCTGGCGGCGTAGTTGCCGGGGTGGTCGCGCGTTCACCAAGGTCGAGCCCTCCAGCATTCACTGTACGCGAACGCAAAACGTCCGGGTCAAATCCTTTGAAACAAACAGGTTACCTGCATTCAAGCTAGCTCGGCCGGCTCACCCCATGCGGAAAATACCATTTCGCTCAGCGGCTTGCGGCTGCGGGGCGTCACTTCCGACGCAATCAGCTGCTCATCCGCCAGCGCTGCAGGCTCACCTAGGTAGCCCAAGGCCATCACCGAACCAAGAACATCATCCTCTGGAATATCGAGGGCCTGGCGGATGGCGTCGTGGTCAAAGCCTCCCATCTGGTGGGTTGTCAGGCCCAGCGCCGCAGCCTGCAGCGTAAGAAGCACAGTCGCCGCGCCCAGATCATACAGTGCGTATGCGTTCGGTCTGCCGTTGCGGCTGAATCGGCTACTCGCCGTGCCCAGGATCAGCACCGGAGCCTTGGGTGCCCATGACTGATTGAAGCCCATCAACGTAGCGGCGATCTTGCCATGCGTGCTTGAGTTGCGCACACCCACAACATAGCGCCAGGGCTGCTCGTTGTTTGAGGAAGGCGCCCAGCGCGCCGCCTCAAACACTTTGGCCAGATCGGTCGCGCTCACCTCGCGATCTGCAAATGATCGCGGGCTCCAGCGCTCATGAATTACCGGCACAACGCCTTCAACCACGGGCGCACGCTTCAGCTGATTCACTTCAATGGCAGAAAGTGTCATCGGGAAAACTCCAGAAGAGGAAGTGTCTGCAACCATTGGATTGCCGCCCGCTGCTCTGGGATTCTGGATTCGCCGGCAATCTCTCTTTGCGGACGATTCCGGCAGACTCTCTCAGTGCGAAGCCGCAACACAAGAGCCTTCAACCGCGAACCTTCTGCCGGTGGCAAGCTTTCTGCCTACGGATAGATCCGGTGCAGCGTACGCGCGAACGGAATCGTTTCGCGCACATGATCGAGGGCGCAGACCCACGCCACTACACGCTCGATACCCATGCCAAAGCCCGCGTGCGGCACCGAGCCGTAGCGGCGCAGGTCCAGGTACCACTGGAAGGCCTCCATCGGCAGATTGTGCTGCTCGATGCGGCTCTTGAGCAGTTCATAGCTGGAGACACGCTGCGAGCCGCCGATGACTTCGCCATACCCTTCCGGCGCGAGCACATCCACGCACAGCGCGTAGCGCGCATCTTTAGGGTCCGGTTCCATATAGAAAGCCTTCACATCCGCCGGGTAGCGATGCACCATCACCGGACGGTCAAACTGGGCACTGAGCCACGTTTCGTCAGGTGAGCCAAAGTCGTTGCCGTACTCGAAGGGATTCTCCAATTCGCCCTTCTTGTGCGCCTCGTTCAGCATGGCTGCGGCCTCGTCGTAGCGCAGACGTGGAAAGGGCGGCAGAATGTTCTCAAGCTTTGCAGGGTCGCGCCCAATCACCGCCAGCTCAGCGGCGCGATTCTTCAGGACGCTCTGCACAATGTGTGACAGAAAGTTCTCCGCCAATTCCAGCAAACCGTCCAGATCGCAATAGGCGACCTCTGGTTCGATCATCCAGAACTCGGTCAGATGGCGGCGGGTCTTCGACTTCTCCGCGCGAAACGTCGGCCCGAAGCTGTACACCTTGCCCAGCGCCAGCGCCGTGGACTCGATGTAAAGCTGGCCGGACTGCGTCAGGAAAGCCGGTTCGCCAAAGTAGTCCACCGGGAACAGCGTTGAGGTTCCCTCACAGGCCGCCGGCGTCAGAATCGGCGGGTCGGTGCGGATGAAACCGTTCGAGTCAAAATACTCGGCCGCCGCGCGCATGATCTCAGCCCGGATGCGCAAAATTGCCGACTGGCGCGGCGAACGTATCCAAAGGTGCCGGTGCTCCATCAGGAAGTCGACTCCGTGCTCCTTGAGCGTAATCGGATACGGGTCCGACTCGGGCACGCGCTGGACCACTTGGATATCTTCAACGTCCAGCTCATAGCCGCCGGGAGCGCGCTTGTCTGCGCGCACTTTGCCCGTAACGATGACGGAAGACTCTTGAGTTAAACCCTTCAGCGCCTCAAAGACCTCGGGCGAAACGCTCTTGACGTGGGCCACGCCCTGCACGGTGCCCGTGCCGTCGCGAAAGATGGGAAACAGCAGCTTGCCGCTCTCGCGCAGGTTGTAGAGCCATCCGCGCAGGGTGACGGATTGGCCCTCGTGCTGGCCGAGGGTGGCGATCGTGGCGACAGGGGCGGGTGGTCTTGTTTCAGGCGAGGCGGCAGTTTCTTCAGGCATGATGTGTGGACTCTCTGGACGGCGTGGTCGCGCCGGACTATCTAGGATAACGCGGGGCTGCGCTACGGGGTCTGACCTCGCCCCACTCGCCTCTGCAGGCCCGTTTGGTTTATCGTGCAAAGCATATGGCAAACCCTCAGAACAACGTGCCGCACCCCGCGCCGGAAGCGGAGGAAATCTATCGCCGCTGGCTGCGTTTTCTGGACGAGGAGTTCATCCGGCATCGCTCGCCGGAGCGCCGCGCCGAGATTGTGCGCGATCAGCTGTATCAGCTCTACCTGGGCCGTCCATATGAGGGCAAGCGCAGCCAGACGCTCACCAGCGAGCTGCCCGGCAACGTGCTCTGTACGTCGCTGGACCCGGAAAATGTGACCCTTGAGCCTGAGCACTTTCCCGACATCGATCGCGACCTGTTTGCCGTGCGCAAGCCGTTGTTGTGGTTCTGGCAGATGTTCGACCGCTCGCCCATCGGCCTGAACCTCTGGCTAGGCATCCGGTTCCGCTGCATGCTCGGGCGCCACATTTTTGAGCACATGGGCACAGGTGTCAAGATCTATAACGGCATCGACCTCACCTACGGCTACAACCTGTCCATCGGCGACGGCGCCACCATACGCCAAGGGGCGCTGTTGAACGACCGCGGCGGTATCACCATCGGCAAAGGCGCCGTCGTCGGCTCGTTTGCGCGCGTGTACTCGGCCAGCCATGCGCCGGAGGACTTCGACCAGATCACCCTGCTGCCCACAACCATTGGCGCAGGGGCGCGCATCGCCAGCCACGCTATTGTGCTGGGCGGCCAGAACGTGACGGCCGGCCAGGTGGTAGGCAACTTCCCTGCAAACCGGCCCTAAGCGGAGCCGCGCCGCCATGCTAACCTGAGCCCCTGGAGTATTGATTTGCAATCTGCCGCTTTTCTTATTGCCGTTTTCGAGTTTGTCCTGCTCATTTTTTCGCTCAGCTTTCATGAGTGCGCGCACGCGTGGACTGCCTCCATGCTGGGTGACCAGACGGCTCGCCTTGAGGGCCGCATCACGCTCAACCCCATGTACCACATCGATCCTGTCGGCACGCTGCTCTTCCCCGCGCTCATGATCTTCGGACCGCTCCTTGGGCTGGGCATGTTTGGCGGAATGCTCGTGGGCTGGGCTAAGCCCACGCCGGTCATCACACGCAACTTCCGCAAGATCGTGCGCGACGAGAATCTGGTTACGCTGGCTGGCCCGGCCTCGAATCTGCTGCTCGTGCTGGCATCGCTTGCCGTCCTGGTGGTCATGAGCCTGGCAATTCCCAACGGACGCACCATCGTCATTTCATCTTTCTTTGCCGCGCTGAACCCGGGCGGACCCGTCACCCCGCATCCACTCGTTCTGCTCTGCACCCTCGCCATTCTCATCAACCTCTCGCTCTTCTTCTTCAACCTGCTGCCGATTCCTCCGCTTGATGGCAGCCACATTCTGCGCAACCTGCTGCCCTACAATGCCGTGCAGGTCTACGATCGCCTCGGCGGCTGGATCGGCTACCTGCTGATGATTTTTGTAGGCGGCTTTATCCTGCGACTGCTGCTGGGCCCTGCGCTCGCGATGGTCTACTTTGTCCTCAGTCACGCGTAGCGGCGCCGCGCGCTGCCGTGTGCCTCCCGCTACAATAGGAAAAGCCCTTTTGCAGGCGACACCGCAAAGGCAGCTGTAATTTCCTGGCATCATTCCGGAATCGAAAGCACAATGCCTGAACAAGCAACCTCATCGTCCCGCCCGCGCGTTTTGAGCGGCATGCGTCCCACCGGCAAGCTCCATCTGGGCAACTACATGGGCGCCCTGGCCAACTGGGTCAAGCTGCAGGATCAGTACGAGTGCTATTTCTTTATCGCCGACCTGCACGCTCTCACCACCGACTACGCGGACACCTCGCAGATTGCGTCCAACTCCCTTGAAGTGGCGCTGGATTTTCTCGGCGCGGGCCTCGATCCGGAACGATCCACCATCTTTGTGCAGAGCCAAGTCACCCAGCACTACGAGTTGCCGCTCCTGCTCGGGATGATTACGCCGCTCGGCTGGCTTGAGCGCGTGCCCAGCTACAAAGAGATGATCGACAACCTCGCGCACAAGGACCTGACGACCTACGGCTTTCTCGGCTATCCGGTGCTGATGGCTTCGGACATCCTGCTCTACCAGCCGACATTCGTTCCCGTGGGCCAGGACCAGCAGGCGCACGTGGAACTGACCCGGGAGATTGCGCGGAGGTTCAATACGTTCTATAAGCTCGGCGAACAAGAGGTGCTGCCGGAACCCAAAGTCCTGCTGACACCCTCGCCCAAGCTGCCCGGCACCGACGGCCGCAAAATGTCCAAGAGCTACGGCAACACCATCCAGATGACCGACCCGGAGCCGGTGGTGCGCCAGAAGTTGAAAACCATGGTCACGGACCCGGCGCGCATCCGCCGCACGGATAAAGGCGAACCGGACAAGTGCCCAGTTGGCGATTTGCACAAGGTCTTTTCCACGCCGGAGACGCTCGCCAAAGTCTATGATGGTTGCCGGTCGGCAGGCATCGGCTGCATTGAGTGCAAGAGCTGGGCCGCCGATGCGCTGGTGCAGGTGCTGAACCCCATCCAGGAGCGGCGGGCAAGCTTCACCACACCGCAGGTTGAAGAGATTCTTCACGCCGGGAACGCAAAGGCTGCCGCCCGCGCCGAGCAGACCATGCAGGAAGTGCGCACTGCCATGCGGTTGACGCCGGGCAGTTTTACGAGCCGGTAAACGTACCCGGTAAACTCAACAGGAAACAGAATTGAGCGAACAGTTCCCCAACCCGAAAGACGCCGTACCCACGCCGGCAACGGAACCAACTGCCGCGCCCGAAGCAGCCGGCCACGCTTCCGCCCCGCCTCTCGTGCTCACGCCGAAGCCCGTTCCTGAAGAGAAGTCCGCCAAGCCCGCTGTAAAGCCGAAGCGGCCGGAAGAGACGCCCGAAGAATCGCCCTTCTCGATCCATGTGGGCCATGTATATGACGGGCCGCTCGACCTGTTGCTGGACCTGATCCGCAAGCAGGATATCGACATCTACGACATCCCCATCGCCAAAATCACGGCGCAATTTCTGGCCTATGTAAACCAGCTCAAGGCCAGTGACGTCGATGTAGCCGGAGAGTTCATCTATACCGCTTCCCTGCTCATCCACATCAAGAGCAAGATGCTGCTGCCCCGCACCGCTGCCGGACCTGAAGAAGCCGCCGAGGATCCTCGTCGCGAACTGGTGGAACGGCTTTTGGAGCACGAGCGATTCAAGAACGCCGCGCAGATGCTCCAGCAGAAGCAGATGCTGGAGGCCGCCACCTGGACCAATCCCGGCGTGCACGAGTTCAAGGACGATGCCGCCGCCGAGCCGGAGATCGCCGCCGACACGGTGGACCTGGTACGCATCTTCCGCGACATTCTGGAGCGCGCCCGCAAGCGCCCCGTCTTCAACGTGCAGGAAGACACGGTGACCGTGGGCCAAATGATCCAGTTCCTTGCCCGCAGACTCTCCATGGAAGACAAGCCCGTGGCCCTGCGCCGCATGCTGAGCCATACGCGGTCAGAGCGGGCCCTGGTGGCCATGTTTCTGGCCCTGCTGGAGTTAGTCCGCCTGCAGGCCATCCTGTTGCGCCAGGACCGCACATTCAGTGAAATCTTTATCAAGAAAAACACCGGCTTTGATGCCGTCATGAACGAAGGGCTGGCCAACGCGCGCGACGACTGGCGATAAGCCAATGGAAGGCCCCGAAAGACCGCACAACGAAACTCAATCGAACGAGTTAACAAAAGGTACCAGGATGTATCGCACAGGCTGGTGGGCCGGTAAATATCCACACCCGGGAGCCGCACAGGATTGCGCCAGCCCCGCCCATCCCGTGTAAAATCATTGTAGCGAGGTCATTCCCCCAGCTCGCTGGACAGACTAACTGCGTGGTGATGCGGTTGTCGGGGTTTTATGCAAGCCTTTTTATTTGGCATTTTTCTCTTCCGCCCCAAATCCTTCTCAATCCACATCCTTCGTGTTCCCATTGCTCCTGCCGCCTCGTGCGGCTCGATGCGCGGGTCCATGAAGTCCGTTTGGCTGGGAGAAATCTGATGGCCGACATGGCGACGGCAGCTGAAGCGCTCTCAGAACGCGCAACCCTCCTCGATCGCAAAATGAAGCGATCCCCAAGCCGAACGGGCATCGCCGTATTTCTGCTGGCATTGGCTGCCAGTCTTGCCTTCATTGTCTTCCATGTAGCCAGGGATCTGGACACAGCGGCAGTGACCAGTTCCTCGCCTTATCTGCTGCTGGCGCTTGCTCTCGTGATTGCGCTGGGATTCGAATTTGTCAACGGATTTCACGATACGGCCAACGCTGTGGCTGCGGTCATCTATACCCACTCCATGGAGCCCGGCGTCGCGGTGGTCTGGTCGGGCATCTGCAATCTTGCCGGCGTACTTTTCTCCACCGGCACGGTGGCCTATGCGGTCATCACATTGCTGCCCGTGGACCTGATTCTGCAGGTCAGTTCGGGATCCGGCTTCTCCCTGGTGTTTGCCCTGCTCATTGCAGCCATCTTGTGGAACCTGGGCACGTGGTGGTTCGGACTTCCGGCATCCAGTTCGCACACCCTGGTAGGCTCCATTATCGGCGTGGGCCTGGCCAACTTTTTCCTCACTTCGCACGCCGGCACATCGGGCCTGGACTGGAATCAGGCTGTCACCGTTCTCAAAGCGCTGTTCTTCTCGCCGCTCATCGGCTTTGCGCTTGCCGGACTGCTGATTCTGGTCTCAAAGAAGCTTGTCAAGTATCCGATGCTCTATGAGGCGCCCAAAAACGATGCGCCGCCTCCGCTTCCCATTCGCGCGCTCATGGTGCTCACCTGCACCGGCGTGAGCTTTTTTCACGGCTCCAACGACGGGCAAAAGGGCATGGGCCTCATCATGCTCATCCTTATCGGCACGGTGCCCACGGCTTACGCGCTCAACCACGCCATCAGCCCGATGGAAGTGCAGAGCTTCATCGCTGCGTCGGAACAAGCTGGACACATCCTCGACCGGCATGTGGGCCCGAAAAGCGTTCTGGACGGCGATGCCCGCACCGAGGTCACCAATTACATTCGTTCTCATCAATTGCAGCCTGACACAATCCTAGCGCTGCGCGAACTGGTTGAAGGCATGAATCGCGAAGTGGTTCGCTACAAGGAATACAAGTCCGTTCCTCCGCAGGATCAGGCCAATTTGCGCAATGACATGTACGTGGCCAGTGAGGCGCTGCGGCTGATGGACAAGTCCCATGACTCGGCCTTTACTCCGCAGGAACGGGCAGCGCTTAGAAGCTACAGGAGCAAGCTCGACAAGGCCACCAAGTTCATCCCCGACTGGGTCAAGGTGGCGGTTGCTCTAGCCCTCGGACTCGGCACGATGGTGGGCTGGAAGCGCGTGGTCGTCACCGTGGGTGAAAGAATCGGCAAGGAACACCTGACCTACGCGCAGGGAGCCAGCGCCGGCCTGGTGGCCATGGGCACCATTTTTGCCGCCGACAACTTTGGCCTCCCGGTGAGCACCACGCATATTCTCAGCTCGGGCGTCGCGGGCACCATGGCCGCCAACGGCAGCGGACTGCGCCTCTCCACCATTCGCAACATTGCAGCGGGCTGGATATTCACGCTTCCGGCCGCCGCGCTTCTTTCAGGGCTGCTCTACTGGCTCTTCCGCCAGTTTGCCTGAGACGCGCGTGCCGTTCTCTACCCGCCTCAGAACAGGCCGCAACCACAAATGAACCGCCAACCGGCTCGCTTGCAGGGGCTTCCGACGATGCGGAACGTCCTTTTTGCTGCCTTCCAGCGCGCAGTTCCCCTCCCTGCCCTCCACTTCCGGTACCATACTTGAGGTACCAATTGACGAATGAGCCTGAAAGCTAAGCTGGAAGCTGTCATCTACGCCGCGGAGGAGCCGGTCACACTGGCCCAGCTCGCCGCATTGTTTGC
>JAJXZL010000038.1 GCA_021780075.1 Acidobacteriota bacterium
GTTCTTGCGGGGGAATCGGTTGCCGGAGGGGGTATGCTTGCGGGAAGGCGAGCGATCGTGCTTTCCCACCCAAGCCGCAAAAAACGCGGCTTGGATGGGGCACAAACCATCGAGGGAGAACCAGGAGTGAAATACTTGACCGGGCCACCTGCCAAACGAGTTCTACGACACGCCGGCGAATACTGCTGGACCGGGTACGTTTAAAGCGACAGCGCTTGTCGGCACCGCAAATATCAGTGGGAAGAGCTTCTCCGCAGCGGGAGCAATGACGTATGGGTACAGCATCAACGCAAACGGCGGCGTCAGAATGACTATCGCGCCAAGAGTAGCTACTCCCAGTGAGATGAAAGGCGCAATCCAACTCTTGCAGTCGAATAGCCCTAACTGGCAAATACAGTAAGTTGCAGTGGAGGAGAGCGATGAGGATGATGCGTCAAATCCGTTGGCCGATCCTGCTAGCATGTATGGCCGCTACGCAAGCGTTTAGCCAGGCTGCCCCAAAGAATTCCCTCGATGTTCCAGTCAATGAGAACACTATCGTTCGCTTCTTCTATTTGCCTCCCTACAGCTATTTTCATGTGCCCTTAAGTTTCCGGGCGGGGAGGGAGAACAGTTCGCTGCTCGGTACTGCCCCGCTTGCAAATCCCCAAGATCGAACGCCGTATATTTCGCTCTCGGAGATGCGGAATCTGATCGCCGGTCTTGCTCACTTAGACCTATCGTGGCGGCAGGAGTCCAAGAAGCTGGAAACGCCCAAGAAGATCGAGACCCGCGAGATGACCGACAAGATGGAAATTACCGTGTTTTCCACCGGCGGGACATATCGAGCATTCGTTGATCCTAAGCAGCTTTGCGAAAGACTTGCTCCATTGGACACGGCACTGAAGCAACCTCGCGCACTCTGGGAGTTTCAGTTGTTCCGTGTTGACTACGGCTGTCATGTCCCAGGATTTGATCGCAATGCCTTTCCAGAGCACGATGACCCGCAGGCTGCTACGCAGAGGTGATCCATGAGCCGCGAGGCGGACGGTACGAAAAGGAGGCGCATCGCTCTTGGGCAGGTGGCCCGCTCAAAAGCCGCAGTGATTTGCGCCGAGCAGGATGAGGCTGTGGCAGGTGGCCCGCTCAAAAGCCGCAGTGATTTGCGCCGAGCAGGATGAGGCTGTGGCAGGTGGCCCGCTCAAAAGCCGCAGTGATTTGCGCCGAGCAGGATGAGGCTGTGCCCCGTTCATCGCGCATTTTGCGATGAGCGGGGGGTGAGGTACGATGATGGGCGAACGAGGACCGGGTTATGCCGAGCGGGCGGGTGGCACACCCTCCGAAAGACAACCGCAGATCCTTCGACTCGCTGTGTTCACTCAGGATGACAAGCGCTCTTGGTTGTGTGGGAGCTGGCTTACATGACACGCGCCAGCCAGTGGCCGGTGTGGGAGTGGAGGCTCTGGGCGATGTCTTCGGGGGTGCCTTCGGCGACGATCTGGCCGCCGCCGTCGCCGCCTTCAGGGCCGAGGTCGATGACCCAGTCTGCGGACTTGATGACGTCGAGATTGTGCTCGATGACGATGAGAGAGCCGCCACCGTCGATGAGCTTGCGAAAAGCAGTGAGCAGCTTGGAGACATCGTCGAAGTGCAGGCCGGTGGTGGGCTCGTCGAGGATGTAGAGGACGCGGCTGGCCTGCGAGGGCTTGGCGTTGGCGTTGGCGGAGCGCACCTGGGCGAGATGGGCGGCGAGCTTGACGCGCTGCGCTTCTCCGCCGGAGAGCGTGGTGGCGGACTGACCGAGACGCAGATAACCGAGGCCGATTTCGTCGAGGACGGCGAGCTTTTCAAGCAGGCGTGTTTGGCCGGTGAAGAAGCGGAGCGCCTCCTTGACGGTCATCTGCAGGACATCGTGGATGCTTTTGCCCTTGTACTGGACTTCGAGGATGCGGGGTTGATAGCGGGTGCCGTTGCAGTCCTCGCAGGGGAGCTCGACGTCGGCGAGGAATTGCATTTCAACGGTGACGGTGCCATCGCCCTCGCAGGTGTTGCAGCGGCCTCCGGGAACGTTGAAGGAAAAATGGCCGGGCGTGAGCGAGAGGCGCTTGGCCTCAGGCTGCGCGGCGAAGAGCTCGCGGACGAGATCGAAGGCCTTGATGTAGGTGATGGGGTTGGAGCGCGGGGTGCGACCGATGGGGGTCTGGTCCACGAGGATCACGTCATTGAGGCGCTCGACGCCGGTGAGGGATTTGTAGAGGCTGGTGGGGTCGCCGCCTTCGGTCTGGCCGAGGGCGCGTGCGACGGCGCGGTAGAGCACCTGATGGACGAGCGTGGATTTGCCGGAACCGGAGACGCCGGTGATGGCGACGAGCATGCCGAGGGGGATTTCAACGTCGAGGCCGTGGAGATTGTTGGCCTGAGCGCCGCGAAGGACGAGCTTTTCCCTGCCCGGCGCGCGGCGGCGCGTGGGCACGGGGATGGCGATCTGGCCGGAGAGGTAGCGGCCGGTGAGCGAGCTGGGATTGGCTTCGATTTCCGCGAGGAGGCCCTCGGCGAGGAGCTTGCCGCCGAACTCGCCGGCGCCGGGGCCGAGGTCGAGGAGATAGTCGGCGGCGCGGAGCACGTCGGCATCGTGCTCGACGACGACGATGGTGTTGCCGAGGTCGCGGAGGTCTTTGAGGATGTGGATGAGGCGTTCCGTGTCGCGCGTGTGCAGGCCGATGGAAGGCTCGTCGAGCACGTAGAGCGCGCCGACGAGTTGGGAGCCGAGCGAAGTGGCAAGCTGGATGCGCTGCGCCTCGCCGCCGGAGAGCGTGGAGGCGAGACGGTCGAGGGTGAGGTAGTCGAGGCCGACAGCGAGGAGGAAGCTGAGACGCTGGCGGACTTCGTGGAGAATCTGGCCGGCGATCTCTTCCTGCATCGGCGCGAGCTTGAGCGCGGCGAAGAACTCGTGGGCGCGGGCGATGGTGAGGGATGAGGCCTGGCAGATGTTCTTGCCGTTCATGCGAACGGCGCGCGCCTCGGCGCGCAGGCGCTGACCACGGCAGTCGGGGCACTCCGCATAGCCGCGATATTTGCTGAGCATCACGCGCACGTGGAGCTTGTATTTCTTGCGCTCCATCTGCGCAAAGAATCCGTAGATGCCATCGTAGTTCTCTTTGCCGCGCAGGACGGTTTCGCGAGCTTCCTCGGGCAGGTCGCGCCAGGGCACGTCCATGGGAACGCCGAGGGATGCGGCCTGCTTGCGGAGGTCGGTGAACCAAGAACGGTACTTGGGGCGGTTCCATGGGTCGATGGCGCCGTCGTTGAGGCTGAGGCTCTTGTCTGGAATGACGAGGTTGAGGTCGAAGTCGATGGTGTTGCCAAAGCCCTGGCAGCGCGGGCATGCGCCGAAGGGATTGTTGAAGCTGAAGAGGCGCGGCTCGGGCTCCTTGCCGGGACGGTGGCAGCTTATGCACTCAAACGCGCCAGAGAACCGATGATGGCGGCGCTCGGCGGCTTCGTCGCCGGGGACTTCTTCAAAGATGACTTCGCCGGATTCGCGGTAGGCGATTTCAGCGGCGTCCACGATGCGGGCGCGGTTGTCGGCGTTGACTACGATGCGGTCAAGGAGGACGAAGACGGGGAGGGTGAAGTCGAGGTCGAGCAGCGACTCGGGCGTGGAGAACTCAAAGATGCGGCCAAGCTGGTAGAGACGATTGAAGCCGGAGCTTCGCAGGTCTACGAGGCGGGCTTTGAGCGCCTCGGTGAGGGGGGATTCCGAGGCAGGCTGCGGTGTCGGCTTGGCGGACTTTGCGCCGCGGCGCGCGGGCTTTGCGGGCTCGGCGGCGGGAGTCTCATGGCGGACGGGAAACAATGCGTGGAGGCGCGTTCCCTCAGCGAGGGCGATAATGGCTGCGGCGACCTCATCCATGGAGTCGCGCTTGACGAGGCCGTCGCAATGAACGCAGTGGACGGTGCCGCAACGCGCGTAGAGGAGGCGCATGTAATCGTAGATTTCGGTGGCCGTGGCTACGGTGGAGCGGGGATTGCGCGTGGTGTTTTTCTGCTTGATGGCGATGGCGGGGGCGAGGCCGTCGATTTCATCGACGTCGGGCTTCTCAATGCGCTCAAGAAACTGGCGGGCGTAGGCGGAGAGCGATTCGACGTAGCGGCGCTGACCCTCGGCGTAGATCGTGTCAAATGCCAGCGAGCTCTTGCCCGAGCCCGATACGCCACTGACCACCGTCAGTTTGCCGTGGGGAATCTCGCAGGAGATGTTCTTCAGATTGTGGGTCCGCGCTCCGCGGATGACGATGGCGTCGTTCGATGAAGTCAAAGGGAAAGCACCGGGACGAATTCGGCCAGCCGCTACCCTGTCCCCATAGAGAGGCCAGAGCGCATCCTGCCATTTTTTATTATAGGGTGCCGGGCGAGGCAGAAAGTGGGTGGCGCGGGGGCAAACGATTACCTCTGCTGCCGCAAAAGCGGCTGGGGAAAAGCGATGCGGGACACCTGGTGCGGCGCACCTTGTGGCTGTTACTTCGAAAAGAGACCGAACGAGCTGCGGCCTGCATCCACCGCCGCCCGGTGCGCGACTTTTCTAGCGATCCGATATAGCTTCCTGCTCGGTTCAAGAGGCTTTGATTCCTCGGCTTCCTGTTTGGAAGGATCCGGCACTTTGGCTTTTTCGGTGTCGTCCCGCAGATGGAGTTCAAGCAAGGGTTTCATGGCAAGCTCCCCCTTTGCGTGTGTTTGACGCAGGGAACGCCCGCAGGGTATCAGCAATATTCGCGCCTGGTGACAGGTGTCACCCGCCGGTCCAGTTGGCCTCAGAAGCATTAGACTGGTGCTTGAGGTATCCCGTGCGTCGTAGCGCCTTTTTTATCTTGTTGCTGGCATCGGCCGGCGGCTTTGCCCAGACTGGTGCACCAAAGCAGCCCACGCAGACGGCTCCGGCTGAGGTCCAGCCTATCTCCACCGAGGTGGCGGAGGCGGAGGCGGCCATCGTCAAGTCCGACTGGAAGACCGCGGAAACAAAGCTGGACTCATGGCTTGCGACGCATCCAACGGATGCACGAGCGCTGTTCGACGCTGGCTACGTGGCCGACGCGCAGAACCGCCTGGACGACGCTGCCGGCTTGTATCGGCGCGCGGTGACGGCTGACCCTAAGTCGTTTGAGGCGCGCCTTTTGCTGGGGCTTCTTCTGGCTCGCCAGGGCAAACTGCCGGATGCCCGCACGGAGCTTTTGGCGGCCACCAAGCTTGACCCCGGCGAGGCCGGGCCAGCCATGAAGGCTCGCGCCTGGCGCGCATTGGCTACGATCGATCGCGACAACAATCCTGCAGCAGCCTCCGATGAACTGATGGAGGCGCTTAAGCTGACCCCCGAGACAGAGAGCGATACATTGCTGGCGGCCAATCTGGCTGAACGATCCGGCCAGGCTGCCGGCGCCGAGGCCGCCTACCGGCGTCTGCTGGCTAAAGATCCTCAATCCGAAGAAGCCAATGCCGGACTGGCCCACCTGCTGATCGTTCGCAAGGAGTATCCCGAAGCCGAAACGCTGCTGCGCGCCGCGCTGGAGAAGGCGCCCGGCGATCCGACCCTTACAGCGCAACTGGCGACCGTGTTGGCTGCCCAGGATAAGGCCGAGGCGCTACCGCTGCTCCAGAAGCTGCACGCTGCCCACCCCGGCGATCTGGCCATTACCCGCATGCTTGCGGACGTGCTGGCGCAGGCTGGCGATGTGGCCGGATCAGACAAGCTCTACGTGACCCTGCTGGCGGCCACGCCCAACGATTCCGGCCTTCTGGTGACGCACGGCCAGAACCTGATTCGCCAGCTTAAATATGCCGAGGCCTACGCGGTCTTCAACAAGGCCAGCCAGGTGGACCCGACCAACGGCGATGCGTGGAGCGGCCTGGCCTTTGCCGCCTTGAAAGTGGGCCAGCCATCCATAACACTGCACGCTCTTACGATGCGGTCAAAATATCTTCCGGAAATTCCGGCAACGTACTTTCTTTGGGCAACCGCTTACGATACGCTGGGCGACAAGTCGCAGGCGGCCAGCTACTACCATCAATTTTTAAATGCAGCCGCCGGTAAGTTTCCCGATCAGGAATGGCAAGCACGGCAGCGGCTTCAGATGCTCGACAAGAAGAAGTGAACCCTAGAACGACCTAAAAGTGGTTCAAAAAACTCCGCTCGAATCAAGCGACGTTCTCTGCGACCGCAGAGCGGTCCGGGAAGTTGAAAGAATTTGTTGCACTCTTTTTGAAAAGCTCACATAATCACGGCCTGAGGTAGAGCAGTTTTCCATCCGGGAAAACACTCAGATTCCGCTCCAGCGGAGGTTCCTCATGCGACTACGTACGACATGCACGATCCTTGCACTCCTCATGGCGGTCGCGGCACCGTCTGTCGCATACACTTCTGACGAAAAGGCCCCGGACCAGCAGAGCATCGGATTGCTGGAGGCGCGCATTCGGCAGGCACCGCCCAGGGAGCAGTGCTTCCTCTACGCCCAACTTATTCACCAGATGGCGGAGCTGAGCCTGCAGCAATATGCCGCCGGCAATGCGGCGAAGGCCACTGCAATGCTGAAGAAGATTCAGCAGCTTGCAAACCAGCTCCATCTCTCGCTGGCAGACGACAACAAACGGTTGAAGAATGCGGAAATTCTGCTTCGCCACGCCGCCTTCCGTCTGCGTGAAATGTCGCGCTCAAGCAGCTACGAGGATCGCCCGCTTGTGGAAGAGACACTGGCACAAGTGAACCAGGCCGACAATGACGCGATGATGCAGGTCTTCAAGAAATAGCCGGGAACGCACTCGAACGCATGCATGCAATCAGAAGGTGCTGCGCCGGAGCGCAGCACCTTCGCTTTCCCTGGCCTATTCTATGTGGTTGCATGAAACGGGCGCGGAGGTGCCGCCATGCGCAGTTTTTGCCGTTTCACCCTCGTTTTGTCGTGTCTTGCCTGCGTCGCTCCGCTGCATGCGCAGAAGGGGCAGCACGACCCGCTAACCAACGCGCAGATTGAGCAGATTCGCGAAGCCGGCATTGACCCAGTGGAAAGGATCAAGCTCTACACCAAGTATCTGCATGAACATGTAGACAGCATCAAGGCGCTGACACCCAGACCGCACTCGGGTGCACGCGTACTGCAGATGGATACGGAACTACAGAATTTGACGGCGCTGATGGACGAGCTTGGCTCGAATCTCGATCAATACTCCGAGCGCAAGGCGGATATTCGCAAGGGATTGAAACCGCTTCCTGAGGCCACACAGCGCTGGCTGGGGATTCTGCGCGGTATTCCCAGCGAGCCCGGCTTTGAACTGTCACTCAAAGAGGCCATTGAGAGCGGGAAGGAACTGGCTGAACAGGCCTCTCGCCTGCTGAACGAGCAGACCGCCTACTTCAACATCCACAAGGATGAACGCGGGCAGGACCGTGCAGAGCCCAAGCAATGACTGGCGTTGCAAGCAGCCTTGCACGAGACACAAATTGTTGCGACAGGTTGATTTTCGGCAGCTGCAATGGCCTGATGCGCCCGGCCTGCTGTGCTAACCTCCATCTTGAAAGCCGTGGATTTCGTCTCAATTTTCCAAGAAGAATACCGGGGACTTCGCCCCCGCGCGCCGATGCTGCCGATTCGGGTCCGCATTCGCAGGTTCACGTCGTTGAACACGACGATTCGCCTGCGCGAGGGCAATATTCTGGTAAGCCTGTCTGATCTGCTGGAGGGCGCTCCGGAGAGCGTGGTGCGCGCCATCGCGCACATTCTGCTGGCCAAGCTCTACAAAAAGCCCATCGATGCGATGCAAAGCCTGCGCTTCAAGCGGTTTGCGTCGAGCGCAGCCGTGACGCGCCAGACGGAATTGATCCGCACGGCGCGCGGGAGCAAGCGATTTTTTGGTCCGGAAGGGCGCTATTACAACCTCGAAGAAGTCTTCGACACGCTGAATGCTCAATTCTTCGGCGGACTGCTTGGCCGGCCCGAACTGACCTGGAGCGAAGGGCATGCAAAGCGCTCACTCGGCCACTACGACGCTGCACACAACACCATCGTGGTGAGCCGCGTATTTGACCGGCCGTCGAGCCCGCGCTATGCGATTGAATATCTGCTGTACCACGAGATGCTGCACTTGAAGCACCCCGTGAAAATGCGCGGGCTGCGGCGGTGCGTCCACTCCATCGAGTTCAAGGCCGAAGAGCGACTCTTCCCTCTGCTGAAGGAAGCACAGGCGTTTATCAAGCGGCTTTAGGCGCACGCGGGTCTGCCGGCAAGCGACTCCGTGGGTGGGTGACATTCTCCCAGCAAAACTTCCAGACGCAATGGAGTGGAACCTACGCTGTTTTCACGGCGTGGGCAGCAGCCTTCTCAGGGCCGGATGCTTTTCGGGCAGCAACCCACCCCATCAGCACCAGGCCAACAACGACCGAACCGAGGCTGGCGAGTTGGGCGTTGGACAAACCCCATAGAATCCTTGGATTGCGGCGGATAAATTCAACCAGGAAGCGAGCAATTCCGCTGAGGACCAGATACTCGCCGACAATCCAGCCGGTGGGCCGGGGCTTGTTGCCGCGCAACCAGAGCCACCCGCCGATCAGCAGTCCGGCAGCAAATTCGTAAAGCGGCGTAGGGTGTACACGGACGCCGAGTGGAGTGGGCTCAATGCCGTTGGGAAAGCTCATGCCCCAGGGAAGGTTTGTGGGAAGGCCGTAGCAGCCGTCGCCTGAGAGCAGGCAGCCGATGCGCCCGATGGCGTAGCCGATGGCGGCAGAAGGCGCAGCGAGATCGAGCGTGCGAAGAGCGCCGATGCGCGCCCACCAGCCCTGAAACAGCAGGGCTGAGATTCCGAAAACGAGGCCGCCAAACCAGGCGAAGCCGGCGGAATCCCAGAGGACGCGCCAGCCCATTTCCCGGAACTCCGAGGGCGTATCGAGGACATGCCACAGTTTGGCGCCAACGATGCCGGCGACCACGGCCAGGGCTACCATGCCCACCGCGTCCGCATCGATCTGCGCGCGCTTGAAGCCCCTGTCCATGACGAACGCGGCAGTCACGGCGGCGAGCCAAAGCATGAGTCCGAAGGTGGGGACGTTCAGGTGCCAGAAATGGAGATAAGGAATCATATGCCTCTGACAAGTATAGACGCGCCGAAGACCGGAATGGCACGGAGGCCGCTCGGCCGTGGGCACATTGGGTCTCGATTTGCACAGACACTCTTTCGCGCCGGCGGGGGATTCGGGGATACTATGCGCATGGCATCCACCACCTACCAAGGCCTTGAAGTCCTCTATACGCATCAACAGATATCAGAACGAGTGGCCGAAATGGGCGCACAGATCACGCAGGACCTGAACGGCGAAAAGCTGGTGATGGTTGGCGTTCTCAAGGGCGCTGCGCTCTTTCTTGCGGATCTTGCCAGGGCGGTGCGCGTGGATGCCACGTTTGATTTTGTCGCGGTTTCGAGCTACGGCAAGGGACTGCGCTCTTCCGGCGCGGTGAAGCTGATCAAGGATCTGGATGAGCCGATCGAAGGCAAGAATGTGCTGATCGTCGAGGACATTCTCGACACCGGGCTTACCCTTGCCTACCTGCGCAAGATTTTTCTACAGCAGCACCCCAAAACGTTGCGTATCGCTACGTTGCTGGACAAACCTTCGCGGCGAATCGAAAGGATCGACGCCGATTACATCGGTTTTTCCATACCTAATCTGTTTGTGATTGGGTATGGGATGGACTACGCCGAGCGCTACCGGAACCTGCCGGATATCTGCCTCATGTCGCCCGACCATCCGGAATGACTGACGGAGCGAGCAGCATTCGGGCCGGCATACACATCTGACCGCGGCTTACCTGGGAGTTGAATGCACGCTGGATCGAGAACGTGTTGGCGAGCATGCAGCCCGACGTGGGATGGGTTCACGGTATTGAGTGTTCTGCATGCCGGCGTGCTGCTTGAGTCGCAGCACTGTACCACAAATTCGCCATTTTGCCCTCACCTGCCACAAGCACTATACTCAAGCACTTGAGTACGCCCAGCAAGCCGCCACGCAAGAGCGGCGTTGAATGTAAGGAGATTCTTCCCATGACCGTAATTACCCCCATCCGTAACGAAGATCTCGAATTTGACAATGGCACGTTTGACTCGGAGTCGTTCACGCGGCAACGCATGGCTCACTGGCAAGATCTGGCTGCGGTCATTGACCACACACTGCTGAAGCCGGATGCAACGCGAGATCAGATTGAGAGTCTCTGCGACGAGGCCATCCGCTATCGTTTTGCATGCGCCATGGTGAACCCGGTGTGGGTATCGACTGCGGTTGGCGTGCTTTCAGGCACGGGCATTCCCGTGGGAGTAGTCATCGGCTTTCCGCTGGGCGCCTCGCTGGTGTCAACGCTGCGCCAGGAGGCGGCCGCCCTGGTCCGCCTGGGCGCGCGCGAACTGGACATGGTGATTCCCATCGGCCAGCTCAAAAGCGGCAACCACCAGGCGGTGGCACATGCCATCCACGCCGCGTCCAGCGTTGCGCACCACAACGGCGCGCTGCTCAAGGTGATTCTTGAGACGACTCTTCTGACGGTGGAGGAGAAACTCCGCGGCGCGGAGATTGCGATCCAGGCCGGCGCGGATTTTCTGAAGACCTCAACGGGATTCGCCAATGGCGGCGCCACTGCCGCAGACGTTGCCCTGCTGCGCGGCGTCGCGGGCAGCCGCTGTGGCGTAAAGGCCTCGGGAGGGATTCGCAAGCTGGCGGACGTGCGGGCGATGCTGGAGGCGGGGGCAAATCGCATTGGGGCATCGGCGTCGGTCGCCATTGTGCGGGAGTTGGGGGCAGAGTAAAAAGCGGGGTAGGCGCATCCAGCGCAACTTCGTACCGCACATGCCATCGATTCCTGCGCCGCGATACGCTATGATTCCCTTCGACGCCCCATGCCAACCATCCCCACACCCCAGCGTGAAGAGCCCGAGTACGAAGGCGATTACCGCCCGGCACCTTCTGACAATCCTCATGCCCATCTGGATCCGCAGAACGTGCGCGTGGAGGCTACCGACCTTGCGTATCTTGCGCAACTGTCTGACGCCTTGAGCACTACGCTCGACCTGGAAACCTTGCTCGTCCGCACCTCAGAACTGGTGCGCGCCATCATCAACTACCGCATCTTCGCCATCCTGCTGCTGAACGACCGCACACACGAACTGCGCATTCGGTTCCAGATCGGGCACACGCCGGAAGTCCAGAAGATGCGCATCCCGGTGGGCAAGGGCGTGGTCGGGCAAGTTGCGCTCACGCGTCAGCCAGTGCTGCTCAGAGACGTCTCCAGCGTGGAGGGGTACATTCCAGCCAACCCGGATGTGCGCTCTGAACTTGCCGTGCCGCTGATCGCCAAAAATCGCCTGATCGGAGTGCTGGACCTGGAGAGCGAGGAGGCGAATCATTTCTGCCCCGAGCACCTGCATCTCCTCACGCTGACCGCGTCGCGTATCGCGCAGGCGATTGAGAATGCACGCCTTTATGCCCGCGTCTCCCGCCAGGCCCAGACGCTGACGGTACTCAACGAGATCTCCGCTGAACTGACATCCATTCTCGATCTCGACCCGCTACTGGCCCGGATCGGCCAGCTGCTGCGACGGCTTATCGACTACCAGATGTTCAGCATCATGCTGATGGACGACAAGGGCGAGACGCTGATTACGCGCTATGCCTGGCGCTTCGGCTATGCGCACGCGCCGCTTCGCCGCATTCCCATCACCAGTGGACTAGTGGGCGCCGCGGTGCGGGAGTGGAGGCCCATCAATGTTCCCGATGTGCGCAAAGATCCTCGCTATCTTGAGATGAATCCGGAGACGCGCTCGGAGCTGATCGTGCCGCTGTTTCACAAGGGGCGCATCATTGGCGTGCTTGATCTGGAACACACGCGCTGCAACTTCTTTAACGAGGAGCATCAACGCACGTTGACCACAATGGCGGCGCAGGTAGCCATCGCGATTGAGAATGCGCGTCTTTACCAAGCTGTAAAGCGGCAGGAGCAGCAACTTGAGCGCGACATTGCCATGGCGCGCGAGGTGCAACTGCGCCTGCTGCCGCCCAGCGCGCCGGAACATCCCCATGCTGAAATGGCGGTCCGCTTTCTGCCTGCGCGCGCCATCGGCGGCGACCTCTACGACTTTGTGGATTACGGCCCCGATAAGACCGCAATTGTGCTGGGGGACGTGAGCGGCAAGGCCGCGCCGGCAGCCCTCTTTGCTGCGCTGGTCAGTGGCATCATGCGCTCCGCTGCGGTGCAGCGCCTGGAGCCGGCTCGGATGCTGAAAGCTCTGAATGATGCGCTGCAGGAGCGGCGTCTCGAATCGCAATACGTGACGATGCTCTTTGCCCTGTGGAACGATGAGACGCGAACGCTTCAGGTGGCCAACTCCGGGGCCGTGCAGCCCATCCTCTGCCGCAGCGGGAAGTCGATCACGGTGCTTGCCGAGGGTTTTCCGCTGGGCCTTTTTCCCGACGTGACCTACGAGGAGTTCAGCGTAACCACGGAACCGGGCGATGCGGTTGTCTTTATTTCTGACGGTCTGCTGGACGCGGAAAACGAACATGGCGAAATGTACGGCGAGGAGAGGCTATCAAGCCTGCTATGCGCCAACCGCGAGCAGCCCGCCGCCCACATTGCGGAATCCATCATGGCCGATGTGACGCGCTTTCAGGGCTCGCACGACCGCTTCGACGACGAGACGATCATCGTTCTGCGCGTGCGGTGAAGAACAGCTTAAAGCTGACAGCAGACAGTGGACAGTTGAGAGCGGTAGGACGGCGGCTGGCTGTCGCCCCTCGGCTTTCTGCCGCCCACTGTTCCCTCCCCTTCCGCGTTGGTTAGACTTGAAGAGAGACACCTTTCCGGAGAGCCTTTGCACACCTCGACACAAGAACGCGTGATTCGCCCCGCACAGAACGTCCTGGGCAGCCTGCGCCTGCCGGGCGACAAGTCCATCAGCCATCGCTACGGCATGCTGGCCGCATTTGCGGAGGGGACTTCGCACTTTACGAATTTTTCAACCGGCGCCGACTGCGCCTCGACGCTGGCGTGCATGCAGAAGCTGGGCGCTAAGGTCAACAAGCTCGAAGATGGCTCCGTCGAAGTGGTTGGCGTGGGCGGCCGCGTGACGCCGACGGCGCATCCACTGGATTGCGGCAACTCCGGCTCGACGATGCGCATGATTTCCGGCCTGCTGGCGCCACAGGAAGGCAGCTTTACGCTGGTGGGCGACGCATCGCTCTCGCGCAGGCCGATGGAGCGGATTCGCAAACCGCTGGCCGAGATGGGCGCACGGCTGACGCTGACTGAAGGCCACGCGCCAGTGCTGATTGAAGGCGCGCCGCTGCACGCAATCGACTACACGACGCCGGTACCGAGCGCGCAGGTGAAGACTTGCGTGCTGCTGGCAGGGCTACAGACCCCGGGCACAACGACCGTGCGCGAGGCCGTCCGCACGCGCGACCACAGCGAACTTGCGCTACGCGCCTTTGGAGCCAACGTCACCCGCACCCTGGACTCGGTTTCGATCACCGGGCCACAGGCGCTGCACGCGATTGATGCCGCCGTGCCAGGCGACATTTCTTCGGCTGCATTCTTCCTGTGCGCGGCTGCCTTGTTTCCCGGCTCGTCGCTGGTGCTGGACTCGCTGGGACTGAACCCCACGCGTGCCACGCTGCTGGATGTGCTGAGCAGCCTGGGCGCGCGTATCGCCGTACTCAACCTTGAGGAGAAACACGCAGAACTGGTGGGCACCGTGCAGGTCTCTGCTCCTGCCCAGGGGATGATGTCGGCTGAGATCAGTGGCGCTCTGGCGGCGCAACTCATCGACGAGCTACCGGTGCTTGCAGCCATTGCACCGTACACCAGCGGCGGGATTCGCATCCGCGATGCAAAGGAACTGCGCGTGAAGGAGTCCGACAGAATTGCGCTGGTGGCGAAGAATCTGCGCGCCATGGGTGCCGAGGTGACCGAGTTTGAGGATGGCTTGGATGTGCCGGGCGGGCAGACACTGCACGGCGCGACCATCGACTCCGGCGGCGACCACCGCATCGCCATGGCCTTCAGCGTGGCTGCGCTGCGCGCTACAGGCGAGACACTGATTCAGGGCGCGGAGTCGGCCGCCATCAGCTTTCCTGAATTCTTTGATTTGCTGGATCAGGTTGCGGAACGGTAGAACGCTGCGCTGATCGGCCCAACAGAAAAGCCCGGCGCGATGCCGGGCTTTTCTATTCTGTCCAAACAGTGAGTTACTCGCTTGCCGGCGGGGCCATGGTGGGCTCGTTGCCCTTCTGGGCCGGTTGCAGGCCGGGAACAATGGGAACCGCAGTGACGTTGCCCGCGGCGGCGTCGTTCATGTTGATGCCGTAGTGCTCCAGTGTGGTGGCGAGCGTTTGGTAGAGCGCTCCGCGGTCCTTGGCGTAGGCGGCGTTGGCGGAGATGAGGGTATTCTCCGCCGTGGCGAGGTTGCGCTCCTGGAGGAGCACGTTGGCCGTGGTGGATGCGCCCAGGTGGAGCTTCTTGGTTTCCGCTTCGAGGCTCTGCTGCGCATAGTCTCTTGCTGCTATGGAGGCCTTGACTTGCGCGCGGTCGTTGGTGAGCGCGAACTGCGCGTTGACAACCTGCATTCGGATCTGGGTGTAAAGCTGGGCCAGCCGCAGCTCTGCCTGGCGATACTCAATGAGTGAGCGCGCCTGCTGAGCCTGCGCGGTGCGATTACGCAGCGGAACGGTCAAGTTGAAGCCGAGGCCTTTATCCGGCGCCGTGCTATTCACCAAGTCGGAGAATACACCGCCGATGCTTTCGGGCACCGGACTCGGAGTTCCGGAAGGAAAGCAGGGTTGACCGAAAGCGAAGCAATTGGGGTTCAGAGGGCCACCGGTGATGGTCGAGCCGTAGTAACCGAAGATGTCGAGTATGGGCAACAAAGCATTGCGCGCGCCCTTGAGGGTGATTTCGTCGTTGCGCAAGGTGAGCACGGCCTGCTCCAACTCCGGCCGGTTTTTGAAGGCCGCC
>JAJXZL010000032.1 GCA_021780075.1 Acidobacteriota bacterium
TCGGGCCGACGTTTTGGTCCGCTGACGAAAGATGCGCATGAAGTTCAACAGATCGAGCCAGCTGGTGCTGGTCTCCGCGGTCAGTCTGCTGGCATCAGGATTTCTGTCTGCCTGCAGCTTCCTCACCGGCACGCTTACCGTGGATTTTGTGTATGTCACCAGCGCCCTGGCAGCAGGACCGAACCAGTACGGCGAGGTAGACGTCTTCGAGATCAACAGGGAGTCAGGCCGTATGCGCCAGATCCCGGCCTCGCCCTTCCCCTCGGGCGGGCGTAATCCCATTGCCGAGGCTCCCTCGGCGGATAATACCAACCTCTACGTGGTGAATGAGGATGACAACACCATTGTCCAGTTCATCATCGGCAACGACGGCAAGTTGTATCCGCAGAGCACAGTGAATACCCCCGGAGTCTTCCCGATGGCGATCACGGTGGCGGGCTCGCGCCTTTACGTGCTGGACACCTACCAGCCGTTGCCCACCTGCTCCACTGCGGCGCCCTGCTCGGGCTCAGTGGCCGTATACCCGGTCAATACCAACGACTCGCTGGCGCCGCCGGTGGCCAATGCGAGCATCGGCGGAAACTACTGGCCACTGATCCTGCCCAGCAATCCCACGCACGTGATGACGCCCACGGCAATCACCACTGCGGCCTCGGGCGCATATGTATACGTAACGGCGTATGACACGACCGCAGGCGGCGGCTACATTTTCGGCTTTACAGCCAACTCTGATGGCACCCTCAGCGCACTGAATTCGGGCGTGCCGTTTGCTGCTGGAACGGAGCCCTTCGCAATCGCCAGCGACTCCACGGGCAGCTATGTCTACGTAGCGGATTACGCTAAAGGCGACATTCTCAGCTACCAGACAAACGCCGGGCTTCTAACCCCCGTGAGCGGCAGCCCGTTTCCGGCGGGCAATCAGCCATCGTCGATCGTCGTTGATGCAACGGGCAAGTTTGTTTTTGTTGCCAATGCACTTGACTCTACCGTGACCTCTTACACAAGCGCCGGCGGAGTGCTTTCAACCGTGGGCACCTATAGCACCGGGACACAACCGGTCTCCATCGGCATTGATCCCGCGCTGAATCAGTACCTTTACACGGCCAACTTTCTGGGTAACACCGTCTCGGGTTTCCAGTTGAACCCGAGCGACGGCACACTGCTCAACACGCAGTTTTCGCCGTTCAAGTCCAACGCGCAGCCGACAGCCGTGGCTGCGATTCCGCACGGGAGTGTGCAGAAGAAGTAGCCAGCAGTTCAATACCCTGCTCTGAGCTTGTATTTGAGATGTCGCAAGAGAGCAGGTCAGCAGATTCAGGCCCGATGCCGGGCATGGTAGCAATACCCCGTACAGGGCTTTTACAATCAATACGGGGCAACTCAACCAGTTTTCATTGGGCTCGACACGGATGGCCCACGACGAAGGAAGCGCATGAAGTTCAGCAAATTGAGCCAGCTTTTTCTGGTCTCTGCCATCGGCCTTCTAGTGGCCACTTTTTTGACTGCCTGCCAGCTTGTTACCATCGACTTTGTTTATCTGGCCACAGCTGGCACGGGAACCACCAGCGACGGCCAGATTCAGATCTTCGCGGTTGACTCCCAGTCTGGCGCACTGCGCACCGGGGCGCCGATTGTATCCTCCGGCGGCTTGAACCCGGTGGCCCTGGCCATTAGCAGCGATCACAAGCAGCTCTTTGTCGCCAATCAGGGCGACATGACCGTGGTCCATTTCACGATTGCGTATGACGGCACGCTGACGAAAAAGGACTCGATTACCCTGAGCGATGCTCCTGTTTCGCTGGCCGTGAACACGGCGGGAACCTACCTGTACGTTGTGACTGGCACGACCACTGCGACGCTGACTGAGTATGCGCTGTCCTCGGGCACCATTGGCTCGGTTACCGCGCAGGAGAGCATGGTCCTGCCCGGCTTCACCGGCGATACGGTCATCCCGACCGCAGTGACGGTGCTGCCCAATAACAACGTCGTATATGCCACGGTATATGACCAGTCCGCTTACAATCCTGGCGGAGCGGTGACCAGCAACGCACACCCCGGCTGGGTCTTCGGCTACACCGTTGGCACCGGAGGCGCCCTGGCGCCGTCCACGGGAAGCCCCTACCAGGCCGGCGTGAAGCCCAGTGCACTGGCGGCCGACCCCACCAACCGATTTGTGTTCGTGACCGACTTTGCTTCAAACCAACTCATCGGCTATGGCATTCAGTCGGGCAGCATCCTGTCCTACCTGATCAATGGCCCCTTCAAGACCGGCAGCCAGCCTAGTTCGGTGGCAATCGACCCGCGCGGCCTTTATATGTACGTCTCCAACGCGCTCGATTCGACAGTTTCTGCTTACGTCATTGATCTGAAGACCGGCACACCGTCGTCGGCTGTTAACCCCACGGGCAACGGCTACAACTTCTCGGATACCCAGCCGGTCTCCATCGCTGTCGATCCGGCACTGGGCCGCTTTGTGTATACCGCCAACTACCTGGGCAATTCGGTTTCAGGCTTCATGCTGGACCCGAACGCGGGTACGCTGACTCTTACGCAGGCCACACCTTATCCCTCGGGGCTTCATCCCACGGCCTTGGTTATCGCGCCCCACGGCAACCACTCCTCGCAGGCCGTCTACCCGTAGAACGAGCGGCAACAGACACGCTGAAGCCCAGCCGTCACTGGCTGGGCTTTTTGCTGGGCACTTCCATGACGCGGAGCCGAGCGTGCGGATTTTACGTGGGCCGTGCAGGGTGTGTTGGGGCTTCTGGGCGTTGAGTGGTGCTACGCTGCCATCCATTTGCGCAACTGGCGCTGTGCGGGCTTCTCGACGAAATGGAGCGCCAGGAGCGCGAGTGCAATCAGCAGCACGTAGCTGATCCACGGATCGAGCCCGCTGAGGCCAACCCAGTTGAGGATATGGTTGTCTTGAATCAGATTCCACAGGTTGAAGTGGAGCAGATAAAGGCAATAGCTGGCTTCGCCAACAAAGACGAGCGGGCGCGCACTGAGCGCGTAAGCCAGTACATTGTTACCTGCCAGGCCCAGAACGATGCAGCCAAACAGGGGCATGAGCAGGCCGTCGTGCAGTATAGGATATGGCATCGCAGAGCCCAGCGAAAGGATTCCAAAGGTGATGGCGAAGCCGCCGACGCCGAGGATGAGGCGCAGGCGGGTGCTGCGCGGCACCAACTCGTCCAGCTCGGCTAGAAGGACGCCGAAGACGAAGCTGGCCAGATGCGGCAGGGGGGTGTACTTAAGGGCCTGCAGCCAGGGGCCATAGCTCCAGCGGTCAGTGTGGGCGAGACCGTCCGGCTGAAAGATCATGTAAAGCGTGCCGGGGATGAGTCCCAGCATCCAGACGCCGCCCATCTTCCACAGATGATGCCGGATGTTTGTGGGCTTCTTCCATCGCGCCATCCGTGGAAAGATGACGTAAAAGAAGGACTCGGCGGACATGGTCCAGGCGGGTGTGTTGAGGAAGGTGGCGAGCGACGGAATCCACCCCTGCAACAGGAGGGGTGTGAGCACCATGCCGGTCCAGAACATGGCATGGGTGTGGGCGCGGTACTCCAGCGGAACGACCCACCAGCTTAGGAGCAGGCTCAGGAAATAGATGGGATAGAGCCGTGTGAAGCGCGCCTTGTAGAAGCGGATCGTGTCCAGCTCACCGGCGCGGGCGCGGGCGTTGTAGTTGTACCCGAGCACGAAACCGGAGAGCAGGATGAAGTAGCTGACGGAGGCGTATCCGGCATTCACGATGGGCGCGAACCAGCCGAACCATGCGGGGTTGGAGAAATGAAAGAAGACGATATTGACGGCCGCGAAACAGCGCAGGCCTGTCAATGCTCTCAGCGGGGCTGGCTTGCGTTGTTCCACTGCCTTGTTTGACGACTCCGGCCGGCGTTACGCCGTGACCAGCGATCCGACCTTCTCACCCAGCACCACGCGGCGGATGTTGCCGGGCTGGTTCATGTTGAAGATGATCATTGGCAGGTTGTTGTCTTTGCAGAGGCTTACGGCGGTCAGGTCCATCACCTTGAGGCCCTGGCGCAGGATTTCCATGTAGGTAATTTCGTCGTACTTTACGGCGTCCTTGACCAGCACGGGATCTGCGCTGAAGACGCCCTCGACCTTGGTTCCCTTCAGCAGCACATCGGCCTTGATCTCCATCGCGCGGAGGCTGGCTGCGGTGTCCGTGGAAAAGAACGGGTTGCCGATGCCGGCGGCAAAGATGACCACACGGCCTTTCTCAAGATGACGCACGGCGCGGCGGCGAATATAGGGCTCGGCGACCTGGTTCATGAAGACGGCGGTCATAACGCGGCACTGCACGTTGCGCTGCTCCAGCGCGTCCTGCAGGGCGATGGCGTTGATGACGGTGGAAAGCATGCCCATGTTGTCGGCGGCCACACGGTCCATTTCCCTGGCCTGCTCGGCTACGCCGCGAAAGAAGTTGCCTCCGCCGACGACGACACCGATTTCCACGCCCAAAGCGTGCACGTCTGCGATTTCGGCGGTGATTGCAGCCACCTTTTCGGCATCGAGGCCAAACCCGCGCGCGCCTGCCAGCGCCTCACCCGAAAGCTTTAGAACAATGCGCTTATACATGCTTTTCTGAGTATCGCATAGGAGATGGGTGCGGGTAGAGCGGGCACGGTCCTACAGGGGCCTGGCAATGGGGGGGGTGGGTCTCAGCGAAGCACGTTCGCGGGTGCGCCGGTCACGGAGATGATCTGCACATATTTTATGGAAAACTGCGGATCAATTTTGCCGGGGGGGGTAGGGGGGGGTACCCGCTAACCCTTAGCTAATTGCCCCTGGCTCTTCCTTGCTTGTGCTGGCAGAGTTGGCGCTATTTGTATTGTGCGCTATGTGGGGGAAATGATCTGCAAATCGCGGGAAAGATTTTTTGTGGGGCAACCCTGTGGCTGGGTTGGGATTGTGGTCTCCCACCCATGTCGCCCGCCTGCGGCGAACGCCATGGATGGGGCACCCGCAGTTCTACGGTAAGGAAAGAATGAGAAAAGACATGCATGGGCCACCCGCCCAATGCTCAATGCTCCACTACCTAGAGCCTTGGCGGTGCATGACTTGTACCAGGGCGTGCTGTTACTTGGGGCGTTGATGGTTTGGTGATTTACCGAGGATAGCGATGCCTGCACCCAACAACATCAATATCAATCCTCCGAGAATGCCCACTACGAGGGAGACTAAAAAGTTTACATGCTTTATCTCGTATAGGAATGCATCTCCGATGAGAAAGACCGCAGCTCCCGCCCACAATAGTAGGCGGGAACTTCCTCGGATAAATGCCTGTAAGAATGAATGCCCAGAGTCGGCCATAGATTCTCCCCTCAATGGAGATCACAGGTTAAAAGTGCGATGCGATAGCACATCCGGCATGTACAGTGAGTTGGCCGGCGGTGGCGGCCAAAGCCACCGGCAAAACGACTTCCTTGGCGACAACATGGATTCCCTCTGCTGCCGCACCACTCAATACCGCCGTTACAAACTGCGCATTCGACCCTTCCAACATCGTTGGCGAATTTGCAACTTGAAGCAGGCCTTTGTAAGCCAGATATTTCAATCCTGTCCCACCGAAATCTTCAATGGCACTGTCTACTCTATTGGGACCGATAAGCGGAGATGCGAGGCTCCAGAAGTTGTAAAATTTCCCATCTGGCGTGTTGTTGACCTTATTCAGGCAATCTTGTTGTTTCTGTTGTTGTGTCTGTCCGTTACTTGGGGCAGGAGCGCTTGGCCCGCCGAAGAGGGGTGGAGACCAGTATCCGGGGCCCCCATCGAAATAGCCTCCGGCTGAATCTCCCCCACCGTTGCACCAATCAGAAACATACAACGATATCGATCCATCGGAGTTCTGTATTCCGAAGGAATCCTCCCAGCAGCCGTTTCCGAGATAGCGCGCGAGACCAAGGGGATCTACGCTCGCGGTTGGATTGTCTTCAACATAGGCATACCGGTTCATGCTCTGCGGATTGGAAAAATCGTAGCTTCCGCCATACGGGTCGGGCGAGAGCCAACGTCCTTGTGTGCTGCTGTACTGGCGGAACTGTGCATGGTCGGAGTTGGCCTCCGTGTCATGATCGAGCCCGGCGTAGTGATAAGCGTCCGCATTATCTGTCGTCTGGGCGTCGCCGAAGGGCAGGGATGTGAAGGTCGCTTCCACGGCGCCATTGTACGCCGTGCGCATCCGCTCCGTCCCCAGCCGATGCTGATGCTGGAATGGCGCATCGCCAGCTTCGTAGAACTCCACCGCCGTGCTACCCCGATCGGTCTGCCCCTGAAGTGGGGTTCAACCCCACCCTGTCTTTCGCTGGCGCGAAGGACAAGGGTGGGGCAACCCGGCTGGCTGGGTTGGGATTGTGGACTCCCACCCATGTCGCCCGCCTGCGGCGAACGCCATGGATGGGGCACCCGCATCTGCGGTAAGTCAGCATCGCGAAGGGTGTGCCACCCTGCCGCCGATTTTGAGGGTGAGTCGGACGTGGCGCACCTCGTTCTTTGGCAGATTTTGCTGTGTCAGAAAAGGCGCAGGCTTTGCGGAGTGGCGAGGGTGGACGGGTTGAATGTGCGGGGTGAGGCTGCATGCGGCAGGCAGTGGCCGCGCGGCTCATACGGCGCGTCATAGGAGCGCGTGACGTGCATGCGGCCCATGACCACGTAGCGCGTGCGCAGTCCGCCGACGGTTTGCGGCAGTTGCGCGGGGAGATGGCGGCGGTCGACATAGATGACCAGCGCGGCGTCGCGGGGATTGTCGAGGCTCTGGCCCACGCCCACGGCGAAGAAGGCGGGGTTCTGCTGCATGAGCGTGTGCGCCCACTGGTGCTTGATGGCGAGGGCTGGCGCGAGCACGCGCGCGGCGAGCGGGGGCGCGTCGGCAATCGTATTCGCCATGGGCGCCGCGCCCAGCGCGACGCTGTTTGAGTTGGAGGGAATGACGAGGGTGCGCACGCCGTCGACGGTGGCGGGAACAGCGGTTTGCTCGGTCTGATCGACGTAGACGATGACGGCGGCTTCGCCCGCGCGGTCACTGCTTTTGCCCATGGCGACGCCGAGGATGCCTGCGTCCGGATTGACGAGCGCGCGCGCCACGGCCAGCGCCTGCTGCACGTTGTTGATTTCCGCGTCGGGCAGCGCTCGGGCCTGTGCCGTGCTGACGGTGCTGTTGCCAAAGCTGAGGCAACTGACGGGGTGGTCCGCCGCGCCGACGAAGGTGAAGCCGGCGCCGGAGCCGAGCTGTGTGCTGAGCTCGTTGAGCAGGTCGGGGGCGGGATTGGCCATGCCCTGACCGACGCCTGATGCGTCTGTGCCACCCGCAAAGTAAAGGCCAACGGGCTCGGCGTTGGCGGCATCGACGACGAGTGCGCCGGAGTCGCCCGCGTTGCTGAATCGGTCTCCGCTGAGGGCGATCTGGTTGGTGAATGTCTTGGTGAGGTAGGGGTGGGTTTCGCCGCAGTCGTGAAAGTAATCGACCGCAATATCGACGCTGATGGCGGAGATGCTGCCGCAGGTGAGGCCGGTGGTGCGTCCGCTTTTGGCGACGCGCAGCGCCAGGGTGGCGGCTTCGCCTTTGCCGCCGGTAGAGGAAATGCCGGGAGGCGCAGCGGCGAGGGTGCCGTCGGGCTGGCGCGTGCCGAGCTCAAGAATGCTGCCTGTGGGGTCAACGGTGCGGGAGGCGACCTGCGCGATGGCTGCGTCGGCGTTGGTCTGTGCGGAGTTGAGGGGGAGCCAGCCGGTGAGCGAGCCGACGGGCACGGTGCCGGGACCTTCGCCGTTGGGCGTGCAGTTGTTGTCAATCAGGCCGGGCTGCACGATGGTGTCGCCGACGGCAGCGTGGTCACTACGCGCGAGGACGTGGTTGTTGCTGAGCAGGAACTGGCGGCCTGAGGCGTCTTGAATGAGCGCGCCGAGGGTGCCGCTGCAGCAGTCGATGATGGTGTTGCCGCTCGAGTCGTAGTCGCCGTTGTTGCCGCCGGAGCTGCCGAGCTGCATGGGCGCGGCGAGCTGTGCCTGGTGGGTGGCGGGGTTGCTGGTGACTCCTGCGGAGTTGAGCAGGACGGCGGTTTCGGTTCTGGCGAATCTGCCTGCCGAGGCCACGATGTAGGTGACGCCGGTGGCTTGCAGAACGGCGGGGGCGGTGTAGGTGACGGTGCAGGCGGTGAAGGCCTTGCCCGAGCGTTCGCAAAGGGGCGCGCTGAGCGAGCCCTGCCCGCCGCTGGAGCTGCCGGGTGCGTCGGCGAGGGCGAAGTAGATGCCGACTCCGCCGCCGGCCTGGGCGAGATAGCCGGTAATGGTGGCGGTGCCGTTGGGGCCGAGGGCGAGATTCTCCGGCGTGAGGGGGCGCAGGAAGCCGGGCGTGAGGGTGAGTATGGAGGTGGCCTTGATGGCAGGATTGAACTTGAGCGCGGCGGTGACGGTGACCTGCACGCGGTCCGCGGTGAGGTAGGTGGGCGGGGTGTACTGGCCGTCCGGGCTGATGGCACCGGGGCCCGCGGTGGCGTCCCCGCCGGAGAGCGACCATGTGACCGCCACTTCTCTGCCGCCCGCCTGCGTTGCGACGAACTGGTCTACACGGCGGCCATGGGCGTCTGTGGCGTTGCATCCGGTGCAGTTTGTGTCGATTGATGTTGTGCCGGACGTGAGGGAGAAGGCGTTTTGCGTGGGATTGGGGGTGGCTTCTCCACCGCAGCCCGCGAGGAGGGCCAGGCTTGGGAGCAGAAGCGCCGGAAGCATGCGGAGCGCAAAGTCGCACACATTCCTGCCCTTGAGTCGCAGGGTTGCAGGGGACGCTTCCGTGATGGTTCGCGTGGCCAGCGCCAATGCTCAACCGGCTTTCGTCAAAGTCTGGGTGCTATTGGTTTCGACGCACTTCAGCCATCAAGGTTAACCCAAGTTCGAGTTGCGCGGGTGCGCAAAATCATGCGGCGCGGCGGGCGTGCCGGCCGGACTCCTCTTTTTAAAAAGCTGCATACAGACGAGTTGGCGCGGGCTTTGCCGGTGGTTTTGCTTCTCGGCTGATCACAGGGCAATGTGATGTTCCCGGTCTGCAACGGCTCAGGATGCTCCATGTGTCTGCCTTCATCCCGGCGAAAGGGCTGCCGTGAGCAAGTTCTTGGTTTTCATGGGATTTTAATTGCCTTTGACCGCAGAGAAGAGTAGGTTTGTGCGGTCAGGTTGCGTGGTCTGCCTCCCTGCAGAGCACGTGGTCTATCGGCATCGGGGGATCACAGGCCGATAGCGGAGGGTCAACCACCCTGATAATCCATCAATGCGTTTGGGGGTCGACAAATGAAAGTGCAAGTGAAGCGAATGAGCCTTGGCCTGGCCTTGGCTGTGTGGAGTGTGACCATGGTTGGCATGGTTCAATCGGCTGCCGCGGCGACGCTGTGCGTGTCTGCGGGCAGTCCGAACTGCTACGCCACCATCGGTGCGGCGCTTGCCCATGCCGTCGCGGGTGACACTATCCAGGTGTCGCAGGGGATCTACCACGAGGATGTGGTGATCGGCATGCCCATTTCCCTGATTGGACAGAATCCGGCGAACACGATTATCGATGCGATGGGGATGGCGAATGGCATTTACATCGATGGGCTCGATCACGCGGGGTTGAGCCATGTGGTTGTGTCCGGGTTCACGGTGAGGAATGCCAATTTCGAGGGCATTCTGATGACGAATGTGTCAGAAGCCGCGGTGTGGGGCAACATACTTACGGGCAATGACCGGGGCCTGGACTATGCGAAGCAGTCCTGCCCGGGATTGCCGGCGTTTGAGACGGCGGAGGGCTTCGACTGCGGAGAAGGAATCCATCTCTCTGGAGTGGATCACTCCCGGATCGGAGGCAATACGGTTCAGGGCAATTCCGGGGGAATCCTTATCAGCGACGAAACCGGGCCGACGCATGACAACTGGATCGCCAACAATCTGGTGAAGAGCAACATCTATGACTGCGGCATCACGATTCCGTCGCATCCACCTGCTCTTGCTTCCGCGAACGGAGTACCATTCGGCGTCTACGGGAACGTGATCTCCGGTAATGTGTCGGAATACAACGGGACCATGGGCGGAGGCGCGGGGATCGGCCTGTTCGGTTTCCTGCCCGGCGCGCGCGTGTCTGACAACACGATTTCCGGGAACACTATTATCGGGAACGGGTTGCCGGGCGTGGCGATGCATGCGCACTCGCCGGGCGAGAACATGAACAACAACGTGATCACCGGCAACTACATTGCGGGCAACGGGGCGGATACCGCCGATGCGGCAACGCCGGGGCCGACGGGGATTAACCTCTACATCAACGTGCACGGGGCGTCGGGGCCATCCGGGATCGTGATCTCGAAGAACGTCATCAAGAATGAGACCGATGACGTGGTGGTGAAGATGCCTGAGACGCTGGCTGTGAACTGGAATAACCTGAACGGCGGCGGTGCGGGAGTGGTGAATCTGGGGATGGCCGCCGTGGACGCCACGAATAACTGGTGGGGATGCAGCCAGGGACCGGGCGGCTCTGGATGTTCGAGTGTGATGGGGCCGATGGTGACGGTGGATCCTGTTCAGGATTCGCCAGCAGTGCCGAACGGGTCGCCGACCGCACAGTAATCATGCGGCTGGGCGGGTCGCCTATCCGTCACCAGGATTGGCGCGCTCGCCCCAGGCCACTCTTTTGATCGACTTACTCCACCGTGAGGACCAGCTTGCCGAAGTGGGTGGCTTGCTCCATGCGGCCCAAGACTTCTCGGGCTTCGGTCCAGGGGAAGCTTTCCTCGACGGGCCGGAGTTGTGCGAGGGCGATGGCTTTGTTCATTTGCTCGAAGTCGCGGCGTGAGCCGACGTAAATGCCGCGGATGCGGGCCTGTTTGTGAAGGATGACGGGGAGTGGGAGCAGCTCGGATGGCTCGGAGAGCACGCCGATCTGGGCGATTGTGCCGCCCATGCGGATGGCGCGCAGCGAGCGGGGCAAGGTGCCTACGCCGCCGACTTCGACGACCAGATCGACACCTTCTCCGCCGGTTTCGTCGAGCGCCCAGCGATCCCAGTCAGAAATCTCGCGGTAGTTCAGGCCGGCATCGAGGCCGAGGGCGCGGGCGCGCTCCAGCTTTGCTGGCGTGCCGGAGATGCCGAGTACACGGGCACCCATGAGTTTGGCAAATTGCAGGGCAAAGATGGAGACGCCGCCGGTTCCCTGAATGAGGACAGTGGAGCCCGGCTTGAGGTCTGCGGCAGCCAGGGCGTTCCATGCGGTGACGGCGGCGCAGGGCAGGGTGGCAGCCTCCTCGAAGGTGAGGTGGCGGGGCACGGCGACGAGACCGGACTCATGAAGGACGACGTGTTCGGCCAGCATGCCGTCGATGTCGCCGCCCAGAGCGCCCTTGACTTTGGCGGGTGTGGGCGGGCCGTCGAGCCAGTTTTGCATGAAGATGCCGGCCACGCGATCCCCACGCTTCCATGCGGTTACGCCCTCGCCGACGGCGGTGACTTCGCCAGCGCCGTCGGAGCAGGGGATGCGCGGGAACTTCAATTTGGGGTTGTACAGCCCCTTGACCATAAGGAGATCGCGATAATTGAAGGAAACTGCATGAACTTTGACGAGCACTTCGCCGGGGCCCGGCTTGAGTGCGGGTCGCTGTGTAAACTCCAAGGAATCAACGCCAAACTCGGAAATCTGCCAGACACGCATGATGGCTCCTTCAGTCGATTGACGGTGTGGGGCGGCCTGTGACCAGCCGCTCTGCCCGAATGACCGCCTTAGAATAGAAGATATGGCACGTGGTTGGGAAAGTAAGTCCGTGGAGGAGCAGATGGCAAATGCCTCGCAGAAACCGGAAATGAAATCCGGCAACGGGTATGTGAGCGAGGAAGCGCGGCGGCTTGCAGAGCAGAAGCGCGCCGAAAAGACGCGCCAGATGCAGTCGCTGAACCTGCAGCGGGAGAACATTCTGTCGCAGCGAACCTCGCACCCTGCGAGGCGCGCCGCGCTGGAAGCCGCGCTGACGCAGATCGAGTCGCAGATCCAGGCACTGAGCTAAGGCCTGTTTACGGTACACAGGCGGCGTGGCGGGATTGCTCCGTCTGCCAGTCTACTCGTTGCGCGAGAAGAGCAGAGAATTTGCCTGCTGCACGGTCGTGAGCTGTACGCGCGCGATGTTGACGTGCGCCGGTTGCCTTGCAGCCCAGACAATGACCTCGGCCACGTCTTCGGGCGTGAGGGGCTTGATACCGTTGTAGACCTTGGCGGCGCGTTCTGAGTCGCCATGGAAGCGCACCATGCTGAACTCCGTCTCCACCATGCCGGGGTCCACGCTGGTGACGCGCAAGGGGGTTCCCAGCACATCCTGGCGCAGGCCGTCGTTGATGGCCTTTTCGGCAGCCTTGGTGGCGCAGTAGACGGCTCCGTTGGGGTAGGTGAGTTCGCCGGCGGTCGAGCCAAGATTGATGACGTGGCCGTGGCCTCGGACCACCATGCCCGGCACCACGGCGCGGGTGACATAGAGCAGCCCCTTGACGTTGGTGTCGATCATCTCTTCCCAGTCCTGAATCTTGCCCATGTAGAGCTTGTCGAGGCCCCGGCTGAGGCCTGCATTGTTGACCAGGATGTCGATTTCAGCCCATTCCGGCGGCAGGTCGTCGACCGCCTGCTGCACGGCGCGGTGGTCGCGTACGTCGAGGTCAATGGAGTGGACGGCGGGTGCTCCGCGCTCGATGGCGCGCGAGGCCACCTCGGCCAGCTTTGAGGCGCGGCGCGCAGCGAGGAGCAGGCGCGCACCTTCGGCAGCGAATGCAAGCGCAGTGGCGGCACCGATGCCGGCGCTGGCTCCCGTGATGAATACGATTTTTCCCCTCAGACTCATGGCACTATCCTAACCAAACATTGCGAATGGCGGCGTGATGGGAATTACAGCTCAGGGTGCGCAAGGCTACGATTTGCACGCGGGCCGGTGCTACTTTGCCAAAACGCCGCGGCGCTGAGCCATGCGGTACTGGCCCACGGCCCAGTCCGTTTTGCCGAGTCCTGCCTGCTGGGCCTGGGCAAAGATTTCGGCCAGGCTGTCGGCGAGGCTGAGGCGGGTGTGACGGCTGGCTGCGGCTTCGCGGAGCAGGCGGAGGTCCTTGGCACCCAGCTCGACGGTGGCTCCGGCCTGCTCGGGCGGGTGGAGCATGACGTTGCCATAGGCCGCGTAAAAGGGCGACTGGAAGAGCGCGGAGTTGACCGCATCGAGGAAGGTTTCTGGAGCAATGCCCTGCGATTCAGCGTAGACAAAGGACTCGCCCAGGGAGTGAATCATGGCGCTGATGAGGAAGTTGCCGCCGAGCTTGAGTGCGTGGGCCTGGCGCGGCTCACTGCCGATGACGGAGATGCCGCGCGCGAGCGGTTCGAGCAGGGGGCGGGCCTTCGCGACGGCGGATTCCTCGCCGGCGGCGACAATCCACAGGCGGCCGTCTGCCGCGACATTGGGGCGGCCGAAGACAGGCGCGGCGACGAAGAGATGGCCATGGCGGGCGTGCTCAGCGGTGATCCGCTCAGAGAGCGCCACGCTGATGGTGCTGCACGCGATGTGAAGCGTGCCCGGTGAAAGCGCGTCCATCAGCCCGTTTGCCCCGAAAAGCACCTCCTCGTGCGCGGCGTCGTCGAAGAGCATGGTGATGACCGCGTCTGCGCCGAGCTCGGCTTCGGCCGGGGTGCCCGCAACGATTGCGCCCTCGCGAGCCAGCGGTTCGGTGCGTGCTTCGCTGCGGTTCCACACGGACAATTCATGGCCGGCTGCGATCAGGCGAAGCGCCATTGCCGTTCCCATCTGGCCCAACCCAAGAAATCCGATTCTCATTTTATCCACCCCTCCCTATTCTGGCATTGAAGCGCAGTGCAACTGCAAGCGGCGCGCTTCCGGCTGAAGGACGCGTGGCTGAAGCCACGAGGCTGCTGCTGAATGCGCGCGACGGCGCTGGAGCGCGCCGCTGCGCAGCTTAGTAGTTGGGTTGAAGGCAGATGCGGAGTGCCCGGCTTTCTTGCCGCTGGATTTATTGCTGGGCCGTCACGAGGTGATGCGCGATGGCGAACAAAGCCAGCTCCAGGCGGGTGGAGACGCCGGTTTTGTCAAAGATGTTGGAGAGGTGGCGCTTGATGGTTTCTTCGCTGAGGCCGAACTGCTTGGCGATATCTCGGTTGCTGCAACCCTCAACGATGCAGCCGACGACTTCAAGCTCGCGCGGCGTGAGGCCGTAGGTTTTGTGCTGCGGGGGTGCGGCCTGCTGCATGAGGTCATGGAGCGCCGAAACCAGGTTGACGACGCGCTTGCCGCCGATCCAGTAGTCGCCTGCGCAGACGGTGTGGATGGCAATCTTGAGATGGCCTGCGAGTGCGTCTTTGAGCACGATGCCGCGGGCGCCGATGTGGAGCGCCTCAATGATCTGCTGGGTCGTGATGGTCGAGGTGAGGAGGAGAATCTTGACGGAGGGTGAGCCGTTCATGATGGCGCGCATGGCCTCAAGGCCAGGCAGGCGGGGCATCTGGACGTCGAGGAGGAGGATGTCCGGCTGCAGCTCCAGGGTCTGGGTGATGGCCTGATCTCCGTCGTCGGCTTCGCCTACGACGTCGAATCCTTCCTGCAGGGTGAGCATGTTGCGCACACCGATTCGAACCACGGGATGGTCATCTGCCAATACGATTCTGATCGGTTTTTCCACGCGATTGGCCGCCCTTCCAAGGCCCGTCATTTAAGCGAGTTTGCCGGCGGGTCAAGCTGCCGAACAGGTTGATGTGCCTTGCGTATCCCTTGAAAGATTAAAACATACTATCTAAGAAGGGAATTCTGCATCCAGCATACGCTCAAGGTTTTGCACGGCGGCGTTCAAATCTCGCAGGACCTTTTCTGAGTTATACAGTTGATCACTCTCCGCTTCAAGCATGGCGCCGAGCCGGGCAGCCTGGAGTGCTCCCGCCATGCCGCAGCCGCCCTTGATGGCGTGCCCGATGCGTCGGACTTCTGCTGTATCTCCCCGGGCGATTGCTTCCGCAAGCGAGACATGTCTTTTTCTCAAGTCGGCTGTGACGGCGGAATAGACTTCGCGCACCATGGGTTCGGGCATAAGCTGGCGGAACTGGGCGAGGGTCTTGGGGTTCAAAACAGCCTCAGAGTGGTCTGGCGTGGGCATGGACGACTGCGGGATGTGCCCCTCGAGGAGCTTTTTCAGGGCCGCGACGTCAAAGGGTTTCATGAGGAAACCATTGGCGGCGGCGAGGACTTCCTGAGAAGGCTGGCTGCCGCTGACGGCGTAGATGTACGCCGTGGTGTGCTGTCGGAGCTGCTCAATCAGCTCTGATCCGCGGAGGCCGGGCAACTGTGCATCCATGAGGATGACCTGCGGCACGCACACGCCGGATTTGAGCTGCTGCAGCGCGTCTTCGCCGTCGATGGCGGTGTGGACGGTATAGCCGTTGAGGGTGAGCAGAGTGGCCACAACTTCGCGGCTGACCATATCGTCATCGATGGCCATGATGATGGGAAGCTCGCGATTTGCGCCAATTCGAAACATGCGTGCCTAACCCTTGCCGGGCCGGTTACTGCGGCCTTACTCGTTCGAAACCGAAACCTCGTGCAGCCAACCGGGAGCCTTGAGCAACTCGCGGGGGCGGGAACCGTCGGCAGGGCCGATCAGGCCGTCGCGCTCCATGAGATCAATCAAGTGTGCTGCCCGTCCATACCCAATTCGTAGCCTACGTTGTAACAACGAAGTGGATGCCTTGCCGAATTCGAAGACCAGGCGGAGTGCATCGTCAAACAATGGATCGTTGTCATCGGGGTCGCCGTTTGAATCTTCATTGCCGGGGCGCTCGTCCTTGGGCGACTCTAGGAAGCCTTCAGCGTACTCGGCCGCGCCCTGATCTTTCCAGAAACCGACGACGGCGGCGGTTTCCTTTTCGCTGACGTAGGGAGCGTGGAGGCGCATGAGGCGGCTGGTTCCCGGGGGCAGGAAGAGCATGTCGCCGCGTCCCAGCAGGGCCTCGGCGCCGTTGGTGTCGAGGATGGTGCGGGAATCGACCTTGGTGGCCAGGCGGAAGCTGATGCGGGTGGGGACGTTGGCCTTGATGAGTCCAGTGATGACTTCCACGCTGGGCCGCTGGGTGGCGAGGATGAGGTGAATGCCGACGGCACGGGCCATCTGAGCCAGGCGGGTGATGGATTCCTCGACGTTGGAACGGTCGAGCATCATCAGGTCAGCCAACTCGTCGATGATGATGACGATGTAGGGCAGCGGCTGCTCGTCCTCGCCTTCAGAGAAGAGCGAGGGCATGGCGCCTTCGAATAGCTTGTTGTACTGGTCGATGTTGCGCACGCTGCGGCTGGCGAGGAGCTTGAGGCGGCGCTCCATTTCGCGGACGGCGTTGCGCAGGGCGTTGGCGGCCAACTTGGGCTCGGTGATGATGGGCGTGAAGAGGTGCGGAATGCCCTCGTACATGCCGAGTTCGACGCGCTTGGGGTCCACGAGGATGAGGCGCACCTGGCTGGGCGTGGTGCGGAAGAGCAGGCTCATGATCATGGCGTTGATGGCCACCGATTTGCCCGAACCGGTGGAGCCTGCGATGAGCACGTGCGGCATGGAGGCGAGGTCGGCGGTGACGATGCGGCCGTTGATGTCCTTGCCCATGGCGAGTGTCAGACGCGACTTGGCCTTGGCGAAGGTTTCCGACTCCAGCACGTCGCGCAGGTGGATGGTTTCGCGCTCGTGGTTGGGCACCTGGATGCCGACGGTGCTTTTGCCTGCCATGCGCTCGATGAGGATGCTTTCAGCACGCATGGCAAGGCAGAGGTCTTCAGCGAGGCCCGTGACGCGGCTGTATTTGACGCCGGCCTCGGGCTTGAACTCGTAGGTGGTGACCATGGGGCCGGGATTGATCTGGACGACCTGGCCGCGTACGTCGAACTCGCCGCATTTCTCGACGAGGACCTTAGCTTCTTCGCGCAGTTCGTCTTCGCGGATTGCCTGAGGGCCTTCGCCGGCGTTGAGCAGGGTGCTGGGCGGAAGCTTGAATCCGCTGACGTTCTTGGGGGCTACGGTGACGCTGCGGACTTCAGCATCGGCGCGCTCGTGGATGGCGATTTCGCCGGGAGCCGGAGCGGGAGCCGGTTCCGGCGCGCGGGCTGGCTGCTGGGCCACTGGTGCGGGCCGCATCTCCACCACCCGGGGCGACGCTTGCGGAACGACCGCAGGGGCAGATACGGGCGCGGCAGGAGCGGGCGTCATTTCGGCTACCGTGCGCTCCCAGATGCTGGTGCGGCGGTTAATGGGTTCCACCGGGGCCTGCGCTTCGACGGGTTGTGCTGCTGCTCTCTGGAATGCCGGAATATCGACCACGGGATCCGGTTCGAAGGGGCGCTCGCGCCGGTTGAAGAAGGCGGCGAGGCGGCTGCGCAGAGGGGCGGGCGGCTCCAGCTCTTCTTCATTGGCCGCGTCGCTATGGGCTGCGTCCATGGAACCGGAGAAGAGGCGTTGGTCGGGGCCGGGCGACTCCTGCTGCGCGCGCATGGCTTCACTCTCCGCCTTGCGCTCGGCGCGCTCTTCGCGCCAGTTGCGCCAGCGGTCGTTGAGGGCGATGGCGTGAATCCAGCGGTCTTCGAGGAATGTCCGGATGGCGGTGAAGCTGATGGCGGAGGCGAAGTATACGCCTGCGGCGGCCAGTACGGAGGCCACCAGCCATGCGCCCTGGATGTTGAACCAGGGGACCAGCAGGCCAGCCATGAGCCGGCCTACGACGCCCTCGATGGGTACTGCGTGAAGCCAGTGCCAGTGCCAGGGGAGCAGGCCGAAGACGGCGGGCAGGAATACGAGAGCCAGCGCGCATCCGAGCAGGCGCACTTTGCCGGAACCGGCGGAGCGGGAATGCATCCAGGACCAGCCCAGGCTGGCGAGCCACAGCGGCAGCAAGAATGCAGTGATGCCAAACGTTTGGAGCAGGAGGTCACTGAGGAAGGCGCCGAAGAGGCCGGTCCAGTTGTGCACGGCATGGGGGATTGCCACGTCGGTTGCCGTGTTCATGGAGGGGTCAGCCGGGTGATAGCTGGCCAGTGCGAGGAACAGGAGGAGCGAAACCAGCGCCAGGACGATGCCCAGAAGCATGTTCGTGGGGCGGTTGCGCGTCGGCGACAGGGAAATCTGAATGGGCTTCATGACGGGGACGCCTCCGCTTGACTGCGGGATGAACGGGAAATCGCGCGGCCTTTGTTGCGATCGTGCAAAGTCGGCGCTCCCTTTGGGTGCGTTGACACTACGATCCCAGTTTCGGAACAAAACAATTCCGAAGCAGCTATGGCCACCACAATCGACGCGAACAAACCGCCAAGGCGGACGAGAAATCCCAGAGCAAGTTCATTATCTCTGGCGGAGAGGGGGATTCCGGGCAAAACAAAGCGGGGGGAACCTTGCTGTCCACCCCCGCCGGAGATTGGGATTTGATTGAGCTGCTTACGCGCGGATGAAACGGCTGCCGAAGAGCAGCAGGGCGATGCCGAGGAGGATGCGGTAGAAGGCAAAGATGGCAAAGCCGTGACGGCGGACCCAGACGAGGAACCACTCCACCACGCCGAGGGCGACGATGAAGGAAACGATGAAGCCGATGGCGAGGACGGCCCAGCGGTCGGTGTTCATGACGACATGCGCGGCCGCGTGGGAGCTGCCGGGATGAATTTCCTTGACCAGGTCATAGCCGGTGGCGGCGAGCATGGTGGGAATGGAGAGCAGGAAACTGAACTCGAGCGCGGACGGGCGGTCGAGGCCGGCAATCTGGCCTGCGGCAATGGTGGACATGGAGCGCGAGACGCCGGGGAAGATGGCAGACAGCGCCTGGCAAAGACCGATCCAGATGGACTGGCCAACGCCCATTTCCTCGACATGGGTGGTGGTAGCGTCCTGATGGGAATACCAGGCATCGACGGCCCACATGACTACGCCTCCGATGAGCAAGGCGAGGGCGATGACGGTGAGACTGCCGAGATTCCTGTCGCTCCATTTCTTAAGCAGCAGCGCCGGGGCGGAGGTGAAGGCAAAGGCGAGGAAGGTGAGCGAGATCGGATGCGTGAACCAGTTGCGGTCGCCGTTTTCGCCCTCAGGAAAGGTGCGCAGGAAGCCGACGATGCGGCTGAGGTAGAGAAGCAGCAGGGCCAGGATGGCTCCGGCCTGAATGACGATGCTGTACATCTTCCAGTACTCGTCATCCAGCGAAATCTTCATCAGCGCTTCAGCGATGCGCAGGTGGGCCGTGGAACTGACGGGCAGGAATTCGGTCAAGCCTTCCACTATGCCCAATAGGACAGACTGAATGTATACGTTCAAAAAGCCTCCAGAATAAGGGTATTCAGTGCCGCTGAGCGCGCGGATAAAGGCTCGCGCGGCTTACTGGCGGTCGATGCCATAGACGGGAACATCCTCATCCAATTTGTACACCAAGGCTGCCGCGCGCCAGGTGTAATCCGACTGCGGAAATTTGTCTTTCAACTTTGCGGCGAGCGCGCGGGCGTGGTTGTGGGCCTGGTCCTTCTTTTTGTCGCTGCCGTCAGCGGCGTACATGTCTGTGAGGACCGCCTGCCGGTAGGCGGCTTCATAGAGCGCCTTGGCCGTGCGCGGGCTGTCAGGATGCTCGGCTGCGTATTTCTCGTAGATGTCGGATTCGCGCTCAGGGCACTTGGGTGATCCTTGCCAGTCGCCGCAGAGCTTGTTATCGAGGAGTTCGAAGGCGGCAAGATCGGCCCAGCGCGTACGCGGGTAGTACTTGACGACCTTCTTCAACTCGTCCTCGTCCATTTGTTCGCGCAGGATGGGGTCGCGCTCCTTGGCGGAAGGCAAGGAGGAAAGGTCGGCCTTCTCCAGTTGCCACAGGATGTCCGCGGCGCGCCACGCTGCCTGGGGCGCGAGGGGCGAGTCGGGGAACATTTCCACGAGGCGGCGGTAGAGCAGGCGGGCGCTGCGGGCGGCGTTTGCGGGGCCACGCGGATCGCTGGCGAGCGCTTCCTGATTGGCGGCCGTGCCCATGAGCACCTGGTCGCCGTTGGGAGTGGTTTCAATGACGACGCCCTTGGCCTCCATCCAGCCGGTGATGGGCGGAGGCGTGTCATTGCTGCCGAAGTCCGGGGTGTCGCTCCGGTGCTCCTCTTCAATGTCGGTGTTGGCGTAGACGCGCAACCAGGGGCCGCTCTTGTCCGCGACGACCATTTCGCGGCCGATCTGCACGCGGTCCACCTTTTGCGCGCTTTTGTCGGGTGTGATGTAGAGCCAGGTCACGCGCAGCACGGTGGCGCGCGGGCCAGCCATGGGCTTGACCATCTGCGGCGGCTTCTTCTGGCCGCTGGCGGCGAGCGCGGCGCAGGCGACGGCCAGGACGAGAGCCAGCGCGCGCGGAGCGGCGTGGCAAAGTGCGCGGATGGGGGGCTTCGTCACAGAAAGCATCATAGCGGAAAGGACGCTACGGAGCGGTTTCGGTAAGCACATCGGCGAGCAGGGCGGGATCGACATTGCCGCCGCTGACCACGGCCACAGCCTTGCGGTACGAGGGCAGCTCGGCGGCGTGAAAGAGCAGCGCGGCTACGGCCACGGCTCCGCTGGGCTCGGGTACAAGACGGGCGGTGGAGACGATGGCGCGCATGGCGGCGCGAATCTCCGCCTCTGTGACGGTTACGATGCCATCGACGAACTTCTGGATGTGCGCAAAGTTGCGCAGGCCCACGCTCTGCGTGCGCAGACCGTCTGCGATGGTGCGGCTGGTGAGCTCGGCGGGCCACTCGACGACGCGGCCGGTGCGGAAGCTTTCCGCGGTGTCGCCTGCCAGTTCGGGCTCGACGCCGATGACTTTGGCCTGGGGGCGCACTTGCTTGACGGCTGCGGCAACTCCACTGAGCAGGCCGCCGCCGGAAACAGGCGCGAGGACGAGGTCCACGTCGGGGAGTGATTCGACGATCTCAAGGCCGCAGGTGGCCTGCCCGGCGATGATCTGCTCGTCGTCGTAGGGCGGAATGACGATGTAGCCGTGCGCGCGGACGAGTTCTTCTGCCTTGGCGAGGCGTTCGCTGGAGGCTACGCCGACATCGACGACCTCTGCGCCAAGGGCCAGCGTGGCGGCGCGCTTGATGGCCGGGGCGTTGGACGGCATGACGATGACGGCTTTACACCCCGTCGACGAAGACCTGTCGCCGGGGACCCCGTACTTTGCTCCGACGGCGCGGGCGGCGTAGGCGACTCCCTGCGCGTGGTTGCCGCTGGAGTAGGTGATGACGCCGCGGGCGATTTCCTCTGGTGTGAGCTGGAGGATTTTGTTGGCTGCGCCGCGGATCTTGAAGGCACCGATGGGCTGGAGGCTTTCCGCTTTGAGCCAGATTTCTTTGCCTGTGCCGTAGCCGGCGACGCCGGGAAAAGGCGCGCTGACAAGCGGGGTTTTAACGGCGATGCCGGCGATGCGCCGGGCGGCGGCGCGGATAGTTGCAAGATTGACCAGTTCCAAGTCAGTCCTCGTCACAAAACGATCACGTGCAGTTCCAGTGTAGACTTGGCCGTTCAGGAGTGTGCGCTTCCGTGGGAGTGACAAAGTTTTTCAAGGCCTACCGGGCCAAATGGCGGTTTGCCAGGAAAGATCGAGAATGGCAGCGGTCGCCTCGGCGAGAGGAACTGGATGCTGAGCGCGACCTGCCGCCTCGACCTCTTGCAACCCAGGAGCACGAATTGCTTTCGTGGATTCTTTATCACGGCTCGGAGGAAGCCAAATCTTTCCTGCCTCAGCTTGAGGGGATTCGGGCGGTGAGGTCTTGTACATGCGGCTGTCCGTCAATCCAGCTTGAGGTCACGGAGGGAACTCCTCTCGGGGTGACGTTGGCTGGCAGGTTGGTCTGTGATTTCGTGGGAAGAACCGCAACAGGCGCTTTGGTGGGACTCATCCTGTTTCAGGATTGCGGAAAGCTCTGTGAATTGGAGGCTTATTCGCTCGACGGTGAAGCGGGCCCTCCCGAGTTTGAATGGCCTACCATCGAAAGCCTGAGAGCGTTCGGCACAGCCGAATCCAGTGCGCCACCGCTCAATGAATAATTGATGGAACATGCTTAGGGAGCGCTGAACATGCCCTAAGCATTCCCTCCGGGGCTAAAGCCCGATTCATTCTGCTTGCGTTGCTGTACGGGCTGAAGCGCGTACCCTTCGAAATGACCAATCTGTAAGAGGTTCCCTGGATCAAATTTCCATGATGACCGGCATGATCATGGGGCGGCGGCCGGTAGTTTTCTGGATGAGGCGCTTCAGGTCGGAGCGGACTTTGTCCTTGACCATGCCGTAGTCGGTTTTCTGCTCGCCGCTCAGGTCTTCGAGTGTTTTGAGGACGGCTTCGCGGGCCTGCTCGGTGATGTCTGCGCCGCCGAAGCCGCGCATGACGACTTCGGGCGCCAGTTCGAGCTTGCCGGTGCGCTTGTTGATGGCCAGCACGGCGAGAACGATGCCGTCTTCAGAGAGGATGCGGCGGTCGCGGATGACGAGGTCTTCGACCACGTCAATGGATGAGCCGGAGTCAATGAGCACGCGGCCCGCGGTGACCTTGTCCTTCTTGCGGGCGTTGTCCTTGTCGAGTTCGAGTACGTCGCCGTCTTCAATGACGATGGCATGCTCGACGGCGCCGGTTTCCATGGCGATCTGAGCGTGGCGGCGCAGGTAGCGGTAGTCGCCGTGCACGGGGATGAAGAACTTGGGCCGGACAAGGTTGATGAGCAGGCGCTGCTCCTCCTGGCTGCCGTGGCCGCTGACGTGAATGAGGCCGCTGGAGCCGTCGTCGCAGATGACGTTGGCATCGCGGCGGTAGAGGTGGTCGATGACGCGGAAGATGCCCTTCTCATTGCCGGGGATGATGCGGGAACTGAGTACGACCGTGTCGCCGGCGTCGATGTGGGCGTGCTTGTGGTTGTCCACGGCGGCGCGGCTGAGTGCGCTCATGGGTTCGCCCTGCGTTCCGCTGATGAGGATCATCAGCTGATCGGGGGAATAATCGCGTATCTGGCCGGGATTGATGACGAGGCCCGGCGGAATGTCGATGTAGCCCAGGTCCTGCGCAATCTCAGTGCTCTCCATCATGGAGCGGCCAACGACGGCCACCTTGCGCCCGTGGGTGCGGGCCAGCTCAAGGGCAATCTTGATGCGGTAGATGGACGAGGAGAAGCAACTGAAGAAGAGCTTCTTTTTGGTGCGGGAAAAGATTTCATCGAGACGCGGCACGACGGCGCGCTCGCTGGGCGTGTAGCCGTGGCGCTCGACATTGGTCGAGTCCTGGAGCAGGGCGAGAACGCCGCGCTTGCCGTATTCGGCAAAGGTGTGGAGATCAAAGGGCGTGTCGTCGAGCGGCGAGAGGTCGATTTTGAAGTCGCCGGTGTGGATGACGACGCCAACCGGGGTCTCGATGGCCAAGGCCACGCAGTCCACCAGCGAGTGGGTGACGCGGATGGGCTCGATGGTGAACGGGCCGATGGTGAATTTCTCTTTGGGCGTGATCTCGATGAGTTCGGTCTCGTCGAGCATCTGGTTCTCTTCGAGATTGCCCTCGACGTAGGCCAGCGTGAACTCGGTGGCGTAGACGGGAACCTTGAGTTCGCTGAGAAACCAGGACAGTCCGCCGATGTGGTCCTGATGGCCGTGGGTGAGGATGATGGCGCGGACGTGGGCCTTGTTCTCAACCAGATAGGAGATGTCCGGGACGACAACATCGACGCCCAGCAGTTCGGACTCGGGGAACATGAGCCCGGCGTCGATCACGATAATGTCGTCTTCCCAGCGCAACGCGAGGGAGTTCATGCCGAACTCGCCGAGCCCGCCCAGGGGGATGATTTTCAGTTTTTTTGTATGCATCTGTCAGTTTTGATGCTAACACTCATTGGCTTAGCGGGGTTAGCAGAGGTGGTGCGGCGGTGGAATTGGCGACGGTACTTTGGACGAGGTTTTGCGTCCATTGCAGATATGCGCCTGATTTTGACGGCTGTTGCCTTTGCCATGCCCTTGTGTGCTGTTGCCGTGCCGCCCGCTGGGACTGCGGTGGCGGGCTATGTGTTTCCGCAAAAGACGATCCTGCAGCCGGGGCAGGTGGATGCGGACGGGATGACGCGGATCTATTACGCCTTCGCCAACATCAAGGATGGGCGGATGGTGGAGGGGTTTGCGCAGGACGCGGAGAACATTCCGCAGGTGACGGCGCTTAGGCGGGAGAACTCGCAGCTTGAGGTGATGATCTCAGTGGGCGGATGGCTGTGGTCAGGCGGGTTCTCTGACGTGGCGCTGACGGCGAAGAGCAGGAAGGTGTTTATCCAGAGCGTGATGGAGTTTCTGGATCGCTATAGCCTTGACGGGCTGGATGTGGACTGGGAGTACCCTGGCATGCCGGGCGCGGGACATGCCTTTCGCAGCGAGGACAAGGAGAACTTTACGCTGCTGCTGAAGGAGCTGCGCAAGCGGTTTGACTCGGAAGGGAAGAAGAGGCAGCGGAAACTCTATTTGACGATTGCTGCGGGGGCTTCAGATGAGTATCTGGCGCACACGGAGATGGGGAAAGTTGAGCGCTATGTGGATACGGTGAATCTGATGACTTACGACTACTACACGCCGGGTGAGGACACGGTGACGGGGCATCATGCGCCGCTGTTTGCCAATCCTGCGGACCCGAAGCATGTATCGGCGGATGCAACGGTGCAGGCGTTTGAGCAGGCCGGCGTGCCGGCGGGGAAGATTCTGCTGGGGATACCTTTCTATGGCAAGGTGTGGGGCGATGTGGGGGACAAGGATCATGGGCTGTTCCAGCCGGGGGTGAAGGCGCCGGGCGTGGATGCGGCGTATAGCGCGATTGAGGATACGATGCTGGGGCACGGGTTTACGCGGTACTGGGATTCCAGCGCAAAGGTTCCTTATTTATATAGCGAAGAGAAGCGGGAATTTGTTTCGTATGAGGATGCGGAGTCGATTGGCGTGAAGTGCGACTACGTGCGGACGCATGGGCTGGGCGGGGTGATGTTCTGGAGCTACTTCAACGATCCTTCGGGCGAGCTGCTGGGGGCGATTGGCCACGGGTTGCACGAGGAATCGCAATAGGCGCGGAGCTACTCGCCGGGGAAGCGGACGCCGAGAGCGGTGCGGGCAGACTCAAGCAGGCGGGCCATGCCGATGGAGAGCTCGTGGGTGATTTCGGGGCTTTCCAACTGGTCGTGGCGGATGAGATCGCAGAAGTGGGCTGTCTCATAGTTGAAGCCGCCGTGGGTGAAGGGCTCATGGAGCTCGACGCGGCGGGCGTCGAGGTAGTGGACGGTGGCGCGCGTGGGGTTCCACCAGTTTTCGTGGATCATGACATAGCCGCCGGGAGCGGCGAGCAGAGCATCGCCTCGGCTGAGGAGGTCAAGGCCGGTGTGGAGCTGGGCCATGCCGCGCTCGTGCTCGGACTGGAAGAGAGCGAGGGTATCGACGCCTGCCGGACTGACGCGGCCCATGGTCTGCACGCGCTTGAGCGGGCCGAGCCAGTCGAGGGCCAGAAAAGCTTCATACGGGCCAATGCCCATGATGCCGCCACCGGCGAGCTCGGCGAAGTGGAGCGGGTAGTCGGGGGCGAGTGAAGAGTCCGCGTGGCCGGCGCGGACGTAGCCGACGGGGCCGATCGGGTCGGATTGCAGGTGCTCGCGGAGGCGGCGGTAGAGCGGGAAGAACGGTGGCTTCATGGCTTCCATGAAGAGGCGACCGTGGCTGCGGGCGGCGGCGAGGACTTCGGTTAGCTGGCGCTCGTTGAGCATGGCGGGTTTCTCACACATGACATGCTTGCCGGCGGTGAGGGCTGCGAGGCAGATTTCGGCGTGCGTGTCAGGGTGCGTGGAGACGTAGATGGCGTCGATGTTGGCGGCGGCGAGATCGTTGAGCGTGTCACAGACCTGCGGGACGTTGAAGCGCTGGGCGTAGGCGTGAGCGCGCTCCGGTGTGCGTCCCCAGACGGCGGCGAGCGAGGCGGCGGGGACGGCGGCAAGGCCCTGGGCGAAGCGCGCGCCGGCGCGTCCGGGACCGGCGACGCCCCAGCGGATGTGCTGCGGGGTTGGATTCACGTGCGAAGAGACCATCGACTCAATGTACCGCGTTGAGGTCGCGCGGGCCACAGCGACGCGAGCTTTGGCATGCGGAGTGCGGCAAGGAAATGATGTGCAAGCAAATTGTGGAAAACCGCACATTCTTTTTGGGGGTATAGGGGGGGTAGGGGGGGTGCCTTTTAGCCGCTAGCTCCTAGCTTCTAGCTCCTAGCCGGGGTGGTTACTGGACGGAATCTGGTGCGGAGCGGGAGCTGTGGTTTGGTTTCACTTGCTGCAATTCCATTGTGCGGTATTGAGGGGAAATACTCTGCAAATTGGGCGGAGGAATTTTGGGGAGTGGCTGGATGGGAGTCGAGGCGAATTGACCTGGGCATGGCTGTGCATGATGGGTGGCTCTCTTCCGGGATTCATATTCAGATGCACTTACCATTGTGCGCCGGGGCGGGGAAATATTCGGCAAAACAGCGGCGCATTTTTTGGCGAGTGGAATGAATGGGTTAGGGATGGACGCCGGACGTGGAGGTGTTGACAGCGCGTAAGTGGGACAGCCGAGGTTCGTTTGGGTTAGGCCTGGTTCGGCGAGATCACTACCCGGAGTCTGGAAGTGATTCTGAGGGGTTTTTGAACGCTCGCCGAGTTAAGGGGATTGGACTGGAGTTTCGCTATCGGATTCCGGGTTGAGATCTGTGGAATCCCCGGTCCCCAACTGCGAGGGACCGGGGGCACCCCTCATTTTTGGTTGAGAGAGGACGCTGGGATCGTGGCCACCCGCCGTCATCTGGCGCGCGTCCTAAGGGCCTGTTTCCCTAGGTTGCTTTTCCACCACCCCAGCGTATTTTCGACGACGGAAGTAGTCCGCGAGTTGGGAGATGCTGGTGGTTTCCGCAAAGTCCGGGTTCGATAAAAGGATAATCACAACGCTCCGGCAAATCTGAAGAAGCGCGTTCAGGTCCTCTTCCTCAACCGAATTCTTTCCGGAATGCACAACAGACGAACGGATTCCGTAAAGGCGCTTCATTTCTTTTTCGACCTCCCACGGTTGCCATTTCGAGTTGCCTAGAAGGAACGCACAACTTTCGGCGATCTGGGCCATGATCGAGGGCGTGATTACACCTTTTTCGTTTGCACTGAAAAGCACTTCGAGCGCGATGGTGCCTTTGACGAAGGCGCTTGCGCCGTTCTGATCACCCATCGCTTGGCCCGTCCATTCCGCGCATCGTAGAACATGCCGTTCGAGTTCTGTGTTCTCGCTGGAAATCAGTTCAAACAGCCGGGAGATGGGCGCTTGTGGCTTCGAGAAATACGGATCATTGAGAGGAATAGGTTGAAGTGCTCCGTTCCACGACGAGTTGTGTGTCATCGGGCCCTCCTCCGCAAAGACGAGACAATCTCGCAACTGCGGACCGGTGTAGTTCAGAATGCCGACCTCGAGACGTTCAGTTCTGCGACCAATGAATACGCGGAAAACCTGTTCAAAACTATAAAAGCGAAGATTTGCGATCTCTTTGGCCCGTTCAGTGTCTCGCGCCTCGACTGTGCATTCGATGTAAACCTCATTCAATTCCTCGGGTTTGAAGGCCATCTCGATCAAGGGCGTCCGAGCTTTATCTCCGAGCAATTGATTGCCGAATCCGATATCAAACTTCCCTAGGTTGATTGAGGGAGAACCAGGCGCAAGCATTACACCAAAAATTCGGCGAAATACCCGGAATCGGTAAAGAGGTAGATTCTTGATCTCATCCTCGAATCTCTTGGCCTCTTCGGGGGTGAATTCACTTCCGGCCAAGACCTTTTCCCGAACGAGCGGGATAAGCCTATCGAGCAGTTCCTTCAGGGACAGCGACTCTCTGACTTGAGGGCGCGTCTCGCGCAGGCATTCGAGAGCGTCTGTGAAGGAATCCACGTTCTCGCCCAGTACACTGATTGCGGACTCTGAACCGATTCCAAACGTGCGGGAATTGATATTGCTTCCTACGGGAATGTCGCCTCGTACAAACAGCCTCACAATACCGTTAAGCTCTGATTGAATCGTGGTTCTTGGCATACCCCAAGTTTATGCCCGCTGATGGAATTGATCGGCGCGAGGTTGGGATTTGCCGGTTGTTTCTCAATTCCAACTAACGAGAGCAGGGCAAGTCACTCGTTGACCGCGATTTCCCTATCGCTTCAGCCGATAGGTCCCCGGAAACGGGTTTCAGTCAATCGACTCGTGGATTGCGTTGCAGGGCGCTTGTCGGGCGGGGTGGAGAGGGCGCAAGGCAACCGCGGATCTTTCGACTCCCTGCGCTGCGCTCCGGTCGCTCAAGATGACAGCCCGGTTTTGGTGGGGTGGCTGTGTCATCGTCAAACCGGAGATAAGAGAGAACGAAAGCAGATCCTTCGCTCCGCTTGCCCCAACGCGCTGCGCGCGCCGGGGCCCCAGGCTGCTCCGCTGAGGATGACACCGCGCTGGGTGGGGCCGGAAGTCGTGCTCCGCTCAGGGTGGCAAGGCTTTGGATGTACGGGGGGCGGCGCGGTAGGGGCGCGGGTGCGGAGTGTGGCGTTGAGGAGACATCTGGTGGCGGAGGACGGGATCGAACCGTCGACCTTGGGGTTATGAATCCCACGCTCTAACCATCTGAGCTACTCCGCCGGGAGGGAGCGGCGCGAGTGCGCCACCATATTGATGATACGGGCGGTTGGATTTGAGGTCAAACCTGCGGGGCGCGGCGGGCGGCGCGGCGATGCGCGGGGCGGCGCTGGGGTAAACTCGGCTGCATGAGCAGGTTTCGTGTTGCAGGGGTGATACCGGCGCGGCTGAGTTCGACGCGGCTGGCGAGGAAGGTGCTGCGCGAGATTGCGGGGCGGCCGATGGTGGAGTGGGTGTGGCGCGCGGCGATGGCGAGCGGGCTGATGGACCCGGTGGTGGTGGCGACGGACGCGGACGAGGTGGCGGCGGTGTGCCGGGAGCGGCGGATTCCGGTGGTGATGACGCCGGTGACGTGCCCGAGCGGGTCGGACCGCGTGCGGGAGGTGGCGCGGGAGATTGATGCGGATATTTATGTGAACATTCAGGGCGACGAGCCGACGCTGACGGGGGATTTTTTTGTGCCGCTGCTGGGGTTGTTTGAGCGGCCTGAAGTGGATGTGACCACGCTGGCGGTGCCGTGCGCGGCGGAGGAGATTGGGAATCCCAATGCGGTGAAGGTGGTGACGGCGCTGGATGGGCGGGCGCTGTATTTCTCGCGGGCGACGATTCCGTTTGACCGCGATGGGGAGGGTTTCAAGGGGTATCGGAAGCACCTGGGGATTTATGCGTACCGGAAGGCGGCGCTGGAGCGGTTTGCGGAGTTGAAGCCTTCTCCGCTGGAGCAGGTGGAACGGCTGGAGCAGCTGAGGCTGCTGGAGAATGGGATTGCGGTGTATGTGGCGGCTGCTCCGCGGGACACGATTGGGGTGGATACGGAGGAGGATTTGGCGCGGGCGGAGAAGGTGCTGCGGGAGCGTGGAGTTCCCTCAGGGGCTAAAGCCCCCGCTATTTGCGGCGTTCATGTGCGGGCTGAAGCCCGTACCCTTCGTTGAAGCTTCTGCCTTTGGAGGGTGTCAGCAGGTTTACAGGTTCCCGGTGTACCTGCTTGCTTGTGAAGAATTTGAATTGTAAGCAAGATTCGGAGTGCGCGGTGGGGCGCGGCTGGGCGACGATGGCTTGCATGAGCGCGAGTGTTGCTGTGGCAGTGAGAGATGTGAAGAGAGTAACGATCGATCCCGAAACGGCGTGGGCGCAGGTGGTGCGGCGCGATGCGGCGGCGGGATTTTTCTATGCCGTGACGACGACGGGCGTGTTTTGCAGGCCGGGGTGCGCGAGCAGGCGGCCACGGCGGGAGAATGTGCGCTTTTTTGCGACGGCGCGGGAGGCGGAGGCTGCGGGATTCAGACCGTGCCAGCGATGCAGGCCATTGTCGCCGGCGAGCGATGTGGTGGCGAAGTTGCGAGCATACATTGAGCGGAACGCAGACCGAGCGGTTGCATTGGACGAGCTGGGGCGCGTGGCGGGGATGAGTCCGTTTACGGTGCAGAGACGGTTCAAGGAGGCGATGGGAGTAAGTCCGCTTGAGTATCAGCGGGCGCTGCGCGCGGGACGTTTGCGAGAGGCGTTGAAGCGGGGTGCGACGGTGACGGATGCGGTGTATGCGGCGGGGTTTGGGTCGGCGAGCCGGATGTATGAAGGCGCGGGGCTGGGGATGAGTCCAGCGCGGTTTGCGCAGGGCGGCAAGGGCGAGCGAATCGGGTTTACGACGGCGCGGACGGCGTTTGGGTGGATGGTGGTGGGCGCGACGGAGCGCGGGCTTTGCTGGTTGGCGCTGGCGGGAACGGCGGGCGAAGCGGAGGCGAGCTTGCGGGAGGAGTTTCCGGCTGCCACGCTGCGGCGGGATGCGTCACTGAGAGAGCTGGTGGACGCGTCGCTGGCGAGCGTGGAGGGCAAGGCGCGGACGCAAAAGCATGCCGCACCGCAGGTGCCGCTGGATTTGCGCGGGACGGTGTTTCAACTGCGGGTGTGGCAGGCGCTGATGGAGATTCCGCGGGGCGAGACGCTGAGTTACAGCGAACTGGCGCGGGAGATGGGCGCGCCGAAGGCGACGCGCGCGGTGGCGCGGGCCTGCGCGATGAATCGCGTGGCGCTGGTTGTGCCCTGCCATCGGGTGGTGGGCGCGAGCGGATCATTGACCGGGTATCGCTGGGGCGTGGAGCGCAAGCGGCAACTGCTGGAGGCGGAGAGACGAGAGGTTGCTTCCAGCAGCTAGCTTTTCGGTTCCAGCCACAATGCTCCGGTTTTGTGCGCTCAGCGGTAGGAGTCGTCGCGGTGGATGACGAATTCGGGATAGGCACCGCCGCCGAGTTCGTGGAGGTCCATGCCGATGCGCTCGCCGTCTGCTTCTACGCGGAAGGGGAGCACGCGGTTGAGGAGCCAGAACAAGAGATAGACGAGCGGCAGGATGAGTCCGAGGAGCGTGGCGACGCCGACGAGCTGGGCGATCAACTGGCCCGGCGCGGAGGAGAAGATGCCCGCGGCGATGAGTCCCCAGATGCCGCCGCCGGCGTGGACGGAGATGGCGCCGGAGGGGTCGTCGATGGAGAGAGCGAGCTCGAGGAGCTCGACGAAGACAGGGGTGATGATGCCGGCGACGATTCCTGCGAAGAGCGCTTCAAGCGGCGTGGCGATGCTGGCGCAGGCGCTGGATGTGGCAAGTCCGGCGAGCCAGCCGTTGGCGCAGAGGCTTGCGTCTGGCTTGCCGAAGCGGATGCGGGTGATGGCGAATGTGGTGGCGAGCGCTCCGGCGGCGGAGAGCAGCGTGTCAATGGCGATGACCGGCAGCGCGGTGGGCGTGGTGTTGAGCCAGAGGATTGCTCCGGCCATGTTCCACGCGAGCCAGCCGACGAGGGCGAGCAGGCAGCCGAAAACGATATAGACAGCGTTGTGTCCGGGAATGGCTGTGGAGAGGCCTTCGCGGGGGAATTTACCTTTGCGGGGGCCGGCGATCCAGACGACGACGAATGCGCTGAAGCCGCCGAGGACATGGACGAGAGACGCGCCACCGCCGTCCAGGAAGCCCTGGCCGAGCGCGAAGTTGATGCCGAGCTGCGCGAGCCAGCCGGTGCCCCAGACCCAGTAGGCAAGGATGGGAAAGACAATGGCGGCAAGGATGGCAGCCGCGGCGGCGCCAGCGGTCAGACGCCAGCGATCGGCTCCAGAGCCCCAGGGAATGATGACGGCGAAGGCGACGGCGAGGAATTCAAAAAGGATGCCGAGCTGCGTCTCGACGGACTCTGCGCCGAGGCCGCTGAGCGCGAAGTGACCCTGGCCGATCCAGTTCCAGGGCTTGCCGGCGATTTCAAAGAGATAGCCGGTGGGAGGGTAGGCGAAGGTTGCGCCGATGAGCGCGAAAACGATGATGGCCACGGCGACGATGACGAGGCTGCCGAGCAGCGACTGTGCCGCCGAACGCGCACGGCCAAGGCCCGTGTTGATGAGCGCCACGCCCGCAATGGCAAGCGGCGCCATGAGGAGAAGCACCAGGGTCAGAGCAAAGGCTGTTTCAGGGAAGGGAAGAGCTGCGTATGGATCCATGGCTACTTTTCTCCTCGGTTCGCCAGATGGGCGCGGACGGCGACGGTAAGGCCGATTAATTCGACGAGCAGGCCTGAGAGCACAAAGGCCGCGCGGGGGGCGGTGGAGGAAAACAGCACGATGGCTGCAACAGAGAGGAAGAATCCCGCTGGCATGACCAGCAGTCCGGCGTTTTTCATGGCCCTACCCTTTCAAACTTGCATTTGATGGATGACCGCTCTCCAGACTCGTGTCGATAACTTACATAAGAATTTTGTGACGGAGCGCAACTGGCTGAAACGTCCTTATGAATTCTAAAGCATCCGAAGGTTAGGATTGGGCAAACGGTCGCGGTGGCGGTGTGCATCAGCACTGCGGGCTGCGTCCCTGCTGCTTTCCCACTTTAATTGGAGGTCTTCATCATGAGTTTCTTGAATCGGCTGGTGGCAAACCCGCTGGGCGCTTTCAGTGTGCTGAGCGTGGCGGCGTTTCTCGAGGTCTGGGGCGACTCGTTCTTTCAGGCGAGCTTTTACCGCTCGGCGGGGTTGGGGCGGGTGCTTGCGTTTGCGGCGGGCGCGGTGGTGCTGGCCTGCTACGGTTCAGTAGTCAACGTGCCGCAGTGGGATTTTGGCAAGCTGCTGGGGGTGTATGTGGTTTTGTTTTTCGTGATGGCGCAATTGATGGCAAGGGTGCGCTTTGGGCAGTCGCCCACGCCGTCGATTTATGCAGGAGGCGCGCTGATTGTGGCGGGCGGCCTGGTGATTGCGTTCTGGAAGGGCTGAGCCAGGCATTGCATAGGTGATGCGCTGATTGGGCTCCGGGCCCGGCTCAGATGCGGCCGGTGATTGCCTGGACCATGAGAACTGCGCCGATGCAACCGAGGCCGAGATAGACGTACTTCATAAAGACTTCGGCGCGGAGGCGGTGATTGATGACCCGGCCCAGGAAGACGGCGGGCAGCATGACGGGCAATGCGAGCAGATAGTAGCGCGTTACGGCGTGGACCCAGAGGCCGCTGAGCCAATAGCCGGTCATGCCGAGAATGCTGGCGGGGAGAAAGTATGCCTGGAGCGTGGCGCGGAAGTGCTGCGCGGACCAGCGGCGCATGGATCCGTAGATGACAAGCGGCGGGCCGTTCATGCCGTAGGCGCCGCCGAGGACGCCTGCAATGAAGCCGAAGAGAAGCAGCCATGCGCGGCGATCGCTGCGCAGTTCCAGCGGCGTGCTCCCGGAGAGCGAGTAGACAGAGAAGGTGATGATGAGCGCGGCCAGTGCGGCTTTCACGGATCTTTGATGGCTGCTGGTGAGGAGCAGGAGGCCGAGCGGTATGCCGAAGAGCGTGGGCAGCACGAGCCAGCCCGTGCTGTAGAGATGAATCTTTTTCCAGTCCTGCGCGACGACGATGCCGGCAATGGTGATGGAGACAAGCACGGCGAGCGGCGCGGCCACGCGCAACGGCATGAAGAAGGCAAGCAGCGGGACAGCGACGAGCGCTTCACCGAATCCGAATGCGGAGCGGATGAGCGTGGCGAAAAATACGATGAGAAGAACAGCCAAAGTAACGAGGTGGATTGTGATCTCCGTGACGCGCGGGATTTGAGATTGCCGGCGCGGACAGGAGTCATGTTCTCACGCGCGGAGTGATGGATGCTGGATTGGCGGTCCAGACAGTTGCGGGGGGCAGAGCCTACGGCCAATTTTGATGAGCATGCGGCGCGTTGGAGGGATCTGAGGACCGCGGTAAATTGCCACAATGCGAGACGAGTGGCGAGTGGTTAAGTTGACGTGATAATTTGTTTGGAACGTTGCACTCTCTGGTGTTCGGTACGCCAGAGAGACGGTGGTGTATTCCCCATAAATGAATTCGTCACAACGTATAGTGTTTTCAAGGCTATACAAAAGTTTCGCAGGGCAAACATTTTTTGAAATTTGAGGGGCAGGAAGGCTTGCGGAAAGGCTTTAGGCTGCTATATTGAATTTTCGGGGTCATCCGATGCACTTCCCCTCTCCGCATTAAAACAGAAAATAACCGCAACGTATGTGACGGCCAGCACAACGCTCACGATACGGTACGCAACTGAAGCAAGCGAAATCGAAGCAGGAAAGCATTCATGGCGCAGATATTTGATCGCAGCTCCAATGCTTTGGCTCGGGCGAGCCTGGTTTTGACGGGGCTGATTGTGATCGCACTTGGAGTGACGTTGAACCAGTTGCAGCGTTCTCCCTGGGTAACGCGACAGGGCCAGCGGCCGGACCAGCCGGTGCCGTTCAGCCACAAGCATCATGTGCAGGGATTAGGGCTGCAGTGCCAGTACTGTCACGTCACGGTGGAGAAGTCGAGTTATGCGGGGATTCCCCCGACCAAGACGTGCATGAATTGCCACGCGCAGATCTGGACCAACGCGCAGTTGCTTCAGCCGGTACGGCAGAGCTGGGCGACGGGCCAATCCATCACGTGGACGAAGGTTCACGATCTGCCTGATTTTGCCTACTTCAGCCACGAGATTCACGTGAACAAGGGCCTGGGCTGTGCAAGCTGCCATGGCCGCGTGGACCAGATGCCGCTGATGTATGCGCAAAACACGCTGCAGATGGAGTGGTGCCTGAACTGCCATCGCAATCCGGCAAAGAATCTGCGGCCGACGAGCGAGATCTACAACATGGCTTGGAGCAAACCGACCGAGGATCGTCCGGTGTGGTGTTCGGTTGGTGCTGAGAAGAGCGGCGTGCCCACGGCGCAGAGCGTGAATTGCGTGACGAAGGATCCGGCGGGCGAGGGGCCGCAGATGGCGTCGTTGCAGATGCCGGTGGGCGGCGCGAACGGCCTGGTATCTGACGTGGCCGCGGCCAAGCTTCCGGTGCTGCCGGCCTATCAAAAGTTCACCAGCCAGGACGATCTGGGGAAATTTCTGGTGAAGCACTACAAGATCCGTACCCCGCGCGAGCTGTCCAGTTGCGAGGTTTGCCATCGATGAGCCGCGACGAGATTAAAGGAACCACGAACCAGACGGGGAATACCGTGGACAACGAAACAGACAAGGTTGCCCGAACCGCACAGGATGCGCCGATGAGCCTGGCTCAGGTGCGCGAAGAGTTGAAGGGCGTCAAGGGCAAGCAGTACTGGCGGTCGGTGGATGAACTGGCCAACACGCCTGAGTTTCAGGCTGCGGTGGAGCGGGAGTTTCCCGGCTCGGCGCAGGAGTGGGTCGATCCGGTTTCGCGGCGCGGCTTTATGAAGCTGATGGGTGCTTCAATGGCGCTGGCTGGGCTGGCAGGCTGCACCAAGCAGCCCGATGAGCCCATTTATCCCTACGTGAAGCAGCCGGAAGATCTTGTGCTGGGCAATCCGAACTATTTTGCCACGGCGCATCCGTTTGTAACGGGCGCAGTGCCGCTGCTGGTGAAGAGCGACGAGTTTCGTCCGATCAAGGTGGATGGCAATCCTGAGCACAGGTACAACCATGGGTCGTCGGATCCGTTTTCCCAGGGAACGTTGCTGGAAATGTACGATCCTGACCGCTCGCAGCATGTGATGTATCGCGGCGAGAACAGCGAGTGGGCGGAGTTTTCGCAGGCTTTGCAACAGAAAGTGGCCTCGACCAAGGATGGGACGGGCATCTATTTTCTGAGCGCGACGATTGCCTCGCCGACGCTGGCGCGGCAATGGAAGGCCGTGCAGGCGGCGTGGCCCAAGGCGAAGCTGGTGCAGTATGACCCGGCGGTAGCGGGAACGTCCGTTGCGACGGGGCAGACTGTTCAATACGCTCTGAGCGATGCGGATGTGATTGTTTCGCTGGATGCGGATTTTCTGTCGGGCGCGTCGTTTCCGGGCTTCCATAAGTTAGTGCGCGAGTACGCGGAGCGGCGCAAGTCTCCGGAGAGCGGCCTGAACCGGCTGTACGCGGTGGAGAGCACGCCGACGACCACCGGCATGAAGGCCGAGCACAGGCTGGGATTACGCGCAAGCGAGGTTCCGGCATTTGCCGCGGAACTGGCGAAGGCAGTGGGCGTAGCGGGTGTTTCTGCTCCGGCGTATGCGTGGACGGGCGAGCAGCAGAAGTATCTTGCGGCGCTGGCCAAGGACCTGAAGGCGCATGCGGGCAGGAGCGTGGTGATTGCGGGACTGTATCAGGACCCGTCCGTTGCCGCGCTGGCGCTGGCGATCAACAGTGCGCTGGGCAATGTGGGAAAGACGGTGTCTGTCTCTGCCGAGCCGCTGAACCCTCTGCCTAGTGACCAGATGGCGGACATGAAGGCGCTGGTTGCCGACATGAATGCCGGCACGGTGGACTGGCTGATTATTCTCAACGCCAATCCCATGTATACGGCTCCTGCGGATCTGGGATTTGCGGAGGCGTTCAACAAGGTCGAGACGGTCGCGCACCTGGGCTTGCATCTGGACGAGACGGGGCGGATTTCGCACTGGCATATTCCCGCGGCGCACTACATGGAGTCGTGGTCGGACGCGCGGTCTTACGATGGCACTGTTTCGGTTGTGCAGCCGCTGATTGATCCGCTGTATGGTGGCAGGACAGCGCACGATGTTTTCCAGTCGCTGCTGAATGACCCGATGCTGAGCGCGTATGAGGCAGTGCGCACGACCTGGAAGCCTGCGATCAAGGGCGATTTCGAGACCGGGTGGCGCAAGGCACTGCACGCCGGCTGGATTGAAGATACAGCGTTTGCGAATGCGGCTTCCCCGAAGATTGCGATTCCCCAGGTGCCTGCTCCGTCTGCGAAGGATGCGGTGGAGATTATCTTCCGGCCCGATCCGAATATTTATGACGGGCGCTGGTCGAACGTGGGCTGGCTGCAGGAACTGCCCAAGCCGGTGACCAGCCTGAGCTGGGACAATGCGGCGATTGTTTCAGGCGCGATGCTGACGAAGCTGGGCCTGGAGGAAGACGACATTGTCGAGCTGAGCGTGGGCGGCGGCAAGGTGAAGGCACCGGTGATTGTGGCTCCGGGGCATCCCGACAATTCGGTGACGGTGTACCTGGGTTACGGGCGCGAGTTTGCCGGGCGCGTGGGTTCAGGCGCGGGATTTAATGCGTACCTGATCCGCAGCACGTGGGCGCCGTTTTTTGCGACGGGTTCAATCAAGAAGGTGGACGGCAAGTGGGGCATTGCGATTACCAAGAGCCACTACCAGGATCACCGGTCGAAGATGTTTGGCGGCGAGGGCAGCGGCAACAACTCGCTGGAAGCCGATGAGGCGCTGGGGCCGCGCGGCATCATTCGCTACGCCACGCTGGAGGAGTTCAAGGCCAATCCGGGATTTGCGCACGAGGGCGAGGGACACGATACGCCGAGCCGGGATACGTCGCTGTTCCCGAACTGGGAGTACAAGGAAAATGCGTGGGCGATGTCCATCGACATGAACAGCTGCGTGGGCTGCAACGCCTGCATCGTGAGCTGCTATGCCGAGAACAACATTGCCGTGGTGGGCAAGCAGCAGGTGCGCATCGGACGCAACATGCAGTGGCTGCGCATCGATACGTACTTTGAAGGCGATCTGGCCGCGCCGCGCGCGCACTTTCAGCCGATGGCCTGCCAGCACTGCGAGAACGCTCCGTGCGAGCAGGTTTGCCCGGTGGGCGCCACGGTGCACACGCCCGAGGGGTTGAACACGATGGTGTACAACCGCTGCGTTGGCACCCGCTACTGCTCGAATAACTGCCCGTACAAGGTACGCCGCTTCAACTTCCTGCTCTTCTCTGACTTTGAGACCGAGAGCCTGAAGCTGATGCGCAACCCCGATGTTTCAGTGCGTTCGCGCGGCGTGATGGAGAAGTGCAGCTACTGCGTGCAGCGCATTACGGTGGCGCGGATCGCGGCGGACAAGGAGAACCGGCCGGTTCGCGATGGCGAAGTGGTGACGGCTTGCCAGCAGGCGTGCCCGGCCTCTGCCATCACGTTTGGCAACATGAACGACAAGACGAGCCGGGTGGCCAAGCTGCGCGCGAATGAGCGGAGCTACCAGGTGCTAGCAGATCAGAACACCCGTCCGCGGACGACGTATGTGGCCGCGGTTTTGAATCCGAATCCTGAACTTGAAGAGACGCCGGTGGAACATGCGCCGGTGAATGGTTGAGAGGCTCGAAGCCACGATGGCAACCAGCGAAATAAAAACCAACGATCCGGGGATCGACCCCGCAACCGGGGAATTCCGGGTTATCGCGCCGGGACAGACCTTCAGGTCCGTCACAGAAAAGATCGCGCGCATCGTGCTGACGCCGACCACGCCGCTGGGCTGGTTTGCAATTTTTGGCGTGGGTGGCGGCGTGGCGACCATGCTTCTGGTGGCCGTGACCTGGCTGTTTCTGAAGGGCGTGGGCATCTGGGCGATCACGCAGCCGGTGGCGTGGGGCTTTGCCATCATCAACTTTGTATGGTGGATCGGCATTGGCCACGCGGGCACGCTGATTTCAGCGATTCTGCTGTTGTTCAAGCAGAGCTGGCGCAACTCGATCAACCGCTTCGCCGAGGCGATGACGATTTTCGCGGTGGTCTGCGCGGGCATGTTTCCACTGATTCACGTGGGTCGTCCGTGGCTGGGTTACTGGCTGCTTCCGTATCCCAACACGATGAATGTGTGGCCGCAGTTCCGCTCGCCGCTTTTGTGGGACGTGTTTGCGGTTTCGACGTACGCGACGATTTCCGTGGTGTTCTGGTACATCGGCATGGTTCCCGACTTTGGCACCATGCGCGATCGCGCGGAGTCGAAGTTTGCGCAGTACGTTTACGGGATGCTGTCGATGGGCTGGCGCGGGTCAGTGCGCCACTGGATGCGCTACGAGACGGCCTCGCTGCTGCTGGCAGGACTGGCGACGCCCCTGGTGCTCTCAGTGCATACCGTCATCAGCTTTGACTTTGCGGTGGCGGTGCTGCCGGGCTGGCATACGACGATCTTCCCGCCGTACTTTGTGGCCGGTGCGATTTATTCCGGATTCGCGATGGTGCTGACGCTGGCGATTCCGCTGCGCAAGTTCTACCACCTGGAAGGCCTGGTCACCGAGCGGCACATCGACAACATGGGCAAGGTGATGCTGGCCACCGGCTTCATTGTGGGCTACGGGTACGGCATGGAAGTGTTCATGGCCTGGTACTCGGCGTCGCACTGGGAAGCCTTCATGATGTGGAACCGCATGTTTGGGCCGATGGGCTGGTCCTACTGGGTGCTGGTGACATGCAACCTTGCGATTCCGCTGACGACGCTTTGGTCGAGGAAGCTGCGGACGTCGATTCCATTCATGTTTTTCATTTCGATTGTGGTCAACACGGGCATGTGGTTTGAGCGCTTTGTGATTGTCGTAACGAGCCTCTACCGCGATTTTCTGCCCTCGTCGTGGGGAACCTACCGCGCGACGAAGTGGGACTACATGACCTATGTGGGCACACTGGGGCTGTTCACAGCATTGTTCCTGCTGTTTGTGCGCTTCCTGCCCATGATTCCGATGTCTGAAATACGCATGATGCTGCCGGGGGCCAAGATCAAGGCCAAAGCGGCGGCGGAGGCTGGCCACTGATGCCCCCACGCGAAGGAACCTACGGCCTGCTGGCCGAATTCGATACGCCGGGCGACCTGGTGCGGGCCGCGCGGCAGGCACGCCAGGATGGCTGGCGGCGCATGGACTGCTACACGCCTTACCCGGTGGAAGAGGCGGCGGAGGCCATCGGCTTCCATCGCAACAAGGTGCCGCTGATCACGCTGATTGGCGGCCTGATGGGCCTGGCGGCCATGTTCTCGCTGGAGACGTGGATCTCAACGCTGGCGTTTCCTCTGAATATCGGCGGACGCCCGACGTACTCATGGCCGGCATTCATTGTGCCCGCCTACGAGTGGACGATTCTGTTTGCAGGCTTGTCGGCGGCGTTTGGCATGCTGGCGCTGAACGGGCTGCCTGCGCTCTATCACCCGTTGTTCAATGCGCCCAACTTCCGCGATGGGGCGACCACGGACAAGTTTTTCCTGTGCCTTGAGGCGTTGGACCCGAAGTTCAACCTGGCGGAAACGAAAGCCTATCTCGAAGGCCTCCAGCCGGTTTCAGTGGTGGAGGTGGAGTACTGATGCAAGCGAACCGCCTCAATTTAACGGGCAAGATGCTCAGGCGCGCCACTCCTGCTGTGGGTCTGGCAGCCCTGCTGCTGGTGGCCGGATGCCGCCAGGACATGCAGGACCAGCCGAAGCTGATTCCGCAGCGCGGCTCGGAGATGTTTGCCGATCATCGCGGTGCGCGTCCGCAGGTGCTGAATACGGTGGCCCGCGGCCAGCTGCGCGAAGACAGCTACTTCTATACGGGCGTGATTCAGGGCGCCAACGGCTATCGCGAAGAGCAGGATCTGATGCCCTTTCCGGTGACGATGGAAGTGCTGAAGCGCGGCCAGGAGCGCTTCAATATCTACTGCACGCCGTGCCACTCTCGCGTGGGCAACGGGCTGGGCGAGATTGTGGAGCGCGGCTACAAGCCGGCTGCCAATTTTCACGATCAAGTGCGGCGGGCGCAGCCCGTTTCTCACTACTTCTACGTGATGACGCATGGCTACGGAGCGATGCCGGACTACTCTGCGCAACTGGCGCCGGTGGACCGCTGGGCGGTGGCGGCGTACATTCGCGCCCTGCAACTGAGCCAGGCGGCAACGCTGCAGGATGTTCCCGCAGGCGTGCAGGTAAAGAGCCTGAGCGAGGTGGCGGCAGAGCATAACCTGCCGGCCAGCTACGCGCAGCCGTGGGCACTGCCCTCGGCGACAAGGGCCCAGGCGTATCCGAACGACACGAAACAGGGAACGCCTGCGATGGCTCCGGCCAGACCGGCTGATCCGAAGATTTCGATTCCAGCAAGCAAACCGGCTCCCGTGGCCGCGAAGTAAGGACTGAAGGAATGGCTCACGAAACACACGCCAAAACGCTGCCCGCCGATCTGGGTGCGCCGGCCTTTGTGGATGGCTGGAAGTCGCGCGCGCTGATGGTGGGAGTGGTCTTCTCGGTGATTGCTGCCGGGTTGGCTTTTGCGGACGGGTCGATCGAACATGTGCTGCGCGCATGGGTGCTTGGCCTGATGATGACATTTGGTTTCTCAGTGGGCGGGCTTGCGCTGCTGATGGTGCAGTACTGCTCGGGCGGCAAGTGGGGCCTGCTGCTGCGCCGGCCTCTTGAGGCGATGAGCCGCACGCTGCCGCTGGTATTTGTGTACTGGCTGGTGGTGGCCTTCGAGGTGAAGAGGCTGTACCTGTGGGCGCAGGTCAGCGATGTAACGGCGGCGCTGAAGTCTGGCCTGATTAATGAAGTTCAGGCGCACGCGATCGAGTTCAAGCGGCCCATGCTGAATCCCGGAACGTTCATCTGGGTAAGCGTGTTGTGCTTTGCGATCTGGGGCCTCTATACATGGCGGTTGAATGCGCTGGGTCTGAAGCGCGACTCCGACTCGCCGGCCAATACGCCTTACTGGATCAAGAAGCTGGAAAACATCAGCGGACCGGGCATTGTGGTGTATTCGCTGACGATGACGGCGGCGGTAATTTACTGGGTCATGTCGATGGATCCGACGTGGTACTCGTCGGTGTACGGGCTGCTGTTCCTGGTCGGCCAGGGATACATGGTGCTTGCCTTCTCGATCATCGTGTCGCTTGGTCTGTCAAAGGCTGAGCCGTTTCGCACCGTGCTTCGCCAGACCGAGCAGCATGACATGGGCAAGTTCATGTTCGCTTTTGTGATGCTGAATATCTATCTGGCCTTCGGGCAATTCCTCATCATCTGGTCAGGGAACCTGCCCGAGGAGATTCCGTGGTACCTGGACCGCATTCGCGGACACTGGGGCATCATCATCACGCTCGACTTCATGTTCCACTGGCTGATTCCGTTCACGCTGCTGCTGTCGCGCGACATCAAGCGCAACAAGAAGCGGCTGGTGCGGGTGTGCCAATGGATGATCTTCGCCAAGGCTTTCGATCTGTTCTGGCTTATCGAGCCCAACTACAAGGACGCGGCGCGGAACCTGCACTTCAGCTGGGGAATTCTGGAGTACGCGGCAGTGCCGGTGGCGATGACGGCCTTCTGGGTTGCATTTTTCTGCACGCGGCTGAAAGCGCGCCCGCTCGTGCAGACCAACGATCCGCATCTGGCGGAGATTCTGGAGCCTGAGCATGTCCACGCATAATCACCACGAGCCGGAAGATCAGCAGCCGGAAAAGATCGATGCGTCGCTGGGCTACGAGCCATCCGATGTGCGCGTGTCGGGCATTGTTGTGTTTCTCGCTTCGATGGCGATATTTGTCGCGGTGACCGCGATTACTGCTTATGGGATGGGCAAGGCGATCAACGCGTGGATGAACAGGGAAGACGGGCCCACGAGCAAGTGGGCTACGACCGTGAATATCCGCCAGTTGGGAAATTTGCCCGCCAGCCCGGAGATGCAGCACAAGGTTGCGGAACTGACGCAGCAGTTTCCCACGCCGCGACTGCAGACCGATGACGGCAACCAGGATGTAACCGACTTGCACCAGCGCGAAGATCTGCTTTTGGATCACTACACCTGGGTGGACCAGTCCCAGGGCAAGGTGAGGATTCCCATTGACCGCGCGATGGAACTGATTGCGCAGCGCGGCCTGCCGGTGGCGCCGGCGGCGCAACACGCACCGCTGATGGCCGGCGACAGCGAACCAACAATTTCGATGCCGCTGACCAATGGGTTTGCGCGCACCGGGTACGAACAGGACCAGGCGGCACTGCAGAGCGCCGAGTCGCGACGCCCGCAGGCAGTGAAGTAGGGCGCGCAAAGCCAGAACCGAGCCGGTGATTTTTGCAGCCGGCGCAACAGCAGTGAGAGGCGGGAATGATGCAGCATGAAAACACAATTCGGAGAAGCTGGCGCAGCGTGGCGGTGTACGCGGCCGGTGCGATTGTGTTGTGCGTGGCCTCTCTGACGCCATCTCTGCGTGCACAGGTTTCCGGCTACGGCGACAAACAGATGGGCGAGGAGAATAGCAAGCCGTCGGTTCTGAATAAAGTTGGCATTGCGCAGCACCTGAACGAGCAGTTGCCGCTGGACCTGACCTTTACCGATGATGCGGGCAAGCAGGTGAAGCTGGGCGATTACTTTGGCAAGCGGCCTGCGATTCTGGCCTTGGTGTATTACCAGTGCCCGATGCTTTGCTCAGAAGAACTGAACGGGCTGACCAGCGCTTTGCAGATGGTGAACTTCGTTCCCGGCAAGGATTTCAGCGTGGTGGTGGTGAGCATCGATCCGAGCGAGGGAACAGACCTGGCCGCAGCGAAGAAGCGGAGCTATCTGAAGCGCTACGGGCATCCCGAGACGGCGGATGGCTGGCATTTTCTTACCGGCACGCAACCGAACATTGATGCACTGACTCATGCGGTGGGTTTTGGCTATGTAAGGATTCCGGGACCGGACGGCAAGCTGACGCAGTTTGCGCATGCGAGCTCGATTCAGATTGTGACGCCGGAAGGCAAGCTGGCCCAGTACTACATGGGTGTTGAGTACTCGCCCAAAGACATGCTGCTGGGGCTGAATGAAGCTTCGTCCAACCGGATCGGCTCTCCGGTGGACAACATACTCACGTACTGCTACCACTACGATCCCCAGACCAACACGCACTCGCTGATCGTGGCACGGGTAGTGCAACTGGGTGGATTTATCACGGTGGTTCTTCTTGGCGGATTCATGGTGGTGATGCTCCGCCGGGATTACCGGCAGGCACACCCGTCAGCGAAAGAAACAAAGGTGAACGGATAACGGAATGTCCCAAATCAGTCCAGTAATCTGGCAGTTTCTCGTCAAGTGGATGACGAACTTCGCGCTCTTTCCGCCGGAGGCGTCGCGCATTGCGCCACAGATGGACGCGCTGTACTTCTTCATGGTCCTGGTGAGCCTGATCGGACTGACGATTGTCATTCTTCTGGTGACCAGCTTCTCGATTCTGTACAGCAAGAAGCGTCATCCAGTCGCCGTGCAGATCGAAGGCTCAACGTTGCTTGAGGCCACGTGGACCATCATTCCACTGGGCCTGTTCCTTGTGATGTTCGTGTGGGGCGCGCTGATCTACTTCCGCGTGTACACGCCGCCGGCCAACGCGATGAACATTTACGTTGTGGGCAAGCAGTGGATGTGGAAGGCGGAGCATCCGGGCGGTCAGCACGAAATCAACTCGCTGCATGTGCCTGCAGGCCGGGCGGTGCAACTGACACTGATCTCGCAGGACGTGTTCCACAGCTTTTCGATTCCCGCATTTCGCGTGAAGCGGGAGGCGATTCCCGGGCGCTATACGTCGGTGTGGTTTGAGGCCACGACGCCGGGCACGTATCACCTTTTCTGCACGCAGTACTGCGGCACTGACCACTCGCACATGATCGGCGACGTGGTGGTGCTGACGCCGGATGACTACAAGAAATGGCTGGCCAGTTCTACCAGCGGCGCCTCGCTGGCGCAGAACGGGGAGCGGCTTTTTGCCAGCCTGAGCTGCGCTGCGTGCCACAACACGCGGCCCGACGCGCGGGGACCAAGCCTCGCGAACGTCTACGGATCGAAGCTGCGGTTGACGAGTGGCCAGACGGTGATTGCGGACGACGCGTATCTGCGCGACGCAATCCTTAATCCCTCGCAGCACATCACGCAGGGATACGCGCCGATCATGCCCACGTACCAGGGACAGATCAGCGAAGAAGGCGTGATTGCACTGGTTGAGTACATCAAGAATCTCGACTCAGACTATCGCGTGCAGCAGACGACCACGACGACCGATTTGCTGCCGCAAAGTGAAGGCAAGGCGGCGCCCGCGGGACAAAATGCCGCGGGGAAGGATCCCGCAGGACAAGGGATGGTGAAGCAATGAGCTCAACAATCGTCAGTCTTCCCGACCAATCGACGGCCAGGATTCCCAAGGTGAACTTTCTGACCAAAGAGAACGGTCTGCTGAGCTGGCTGCTGACGGGCGACCACAAGCGGATTGCGATTCTCTACCTGATCTCGATCAGCTTCTTCTTCTTTATTGGCGGAGCTCTGGCGGGTCTGATCCGCCTTGAGTTGCTGACGCCGCAGTCAGACCTGATGGCCACGGACACCTATAACAAGGTGTTCAGCATGCATGGCATCATCATGATCTTTTTCTTCCTGGTGCCGTCGGTTCCGGCCACGCTGGGGAATTTCTTTATCCCCATGATGCTTGGGGCCAAGGATCTTGCGCTGCCGAAGGTGAACCTGCTGAGTTGGTATCTGTACGTCGCGGCCGGGATGCTGGCGCTGTATGCGATGATCACCGGCGGCGTGGACACGGGTTGGACCTTCACGACTCCGCTTTCGACGCACTATGTGAACACCAATGTGATCACGACAGGCCTGGCGATTTTTATTGCCGGCTTCAGCTCCATCTTTACGGGGCTGAACTTCATCGTGACCATCCACAAGATGCGCGCGCCGGGCATGACGTGGTTCCGGATGCCGTTGTTTGTTTGGGCGCATTATGCGGCCAGCATTCTGATGGTGCTGGGCACGCCGGTGCTTGCGATTGCGCTGGTTCTTGTGGTTCTTGAGCGGACGGTGGGCATTGGAGTTTTCGATCCGGCCAAGGGCGGCGATCCGCTGCTGTTCCAGCACCTGTTCTGGTTCTACTCGCATCCGGCCGTCTACATCATGATTCTGCCGGGCATGGGTGTGATCAATGAAGTGATTTCGACCTTCAGCCGCAAGCGGGTATTCGGCTACACGGCCGTGGCGTTCTCCTCGGTGGCTATTGCGGTGTTCGGCTTCTTTGTCTGGGCCCATCACATGTTCATCATGGGCGTGTCGAACTATGCAGTGCTGGTGTTTTCGCTACTGACCATGCTTGTTGCGGTGCCTTCAGCGATCAAGATTTTCAACTGGGCCTTCACGCTCTACAAGGGTTCAATCACGTTTGAGACACCGATGCTTTACAGCTTCGGATTCATGGGGCTGTTTACGATCGGCGGACTGACGGGCGTGTTCCTTGGCACTTCGGGCACGGACATTCATTTGACCGAGACGTACTTCATCGTGGCGCACTTCCACTTTGTGATGGTGGGCGGGATGCTGATGGCCTTCCTGGCCGGCCTGCACTTCTGGTGGCCGAAGATGACCGGGCGCATGTATCCGGAAAAGATCTCGCAGCTTGCAGCGGTGGTCACGTTTATCGGATTCAACTTCACATTTTTCCCGCAATTCATTCTGGGCACGCTGGGCATGCCGCGGCGCTACGCCTCGTACCCGCCGGAGTTTCAGGTGCTGAACGTTTTCTCCACCGCGGGGGCGACGATTCTGGGCGTGGGTTACCTGTTGCCGGTGCTGTATCTGACGTGGTCGCTGAAGTATGGCGAAATCGCGGGGAACAATCCCTGGCAGGCGACCGGGCTGGAGTGGCAGACACAGTCGCCGCCACTGACTGAGAACTTTACCGAGATTCCCATCATGGACCACGAAGCCTACGACTACGAGTGGCTCGAGCGCCAGAAAGAAAAAGAGGTAACCAGTGTCGGATAGCCCCGTGATTACCCAAGGCGCGATGGAGGCGGCTCATCACGAGCATCCGCCCTACCAGCGCCACCACTTCGAGACGATTGGGCAGCAGAACGACGCCACGAACTTTGCGATGTGGCTGTTTCTGCTGACGGAAATCATGTTCTTCGGAGGGCTGTTCACCGCCTATCTGATCCTTCGTAACTGGTATTACCCGGCGTTTGTAGCGGCGTCGCACCAGTTGAACATAGTCTGGGGCAGCGCTAATACGGCTGTTCTGATCACTTCCAGCTTCACGATGGCCATGGGCGTGTGGTGCGCGGAGACGCGCCGCAAGAGCGGGCTTGTTCTCTGCCTGGTGCTTACGTTTCTGCTGGGCCTGGTCTTTCTTGGCATCAAGTCCATCGAGTACTCAGAGAAGATCGAGAAGCACCACGTTCCGGGCTTCCACTACAGCATTCAATCCTTCGTGGATCCAGCTTCAGACCCGGTGGCAGCGGCGTACGGCGATAAGCCTCTGGCTTTGGATATGGCGCGCAAGACGGAGCTTTACTTCTTCCTCTACTTCGCCATGACAGGCATGCACGCGCTGCACATGATTATCGGTATCGCGATACTGGGATTCATGATCTTCAGGGCGCGCGCCGGGGCGTATACGATGGGGCACGTCACGTTTGTTGAGAACTTTGGACTGTACTGGCACTTTGTAGACATCGTCTGGATTTTCCTGTTTCCGCTGCTTTACCTGATCAGCCGACACCAATAAAGGACACCTGGCATGAGCGAACAACACGAACAAGAACACGAGCACCATATCGTCAGTCCCAAGATTTACGTGACGATCTTCTTCGCACTGCTGGTGCTTACGACGGCGACAGTAGCGGCGTCGTTTGTTGAGATGGGAGTCTTCAACCCGATCGTGGCATTGGCCATCGCGGTGGTGAAGGCGGTGCTGGTGGTGCTTTTCTTCATGCATGTGAAGTACAGCACCAAGCTGACCAAGCTGACGGTGGGCGCCGGGATCTTCACGTTCCTGGTTCTCATCAGCCTGACGCTGGCGGACTACTTTACGCGCGCATGGGGACGCTGGTAGGCGAGGGAGTTGCGGAAGAACGAGGGCTGCCCTGCGGGGCGGCCCTTTTTGCTGAGGAGTAAAGTCTGTGATGGAGCACGGATGAAGCGAATGCCCGACGAGGCTGGAATTCCGGAAGAGCTTGTCCGCCTTGCCGGCCAGGTGCGCGTGCAGGTGCGACGTGGAGGCGCGCCGCGCACGAGCGCGAAGTGCGTTGTGTATTGGATGCAGCGTGCGATGCGCATCGTGGACAATCCGGCGCTGGATGTGGCGATTGAAGCGGGGAATCTGCTGGGGCTGCCGGTGGTGGTTTTCTTCTCTGTGATTCCCAACTACCTGAATGCGAATCTGCGGCACTACCACTTTATGGCGCAGGGACTGCGCGATGTGGCGGAGGATGCGGCGGAGCGGGGCGTGGGCTTTGTGGTGCGGCGGCATCCGGACAACTCGCTTGAGATGTTTCTTGAGGAAGTGGAAGCGGCGCTGGTGATTGGCGATGAGAATCCCTGCCGCGAGCCGGAGCGCTGGCGCAAGGTGCTGGCCGGGCGGCTGCGCGTGCCCTTCTGGACTGTGGACGCGGATGTGGTGGTGCCTTCGGCGATCTTTGGGCGCAGCTATTTTCTGCTGCATCACTTCAGACCGCACCTGAAGGCGCAGCTTCCGACCTATCTCGTCGCACAACGGAAGACACGCCCACTGCACCCGTGGAATGCATGGAAGAGCTTCGCATCTTTTGGTCTTGCCGGCGACATCACGGCGGGGTTTACGAAACTGGACCGCAGTGTGGGGCCGGTGGACAGCTTTACGGGGGGGACGCATGCCGCGCTCAAGCGGCTGGATGCGTTTGTGAATCACGAACTGGCCGCGTATGAAGAGACGCGCAATCGTCCCGAGGTGAAGGGGACGAGCCGCCTGTCGCCGTATCTGCACTTTGGCCACATCAGCCCGCTGACCATTGCGCTGGCGGTGGAGAAGGCGGTGGCGCGAGGCAAGGCTCCAGCTTCGGCAAAGGACAAGTTTCTGGATGAGCTGATCGGGTGGCGCGAACTGGCGGTGCTGTTTGTGCGCCACAATCCCAACTATGACAACTGGGAGTGCGCTGAGCCGTGGGCGCGGAAGACCCTGGTGGAGCATGCGGGCGACCCACGTCCGCACCGCTACACGCTGGAGCAGATGGAGCGCGGCGAGACCGGCGATGAACTGTGGAACGCTGCCCAGCGAGAGATGGTGGACACCGGCTGGATGCACAACTATATGCGGATGTACTGGGCGAAAAAGATTCTGGAATGGTCGCCGGACCCGGCGCGTGCGTTTGAGTGGGCGGTGACTTTGAACGACCGCTACGAACTGGATGGGCGCGACCCGAATGGCTACGCAGGCATTGCCTGGGCCATCGTGGGCAAGCACGACCGCCCGTGGTTTGACCGGCCGGTTTTCGGAGTGGTGCGGCCGATGAGCGGCGCAGCGATTGCGAAGAAAATTAACGCACGGGAATATATACGGCAGAACGGTGGAGGGAGTGGACGGCTGGAGTTTTGATGATCTTCGACAGGCGGGATGTGAGCTGCATCACAAAAAACTTTGCTCAGCGACGTTCTATAATGGGCCTCGATTCCAAACCTGAAAGCTGCTTGTTTCGCGTTACGTAATCCATCGGATTTCGCTTAAGTCCCTTCGGATCTTTCGAGAGGGAGGCAGGAATCTGACTTTGGACGCGAGTGAAGACTTGGTTGCCTAAGCAATTTGTCTGCAACGCTGCCCTTGGCGGTAGTGCGAGGGAGTATGCGCCTGTTTGCCACGATGGCTGCCGGGGAGTTTGGAGGGGTGCCTGGACGCTGACGTGGCTGGTGATGCTGGCGATTGTTCCCGTCCACGGAGCACTGGCACAACTTGCAGCGGCGTCACGGACGGCGGCGCAGCAGCAGAATCTGCCCCCGCGGGTAAGGCAGGCGCAGCGGTTTCTTGCGCAGCGTGGCGGGGGTATGCGGGCGGCGTCGATCAGGCCGCAGGCGGCGACGGCGTCCACCGCAAGCTGGCAGCCTTTGGGCCCCGCAGCAGTGACCTCTGCTCACTACGGGCTCGTGACGGGGCGAGTCTCGTCGATTGCGTTTGATCCTGCCGACTCCACTGGCAACCGGGTTTATGTGGGTACGACCGGAGGCGGGGTGTGGCTGTCGCAGAATGCGGGCACGTCCAATGCATCGAGCGTGACGTTCACGCCACTGACGGATACGCTGACGGCACTGAGTGGCGCGATTGACGCCTCGATCAGCATTGGCGCGGTAAGCGTGCAGCCGGGCGGGAGCGGGGTGATTCTGGCGGGCACGGGTGACCCGAATGATGCGCTTGATTCCTACTATGGCGCGGGGATTCTGCGCTCGACCGACGGCGGCACTGCGTGGGGGCTGATCCAGACGACTCAAGATGTGGAGCAGGGACTGGGGTTTCAGGACTTCGCATTTGCAGGGGAGGGGTTTGCGGGCTTCGCGTGGAGCACGGTGACGCCGCAGTTGGCGGTGGCGGCTGTTTCGCAGGCATATGAGGGCACGCTTGTGGATGCGGAGCGCCCGGGCGTGAGCTATGAGGGCTTGTATTACTCCAGCGATAGCGGGGCCACGTGGCACTTGGCGACGATTACGGATGGGAGCGGATCGGATGTGCAGGGGCCGACTGACGCTGTTGCGCTGCCGGATGGCAACGCAGCGACGGCGGTGGTGTGGAACCCGGTGCGACGGCTATTTATTGCGGCGGTGCGGTATCACGGCTACTACCAGTCGGCAGATGGCGTGACGTGGACGCGGATGACGGCGCAGCCGGGCACGGGACTGACGGCGCAGAAGTGTCCGACGAACCTCGGGTCAACGGGGTCGGTGGCGTGCCCCATTTTTCGCGGCGCGCTGGCGGTGAATTCGCTGACTGGCGACACGTTTGCGTGGACGGTGGACGCGAACAACCAGGACCAGGGCGTCTGGCAGGATGCGTGCGCGATCAGCGGCGGCGCGTGCACGAATGGGACGATCACGTTTGCCAAGCAATGGAGCGCCGCGGCGCTGGAGACAAGCACAGCGCTGGGCGCGGTGACCATTGCAAATGGAGACTACAACCTGGCGCTGGCGGCAGTGCCGTCGGGGCAGGACACGCTGCTGCTGGCAGGCGCGAACGACCTTTGGAAATGCAGCCTGGCGGCGGGCTGTGCGTGGCGCAACACGACCAATGCGGGCACGTGCATGAGCGCGCAGGTGGCGGGTTATCAGCATGCGCTGGCGTGGAACACGGCGAATCCGCTGGAGATTTTTGTGGGAAACGACAGCGGGCTCTGGCGCTCGACGGATGATATTGGCGAGACAGGCACGGCTTGTAATGCGACGGACGCCACGCACTTCGAAAACCTGAATGGGGGTCTGGGATCGCTGGCCGAGGTGGAGAGCATGTCCGCGATTCCCACTACGCCTTACACGATGATGACGGGGCTGGGCGTGAACGGGACCGCGGGCGTGAAGAGCACGACGGGACCGACGGCGGATTGGCCGGAGATTCTTGGCGGCGAAGGCGGACCGGTGGCAATCGATCCGGCAAACAGCTCGAACTGGTATGTGAACAACGAGGCGGGCGTGTCCATCCACGTGTGCTCGCAGACGGGCAGTTGCACGGCATCGGCGTTTGGCGCGTTGCCGGTGGTGAGCGATGCGGATGTGAATGGCGATGGGAACACGATGACTGCGCCGGCTCCGTTTCTGGTGGACCCGCTGGACTCTTCGCAATTGCTGGTGGGCACATGCCGCGTGTGGCGCGGGCCGGCGAGCGGAGGCTGGAGCGGCGCAAACGCGATCAGCCCGTTTCTGGATGGCGTGACGGGCAACAGCTATTGCAGCGGCGACGCGCTGATCCGCACAATGGCAGCGCTGGCGACGACGGGCGGCGGCGAGGTAGTGTACGCGGGCATGTACGGCGCGGCGGATGGCGGGGCGATGAGGGCCGGGCATGTTTTCAGCGCGATGCTGAATCCGAGCACGGGCGCGTGGTCGGCGTGGACGGATCTGACATTGAACCCGGTGAGCAATGATGCGCAGGGGATGAATGCGTACGGGTTGGATATATCGAGCATCTATGTCGATCCGCATGACGCGACGGGGAACACAGTGTATGTGACGGTGGAAGGCGAGCCGAATCCAAGCCAGGCGATTCGCGTGGCGTATCGCTCGACGGATGGCGGGGCACACTGGGCTGTGATTACGTCGAATCTGCCTGCTGCGCCTGCGAGCAGCATCGTCATTGACCCGCTGGATGCGAATACGGCGTATATCGCGACGGATGTGGGTGTGTACTCGACGCGGCAGGTGGGCAACTGCGCGAGTGCGGCGTCAAATTGCTGGTCAGCCTATGGGGCGGGATTGCCGGAGGCGCCGGTGGTGGGGCTGAGTGCGACTCCGACAACGGCGCAGCAAAGCGTGCTGGCAGCGGCGACGTACGGGCGAGGCGTGTGGCAGATTCCACTGTGGACTGCGGGAGCGCAACTGGCGACTGCGACAGTGAGTCCGACGACGCTGACGTTTGGGAATCAGGCGTATGGGACGACAAGCAGCGCGCAGACGGTGACGCTGACCAATACCGGAAGCACGGCTCTGACGCCGACGTCGATTGCGGTGAGCGGGGACTTCAGCGAGACGGACAACTGCGTGAACTCAACGGTGCAGGCAGGCGCGAGCTGCACGGTGCAGGTGACGTTCACGCCGAGCCAGACGGGGACGCGCACGGGACAACTGACGATCGATGCGAATATCGCGGGCGGGCAGTTGACTGTGGGGCTGACGGGAACCGGCGTGAGTGCAGGTGCAGTGCAGTTGTCGCCTGCATCCATCGGCTTTGGAACGGTGGAGGCGGGGACGACGTCGAGCGCGCTGCAGGTGACGGTGGGAAACAGCGGCTCGGTGGCGATTTCCATTGCGAGCATTACGGCAACCGCGCCCTTTGCGCTGGCGAGCAATGCATGCGGGACGTCCATCGCGGCGAACAGCGCCTGCCAGTTGACGGTGGACTTTACGCCGACGCAGGCGGGTGCGGCGACGGGAACACTGACCGTGGTGGATGACGCGGGGACGCAGACGGTCGCGCTGAGCGGGACGGGCGCTGCTCCGCCGACGGATACGCTTGCGCCGACTTCGCTGACGTTTTCTGGAACGATTATCGGGCAGCTTTCGACGGCGCAGACGGTTACGCTGACGAACAGCGGAGGCGAGCCGCTGACGTCGATTGCAACATCGGCGAGCGGGCCGTTTCAGGTGTCGAGCAACTGCACAACGCAGCTGGCGGCGAGCTCGAGTTGCGCGATCAGCGTGGTGTATGCCCCGACGGCGGCAGGCGCGCAGACGGGCACGCTGACGGTCTCTGATGCGCTGAAGACGCAGACGGTTGCGCTGACTGGCGCCGGGCTGTTGCCGCCCGCGATTGGAGTGAATCCGGCGAGCCTGAGCTTTGCTTCGGAGCAGGTGGGGACGGCGAGTGCGCCACTGACGCTGACGGTGAGCAACACGGGCGGAGCGCCGATGGCGAATGTTGGCTTTCAAATTACGGGCCTGTCGGCGGGCAGTTTTTCGACCGGATCGACGACATGCGGAGCGACGCTGAACAGCGGCGGCAACTGCACGGTCCAGGTGATTTTCACGCCGGCGGCGGTGGGCGGGAATACGGCAGCGATGACGGTTACTTCTTCAACGCTGGGGGTAAAGGCGGCTTCAGTTGGGTTAAGCGGGACAGGGACTGCGGCTTCCGGACTTAACGTGAGCCCGGCGCAGATGACGTTTGTGGCGGCGACCATCGGCCAGGCCAGTGCCGCGCAGACGGTGACGGTGACGAACTCCGGGACGGTGGCGGCGAGCGAGCTGACGATGGTGACGACGGCGCCTTTCAGCCTGACGCAGAACACCTGCGGAACGAGTCTTGCCGCCGGGGCAAGCTGCACGGTGGGGGTGGTGTTTACGCCTGTCGCCAATGGCACGGTTGCGGGCACGCTGAACGTGAGCTCAAGTACGTTGAATTCCGCTGCGGTGCTCCTGAGTGGGGCGGGCGGACTTGCGGGGACGGTGCTGGCGCAGCCTGCGCAGTTGAGCTTTCCCACGACCGGGGCGGGCACAACGAGCAGCGCGCAGATTGTGACAATCACCAACAGCGGCGCAGCGGTGCCGCTGACCAATCTTGCGCTGAGTGTTTCCAGCGGCTTTCAACTGAGCGGGAACACGTGCCCCGCCTTGCTGTTGCCGGGGGCAAGCTGCACAACGGGGGTGGTGTTTGCGCCTACGAGCGCCGGACAGAAAACGGGGAGCCTGACGGTTGCGAGCAGCGCCCTTGCTGCCAGCGTGCAGGCTTCGCTGTCGGGCATGGGATTTGACTTTACGGCGGCGCTCTCAGGGCAATCGAGCCAGACGGTGGCGAGCGGCCAGACGGCGAACTATACGATCGACCTTTCGCCGCTGAATGGATCGGCGGGGACATTCACTTTTCAGTGCGGTTCGCTGCCCGCGCATGCGGTTTGCGTTTTTAATCCTGCGAGTGACACTGTGGCGGCGAGCGCCTCCGGCAGTGTGACGGTGCAGGTGACCACGGGGCCGACGCAGGTGACGGGCATCGAGCGCAAGGCGGGATGGGGTTTTGCTCCCGCGCTGTGCGGGCTTGTGCTGCTGCCGCTGGCGTGGCGGCGGCGGAGGGGTTTGCTGCTGCTGGTTGCGGCACTGCTGGTTGCTGGCGGATTGTCGAGCTGCTCGGGGTCGGGCGGAGGAAGCGGAGCTGCGCCCCCGGCCAGTTCCGGCAGCACCAATACACCGGCGGGAACGTATTCGATTCCTGTGACCATCGCGTCGAACGGGGTATCGCACAAAGTGACGCTGTCTCTGACTGTGGATTGAGAAAGCGGCCCCGACAAGCGGCAAAGCGCAAGCGATGACGGGCTATACTTTAGCTTCGGGTGCTGCTGCCGTAGTGCCCGCAAAACTATCCATGCTGCGATCTGAAGAGGATAGCGGAGATTGGGAAGGCCCTGGCATGAGTGCCAAAGTAACCGTGGAAGATGTAGAACGCGTGGCCGAACTGGCGAACCTGGAGCTGGCTCTGGGCGAGACGGAAAGCATGTTGCACGACCTGAACGCCATTCTTGAGCACGTGGCCGAGCTGAATGAGCTTGATACCTCCGGTGTGGAGCCGCTGGCGCAGGTGAATGAGTTGAAGGGCGCGGGCGGGGCAAGCGTGCTGCGGCCCGACGCGAGGGAGGCTTCACTGGATCGCGCAGCCGTGATGCAGGAGGCGCCGGAGACGGATCAGGCCTTCTTCAAGGTGCCCAAGGTAATTGAGCGCTGAGCGCGCTTGTTGCCGGATTGACGGCCATCGAGGCCGATAGCCCAGAGAACCAGGCCGCAGGAAGCCCCACGCGAGGCTCCGGAGAGGAAAGTTCGATTGTCCAGCGAAACAAAGAGCACAGAAAGCTACGTTGAAAAGCCAAAGAGCCTGACGGAGCTGCGCGGAGCGATTGCTTCGGGCGCGGTGAAGGCCACGGATCTGGCTGCGACTTATTATGACCGCATCGCGACGGTGAATGCGCGGCTGAATGTGTATCTGAGCCTGACCAAAGAGCGGGCACTGGAGCAGGCGGCGCGCGTGGACGATGCTGCGGCCAAGGGCGATCCGCTGGGGCCGCTGGCGGGGATTCCGGTGGGCATCAAGGACGTGCTGGTGATGAAGGGCGCACCGGCGACGGCGGGGTCGAAGATTCTGAAGGGCTATCATCCGCCGTACGACGCGACCGCTGTGACGAAGCTGGAGGCGGCGGGGGCGGTTCTGCTGGGCAAGATCAACTGCGACGAGTTTGCGATGGGCTCGTCGAACGAAAACTCGGCGTATGGGCCGGTGCGGAACCCGGTGGATACGGAGCGCGTTCCAGGCGGCTCAAGCGGCGGCTCGGCGGCGGCGGTGGCGGCGAACATGGCTGTGGCTACGCTGGGCACGGACACGGGCGGCTCGATTCGCCAGCCGGCAAGCTTTTGCGGCGTGGTGGGCGTGCTGCCGACGTATGGGCGCGTCTCGCGCTACGGGCTGATTGCGTTTGCTTCGTCGCTGGACCGGGTGGGACCGTTTGCCGCGAATGTGCGCGATGCGGCCACGCTGCTGGGAGTGATTGCGGGGCACGATCCGAAGGACGCGACCAGTTCGCCTGCTCCCGTGCCGGATTATGCGGGCGAGAGCGACAAGCCTGTTGAGGGGCTGCGCATTGGCGTTCCCGCTGAGTACTTTGGCGAGGGGCTGGACCCGGAGGTGCGCGCGGCGATTGAGAGCGGCATTGACGCGCTGAAGGCGGCTGGCTGCGCGGTGAAGCCGATCTCGCTGCCGCACACGCGGTATGCGATTCCCACGTATTACCTGGTGGCGACGGCGGAGGCGAGCGCGAACCTGGCGCGATTCGACGGCGTGCGCTATGGATATCGGTCGCCGGCTTCAGAGACTTTGGCAGCGATGTACAGGCACTCGCGCGACGAGGGATTTGGCGCGGAGGTGAAGCGGCGCATTCTGCTGGGGACGTATGCGCTGAGCGCGGGCTACTACGATGCCTATTACCTGAAGGCGCAGCAGGTGAGGCGTCTGCTGGCGGAGGAGTTTCTGCGCGCCTTTGCAGATGTGGACGCGATTGTGACGCCGACCTCGCCGGTGCCGGCCTTCAAGCTGGGCGAGAAGACGGGCGATCCGCTGGCCATGTATCTGGCGGATATTTACACGGTGACAGCGAGCCTGGCGGGCATCTGCGGCGTGACGGTTCCGTGCGGCACGACCGGGGCCGGGCTGCCGGTGGGGATGCAGGTACTGGCTGTGCATTTGAATGAGGGCACGGCGTTTCGCGTGGCACGGGCTGTCGAGGCGGCAAAGGGATAGCGATGCGAGCGCCAGGGCGGACTGCGACGGTGGGGATGGCGGTGGTGGCGATGGTTGTCGCCCTGCCGTTTGCGCATGGTGCCGAGCACAAAAAACATGCCGTGGTGCTTGGCGCGGCGCGGACGGTGCCTTACTCCCATGAAGGCGATCCGGCGGGCGCCATGGCGGGCGAGACGGCGCTGAAGATTCGCGCGCTGGTGGTGGATGGCGCGGTGAAGGAGTGGGTGACCGGCGACGCGCATGACGTGACGGACCGCAGCTTTGTGGTGCGGCGGGCGTTGCGGCTGAACGATGCCCTGCCGGGAGACAAGCCCGCGTCCGGCGATAAGAAAAGCCAGTGGGTGTGGCAGCGCGGGCCGTGGCTGCTGGTGGATCGCGTGACGGGCCATGAGACGGCGCTGAAACTGCCGGACTACGACCCCGGCGTGAGCCAGGTGAGCTGGTTCCGCGATTACGGCGCGTATTGCGGAGTGACTGCAAGCGGCAAGAGTCTTTATGCCGTGGTGACGCAACTGGCGGCGCGCAAGCCGGTGCTGGCAAAGAAGCTGGAGGCTCTGGAGGCGGGAAGCCGCACGCAAGCGGCCTGTAGCCAGCCGGAGTGGCAGCGCGAGCCGCTGCGGGTGACGTTTCACCCCGCAGGAAAAGATGCGGCGAGTTTTGACATTGTGCCGGGCTCGGCGGTGCTGGTGGAGGACTCGGGCGACGAACCGGAGAAGGTGCAGCCAGCGGGAACGAATTAACGGGCCATCAGGGCACTGTGTTTGGTTTGGAGTTTAAGGATCCCCATTCTTTTGCTGGAAAGAAGGCGAAAGGATGGGCGTGGAAATGACTGACACGTAAGTGGAAAGCCCGGGAAACGTATGGACTCTCTCGACGAGCTTTTGCGGAAGGCTGAGACGGCGCATGGGCACCTGTGCGCGGGGCAGATTCTGGGCGCGCGCATGGCTTTGCTGGGATTGGCGCGGCTGGGCATCACGGACCCGCTTGGGGCGGACCGCAAGCGGCTGGTGACGTATGTGGAGATCGACCGCTGCGCCACGGATGCGATTGCGCTGGTGACCGGCTGCAGGCTGGGCAAACGGGCACTGAAGTTCCGCGACTGGGGCAAGATGGCGGCCACCTTCGTCGATCTGGCGTGTGTCGATCAGGCTTCGTGCCGCGGTGTGAGGGTGGTGGCTCTTGAGAACTCGCGGGAGCTGGCGCGGCAGCTTTATCCAAACATTGAAAGCAAAAGCCAGCAGCAGATGATGGCCTATCGAGAATTGCCGGACGAGCAGCTTTTCAGCGTTCAGTGGGTGCGCGTGAGGGTTGAGCCGGCGGAGATGCCGGGAAATAAAGGGGATCGCTTTCTGTGCCCGCGGTGCGGGGAAGGGGTGAATTTTGGCCGCTTTGAAGAAAGAGCGGGGGAACGGCTGTGCCTGAGCTGCGCGCGGCCCGAGCTGCGCTACTGGGCGCCGGATTGCGCGGAGCAATGAGGCGGAAGAGGTTGCGGAGCAGGTTGCGCCTTGACACGCAGACGGCTGCGCGTTTCTTATCTTTCTAGGGCTTCTTCAGGATTCCGGCTGACCTGTGCGCAGCGAACGTGGTGTGGCTTACAGGCCGGATCCACAGGGGGCTGTGTCGAACAGGAAGCAGACGGAGCTGGGTTACAGGTTTCAAGCGGGCAGGGCTCAAATCCAATTGCTTGCGCGGTAGCCTAACCCTCCTTCCAGAGCCTGATCCGGACGTACTCGATGCGTCTCTCGAACGGCAGGAGTGAAGCACTCCGCTATTATTCGAGAAACGCAGAAGAGGCCAGGAATATTCCCGGAGACAAATATCGATGAGGCGTCCGGCATAATGACGGGCGCGCTTGTGCGCTGAGAGGCTGTGGGGTTCAGCGGCCGAAGGCGAGCAAAGGATGATTGTGGCGACGATTTTGGCATTATGGGCGGGTACCCCCGCCGGACCTGGTGGGAGCAGTCTTCCGATGCTTCTGCCGTTGCTTTTGATTCCGGTCCTCTACTTTGTGATGATCCGGCCGCAGCAGAAGCGGCAAAAGCAGTGGCAGGAGATGCTTGGCAGCATCAAGACGGGCGACCGGGTGACCACGGCTGGAGGCATCAGGGGAACGATTCTTTCGATCAAGGATGATGTCATTATCATTCGCGTGGCGCCGGATAATCTGAAGCTGGAAATTGCCAAGAACTCGATTGCTTCAGTGACCACCCAGGAAGGCTCCTAAGCTTCCGGGCGGGCCTTTTGGCTTTTACTTTTCGGACTAGAGAATTGGGGAAATGAAAAAGAATCTCAACGGCAAAATTGCGCTGATTGTTGCGTGCCTGGTGGTTTGTTTGTACGGCATCTTCGGGGTGCCCTCGGGCATTTCCGGCAAGGCGCTGACAGAGGCCATGACCAAGCGGATTCATCTTGGTCTTGACCTGAAGGGCGGCGTTCACCTGATTCTGCAGGTTGTGGTGTCAGAGGCGGTGAGCGCCGAGACAGACAACACATCGGCGCGAATCCAGCAGGATCTGAAGGCGGCGCACCTGACGTTTTCGCAGGTTTACAAGCCCGACCCTGCCCAGCCCCAGTCGATTCGCATCGAAGGCACGACGCCGGCGCAGTCCAGCGCGGTTCGCTCGCTGCTGGACAACAAGTACTCGAATGAGTACGACGTGACCGGCGGCAGCACGGACAACAGCTTTACCGTCACCATGAAGCCCCCGGTTGTAACGGCTCTTGAACAGAAGACCGTGCAGCAGGCGATCGAGACGATTCGCGACCGCGTGGATACGCTGGGCGTGAGCGAGCCGGTGATTCAGGAGTATGGCCTGGGCAGGAACGAGATCCTGGTGGAGCTGCCGGGCATCTCCGATCTGGACCGGGTAAAGACGATTATTCAGTCGACAGCGCGGCTTGAGATTCACGCCGTGGTGGGCGGCCCGTATCAGGACGAGCAGACGGCGCTGGCCAGCGTCGGCGGCACGCTTCCGCCGGACGAGCAGCTTGTGCATGGCTCTGGCGCGCTGGCGACGGGCTCGGATGCGGACAGCGTGTATGTGTTGCAGCGGGTTTCGATTGTGGCGGGCAGCGACTTCCGCTCCGCCGATCCGGGCACGGACCAGAACGGGCTGCGCAATGTGCGCTTTACGTTGACCAACGAGGCGGGCGACCGCTTCTATGACTACACCAGCAACAACGTGGGCCGCAGTATGGCGGTGGTGCTGGGCGGACGGGTGCGCGAGGTGGCCAACATCAAGAGCGCCATTCGCGATTCGGGCGAAATTACGGGCAGCTTCTCGCAGGACGAAGTCGAGGTGCTGTCAAAGATGCTGCGCACGGGCGCGCTGCCGGCTTCACTGAACTACCTTGAAGACCGCACGGTAGGCGCATCGCTGGGGGCGGATTCAATTCGCGAGGGCGTGACGGCGGCGGTGGTTGGCGTGCTGGTGGTGATGGGCTTCATGCTTGTCTACTATCGCGGCGCGGGCATCAACGCTGATCTGGCGCTGTTTCTGAACCTGGTCATCCTGCTGGGATTTCTGGGCTTCTCAAGCGCGACGCTGACGCTGCCGGGCATCGCCGGTGTGATTCTGACGATCGGCATGGGCGTGGATTCGAACGTGCTGATCTTCGAGCGTATTCGTGAAGAGGTGCGGGCGGGCAAGGCGCCTTCAGCGGCTGTGGACCAGGGCTTTGCGCATGCCTGGATCACGATCGTCGATACGCACGTGACCACCATCGTTTCGGCAGCGATCTTGTTCCTGTTTGGAACGGGGCCGGTGAAGGGCTTTGCGGTTACGCTGACCTTTGGTCTGGCGGCCAACCTGTTCACGGCAGTGTATGTCTCGCGGGTGATTTTTGATGCTCACCTGAACAAGATGAAGCCCGGGGAAATGGTGTCTATTTAGTGCCCGTGCGGAAAATTGGCAAGACAGGGTTGGCAAGGGAAAACTTTGAACGCCGCAGCTCGGGGGCTGCGGCCCACAGGAAGGCAGAGAACCAGTGGAACTGTTTCACAGCGTAAATGTAGATTGGCTCGGAAAGAAGTGGTACTTCCTCCTCTTTTCGTTGATCTTCAGCGTGGCGGGCATCATCTCGATGGGCATGCACTGGGCGCATACAGGCAGCCCGGTCCCGCTTGGCGTGGACTTTAGCGGCGGCACGCAGGTGCAGGTGCAGTTTCAACGGACGCCGGATATCAATAGTATCCGCCAGGCCGCTGATGCAGCGGGGATCAAAGACGCCAAGATCCAGAGCTTCGGCGCGGCCGGCACAAACGAATTGCTCATCAGCCTGCCAGAGCAGACCAATGAGGCGGCACTTGATCTGGGCCGCCAGCAGATTGTGGACGCTCTGAAGGCGCATTACGACAATCCCTTCACGGTGCGCAATGTGCAGGTGGTGGGCCCGACGGTAGGCAAGCAGTTGGAGAGGCAGGCCGGCCTGGCGACGATTTATTCGCTGATCGGCATGCTGATCTATCTGTGGTTCCGCTTTCAGCTTATTTATGGCGTGGCGGCCGTGGTGGCGGTGTTTCACGACACGCTGATCACGGTGGGCGCATTCGCGCTGACCAACCAGGAGATCAGCCTGACGGTGATTGCGGCCATTCTGACGCTGGTTGGCTATTCGATGAACGACACCATCGTCGTGTTTGACCGCATCCGCGAGAACCTTCGTCTGAGCCGGCGCGAGTCGCTGCCGGACGTGGTGAATCGCAGCATCAATCAGACGCTGAGCCGGACGGTACTGACCTCTGGGCTGACCTTCCTTACAGTGCTGTCGCTGTACATTTTCGGCGGCCAGGTATTAAGGGGTTTTTCCTTTGCGCTGGTGGTCGGTATTCTGATCGGCACCTACTCGTCGATCGCGGTAGCCGCGCCGATGCTGGTTGCCTGGCAGGAGTGGCGTGCCAAGCGGGGCAAGGCCGCGGTTTTGCCCGCCGCGAAGCGCGCGAAGGTTTAGTATTTGTACGTTGGCTGCTGCACCGATTTTGTAGCAGGTTTTGCAAGTTGTTGCGTGGTTCTGATATAGGTGAAACACGCTCTTGTGTTACCGTTTCGATGCCGGGAACATTTCTTATTTGAACGGTGTCTAAATAAAGGTAACCCACACCCGATTCGAGGCTGGCCATGTTTGAAGATTCCACATTTGAATCCGGAGGAAGGATCAAAAGCAAAAGCAAGTACTGGATGATGGTGACATTCATCACCAATGGGTCCGTTCTGCTGCTGCTGATTCTGATTCCGCTGATCTATCCTGAGGCTCTGCCGAAGGCTGCCATGTCGACGGTTCTGACCCTTCCTCCACCGCCGCCTCCTCCACCGCCGCCGCCACCGCCTCCTGAGGTTCATGTGGTTCACGTGCAGTCGCAGATGATGAACAATCAGCTGATGGCTCCGACCAAGATTCCGCACGATATCAAGATGGTGAGCGAGAAGGAAGCGCCTCCGTCGAGCTTCGGTGTAGCCGGCATGGAAGGCCTTGGCGGCAGCGCCGGTGGTGTGATGGGCAGCGTTTTTGGAAGCGGCAGCGGCCCGAAGGTGCAGGCAGCGGCTCCCAAAAAGGTGAATATCTCGGCCGGTGTCGCCGTTGGCATGTTGATCCAGCGGACCCAGCCTGTTTATCCGCCCATCGCCAAGGCCGCGCGCGTTTCTGGCACGGTGGTACTGCAGGCCACGATTTCCAAGGCGGGAACCATCCAAAATCTGCGTGTTGTGAGCGGACCTGCGATGTTGCAGCAGTCGGCTTTGGACGCAGTGAAGACCTGGCGATATCGGCCCTACCTGCTTAACAACGAACCTGTTGAAGTGGAGACCACCATTAACGTGATCTTCAGTCTCGGCGGATAAGGCAAATTCTTGCCTTGTCCCATGTCCAAGGGAGAGGGCGTTTCAATTGACCCGAATGCGAATCCGGAAAGAGCCGCATTCCAACAATCGCAATCAGTTGCAGTCCACAAGAAACTCCTTAGGAGGAACGATTCAGTGATTCTCGCTCAGCTCGCACATTTCGCTTCGCACACGGTCAGCAGCCTGGCGCTTTTCCAGGAAGAGCAGACAGTCAGCTTCAGCCCCATGGGGCTGTGGGAACATATGGGATGGCTGGCTCGCGCCGTGGCCATTCTTCTTTTCATCGAGTCGATCTGGTCGCTGGCCGTGATGATCGACCGCTACCTGTACTTCTCCGCCGCCCGCAAGCAGTCGCGTGAGTTCGCTCCCAAGGTTGCCGGCGCGCTGAAGGACAGCAAGCTGGAAGAAGCGATCAAGATCGCCGATCGCAACAAGAAGTCTCACCTGGCCGAAGTTGTGACCGCGGGCCTGCAGGAATTTCGCGCTTCAGGCGGAGCGGCCACCGAATCTACGATCGAGAGCTCGCAGCGCGCTCTGGAGCGGGCCGAGGCCATTGTTCACGCAAAGCTGAAGAGGGGCCTTAGTGTTCTGGCCACCATCGGCTCCACGGCACCGTTCGTTGGACTGTTCGGAACCGTCGTCGGCATTCTGAACGCCTTCCAGCAGATCGCGACCCAGAAGACTTCGGGTATCGGCGCGGTTGCCGGCGGTATTTCTGAAGCTCTGGTGACCACCGCGTTCGGACTGCTGGTTGCGATCCCTGCTGTGATGGCGTTCAACTACTTTACTGGACGGGTCGAGGCTTTCGACGTGGAGATGGACAACTCCTCGAGCGAGCTGATCGACTACTTCATCAAGCAGAGCAACAAGCGCTAAGCGGCGGCCGGCTCGAGCGAGAAGTTGCGGGGACAGGAGGGCGGAAACTCCCTCCTGCCGCCCGGTTTTCAACGACGCGCCAGCCACGCAGTTCAATGGGTAGTGCCGGAAGCCATCCGGCATGAAAATTTATAGGCATGGAGCCTCATCAATGGCAATCTCAGTTCGCAACGAAGGCAGTAAGATTAGCTCCGACATCAACGTGACACCGATGGTGGACGTGATGCTGGTGTTGTTGATCATTTTCATGGTCATCACCCCGATGCTCCAGCAAAAGGTGGCTGTTGATATGGCCAAGGTGGAAAACCCCACCTCCATGCCGGACGCTGACAAAGAAGATGCGATTGTCGTGGCAATCACGCGTGACGGGGGAGTGTTTCTGGGGCAGGACAAGATCGCTACCAGCGAGCTTGGCGCCAAAGTTCGCGACAAACTGGCCGACCATCCGGGAAAGACCATCTACATTCGCGCGGACGCGCGGGCGCAGTACCGGGCGGTGGAAGACGCAATCGACGCAGTGCGTACGGCAGGCGTGGATGAAGTGGGCCTCTTGACGCAGAAGCGCGAAGGCAACCTCGCAGGCGGAGAGTAATTTTCTTCTATTTTATTCTTGCGCTGTCCATTTAACGATATGCAGGAAACGAGGAGTTTGAAGCCATGGCAATGACAACTGGAGGCGGGGGAGGTTACTCGTCCAACATCAATGTTACGCCGATGATTGACGTTCTGCTGGTACTGCTGATCATCTTCATGGTGATCGTGCCGGTGACGCCGAAGGGTCTGGATGCGCTGGTTCCACAGCCTCCCAAGGACCAGAAGCAGCAGCAGCAGCCCAATGACCGCACCATTGTGGTTCAGGTTCTGTATCGTCCGGGCGCAGCTCCGGCGTACAAGATCAACGAGACCGATGTGCAGAAGTCTGAATTGCTCGCGAAGCTGACGGATATCTATGCGAACCGCGCCGAGCGTGTCATGTTTGTCAAGGGCGATGACGACATCGATTTCCGCTATGTTGCCGAGGTGATCGACATTGGGCGGGCAGCGAACGTGGACCACATTGGTTTGATGACACCCAAGATTCTGGCCGGGCAATAGCCGGCATATCCGCGATCGGCTCGCTTCTCCGAAGGGAACAGCGGCGGGCGAGCGGTAGATGTGACGCGGCTGGTACAGGTTGTGTTGGGCGGGGATGTAGCAGGATCAGGTTGGGCAACAGGCATCTGGGGTGAGTGGAGACAGACCCCAGTTCATACAGGGGCGCCAACGCCGTGCGGAGTCGGTTCGTCCGGGCGGAAAGCAGGAGTAGAATTTTCGCATTCTGGTTACGGTTACACTGGCCCGCGGCCAGTTGTTTTAAGATTCCAGGCGCGCAATGGATAGGCACGACCTGAAGGAGAAGATAAGAACATGAATCGAACCGCACGTATTACGGCGCTCGCGGTTGCCCTGGCAGGCATGGTGTTTTCCATGAGCGGGTGCGCCCGCCTCGCAGCCCGCGACCAGTTGAACAAGGGAGTGGAATCCTATAAGAGCGGCAAGTATGAGGAAGCGATCGGGCATTTCCAGAAAGCTACCGAGCTTGATCCCTCTCTTCCGATGGCCAAGAGCTACCTGGCCACCGCACTCTCACAGAATATTGTTCCCGGACTGGACACGGCAGAGAACCTGAAGACTGCCCAGCAGGCGATCAGCATCTTCCAGGATGTTCTGGCCAAAGACCCCACCGATGTGAACAGTCTGAAGCAGATTGCGGGCATCTACTTCAACATCAAGAAGCTGAATGACGCCAAAGAATGGCAGAAGAAGGTACTTGCGGTCGATCCCAAGGATCCTGAGGCAGCTTACACCGTGGGCGTGGTGGACTGGACCCTGGCGCACGAGAATGTGCTGAAGACGCTGGTTCCTGCCGGCTTCAACGATGACGGCCAAGGCAACACGAAGGTTCCCAAGAAGATCATGGACGTCATCAAGCAAGAGAACGCCCCACTGGTCGAAGAGGCATTGCAGTATCTGAATCAGGCTGTGGCCAACCGTCCCAACTACGACGATGCGATGGCTTATCTGAATCTGGTTTACCGGCGCAAGGCGGATGTGGACTTCGGCGACACCAGCGCGGTCAAGGCCGATCTGGCAGCGGCAGATGATTGGCGCACCAAGGCCATGGGAACCCGCAAGGCCAACGAAGCGAAGAAGGATAAGGGACCTGGTGGCATCACCATGGATTCCAGCGGGAACTTGAAGTAGTCAAGGCACCGCGAAGTATGAAAAGCAGAATGGCCTCCGCTATAGCGGAGGCCATTCTGCTTGCGCACTGAAAGGCGGCGAGAGTGCGGTGTGCCTTGGCCGAACGCAGAGTTGGGCGCGCGTACATCGGGTATGGCCCTGGTGGTCTCTTGCTTTTTGTTCTGGCGTGCGCCGCTGTGCCGGGGCAGACGATGATTGGCGAGGCTCTAAACCCTGCGACAATGCAAGCGGAGCAGTCCCCAGGCGGGTTGACTGCACGTAACGACCGTGAAGTTCTGAAGGCGCGGCGGCGGTTGTGCCTTACTTTGCGCCGTTCTTCAGGATCTCCTCGGCATAGTAATTCCGCACCTTGGCCTGATCGTGGAGCATTTCAAAGTAGGCATTCTTGAGGAGTTGAGCGTGAGCCTCGCGCAGAAGCTGCCGGATGGTCTGCTGTACGCGCGGATCGTTCAATTCGCGCTGCCCTGCCGGTTCGCGGGCAATCAGTTTGTAAATGGCGTAGCCGACGATCCGGTGTCCTGGTCCGGCGCTGTCGTAGATGGGCAGGGGATCGCTGATGTCGCCGGGCTTGAGCTTGCTGATCGCGTTGTACGCCTCCGGATCGCCATGCAGGGCCGCCTCGCCGATGAATCCCCTGTCGCCGCCGTTCGAGGCGGTGTTGGAATTGTCAGAGAATTGAATGGCGACGGCGCCAAAATCCTCGCCGCTCTTGAGCCGGTTATAGAGGGCCTGAATCTTCTTTTTGGCGTCAGCTTCGCTGAAGGTCCTATTTTGCAGGCTGCTGGCCTGCTGCGTTGGCACGGCGCTTGCCACGATCTCCGCGAGATGGTACTTGGGCTCGATCAGGTTGAACTCGGCCTTGTGCGCGGCGTAATAGCTGCTGATGTCGGAGTCGGTGATATTGATCTTGGATTCGATTTCCTTGTTCAGCAGTTTCTCATTGGTCAATGAACGGCGAAGGTCGCGCTTGAGGTCCTCGAGGGTGATATTGCGCTGCTTGAGCTGGTTATCGAACTCCTCCTGGGTATAGGGCGCCTTCATCTCGGTCAGCTTGGCGTTTACATCTTCATCGGTGGCTGCGAGGTTGAGCTTGGCGGCGCGCTGTTGCAGGATTTCGTCTTCGATCAACTGGTGGAGGATGTTCAGGCGGACAATGTCGGCTTGCTCAGGGCTGGGCTCCTGGGGGTCAGCGCCGAGGCTGGCCTGGTAGTACTTCTCAACCTCCGTGCGCATGATCTCCTTGCCATTCACGGTCGCCATTACGTCGGGCGACGGTGCGTGATGGCAGCCTGCCATTACGGTCAGGAGCAAGCCACTTGAAAGAACCTGGGCAACAAAACGGCGGCGCTGAAAAAAAAGAGATTCGACGAGCAACCTGAATTCTCCTGAGGGGTAACGAGCACCCCGGTGTTACAGGATAAATCCCGAAGCCAAGGCCGCGATACTGCGGCCCAGCTAAATCACTTCGCGCGGCAGGCTGTAACCGGCAGTCTTGCGAACGTGCAGGGGCAGCAGACTGCTATTTGGCGGCGCCTGGCTTTCCTGTGCTGGTGGCTGGTGGAGCGGCGGGCGCTGCGGCTGGAGGCTCCTCGCCCGCGGCACGGAGCGCGCGATCGATGACCAGCCAAAGCTGCTCGGCAGGGACGGCGCCATTAATGCGCTCCCCATTCACAAACAGGGCGGGGGTTCCATCCACGCCCAGGCTGTCAGCCTCCCTGGCCGAAGCGCGGACTTGTGTTTCGTCCTGTTTGGCCATGCAGGCGTCCAGGACGGTCGTATCGAGTTTGGCGAACGTGGCCTGCTGGCGGGCGATGCGGTCCAGCGTGGCAAAGCTCTTTGTCACATTGCGTTCCTGGCCTGTGACATCCTCGCCGTGTGAGTGGAGGTAATCCACGTAGGCCCAGTAGGCATTGCCGTTCTGCGCGGCCAGGCAATTGGCGTCCACGGCTGCGTGCATGGCCCAGGGGTGCAGTTCGGTGAGCGGATCGTCCTTGTAGATGAAGCGGACCTTGTCCTTGTAGCGATCCATTGTGTAAGGAAACAGGGACTCATGCATCCGGGCGCAGTACGGGCACTCCAAGTCGTCGAAGTTGATGACTGTGACCTTGGCCGCGGGGTTTCCGCGGATCGGGCGTCCGGTTACATCAATGTTCATGGCTGGGTTCTTGTCCAGGTCGAAGGTCTCAAGGCGGGCGAGCGTCTTGCCGTCGGAAGAGAGCAGGAAATTGGTCGACGTGGATTTGGCGCCTCGCGAGAACGTGACGGGCAGCGTGTCGTAGCCCGCAATCTTGCTTGGCGTGCGTGCTCCAATGGTCACGCTATAGTCCTGTGGCACGTTGAACTTTGAGCGGACCATAACCTCGATGCGGCGGTTGAGGGCGAGGTCGGACGGATTCTGCGAGGCGGATTGGGCCTTGCAACCCACGGCGAGGCTCAATACGAGCAGGCCAGCTAGAAAATGTATACGCAACAAGAAGAAAATCCTCTCAGAAAAGGATACTCCAGCGGGGCGTGTTGCGGGGTCCGAATGGGACTTTGCCCAGTTGAGTTAACTCCTGAGCGCAGGAAAAGGAAACGCTAATATGCGGGCGGCTGGCTGGGATCGTGGAAAACGGTGTTGGAGCGGCGGATGTCGCCGACGGAGCCGAAGTTGGCCAGGGTGAAGCTGTAAAGGTACTGTGTCTCGTCGCGAATGGAGCCGAGGGCAAAGCGCCTGTAACCGAGGCTCAGGCCGCAGCAGTCCCAGTTGTAGATGGCTTGTATGCCGGCGTACTGGAGCGCGCCGTGGACAAAGTCATAGCCGCCGTTGGCAGCCAGGTTGAAGCCTGCTCCGCTGGGTTTGCCGATGGAGAGGAATGGGTCCAGCAACTGACTCTGAATGGTAGAGGCGGAGCCGCCTTTTTCATCCACAGCGTTGAGCAGGGCGCGGTCCAGGCCGATGGTTGTGCGGCCCCAACTGTATCCGGCGTAGAGGTTGTCTGCGCCGATGCGCCCGGCCTTGGGGTCATAGTCGAAGTCCCACTCGATGCGCAAGTTGTCGATGGCCTCAAACCGCAGGCGCGAGGTAAGGGGAGCAAGATTGCGCGGCGAGGTGAGGAAGGCGATGCCGCTCATGTCGAGGGTAGCGTCAAAGACGTTGCGGCGATTGTTGATGAGCGCGCCGCCAAAGTTGGGGTCGATGAAGAATTTCTGGGCGATCTGCCAAGCGGCCCATTCGCGCGGCGTGGCAGGGCAGCCGCCGGAGCTGAGTCTTTGTTCTGCGGCGCAAGACCGCGGCTGCGTGGGGCGCAGATAGAATCGCTGCGTCAACGCGTATCCCACTTCGTTGGTGTCGGTAGCAATGTCTGAGGTGTCGATCATCAACACGTTGCGCGCCTTGGTGCCGATGCCTCCGACAAAGTGATAGAAGAACTCCGGTTCGATGACGTGGCGCAACTGGCGATTCCAGCGGTTGAGCGTGAAATCCCGCTGGACCGCGGGCGGCCGCAGGTCCACTGAAGCTTCAAGATCGGGTCGATTGAGGGAATCGTGGCTGACGTAAGGGGTGCCATCGTTGACGCCGGTCAGGTCAGGCGTCTGGCTGCCGGTATAGAAGGTATTGCGGAGAGCGGCTTGTGGCACGATGCTCCAGCCGCCTTTGACGATGGGCATGGAGAGATGGGGATAAATGTCGATGCGGCCGACGTTGCGGGCATGGAACCTGGCTTCGGCGCGGCTCAAGTGGCTGATGGACGAACCCATGCCCCAGTAGAGCGGCGCGGTGCCGAGCGGACGGTCCAGCGCGTCGAAACGCAGGCTGGGCAGGTGCAGAATGCGCGCCTCATCGCCGGGGGTGGAACTGGCAAAGGTCTGCAGGCGGCTTATGAAGGCCGAGGGAATCAATCCGTTGTGCGCATGCGTGATGGAGACCGTACTCTGCACGTCGGAACTGACGGCCTGGGAGTAGTTGTCGTCGAAGACCAGCTTGTAGACGTAGCTGGAAAGATACTCGACATCTGCGGCGACGCGCGTCTCCGGCGAAAGATCCATGCGGCCGAGGGCCGCGATGTCCACGCCGCCCTGGTTGATGAGGCCCGTTGCTGGCGGAGTCGCGGCAATCCCGCGGTCGAGCAAGGCGTTCCAGCGCACGGTCAGGTGGTTGAGGCCCGCTCCCTTGTAACGGAAATCGCCATCGGGAGCGAAGCCGCGCTTGGAGTAGTATTCGGCTCCGACGGTCATGTCCATGCTGCGGTTGATGGCCCAGTAGACTTGCTCGCCGAAGGTATAGCCGCGAATGGAGGAGTTGCTGAGGACCGGGATGAGCAAACCGCTCTGGCGGCCGTTTTCGTTGACCGGGTGGCGCAGATAAGGAAGATAAAAGACCGGTATGCCAAGCAGCTTGAAAAAGGTGTTGGAGGTGGATGCCTTGCCATTGGCAACCTGAATGGAGTGCGCAATCAACTGCCAGTCAGGATGAGGAAGGCGGCAGTTGGTCATGGATCCGTCAACGATGCGATAGCTTTGCTTGCCGGTCTGGAGCAAAACCCTGCCGGAAAAAAGAAACGGGTTGGGAGTGGAATAGACCACGGTTCGTCCGCTACGGCGAACACCCAGGGAGCCGGTGACGTTGAAGAAGCGCGCCGTGTGCGTATTCAGTTGCATGTCGCCGTGCGATGCGTCAATGACGGCGTCCTCGGGGCCGCCGGTGACCTGGAGGTGTCCGTCTGCCTCCAACTCCGTGGTCGACTGGTGATAAACCACCTTGTCAGCGCGCAGGATGTAATCGCGATAGTAGACGACGACCTCGCCGCTGAGCGTCCAGGTGTCGCCTACGCGGGTTTGGCGCTGAGCTTCCCAGCGCACGGGCACGCCGGTGGCGGGAACAGTCTCAGGTTGTGCGACGGGCAGGATGTCCTGGCCTGGGTCATCGGGCAACTGCGTGGCGGAGTCCTCTGGCGCAGCGTTCACAGCGGCGGAGGCTTGCTTCGCCGTTGGAGGTAACGCATTGGTCAACACCTGTCCTGCAAGTTGCAGGTGACAGAGGGCCAGCAGCGTGATAAACACGAAATTGCGAGGACGCATCCGAGGACCAAGGCCAGCATAGCAAATGCAGGCCATGTGCATGGGACGCGTACCGCGCGGCTCTGGCAGCAGATAAAACCGGACTGGTGAGGCAGCACGGAATTTCCGGTCCGCGTCTTTCTGCAAGCTCTCGCGCAACCTCCTGGCTCTTTTGCGAGGAACGTCCGCGGCGGCCCTGATGGGGAAGGGCAGCATAGCGGACCTGAACGGCGGTTCCGGCCCGGCAGCAGACCAAGGAACGGCGTCAGAAGGGAAACTGGAGAATTGAGTACACTGGCAAGCCAGCCCGCTCCCTCAGCAGCATGGAAGCAGGAAGTCAACCGGCGCCTGGCGGCGCACAAGAAGCGCAAAGATTTTTCCGTAGCGGAGCAGAGTGCTCCTGCCGAGTCGCAGAGCACAGTGAGCAGCCGTGCCGCGCAGGCCGCGGCGCGCGTGGCGGCCCGCTATGCCAAGGCGCCCAGTTACAGCGAGATGCAGGCGGCTGAGGCGCGCACAGCGTTGCGCGCGGCAGAAGCCGCCACACGCGCAGCCCTTGAGGCGCAGGCCGTCGCTCAACTTGTCCTGGCCAGCCTGGAGTCAGCCGTCGAAGAGGACGCCGCGTGTGAAGAAGAGGCTGCGAACAGGAGGGCAACGAGGGGTTCCGCGCGGAAGGCAAAAGCGCCCGAAGTGACTCTCGAAGCGCCCGTTGCAGCCGCTGTCCAGCCGCTTGAGATTCGCTGGGAGCCGGATATGCCTGTCCGATCCTCCAGCCCGCCGCCCGTCTCCGCGCTCCACGAGCAGCCGAGGGCCGAAGCGGCAGAGGAGGACTGGTGGGCCTCAGCCAGCCCGCAAGACGCGATTGAGCATGCTCTTGAGCCGGTTGAGCCTGCGCAGCCGATCCACGCCAACCTAATTGAGTTCCCTCGCGAGCTTGTCGCAACGCGGAGAGTGCGGCCGCGCCTGTCTGGCACGCGGCAAGGCGACACGGGTGACTTGTTCGGCCAGTTGAGTATTTTTGAGGTGGATCCGAGCACCATTTCCATTGAGCCGGAAGCGCCTAGGGTATCGGCAGAATTGCCCGCGGACGCATGGAGCGGCCCTTCGTGGTCCAGCGTTGCACTGGAGGATCTGCCCGAAGAAGCCGAGGCGCCGGCAGACGCTGCTTCAACGCTGCATCTGGCGCCACTGGGCCTGCGCCTGATGGCGACTGTGGTGGATACTGCGCTGATTGTGGGACTAGTTGGTGGAGCGGCTGCATTGGCCGCTGGCCGCATGGCACATCCTCCGGCCATGAAGGTGGCCGAAGTCGCGTTGATTGCCGCGCTGTTTGTGATGGGCCTGCTTTACAACGCGCTGTTTCTTGCGCTGGGCAAGGCTACGCCGGGCATGATGTACGCTCACATCTCCCTGTGCACCTTTGACGATGAGTGTCCCTCGCGTGCGCAAATGCGCGCCAGGCTGAGCGCCATGCTGCTGTCCCTGCTGCCGGTAGGCCTGGGCATGATGTGGGCGGTTTTCGACGACGATCACCTGTGCTGGCACGACAGGCTTTCGCGAACCTATCTGCGGCAGTGCTAAAGCAGGCAATCCGACTGGTCCATGTTTGAATCTGCGATTGGCAGCGCGTCCTACCAGGTGAGGGCGCGCACGGCGCTGACACCTGCGCCGATGAGAGCGGTTTCGTCGTCAGGCGGCAGGACTTCAAGCGAGTAACTTAGCAGCGGACTCATCTTGACCATGTTTTCCAGGTGACTGCGCAGTACCGGCAGTTCGAGGAAGCCCACATTGATGCCGGTGAAGTAAAAGCGTCCCGGCCCGGCAATGTGAATGAACGAGGCAGTGGCCGCGGCCAGTGCGCGGTGCCACAGATCGACAAAGTCCCGGCAGCGGTCATCCCCCTGTTTGGCCAGGGCAAAAACTTCTTCCGGCTCCAGGTCAAGAAAGCGCAACCGCATGGCACGGTAGCCCATGATGCCTTCCAGGTGTCCCAGTCCGCCGCAGCCGCAGAAGCGCTCTTTGGGGTCGAGACTGACTGTGATGTGTCCGCCCTCCCACACGCCTTCGACGTATGGCCAGCGGCCGTAGCCGATGCCGTTGCCGATGGTCCAGACGCGGGTGAGCTTGTTGAGCTGACCGCGGGTTGCGGCCACTCCGGCTGCGATGGCGTCGGCGTCGTTGGCCACATGGACCGGCGCGGTGATGCCGCGTGTGGCGAGGACGCGCGTCAGCTCGCTGGCGATCCTCATTCCCTTGATCTGGGCGAGATTGGGTGAGTCTTCGACAATCCCATTACGGATGACGCCGGGCACGGCGACGCCGATTGCGTCCACGGGGCCGCCGGCGGATAGCGTGGCAATGTGCTTGGCGAGTATGTCAACGATTTCTCCGCCGGGAATGGCGACGAACGCGTCGAGCTCATTGGCGTCGGCGGGGAAGCGCAATGGCTTGCCGGTGAGCTTTTGATCTTCAAGCCTGCCGGCCACAATATGTTCGGTCATGACGACGCCGATGGCGGTGGTCATTGGGAAACTCCTTGAGGCTCGCGGCGGGAATAAGGCGGACATGCAGCCGAATTCCCGAAGAGCATATTTTGCAACTATTCCGCCTGATAGCGATGCAGGCGGCCCAGGCCGTTGAAAGCGGCTACCTTGTAGCACTCGGCGAGGGTGGGATAGTTAAAGACGGTGTCAACGAAGTAATCGATTGTGCCGTCGAGAATCATGACTGCCTGGCCGATGTGGACGAGCTCGCTGGCTCCCTCGCCGATGATGTGGACGCCGAGGATTTTGCGGGTGTCGCGATGGAAAACGAGCTTGAGGCGGCCGGTGGTATCTCCGCGAATCTGGCCGCGCGCCGACTCGCGGTAGTAGGCCATGCCGACTTCGTAGGGAACGTCTTCCTCGGTAAGCTGCTCCTCTGTTTTGCCAATGAAGCTGATCTCGGGAATGGTGTAGATGCCATAGGGGTAAAAGCCCGGGTTCGAAGTCGTAACCTTGTCGTCGAAGGCGCGGGCAGCGGCAATGCGCCCCTGTTCCATGGAGACGGATGCGAGCGAAGGAAAGCCGATCACATCGCCCACGGCGTAAATGTGTTCGACCTTGGTCTGGTAGTGCTCGTTGACGGGGATGCGTCCGCGATTGTCGGCCTCAAGACCGGCGGCGGCGAGGTTGAGGTCGTCGATGTTGCCCTGGCGACCGACAGCGTAGAGCAGGGCGTCTCCGGAGACGCGTTTTTTGCTTTCAAGATTGGCGACCACGGTGCCATCGGGGAGTTCTTCGACGCTTTCCACTTCTTCGCCCAGGCGAAGCGTAACGCGGCTATCACGCAGGTGGTAGCTGAGAGCTTCGACGATTTCCTGGTCGGCAAATTCGAGCAGCTTGCTGCGCTTTTCGATCAGAGTGACACGCACGCCGAGGATGGCGAACATGCAAGTGTATTCGACGCCGATGACTCCCCCGCCGACCACGATGAGCGAACGGGGCAGTGCGGGCAGATCGAGAATCTGATCGCTGTTCACGATGGTGCGTCCGTTGATGGGCACTTTGGGCGAAGAAGCGGGCCGGGTGCCCACGGCGACGATGATGCGGTCGGCTTCAATTGTGGTGTCGACCTGCGGGCCTTCGACGTGCAACTGGTGGGGATCAGTGAATTTTGCGATGCCGTGGATCACGTCGATGCCGTTGCGCGAGAGCTGCGCCTCGGTCACGTCAACCTCGGTCTTGATGACACCCTGGACGCGGAAGGCAAGGTCGGCCATGGTGATCTTTTCCTTGACCCGGTAGTTCATGCCGTAGACCGAGCGGTAGTTGTAGCCGGAGAGATGCAGCACGGCCTCGCGCATGGTCTTGGAGGGGATTGTGCCGGTGTTGATGCAGACGCCGCCGACGACGGAGCGGGATTCGACCACGGCCACGCGCTTCTTGATTTTGGCGGCGGCCACGGCGGCGCGCTGTCCTGAAGGCCCGGAACCGACAATGGCCAGGTCGTACTTTACGGCGCTCATGCAGATGTCTCCACTTGTTTGGTTGCACACATCGCCGCGCTGCGTTGTATGGGGAAGCAGCGATGTCTACAGACGGAGCGTAGCACAGGCGCGCGGAGAGCGCTGATGAGCGGAGGAGGCTGAATGATCTTATTTCGTGAGACAGGAGTGTTGGGGCACGAAAAAATGCCCCGGCGGATGCTCGCCGGGGATTCGCGGAAGGGATGTTGCGGGTGTCAGGCGCCAGCTGCGTGCACAGCGTAGCGGAGGGCCGGCTTGCCCGGGCCAAGTGCGCTGTTGCCGGATTGCCGTCTGGTTTCAAGGTTGAACTGGCGAATCATGCCGTCTAGGTCGCCGGCGAGCGCGGCGAGGTTCTTGAGTGCTTCGACGGCCTCTTCGGCGCCTTGAGAGTTTTCGATGGCCAGTTGCGAGATCTGGCCGGCCGATTCGGAGATTTCACCTGACGCGGAGGTCTGCTGATTGGCGGCGGTGGCGATGAGCTGAATCTGGTGCTCGACCTGCCTGGAGGATTCGATGATGTCTTCGAGGGTTTTGCGCGCGTGCGCCGTTTCACTCATGCCGGTCTCAACTGCGGTGTGGCTTTCCTGCATGACCTGGAGCGTGCTGCGCGTTTCTTCCTGAATGCTGCGAATGGTGCCGGCGATCTCCTCGGTAGCGTCCTTGGTGCGTTCGGCGAGGCGGCGGACCTCGCCGGCGACAACGGCGAATCCGCGGCCATGCTCGCCGGCGCGGGCGGCCTCAATGGCCGCGTTGAGGGCCAGCAGGTTGGTTTGCTCGCTGATCTCCTGAATGACGCTGACCACCTTGCCGATTTCCTCGGAGCGATGCGCGAGGGAGTCCATCTTTTCTGACACGGTGCCGGTGGCCCTTGCGATCTTCTCCATGGTGAGTGCGGCAGCCTGCATGACGAGGCCGCCCTGGCTGGCGGTTTGAGCCGAGATGCGGCTGGCGTTGGCGGCGCTTTCTGCGTTGTGGCTGATTTCGCCGATGGTCGCGGTCATCTCCTGCGTGGCGGCGGCAATCTGATTGGTTTTGCTGGATTGGCTGCTGGCGTTGTCGGCACTTTGTACGGAGCGGGCGCGCATCTCGGTTGTAGCGGCGGAGAGCATTTCAGCGCCGTGCGCCACTGATTGCAGCACCTCGCGTATGGCCGCCACGCTGGTGTTGAGTGCGGCGGAAAGACGGCCGATCTCGTCCGTGCCCGTGATGTCCATGCTGACGGTCAGGTCCTTTGCGGCTACGCTCTCAAGGGCCGCAGTGGCCGCCTGCAGTGGAGGAGCGATGAGGGCGTTGAGGACATAGCCTGCGAGCGCGCAGAGCAGCACAATGACAGCCATGAAGCCCGCGTTGATCCACATGGCCCGGATGCTGGACAGGGTTGCGCCGCGAGTGCTTTCCATGCCGCCCCGGGTGTTGACTTCCACCGCGTTGTTCGTGATGTCGAGCGTTGCGTCAAAGGATTTGTTGATGGCGTCGGAGGAGAGCGCGTCGAGCGCATCGCCGGTTTTGCCGGCGGACATCAGCGCGACTCCGCGATTGCTGGCTTCGATGTACTTTCCATACTCGGTCGAGAACTGCTGAAACAGTTCACGCTCCTGCGGATTACTGAGGAGGGGCTCGTAGGCTCGTGCGCTTGCCTCGAACTGCGCGATGCCGTCGTGGTGCCTCGCGATCTGGCTGGCTGTGCATTCGGACGTCTGGCAAAGCAGCAGGTCGAGGTCTGCGCGGCGAATGACGTTGAGGGCCGTGCGAATCTCCGTGAGATGGACGACGGAGGGAAATGAATTCTCGCTGACGTCCGCGCTTTTGCGGGCGATGTCGCGAAAGCTGAAGAATGTGAAGGCGCCCAGCAGGACGTAAACGCCGCACACGCTGCTGATGGCGAAGTAAAATTTGCGGGAGATAGGAAGATTCCTGAACCAAGACATGCCGGAAGCCCTTTCTGAGAGGCGGTGCACTGGTTGTATCGGCTGAATGCGGGCTGGCATGAGGCGCTTGCAGAGCCGGCGCGCGGTGCGGATGTGGATTGACGGTGGAGAGGGGCGGTCGTAGGCTCGTAACTATGGAATTCAAGGTAAGCGAGCTGGAGAAGGAGCCGGTTGAGTTTGACCTGCAGGTGAAGGCGGGGACAATCGACTTTGGCGAGGAGGCGGCGCAGGAGGGGGCGCTGGCTACGTCCGGGCGGGCAGAGGTGATCCACGAGCACCGGGGGCCGCGGGAGATTGTGGCGGATATCCGACTTCGGGGCCGGTATGCGGGCAGTTTCCAGGTGCCGTGCGCGCGGTGCGTGGAGCCGGTGACGATTCCTCTGGAAGCGGAATTTGACCTGATTTTCCGGCCTGTGGGGGCGGATGCAGGCGGGGCAGAGAGGTCGATCTCGGCGCAGGAGACGGAAATCGGTTATTATCAAAAGGACAGTCTTTTGCTTGAGGATGTGCTGCGCGAGCAGGTGCTTTTGTCCCTGCCGGTCAGAACGCTGTGCAAGCCTGACTGCAAAGGACTTTGCCCTCGCTGCGGGAAGAATCGCAACCTGGAGGCGTGTTCCTGCGAGGAGGGCCCGACAGACCCCCGCTGGGAGGCGTTGTCCGGGCTCCGCAGCCGGATAAAGTCCTAAGAATCAGCCCGAGAGATTGAGGGAATCCCACCCGAGCCGTTGAGCAGCGGGGTCCTGTGCGGCCCGGAAAGCTGCGGGAAGGCGCGGGCGGGATAACGAAAGGAATTGAGCCATGCCGAATCCGAAAAGGCGCCACTCGTCGCGCCGTACTGCCAACCGCCGCGCCCATGATTTTCTGACGGCGTCGGGGCTTTCAGAGTGCCCGAGCTGCCACGAGAAGAAGCTGCCCCATCGCGCCTGCCCGAAGTGCGGCGAGTACAAGGGCCGTGCGGTTGTTGAAACCAAGGAAGCCGTCAAGTAAATCGGGCACCCATGCTCATCGATATTGCGCTGGACGCAGTTGGCTCCGATAAGGCGCCCGAGCCTGAGATCCGGGGGGCGATTCTCGCCTGCCGGACTCTGCCTGTGCGGGTCCACCTGATTGGGCCCGAGCCGGAGCTGCGCGACCTGCTGGACGAGCACCTGGAAAACGAGGATCTGCCAATCGTCATCCACCACGCCTCAGAGCGTATCGGGATGGACGAAAAGGCGGCGCACGCGGTACGGGCGAAGAAGGACAGCTCGATGCGCGTGGGTCTGAAGCTGGTGCGCGAGCGCAAGTGCGCGGGGTTTGTGACCGCGGGCAACACGGGCGCTGCGATGGCCACTGCCAAGATGGTGCTGGGCGCCCTGCCGGGCGTGGATCGTCCTGCGCTGGCGACGCCGATGCCTACGTCGAAGGGCAACCCATGCGTGCTGCTGGACGTGGGCGCGAACGTGGACTGCAAGGCGCACAACCTGGAACAGTTTGCCGTGATGGGCGAGATGTATGCGCGCAGCGTGCTGAAGATTCGCGAGCCGCGCGTGGGATTGCTTTCCATCGGCGAAGAAGAGACCAAGGGCAATGACCTGACGCGCGAGGCTTTTCCGCTGCTGAAGGCGCTGCCGATCCACTTTATCGGCAACGTGGAGGGGCGCGACATCTTCAACGGCCACGCGGACGTGATTGTGTGCGATGGCTTTGTGGGTAATGTGGCGCTGAAGACCAGCGAGGGCATCGGGCGGTTTGTGCGCGACGTGCTGCGCGAGAGCCTGACGCGCACGGTGACGGCCCAGGTGGGCGCGCTGCTTTCGCGGCGGGCCTTCAACGACTTCCGCCGCAGACTGGACTACACCGAATATGGCGGCGCTCCGCTGCTGGGCGTGCGCGGTGTGTGCATCATCGGCCACGGGTCGTCCAACGACAATGCCATCTTCAACGGCATTCGCGTGGCGCATGAGTTTGCCAAGGCGGGCACGAACGAGCGGATTGAAGCGGAGTTTGCCAGCCGTCCGCAGCGCGCTGCCGCACCACCGGACAAACCGGGCAGCGCCGTGCAGTAGCGCCAGACCCATGCCAGCCAAAATGGGATCCATCTCAAAACAAGAGGCACTTGAGCGTTGGGCAGACCAGCTTGTCTGTCCGGCTTGCCTTAGCGGGTTGCGGCCGGCTGAGGGCGCGATGGTGTGCGCAGGTTGCGGCCGTGCCTATCCAGTGGTGGATGGGATTCCCGTGCTGATTGTGGAGCGCGCGACAGCAGGGCCCGGGAGTTCTTAGCGCCGGTGGTAGAAGGGCAGGACGATCAGCAGGGCGAAGCCAATGGCGGCGGCAATGGCGATGGCGACGATGCTGTAGAGCAGGATGAGATTGGGGCCTTGAGAGGGTTCTTCCTCAGCCGCGTCTGCCTTTTTGTCTTGTGATTGCTCTGGATTACTCATACTTGAGAGACTCGACCGGGTCCATTTGCGCGGCGCGCGTGGCGGGGACGGTGCCGAAGATGACACCGACAAGGACGGCGGCGGCGAGCGCGATGAAGACCGACAAGCCCGAGATGGGCAGCGGATACGTGGTGAAGATCCGGATGGACAGAGGCACGGCCATTCCCACGATGGTGCCTGCCATTCCGCCTGCCAGGGAGATGATGACCGCTTCGGCTAGGAACTGGAGCTTTATTTCGCGGTAAGTGGCGCCCATGGCCTTGCGGATGCCGATTTCGCGGATGCGGGAGCGGACGGTGGCGAGCATGATGTTCATGATGCCCACGCCGCCGACGGCAAGGGTGACAGCAGCCACCAGCACCAGGACCGCGGTGAGGGCGTCTGCGATGGTGGCAGCCGTGTTGAGCAATTCCTTGAGATTCTGCGCCTTGTAGACGGAGTTCGTTCTGTGGCGGGCGCTGACGATGCGAACAATCTCGCGGCTGGCGTCGGGAACTTCGTCCATGTTGCGCATGGAGAAGTAGATCTGCTTCACGTTCTCAGTTCCGGTGAAGTAGCGGGCCACCGAATAGGGAATCAGGATGGTCTGGTCCGCGATCTCCGATTGGCCCATATCGTCCGTGCTTAGCCTGAAAACGCCGATGATTGTGAAGGGTATGCCGCTAATCTCAAATTCTTTACCGAGGGCCGCGTCCGAGCTGCCGTAACGCTCGTGGGCAAAGGCCTCCGTGACGACGGCGCACTTGATGTGGGCCGAGTCATCGGTTTCGTCGAGGAAACGGCCGACCGGAATGAGAAGGTTGCGGATATAGCGGTACTGCGGGCTGACGCCGAGGACGAGGGTGTCTTTGACCACGCCGCCGCCGAAGCTGATGCGGTCGTGCATTTCGAGCACGGGCGAGGAATACTGGACGCCGGGAACCTGGGCCACGACGGCTTTCTCATCTTCGCGGGTGAGGTAGTCGTTATAGAGTACGTTCTCAGTTCCGGTGGCGCCGCCGCCTGAGTATTCCAGTTCGACCGAGTTGGTGCCGATTTTCTGGATCTCCTCCAGAATGAATCGTTTGCCCGTGAGTCCAATGGTGACGACGAGGATGACCGAAGCAGTGCCAATGACCATGCCCAGCGCGGTGAGCGCAAAACGCAGCTTGTTGGAGCGAAAGCTGTCGATGGCCAACTTGAGCGTTTCACTCAGGAGCATTGTGCGGCGGGCGCTCAGCAGAGTTTGCTCGAAGGCGTGCTTGCGTGCTTCTTCGGTCTGAATCATTCCATCCTACAAACAACCAGATGCGCCAGGGGGGCGTACGGCTACCTTAATTGAGATGCAGCTGGCTGCTGGCTTGCAACCAGCTGCGGATTGCTATCGGCTACTTTCCATCATATTTGTCCAGCCACTTCAGTTCCTCGCGCACCTTGATATAGCCATGCCAGGGATTTACGGGGAGTCCGTGGCCCTCGCCGGGGAAGACGAGGAAGGTGTGGGGGATGCCGAGTGTCTGCAATGCCCGCTCCATTGTGACGCCCTCAAGATAGCTGACGCGAATGTCTGCTCCGCCCTGGACGAGGTGGGTGGGTGTTTTGACCTTGTCGAAGCGGAAGAGCGCGGCCTCGCTCTGGTAGAGATCGGGATCCTGCCAAGGCTGTCCGCCGAGGTACCATGCGTCGTCCCATGTTTCGTCGTCGTTGCCCCAGTTGGCGGCGTGCTCCACGGCTCCAGCGCCGGTGACGGCGGACTTGAAGCGGGTGGTCTGGGTGATGAGCCAGTTGGTCATGTAGCCGCCGTAGCTGTAGCCGCCGATGGCCAGATGATCGGGATCGGCGTATCCATCTTTGACGAGGGCATCGACGCCGGTGAGGATATCGCGGCCGGGCTTGGAGACGAGGTGGGGCTCAATTTCAAGCATGAAGTCGTCGCCATAGCCGGAGGAGCCGCGGTAGTTGGGGCGGAAGACGAGCCAGCCGTTGTCGGCAGCGTAGGTGGCCCAGTCGTACCAGTCGGCGCCAAAGCGGTTGCCGTCGGCGTCGGCAGGACCGCCGTGGATGAGGGTGAACATGCGCAGGTGGCGGGCGTTCTTTTTGCCGGGAGGAAAGATGAGCACGCCTTCGATGGAGCGACCGTCGTCGGATTTCCATGTGTAGGGCTGCCACTCGGGTTGGGCGCGCTGGGCAAAGATGGGGTTGAAACTCGTGAGCGCGGTCAGGTGGTCGGGGTGGAGCGGGTCAGCTGCGATGTAGACCTGTGTGGGGTCGTTGACGGTGGAGTGGCGGAGGAGGAGAGCGCTGGAGTTGAGGGCAGTGTCGAGGACTGCGTAGCTGCCTGCAAGGCCGGGGAGCCTGGTGGTTTTGTCCCGGCTGACGAGGTAGACCTGCGTCTCAATGCCGGTGAGGCCGAGGGCGAGTTCGCGGCCGTCTGGGAGCAGAGTGAACTGATCGAAGGAGCCTTTGAAATCTGACCCGAGGCGTTCGACTTTACCATTTGCCGGATCAAGCCGGTAGAGGCGGCCCTGCACGTCCTGGTACTTTCCCTCGAGTGAGCCGGCGGCAGCCTGGACTGAGAAATACAGCCAGCGACTGTCGGGCGACCAGTGGAGCATGGATTCCACGGCCTCATTGTGCGTGATCTGGTGGGCATCGCCGCCGGATGGGGAAACGAGGAAGATTTCGAAGTCGGCGGGAGATTCCATGCGGTGATGGGTTGGCCCGGTGACGAAGGCGAGGGATTTGCCGTCGCGGGATGGTGCGATTTCTGTGATGGCAAGGGGATTTGTCGTGAGTGTTTCTGCGCCGGGAGGCAACATGGCAGCGGCCTGGGCTGCGGCAGTTTTGCTGGAGGACGCGGCGTCAGCGTGGACCGGAAGGGGGACATTGATGGCGCGGGCGATGGCGGGCGCGACGGCGAGTTTGAGGAGCAGGTCACCGCGCTCCTGCTCGCGCCAGCGGATGACATCTTTCCAATGATTCTTTTGAGTCTGAACCTGCTCTGGCGTGAGGGGCTGGGTCGCGGAGAAGTAGAGCGCGGAGCTGTCGGTGGACCAGGCGAAGGCATGCACGCTGAGCTTCTCGCTGTAAAGCGGAAGAGCTTCGCCGCCAGAGACCGGGATGAGCCAGATGCGGTCGGCTTTGTCTGAGTCGCTGGCCGGGCTGCCGTCTGCAGCAGCGGTCTCGCCGGGCAGTGCGCGATCGGAGACGAAGGCAATCCATTTGCCGTTGGGGCTCCATTCGGGACTCCGCTCGCTGCCGCTGTGGGTGAGCGGGCGCAGACCGGTGCTTGCTGTCCATAACCAGAGGTCATGCTGGAAGGTGCTGGTCTTCCAATCAGGGGCCTCGGTTGCGATGACCGCGGCCGAACCATCAGGCGAGAGTCGGGCCGCGGTAATCGCCGTCGCGTTCATGTACTCATCGAGCGTGATGGTTGGCTTGGAGGACTGGGCCGGGGAGGCCGACGGAACAAGGCACATGGAAAGGGCCAGAGCTGGCCAGACAATGAGCGGTCGCATAACAGAACTATACCCGTGTACAGCCGATTTCCGAGGACAAAAAGGACAGGCCGATGAGCAGGGACAGGCTGCAAGGGAGGCGCAAGCCGGATCGATTTTTGGGAGGCGCGGGTGTAGAGGGCCGTGTTCACCTGCGAGAATCGATTGCAGAATGATGCGACTCGACGCTCACCAGCACTTCTGGCAATACAACCCGGCCGAGCATATCTGGATGACGGAAGCGATGGCCGCACTGAAGCGCGACTTTATGCCGCGGGATCTGAAGCCGCTGCTTGAGGCGAGAGGCTTTGAGGGCAGCATCGCCGTACAGGCGCGGCAGAGCCTGGAAGAGACGCGGTGGCTGCTGGAACTGGCCGAGGAGAACACATTCATCAAGGGCGTTGTTGGGTGGGTGGATCTGTGTTCTCCGGATCTGGCGAAGCAACTGGATCGGCTGGAGGGGAGCGCGCGGCTGGTGGGTGTGCGGCACGTGGTGCAGGATGAGCCCGATGATGACTTCATGCTGCGGCCCGATTTCCGGCGCGGCATTGCGCGGCTTGCGGAGAAAGACCTGGTCTACGATCTGCTGATCTATCCACGGCAACTGCACGCGGCGGTGCAACTGGTGCGTGAGTTCCCCGAGCAGCGATTTGTGGTGGACCACATTGCCAAGCCGGCGATTGCCGAGGGGCTGATGGAACCATGGGCGACGAAGCTGCGCGAGCTTGCGAAGCTGCCTCATGTGACGTGCAAGCTTTCCGGCATGGTGACGGAGGCGCGGTGGAATGGGTGGACGGCGGAGGATTTTCGGCCTTATCTGGACGTGGTGTTTGACGCGTTTGGCGCAGAGCGGCTGATGATCGGGTCAGACTGGCCGGTGTGCACGCTGGCAGGGAACTACGCGGACGTGATGGGCATCGTGATGGACTACGTGGCGCAATTGCCGGCGGAGCAGCGGGAAGGCGTGCTGGGCGACAACTGCGCGCGCGTGTATGGCATTGGCGGCACGCCCAGCGACACGGCGAAGGGATGAGAGGACAGAGGCCGCGCAGATTTGGCTGCGCACTCCGCATCAGGCCGGGCTGTGCGGGAATCATGCGACAATGCAAAGGAAGCCGTGCTGCGGCGAGCGGGCATTGAGCCCGGCCTGGCCAGTGCGGCAAACTGCGGGATGAACGAAGCGCGAAAGTGGCGGAATTGGCAGACGCACCAGACTTAGGATCTGGCGGGGAAACCCATGAGGGTTCGAGTCCCTCCTTTCGCACCAAGTTTTGCGGCGGCGATATTCGCGCCTGACGGCACCCGACATGAGCGCGCCCACGGGAGTAATCTGGTGAAACCATGAGTCAAACACCGCAGCAGCCCCATTTGAATCTTGCCCAGTCTGCCGATTACCGTGAGTCCTACGCCAACAGCGTGCAGGTGCGCGTGAGCGTGTGGGATTTTCAACTGGTCTTTGGCCTCGCATCGAGCGAGAGTCCCGATCAGGTGACGATTCGCAATCACCAGGCGATCTTTCTGAGTCCGCAGCAGGCCAAGGCGCTGTGGAATGTGCTGGGACAGAATCTTGCCCAGTATGAGCAGGCTTTTGGAACGCTGAACCTGGAGCCGCAGGGCCACAATCTGCCCCAGGGGCCGGTGAACTAGGAGTTGCGCGGATCGCCATCTTCCATGAGAAAAGGACTGGGCCTGAGAGCCATCTTTGAGCCGCGGATGGACAAGCCGCTGCCGGGCTGGATGATCTTCCCGGTGATTTTTGCGGCGCTGTATGCCAGCCACTTTTCACTGCTGCGGCTGCCCTACTACTGGGACGAGGCGGGCTATTACATTCCGGCGGCGTGGGATTTTTTCCGCACGGGCTCGCTGATTCCCATTACCACTCTGAGCAATGCGCATCCGCCGCTGCCAAGCATTTATCTGGCGCTTTGCTGGAAGGCTTCGGGCTTTTCTCCGGAGGTGACGCGCGAGGCCGTGCTGCTGGTGTCGTCGCTGGGGCTGGTCGCGGTGTGGAGGCTGGCGCTGCGGCTGGCCGGCTCGTCCATGGTGGCTTTCTGGACGGTGGCTCTGACGGCGCTTTACCCCATCTGGTTTGCGCAGAGCACACTGGCGCACGCGGACATTTTTGCGGCCGCCTGCACGCTTTGGGGGCTGGTGCATGCGCTGCCCGACAAGGACCGCAAGCCCTGGGCTGCTGCGCTGTGGTTTACCGCGGCTGCGTTGTGCAAGGAGACGGCAATCGCGGTTCCGCTGACGCTGGCGGCCATGAGCCTTGTGGGCGCGCTGCGCACTCGCGCGGCAGAGCGCAGGTGGCTGGCGCTTGAGGCTGCGTGGCTGGCGGGATGCGTTGTGCCGCTGGCCGGATGGTATGCGTGGCACTATGCGCGGACCGGCTTTCTTTTTGGCAACCCGGAGTTTTTGCGCTACAACGCGGAGGCGACGCTGGAGCCGGTGCGCTTTGTGGCCGCGTTCTTTCATCGGCTGTTGCACCTTACGGCGCACATGAATCTGTTTGTGCCGGTGCTGATGGCGCTGGCATCTCTCTCGCTGAGCCTGCGACGCGACGCCGAGGGCAAGGAGCGGCCGGGCATGGGACGCGCAGTGCTCTGGCGCATCTTCATGCTGCTGCTGGCCAATGCGCTGCTGTTCAGCGTGCTGGGCGGAGCGCTGCTGACGCGCTACCTGCTGCCCATGTATCCGCTGGTGCTGCTGATGGCAGTGTCAACACTCTATCGCCGGGTTCCTTACTGGCAGGCGTTGGCCGTGTTTTCAGCGGCGGCGTTTGTGGCAGGGCTGTTCATCAATCCGCCGTATGGATTTGCCCCGGAAGACAACCTGGAGTATGCGCATGTGGTGCGGATGGAGATGGCCGGCATTGCCGAGCTGAATGCGCGTTATCCCGGCGCGGTGGTGTTGTCGGCCTGGCCGGTGACGGATGAACTGACACGGCCAGAACTGGGCTACGTGAAGACGCCGTACGAGGTGTATCCGCTGGAGGACTTTACCGCCGCGCAGATTGCCCGTGCGGCCGAGGAGCCGGGAAGGTACTCGGCGGCGCTGGTTTTCTCAACCAAGTACGAGCCGCCCGTGCTGGGCCTGAGCCTGGGTGCGAGGAGCAAGGCATTGGACGAGCGCTACTTTGGCCTACACTACGACCTGCACCCGGAGGCCATCGCCGCGCAGCTGGGAGGCGACCTGGTGTGGGAGCGTAAAGATCAGGGGATGTGGATTGCGCTCATCCGGTTCAACCGACAGTTTGAAGCAGACGCGCGGCCCGTCCGGCCCTGATGGTGAAGCTGAGCGCGCAGAAAGTGAGCGCGACCGCCGCATGCGGCTCACAACCTATAATCAGCCTTGTCGTGTTTTTTTCTTATTCATATCGTGGACGGAAACCTTGGCGTGCCGGAGCAAATGCCGGCGTAGCGCTTGTCCTGGCCCTTTTTCTTGCATTGCACGCGCGCGGCCAGACCGGCGCGGAGAATGGCCAGGAGGGTTCAGGCGAGAGTCGCGGGCGGATACTGCTGGTGCTGCCGTTTGACAACCGCACCGGTCAGCCAAGCCTGGAGTGGATTCGCGAGGCAGCGTCGTCACTGCTGAGCAGCCGGTTTGCCTCGGCGGGCTTTTCGCCGATGAGCCGCGCGGACCGGCTGTATGCACTCGATCACCTGGGTCTTCCGGAAGGGTTTCAGCCTTCGCGGGCGAGTTCGCTGAAACTTGCGCAGACGCTGGATGCCGATTCGATTATTGTGGGCAGTTACCAGACCGACGGCACCAGCATTGTGGCCGAGGGGCGGGTGGTGGACGTGACGCACCTGCGGATGAGCGCGCCGGTGACGTCGCGAGGCGAGATGCGGGACCTGATTGCGGTGTTCGACTCGTTGGCGTGGAAGCTGACGCGACAGCTTGACCCCGGCTTCAGCGGGAGCGAAGAGACCTTTGTGGCCGCCGGCAAAGGATTGCATCTTGATGCGTTTGAGCAGTACATTCGCGGCATTACAGAGCCGGACCAGGTGGAGCGGCTGCGCCATCTGAAAGAGGCAGTTCAGCTGAGCCCTGATTTTGGCGCTGCCTGGATGGCGCTGGGCCGCGAGGACTACAGCGGACAGCAGTACGAGCAGGCGGCGGCGGCTTTCGGCAAGGTAGGCCGTAACACTCCGGATGCGCTGGAGGCCGGCTTCTATCGTGGGCTGTCGCTTCTTTTCTCAGGGAATTATCCCCAGGCGCAGGAGGCATTTGCCGAGGTGGCGCGGGTTTTGCCTCTGGCGGAGGTTCTGAATAATGAAGGAGTGGCAATCAGCCGCCAGGGGCACGACGGCAGCGGGCTCTTTCGCCAGGCGGTGGCTGCCGACCCCAGCGCGGCGGATTACCATTTCAATCTTGCGGTGAGCCTGAAGCGCAAGGGAGCAGCAAGCGAGGCTATTACGGAACTGGGTCAGTGCTTGAAGTTGCGACCTAGCGACAGCGAGGCTCAGGGGCTGCTGGCGGCGTGGAAGGCGCCTGCAGTCGCAGGAGGTTCTGAGGCGCAGACTGACCCGCTGGAGCGCATCGTGCGCACCTTTGATGCGGTGGCGTTTCGTCAGGCGGCGCTGATGATGGACCAGATGGAGGCGATGCGGCTGGCTGCGCTGACTCCGCAGCAGCGGGCGTTGAAGCTGGCTGGCCAGGCGAAGGGGTATCTTGATCGCGGCCTTTTACTGGAAGCGGAGCGGCTTTATCAGTCTGCCGTGGCGGCGGATGGCTTGATCGCCGAGGCGCATGCGGGGCTGGCTGAAGTGCGCGAAAGAACGGGCGATGCAGCAGGGGCGCGCAAAGAGGCCGAGGCAGCCCTGTCACTGGAGCCCTCAGCGAGCGCGTATCTTGTACTGGGACGGCTTGATCTGGCGTCCAACCGTCTGGATGAAGCGGGCAAGGAAGCAAGCGAAGCACTCAAGCTCGATCCCAAGAGCCGGGCGGCGCTGGATTTGAAGCAGAAGATTGAGTTGAAGTCGGACAAGGCGCAGTAGCGAACTGGTGCAGGAGCAAGCCATGCGTCAGCAAGTGAGCAGGTTCAGGTGCCACACTGCGGTGATTCTGGCTGCCGCGGTTGGGCTGTTTTGCGGGCTGGTTGCGCCTGCATGTGCGGAGCCGCCTGTGGTTGAGAAGCTCGTGCTCTCCGACACCATTCAGCCGGTGAGCGCGGGGATGCTGGAGCGGGCGATTGCGCGCGCGCAGACTGATGGCGCAGCGGCGCTTCTGGTGGAGCTCGACACTCCGGGCGGCATGCTGGACTCGACGCGCGCCATGGCGGGCGCGATTCTGGGCTCGCGGGTGCCTGTGATTGTGTATGTGGCTCCGGCGGGCGCGAGGGCGGGGTCGGCGGGCTTCTTTCTGCTGGAGGCGGCGGATGTAGCCGCCATGGCTCCTGGCACGAATGCGGGCGCGGCTCACCCGGTGCTTGAGTTTGGCAAGCTCGACGACACCATGAAGCAGAAGATCGTGAACGATACGGAGGCGTTTCTGCGCTCGTACGTGACGCGGCGCAATCGCAATGCCGAAGCGGCAGAGGCGGCGGTGCAGTCCTCGCACTCCTACACGGCCGAAGAAGCGTTGGCACAGCATCTGATCGACCTGATCGCCACGAGCGACAGCCAGTTGCTGAGCGCGTTGGACGGCCGCGAGATTACGCGCATGGATGGCTCAAAACAGGTGTTGCACCTGGCGGGCGCGCGGATTGAGCTGGTGAAGCCCTCTGTGCGCGAGGAAATGCTGGGCTGGCTGGTGAACCCGAATATTGCGCTGCTGATGCTGGTGGCCGGGGCGCTGCTGATCTATCTGGAATTCAACACACCGGGCACGATTGTTCCGGGTGCTCTGGGAACACTGATGGTGATGCTGGCCATTTTTGGATTGAACCTGCTGCCCATCCGGTACACGGCGGTGCTGCTGCTGGTGGCGGCGCTGGTGCTGATGGTTCTGGAAGCGAAATTCGGCGGCCACGGCGCGCTTGCAATTGCAGGAATCGTCTGTCTGACGTTTGGGACCTTGACGCTGGTGGCAGCGCCGGTGCCGGAGATGGGCATCAATCCCTGGGTGGCCATTGGGGTCAGTGCAGGTTTTGGGGGAATCACCGTCTTCCTTGTGCGGCTGGCAGTGCGCGCGCGGCGCATGAAGGCCAAACTGGGCGCCGATGCGATGGTGGGTCGGGCTGCTTCCGCGATGGAGGCGCTTACTCCCGAGGGGCACGTGCTGGTGGAAGGCGAAATCTGGCGCGCCGTGGCCAGCGAGCCGGTGGCCGCCGGGACCCATCTGCGCGTGGTGGGGCATGAAGATTACCTGCTGCGCGTGGAGCCGGGCGAGCCGTCTCGCGCGCCGGAGCCGCCTGCCTAGAAAAGGTACTGGACTGTTCTGGAGTACAATCCCTGCTGAGTGAGGGAAGGCCAATGTCTGATCTACCGATTCCGATTCTGATTGTTGTTGCCATTGTGGTTCTTTATCTGATCAACTCCATCAAAATTCTGCGCGACTATGAGCGCGCGGTGATTTTCCGGCTCGGCCGGGCGCTGCCCACGCCCAAGGGGCCGGGTATCATTCTTGTCTTCAGACCGCTGGATCAGATGGTTCGCATCTCGCTGCGTCAGGACGTGCTGGAGGTTCCGCCGCAGGATGTGATTACGCGTGACAATGTCACCCTGAAGGTGAATGCCGTGGTCACGTTGTACGTGGTGGATCCGAATAGCGCCGCGATCAAGGTGGCCAACTACGTTTACCAGACCTCGCAGTTTGCGCAGACAACACTGCGCTCGGTGCTGGGTGAGGTGGAGCTGGACGAACTGCTGAGTCATCGCGACAAGTTAAACCTGCGCATTCAGACCATCATCGACCAGCGCACGGAACCGTTCGGGGTGAAGGTGATCTCAGTGGAAGTGAAGCAGGTGGACCTGCCCGAGCAGATGCTGCGCGCGATGGCCAAGCAGGCCGAGGCAGAGCGCGAAAAGCGGTCGAAGATCATTCACGCCGAGGGCGAGTACAACGCGGCGCAAAAGCTGGTGGACGCCGCGGCGCTGCTGGCTACACAGCCGATCACCCTGCAACTGCGCTATCTGCAGACACTGACTGAGATCGGTGTGGAGAAGAACACCACGATTATTTTCCCGCTGCCGGTGGAACTGCTGGCGCTCTTGAACAAGGTGAGTGACGCGGGCAAGTCAGCTTTAGAAAAACCATAGAACAGACGATTGAGAGCAGGTTGCACTCAAGGACGGGGTATGCGGCGAGGCATTGGCGTTGAGGAGTTTGAGCCGGCAGAGGAACGGCGTGACACGGAGCTTACGCTTGGTCCTGTGGGGCTCACGGCTATTGGATTAGGGCTGGTTTTGCTGTGCGGGCTCTGTTTTGGAATGGGATATTCCGCGGGCCGGCGCAGTCCGGGACAGACCGCAGCGGCCAGCGCACAGCCATTTGCCGGGCAGCCCATGCCGTCGCCGGCAGGCGGTTCGTTGTCCAAACCGACAGCGGCGAGTGCGGCTTCCACTGCGCATCCTGCGGTTGCGGATATGGAGCAACTGACCCAATCGGAGAGCAGCCCGAGTGGAAACGCACTGACCTCCTACGCGCCAACCGGCAATAGCGCAAATCCCGACTCGGGCCAACTGCTTGTGCGGCCCGCCTTGACGCAGCAGGGTGGAGTGGCTCAGCCCGCGCCAGCAGCGGCGGCGAGCGCACAGGTGCAACCGGCCATGCCCCGGACCGCGGCGCTGATGGTGCAGGTTGCGTCTCTCTCCCGTGTGGAGGATGCCAAGGTGCTGGTGACAGCGCTGCGCCAGCGCGGCTATGCGGTGATGGCCCGCCGCGAACCCGCGGACAGCATGATTCACGTGCAGGTTGGCCCGTTTGACAATCGCAAAGATGCCGAAGCGATGTGCCAGAGGCTGCTCGGCGACGGCTACAACGCAATTGTGCAGCCCTAGCTTCGCATCCACTCCGGCAGCCCCGAGGCGATTGCTGTGCGTACCGCGGTCATCAATTCTTCGCGAGTGGTAAATTTGCCAGGGTAGACCGGCGGGTGGAAGATGATGTGCGCTGTCGCGGGCCGGATGCGCAAGCTGCCTTTTGCCATCATGGTCTCAGTACCGTAGATGGAAACGGGGATGCACGGCGCGCCGGTTTCCATGGCCAGGTAGAACGGGCCTTTCTTGAATGGCAGCATGCGACCGTCGCGCGAGCGCGTGCCCTCAACGAATATGGTAATGTGCAGGCCCTTTTCCAGCATTCGCCGGGCGGAGCGCACGCTCTCTCTGGCGCTGTCCACACGTCCGTCGCGGTCAACGGGAATGAACTCGCCCAGCTTCAAGCCGTAACCGAGCACAGGTATCTTCATGAGCGAGCGCTTGAGGAATGCTGCCGTGCGACCGGGGATCTGCGGAAAGAGCGCTGGCGGGTCAAGGTTGGAGACATGATTGACCATGAAGATGCAGGCTGTGTTTGCAGGCACTTGCTCTGCGCCGGCGGCCTGGACGCGAATGCCCCCCATGCGGAACGCTGCGCGCACAATGTACTGCGCGGCGTTGTAGAGCGGCGTCGCATTGCCAGTAATCATGGCCCAGGGGATGAAGACGAGAGCCGCAGGAATGCTCAGCGCGACGATGGTGGCAAGAATGATGAGCGATACGATCATGAGGTTTGGTTACCGTGGGCCTGGTCTTGCTTGAGACGCGCAGGCAGTTTTTCGTAGATGCCATCGAATCCGCCGTTGGAAAGGATCGCGACCACATCGCCGGATTGAAGCTGGGGCGCAATGCCTTCGATGATCGATTCCACATCGGGGAGTAGTCTGGCCAGAGTGCCGTGTTCATTGAGCGCGTGCACGACGTCCTCTGGGTGGAGCCGCTCGGCGTCGGGGATGCGCTGCTGCTGATAAACGCCGGCAAGGATGACGCGGTCGGCGAGCCGCAGGCTCTGAACCAGTTCGTCTTCCAGCACCTTGCGGCGCAGCGTGTTTGAGCGCGGCTCCAGCACCGCCCACAGACGCGATTGCGGATAGACCGCGCGGAGTGCGCGCAGCGTTTCACGGATGGCCGTGGGGTGGTGTGCGAAGTCGTCAATGACAGTGATGCCGCCGATTTGCGCACGGACTTCAAGACGTCGTTTCACGCTCTTGAAGCTGGCGAGGGCCGCCTGGATTGCTTCCCTGGGGATGCCTTGACTGGTGGCCAGTGCAGCAGCGGCGGTAGCGTTCAGCGCGTTGTGCTCGCCGGCGAGATGCATTTCCAACTCGGCCCACAGCGCGCCTTCGCGCCAGAGCTCCCAGCGGGTCATGCCGTCCTGATGGTGCAGATTTCTGATTTGCCATTGAGCTTCAGCGTTGAATCCGTAGCGCTCCACGCGGCAGAATGCGTGCGCCACACATTCGGTGACGTTGGCGCTGCCGTCGTAGGCAACAATGACGCCGCGCCGCGGCACCAGGTTCACGAGCCGCTTGAAGGCGGTCTTGACGGCATCGAGATCGGTGTAGATGTCAGCGTGGTCGAACTCCACGTGCGTCAGAATTAACGCGTCGGGAAAGTAGTGCAGGAACTTGGGGCCCTTGTCGAAGAAGGCTGTATCGTACTCGTCGCCTTCGACGATGAAGGTGCGTGTGGGGCGAAGCTGAAAGCTGGAGCCAAAATTCTCTGCCACGCCACCGATGAGGAATGAAGGCTCCAGCGCGGGATTTTGGCGTGCGGCAACCTGGTAAATCCACGAGAGCATGCTGGTGGTGGTGGTTTTGCCGTGGGTGCCTGCCACCACGAGCGATTCGCGGCCCATGAGGAATTCCTCGCGCAAGAGAGCTGCCATGGATGTGAACGGGATGCGTTCGTCGAGGATGCGCTCCACTTCAGGATTGCCGCGCGAGAGCGCATTGCCGATGACAACCAGGTCCGGTGTGGGGTCGAGATTGGCTGCGGCATAGGGTTCGAGCACGGGAATGCTGAGCGAGCGCAGCAGATCGCTCATAGGCGGATACGCGGCTTTGTCTGAACCCGTGATGCGGTGTCCCTGCAATTGCAACAATCCGGCGAGCGAGGCCATGGCCGTGCCGCAGATGCCGCTCAAATGAATGTGACGCGGCATGGGAGTCATCGTGTCACCGCCGGTTCGAGCAAGTGCAAATGCGCATCTTTGGCGACGTGCAACTCAGCCTTCACACCGAAGGTCAGCGTGACGTTGCCGCGCGAGACGTGGCCGCTGCGCAGGCCAATGGCAATGGGAATGTCGATGTCTTTGAATACGTGCATGAGAACATCTTCCAGCAAATGGGGCGGTGCACCGGGCGAGACGCAATCGAGCATTTCGCCAAAGACGATGCCGCGCACGCCTTCGAGCTTGCCTGCATGGCGCAACTGCCACAGCATGCGGTCAATCTGATAGGGTTTGGCGCCGGTGTCTTCAAGGAATAGAAGCTTGCCTTCGGTTTGCGGCTCCCATGGCGTGCTCAGCAGCGAGACGAGAATGCTGAGGCATCCGCCGTAGATGGTGCCGCGCGCAGTGCCGGGCTTGAGCGTGCGCAGTCCTTCGGCCGCGCCCACGCTGTAGAGATTGCCAGCCAGCGCCGCCTGAAGGCTGGCCAGATGCACGCCGTCGTCGCGAGAAAAATCCGCCGCGACCATCGGGCCGTGAAATGCGGGCAGGCCAAGCTTGTCAAGCAGGTGCAACTGGATGCCGGTGAGATCGCTGTAGGCGAAGAAGGGCTTGGGATGCTGCTTGATGAGCGCGAGGTCAATTCCGTCGAGCAGATAATTTGATCCGTAGCCGCCGCGCATGCAGGCTGCGATGCTGGTGTCTGGTTCGGCAAACGCCGCATGCAGATCGGCCAATCTCTGCTCGGGCGTGCCCGCAAAAAAGAGTGGGCCGCGATGCTGCGTATGTTTGCCGAGATGGGGCGTGTAGCCCAGTGCGCGCAGCCGCTCCAAGCCCCGCACGACGCGCTCGGGAGAAGCGAAGGAGGCAGGCGCAATCACGCTGATGCCGGCTGCGGGCGTGACGAGGTGGGGTTTCAACAGCGGCCTGGGAGTGTGGGTTGCGGTCATTTGTGCCACGCCTCGCCGCGCGCGATGAGAGACGCTGGACCGGTGAGCATCAATTCATTGCCGGAGCCGCTCCATGCGATGGTTTGCGGGCCGCCCGGGGCCACGACGCGCAAGGGCGATGCGCAGCCGTGGAATGCGATGGCTGCCGTGGCCGAGGCGGAACTGCCCGTGCCGGACGAAGTTGTTGGTCCGACGCCGCGCTCAAAAATGCGAATCTCGATTTCGCTTTTGTTCACGATGCGCACAAATTCGACGTTGGTCTGGTGCGGAAAATCGGGATGCACGCAAATCTCCGCGCCGATGGCCTGCCAGCGGTGATTTTGAACAACGAAATCCGGGTTGTCCACCACGACGACGAAGTGCGGGTTGCCGGTGGAGATTTCTGCGCCGGCGACCTCAATACCGTTGGCCAGCCTGACCGTTTTCAATGCGATGGTGGGAACGCCCATGCCCGTGGTGACATCGACGGAGTAGCCATCGGCTGCGTCCACTGCATTCACGAGGCACACGCGCAGGCCGGCATCGGTCTCGATGCGCAATTCATCGCCGGGCTGCGCGTTGAGAGAAGCGGCCATCCATGCGGCGACGCAGCGCGTGCCGTTGCCACTGATTTCAGCGATGGAGCCGTCAGCGTTATGGAGACGGATGCGACCGGAGGCGGCTCCGGTCCAGGCGAAGAACTCGATGCCGTCCGCGCCGATGCCTGTGTTGCGCGCGCAAAGGCGGCGCGTTAAATCTGTCCAGTCGAAGCCAGCCGCTGCGTCTTCCGTGACGATGAGGAAGTCATTGCCGCAGGCGTGGGCTTTGGTGAAGGGAATCAATCTTCCTCCGGAATGTGGATGGTGAAAAACATTTGCATGACTTCACAATCAGCGTGTGAGAAACCACCTGGCCGCCTGGCTCATTGCGTCGAGCGCCACGAAGTGCTGTGACCATTTGAAATCAAAAGGTTGGGCGACTGTGCGGGTGGTGCGGTCATTGTGGTTCCTTGCCCGATGCTATCACCGCGCAGGCGTTTTGTTGAGAGCCGGGGTATTGGAGACGTAAACGGTGGCCGAGGGCTGGCCGGGAGCGGTGAAGCGCTGCACGACGGTGAGTCCGCCGGGGTGTGCATGCACGGCACGGTCGATTTCGTCGCCGTCGAAGGCGAGCACGATGGCTGCATGCGCGGAGGGCGCTTGCAGCGCGGCTTGATAGAACTGCTTGTCGCTTTCGTTGAGAGTCTGCCGCAGCGGAATTCCAGTGAGCGTGACGAGTTGCGGATAGACAGACGTCTGCATGAGAACGATACCGCCGGGGCGCGTGGCGAGGAGAGCGCGCAGGACGGGTGGAATCTGCTGTTCGAGGGACTGGCGAGCGTCGATATTTTTTGTACCTTCGACGTAGGTGAGTGGGCGCTCACGCACGATTGCATATGCGTTGAGGGCGAGGACCGCGAAGAGGAGCGCTGCGGTGTAGCGTGTCCAACGGGGCTTGAACTCGCGCACCGCCGCGAGTGCGAACTGCGCTGTAAAGCCCAGGCTTAGCGCAAAGGCAGGCAATAATTCCATGCCGTAGCGCGTGTTGTACCAGGAGTGGGGCCACCAGACAGGGATGAAGATGGGCACGGACCCATAGGCAATCGAATAGGCGTAGAAGGGAACCGGCAGCCACAGCAGAAGGGCCCAGAGGGCGGCGCGGCTGCGAGCAGTGAGCCAGGCGCACACTGTGCCGAGCAGACTCATCACCAGGAGCGTGTTGCCCCACGCCATAGCGGCTGCGTCCAACTCCGCGGTCTTTACAAAGAACAGCAGCGAGACCCAGGGATTGTGCCAGCCGGGATGCGGCGGCCCGCTTCCGACGGCCGTACGCAGTTCGATTGCTTTGGCCGAGTAGGGCCCGCGTGCAAAGTCGAGCCAGTCACCAAACGCGGCGGCGTTATAGATAAACCACGCCAGCGGCGCAGCAACAACAAGTGCGCTTGCCAGCCAGAACGTGCGTGAGCGCAACTGGCCGCGGCGAAGCAGCACGAGGCCGATGCCCGTCCAGGCCAGCAGCGCAAGAATCCAGCCGTCATAGCGGGTGAAGACGGCTGCCACGAGAACCGCCGCGATGAGCCAGAGCAGCCGCATGGCCTGCGGCGCCTGTGCATGGATGGCCTCACGCCACTGGACCAGCAACGCCACTGCCCAGATCAACTCGCAGAGAAATAGCGGCTCGGTCATGGCGGTGGTTTGCAGGTAGAGCAGGTTGGGATTTGTGGCGAAGAAGACCAGCGCGATAGCCGCTGCGGGCGGACGGAGCCAATGGCGAGCGAGGTGGTAGACGCCTGCGCAGCCTGCCAGGTAGGCAAGCGCGGAGGGAATCATGCCCGCGATACCATTTGCCCACCAACTGTAGACCGCGACAAAGGGAACGAGGAGCAGATGCGGCAGGGGCAGCCATACAGAGCCCAGTTGCGTAATGCCGGGGCGGTGGGAGTCAAAGATGCGGCGTGCGATGTGCAGGTGAGCCACGGCGTCGCCATAGTTGAGCATGGCGTCGTGCTGCCAACTCCACAGTGTCGCCGCGGCAGAGAGAGCCGCGCAAGAGGCCAGCACTGCCAGCCCCTCGGCGCGGCGAACGGGTTGCTCAGTCAAGGTGGGTCAACTCGCGGAATTGGGCGAAGCGGCTGTCAATCTCCTCGCGCGAGAGTTGCTGCAGCCGCTCAGTGCCGAAGCGCTCCACGGCGAAGGAGCCCATGACGCTACCGTAAAACATGGCGCGCCGAAAAGTGGCGGGCGTGAGCACGGGCTGCGAGGCGAGATAGCCAAAGAATCCGCCGGCAAAGCTGTCGCCTGCGCCGGTGGGGTCGATGACTTCTTCAAGCGGGAGCGCGGGTGCGCGGAAGGTTTTCGCTCCGGCTTCGTGATCGGCTTTGTGGAAGACGGTGGCGCCGTATTCGCCATGCTTGACGACGAGCATGCGCGGCCCCATGTCGAGGACCATGCGTGCGGCCTTGACGAGGTTGCTGTTGCCGGCCAGCATGCGGGTTTCGGTGTCATTGATGAGCAGCACATCGAGTCCCTTGAGCACTTCAAGCAGCGAGGCGCGATGGTCCTTGATCCAGTAATTCATGGTGTCACCGGCAACAAGACGTGCCTGCGGCATGGACTCGCGCACGCGGCGCTGCAGCACCGGATCGATGTTCGCCAGAAACAGAAATTCGGAGTCGCGATACGCGTCGGGAATCTTGGGTTCAAAGGCTCCAAAGACGTTCAGTTCGGTGGCATGAGTTTTAGCTTCGTTCAGGTTGTCGAGATACGAACCTTCCCAGAAGAAGCTCTTGCCCGAAGCCCGCTCGATGCCTTGCATGTCAATGCCGCGGGAGGCAAAGGCTTTCTCCTCGCGGGCACCGAAGTCTTCTCCCACGACGGCGATGACGCGCACATCGGTGAAGTAGCTGGCAGCGAGCGCGAAGTAAGTTGCCGCGCCGCCCAGGCAGCGCTCGCGACGGCCTGCGGGTGTTTCAATTGAATCGAATGCGACGCTGCCGACTACAGTAATTGCCATGTATCTTTCTCCGTAACTCGAACTTATTTACCTTGCGGCGGATATGTTATCTGTCCAGATATTTTCCGAAGAGCAGCTTGAGCTTATCCCTGGTTGCGGCCGGAATTGCATCCGGCTGGGTGAGCACGGCGTAGCGGGCCGCCGAGGCGCAGGCGCAGGTGCGCGCAATGGGCATGGCGGCAACGGCAGCCTTGACGACGAGGGCAGCGTTCTCAGCATTCTTGTGCAGTACGGCCACGATCTCTTCGATGGTGACGGCGTCATGGCCTTCGCGCCAGCAATCGTAGTCGGTGACCATGGCGACGGTGGCGTAGCAAATTTCGGCTTCGCGAGCCAGCTTGGCCTCCTGCAGGTTGGTCATGCCGATGACGTCGGCTCCCCAACTGCGGTAGAGGTTCGACTCGGCCTTGGTGGAGAATTGAGGACCCTCCATGCAGACGTATGTACCGCCCAGCTTGCCCACAACGCCCACGGCGGCACATGCTTTGGCCGCAGCGTTGGCCACTGTAGCGCAAACGGGATCGCCAAAGGCCACATGGCCGACGATGCCATCGCCAAAAAAAGTAGAGATGCGATGGAATGTGCGGTCGATGAATTGGTCCGGGATCACGAAGTCGGTGGGCTTGTGCTCCTCTTTGAGGGAGCCCACGGCTGAAGCGGACAGGATGCGCTCCACGCCCAGCTTTTTGAATGCGTAGATATTCGCGCGGAAGTTCAACTCGGAGGGCAGGATGCGATGGCCGCGCCCATGCCGCGCCAGAAAAGCGACCTTGCGGCCCTCCAGCTCACCCAGTACAAACGCGTCAGAGGGTTCGCCGAAGGGCGTTTCCACGCGTTCTTCGTGCACATTTCTGAATCCGGGCATGGAATAAAGTCCACTGCCGCCGATGATGCCAATTTCTGCCTGAGCCAAGGCCTGCTCCTTTGCGCCGAGCCTCATTTTCGGCCCGTGCGTCTACCTACAGCAAACACTTCAGTATAAAGGCAGGGCGGCTAGCGGAACGCGGCGCGCGTGGCATCGGCCTCTGACGTGCTTGTTCTCAGGCAAATGCGGCTTGACCGGCGAGCTCGGCTGCAGCGCTGTCGATAGCGGTGCGGCAGGTGGGTGCGGATTCCTGCACTGCCCAGCCGGCGATGAGCAGGCTGGGAGCGAGGATGGGCGCGGCTTCGTCAAGGTTGCCGAGCGTGGTATAGCGGATCTGCTGGTCGGGCTGGGCAGCACGCGAGACAAGCGCGCAGGGGAACTCGGGCGGAAGTCCTTCCTGCAGCCACTCCAGCGCGAGCAGACTCAGATCGCGGCCCGGCATGTAGACGACGCGTGTTGCGTCCTCGCACTGCGGCAGCGGCGCCTTGTTGTGAGACTGCGCGTGATGGCCGCTGGAGAAGGTTACGCTTGAGGCACTGTTGCGGCTGGTGAGCGAGCAGCCTACGGCGGCAGCGGCAGCGAAGGCCGCAGTGATGCCGGGAACGACCGCGAAGGGGACACCCGCTTCAGTCAGCGAGGCCATCTCCTCGGCAGCGCGGCCAAAGATGAGCGGATCGCCGCACTTGAGGCGCACCACGCTGCGATTGGCGCGGGCGTGCTGGATCATCAGCGCGTTGATCTGCTCCTGCGTAATATTCTTTTCGCCGCAGCGCTTGCCCACGTTGACGACTTCAGCAGAAGGCGGCGCGAGCTGCAGGATCGCTTCAGGCACGAGGTCATCATGGAGGATGATCTGCGCGGATTGAATGAGGCGCAGGGCTTTTACGGTAAGCAGATCGGGGTCGCCGGGACCAGCGCCGACCAGATAGACCTTGCCCGCGGGCGGCTTTTCAGCAAGTGGCGCGAGGGCTAGCTGGCGCGAGAGGCAGGAAGCAGAGCCGCAGACCTGACGCTGCGCCAACTGATGCAGCAGTGCCTTGCGCGCTTCGCCGCGAGGCTGCGCGGCGAGAACTTCGCGGCGAAGCTGACCAAGGTCTTCGAGCCAGGGGCCGAGATCCTGCGGCAGTTGCTCATCGATTTCGCGGCGCAGACGCTGCGCGACGGCAGGGCTTTCTCCGGCGGTGGAGATGGCGATTTGCAGTGCGCCGCGCGTGACGACGGACCCGAAGAAGAAATCGCAGTTGGGAATGTCGTCCACGCTGTTGCAGGGAATGTTGCGCTCGACTGCGCCGCGATATACCTCGGCGTTGACTGCGGGGGAATTGGTGGCGGCGATGACGAGGAAGTTGCCGTCGAGGTCGGCGAGCGCGAAGGGTCTTTGAATCCACTCGAGCTTGCCGTCGGCTGCAAGCTGCACCACTTCGGGCCGCGCTTCAGGGGCCACGACGCGCAGGCGCAGCCCTGTTTTGAGCAAGCTGCCTATCTTTTCGAGCGCGACGTTGCCCGCGCCCACCAGCAGGCAGGGACGGTTTTCGAGTTTAAGAAAGACAGGCAGCAGGCTCATTCAATCAATCCTCAGTCGGCCACGGAGTGCGGCACCGGGCCCGTGGGCAGGTCGCGCTCGACGGCCGGCAAAGTTTCACCGGCAAGGTGAGCGCGCAATTCATCGTCGGAATGACGCTGAAACCATGCGCGCAGGTTTTCATCTGGAAAGCGGCTGGCCAGGTATTCGCGAAGCAGCCGTTCGATGGCTTCAGGAACGAGCGGCGCAGGGCAACGATAGCCGACCGGCCGGGCGATGGATGAGTGCCGGCCCACCGACCCGCCGAGGCAGAAATAATACGCGTCGGCCAGCTTGCCCTCGTGCTTGATCTTCTTGCCTTCGATGCCGATGTCGGCGATCCAGTGCTGGCCGCATCCGTTGGGGCAGCCGGTAACGTGGAGGCGGAGATCCTGATCGAATTGCGGCAGGCGCTCTTCCAACTCTTCCACCAGCCAGCGGGTAAATCCCTTGGTCTCAGTGATGGCGAGCTTGCAGAACTCGGTGCCCGTGCAGGCGATTGCGCCGCGCCAGAAGGAGGAGCCTTGGACATGCAGGCCGATCTTGCCGAGTTCGCGCGCCAGATCGCCGGACTTCTGGTAGGGAACGTTGATGAACAGAAGATTTTGCGAGACTGTGGCGCGCAACTCGCCACTGCCGTACTGTTCTGCGAGGTCCGCAGCGGCCTCCAACTGGTCGCCGGTCATGCGGCCGCGCAGGACTGAGGCTCCAACGTAGCTGAGGCCGGGCTGGCGCTGCGGATGGATGCCGGCGTGATCGCGGAGAGTTTCATCGGGCACCTGCTCGGGCACGCCAGGAAGCAGCGTGAAGTCGAGGCGCGACTGGAGTTCTGCGAGGAAAGTTTCGGGCGTCCATCCTTCTTTCAAGAAGAGATATTTCAGGCGGGCGCGGTCGCGGTTTTCACGCAGGGTCTGCTGGTCGCGGAAGATTTCGGCAACCGCGCGCACAACGCGGAGAGCCTGATCCGGCAGGATGAAGGCGTTGATGCGCACGGCCAGATGCGGTTCCTTTGACAGGCCTCCGCCGACGCGCAGCGTGTAGCCCACCTGGCCGTTGTGCTCGACGGGCGTGAGAGCGACGTCATTAATCTCAGGGTAGTTGCACCACGAGGGGCAGCCGGTGACGGAGATTTTGAATTTGCGCGGCAGATTGTAGAACTCGGGGTTGGCGGTGAGCAGACGCGCAATCTCGACGGCCAGTTGCGAGGAGTCAATCAGTTCATCGGCATCGACGCCGGCCAGTGGGCAGCCAGTCACGTTGCGCACCACGTCGCCGCAGGCGCCTTTGGGCGAAAGCCCGATAGCGTCGAGCGCATCCACCACCTCGGGCAACGACTCGATGGTGAGCCAGTGAAGCTGGATGTTCTGGCGGACGGTGATGTCGGCAAGGTTGCGCGCATATTTGCGCGTGAGTCCTGCGATGACGCGAAGCTGATGGGAGGTGAGAATGCCGTTGGGGATTCCGATGCGCATCATGAAGTAATCGGAGGTGACGCCCTCGCCGCCCTTGCCGCCGGTAGCGCCCACGCCATCGCCCTGGGTGTAGACGCCCCACCACTTGAAATACATCGAAGCCCATTCAGGGATGACGCTGGAGCGGCCCTCACGCGCAAATGCGCGCACTTCGTCGAACGCATCCCAGGGGTTCTTCTCGCGCTTGAGGCGCTCGGTACGCTGGGCCTTGGTCTCTTTACCTTGAATCACTTGAGTCATTTTTCCCCTTTTGTCCAAAAACAAAAATCCCGCGGCAGCTATGGCTGCATCGCGGGCATTCAGAAACCTCGGAATTGCTGTCAGACTTTCAGACCCAGGTCACCTGTGCGCGCGAAGCGGCGTACAGCGGCGACAACAGGGGCGACCTTGCATATCTTTGATATTGGCAGGAGACACGCGAAAAAGCAACAGCGAACTTTGCCTGGTCAGAGGACGAGCCAAAGTTCGCAGCGCGCAACAATCCCGATCTCTATTGGTTACAAGGATGTTGGCCGGTGCGCCCGCCGGCGAGAAATATTGTGCCCCGCGTCACTGAGACGCATCATCGCGAGGGGTATATCATGGTTGGCTGCATATGACCGCCTACGTCCAGCGGGGTGAGAATCATGCGCAATGAGTGCAGCCCGAGCCGGCGGAGTTTTCTGAGCAATTGCCTTGCCGGAGCCGCCAGCCTTGTTGCCGGGGGGCATGCTCTTCCGCTGGATGCTGCTGAGCTGGCTTCCTCTCCAACAAAAGCCAAAGTTGTCGTAGCGCATGACGCGCTGTTGCGCGACGCAGGCGGGGCAGTGGATTCGCGCTGTATTCTCAACCTACTCGATCACGCCATGCAGGGTCTTTTGGGCGCAGATGAGCCTGTGCGTCTGTGGACGAAGATTGTCGTGCCAGGGCAGTTGGTTAGCGTCAAAGTGAACACGCTGGGTGGGCGCGGGATCTCAAGCAATGTGCAACTGGTTGAGGCGATTTGCGAAAGATTGCAGGGCGCGGGAATCAAGGCGCAGCAGATTGTCATCTGGGACCGCGACAGCACGGAACTGGAGCGTGCCGGTTTTCGCGTGCGCACAGGTGGAAATCAGGTGCAGTGTTTTGGCACGGACCATGTGGGCTACGAAGACGAGCTCGTGTCCCATGGCAGTGTTGGGAGCCGGATTTCGAAGATCCTGACACAGCGTTGCGATGTGTTGATCAATGTGCCGGTACTGAAGGACCACGACGGCGCCGGGGTTACGATCGCGCTGAAGAACATGTACGGTGTCATTCACAATCCCAACAAGTACCACCCCAACGGCTGCGACCCATATATCGCTGACGTGAATATGCTGCCGGAGATCAGGACAAAGTTGCGCCTGACAATTTGCGATGCGACAAGTGCCTGCTATGAGGGCGGGCCGAGCTTCAAGCCGGAATTCACATGGCAGCACAACGCGCTGCTTGTTGCACAGGATTCAGTGGCGCTGGACACAATTGGCTGGCAAATGATTGAGCGCAAGCGGGCTGAGAAGGGGCTCAAAACGCTTGATGCCGAGGGCCGTGCGCCGCGCTACATTGCCACGGCGGCCGATGCTGCGCATCGTCTTGGCACGAACGATCCGCGGCGCATTACGCTCACCGAAGTGCGGTTGGCGTAAGGGAGGTGTGTGATGACGACAAATTGCTGCTCGCAAGCGAATGGGGAAGCGCCGCGTGCGGAGGTGCCTGCTGCAGCGAATTCTGAAACGGGTCGTTTCGGATTTCTATCCGCCCCGATGAACCGGCGCTCCTTCCTGATGTGCGCCATGTCCGTGGGCGCTTCGGGAAGCATTCCGCACTTTGCCGAATCCCTCCCGGCCATGCCGCTGGCGGAGACAGAGCAGAAGCAGAGCGACGCCCAGTTCGCAGTCGAGGCAAGGTTCTATGACAAGCTGCCCAACAAGAAGGTCAAGTGCAAGCTCTGTCCGCGCGGGTGTGCGGTTGGCGACAAGGAGCGTGGCTACTGCGGCGTCCGCGAAAATCGGGGTGGCGTTTACTACACGCTGGTGCACTCGCGCGTATGTGCGGCGCATGTGGATCCTGTTGAGAAAAAGCCGTTCTTCCACTACCTGCCGGGGAGTCTGGCGTTCTCCTTGGCCACGGCCGGCTGCAACGTCAACTGCAAATTCTGCCAGAACTGGGACATTTCGCAGGCGCGTCCGGAGCAGGTGTCGTCCCAGTATGTTCCGCCGAGACGAGTAGCGGAGCTGGCCTTGCAATATCATTGTCCGACGATCGCCTACACTTACAGCGAGCCGACCGTCTTCAGTGAATTTGTGATGGATGCAGCGGACGCGGGGCACGAAGCGGGGATTCGCAGCATTCTGGTTTCAAACGGGTACATACAGAATGAGTCACTCCGGGCGGTTTACAGCAGGATGGATGCGGTCAAGATTGATCTGAAGTCGTTCTCCGAGTCCTATTATCAGAAGATTGTCACGGGCGAGTTGAAGCCCGTGCTGGATACTCTCGTTGCGCTGCGCAAGATGGGCAAATGGAATGAGATTGTGTATCTGGTGGTGCCGACTCTCAACGACAGCGATGCGGAGTTTACCGGCATGGCGAGCTGGATAAAAGCGAATCTCGGGACGGACGTTCCAATCCACTTCACGCAATTTCATCCAGACTACCTGCTGAAGAATCTGCCGATCACGCCCGTTTCAACCCTTGAACGCGCGCGGGACATTGCTGTTGCCGAGGGGCTGCATTACGTGTACATCGGCAATGTACCGGGGCATCCAGCGGAGAATACCTACTGTCCCCAGTGCCGGCGTATGCTGGTGCAACGTACCGGATTCGAGATCCGGCAGATGTTAATCCGCAAAGGAGCGTGTCCGTTTTGCAAGCAGAAGATTCCGGGCGTCTGGCATGCTTGATGGCGGGAGAAGGGTTTGCGCATGAATCTGAGATTGCGATGGGGAAGGTTCTGCATGGTGACCTTTTGCTTCAGTCTCGCAGCGCTTGCGGTACGGAACCAGGCTGCGTTTGGCGCGGAGCAGCAGAAGCTGCGGCAAGCGGGCGTGGCGGGCAGTTTCTATCCTTCTGATCCGTCAGCCCTGAAGGCCATGATGGACGACATGATGTCGCATGTGTCGCAGCCCGCGGTCGAAGGCCATATTCTGGCCGTGGTGGCTCCGCATGCAGGTTATCCCTACTCCGGCCCTGTTGCGGCCTACACATATGCCGCGCTGAAAGGGCGCAAATACGCGCGCGTTGTCGTGATTGCCCCGTCGCATTACGAGGCATTTGATTTCACGTCGGTGTACGACGGTGACGGGTACGTGACTCCGCTCGGAACGATCCCCGTGGACAAGGCTTTCGCACGAGAACTGACGAAGATGAGTTCATCGTTCAAGCTCTCGAGCCAGGGTCATCTGGCCACATCAAAAGGCGCGGAGCACGCGCTTGAAGTGCAGTTGCCATGGCTCCAGGATGTATTGGGGAGTTTTACGCTCGTGCCGATCATCATGGGTGATCAGAGCTACGAGAGCAGTCGCGCGCTCGGCGTGGCGCTGGCTAAATTGATACAGCGCGGCGGTAAATCAGCACAGTCGGGCGCGGGCGACACTCTGATTGTGGCCAGCTCCGATTTGTCGCACTACCACACATATGCCGAGGCCGAAGCGATGGACCGCAAGACGCTCAATGCGCTTCAGGCATGGGACTACTTCAGCATGTCGCGCAACTTTGAGTCGCGCGTGTGGGAGGCATGCGGAGGCGGGCCGATTGTGGCCGCCATGATCGCCGCTGAACGCATGGGAGCGAACCAGGCAAAGTTGCTGCACTACGCGAATTCCGGCGATGTAACAGGCGATCACTCGCACGTTGTAGGGTACGGCGCAGCCGCGCTGGTGAAGGCGCCGGGCCGGCAAGCAGTGGCGAAGCCATATTCATTGAACGATCAAGAAAAGGATACTTTGCTGTCTGTGGCGCGCAAGTCGGTCGTGTCTGCCGTTCGGGACCAGCGGACCTATGATCCCGGCACAATTCCAGAAGAGGCGCTGAATCAGGAGCGCGGAGCGTTTGTCACTTTGAACGAGGCGGGAGACCTGCGAGGGTGCATCGGTTATACCTCGGCCATCAAGCCGCTCTATCTGACGGTGCGGGATACGGCTGCGCTGGCCGCATTGCGCGATCCACGTTTTCCACCGGTCTCAACGCAGGAGTTACCGAAACTTCAGTACGAAATCTCAGTGCTTTCGCCTCTCCGGCACGTGCTCGACGTTCGCCAGATCATTGTTGGCCAGCATGGACTGCTGATGAAGAATGGCACCAATGAGGGTCTGCTGCTTCCGCAGGTCCCGGTGGAGCAACATTGGGATCGCACCACGTTTCTTGGAGAAACCTGCGGCAAGGCGGGCATGCGCTCGAACTGCTGGAAGGACGAGAATACCGACATCTTCATGTTTACGGCGGTTGTGTTTGGCGAGCACCGCGCTGCTATGTCGCAGTAACCGGTGCATTCATGGCAACTCGCGCCATGAGCAGCGCCGGCGCCAGGCTTACTGCGGTGGCCAGCCACGCTGTGTTCCAGAAGCCGAATAAAGGGATCAGAAAGCCCGCCAGCAGCAGCGCGCCGAGGCAGCCTCCCAGCAGGTCAAGGGAGTAGAGCGTGCCCGCGCCTGTTTGTGTTGGGTTGCCGCCAAGATAGATTGCCGTGGCCATGGGAAACTGGTATCCGCCTGGCATTGCGCTCAACAGGGCCAGCACAGGGAAGACCACTTGCGCCGTCCATAGGGTGGCGCCCGTGCCCGCAGCGCGCGCAAGCAGGCTTACCAGAAGCAGAAGGAGAGGCGCGGCAATCGCGAGGACCAACTGGTTGCATGCAGCACGCCGCAATGGCGGAAGGCCTTCTTGAGTGCGTCTGCGGGCTGTGCTGAGCCAGGTGCCCAGCGCAATGCCAGCCATGAACATGCCGATCAGCATGGCAAGTTCGCTGTAGACGTAGCCGTAGACCGACTGGAACGCCAGCAGGACAAGAATCTGCAGCGTCATGAGAGTGTAGCCGGTGGCGAAGACGGACCACAGGCCCGCCGCGCGCGCGCGAGCCTCGGGCGCCGGGAGCCGGGTAAGTGCAAAAACAAGCAGAAGCGAAATCGTGGAAACGATTGTGAAGAGCAATGTGAACCGGATGTGCGACGCGCTCCGCAGCAGTTGCGCGTAGCCGGACTTGAATTGCGCGCTCCAAAGCACAGTATCAAAGTAGTACGCGACAGGATGAAAGTCGCGATTGACGGCTGTGCCGGGCAGCGGTTGCAGCAGATCGTGGATTTGCTCCATACGATCCGGCATCATGCGGAAGGGAATGAAGTATTCGCGCACGTAGTGCGTCTGTAGATTGCGGTCTTGCAGCCTATGCACCAGGACTTGCGGATCTTCTACAAGAACGCCGGGTTGCGCAGCGGAGAAGAAATGGATGGTGCCGCCGGGAATGACAGCGACATAGGGAAAGATCTCGCGAAGGGTGCGGCGGATGCAGCGCAAAAAGTCCGCGAGTTCCGGACTGATGTAGTCCTCCGACGCGCCAAGCTGGAGCGCGAAGAGTCCTCCCGGAGCGAGGTGATCGCGCGCGGAGCGGAAGAACTCCGCCGTGTAGAAGCGGTTCAGCTGCGCGGTTTGCGGATCGGGAAGATTGAGTATGATCGCATCGAAGTTGCCGGGGAATTCCTTCAGGTAGAGCCGTCCGTCGATGGTATGCACATGCACGCGCGGATCGGCAAAGGCGCGCGCGGCAGCTGCGGGAAAGAAGCGCTGGAACACGGCAATGAGCGATGGATCAAGCTCGGCGTAATCGATCCGTTCCAGCGTTGGGTGTTTGAGGGCCTCGACGATGCTGCCATTGATGCCGCCGCCGATGAGCAGGATTCTTCTCGGCGCGGGATGCTCCAGCAGGGCATAGTGAACAGACTCTTCCGCCGCTGCTTCGTCCGGAACATTCACGATAAGAGAGCCGTTGTCATAGATGCTGTGCATTCCCCCGGCATCGACGACCGTGAGTTTGCCGTAGATGGAATCCTGCGATCCCAGCACGCGAAATCCCGTCCACAAGTGCTGCTGCGCGGACTCCTCCAGGCGCGGAGCGCAATACAGCAAAAGCGGGACGGCCAGGACCATGCCTGCTGATGCAATTGCCAGAGACTGCCTGCGGCTTGTTTTGAACATCACGCACGCGGCCACGCCAAGATTCAGCAGGGTGACAATGATGGCAATCTGAAAGGAGCCGAAGAGGCGCAGCAGCAGCAGGCTTGTGAGGATGCCGCCGAAGCCGGAACCTGCTGTCTCAAGCAGGTAGGCATAACTGGTGGCAAGCCGCCCTGTAACGCCGCGCTGCTGCTGGAACATGCGGACGGCCAGAACAAAAAGGCATCCGGATAACAAGCAAAATACGCTGAGGCAGACCAGAGTAATCAGCAACACGGGCGCAGGTCCGAGCACTTCGCCGGGAACGGCCTGGAATAGCGACCTGGCCGCGCGCAGCGCCCATACGGTGAGCGGCAGGCTGAGGCCGCAGAGACATTCGGCGAGAGCAATGGGAACGCGAACGCTGGCGTGATCGCGCACAATGCGGCCCGTCAGGCTGCTCCCTGCGGCGGTCCATAGCAGCCAAGTGGCCAGCATAATCCCCATGGAGAGCTCATTGCCGTTGAAAAGCAGAATGAGTTCCCGCATGAGGACGATTTGTCCGATGACGGCAGTCAATCCGACGAGGACGAGGATTCCCCATGCGGCGGACTGCGATTGTTTTGCGCGCGGGTTGGAGTCAGCTTGCATCGCGCTGCTCTTGCGGCCGATCCATTGGGCCAGCCAGGCCCTTGTGCTTGGTCTGGCACTTTGGAGTATAAGCGGCTTTGCAATGCTTGACGGTGATCGAGCGCGAAAACTGGGGGATAGGCAATTGAAGCGTGGGCCGCCGCGCCGTGGGAGGCAGCAGCGGCCCTTTGGCATTCCTTGTTTACATACCGTTCTGCGGGTTCTGGCTTGGGCGTACAACGCGGTAGCTGGTGCCACCCTTTGACCAGACGAGGAGCAGGATATTCTTGCCGGCGGGGACGGCGTGGATTGCACTGACGAACTTATCTGCACTTTCGACAGGGCGCCGATCCACTTCAAGGATGACGTCGCCCGGGGCGAGGCCTGCATCATCTGCCGGGCTGGCTGGGCGAACATCCTGGATGGCTGCACCGTTCACGCGCGCCGGGATATTGAGTTGCTCGCGAAGGTCCGGAGTGAGGTCGCTGACAGCGAGGCCGAGCTTGCCGCGATTTTGCGAACCAGGGCCCGCATTGTCAGCCATTTCGTTGTTGGCGTGATACTCGCCCACTGTGACCTTGACTGTCTCGGGCTTGCCGTCGCGGAGAATGCCGAGGGCAATCGTGTTGCCCGGAGCAATCTGGGTGACGGCTACCTGCAAGGCGCTTCCATTGACGATTTTCTTGCCGTTCAATTCGCGCAGAACGTCGCCGTTTTTCAGTCCAGCGCGGCCGGCAGGCGAGTCGGGCGTGACCTGGCTGATGATTGCCCCGCTGGCATCTGGCAGGCTGAAGAAGCTGGCGTTATCGGGCGTGACATCGTTCATGCTGATGCCTAGGTAGCCGTGATGCACGTCGCCGCTTTTGATGATTGCATCAGCGGAGGCCTTGGCAATCTGCGAGGGAATGGCAAAGCCCGCGCCCGCGAATGAACCGCTGTTCGAGATGATGAAGGTGTTGATGCCAACCAGTTCGCCGTGCGCATCCACCAAAGGCCCGCCCGAGTTGCCTGGATTGATGGCGGCATCTGTCTGGATGAAGTCGCCGGGTTTGCGCGGATCATCTGAGTAAGGGTTGGGCCGGTCGAGCGCGCTCACAATGCCGCGCGTGACTGAGAACTGGAAGTAGCCGAAGGGGCTGCCGAAGGCGAGCACGGTTTGGCCGGGGCGCAGTTTGGTGGAGTCGCCCCAGGCAACACTTGTCAGATTTGCGGCGTTGATCTTGATGACTGCAAGGTCGTTGAGCTTGTCGACGCCGATGAGTTTGGCGGGGAAGACGCGCCGGTCGTGCAGCGTGACGCGGATTTGCGTGGCGCCGTTGACCACGTGATCGTTGGTGAGGATATAACCGTCAGGCGAGATAATGATGCCGCTGCCGATGCCATGCTCGACTTGAGAAGGCGGCGTCATGCCCTGGCCGCCACCTTGCGGGCCGAAGAAGAACTGCTGCATTCCGGGTGGCAGATCGCCCGGCGAGACGCCCTGCCCGCCATCGGACATGGCCTCCTGGGCCGAAGCGCGCGAAGTAACGGCAACGTTGACCACCGCTGGGGTGACGCGCGCAGCTACTGCTTCAACGGCATTGTCCAGCGCAACCAAGGAGGAGACGCTGTTGTCATCCATTGGAGACGCTCCGTTGCTGGCGGCGTGTGCCGTGGTGTGGCCAAGCAGGAACGTGAGTCCCATAAGAACAGTTGCCGCTGCTCCTGCGGGGACGGCGAAACGCTTTGCTGTTGTGACTAATGAATTAGTTGATGCGGACATAGCTACCTCTCCATGGGGTGAAGTTGATGTTTAGAGTTGAATCACGAACCAGTCGCTGCGGACGGGCACTGCAGCAGGCTGAGTGGATGTGGAATGTGCGGGAAGAACTTTGAGAATCAATTGGGTGACTGTGAATTGCCCGGTCACTGGACCATTGGGAAGTACGTCGGAGTGCGCGGGCATCCGATCCGCGCTCTCACCAGTGTCGTAGTCTGCAATGAGGCGCGCAGCGGAGCGTGCGGTTTGCACCTGCTCCCAGGTGGTGAGCACGATCCATTGCTGCTCATTGGCAGAGGCGGACGGCGAACCAGTGAATGCCGTGTTCACGATCTGCGGCTGCGAATTGGAGGCGCGTCGCGAGGACGGAGCCTTCCATGCTGTAGCCACATAGGATGCGGATGCGCCGCCTGTTTTCGAATTGCGCGCAACGAGCGATCTTACCTGTGATGCTGATGCACGAAATCCATTCGCGGCTGAGGCCGTCTTGCGCACAGGTGTGTACTCTGCGTTGATGAGTATCGCCGATTGGCCCTTTGCGCGGGTTGTTGCGGCCGCTTGCGCGATTTCCGCATTCTGTGGTGGCGCAAACGCGACCAACTGGGGGCAGCGTGCGAGTTCCACCGAGCTGAAGAGAAGGCCGCATCCAAGAACTCCCAGCAGGGAACGAGTTGCGATTGGATGCAGGGTATTCTTTTGGCGCAGGATGCGATGCACACGCTGCACCAGCTCAGGACGGCGCTGCCATGCACCGAGCGAAAGAGCTTCTGCGCGACGCTGCAGGTTGCGTTCAGCGAGACTTGCAAGGCACGCCGCATAAGCGCGCGGCGCGCGTGTGAGCTTGATAACGCCTTCGTCGCAAGCCATCTCCCGTTCAAGGCAGAGACGGCGCTCGATCCACCAGAGCGCGGGGTTCAACGGAAAAAGAGCGAGGCAGAGCTTCTGGAACAGGTTGGTCCAGTCATCGCCGCGGTGCAGGTGTTCGGCTTCATGCAGAACCACCTGCTGCAGTTCAGTGGGCGTGAGCCGCGCGAGCAGCCAGGCGGGGATGAGAATGCGCGGCGCAAGAAATCCAATGACGCAGGGGCGATCCAGTTGCGGTGTGGAGCAGACCTGCACCTGAGCGCGGTTCCAGATGCCGTCTGTGCGGGACTGCGAAAAAGTCACGCCGATGCTGGGCTCGATTGGAGTGGCCGACTTCCACAATTTGCGCAAGCGGAAGGAATGGATTGCAAGGTCCACGGCGCGAAAGACTGACGCGGCAAGCCAGAGCGCGGCGAGCGCCAGACTCCATCTCATGTCCAACTGCAACCATGGCTTTGTTGCCGTCTCGGCTACGGCGGTGGAAGGAATGTTTGACGCGGTGATTTCAAGATGCGGCAACTGGTGCACAAAGGGAAGGGCTACGAGTGCGGCAAAGCCCGCCGCCCAGACGGTGAATCGATGTGCCGCAGGCATGTGCGGCGCAAGCCGAAGGCAGATAGCCAGGCCAGCAGCAACCACGAGGCCTTGCCACAATGCGGTTGCAACCATGGGCGCCGCGACCTGCGAGAATGCGCGGAACGCGGCAGAGAGCGCATTGCTCGCAGCGGGCATTGCCCATTGAAGTACATCGATGATTGCGGATGGCTGCATGCCTTACACCTCTTCTGAATCGTCAGGACCTGCGTCCCGGATGGCGTCCTTGAGCCGCTGCAATTCCTCGGGCGAAAGTGTTTCGTCGCCTAGCAGTGATAACACCAGGCGTTCACGCGAGTTGCCAAAGAAGCGGTTGAGCACATGACGAATCTCCGACTGGCTCGCTTCCTGCTCTGCAACGCAGGGGCGATAGACGAAGGCGCGACCTTCCTGCCGGTGTTCGACATAGCCCTTTTGTTCCAGGATGCGGATGGTTGTGAGCACCGAGTTGTAGGCCAGAGCCTCACCATCCGGCATTGCGGAGACCAGATCGTTGACAGCGCTTTCACCGCGCTTCCAGAGGATCTTCATGAGCCGGAGTTCGGCTTCAGTCAGCGTATTGGACTTCTTTGGAGGCATGCCTATCCTGTTGATTTCATGCGGCAATCTCAGGGACGAGATTGACTGCATAGCCTATGGACGAGCAACTAAAGGATTAGTTAGCGCGGGTTGTTATCTTTTCTCGCGCATTTTGGGCGCCTGAGTGCATGGGTTCTCAGCGCGTTTCAGGCGCTGTGCATAGGAAGCCCATGTGCGCGGTTTTATGCGCGTGTGTAGATGCTGCGCTTTTTGGCTGGCTGCAGAAGTCCGAGGGTGATGATCCCCGCAGGCAGGAGGAAAACCAGCGAGCCCACCACCCACATGAAGGCCGCACCCAGGACCTGATCGGGCAGCGGCATAATGCCGAATGGGTTGGGATGCTCGACGTAAAACGTATAGACGGGGCGATTGCTGAAGGCTATAGACGCCGATAGCGCGGTGTTTACGAGGTCAGCGCCAACCAGGTAGAGCAGAATTCCCCAGTGATGACGCTGCTGCGCCGTTGGCCATGGACGGACGATGCACCACCAGAAAAGCAGTGAGGTAAAGAGAAAGCAGAGGTGCTCAATGTCATGCACGGTCTCGTTTTCGAGGGCAAGGTCATATGCGGCGGGCACGTGCCATGCGAGAAACGTGATGTTCATTGCCAGCCATGCGACGGGGGGCGTCACCAGCCAGTGAGTCAGGCGGCGTAGAGGTTTGAGTCGAAGCAGAGGTCCGGCAATCCGTTTGCGCAGGATCTTGGGCAGGCCGCGCAGCAATGGGACGACGGGCAGGCCCAGCAGAACCAGCGGCGGAACTACCGACATGAGAATCAGGTGCTCAACCATGTGCGCACTGAGCAGCACATCGGCAAAGGCATCAAGCGGGGAGCCGACCGCAATCCACAGGCTGGCCATTCCGGCGAGGAATGAAAGCAGCCTCATGTCGTTGAATTGCTCAGGCCGTGTCTTGCGCAACGCAAACCATCCGCGCACATAGATCACGACCGTGAGCACGGTGACCAGCGTGAGCCAGACGGGGAGTGACCAATCGTCCAGTACGGATTGCGTTGCGGTGGACATGCTACGGCATTCTCAGCAAGTTTGATTCCGCAGGCACGCGCATTGCCCCTGCATGCGTAAGGGAGCGCGAGGCATCGACGGCAGGCGCAAGATTCTTTTCGCGCAGGGTCATGAGGAAGCTCACGAGCGCGCGTGTTTCCGCGGGGCTGAGGGCCTTGCCGTACGCGGGCATGTTTCCGCCGCCCTGCAAAACCTGTCGTATGATCTGGTCTTCCGTCATGCGGGTTGCAATGGAGTCGAGTGCGGGGCCGCGCATTCCTCCCGCGCCGCCGAGTGCGTGGCAGTTGCGGCACTGCTTGTTTTGCAGCACGAGCGCGCCCTGGCGCTCCAGCGGCGAGCGATGCTGGAGATAGGCAACAGGGACCGCTTCGCCAGACCATGCCTCCATGATGGGGCTCCATGGCGTATAGGTGCCGAGCTGCGTGAAGATGGCCAGCGTGACGGCGATGACACCAACCATGAGTACGGCGACGGGCCGGCGCTTCCAATGCTTTTCACCTTCGCCTGCGACGAGCGGCAGCAGCAACATGCAGCCAATAATGACTACCGGCGCAATAAAGAGCATGGGTGTTTCCAGGCTGGGCGGCAGGTAGGCGAGTACCGCGTAGATCCAGAGGAAGGCGAAGTCTGGTTTGGGCGCCGTTTGAATGATGGTGGGGTCAGGCTGTCCGGTTGGGCCGAAGGGACCAAAATAAAGCGCACATGCAAGGACAGAGAGCATGATGGCGGCGGCGAAGACCGCATCTTTCCATGCAGCATCGGGAACGAAAGGAACGCCGTTTTCTTCTGTCAGCTGGTGATATTCGTGCTCGTAGTTTGCCTTGCTCACAATGCGTCCCGGCATGGGCCACTCGTTGATGCCGAGGCGTAGCACCATCCAGACATGCAGGCCGACGAGCGCGAGCAGAATGCCGGGAATGACGAAGACGTGCAGCGCAAAAAAGCGCGAAAGTGTTTGCCCCCCAATGATGGGGCCGCCCAGCATCATGTGCACCAGCGGTCCACCCAGCCATGGAATGCGGCTGACGATGGAAGCACCGATGCCAAGTCCCCAATAGGCGTCCTGGTCAAAGCGCAGCACCTGCCCGGTGAATGCCATGCCAAGCGTGAGCAGCAGCAGAAAGACGCCGATGATCCAGGTAAGCTCGCGCGGAAATTTGTACGCGCCGAAGAGGAAGACCTGCACCATGTGGATGAGGACAATGGCGATCATGAAGTCTGATCCCCAGCCGTGAATCGCGCGCAGGAGCCATCCCAGGGTGACGTTGTGATTGAGAAACTGAAGGCTGCTCCACGCTTCGCCAGCCGAGGGCGAGTAGGTGAGGGCGAGCAGAATGCCGGTGACGACCTGGAGCCCAAGCAGCACGGTGGCTGCGCTTCCGAAGACATACCACCAGCTGGCGCTGCGCGCCGGAGTCGGGTGCTGCGCGGCCTCGGTCAATGGTTTTGCAAGACCAAGCCTGCGATCAAGCCATGTATACGTCTTTCCAGCGGCAGAGGTGGTGCGCTTCTTCAGGCTGGCCATGAGGATGACCTCTCTTCGACTTGGGCTTCCTGCGTGGACGCGGCAGGAGACGCAGACTCAATCTGGGTCAGCGGCTTCGGCTTCTTATTGCACGCCTCGGTGGCGAGCGTGGGCATGGCTCCGGCCTGGATCATAAGATTGTCGCCGGCGATTTTGTACTCGTACTCGAAGAGGCCGCGCTCGGGCGGGCCCGACGCACGCGAACCGTCCTCGTAATATGCGCCGCCGTGGCAAGGGCACAAAAACAGGCGCGACTGCTCAAACCAGCGAACCGGGCAGCCAAGGTGAGCGCAGTTGATGGCAAAGACCTGAAACTTCTTTCCGTCAATGCGCCGCACCCAGCAGGCGGCGTTTCCCGTGGCGCCATCTGAAACCATGGTGACGGGATTGCGATAGTCAGCGAGGCGCGTCTCACCCTCGGGGAAATTACCGATGGGGCCGAGCGAAACCCAGGAGTTGTAGCTTGCGCTCTTTTTGAACGCAGGGCCGAGAAGATAGCCCAGGATTGGCACGGCCAGCACCGCGCCCACAGCGCCGTTCAGGTAAAGAGACAGCTTAAAGAGGAATGCGCGCCGGGTGTGCAGCGCATCCTTCGCGGCCGAAGCCGTCGTGGACACGTTCGTCCCTTCTGGCTGCGGCTGCACGCCGGGCTCGTGGGGTGTGCTCATTTGATCTCCTTGCCAGTTGCGCTGGGCGTATTGCTGCTGGTGTTGCTCATGGGCTCTCCTGGCGCGGGTGCGCGATGAGCGGCGAGCCAGGCAACGATGTCGTCAATCTCCTGCGGCGTGAGCGCGTGCGCGCCAGGACCTGTGATGTAAGAACGCCAGTCGGGCACATTCTCATCGGGCCGTCCGCCAATAATGAGGCTGCGCAGGCTTTGATTGCTGACAAGAGCCAGGTAGGTCGGGTCAACAACTGAGTCGGGTGACGCGCCGTTCTGCACAGGGCTGGTGCCCGCAGTGGGCTTCACGCCTGTTCCATCCGCTCCGTGGCAGCGCGAACAGGCTGCGACAAACGCCTTTTGTCCCTCTGCGGCGTTGCCCGCGGCATTGCTGGCGTAGGGCGGAAGAACTGCGCCGGCAAACTCGGCGGGCTTGCTCCACTCACGCAGCATGCCCTGAACCAGAACCTCAATCTGCTGGTCAGTCAGGGTGCCTCCCGCGCTCCGGGCAAAAGGAGGCATCAGCGTGCCGTGCATTCCCTTGGCCGTGATGGTGCGCAGGTTGCCGGCGCCGATGACGGCAAGATATGCGGGATTATTCAGCGGCAGCGCTGCACCATTGCGTCCGTGATCGCCGTGGCAGCCTGAGCAGTTCTGCTGATAAAGCGTGGTGAAGTCGAGTACTTCTTCAGGGCGCACAACCTCGGCCTCCTGTTTCGGATAGCCGGGCATGCTCTTGCAGCCGAGGCAGACCAGTGCCGCTGCGCCCAGGGCGAGAACGGGAAATACCTTGAAGCAACTCTTCATTCCTGCCCATCCTTCTTGCTGGTCTTCTCTACTGGTTCGCCGATTGCGCCGTGCAGTCCGGCGCGCAAAGCAAACGGCAGCGCCTGGAACTGCGGCGTGCGCACCCTGGCCTGCAGATTGACCACGTAGCCGGTGACCAGTCCAAACGCGATCTGCGAGGGAATGAACCAGAACCAGTTGATGCGCTCGTTCAGGACGGGACTGATGATGGCCAGCGTGGACCTGAGCAGGCCTGTCCAAATCAGGGGAGCAAGAAATCCCGCTGTGAGAATCGGCCAGCGGGGAAACATGGGCAGCATGGCTCCGTAGAGCAGACCAACCAGCAGAGAGGCAATCGTGTGAATGATAAGTGCCGCCAGCAGTCCCTGCAGATGAAACTGGGCAAGAAACTCATTGCTCTGGCCTGCCCAGCTTACGAAGCCGCCAGCCGCCATCAGATTCATGGCGTACCAGAGGCTGTGATATTTGAGGAGGCTGAATGCAGTTGCGGGGACGATCATGGCGATGCCGCCGGCAATGCCGCCTTTCAATCCCGTAGTGACGCGGAATGTTTCGATAGGGACCATCTTGCGGTGCAGCGGGTCAATGGGCAGACGGTCAATGGACTTACGGGCGCTCGAAATTTCAATTTCTTCATCGTGCGTCTCGACCATCAGATGGGCTTCAACGGGAAGCACTTCGCGGAACCATCCCAGGGCTGCCGCCAGTGACAGCAGAAGGCCCAGCGCGCTGATGGCGGCGCTAGTGACCATTCCCGTGATGATCAGTGTCAGCCCCAGTGCCAGCACCATTGGCCATACCGTGGGCGCGGGCATGTGCACAGCATTGTGCTCTGTGTTGCTCTCGTGTTCCATGGCGTACCTCGCTTGCCGCCTCAGCGGCCAAGAACATAGACGACGGTGAAGACGACGACCCACACCGCATCGACAAAATGCCAGTAGATTGAAAGAACCTCAAGCCGATCCGCATGGCTGCTGTTGACCTTGCCCTTGAGGGAAAAGATGAGCGCGATGCCCAGCATAATCAGGCCTGCGATGACGTGCGATGCGTGCAAGCCAACCAGCGAATAAAAAGTGGTTCCAAAAAGATTGGTGCGGATCGTGAGGCCGTGGCGATAGATGAGCTCGTACCACTCGCGCGCGGTGCTTGCGATGAAGATGCCACCCAGCAGGACCGTGCCTGCGAGCCACCATGAACTTCGGCCGATCTTGCCAGCGCGTAATTCATGCACGGCGAAGTGCACGGTGATGCTGCTGGAGAGCAGGCAGATGGTGGAAAAGATCGGCAAGTCCAGCACGTCATGCGGTGTCGGTCCGCTGAGGCTCTTGCCCATGTAGAAAATGTAGGCCACGACAAAGATGATGAAGATGGCCGACTCGGCGACGATGAGGCACGCCATGCCGACGATTCCGCGCGAAGGCTGCTTCCACTCTTCGCTGGCCGGGTGCGATATTGCCACTGCTGTGCTCATCTGGCTTGTCCTCGTCTGGAGTGTCTATTCATAGTTGGCGTCGGGGTCTTCAGGATGCTTCAGATCCCAGAGTGGACGTCTGCTCTCCACGGTTGGGGTCTTGGCGAAGTTATAGCTTGGGGGCGGGGAACTGGTGGACCATTCGAGCGTCCATGCATCCCAGGGATCAGCTCCCGCTTCGGGGCCTTTGAAATAGGACCATACAAGGTTATAGACGAAGATGAGCGTGGCGATGGTCTGGAAGATGGCTCCGCTGCTAACGATCATGTTCCAGATGGCCCATCCACGATCCGCCTCGTAGGTGTACACGCGGCGCGGCATACCGAGGATGCCGGGGATGTGCATGAAGTCGAAGGTAAGATGGAAGCCGATGACAAAGAGCCAGAAGTGCCACTTGCCGAGTTTCTCTGACATCATGTGCCCGGTCATCTTCGGATACCAGTAGTAGAACGCCGAAAAGATCATGAAGAGGATGGCGCCTACCAGCACATAGTGGAAGTGGGCCACGACAAAGTAGGAGTTGCCCAGTTGCCAGTCAAAGGGAGATGCAGAGAGCATGACCCCTGTGAGGCCGGCAATAAGGAACTGAAAGAGGAAGCCGATGGCAAAGATCATGGGAGTGGTGAAGTGAATATTCCCGCCCCAGAGAGTGGCCAGCCAGTTGAAGATCTTGATGCCGGTCGGCACGGCAATCACCATGGTTGCCAGCGTGAAGAACGCATTGGCGTTTGGACCAAGGCCGACCGTGAACATGTGGTGCGCCCAGACACCCATGCTGATAAATCCGATTCCGATTGTGGCCGCCACCATTGCGGGATAACCGAAGATTGCCTTGCGCGAGAAGACCGGAATGATTTCATTGGCGAAGGCAAAGGCTGGCAGCACGAGAATGTAGACCTCGGGGTGGCCGAAGATCCAGAAGAAGTGCATCCACAGCACCGCGGATCCGCCGGCCTGGGTATCGAAGAAGTGGCCGCCGAGGTAGCGGTCAATCAGCAGCATAATCTGAGCCGCGGTCAGCGGGCTGATGGCGATAAAAGCGATGCAGCTGGTGACGAAGTAGAGCCAGACCAGCAGCGGCATCCGGCTCAGCTTCATGCCGGGGCAGCGCATGCACAATGTGGTTGCCACAATATTGAGCGCGGTACCGATGCTGCCAATGCCGCTGAGCAGCACGCTCAGCGTCCAGTAGTCCGTGCTATGGCCGGGAGAAAAGACCCTGGCCGTGAGCGGAGCGTAGGCAAACCAGCCCACATCCGGCGCCGTGCCTGCGCCATAGAGCCCGCTGCCGGCAAAGTAACTGAAGTAGAGAAGAACGCCGCCTAATGCGGAGATCCAGAAGCTAAAGGCGTTTAGCCGCGGGAACGCCATGTCGCGCGCGCCGATCATCAAGGGGATCAGGTAATTGCCAAAGCCGAACAGGATTGGCATGCCGACGAAGAACACCATCGTCGTTCCATGCATGGTGAAGAGCCGGTTGAAGGTTTGCGGCGACACAAACGTGTTATTGGGCACAGCAAGCTGAACCCGCATCAACAGGGCCTCGATGCCGGCGATGACAAGGAAGATCAGCGCATAACCGATGTACATCAGTCCGATCTTTTTGTGATCGACCGTAGTGATCCATTCCTGCAATACATCGAATGCTCCGCCGTGTTTTCGCGCGGCCGCGGAGCTGTTTGCAATTGAGGTCACCGGAGTGTGAGTTACCATGGGCTCCTCTTCTTCTGACTCTTAACGAAGCGTCATTAAATACTGCGTCACGGCGTCAAGATCGTGATCGCTCAAATGCATGGCGGGCATCAGTGCGCCGGGTTTGAAGTGTGCCGGATCGTCGATAAATGCGTGCAGGTTGTCTTGTGTCAAAGGCACGGATCCGGATGCGATGGTGGCGCGGCTGGCGAGATGCGAGAGATCGGGTCCAAAGGTCCCCTGGGCCGCGGTGCCTGAGATCGTGTGGCAGTTGACGCAGGCATTGCGCTGGAAGACAGCCATCCCCTCTGACGCGCCGGGACTCTGTATTGCTGGATGCTGCTGCCCCGCAACCCACGCTGCAAAGTCGGCGGGGGAGTCGGCATAAACGCGTATCAACATCTTGGCGTGCTGCGTTCCGCAGTATTGCGCGCACTGGCCCAGATAGAGCCCCGGCTTGTCCGGGTCGATCCACATGGTGTTTACCTTGTTCGGGATGACGTCCATCTTTCCCGCCAATTCAGGGACCCAGAAACTGTGATCGGTGTCCGCGGACGACATCGTGAGATATGTGGGTGTGGGATGAGCGGCGTCACTGACTGGCACATGCAGCTCATTGGCCGTCACAATCCCAAGCTTGGGGTAACGATACTCCCACCAGTATTGATGCCCGATGACCACCACATCCAATGCGGCCGCAGGCTTGCGCGCCTGCTCTGTTATGAAGATGACGCGCGCGGTGGCCAGAAATAACACCACGATGATGAGGACTGGAATGACTGTCCAGGAGAGCTCGACCTGATTACTGCCGTAGATCTGGGCGGGTTCTCTCTCCGAGTCGCCGTCGCGGTGGCGAAAGCGGATCAACGTGAAAAGAAGCAGGCCGGAGACGATGAGAAAGATTGCCGCGCAGATTCCCAGCACAAACATTGAAAGCCCGAAGATGGAGCGTGCGGGCGTTCCTTCGGGCGCAAAGATGCTGGTGGATGAATGATTGGCTTGAAACGCCAGCAGCCCTGCAGTCCGGCAGATGCCGTGACTTGCCCACTGCGCAATCTCTCGTGCGGGCGCGCCGATGGTGCTCGCAATGAGCTTCGATGCCGCTGCCCGGTAAATCCAAAAAGACATCATTATCCTCACCGCTTCGCATGCGCTTTCCGGTATGCCTGAGTCCGGTTAAGCAAGCGAACCTTCCCCGTGGCGCGTTCCTGACGCCTGGATACTTTCCTGTGATTCGCTTCCGGTTCCTGGGCCGGAAGGAATTGAACCATGTCTGGCCAAGCTTCGAGTCGAACGATAGGCCCTATGAAATAAGGCCCGCATGTGACAAAACTTGCATTTTGAGCATTGCAAAGCTGGTGGCTTCATCTGCGTGAAGTTCCACCGGTGGTGCCCATCTCCGAACTGCTTCATGCTGGGGCTAGCAAGCAGGTCTAGCAGTTGTTTGCGTTGGGGTTGCGTCGGGCTAAGCATACACTTGCCCGGCTACGGCTTAAAGTGCAAACTGCGTTCCTGGCAGGCCTGAAGCGAATCTGTGCAGTTTTCCTGCACCGGCAGATTTGCTTCGGATGCCTGAGACATCTTATCTGCACCGAACTGACAGGTGATTGTGATCTTACGATATCGCTTCTTCAAAGCAATATCCGACTTGGTGACCGCGGCCAGACGAATTCATGTTCTGTCATCGTCAGGGAAAGCCAGCGACTCAATCCGCTCTATCAAGATTATCATCTTCTTCAAGTCTTCCAAAGTACGGCCAAAGCCTTTCAAATTGGGCGGGATCCTTCGAGCGAAGTCCAATCGCAGCAACGCGTTCCAGACGCGCTTCTTCTGCTGCCTGGCACCGGCGGCCACTTGGAATTAACGCGATTTTTGCACAATACGGGACGTGCGTTTTTCCTCAGCGGCGGCATGTACCATGAACGAAGACTGCTCATGACCGACAAGAAAACTCTCTCCTCTGAAATCCTTCTTCATATTGCACAAACGTTAAATCTTCCCATGCGCGGACTGGTCGCCGTCATTGAACTGCTCGACGACGGCGGCACGGTTCCCTTCATTGCGCGTTATCGCAAGGAGGCTACAGGCAATCTGGACGAAGTGCAGATTCGCGCCATTGAAGAGAAGCTGGCTTATTTCCGCGATCTTGTGGACAGGCGACAGACGATCCTTGCTTCCATTGCCGAGCAGGGCAAGCTGACCGACGATCTCAAGTTGCGCATCGAGGCCACGCTCGACAAGAGCGAGTTGGAAGACCTGTATTTGCCTTATCGGCCCAAGCGCCGCACCAAGGCCACCATTGCTCGCGAGAAAGGGTTGGAGCCACTGGCTGCCTACCTTTGGGCGCAACAGGCCGGCGCGGAGCCCCTGAAGAGCCTTGCCGCCGGCTTTGTGAATGCAGAGCTGGGCGTGGCCACGCAGGACGAAGCGCTCGAAGGCGCGCGGCACATCGTGGCCGAGTGGGTCAGCGAAGACGCGGACCTGCGCAAGGCGCTGCGCCAGCTTGTCTTTGATGAAGGCGTGGTGATGAGCCGCAAGGTGACCGATGCGGTGGACGAGCAGGAAAAGTTCAAGATGTACTACGAGTACAAGGAACCAGTGAAGACCATCCCCTCGCATCGCATGCTGGCCATCCGCCGCGGCGAAGGCGAGAATGTGCTCTATTTTCTGATTGAGACTGAAGCAGAGCGCGCCATTGCCATCATGCGGCGCCATGTGCTGCGCGCGCCGGGTGACTGGACGGAGCAGCTCGAGCTCGCCATCGACGATGCGTGGAAACGGTTGCTGAATTCCTCCATTCAGGCCGAGATTCGGCTGGAGTTGAAGCGGCGATCGGACACGGAAGCGATTCAGGTTTTTCGCGACAATCTTTACAACCTGCTGCTGGCGCCGCCCGCAGGGCCGATTTCCGTGCTGGGCATCGATCCCGGTTTGCGCACCGGCTGCAAGGTTGCCGTGGTGGATGAGACCGGCAAGCTGCTGGCGCACGATGTGCTCTATCTGCACACGTCGAAGCAAGGCAATGCCGAGGCGGCGCCCAAGCTGGAAGGGTTGCTGCGCAAGCACACCATCCGCGCCATTGCCATCGGGAATGGAACCGCCTCGCGCGAGACGGACGCTTTTGTGCGCGGCTTTCTGCGCGACAAGGGCATCCAGGATATTTTCTCGGTGACGGTGAGCGAATCGGGCGCCAGCATCTACTCTGCGTCGGACGTTGCGCGGCAGGAGTTTCCCGATCTCGATTTAACTGTGCGCGGCGCCATCTCCATTGCACGCCGGCTGCAGGACCCGCTTTCAGAACTGGTGAAGGTCGATCCCAAGTCCATCGGCGTGGGCCAGTACCAGCACGACGTGGATCAGCGCCAGTTGGCCGAGTCGCTGGAGCATGTCGTCGAGAGCTGCGTCAACAAGGTTGGCGTGGACCTGAACACATCCTCATGGACGCTGCTGCGCCATGTGGCCGGGATTACCGAGCGCAGTGCGCTGAACATCGTGAGCTATCGGAATGACAAGGGAAGCTTTCGCTCGCGCATGCAACTGCTGGAGGTGCCGGGCATCGGGCCCAAGACTTTTGAGCAGGCGGCAGGGTTTTTGCGCATCCGCAACGGCGACAATCCGCTGGACATGACCGCAGTGCATCCCGAGTCGTACCCGGTTGTAGAGCAGATTGCGCAGTCGCTCCAAACGTCAGTCAGCGAGATCATCCGCCAGCCGGAACTGCTGGAGAAGGTGGACTCGCGCCAGCTTTCCGCTGGAGCCTACACGCTCACCGACATCCTGGCCGAACTGCACAAACCGGGACGCGACCCGCGCGACAAGTTTGTTGCGCCGAGCTTCCGCGAAGAGGTGCGCGAGATTGCCGATGTGCAGGCGGGCATGGTGCTTGAGGGTGTGGTGACGAATGTGACGAAGTTTGGAGCCTTCGTGGATATCGGCGTCCATCAGGACGGGCTGGTGCACATCAGCGAACTCTCCAACCGCTTCATCAAGGACCCGTCAGAAGCAGTCAAGACAGGCCAGATCGTCAAGGTGATGGTGCTGAGCGTGGACACAAAGGCAAAGCGCATCGCGCTCTCCATCAAGGCGCTCACGGCGCCTGCTGCGCGCCCCGCAGCAAAGCCGGCTGCGAAGCCTGTCGCGAAGCCCGTGCCAAAGCCGGAAGCAACGCTGGATGAAAAGCTCACCGCCTTGTCAATGAAATGGAAAGTGCGGTAGAGATTCAAGGATTGCGGGTGTCGGCGTGGCAAGATGCACTTCCGGTTATCAGCCGCCGAGGTCAACCAGTTCGACATGGCCAACGGGCCTGCCGAGAAAGCGCGAGCCGAGCCGCTCGAACTTCTCCACCGAGTCGGTGGCGAAGCAGCGGATTTCAGTGGGCTGGGCAGTGCCGGTTGCGGTGGGCGCGACGCGGCCGTTGAACAGGCGCACAGCAGCTTCGGCGGCGGCCTCGGCGGAGTCGATGACCTGCATGCCCGAAGGTCCGACGCGGGCGATGACTCGTTCGATGAGCGGCCGCAGCAGCGGGTAGTGCGTGCAGCCCAGGACCAGGGTGTCAGCGTGCAGGTTATGGGCGGCGGCCTCGGTGTTCAACTCGTCGAGATAGATACCGATGACCTCTGCCGTGACGGGATGGCTGGTCCAGCCCTCCTCGACCAGCGGAACGAGCAAAGGGCAGGCCTTCTCCAGCGCGCGCATCCCCTGTGCGCGGCAGGCTTCTGCATAAGCGTGGCTCTGCACGGTGGCATCGGTGGCAATCACCAGCACATCTCCCGTGCGCGATGCGGCGCGGGCGGCAGAGGCACCAGGCTCAATGACGCCCAGCACGGGAACAGGAACGGCGTCCTGAATGGCGTCGAGGGCCAGCGCGCTGGCTGTATTGCATGCGATGACGAGGAACTCGGCGCCCTGCTCGCGGACGAGGAACTGCGCGCTCTCAACCGCGTAGCGGGCGATTGTGCGGCGGGACTTGGAGCCATAGGGCAGGCGGGCCGTGTCGCCGATGAAGGCAAAGCGGGCGCCTGGCATCCTGTCGATGAGCGCACGCAGCACGGTGAGCCCGCCGAAGCCGGAATCAAAAACGCCGATCGTTGGCGCGGGGTTTGCAGGACTGCTCACGGATTGGTTCCCCCGGTTGGAACGGCGTTTGCTGTCAGATAGGTGCGGGTAAGGTCAGCATGGCCGGCAAGGGTGTCGCGCTGTTTACCGTCGACCAGAAACCTGACCTGGGAGATGCTGGGGAAGTTGGCGCGCAGCGTGGCACAGATGGAAAGCACGGTGAGGGTTTCGGTTTCAAGGCCAGACGGGTGGCTGCCGGCAAAGCTGCCGGTCAGGTTGACGACAGCGAGTTGCGCGTCGGGATTTTGCGGATCTTTGGGGCCTGTGGCCGGCAGCAGAAAGACCTGGGCCACACCGGCAGCACCACCGGGAACGGGATGGGCAGAGTCGGGGGCTGCGTAGAGGTCCAGCAGCTTGCCGACCAGAACGCGGGCGCGCGCGCCGGGGTCCTGGGGCAGGGGCAGGGAATGAGCCTGGGCGAGCAGCGCGCCGTCGGCATCGCTGGCCGCTACCAGTGTGGCCTGCTCGGCGGGAGCCACTTCAGGCGCATGGGTGGGTGCCGAGTCCTCGCCCGCCAGCAGGCGCTTGTGGGCACGCTCGCGCAGCTGCCACAGCACCACGCCCATGGCCAGCGAGGCCACCAGCAGGACGATGACGAGTACCTTTTGGTAGCGGGGAATCACGGCTTTGAGGCCTCCGAGCGGAACTCCAGCACGGCGGCGGCCAGTGCGCCGGCAACGCGCGCCTGGTAGGCGGGGTCGTCGGGCTCGGCGGTAATGCTGCCGTCCGGTCCGCGCTCCGGCGCAATTTCCAGGGCGGCGGCGGGGCAGGCCATGCTGTCCACGGCAGGCAGCGAGGAGCGATCGAGGGTTACGTTGATGCCGGCGTGCAGCAGGGCGGAGTTGAGCACCCCGGCCAGCGCCAGACTGCGCGTGACCCAAGCGGCCTGCGCGGTTTTCCACGCTGCAAAGCGCGTGGGCTGCACAGGAGCAAGCGAGGAGGCAAACAGGTGTACGCCTGAGCCGCTCTCTGAGGCATGCAGGCTCAGGCAGACCTGGGCGGCTGCGTGGTTTGCAATGGCTGCGCGTCGGTTCGGGTCAATGGTCGCGTCGGATTCGCGCGTGGTGACGACTGCGATGCCGCGCGCGGCCAGCAGTGAACGCAGTCGAACGCTCAGTGCAAGCGTGGCGGTCTTTTCCGGCTGGCCGCTGGCGAGTCGTCCGCCGGAGTCGCTGCCGCCGTGGGCGGCGTCCAGCACCACCACGAAGCGGGCCGAGGGCGCGGGCGGGGCCTGCTGCGCGGCGGCCGGCAAAGCAGCCAATCCGGCCGTTGCCAGAGCCGCGAGCGCGCTTTTACTCCAGTGCATAGATAGTCATGCCGCTGAGCAGCTTGGGAAAGAAGTCAGTGGATTTTTGCGGCATGACGGAACCGGCAAAGGCCACCTCTCGCAGTTGCTCCATGGTGACGGGGTTGGTGAGGAACGTGATATTGGCCTCGCCGCGCTGCACCTGGTCCACGGCTTCGGCAGCATCGCGCAGGTAGCGGATGTTGGTTTGCTCGCGGACCTTTTCCGCGTCCAGGCCCAGCAGGCGATCGAGCACGATGGTGTGCAGGTGGCTCAGGTCCAGCTTGCGCTGATGCTCGGGCAGGCCGGCCAGCGCGGCGGCCGCAGCTTCCGGTTTGGAGCGCAGCAGCAGGGCTCCGGTGCGCGTAACCGCAACAAAGGCAGTGCCCTGCTGGGCGCCAAGCTTGCGGATGTACGCCGAAGTGTCGGTGGCAGGCAGCGCCTCGACGGTGAAAAACTCCTCCGCGGCGCGGGCAAAGGCTGTAGGGTCGAAGCCCTCAAGGCTGTGGACCACGCGATGCGTCGGCAGAATGACCAGGCCGTCGGAATCCATATTGACGAAGGTCATCATGACCGCCGCTTCGGGGTAGGCAGGCTGGGGCAACTGGCTTGTGCTGTGCTCGGCGCTGGCCACGGCTGCCGGGGCATGCTCCTTGGAGTAGTTCAGCGCAGTTTCATAGCGGTGGTGGCCGTCGGCGATGATGAGCTTCTTGTCGGCCATGGCCGAGGTGAGCAGGCGGATGGCCGCCGGGTCGCTGACCCGCCAGATGCGATGCAGTACGCCGTACTCGTCGGTGACTTCAGCTTCAGCAGGGCCGGCGCCGTCATACAGAATCTTTTCCACGCTGCCAGCCGGGTCAGAGTAGAGCATGAAGATCTGCCCGAAGTGGGCGTGCGTTGCCTTCAGCAGGTTGAGCCGGTCGCTCTTGGGTTTGGAGAGCGTGTATTCATGGCGGAAGACCACCTGCTCGGCGTAGTCGTGGAGTTTGCCGAGGGCGATAAAGCCACGTCGTTCCTTCACGATGTCCGTCCCCGGCACCGTGAAGCGCTGCGCATACGCGAAGATGCAGGGGTCCTTCTCCTGCACCAGCACGCCCTGTTCGCGCCATGCCCGAAAGTCGCGCGCGGCCCTCGAGTAGACGGTTTCGCCCCGCTCAGCGTCAAACAGTTCAGGCAGGCCAAGGATGATGCGGACCAGGTTGTAAGGGCTGCGCTGGTAGTAGGCCTGCTGCATGGCCGGCGAAATCTTGTCGTAGGGCTGGGTGACAACGTCGTCCAGTCGGACTGCGGAAGGATTGTAGCGCCAGGCGCGAAATGGGTAGATGGTGGCCATGCGGATGGTCGTGCTCCCCGTTGAGACGGTGGAATTTGCGCCCGTCACCCCATACGATTTCTGCCCGGGGGTACTGTGCGCTTAGGTCCGATTGTAACGCAGCGCCGTTCATCGGCTTGATTTCGGCCATGCCGAAAATAGGAATGAATGGCGCGTGCACGGCAGGGTAAGCGCACCGCGAACCGTGCTAATATCGCCTTCTATCCCCTGGGTGCAGCGGCATGAGGACGCTCTCCATTTGGCGCAATATGCGAAGCACGCGTGGCTTGATGCGGCCGCTCGGCCACGGCCTGAGTGTTTGCACATTGGCGGCAGCTTTCTTCGTAGCATCCGCTTGGGCGCAGGACGATCAGCTGAATAAGGTGCACGTCACGCCGCCAGCAGCCGATGCGCCCGCAAAGGGGGCCCCCGCGGGGGCTGAAGCGCCGCCGCTCACGGGCTCCGCGGCTCTCAAGGCGCGTCCCGGATCCGTCATCCGCATGAATGTGGATATGGTTCTGATTCCAATTACGGTGACCGATCCCATGAACCGGCTGGTTGTCGGCCTGGAACAGGATGACTTCCAGATTTTCGAAAACAGCTCGCCACAGAAGATCCGCTCCTTTGCCAGCGAGGACGCTCCGATTTCCATCGGCATTATTTTTGACCTTTCCGGCTCCATGACCTCCAAACTTCTCCGCGCCAAGGCGTCGATCTTGCAGTTCGTCAAAACCGCGAACCCCGAGGACGAGTTTTTTGTCATCGGATTCAACGACCGGCCTGAGCTGATCGAAGACTTCACCAGTTCGGTTGAGGATATCCAGGCCCGGCTGGCCACGGTGCGCAGCGGTCATCGCACCGCACTTTTGGACGCTATTTATTTCGGTATGAAGAAGATGCAGCAGGCAAAGCACGAGCGCAAGGCGCTGCTTGTGGTGTCAGACGGCGGTGACAACCGCTCCCGCTACACCGAGGGCGAGGTGCGCTCCCAGGTGCGTGAGTCGGACGTGGAGATTTATGCAATCGGCATATTCGATCGCAATGCCGCTACTCCGGAAGAGCGTACCGGTCCGCAGTTACTGGACGAACTGAGCGAGCAGACCGGCGGACGGCTCTTTCGGGTGGACGATATTTCGGATATGAGCGACATTGCGGAGAAGATTTCCACTGAGTTACGCAACCAGTATGTAGTTGGTTACACCCCCAAGAACCTGACCCGTGACGGCAAGTGGCGTAAAGTGAAGGTGAAGCTCAATCCTCCGTCGGGGTTGCCACCGCTCACCGTTCATGCACGTACCGGTTACTATGCGCCTTTGCAATAACGCGATTTCTGCCATTCTCCTCTTCGCAACGGCGCTGCCGCTCTGGGCGCAACAGGCCCCGGGTAGTGCTGCGCCCGATCAGGCTCCCTCGCTGACCGAGGACCGCGACCCGGTGCGTTCGCCCGACGTTGAGGCTCCCGGAACTTCTGCTGGAGTACCCCTGCACAAGGAAGGCGGGGGATATATTCTTCGCACCGACGTGGAAGAAGTGGTGCTGAATGCCACGGTGCTTGAGGGCAATCGCATTGTCCAGGATCTGAAGGAGACAAACTTCCAGGTCTATGAGGATGGCGTAAAGCAGAACATCATCAGCTTTCAACACACGGATCTGCCTGTCTCCATCGCGCTCGTCGTCGACAATTCCGGGTCCATGTCAAAGAAGCGCCCGGCGGTAAACAAAAGCACACTGGACCTGATTGCCGCTTCCAATCCCCAGGACGAGGCTTTTGTGGTGAACTTTTCTGATGAGGCCTACATCGATCAAGACTTCACCTCAGACGTGAACAAGCTGCGCGATGGTCTGTCGCACATTGAATCGCGCGGCGGCACGGCGCTCTATGATGCCGTGGTGGCCTCGGCAGACAAACTGGTGGCTGACGCCAAGCGGCCCAAGCAGGTGCTTATCCTGATTACCGACGGCGTGGACAACGCCTCCACTCTCACGCTGGAGCAGACGATCCGGCGCGTCCAGCAGCTTTCAGGGCCGGTCATTTACTCGATTGGATTGCTGTTCGGAGACGACATGAGCCGGGCAGAGGTTCGGCACGCACGGCGCGCGCTGGAAATGCTGTCCACTGAAACCGGCGGCATTGCCTACTTTCCGCGCTCGATGGAGCAGGTGGATCAGATTGCCGCCGAGGTGGCCCGCGACATTCGCAGCCAATACACAATTGGATACCACTCGACCAAGCCGACAAGCGAGCCGGGTTTCCGCCGCGTGCTGGTCACGGCCGAAGCCCCGGGCATGGGCAAACTGAACGTGCGCACCCGCACCGGATACTTTCCGGTTGCGCGCATGCGAAAGAAGAATGGTGCTACAGGGGCGAAGTGAGCGGAGCCCCAGCGCGATAAGCTTATATCTGTCACACCAGAAGCCAGGAGTATCAATTTTTCATGTCCGCATACAAATACTCGACCCTTGCCGTGCATGCCGGGCAGCATCCTGACCCGCAGACGGGCGCCGTCAATGTGCCTGTTTACCTTTCCTCGACCTTTGAACTCACTGGTATCGGTACCGATAAGGGCTGGGACTACTCGCGTGCCGGCAACCCCACGCGCGACCGGCTGGAAACAGCGCTGGCTGCACTGGAGGGCGGCACGAGCGGCCATGCATTCGCCAGCGGCATGGCGGCGATCTCGGCGCTTGTGGCCATGCTGCGCGCCGGGGACCACGTTCTGTGTTCGCACAACGTCTATGCGGGTACCGTGCGGCTGTTCAATCAGATCGTGGCGCACTACGGCATTGACATCGAGTTTGTGGACACGAGCAATCTGGACGCAGTGGCCGCGGCCATCCGGCCCAGCACGAAGTTGATCCACATCGAGACGCCCAGCAATCCCCTGATGGTCCTGAGCGACATTGCCGCCATCAGCGAGATTGCGCACGCTCGCGGCGTGGAAGTGAGCGTGGACAACACCTTCATGTCGCCAGTCTTGCAGAGCCCGCTGGCGCTGGGCGCGGACATCGTGATGCACTCCACCACGAAATATTTGAACGGCCACTCGGACGGCATCGGCGGAGCGTTGATCGGGTCCAGGCCGGAGCACAAGGAGCGCTTTCTGCTGGTGCAGAAGGCGGCGGGTGCTATTCTGTCGCCCTTCGAGTGCTACCTGGTGCTGCGCGGCATCAAGACCATGCCCCTGCGAATCAAGCAGCACGAAGAGAATGGCCGCGCTGTAGCGGAGTTTCTTTCCACGCACCCCAAGGTGAGCCGCCTCGCCTATCCGGGACTGAAGAGCCACCCGCAATACGAACTGGCCGTCAGGCAGCAGAAGGGCTTCGGCTCCATGCTGAGCTTTGACATCGGCTCGCGCGATGGGGCGGGGCGCTTTCTGGCCGCGATCAAAATCTTCCTGAACGCAGAATCGCTGGGCGGGGTGGAGTCGCTGGCTTCGCATTCCGCCACAACCACCCACGCGGCCCTGACGGACGCAGAGCGTGATGCGGCTGGCATCACGCAGGGAACGATTCGGCTCTCCATCGGCATCGAGGACAAGGAAGACCTGATTGCCGACCTGGAACAGGCTCTGGCTGCGGTGTAACGGCAAAACATGCGCGAATCTGCATTTCTGCTCGGCATTGACACCTGCGGGCCGTCCGGCTCCGTCGCGTTGGGGCGTCAGGCCGGAGAGCGCGTGGAGTTGCTGGGCCAGACGGAGCTTGCCGGGCGCAGCTACTCCTCTACGCTGGTGGCGGCGGTGGGCGAGCTGTTGGTCAGCAGCGGCGCAGACATAAAAGCGCTGGGGGCCATTGTGGCAGTGTATGGCCCGGGCAGCTTTACCGGTGTCCGCGTGGGCCTGAGCGCCGCAAAAGGGCTGGCCGAAGCAGGGAATATTCCGGTGGCGGCTGTCTCGCGGCTGGCGCTGCTGGCGTGGAAGGCAGGGGCGCCGTCGTCAGCGCTCGATGCGCATCGGCACGAGGTTTTCCTCCGCCTGGGCAGACCGGGCAGAGACCCGCAGGAAATGCTGGCAGGCATCCAGGAGCTTGCGTCCATCCATCTGCCACCCGCGCCGGTTGCTGTGTGCGACGACGGCGCTGCTGCGCTGCTGGCACAGGCCTGGCCGGACGTGGAACTTGCCAGGGTTCCTCCACCCACGGCGGCAAATGCGCTGGCGTTTTCGGTTCCGCAGATACTGGCAGGGGAGTTTGCGGACCTGGTGCTGCTGGACGGGCACTACCTGCGCCGTTCCGATGCGGAGATCTTTGGCGAGGCGGCAGCCCAGGGGCCGCAGCGCACATGACCCCCGCCGCACAGGAAGCCCACATTCGCCGCATGAAGGCGGCAGACCTCGACCGGGTCATCGCGATTGCACAGAGCCTGAGCCGGGCTCCGCATTGGCCGCGCGAGGCGTACCTGACCGCGCTCGGCGAGAAGGCAACGCCCCTGCGCATCGCCCTGGTGGCGGAGGACAAGGCGAGCGGTACCGTTGCCGGTTTCGCGGTGGCCTGCCTAATACCGCCTGAGGCCGAGTTGGAAACGATTGCCGTGGCAGCCGGATTCCAGCGGCGTGGAATTGCGCGCCAACTGCTTGAGGCGCTGGTCGGCGCGCTCCGCCAGGAGCGGGTAAGCGCGACAGTGCTGGAGGTGCGCGCGTCGAATGAAGAGGCGCAGGCGCTCTACCACGCTTTCGGATTTGAGGTGGCCGGCCGCCGCTCGTGCTACTATGCTGATCCGGTTGAAGATGCGATTCTGATGCGTCTCGCGCTCACTTAAGCTGGCGCAATCCGGCTGAGGGCTCCCTGATGGTGATGGATGTCACGCTTGTCAGGCCAAAACCCGAAAATCCACAGTCCATCGCCCAATTTTGCGTCTTCCCGCTTGCCGTCTGGCCGGCGGTGGAGATATATGTAGATGTTCTGGGACGCACGGAGGTGCTTGATGGATGAGATAAAGGATTCCACGCTGGGCGAAGAAATCGAACGCCTGCATTCCGAACACCGTCGATACGCTCAGCGTTTGGAAGAGTTGCTTCAGAAGCCCTATCTCACCGAGGATGAGCAACTCGAAGAAATACGGCTGAAGAAGCTCAAGCTCCACGCCAAGGACCTGATCTACGCTCTGGAACACCGCATCGCGGCGGTAGCGTAGGACCTTCTCAGGCATTTGACTGAAGCGGGTATTTGGTGCAACGGCGGCCGAAACCGCTCTTACGAGTGGGTGTGTGTGCATTTCACCGCCCGCGGCTGGTGAATCAACCGTATAATCGTTGGGGACTATGGTTCGTGACGGTTACATATACGGTTTGAGTCTTCTGGCGGTGGCTGCGGCGGTGGCGTGGGCTACGCACGGCTGGGTGTGGGCCATCGTGCCGGTGCTTCTGGCGGCGTTTTTTCTCTGGTTCTTCCGCGATCCCGAGCGGGAGATTCCCGTCGGCCCAGGGTTGATTGTGTCGCCCGGCGACGGGCTGGTGACAGAGACTGTCACGCTCGCTACGCCGGAAGGCGCTCGGCAGCGCATCAGCATTTTCCTCAGCGTCTTTGACGTGCACGTGAACCGTTCGCCTATCGCCGGCGTTCTTACCTCGGTTCGCTATCAGAAGGGTCTATACCTGAACGCGATGAATCCAGCCTCAGCCGACCGCAATGAGCAGAACATCGTGACGGTGCGCGGCGAGGGCATCGAGGTGACTTTCAAACAGATTGCCGGTCTGCTGGCAAGGCGCATCGTATTCAACTTCCGCGAGGGCGACAGAGTGGAGCGCGGGCAGCGGGTGGGCCTCATCAAGTTCGGTTCGCGCGTGGATGTGCTGTTGCCGGCCGAAGCCGTGCTGCGCGTGAAGAAGGGCCAGCGGGTGCGCGGCGGCGCAAGCATTCTGGCAGCCATGCCCGGGAGTGACCGCGCGTGAACCGTCTTGACTCCACCCGTGCCAAAGCCGACGCGCGTGCCCGGCTGCGCCGCGGCATGTTTCTGCTGCCGTCGCTGTTTACCGCGGGCAATATCGGTGCCGGCTACTTTTCGATTACCCAGACCATTGCTGCGATCACCGGCAACGCGGAGGTCCATCTGGACTGGGCAGCCATCGCCATCCTGGCTGCCATCCCCCTTGACGCTCTTGATGGCCGCATCGCCCGCATGACCAACACATGCAGCGATTTTGGCAAGGAACTGGATTCGCTGGCCGACGTGATTACGTTCGGCGTGGCGCCCAGCCTGCTGGCGTTCATCTGGGGTTTCCATTTCCTGCCTGACTCGATCAATGCCCATCTGCGGCTGCATCTGATGCAGGCGGGAGCTTTCTTCTGTTTTCTTTACCTCATTGGTGGAGCGTCGCGCCTGGCGCGGTTCAACATCAGCCACGACGCCCAGCCGCGCAATCCCGGGCGACCGGATCGCAAGTATTTCGTTGGCATGCCGATTCCCGCGGCGGCGGGCCTGCTGGCGTCCACTGTCCATCTTTGCTATGGCATTCCCATGCAGGCGTGGTGGCTCGCGATTCCCTGGCTTATCCTCGTGGGGCTCACAGGATTTCTGATGGTCAGTACCTGGCGCTTCTGGTCGGGCAAGGAGATCAATCTTGCCGGCAGCCATCCCTTTCAACTGCTGCTCCTGATTGCGATTGTGTTGTATGCTGTCATCCGCTATTCGCAGGTGGTGCTGTTTGCAACTGCGCTGCTGTATATGTTCTCTGGTATCTGGGCTCGCGCGGCTTACTCGTGGTCGCGTCGGCGGCGTCGGCGGCCCGTGGACATGCCTGAAGCCCACGCACCTGAGCCGGATCCAATGAGACACTCATAGTTTTTCTCAACAAAAAGAAGGATACCTGTGTACAAGATTGCCATTGCCGGTGCCTCCACCCTGCTGGGCAAGGAGCTGAAGGAAGCTCTTTCCGATTCGCCGCTTTCTGCGGCCGATTTTGTGCTACTGGACGAAGAGAGTGCGCTGGGCCAGCTGGATCAGGTAGGTGATGAAGTGACCTTCGTGCAGGCAATTGGCGCGGACACCTTTGATCACATGGACTTCACATTCTTCTGCGGCGCGGAGGCGCTGACCCGCAAGCACTGGCGTCAGGCTCTCCGGGCCGGTTCCACGGTGCTGGACCTCTCCGGCGGGTTGGACCAGGAGACAGGCGTGCTGGTGCGGGCCCCGTGGATTGGGTCGGACGCAGCGAGCGCCGACCTGTTTACGCCCGCGGTGGTTCCGGCTCATTCTGCCGCGCTGGCATTGGCGCTGGTGATGGAGCGGCTGCAGCAGGCCGCGCCGGTGCGGCTGGCGGCGGCCACGTTGCTTCTGCCCGCCAGCGAGTTTGGCCGCGGAGCCATGGACGAACTGCACCAACAGACCGTGAGTCTGCTCAGCTTCCAGGGGATGCCGAGGGCCATTTACGACGCACAGGTGGCCTACAATGTCCTCTCCGGGTTGGGTGAAAGCGCCACCGCCAATCTGGGCGCGGTGGAAGCACGGATTCGGCGGCACCTTGCCGCGCTCACCGGCAATCGCTGGCCCACGCTGTTGCTGCAGGCCATTCATGCGCCGGTCTTTCACGGCCACACATTTTCAATCGCTGTCGAGTTGGAGCGGCCTGTGGAAGTTTCTGCGCTGGAGGATGCTCTGAGCGGCGACCACCTGGACCTGGTGCTGGAAGATACGGATTCGCCTTCAAACCTGGCTGCTACGGGGCAGAACGACGTGCTTGTCCGGCTGCGCCCGGAGCCGGGAGCGCGCAATCCAACGGAGACATCGCGCCTTTGGCTGTGGGTCGCATCCGACAATCTGCGCCTGTATGCGCAGAATGCCGTGGAGTGCGCCATGGACCTGCGCCGGCTGCGACCGCAAGGGCCGGTGCAGTAAGTCCTGCTTTGTTTCTCCAGCGCCTTCAGCGGCCCCCGCAGCGCATCCACACCTGCTCGATATAGCTGTCGGTCATGCCCGCGATATAGTCGGCCACTGTGCGGGTCAGGCCCTCTGTGGGGATTTGCGCGCGATGGTCCTCCGGCAGCAGGCCGGGGTCGGCCAGAAGGGCCGCAAACAGCCCTTCAACGATTTTGGTCGCATGCCCGTGCGCCTCTTCCATCGCGGGAGAGTTGTAAAAGTTGACGTAGAGAAACTGCTTGGCGGCGGCGCGATCGGCTTCCATCGCGGGGCTCAGAACGGCCAGCCTTTCGGGCGCCAGGCGAATTTCATCAAGGGTGGTGGCGCCGAGCGCAGCCACACGGGTGCGCACCTGATTCATCAGGTCGGTCACCAGCGCGTTCAGCACCCGCCTGAGCGCTTCATTTACGGTCAGTTTGGGCGGGGCTGCCGGATAGAGCCGAAGCACTTCATCATGGAAGGGGCGGAACAGCGCCACGCCTTCGCGCACCTGTTCGAGTGAAAGGATGCCGGAGTCCAGCCCGTCGTCCAGGTCAGCGGTCAGATAAGCAATTTCGTCTGCCAGATCGATCAGCTGAGCCTCCAGCGGGGGCCGCAGGTCGAGAAAATATTCCGTCAACTCCGGGTACTCCGTCGCCGAGTAGTCGCGGGAGTGCTTGATGATGCCCTCGCGAACGGCAACGGTCAGGTTCAGGCCGCGAAAGGCGGCGTATCTCTCCTCAAACCAGGTGACGATGCGCAGTGCGTGCAGGTTGTGGTCGAAACCCAACCCGTGGGCTGCAAGCGCCTGGTCCAGCGCTCTTTCGCCGGCATGGCCAAAGGGTGGGTGGCCAATGTCGTGTGCCAGGGCCAGGGCTTCAGCCAACTCGGTGTTCAACCCCAGCGCGTGGGCCAGGGTGCGAGAAATCTGCGCTACTTCAAGCGTATGCGTGAGACGGCTGCGGAAATGATCTCCCGGCGGGTCGCTGGCCAGGCGGGCAAAGACCTGTGTCTTGCCAGCCAGACGGCGAAAGGAGCGTGCATGCAGAATGCGGGCAGAATCCCTGGCAAACGGAGAGCGGTAGGCGTGGGGCGGCTCGGCATGTGTGCGCCGGGCAAGTTCGCCGCTCCCGTCCACGGCGATTCCAGGGGGTAATTGGGCGGGCGGCTTTGATTTTTCGATCATCTTCGGTGCGCACTCGCAGTTCAGTCTGGTTATACCGCAAAGCGGGCTGTTTAGGTGCTATGAGTCGCAATCGATTGGGTCACGCGATGCCGCAAAGTCGCTCCTCCGGCAGGAATTGGACAAGCCCGGTCATTCGGGAGTACCATCCTGCCGGACTTTTTGAAGGGGCGCAAGCCGGGAGCAAGCCTGAGGTGCGCCCCAAGGTTCTCACGTCTGGACCGGGGAGGAAAGCATGACAAAACTAAGGCAAACCGCTCTGGCCATGCTCGCGCTGGCCATGCTCACGCTGGTGGTTGTGTTCACTGCAGGCTGCAACCGGCACTCAATCAAAGAGGTCTACTATCTGGTCTCGGCGAACAGGTCGCTTCCTTACTGGCAGACGGCCGAGAGCGGGTTCAACAAGGCCGCCGCGCAGTACAAGGTCACGGCAAAGGTTGTTGGGCCCGCCAATTACGATCCGCAGGCCGAACTGGTGGAATTGCAGAAGGCCGTAGCCGCCAAGCCGGCAGGCATACTGATTTCCGTGACCGATGTGGGCTTGCTGCAACCGGAGATTGATGCGGCGGTGGAGGCCGGGATTCCGGTCATCACCATGGACTCTGACGCGGCCGGTAGTCGCAGGCTCTATTTCATTGGGACGAACAACCTTGAGGCCGGACGTCTGGGCGGGCGGCGCCTGATTGAGAAACTGGGCGGCAAAGGCAACGTCGTCTTCTTCACGCTTGCGGGCCAACCCAATACCGACGAGCGGATCAAGGGCTTCAAAGACGTCCTGAGCGCCCGGCCCGACATCAAGATCGTGGACGTAGTAGACACCAAGAGCGACGTTCGGACAGCGTTTGACAAGGCCCAGGAATTTCTCGCTCTGACCGGCCCCAAGAAGATAGACGCGTTTGTTTGCTTGGAGTCGGCGGGTGGCAAGCCCGTCTCTGACGCGCTCAAGCGGGCCAACGCTACCGACCGCATCCTGATTGCCTGGGATGCGGACCAGGACACGCTGGATGGAATCAAGGGGGGAACCATTGATTCGACGATTGCGCAGAAGCCCTACACGATGGGCTACTTCGGCTTAAAGTCCCTGGACGAGACATTTCACGCACCGCCTAGCCAGCTGGGCAAGGATTTCAGCGCCGACTTCTTCTCGCCCTATCCGGTGTTTGTGGATACCGGGACCACGCTGGTGGACAAAGACAACGTGGACCTCTATACCGCGGCCGCGGCGGGCAGCAAGTAACGGCTTTTTTGCCGGTACGGCGGGCCCCGGGTTCGCCGTACCAATGTCTCATATGGTTGCCGGCTCGGAACTGCCCCGGCAAGGCGGTCTCAATCGGGGACTGGGCTGAGTAATCCGTCCCCCTACACCTCGAAATTGGATGCCCAGGGCCTGTCCACATTACGCGGGCGGCCTCGTCCCGCATTCCGGTCTGGCCGGATTTTCACACATAACTCGATCCCCTGGGGTGGCTTGAGCAGGCCCTGAACAGAGTTACCTTATGAAAAGCCGTTCCGAAATAATCATTCCTGATTGAATAACATAGAGGCATATGGATAAGTTAAATGACGCCGGCGTCATTTATGTGTAATACGCCTTTAATCATTAGGTTATTTAACATAGAGACGCTTGACATGCAATCAGGACCGGAGCACACTGACTAAGTAGTGGTAAGTGTGATTGAAGTTTGAATCTGTATCCGGATCCTCTAACTTCTGTTAGAAGGCATCCTTGAGTGAGAGCACTGGGCCAAATCCATGAGGTGCTCTACGGGAGAAAAAGATGTTGGTTCGAACGCAATGCAGGGGACGTGAAGTGACCGGCCTGCAGGTCGGTGCGAAGAATGTACGGCGCTACTTTCCGAAGCACATCGATGCTATCGAACTGCAACTGGACCACTTGAATATCCAATGCGACCTGACCCCTGAGTTCTGGCAAGGGCAGGCGGAAATCAACGATCCCAGGCTATGCGAGTGGCTGGATTTCAAGGTTTCCCACATGATGCCGGTTCGGACGCCGATTCCTCTGGCGATGGTTCCGTCGGGCAAGAATTCTTTTCGCTTGCGGCCTGCCTCCGAGCACGGGCGTTCCAAGCTTCGTCCATCGGAGATTTCCGCAGCCTGAAACGAGCAACTGAGCGCGCGGTTCCACAGTGGCGTGCATTTCCCATTGACTCATCAGCCGGTTCCTTGACGCACACCTTCAGACCTGGAAAGGCGTCGAAAAGCTCAACAGGAAGGCCACCCAAGGCAACGACGTAGCAGATACTCCCCATTTGACGCGCGGGGTTCGACGGGTGGTTGGACAAGACGGCTTACCTTTCAGCACATGCGGCCGTCGAAACCGGTGATGAAAGTGAGATGCCATGAAGAAGTCCCTGGAGATTCAAGCCGTCGAGGCAATCAAGGAATTGCTTCAGCAGGTGTCCGCCATCAAACTCCGCGACATCAAGCTAATGGTGCCGGATTCCGCTGGCGAAAGCGACATCCTGGTGCGTATCGACGTCTACGGACATGACCACATGCTGGTCTGCAAGGTAAAGGCCAGCGGAGATTTGCGCCCCGTAAGGACCGCTCTGCGCAAGCTGGGCGAGTCTGCCGGTCATATCGCGGGAGATATTCCACCGCTCCTGTTTGCTCCCCATCTGTCAGCAGAAGCCCAGGCGCTGTGCAGGGAGAGGAATGCAGGATTTCTTGACCTGCAAGGCAATGCGCGCATCGTCATGGACGAGGTGTTTTTTGCCAAGCGCTCTGTGCCGCAGCGCAAGCCTCCACTGTCCGAGACATCACCCTTAGCGGGCAGCGGATCGAAGCCTTTTGCGGAAGTTGCCTGAGGCGAACTCGTACGATTTCAGCCCTCCCCCGGGCGATAAAAGAGCAACGGCGGCCACTCCATCAGGAGCAGGCCGCCGTTGTTGTTTCACCTGAAATTGTGCAGATTGCTGTACGGCTTATTCCGGCTTTGCAGGGCCGGCAATGCTGTCTTCTTTGGCCAGTTTCACGCGAGCGTTTTCCAGCTTGTGCTGCACCTTGGCTACCTCAGACGGCTCCACGTCCGCCGGAGCGGACTTGGAGAACTCTGCAATGGACAGCTCCCACTGCGCGGCGGCCAGGCGGATGCGTCCGGTTTTTTCGTACAGATCGCCCAGGTGGTCGTGGACTGTGGGGTCGGTCTGGTCGCGTTCGACGGCCTCGCGCAGATTCTCTTCGGCAAGCTCGTACTCTCCGAGCTTGAAGTAGGCCCATCCGAGCGAATCAAGGTAGGCGCCGTTCATCGGATCCAGTTCGACGGCCTTGCGAATCATCTTGAGCGCCTCAGGCAGCTTGGTGCCTTTGTCTGCCAGCATGAAGCCCAGGTAATTCAGCACCATCGCATTGGTGGGGTTCATATCCAGTGCCTGGCGGAAGAACTGTTCGGCCGGTTCGTAGTGCTTTTGGCGCTCAGCCAGCGCACCGCGGAGAAAGAGCAGATAGACGCGGTCTGCCATGTTGTTCGTGGTCAAGGCTTCCGCCTTGTTCAGGTCTTCTTCCGCGTCTTTCCAGCGGCGCAGACGGGTGTCCATCTGGGCCAGCGTCAACCAGACTATACGGTCCTTTTCGGTGTTGTTAAGGAGGCCCTTTGCCAGAGCCAGACCCTCGTCGGCTTTTCCCTGGTCGGCTAGTTCACCGGCCAGCATCAGCTTCAGATCTCTGTTTTCGGGGTCGGCTGCGACTGCTTTGCGAGAGACTTCAACGGCTTTGTCGAACATTTTGGCGTCGCGATAGGTGTCCACCTCACCCTGGTAACCGCGCAGGGCCTGATCGCCGCCCAGGTCAATCATCTTCTGGTAGGTGGCAATCGCCTGATCCGTCTTGTTCTGTTCGTGGTAGACCGCGCCAAGCCGCTCCAGGAAGACACCGCGGTTGTTCTTTTCCTCTGCGGTATATGCTCCGTTGGCGTGCGAGGTCAGGTCCACCATATGCTCGAATTCCTGGGCAGCCTCGTCGTAGCGGCCCAGCACGTCGAGCAGCAGGCCCTCATTGTAGCCAGCTTCGAGAGAGTTGGGATCCTTCTTGACGGCCTTGCGGATGGTGGCCAGCGCATCCTCATACTTGCCCTGGCGGCGCAGAATTTCGCTGATGCGAATGAGCGCATTGACATCGTCTGGATTAGCCTGGGCCAGGTTGCGGTACGCCTTGAGTGCTTCGTCATACTGTCCATCGCTGAACAGGGCCTGGGCCAGCGTGTTCATGGTATGCAGGTCGCCCGGCTCAATGTCGGCTGCGCGCCTGTAGGCGGCGATGGCGTCCTTGGGCCGCTTCAACTGGTCGTAGGCCGCCCCAAGGGCGAACTCCATCTTGCTGGTGCGATCCGATACCGGAACTGCTTCGATGACCTTGACCGCATGTTCAATGTCGCCGCTTTCGGCATAAAGGCGGGCCAGATTCAGCACGACCTCTTCCGAATCAGGCTCAATATTCTGCGCAGTTTTGAACTGCTCTTCGGCCTTCTTGGGTTCGTGCTTGACGGTGTAAAGTTGCCCGAGCACCATGCGGTCTTCAACGTCCGCAGGTTCCAGGGCGACGATCTTCTCAAATTCCGCGATGGCCAGATCAAGCACATTGCCGCTGGGTGAGGCGGAGGAAACGGCGTTTTGCGCTTCGCCAAGCTGCCGCAAATAGATGCGCCCAAGCATCTTGTGTGCGTCGATGTTGTCGGGAGCGGTCTTGAGCAGCCCGCGGGCCGTGGCTTCAGCCTCGCGCACCCGGCCGGTGCGGAAGTAGAGATCGGCGAGATCGTTGTTCAACTCCGCAGAGCCGGGATCGGCATTGAGCGCGGCCTTCAGCTCTTCGATGGCGTGCCCCACGTATTCGGGCCGGCCTGTATTGACGGCTTGCTCTTCATAAATGTCAGCCATGGCCGCATGAAAATAAGACTTTGCGCGATCAATCTGTTGCGGCGCGGCCTCTGGTGTGCTGCCTGTGGCGCGTTTGGCCGGGGAAGTCTGAGCATTGCCGCTTGAAGTTGCCGGTGCTGGAGCGCTTTGTGCTTGCAAAGCCGGCGCCACACAAAGAGCTGCGGCGGCAAATGAGAGCCAGAGTAGCGGCGAAAAGTTTTGTGTTTTCTTCATCCTTGGGGATTCCATGCCTTTCGAGCCGGGCAATGCGTGGTCAATCGAAAACCCGGAATACGAACAAGGCCATACAGGCAGATGGCCGGGCCGACCCACCTACTTTAAAGACGATTTTACCTGCGATTTGTCGCGGTGGCGCGGCAGATTGCTGCATTTTAAGGTAACCAGCGAGGAGACAACGCGTTGAAAACGGCGTGGGCTATGCCGGATACGTTACTGCCGGCGTTCCCCGGGCAGCCAGCCGTGCTCTCGCAGGGACCGAAGCTGGCGGTGGAGAATTTCGACCTGCCTCTCCAGACGCACCAATTGACGCTCGCCGGGGTGATCCTCGAGCGGCGCCACCGGGGGCATTGCCTGCATGCCGGACTCAGGCCAGGGTGGCGCCACCGGGTGCGAGCTTGAGGTGGCCTGTTCTTCAAGCCAGGCAAGACGGCGGTCGAGCAGCTCAAGGCGGCTCTGCACCGTGCCGGACTGCTTCCACTCCCATTCGCCGTCCAGACTGGCGAGGGTCGTCACGCTCTGGGCAAGGCGGCGCAGATAGGTGACAAAGGCCGTGGCAAACCGCGCAAAGGGCTGCCGGCGGGGCCAGCTTTCGGCCAGCATGCGCTCCAGCGACTCTTCCGCATCGTTGTTGGCCAGCCCGGTGGCGCGCCGTGCGTTGGCCAATAGACGCGAAGAGCGCACGCGGCCCCGCCAGCTTTCGGCCAATTGTGCCACGTAGCGGCGGTCGGCAGCGAGGCTGGCACGCAAGAAGGCGGGTGCGCGGTCCCGCTCGTATGCGGGGAATAGAAAAATCATGGCGGCGACGGAGATGAGCGCGCCGGCGATGGTGTTCTCCGTCCGCACCAGCGCAAGTTGCCAGTCTCCCGAGTAGGGCAGCCAGGCCAGCACAAAGGCCGGCGTCAGGAAGAACGCAAAGGCCGCGTAGCTGACCGGCATAATAGCCAGCGCCAGTAGCGCCAGCGGAAACAGCACGGCTGCGGTGGCGAGTTGGGAGTGCAGCGCGACGGCCAGCAGTGCAGCCAGAATGCCGCCGCCCACCGTGCCGCCGATGCGCTCCAGCCCGCGGCGCAGCGTGCCGGAGACGTGCGGCTGCAGCACGATGAGCGAGGTAAGCATCAGCCAGTAGCCGTGGTCGATGTGGAGCAGCAGGATCAGCGCTACATCCAGGCCGCAAACCAGCGCCACCCGCGTCGCATGGCGCAGAGTGAGCGATCTGGCAGTGAAGTTGGCAGTTAAAAGCTCCAGGCTCCAACCCGCGCGAAGCTGACCCAGCCGCTCATAAACATAGGCGAAGTGGCCGGTGGAGGCGTCAGGATGTGTGTAATCCGGAACAGGTGCCTTGCCAAGGCGCAACAGCGCCGCGCTTTCAATGGAGCCATCCAGCAGCGAGGCAGCCGCTGCCACCTGTGCGAGCAGGAAGCGGCTGGTGGCATCTGCGGTTCCAAGGCAGCCTTCCTGCGCATTGGGCAGCCCTTGCATCTCGACGCGCTTGGCGCGCGCGGTGTCCAGCGTTTCGCCGCGGTGGCGCACCAGCACTGAGGCCACCCACAACGCGGCAGAGCGCAGTTCTTCCAGCCAGGAGAGGCTTCGGTCCAGGCTGGCGGAGCGGCCGGCGCCAGCCTCAGCCTCAAGATGCTCAGCCATCGCCACAGTGCGGGCGATGAGCAGGTCGGCATGTTCCAGCAGGACAACCAGCTGGCGGCCGCGCGGTGTCTCAGCCCGCTGCTCGGCGCGTATGCCGGCCACGGCCTTCCAGCCGCGCTCCACCGCATGGCGGATGCGGTACTGGTGATGCTGCGCCAGGCGGTGCCACAGCGCGGCTCCCGGCTTGCGGCGGTTGGTCTGCTCACGGCTGGCGAGGTCGGTTACAGAGCCCAGAAAGGATGCCAACTCCCGGTAGCAGTCGCCCACGGCGGCACGGGCGGGGCGATAGGCGTCCAGCGGCCACAGAAAGAGCGAGAGCAGCGCGGCCCAGGCTCCGCCGGCCAGCAGCATCAGCGCCCAGCCCAGGGCCTCGCGCCAGTGAGCAGTGGGCGTGCCCACGCCGCAGATAAAAATGACCTGCACCAGAATGCCGGCGGAGGAAAATGGCTGGCCCAGTACGGCCAGGTAGCTCCACAGGAAGCACCACAGCAACGTCACGGGCAGCGCCCAGTGCAGGCTGCCACCGGTAATGGCCCCCACGAACAGGCCGGCAGCGCCACCCAGCGAAAGCGTCACCAGGCTGCCCAGACGGGAGCGGTAGGGGCCTCCCGTGTCCGCAAGAATCGCCTCGAACCCCCCGAGCCCGGCCCAGCCAAGATTGGGTATCCCTGACAGATCGCCGAGGACCAGCGGCAGACAAAGCGCCACGGCTGCCCGCAGGCCGCGGAGCCAGTCCATCTGCCGGGCAAGGGCGACGGCACCGGTGCGCAGACGGAGCCAGGGTTGGCCGGCGGGCTTCATGGCGCGATCATCAGGGTTCAGCCTCAGTGACGGAAGTGGCGGATGCCGGTAAAGACCATGGCCATGCCCAGCTTGTCGGCTGCGGCGATAACCTCTTCATCGCGCATGGAGCCGCCTGGCTGGATTACCGCGGTTGCTCCGGCGGCGGCTATGGCTTCAAGGCCGTCAGGGAAGGGAAAGAATGCGTCCGAGGCAGCCACCGTGCCCTTGAGCGGCAGCACGGCCTTCTGTGCGCCGAAGCGCGCAGCGTCTACACGGCTCATCTGACCTGCGCCGATGCCGATGGTCTGTCCGTCGCGGGCATAGACGATGGCGTTGGACTTGACGTGTTTGCAGACGCGCCATGCAAAGAGCAGGCTGCGCAGTTCCTCGGTGGTGGGCGGACGCCAGGTGACCACCTTCAGCTCGGCCTTGGTGACGCGGCCTGTGTCGGCATCCTGCATCAACAGCCCGCCGGAAACATGCTTGACGACGGGGCGCTGTGGTGCGGCATGGACCTCGACGAGACGCAGATTTTTCTTGGCGGCGAAGCGCTCCCGGGCCTCGGGCGTGAAGGCAGGCGCAGCGATGGCCTCGACAAAGAGCTTTGAGATCTCCTCGGCGGCTGTGGCATCCACGGGACGGTTGATGCCGATGACGCCGCCAAAGGCCGAGACTGGGTCGCAGGCAAGAGCCTTCTGGTAGGCCTCCGGGATGGTGCCGCCGGTGGCTGCGCCGCAGGGGTTGGTGTGCTTGATGATGGCCACCATCGGCTCGTCAAATTCCTGCGTCAGTTCCCAGCAGGCGTCCAGATCGACAAGGTTGTTGAAACTGAGCTCCTTGCCCTGGAGTTGGGTTGCTCCCGCAATGCCCAGACCGGAGCCGTCGCTGTAGAGCGCGGCGCGCTGGTGGGGGTTTTCGCCGTAACGCAGCGACTGTGCGAGAGGGAAGTTGATGCGGAGTGTCGTGGGAAAGGACGCTCGATCCGGCGCGGCCGGCAACTCCGGTGCGGGCGCCTCGCCGATCTGGTCAAGGGTGTTGGCAATTGCCGTGTCGTAGGCGGCTGTGAGCGCAAAAGCCTGCCGGGCCATCCGCCAGCGGGTCTCGCGGCTCAGGCAGCCGCGCGTGGACTTCAGCTCCTGCATCAGCGCCGGATAGTCGGCGACGCGGGTCACAATGGCCACGTCCTCAAAATTTTTGGCTGCCGAGCGGACCATCGACGGGCCGCCGATGTCGATGTTCTCGATCAGGTGGCCAAACGCAACGCCGGGCTGGGCCGCGGTCTTCTCAAAGGCGTACAGGTTCACCACCACCATATCGATGGGTTGAATGCCGTGGGCGGAAACGGCGGCTTCGTGCTCGGCGTTGCCGCGAATGTAAAGCAGCCCGCCATGCACGCGCGGGTGGAGTGTCTTGACGCGGCCGTCCAGCATCTCAGGAAAGCCGGTAAGGTCGCTGATGTCCTGTACCCCGAGGCCTGCCTCGCGCAGCGCACGCGCCGTTCCGCCGGTGGAGACCAGTTCCACCCCAAACTCTGCCAGTACTCGGGCAAAATCCACCAGCCCAGTCTTGTCAGTCACACTCAACAGCGCCCGCCGAATTCGCTTATCCGTGCCCACAGTTTCGCTCCTGTCAGGTCCGGCTTGCCGGAGGCGTAGTGCAGTGCCGCCCGCAGCTTGGACCATATACCAGACTACAACCATCCCCCTTGCGACCCAAACGCAGGGGGTACGGAGATTTATGGCTGGCGAGTCGATCCTGCGTACACCGTTCGGCTGGCCCAAAAATGCATTACGATGAAAGATATGGGCAGTCATCCCCCCGTTCCCGAACCGGAGATTCTGCCTCCGGGGCTTCGCAATGATGTTCCGCAGCAGCCGGTGCGCCGGCGGCCCCAGTGGGCCTTGTCTCCAGCCACCTATCTTCTCGTCGGCATCAACTGCCTCGTCTTCCTGGCCATGGCCGCGCGCGGGGTGAGCCTGAGCAGTCCCACCGGAAATCAATTGATGCAATGGGGGGCAGGCAACGCGGGAGCAGTGCTGAACGGCGGCGAGTGGTGGCGGATTGTGACCGCCATGTTCGTCCATGTCGGCATCCTTCACCTGGGACTCAATATGTGGTGCCTTTGGAACCTGGGCCTGCTGGCCGAGCCGCTGCTGGGTACTGCCGGTGTAATCGCCGTCTACGTTCTCACGGGCGCGGCGGGCAACATGCTTTCCACCTTTGTGAACTGGGTGTCATATCACGGCGCGAGCAGCGCGGGCATGGTGGACTACGGTCCGGTGGGTGCGGGCGCTTCCGGCGCTGTATTCGGCATTGCCGGTGCGCTGATCGTGCTGCTCAAGTCGCGCAGGTTGCCCGTGCCGCCCTTTGAACTGCGCAAGCTGCGTAAGTCCGTGATTTACTTTGCCGCGGTTAACCTCGTGATCGGCTTCTCTATCAGCTTCGGTACTAGGGTCATGGGCTCAGGGTTGAGCATCGATAACATGGCGCACCTGGGCGGCTTTAGCTCCGGGCTGCTTTTTGCAGCGCCGCTGGTGCCCAGGCTCGGCTCGCCGCGCAAGCTGTTTGAGAACCGCCTTCGCATTGCAACCATCATGATCGTCGGACTGCTGGTGTTGTTTGGATTTTTCCTGGCGCAACTGCCGGGATAAGAGCTTTGGCGATTGATCCTGTGGCATCAGGCTACGTCGTCGTTGTAGCGCATGTGCGAGAATGTTTGCTAAGCGCTGGCCGCTTCAGTCCAACGCCCCCGGAGGAATCCCATGGAACGTCGTGATTTCATCAAGCAGGCTGCTGTTACTGCGGCCGCTGTCGCATCCAGCAGCCAGCTGAACGCGTCGGCCAAGACGCCCTCCAACCCCATCGCCCGCCGCACGTTGGGCAAGACGGGCGAGAAGCTTTCCATCATCGGTTTTGGCGGAATCGTGGTGATGGACGAAACGACCGGCGAGGCCTCGAACATCGTGGCCGAGGCCGTGGATCGCGGCATTAACTACTTCGATGTTGCGCCAAGCTACGGCAACGCGCAGGAGCGGCTTGGCCCCGCGCTGGCGCCGTACCGCAAGAACTGCTTCCTGGCCTGCAAAACCGATGGCCGCATGAAGGACGACTCACGCAAGCAACTGGAAGAGTCGCTGCGCCTGCTCAAGACGGATCATGTTGACCTTTACCAGTTTCACGCGCTCACCAAGATGACCGACCTGGACAAGGTGCTGGGGCCGGGCGGCGCGATGGAAACCATGGAGGCCGCGAAGAAGGAAGGCAAGATCCGTTATATCGGCTTCTCAGTCCATTCAGCGGAAACCGCGCTGGCGGCCATGGACCGCTACAACTTCGACACCATTCTTTTCCCGCTCAACTGGGTGCTGTTCACGCAGGCCGGCTTTGGCCCGCAGATTCTGAAGAAGGCGCAGGAGAAGAACATGGGCATCCTGGCGCTGAAGGGCATGGCTAAGACCGTGTGGCCTGCGGGGCAAAAGGAGCATCTACAGCCCAAGTGCTGGTATCAGCCGGCTGCGTTTCCCAGTGAGGCCTCGCTTGGTCTGCGGTGGACGCTGAGCCACCCAATTACGGCTGCCATTCCGCCGGGCGATGAGCGGTATTTTCGGCTGGCGATGGATGTGGCGCAAAGCTACAAGCCGCTTGAAGCGCATGAAGAGCAGGCGTTGCTGTCCGGCGGGCACGGCGTAGAGCCGATCTTCCATCTGGGCAATGACGTTTAAGCGCCCGCCAGAAGCGTAAACACCAGTACGGCTGGTCAGGGATGGAGCGTTGCGCTCGGTTCTTGACCAGCCGTTTCAGCGTCTGAAGCCGTCTGCAACGCTGCGCGCTGTTAGCGCACCGCAGTGGCGGCGAACTTCTTGACCATGGCCAGCAGAAGCTTGCGGTCGCTCTCGTTCAGGTTGGACGAGTAACGCCGAATCTGCGTGAGAAAGCGCAGCTCGTCGTCTGAAAGCTTCTGGGTGTTCAACTGGCGGCCCGGTGAGTCGTCAGAAAAGAAGTGGGCGATGGGCAAATCGAGGGCTGAGGCAATCTTTGACAGTGTGTCCAGCGATGGTACGGTGTGGCCGTTTTCCACGCGGGACAGGTAGCAGCGCAGAAGCCCCGTTTTCTTCTCGATATCCCCTTGCGAAAGCCCCTTCTGGAGCCTGTGCGCTCGGATAATGGTGCCAATCTTCATCATGGGAGAGGTCCTGTCTGCGAGCTGCCGGGCATGATCTCCACGACTAGCTACCAGAGAGTTATTGGCTTAAGGGTTAACACGCCCCGCGCCCGAATGCAAGCGGAATTGTTGCCCTGCCGCGCATGACGAGCCTTCCGCGGCAGGTATGGGGCAAATCGCCTCTACTTTCCAAGCTGCGCTGCAAAGAACTGGTCGATCCGGGCAAGCGCGTCGGAAGCGTCCTCCGCACGGTAGCCGCTCTTGTTGTTGGGATTCTCAAAGGCATGGCCAGCCAGGGGGTAGATTTTCGCATCCACGGGCTTGCCGAGCGACTCCATGGCCGCCTCGAACGCATGGACCGCATCGGGTGGAATGCCCTGATCTTTGCCGCCAAAGTTGCCCAGCACCGCCGCGTGAATCTTCGCCAGGGCGGCTTTGTCGGTGGCCAGCGCGCCGTAGTTGATGGCGACGGCCTTGAGCGCGGGCTCGGCGATGGCAAGTTGCAGCGCGTAGCCGCCGCCCATGCACCAGCCTACGGCGCCAATGCGATTCGCCTTCACGTCCCTGCGGGTTTGCAGATAAGTAAACGCGGCGACCAGGTCCTGTACGCCCTGATCCTGCGGAAGCCCGCGAGAGAGCTCATGCGCCATCTCAGGGTCGTTGGCCACCTTGCCGCGGTAGAGATCAACGGCCAGCGCCACGTAGCCCTTGGCTGCGTAGCCGGCCGCCTCCTGCTTGATCCAGTCGTTTAATCCCCACCACTCGTGGATGACGACAAGCGCCGGGTGCGGACCTGCGCCCTGGGGCAGATAGAGCACGCCTTGGGCCGTGCCGGCGCCACTGGGAAAGGTAATGGCCTGCTGTGCGCGCGCGTTCACGGCAAATGCTGCCAGCAGGACGGGGATTGCACAAAGGAAGAGACGGATAGTTTTCATGGGGCGACCTCGATTGAGTACGACGATTGCCAATGCGGGGAAAGACTCAACAATCGCAGAGAATTTACACGAAAAGCAAATCTCCCTGCCGGAATACGAATGATAGACGCTACCGATAATGAAGCGCAGCGGCCTGTGGATGAGGCATGAACTGCTCCCCAGGGCTTGCCAGCATTGTCTCCTGTGCGCAAGCGTGCTTGCCTTGCCCACACGTCATGCGGAGGGATCGCAATTGCCCGCTTTCGCGTCCCCATCGGCAGCAGGCGCGTTGCCATAAGGGCAGTGTCGGCAACCGGAGCCGCAGCACCTTCCACGCTTCAGATGATAGGCCGCTGTAAAGACCATGTACGGCCCGTCGAAATAATAGTCTTCAGCGGTGAGCGCTGGCGTCGGTGCTGGTGGAGTGTGTCCCATTGATCTATTTTCGCGTACCCGGCCGCGCGGATTCTGTCCCGCCGCAATGCAGTTAAAATTGTTGCATGACAGTCACCGCGCAGGATCGCGCCCGCCCAATCAAAATTATTCTCTTTGACGTCGACGGCGTTTTAACCGACGGCAGCATCTGGCTGGTTCCAGGGCCGGGGCCGGCGGCGAGCAGCCCGGCGACACAGGCTCACCTGTCGCAGCACGACGGCCAGGCCGGCTTCGGCATTCAATCCACCACCATGGTAGAAGCCAAGGGTTTTAATGCGCATGACGGCACAGCCATTTCGTTGGCGCGGCTGGGCGGCATGAAGTGCGGCGTCATCACCAAGCGCATCAGTGAAACGGTCGCCCTGCGCGCCCGCGACCTGAAGCTGGAATTCGTGTACATGGGGCAATCCTTCAAGATGCGCGCGGTGCGCGAAATCATGCAGAAGGAAGGCGTGACTCTAGAAGAGATTGCGTATGTGGGCGACGATGTAATTGACCTGCCGGTGATGCGCGAGTGTGGCTTTGCCGTGGCCGTGGCAAATGCCCGCGAACAGGTCAAGACCGCAGCGCACTATGTGACACCCAACCCCGGTGGATATGGTGCGGGGCGTGATGCCGTTGAGTTCATTCTTGAAGCCAAGGGTATTCTCAACAAGGTCATCGAGGAGTACATCGACGAACGCAATCCGATGGCGCCGTCGATGGACATTGGCAAGGGCGGAGACTTGGCGTAGCGCGGCTGGCCGCCGGTGCCGCAATAAGGATGGCGCAGGTTTGTGGATGAAACGTCGGCGCGGCGTTCACCGCTCGATTAAAAAACCGAAGACAGCCATCGACGACTTCATCGACCACTACACTCGCGATCCAAAACCCTTTATCGGGCCAAAACCGCAGACCAGATCCTCAATTCCGCCACTCGCTTTTGCGGGCAAATGAAGGACGCAGGACGCTAGATCTCCGGGTAGAAGTCGAAAAAGGCGTCCAGGCTTTGCTTGAGCTGATGTTCGATCTGCTCGCGTGAGCCCTCCAGCACGTGCATGGTGACGTGTGCCTCGTGGCCGTTGGCCAGCTTCAGCGTTGCATCGTGAATCTCTGCGACTTCACCTTCGGGCAGGAGCCGCATTCCGTAGATCAGAGTCAGATTGGCCATGTGCATCATCTTATAGTGGATTGGCAAAGATCGAAGGCGCGCCGGGCTACAGGCGGGCGCCTGCGTCTACAATCAACATGGGAAATCACATGACAGCAGAGACTCGCGAAACCGTTATCCTCGGCTCCGGCTGCGCCGGACTCACGGCAGCCATCTACACTGGTCGCGCCGGCCTGAAACCGCTGGTGCTTGAGGGCCACGAACCCGGCGGCCAGCTCTCCATTACCACGCTGGTTGAGAATTTTCCCGGCTGGCCTGAGGGTATCCAGGGGCCGGAACTGATTGCCAACATGAAGCAGCAGGCCGAGCGCTTTGGAGCCAGCTTCCAGCTTGCGCACCTCAGCTCAGTGGACTTGAGCGTTCACCCGTACCGGCTACAGACCTCGGCGGGCGAAATCTGCACGCGCACGTTGATTGTCGCCTCCGGCGCCAGCGCGCGCTGGCTGGGGCTGCCCAGCGAGCAGGCGCTCATCGGCCACGGCGTTTCAAGCTGCGCCACCTGCGATGGCTTCTTCTTCCGCGGCAAGGAGATTGCCGTGGTCGGCGGCGGCGACTCCGCCATGGAAGAGGCGTTGTTTCTCACGCGCTTTGCCAGCAAGGTCACGCTGATCCACCGCCGCGACGGCTTCCGCGCTTCCAAGATTATGCTGGAGCGCGCCATGGCGCATCCCAACATCGAATTGCGCACCAACACGGTGGTCGAGGAGGTTCTGGGCGTTGAAGAGCACGAAGTGAAGGGTCTGCGCGTGCGCGACGTGATGACCGGCAACGTCTCCACGATTCCCGTAAGTGGGCTTTTTCTCGGCATCGGCCATGAGCCCAATGCCCGCATGTTCGCCGGACAGATGGATCTGGACGAGGACGGCTACATTCGCACCAGGGACAACGTTCTCACCACGCACAACGGCAAAGTGGTGCCCGGCGTGTTTGCCTGCGGAGACGTGCAGGACCGCCGCTATCGCCAGGCCATTACTGCCGCGGGTTCGGGCTGCATGGCGGCGCTTGAAGTGGAGAAGTTCCTTCAGGAACACGGGCGCTGAAGCAGCGCCCCTACCAGGAGTGGAAGACGAAAAACGCTGCGGCGACAAGGCACAGGCCGGCAGCTGCATGATTCCAGCGCAGGTGCGAGCCGAAGTAAAACGTGGTGAAGACGGCGAAGACCACCAACGTGATGATCTCCTGAATCACCTTGAGCTGCACGGGGCTGAAGCGGTCAGCGCCAATGCGGTTGGCCGGAACTTGAAAGCAGTATTCCAGCAGGGCAATGCTCCAGCTCACCAGGATGACCTTCCACAGCGCCTCGTGACGGAACCGCAGATGCCCGTACCAGGCAAAGGTCATGAAGATGTTGGAGCAGATGAGAAGAATGATTGTCCACATGGTTGGTTTTGAAGCGACCCATAGGGCGAGGGTTGCTGTAACCAGCATAGGGGACTTTCAGCGCATCACGCGAGAAGAATCGCAATGACTTCGCTTGTGGAAAACCTGGAACGCGTGGAAGCTGCGATTGAAGCAGCTTGCCGCCATGCGGGCCGCGCGCGCAGCGAAGTCGAACTGATGGCGGTTTCAAAGACGTATCCGGCGGCGACGATCGCCGAGGCCGCTGCGCTGGGTCTCACGCTCTTTGGCGAAAACCGCGTGCAGGAGTTTGCCACCAAGGCATTAAATGCAGCGGCACTGCGCGACGCGTTGCAGAATCCAGCAGTCCGCGTGCATCTCATCGGCCATCTGCAATCGAACAAGGCAGCGCGGGCGGCGGAGATATTTGACGGGGTAGATTCAGTTGATTCTCTGCGGCTGGCCGAGCGGCTCAACGATGCGGCGGGCAAGCTGGGCAAGCGCCTGCCCGTGCTCATCGAGGTGAAGCTGAGCCCCGAAGAGACGAAGGCAGGTCTTGACCCGGAGTCACGCGAAGCAGCGCAACTGCTTGAATCGCTGCCTTCGCTGCATCATCTGGAAACGCGCGGCCTGATGACGATTGCGCCGTGGGGCGCGCCGGATGACGTGACGCGCGCCTGCTTCCGCAGCCTGCGGCAATGGCGCGATCGCTGGGCGGCTGCAAATCCCAAACTCAATCTGGATGTGCTCTCGATGGGCATGAGCGGCGATTTCTCGTTGGCCATCGAAGAAGGCGCAACGCGCGTTCGCATTGGCACGGCGCTGTTCGGCAAGCGCGCGCCCTACGCAGGGCCACCCGAATGAGCACGGCGATGCTGCGCGAGACGAAAGACGGAGTGACGCTGGCCGTGCGCGCGCAGCCCGGCGCAAAAAAGACTGCCATCACCGGCATCTACGGCGAGGGAGTAGCGGCGCAGTTGAAGATTGCCGTTCATGCGCCGCCCATTGAAGGTCGCGCGAACGAAGCGCTGATTGCGTTTCTCGCAGATTTATTCGACTTACCTAAGTCTTCCGTCCAGTTAGTCACCGGCGAGTTATCGCGGAGCAAGGTATTTCTTCTGCGGGGCGTGACGCCTGCACAGGCAGAGGCCGTGATTGCAAAGAAATCCTGATCGCCTCGTAGGATAGGGACCTGCTGGATGGCTATAATCGCTTCCAGCCAATCGACCGGGGGTCTGTGCATGCACGTAATTCGCTCGAAGCGTATGCGGCTTCTTTTGTCTTCCTATGCACTGCCAGCATTCTTTCTCGTGCTCAGCGCATTGCTGCTTGCGCAAGCCTCCGCAGAGCAAAAGCACAACCTCGCAGTACAGGGCTACATCACCTCTGTCGATCTGCCAGAGAGCTTCAACATAAACGGTGTACGCGTAGTCATGAGCCTGGAAACTGGTTTTGGCCTTGAGAAGGACAAGGTCTTCCACACCGACAGTCCGTTACGCAATGAGATTCAAGTGGGCGCCTACGTCTTCGTGTTGGGATCCTATGATGATCGCCGAGGAACGGCGACTGCAAGCGCGATTGTGTTCCGTGGTGACTGGGATGAAACGCTGGAAGGAATGGGCGTGATTGTCAAGGTCGCCTCCAGCGGGCCGGAGCCGGTGTTTAGCGCAGACGGCTACGACATTCGCATTACGCAGAAGACCGTGACCTCGTTTTCTGGCAGCCTGAAGTCCCTCAGCGACGTGGGCACAAATGTGTGGATCCGTTATCAAGGCAGACGGGACAAAAGCGGCCAGCTTGTGGCTTCGCAAGCGCAGTTCCTCTCTCCGAAGCCGACCAAGTTCAAGGCGTTGAAGGGCTGGGAGGTGCGCGATCTGGAATTTCGTCCGCCGATGGCCGCGCTGAAGACCCGCCCTGCGCAAGACACCGCTGTGCAACCGCCCGACGATGGCGTCGACCAGGAGACGGAATTCACTGAGGATGGATACATCCGGCTGGGCGTGCTGGGCCACATGCACAAGATTCCCGCGGACAATGCGCTGCAGACACGCGTTCTCCGCGTGGGGATGCGCGTGGTTCCCACCTACCAGAAGCTGTTGCCCACTGACAACCCGTCGAAGATTCCTTTTCGTTTTTATGCGTACGACGACGAGAAGCTCCGCTCGGAGCTCTGTGCCAATGGCAGCATTATCCTGGTGCCGATCCAGGTTGTGAAAAGGCTGCAGAACGACGATCAGCTTGCCGCGGTGTTGGCCGATGGCGTGGCCTTCAACCTGCAAAGGCAATCGGCAAGAATCGTTGCAAACAACCGCGCATTTCTGGGCGTCCAGGCCGCTGGAGAAGTAGCCGCAGTATTCATTCCCGGCTTGGATCTGGCGGCACTCACGGGCAACAATGTCGCTGCTAGAAAGATCAAAGAGCGAATGGAGAAACAGCGCGGCCGCATTGCGCTGGAATTGATGACTGATGCGGGATTTGACGCGTGGCAGGCGCCGCAGGCCTGGCGCCTGTTGGAGCCGAAACATCCGCCCAAGGATCTGGAGTCACTCAGGTATCCGGACTTGAGCTTGTATCAGTTGAGCATCCTGAATCTGCAATATCGGAAAGCAGCGGCCGGAGTACATGCTGCCATATCCGCAGGGGAAGCAGGAGCGGACTGAAGCGGATGCCTTAGCGCCCGTGCATCGCCAGCGCGCAGGACAGCGCGTCTTCCGGCTCCGGGCGCACACGAAAGTCGGCGTGGGCCTCGGCGAAGACGACGCGCCCTTCGCGGTTCATCACGTAGGTTGCAGGCAGGGGCAGTTGCCAGCTTGTCTCGCCATTCACAAACGGGATGTTGACCAGGATGGAGAGATAGTATTCGCGCAGATATTCGGGCACGGTGTAGACCAGGCCGAACTGCTCGGCCAGCGCGTTGTCCGGGTCAGTGAGCACGGGAAACGGCAAGCCGTGCTGGCCGGCCATGAAGTCGCTCTGCCGCTGCGTCTGCGGGCCAATGGCGACCATCAGCGCGCCATGTTCGCGAATCTGCCCGTAGAGATCGCGCCACGCTTCCAACTCCGTCATGCAATAAGGGCACCAGCGCCCGCGGAAAAACTTGACGACCAGCGGACCAAGCGCCAGCAGGTCCGCGGAGCGCACCAGCTTGCCGCCTGCGTCTTTCAGCGCGAACTCCGGCGCCAGCGCGCCGACGGGCAGAATGCGCTCTTCAATGCCGGAGTCAAACAGCTCGGCGATGGCGCGCTCGCCCACGGCCAGCCGGTCGGCCTGCACCAGGTGGCGCGTGTTCGCCGTGATCTCGTCGAGTTGGTCCTGCAGCGGAGCCATGTGTCTCTCTTACCGCCCGAACTTCTGCCTGCCCATGCCGAGCGCGCCCATGCCGCCGCGCATCATCTGCTTTGCCAGGCCGCCCTTGCCCATCTGCTTGAACATCTTCGCCATCTGCGCGTATTGCCTCAGCAGCATGTTCACGTCCTGCACCGTCGTGCCCGAGCCTGCGGCAATCCGCTTGCGCCGCGAGCCGGAGATGATCTCGTGGTTGTGGCGCTCCTTCGGCGTCATCGAATTGATGATGGCCTCAAGGCGCACAAACTGCTTTTCATCCACGTGCTGCGCGGCCTGCTGCATGCCCGCGAAGGGGCCGACAGACGGCAGCATCTTGAGGATGCTTTCCATCGAACCCAGCTTCTTGATCTGGCGCAACTGGTCGCGGAAGTCTTCCAGCGAAAAGCCGTCGCCGAGCAGTGCCTTCTTCGCGAACTCCTCTGACTTCTTGCGGTCCAGCGTGGACTCGGCCTTCTCGATCAGCGACATCATGTCGCCCATGCCCAGAATGCGGCCCACGATGCGGTCGGGATGGAAGGGCTCGAAGGCGTCCGACTTTTCTCCCACGCCGATGAACTTGATGGGCTGGCCGGTCACATGGCGAATCGACAGGGCAGCGCCGCCGCGCGCATCGCCGTCCATCTTGGTGAGGACGACGCCGGTCAAACCGAGGCGGGAATGAAAATCCTGCGCGGAGTTGACGGCGTCCTGGCCAGTCATGGAGTCGGCCACGAACAGAATCTCCTGCGGATTGAGCAGCTTTTTCAGCCGCACCATCTCGTCCATCAGGTCTTCGTCAATGTGCAGCCGGCCGGCGGTGTCCACAATGAGCGTGTCGCAGCCCATGTTGCGCGCCTCGCGGCGGGCCTCCTGCGCCAGCCGCTCCACGAGCGCGGAACCGGCAGGCTCGCCCTTCAGGTCGCCCTCGTAAAGCTTCGCGTCAATCGACTTGGCAACGACCTTGAGCTGCTCACGCGCCGCCGGGCGATACACGTCGACGGAAACAAGCATGGGCCGATGCCCACCCTTCTTGAGCCACGCCGCCAGCTTGCCGCTTGTCGTCGTTTTGCCCGAGCCCTGCAGGCCCGCCATGAGGATGACCGTGGGCGGCTGCGAGGCGAATTTGAAGCGCGCCGTGTCCCTGCCCAGCAACTCGATCAGTTCATCGCGCACAATCTTGATGACCTGCTCGGAGGGCGAAAGCGCTGTAAGCACTTCCGTTCCCACGGCTTTGGCGCGGATGTGCTCAATCAGGTCCTTGACAACGTTGAGGTTGACGTCGGCTTCAAGCAGCGCCACGCGGATCTCGCGCAGCGCCTCGGTAATGTTCTCTTCCGTGAGCGTGCCCTGGCCGCGCAGGGTCTTAAAGGCCCGCTGAAGTTTATCTGTAAGGTTTTCAAACATAGCTCAACTTCAAGTGTATCGCGGTCCTGCGCGGACGGCGGACGGCGCTTGCGCGCCCTGATCAGGTAAAGATCGCCCACTCACGAAAGGTGCGACTATTCAGCCGGTGCAACGAGGTACTGCTCCAGCTTGCCGTCGGGGTAGGTGTAGGTGGTCAGCATCAGCGTCTGGCCGGGATAGACGATGCGGAAGGCGCGGAAGGTCATGCCGCCGCGCAGGGTCTCGCGCACCTGGTGGAAGATGAGCGGCTCGCCCAGCGGCGCGAGGCTGCTTTTGAAGTCGGCGATGGCCTCCGGCGTGAAGTAGTCGCTCAGGTTCGGCGCCAGCAGGCTGCGGTCAATCTGGCCCTTCTGCAGGCCGCGATAGATGTCCAATGCCTGCTGTTCGGTGGGCTTCAGCGGATATCCGGCAACCACAGGGGCGGCCAGGCGCGCGATGGTCGAGGCCGCGCCAACGGCGTCCTGGTTGGTGAGCACGGCAACCGCCGCGCCGTCATCGATGAGCACTTCATTGTCCGACACAAAGCCCGACACCTCGCCCGAGTGCGCAATCACGCGGTGGCCGTCGCTCTCCATCACCTGCACGCCCAGGCCATAGTCCGTTCCCTTGCCGTTTTTCAGCTTCACCTCGGTGAACATTGTTTTGTAGCTTTCCGGCGAAAGAATTGACTTGGCGAGCATGCTCTCGTCCCACAGCGCCAGGTCGTGCGCGGTCATGGCCAGCTCACCCGCGGCAAACATCCAGCCGCGGCCCTCCTTGGGCGCCACGCGCAGCGGGCCAAGGGCGTGCCGATAGTAGGCTGTCGCATCGGTCTGCGTTAGCTTGTCCTGGTCGGAGTTCCACACGGATTTCATGTCGAGCGGATGAAAAATATGTTTGCCGAGAAAGTCCATCAGCTTCTCGCCGCTGACCTTTTCAACAATCGCGCCGGCAATCACGTAGTTCGTGTTGGAGTACTGCCACTGCGTGCCGGGCTCAAAGTCCAGTGGCTTTTTGGCCCATGTGTCGAGAATCTTCTGGGCACTCTCGGGCTTGAGCATGGGCGTCATCACATAGTCTTCGGGCCAGTAGTCCTGGTAGCCGGAGGTGTGCGAGAGAATTTCGCGGATGGTGACGTCATTGCCGCGCGTCAGGCCGGGCACGTACTTGCCCACCGCGTCGTCAAGGCTCAGCTTGCCCTGCTCCTGCAGCAGCAGAATCGCAGCGGCGGTAAATTGCTTGCTGATGGAGCCGATGGAGTAGCGCATCTGCGGCGTGGCGGCCACGGGGGGCTGGAGGCGCGCCCTGCCGTAGGCATGCGTATACACCAGCTTGCCGTGCTGCACGATGGCGACTGAAGCCGAGGGGACGCCGGTCTGTTGAAGTACCTGCGTGGCGATGCGGTCGATTCTGTTCTTGAGTGCGGGGTCAACGGTGTCCACGGTTTGCGCAGAGAGCGCGAAAGGCAGCAGGGCGACAGCGGCCAGCAGAGAAAAGCAGCAAGAGTGCCGGAAGATACGGAACATGACGAGACTGGACTCCTTCCACCGGAATGGTATCAATTCGGCGCGGCAGCGGCTGAATCGGCGGAGGAATCAGGCGATGCAGGCGAGGGTGAGCACGGTGATGTCGTCTTCCTGGCCCCATCGCTGGGCGGCTTCGGCGATTGCGGCGGCGGGCTGATTGCTGATTTCTTCAGCGCGCTCGAAGCCGAAGAGTTCGCGCTTGCCGTTGGTGGCCTCGATGACACCATCGGAGATGAAGGTGAGGTGGTCGCCGAGAGCGAGCTTGTGGTGCGATTCCTCATAGCTGCTCTCGGCGGCAATAGCCAGCGGCAGGCCGGACGCGACGGTCATTTCTTTGCCATTTCGATAAGGAGATAAGTGGCCAGCGTTGGCGATGGTCATGGTGCCGTCGGCTGCGATGGATGCGACGGCGCAGGTGGCGAAGCCGCTGATTTGTCCGTGCAGGACGCGGTTGAGATAGGCGAGCACTTCCGCTGGCGCTCGCACAGCGCAGCCGCGCAGCGCGCCGACGATGGCGCTGACGGTCATGGCGGCTTTCAGGCCCTTGCCACTGACGTCACCCACGACAATCAGCAAGGAACCATCCTCGCCGGGCCGCACCTGAAAGAAGTCGCCGCCGACGCTGCTCGCAGGAAGATAAACGCTTTCCACTGCAAAGCCGGGCGTGATGGTGGCCGCCGCAGGAACCAGCAGCGACTGCACCTGGCGCGCCTGCTCCATTTCCACTTTCCACTGCTCGCGCAGACGCTGCGTGTGCAAAAAGCGACGAAACGTAAGAATGGTGATGATGCCGAGCAAGAGCATGCTGGCGATTTGAGCGAGACTCAATTCGTATCCAAACGGGACAAATGATACAGGGGCATGCAATACCAGAAGCTCTTCCTGATAGAGCGAGATCGCCGCCAGCACGACGGCGGGCAACGCCATCCACCCTTCGGTGGGGTCTTTGCGGATGCCTTGGTACGTTACCCAGACAATCAGCGCTCCAAGCAGGAGTTTGCATGTCACTGTGACAGGTAACAGCCAGACCTCGGCGTGGACGGGAACGGCACGCCCATAGAGCGGCGCCCGCAGCATGGCGACGCCCAGAGCCAGCAGCAGCACCAGCGGCCACACCAGGCGATGGAGGCGGGCAATTTTGCCGAGCCGGAACCAATGCGCCCAGAAGAGCACCCACATGCCGATGATGACCGGAGCCAAAACTGCGTCCTGAAAAAAGATTGTTGTATTTCCAGCTGTCCAGGTGGTGTAGTAGGCCAACACCGTGGTGATCGAATCATAGAAGAGGGTGGCTATCCAGATAAGGCCCAGCCACAGATAGGCGGGCTCGCCGCGATCCAGTCCATGGAGTGTGAACGCCACCAGCAAGGCCACCAGCAAAATTGCTCCTTCAAGAAAAGCGCTGGCAAGCGCTCGATTCAAATCTTCCTGGCCCAGGAGCAGCAGGGTGTGAATGGCAGGATCTAATCCCAGTACCGGCGTTCCCTGCATACCGCCTGCATCTGGATAGGTCAGCATTGTGGAAGGGTCCATCCACATGCGGATGGCAATGAGCATCGTGCCACCTTTCCGGGCATCGATCCCGGCAGGCAAAGAGAAGACCCGCATCTGGGTGAGAAACGGGGTGACGCTCTGAGGCTTGAAGCGGCCGAATTCCCCGATGTATTGCCCATTCACGTACACCTGGTAAGCATCAGCGACACTCTCTGGCATCTTGAGGGCCAGCCTGGCGTTTGCCGCGGGCATCTGGTCTGGGGGAGCCCCCTGCAAGTTGAATCGCAGACGGTACCAGGCATAGCCCGAGTATCCAGCGTAGCCCCGAGCCGTCCATCCCAGCACAAAGCCCCTGCTGCCAAGGAAGGGAACCACAGATCCCGGCACCGGCTTCAGATCCATCGTGTCCCATGCGGAGTCGTCGAAGTTGGGATCCGCCCATTGAGGTTTGTCGCCGACATGAAATTTCCACGGGCCGGTGAGGGCGACTACGGACTGGCCGAGCATGACGGGCACGGCGTTTGGCGGCGTCTCTTGCGAGCGGAGTCCAGCGCAGGCTGAAATCATGAGGAACAGAGCCAGCAGGTCGCTCTTCTTCATGCGATGGCCGCCTCCAAAGAGGTCGCGCGCACAGGCGGCGAGCGAACGCAGGCCGCGTAGACGAGCCCGAAAAACCGGATGCCGGGGAAGTGGCGGCGGTTTGGCATGGCCCCAACTATATCGCAGAGTAGGACCGTGACGGGAGAATAAGTTAGGCTGAAACTGAGTGCTTTGAAAGCGGGTAAATGCGATATGCAAAAGTTGTTGGAAGGGCACAGTAAGTTTCTCGCCGAGGTGTTTCCGCGGCGGCGGGCGGAGTTTCATCTGCTGGCGGAGTCGCAGGCTCCAGCCTGGCTCTTTATCACCTGCTCGGATTCACGCATTGTGCCGGACATGATTCTCGGCACCGATCCCGGAGACCTGTTCATCACCCGCAACGCGGGCAATGTAATCCCGGTGACGATCAATGACGTGGACGGCTGCACGGCCACCATCGAGTACGCGGTGGAGGTGCTGAAGGTGAAGCACGCCATCCTCTGCGGCCACTCCGACTGCGGCGCGATGAAGGCGGCGCTGAACAAGACGGGCCTCGACAACCTGCCCAAGGCCAGCCGCTGGCTGCACCATGTCGAAGAGGCCTTCAACCATCGCCAGCCGCTGAACCCTGCCGAGGGCGACAGCGCCGAGCTTGCCTCGCTGATCCGCGGCAACGTGGTGGCGCAGTTGATGAATCTGCGTGCGCAGCCTGCCGTCATCCACGCCATCGGCGAGGGCCGCCTCACTGTGCACGGCTGGTACTACGACATCCTTTCAGGGCACATCGAGGAGTACGACGAGGAGAAGAAGCGGTTTTTCCCGCTGCTGGGGTGAGGGCGGATGCGGCTTGACCTTGTCATTTCCCATTTACCCGCTTGAATGCCGGATTGCTGGATAGTCCGCTGAGTTCTGATTTGATCGCCGGAGAAAAATCTGGTGAAGCGAGCATGTAGTCGATGTAATCGGCCACAAGGGGATCGTTCCGTTGAAAAGTGCTCAGAGACCAACCGGCAGCCGTATAGGTCACTCCGCGGACGATTAACGGCGTGAGAGTCGTTGGATGGTTTGAACTCGTGCGCAGTTTTTCGAAGTCGTCGTAGTCTGCTCGCCAACTAAGAGTACTGGCGATTGTCCTGACCGGCTCAAAGTCGCCAGTGGCGCCAAAGGTAGACCACATCAGGTCAAGATGCCCGAACAGCGCTTGCGTTGGAGTCAAATCGAAGGGATCCGCCAGCGGGGGAAGGCTCAGAAACTTCTGTCGTTCCTGCGTACTAAAGGTGTTGAGTACGTTGCTAATGTCATATCCGGCTGAACGTAAAACGAGAAGCCCGAATGAACGAGTTAACGGCGGCTGGACAGCAATCCGCGCAAGGAAATCCTTTGCGGCAACCGGATCGGCCTTGAGTGCAGCACTAAGAAAAGCGGCCACATCCTCTGCCACACCCGGATGTGGATGTTCCGTCATTTGCGCGATCAAAAATTGCAATGCCGGGAGCAGGCGCGCGGGGTTTGGGTGCCGGTAGTAGGTTTGCAGGAAGTCACTGAAGAACTCGTTAGCGTCTTTGAACTGCTTCTTGCTCCCAGTCTCGAAGCTTTCAACCTCAACGGTAGCGGACTCAAGAATTTGATGTCCGGATGGGGATTCGGCTTCGGCTTCCACAGTGGCTGTGCCATCTCCGGCATTGCTGGGGACACACCAGTTTTCCGCCGACGCGCCCAGCGTGGCCATTGTGAGAAGAGGATTCTTGATGCCTCCGGCAGCCAGCGCCGCCGTCACAAAATCTCCGCCCTCCGGCTTGATCTGTTTGATTTGGGTCAGGGGTGCAAGCGGATGGTCCTGATCTTGACCTGCAAGCAGCACGCGGAAGGATAGCTTCGTATTTTCCAAATAACTGTCCCGATTGTCTCCCGTGGCATAGATGCCAACCCGGATGCACTGGCCTGGATTGAGCAACGTAGCACTCTGCGGTGCATTCACCAGCTTCAAGGTGTGCGTCCATTGGTCCTGCACAACAGACTCAACGATAAGAATGAAATGAGGCTCAATCTTTGCTGGCGTGGGTCTTGCGGTTGGATGGACTGCATTTTGGCCAAGGAGCAATGAAGCAACCGTTGTCAGAAATACCGAGCAAACGGCGAAGCTCCGCGTCCTTTGTTTAGAGACCATAGACTGTGAGGTTTGCATGATGGCACCAAGTACACAGCAAGTAGAAGGCAATGGCAAGCCAGGCTCCGTGCTGTTCTGACTTTCAGTGCGCGCCCGGCGGCGGGGCCGCGTGTTTGGGCGGTTTCTTAAAGAGCCACACCGCGCCTGCGCAGAAGAAAGCCAGCAGCGCTGTCCAGCGGAAGACATCCACATAGGCCAGCAGCGCTGCCTGCTGCATCATCAGGTCGTAAATCATGCTGAAGCTGCCCGGCCGCGCCTGCGCCCTGCCCAGGTGGTGGCTTAGATATGCGGCCAGTGCGGCTGAGTTCTGCTGCAGTTGCAGGTCCGACGGCGGCAGGTGAGCGCTCAGGTTGGTCTGGTGCAGCGCTGCGCGGCGAATGAGCGCCGTGGTCGCCATGGCAATGCCCACGGAGCCGCCGATATTGCGCAGCATGTTAAAAAGGCCTGTCGCGTTGCCCATCTCCTCGCGCGGAATGGTCGAGGTAGTCAGGGTGGCCAGCGGCACAAACACAAAGCTGAGCGCGAAGCCCGTCAGCGTAATGGGAATCAGCAGCGTGTAGGGGCCGATGTCCAGGTTCACCATGCCAAAAAACAGCGCGCACACGCCAAAGCCCACAAAGCCCACCGAAAGCAGCTTGCGATTGTCGATGCGCGAGCCAAGGATGCCGATGATGGGCGAGCCGACAAACGAGCCGATGCCGCGCGGACCCACAACCCGCCCGGCGCTGAAGGCCGTGTAGCCCAGCACTTCCTGGTAGTAGAGCGGCAGAATCGCAATCGTGATGTAGATGCACATGCCCAGCAGTGCAATCAGGAAGCAGCCGGTGCGGAAGTTGCGGTTCTTCAGAATGTGCAGGTCCACGAGGCCGCGCGGGTTGGTCCACGAGCGCCAGATCCACAGGATGAGCGCGATAATCAGCGCCGCCACCGCCCAGCGCACCCACAGCGCGCCAAACCAGTCATCCTCCTGGCCCTTGTCGAGCACCACCTGCAGGCAGCCTGTCCAGACGATGAGCAGGCCAAAGCCGATGTTGTCGAACGCGCCTACTTTGGCGTGCTTGATGTACGGCGGATCGTGGATGAAGCGGCTGATGAGAAGGACGGCCAGAATGCCGACCGGGATGTTGATGTAGAAGGCGTAGCGCCAACTGAAGGTGTCCGTGAGCCAGCCACCCAGCGTGGGTCCAAGAACTGGGGCAACCACAATGCCCAGACCATAGGCGGCCATGGCCATGGAGCGCTTGGCCGGCGGGAAGCTCTCCAGCAGAATCGACTGCGACAAGGGCTGCAGCGCGCCGCCGCCCGCGCCTTGCAGAATCCGCGCCAGCAGAATCACCGCCAGCGAAGGCGCCGCTCCGCAGAAGAACGATGCGATGGTGAAGATCACCACGCAGATGAGCAGGAAGCGCTTGCGCCCAAAGCGCCGTGCAAACCAGTTGGAGGCGGGCAGAATCACGGCGTTCGCCACCAGATAACTCGTCAGCACCCAGGTGGCCTCAGAGTTCGAGGCCGAGAGGCTGCCCGCAATGTAAGGCAGGGCAACGGAGGCAATGGCTGTATCCAGCACCTCCATGAAGGTGGGCAGCATTACCGATACCGTGACAAGCCAGGGGTTTACGCCCTGTGTGAGCGGATAGCGACTTTGGGCCGTCGTGGTGGTCATCGCGAGCGGAACAGTTGAGCTTAAACGATCAGGGCGGGGGCTGGTTGCGGTACGGCTTGAGCTCGGCTAAAAGGGTGGCGGCGGTAGGGAATCCGGCAGGCAGGTCCGCGCGGCACCTTATTTGAATTCAATCAAGAAAAGTTGACACTATCTCACTCAATAATGCATCTTAGTAGAGTCGGAAATTTCTCTAGACTAGGCAGGAACCACACCATGGCAAAGATTATCGGAATTGACCTTGGCACCACGAACTCGTGCGTTGCCGTTCTTGAGGGCGGCGAGCCTAAAGTGATTGCAAATGAAGAGGGTGCGCGTACCACGCCCTCCATCGTCGGCTTCTCAAAGAGCGGCGAGCGGCTGGTGGGGCAGGTCGCCAAGCGCCAGGCCATCACCAACCCCGAGAACACCATTTTCTCCATCAAGCGCTTCATGGGCCGCCGGTTCAATGAAGTGACGGACGAGATGAAGATGGTGCCCTTCAAGGTGACCCAGCAGGGCGACCATGTGGGCGTCGTGGCGCAAGGCAAGGAGTACACCCCGCCCGAAGTCTCGGCCATGATTCTGCAGAAGTTGAAGAAGAGCGCCGAGGCCTACCTGGGCGAGACGGTCACTGAGGCGGTCATCACGGTGCCGGCCTACTTCAACGACGCGCAGCGCCAGGCCACCAAGGACGCCGGCCGGATTGCCGGGCTGGACGTGAAGCGCATCGTGAACGAGCCCACGGCGGCTGCTCTGGCCTACGGACTGGATAAGAAGAAGGACGAGACCATCGCCGTATACGACTTTGGCGGCGGCACCTTCGATATTTCCATTCTGGAAGTCGGCGAGGGCGTCATCGAGGTCAAGTCCACCAACGGCGACACCCACCTGGGCGGCGACAATCTCGACCAGCGCATTGTGGACTGGCTCATCGCCGAGTTCAAGCAGGAAGAAGGCTTGGACCTGGGCTCGAAGGGCAACGAAATGGCCCTGCAGCGCCTGAAGGATGCTGCGGAGAAGGCCAAGATCGAGCTCTCGACGACGGTGGAGACGGAGATTAACCTGCCTTTCATCACCGCCGACGCCACGGGACCGAAGCATCTGGTCCGCAAGCTGACACGCGCCAAGCTCGAGCAGATGGTGAGCGACCTGCTTACTCGCTCTCTGGAGCCCTGCAAGAAGGCCGTTGCCGATGCGGGCATCAAGTTCAGCGACATCGACGAAGTGGTGCTGGTGGGCGGCCAGACGCGCATGCCCAAGATCCAGGAGCTGGTGAAGGAACTCTTCGGCAAGGAGCCGCACCGCGGCGTGAATCCGGATGAAGTGGTGGCCGTGGGCGCTGCCGTGCAGGCGGGCGTTCTGGCCGGCGAGGTCAAGGACCTGCTGCTGCTGGACGTGACGCCGCTGACCCTGTCGATTGAGACGCTGGGTGGCGTGGCTACTTCGATGATTCCGCGCAATACAACCATTCCGACGAAGAAGACGGAGACGTTTTCAACGGCGGCCGACAACCAGACCGAGGTAGAGGTCCATGTGCTGCAGGGCGAGCGGCCCATGGCGGCGCAGAACCGCACGCTGGGCAAGTTCAAGCTGGCGGGCATTCCGCCGGCGCCGCGCGGCATGCCGCAGATTGAGGTCACCTTTGACATCGACGCCAACGGCATCCTCAACGTGACGGCCAAGGACAACGCCACGGGTAAGGACACGCGCATCACCATCACCTCCAGCTCGGGCCTGAGCAAGGAAGAGGTGGAGCGCATGGCCAAGGACGCCGAGAGCCACGCGGCCGAGGACAAGGAGAAGCGCGAAGAGATCGAAGCCCGCAACTCGCTCGACTCGCTGGTCTACAACATCGACAAGATGCTGAAGGAGTCCGGCGAAAAGGTGCAGGCCGCGGATAAGACCGAGGTGGAAGCGGCGCTTGCGGATGCAAAGAAGACGCTGGAAGGCACGCCGTCCTCCGCCGACTTGAAGTCCGCGCACGAGAAGCTGACCCACGCCAGCCACAAACTGGCCGAGGTGCTCTACAAGGCCAACGCTGCTGCGCAGAGCGGGCCTTCGGAGGAGGGCGCTGGAGCAGGACAGGCCGGCCCGGCCACCGAAGGCAAGAAAGACGAAGGCGTCATCGACGCCGAGTACGTGGACGTGGACGAGAAGAAGTAAGCGAATCAGCGCTTCGGAAAGTCAGCGGGGGGTGGGCGGCAATTAAGTCGTCCACCCTTCCTCGTTTGTAACTGGAGGGCTTGAGCAGGCAGACGCGAGCAAATCAAATGTTATCCGTTTTCCGTGTTACGATAAACGTTAAGCATGATTCGCTCGTTTGCCGATGGAGAAACCGAGAAGGTCTTCCAGCATTGCCACAGCAGGCAATATGCGGCGTTCGAGCGGGTGGCGCTTCGAAAGTTGAGGCAGATCCACAGTGTCTCCGTGGTTGAGGAACTGCGCGAGCCGCCGGGGAACCGGCTGGAGCAGTTGAAGGGTGACCGCAAAGGCCAGTGGAGCTTGAGAATCAATGACCAGTACCGGATCTGCTTTGCATGGAGAAATGGCGATGCCTACGAGGTCGAAATCGTTGACTACCACTAAGCCCAAGCTCGCGGATGGCGCGCGGATGCCGGCTCTGCATCCCGGCGAAATGCTGCGCGAGGAGTTTATGAAGCCGCTTGGCCTGTCAGCCAATGCGCTGGCAATTGCGCTCCGCGTGCCGGTGACGCGCATTTCAGAGATTGTGCGCGAACGGCGCGGGATTACAGCGGACACGGCGTTGCGCCTGGCGCGCTACTTCAACATGTCGCCCGCGTTCTGGATGCGACTGCAAATGGATTTTGACCTGGAGTGCGCGGCAGAAGCCGAGGATGCGGCCATCCGCGAGGAGATTCGCCCGCGACCCATGCACGCGCAGCGGGCGGCCCACAGGCATACGGCAGTTGCCTAGGGAGCGTTAGACTGGCGGCGATTGTGTTGCGGCATCAACAATGAAGGCAGGCAAAACCGGCGGACCCGGTTAAGCACACTGCGAGAAGCGAGTTTGAATCACCCATGGCCACGACTCAAAACAAGGATTATTACGCGACGCTCGGCGTGAAGAAGACGGCCACGGCGGAGGAGATTCGCAAGGCCTTCCGCAAGGCAGCGCGCCGCTACCATCCCGACGTGAACCCCGGCGACAAGCGCGCGGAGGAGAAGTTCAAGGAGATCTCCGAGGCCAACGACATTTTGAGCGACGAGAAGAAGCGCAAAATTTACGACCAGCTTGGCTTCTACTCTGACCAGATTGACCCCGCGCAGGCCGAGGCCTATGCGCGCCAGCAGGGCGGGCAGCCTCCGGTGGACTTCGGCGGCTTCGACTTCTCAGGCTTTCAGGGCGGAGGCGCGCAGGCGGGCCCGGGTACGGCGGGCTGGGGCAGCTTCAAAGACATCTTCTCCGGCATCTTCTCCGGCGCGCAGCAGCAGCATCGCCCGCGCGGGCCGCAGCCCGGCACCGATCTCGAATATCAGGCCACGGTGGACTTTTGGACGGCCATTCGCGGCGGGCAGGCGCGCATGCAGGTGCATCGCCAGGAGGTCTGCCCCACCTGCCACGGGCAGGCGCACACCGGCGGGCCCATGCCCTGCCCGGAGTGCAACGGCACCGGCCAGGTAACGCAGATGGGCGGGCGCATGAAGTTCAACATCCCCTGCCCGCGCTGCAATGGCACCGGCCGCACCTCGAACGCCTGCGGCACGTGTCACGGCGAGGGCCTCGTCAGCCGCACAGAGACGGTCGAGTTCCGCATCAAGGCCGGCACGCGCGACGGGCAGCGCATCCGCCTGCAGGGCAAGGGCAACGCGGGGCTCAACGGCGGCGCGTCAGGCGACCTGTTCGTGATTGTGCGCACCGGCTCGCATCCGGTCTTCACGCGCCTCGGCGACGATATTCATGTCACCGTGCCGGTCACGGTTCCTGAGGCTTCCTTGGGCGCGAAAGTGGACGTGCCCACTATCGACGGCCGCGCGCAGTTAAAGATTCCGCCCGGCACACAGAGCGGGCAAAAGCTGCGCATGCGCGAGCGCGGCGTGGAGAACGCACAGCGCCCCGGCCAGCGCGGCGATCAGATTGTGACCATCGAGGTGACGGTGCCCACGCTGCAGGACGAGCGCAGCCGCGAAATCATGCGCGAACTGGCAAAGCTGAACCCGCAGGACCCGCGCGTGACGCTGTTTGACAAGCTGTAAAGCGCATTACGGTAAGCTGGTGGCAAAAGAGCTATGGCCGCAAAACGCAAGTCCAAAGGCGCGTACATGATTTCGGCGGTGGCCGAGATGTATGAGATTCATCCGCAGACGCTGCGCCTCTATGAGCGCGAGGGCCTGCTGAAGCCCTCACGCACCGAGGGCAACACGCGCCTCTACACCGACGAGGACCTGGAGCGGCTGGAGTTCATCCTGAACCTGGCCCGCGACCTGGGCGTCAACATCGCCGGCATCGCCATCATCCTGCAGATGCGCGAGCGCATGGAAGAGATGAACCGCCAGATGCAGAGCTTTGTGGAGTACGTGCGCTCTGAGATGCTTTCGCGCTTCCATCAGGCCGCGCCCGGCCCGACTGGAGCCATCGTGCCGCTGCGCAAGCCGGTGGTGGTGAATAAGCCATTGCAGCCGCGAAAGCCGTAGTCTGCCGCAATTCACATCGCACTCCCGCGGGGGTGCAGGTATTCTTAGACCTGCATGTTGTACGTCCTTCTTGCATTGGCCGGTTTCGGCCTCATCACGTCCACGGTTTTTGCCGGGATGGCCCTGTGGTCTGTGCCCCGCTATCTGCGCGAGCGCTGCGCGGCGCTCGCCCAGCTTCAGGCGCGCCCGGGCTTTGTGCCGCCGTTAACCCTGCTCAAGCCATTGCACGGCAGCGAGCCCAACCTCGACGCGCATCTGGCCAGCTTTTTCGAGCAGGAGTATCCCGAGTACGAGATCCTCTTCTGCGCGCGGACTGAGGACGATGCGGGCCTTCAGACGGCGCGCCGTGTTGCCGCGCGCTATCCGCACATCCCGGCGCGCTTCCTGTGCACCGGCGAGCCGCCCTACATCAACGCCAAAGCCGCTTCAATGGAGCTGATGGAGACTGTGGCGCAGCACGACATCCTTGTCATCAGCGACAGCGACGTGCGCGTGACGCCCGACTACCTGCGCGCCGTGGCGCTGCCTTTTGCCGATGCCAGGGTGGGCGGCATCACCTGCCCTTATCGCGGCGTGGCGGCGGAGGGTGGCCTGTGGGCGCGGCTTGAGGCCGTGGGCATGTCCGTGGAAATGACCGCCGGCGTGCTGGTGGCGCGCCTGATGGAGGGCATGCAGTTCACGCTGGGGCCCACCATGGCTTTCAGGCGCGCGGCAATTCGCGGCATGGGCGGCTTCAAGGTCACGGCCGACTACTGTGCCGACGATTTCGTGCTGGGCAATGAGACCTACAAGCTGGGCCAGACAGTCATCCTGAGCCATCACGCCATCGACCACATGGTCATCAACTCCAGCTTCGCTGCGTCCATGGCGCACCAGGTTCGCTGGATGAAGTCCACGCGCTTCTCGCGGCCCAAGGGCCACTTCGGCACGTCACTCACCTTCAGCATGCCATTTGGATTGCTGGGGCTCGCGGCAGCGTGTGCGCTTGGGCATCCCTGCTGGGGGCTCGCGGCGCTGGGCTGGGCCTTGGCCACGCGGCTGGCGCTCTCGCTCGCCGTGGGCCGCGCCGTGGTGCGCGATACAAGCTGGTTCGGCCTGCTGGTGCTCTATCCCATTCGCGATTTCATGGGCTTCTGCTTCTGGGCGGCAAGCTACACGTCCAGCCACATCCTCTGGCGCGGGCGCGTCTTTCAACTGCTGCCCGGCGGCAAGATGCGCGCGGTGAAGTAGTCAGTGCCGAGGGGTAACTTCCGGGTTGCCGACAATACGCCCGCAGACAAAATCTGGGATGAAGGTTCGCAGCGCCTGATGGCAACTTACCAAGCGAGACTGCGGGATATTCTCATCGAGTCCCGCAGAATGGGTCTGGCATTTTACTATGACCGGCATGACTACTTTTACTGCAGAGGATGATACCTACGCGGGGTTTGACAGCACTGGAAAGTACTTCGGGTACTTTGGACTGGCGGCAGGCGCGGTAGGCATAACGGGATGGGCGGCAATACACGGGCATCTGCCGGGACTGAAGCCTGCGGACGCAATGGACCAGTTTTTTCTAGGGGCGATGGAGTGGATTGGAATTGGACTGTTCGTGATTTTAGGCGTCGCCACGCTGGGTTCGCTTATTTTGTCGAGCAAGTCGCGGGGGACGGTGACCGTCGATGACTTGGGAGTGACGCGGCAGATCGGAGAGAGGAAAGGGAAGCTGCATTGGCAGGAGATCGAGGGCTACGTGGTGATCAGTGCTGGGATCGCACTGGTACCGCGCGAGGGCAGCCAGATGATTGAGATTCCGCGATCTCTGGATGACTATCGTGGATGCATTGCGGAGATCGAGGCGCGTGGAGTTAGCCGTTTGCCACCGAGCAGGTTGAAGCGATGTTAATAGGCTCTTGGGCTTTGGCGGATGGCCCGGTCGAGTCACCGCCTAACCGGAAGTAGCTCACTTAAGCTCGAAGTTTTGGTGGGATGCTGCACCCCGGGTGCCAGAAGCAAGAACCTTCGAGAGGCTATGGCTCTGGGGCGCAGCGTGTTCCATTCGCAGGGCTGGCCTACTTCAGCGGCCTATCCGTCCACAGGGCCTTGTCGGCGATGGACTGCACCGGGTACAGCCGTCCGGCCAGCAGTTGCTCCACCTTGGACTGGTTGGTGTCCTGCGCGAAGAGCCATTTGCGCTCGCCCGTTCCCCACGACTTTGAGAGTTGATCTTCGCTCAGGAAGATGTGCGGCGCATCGGGGTAGCAGGAGCCCCACAGCAGCGACGACCCCGCGCCATGAGGCGAGCACGGCTCCACGACAATGTAGGCGGGCTTGTGCAGAAAGTTGTGCGTGTAAAAGACCACCGACGACGCATCCGACTGGTCGCCATAGATGATGAACGAGTCCGAAGGCGAGCCGTCCTTCAGGATCGTGTCTGCCAGTTGCTTTGAGCTGAGCATGGGCTCAAAGCGCGCAAAGGCGATATGCGCGGCGACAAGGAAGATCGCTGCCGTAAGCGCCATGCTCACCGTTGCGGCAATGTGCCTGCCTTTCAGCCGCAGCAGCCAGCCCACCGCCGGGCCAATCAGCAGAGTCACGGCCGCCAGCGCCGCGGGCAGGCGCAGCGCGGCAAACGACGGGCCGGTGAGGTCAAAGAAGTGCGACATCGACAGCGTGTAGCCGCCCACGTCGCGGTGCGCCAGCAGCGTGCCAATGTCGGCGACGAAGGGCAGATGGCGCGACTCCCACAGGCCCCAACCCAGCGTGAGAGCAGCCAGCAATCCGACCACGGCAAAGACACCCTGTGCGCCGGTCAGCCATGCGGTGGAGAGCATCGGCCTGCCGCGCTCGGCGTAGCCTTCTTCAATACTCGCCAGCACGCCCGCAATCAGAATCAGCAGCGGCGGCCATGCCGGGAAGGTGTAGTACTCCTGGTTGGTCGAGATGGAGAAGAACAGGAGCGTGAAGGCCACAAACAGGCCCAGCAGCCAGATGGTCCGCACGCGGAACTTGAGGCGGTAGACGAAGCTGGCCACATCTTCGCGGGCCGCGTAGTCCAGGTAGAAATCAACGGTCTGGCCTGCCTCGCGGTGCAAGTGCTGGAGCCATGTGTGGCGGGTTCTCCACGCCACCACCAGCACGGCGGGCAAGAAGAGGCTCCAGGGGAAGAGCCAGATCAGATGCGCCAGCCAGTACCAGACAAACGGCAGACGGTTGTAATCATGCGGGAAGCGCTGGCCCAGAAAGCGCAGAACGTGCTCGTTGATGAAGTAGAAGTACCAGAAGCCGTGCACGTTGCCCATCGTGGGGTGATTGCCAACGGGGTTGCCCTGGTCCGGGTTGGCCATACCCGCCAGAATGTGCCAGGGTGCGGCGATGGCAAAGTAAAGCAAGAGCCCGCTGAAGGGCTTGAACTGCTTCCAGCGACGCCATTGGCCGCTCAACACGAGCAGCGGAATGGCCGCGCCCAAAAAGAAAACCGGCGCAATCAGTCCTTTGGTCAGCGTGGCCAGCGCCAGCGCAGCCCACATCACGTAGAAGCGCGCGGGCCTCCGCGACTCCATGCCGGTGAGAAAGCAGTAGAGCGCCAGCAGAAACAGGAAACTCAGCAGCGCCTCTGGAATGGAAAACCGCGTGAACAGAAACGGCCCGACGGACGTGAGTACGCCCAGCGCGGCATAGAAGCCGGCGCGGTCGCCCCAGGCGCGGCGCGCCCACAGCCACCCGAGCCAGGCGCAGCCCAGCAGGGCCAGCGCGTTGGGCAGGTGCGTGGCAAACACGTTGTCGCCCAGCACGCGATACAGCGCCGCATCAATCCAGTAGGGCAGCGGAGGCTTTTCAAGATAGCGGATGCCGTCAATCTGCAGCGTCACCCAGTCGCCGCTTTCAACCATGTGCTGCGCGGCCTGGGCGTGGCTGGCGTCCACGTCGTCCAAAAGCGGTGGCGTAAAGAGGGAGGCAAACTGTACCGTGGCAAAGATCGCCGCCAGAAGCAGCCATACGGCCAGCGTGGAGGGAGCCTGGCCTGGTCGGGACGCGGAGGTGGATTGAGTCGTCATGGTTACGTGTGCCGTATTCCCGATGCCGTGTAGGACGCGATGGATGGAATCAGAATCGTTGCGCAGGGATGGCATCGGTGTTTCCCTGGGCGGGATGAATACGGTGAGCCCCGGCAGGATGCTCGGTTCAATCCTATGGAATGCGGTGACGGTCCGCCGGGGAGCCGCACACTCGCCGTCCGCGCTCAATGGAACCGCGCTGACACGAAAAGAATACCAGCATGGGGAACACCGCGTTGCATTGTGCAAGACGCAACGGCGCAACCCGTCACAGCGCCGATGCGCAATTGGGTGCAGAATAGGGAACGGGAAGGTGAATGGTTGATGAATTCCGGTTCTCTTCCGCACGGCAAGGCTCCAGCCGAGGCAGCCGCGCCGGAATGGCTGCATCAGATTGCTGCATGGCGTGATTTGCTGGACGAGTGCCTGCGCAAGCCCACGCGGGGCCGCGTCCATGCCCTGCGCGTGGCCACCTTGCGCTTGCAGTCTGATATTCCCCACTGGCTCGCTGGGTGCGCGCAGGGCGACACGTGCGTCCGCGCTGCAAAGCGCTGGAACAGGCAGGCGGAAAAGCTGCGTCGTGCGCTCAGGCCGGTCCGCGCGGTGGATGTTGACCTTGGCAGGCTGGGCAGGTTGCGTGACATTCTCGCCGAGCCCGGCGAAGGCAGAATCCGCTCCAGCCGCCGCTGCCTGCGCCAGATTGACCAGCTCGCACGCCGCTTCCGGCAGCAGCGCCGCGCCGCGCAAAAGGAACTGGTTGCCGAAATGATGGATCGCCGCAGGCGTCTCCGCCGCACAAGCCTCGCGCTGGAGATGGCCTTCGCTCCGCAGCAACTGAATGCCACAACCGCTTCTTCCGCAAGGATTCGCGAGCAGCTTGCCGCGCTCGCCACGGAGTTTCCCGAACTCAGCGAGGACAATCTCCACGCATTCCGCATGCGCGTCAAAGCCGTGCGCTACCTGGCCGATCTCTCAGCTTCCACTGACGCCCACGCCGCTCGCCAGGCCGCCGCCATGGGCCGCATGCAGGTGGCAGCCGGCGAGTGGCACGACCTGAAAATGCTGGCGAAGAAAGCCGAACGCGAGCTCGGCAATCGCGAGAGCAAAGGCGGCCTGGTCGAACTGCTGGGCGAACTCGCCTCCGAGTCGCTGCAGAAGGCGCTTGCGCTTTGCCGGCGCACCATGGCGCAGTTGCTCAAGCCGGAGGCGCGGCAGGCAGCGCAACCCAGGGCTGCCGTGCTCAAGTTTCCGCCCCGGCGCGTGGAACCGCTGGGCGTCTCCCACACACAGGCACACGCCTGAGACTCGCACCCGCATCGAGCGCACTCGCGGGCCTCCAACCGTACCGCATGGGCATCCAACAATACAGTAGAGGCATCCTGTTTTTATTCCTGGAAGGAATTGTCATGAAATTCAAATCCAGTTGGAGTATCGTCTGCGGGCTTGCCCTGATTCTCGTGTCCGGCGTGCCCGTCTTCGCCGCCACGCCATTTGCCATCACGGCGACAAACGTCACCGTGTCGAGGAGCGGCACGGGTTCCAGCCAGTTTACGGTCACGGGAGTCCCCATGACCGGTTCGATCGTCATGCGATGCACCTTCGCTGGAAATGCAGTAATGAGCCAAAAGGTGCCCGTGTGCCCCATGACGCCGCCGGTTGCCTATCCGGTAACCGCCGGCGGAACAGTGAGTGGCGTCATCACCTTCTATCCGCCGGGGGCCGCAATTCCCGCAGCGGCGCCTGTGGCAGGTGCGGCGCTGGCCGGTGCGTTGCTGCTCGGTCTCGGTTTGCGGCGCAAGGGCCGCGGTTGGCTTGCTCTGGTGGTGCTGTGCGTGGCATTTCTCGCGGGCATGACCGCCTGTGGCGGCAGCAGCAATGGCATGTCCCCGGGAACCTATCCCTACACAATTGCGGCGACGAATCAATCAAGCTCAACCACGCCGCTTTCTTCGCAAGTGACCACAACCATCAACGTCACCGTGCAGTAGGCGCCGCCAGCGCAGCGGTTCCCGGCGCGCGTGGAGCATCCTGCACCAGCGCAGCCGATTCGTGTATCTTGGCCGAAGAAGCACACGCATCTTTCAGCGGAGAGTCACGACGCGCTCATGCCCACCTTTGCCGCCATCGACATCGGTTCCAACTCCTGCAGGCTCAAGATTGCCCGCGTCGTTGCGCACCAGTTGAAGACCGTGCACGAGGACCGCGAGGTGACGCGGCTGGGCACCAGCGTCTTTGACACGGGTCTTGTCTCGCCGGACGCCATGGCCACAACACTGCGCGCGCTCAAACGCTTCCAGCGGGCGGTGCAGCAGCACGGCGCAGACCGCATCCGCGTGGTGGCCACCTCGGCCATGCGCGACGCGCGCAACGCGCCCGCCTTCCAGGCCTGGGTCAAGGCAGAGACGGGCTGGAACATTGAAGTCATCTCCGGCCTTGAAGAGGGCCGCCTCATTCATCGCGGCCTGATGAATTCCGAGCCGGGCGCTGGCGGGCGCGTGCTGCTTGTTGATCTGGGCGGCGGAAGCTGCGAGATTACCCTCTCTGAGCATCGCCGCATCAAGGAGACAGTCAGCCTGCCACTCGGCGCAGTGCGGCTCACTGAGGAGTTTCTCTCCGACGACCCGCCGCCACCCGACGGGCTGGCGCAGATGCGCAAGCTCATCACGCGCGAGCTGCGGCGCGCCCAGCGCAGGATACAGCCGCAAAGCGTATCGATGGTCATCGCCACATCCGGCACGGCTGCTGCGCTGTCTGAGGCTTGCGGCACGGTAGGCAAGGCCGCAAAAAAATCTCGGCGTCCTGCAAAATCAGGGCGCGCGCTTGCAGAAGGCATGACGGGGCTTGCGCCCGCAGCCAACGTGCGCAAGCTGGCTGCCAAAATGGCGAAAATGTCGTTGCCTGAGCGCGAGGCTGTGCCCGGCATCGGAGTGCGCCGCGCTGAGATTATCGTGGCCGGAGCGCAGGTGTTCGCCGAGTTGATGGAAAGCTTTGAGCTGCCCGGATTTCGCTACTCGCCGCTCGGGCTGCGCGACGGTATCCTCGCGCAGATGCTGGCCGAACAGGATGCCCGCGCCGCCGGGCACAAGGAATTCGAGCAGGAGCGCTGGGAGAGTGTGCTGGCCACGGCTCGTCGCTACGGCGTCGATCTGCGCCAGGCTGAGCCGGTGCGCGCCCACGCTGTGCAGCTCTTCCGCGAGCTCAAGTCGCTGCACCAGCTTCCGCCGGAGTATGAGAACTGGCTGGCCGCCGCCGCCATCCTGCGCGATACCGGCAAGTTTCTCAACCACCAGGGTCATCACCGGCACACGCAATACATCGTTTCCAGTTCTGAAATTTACGGCTACACGCCCGTGCAGCGCACCGTGACTTCAGCCATTGCGCGCTATATGGGCAAGAGCCGCCCGCAGCCCGGCGACCGCGCCCTGCGCAACATTCCCACGGAGGAGCACAAGCATGTGCACCGCGCCGTGTTGCTGCTGCGGCTGGCCGTGGCGCTCAATCAGGATCGCGCCAGTGACGTGCTGCGCATGACCGCAAGGGTCTATCCCAAGCGCGTGCATCTCCTGGTGCAGCCGGGGCGCACCGGCGCGGAGCTGGAGTTGTGGTCGCTGCGCAAAGAGGAGAATTACTTCCGCGAGGTTTTTGGGCGCGAGCTCTTTGTCACGCTGGCATAGAAGGACCGCGCCATCCGCGGGTCAATCAGCCATTGCAGCAGCGGCGGATGCTTGTCCATGGCGATGCGCGCCACCGAGCCTTTGCGCATGCGCACACCGGCTCCGCCATTGCCCGTGATGAGTTGGCCGAGAAACTTGAAGAGATTGGGATTGTGCCCCACCATCAGCACGTCTTCCCGGTCAGCGTACTTTTCCACCAATTGCAGAAAGTCGGCGTAGCTCGCGTTGGGGCCAAGCGCCGGACTCACCTCGACCTTGGCCTCGTAGCCCAGTTCCGTGCCCACAAACTGGGCAGTCTGCAAGGCACGCTTCAGCGGGCTGCTGACAATCACATCCGCCTGCACCTTGAGCGCGCTCAGCAGCCGCGCCATCAAAATGCACTGGTCCTTTCCTTCTTTGACGAGGGCGCGCTTGGCATCGAGAGCGGGATTTTCCCGCCGGATTCCCGCATTGGCATGGCGCATGAGGTAGAGATTCATCGGAATGGGTTCCGCGGGCCGAGGGAAGTGGCGTGCGCTCCTTGAGGGTCGATGGTACCACGACTGGAGGAGCCTGCGCGGGGGCGGGTATCCTTGAAGTTGACAACTTGGCCAAGTAAGAATATAAAGAAGAGCGTGAACACTCGAAGCGTATTCACGAAGCAGGCAAAGATGCTCAAGGCTCTTGCCCATGAATCCCGCCTCATGATTGTTGACCGGCTCAGCCGCGGAGAGTGCTCGGTCGGGGAGTTGAGAGACCTGGTCGGCGGCGATCTCTCCACGGTCTCAAAGCATCTCGCGCTCTTGCGCGCCCACGGCATCGTGGAAGACAGGCGTGAGGGCACAACCGTGTATTACAGGCTGTTGACGCCATGCGTCTGCAATTTCTTCACCTGCGCAACGCAGGTTCTCAAGGAGCGGACGCGATGAACGCAGGCACTCATGCGCGGTTGCGTCGGCGCAGGGCAAAGTGGAGTTCTGTGCTGCGCCTTGCGCTCCTGATTGCCCTAAGCTCGCTGGCAGTGATGCACCCCGCATCCGGTGCGCAGCCGCAGCAGAAGGAAGCCTTCTATCCGGCATGGGCCGAGCAAGCACGTTTTCTTCAACCCCTTCAGGTGCTGGATACCGACAGCGCTCTGGGCAGGCGCAACCTGCATCCCAAGCAGATCACGCTCAAAGACATGGCGCGGATGCACGGGCATCTTTGCGATGGCCTGGTGACCGCGTGGGTTGAGTTGAGCGAGGCGCTGCACGCTTTGTTTCCCAACGGCGTCGTGGACCGTACCGATGTGCGTGTGGTTTCAAAAAACGCTCCGTGCTGGTCTGATGCCGGAGCCTGGATGACAGGCGCACGCGTCAACCAGGGAACGCTCATGTTGGACAACGCAGTAGGCGATGGCTTTATCGTGCAGCGCATTTCTACCGGCGCGGCCGTGCGCGTGTCGCTGCGGCCGGGCGTGTATCCCCCGCAGCTTGCCGCGCTGGAGCAATCGATTCGTGCTCGCCGTGCGCGCGGCGAAGCGGTTGCGCCTGCAGAGATCGACCGCTTCGAGCGCGGGGCCGACGACTACAGCCGCAAGCTGTTGAACACGCCGCCGAAGCAGGCCATTGCAGTCGAGACGCTCGCAGCCTTCCAGTTCCCTGACCATAGTCTGAACCCGCTGGCGCCGCGCAGCGACATCATCAATCGTGATGCGCCCCGCGGCACGGCCAGCGAGACGAAATAGCGGCGGTTTCAACAGACGAAGCGCAAAGGCGCTCTCAGAGGATGTGTGATGGCGAGTCCGGCAGGCAAAGCATACGAGATGAAAGTGGAGAACAACCGGCAGGCGCGACAGCCAATGGCTCTTGGCAGTGCCGCGTGGATTGCGGCGGGTGTTGCCGCGTGGTGGTTGATCTACCGCCAGCTCAGCCCATTTGCTGACTGGTTCTCATTCACGCTTCTGCGGCTTTCTCCCGCGACGCATCTTGGCTCTGCCGTTCAGTTCATGGTCTTCGAGACGCCCAAGGTGCTCATGCTGCTCTTGCTGGTGGTCTTTGGCGTGGGGATTGTGCGGTCGTTCTTCACGCCGCAGCACACGCGCGCCATTCTTGCCGGAACGCGCGAGTCGGTGGGCAACGTCCTGGCGTCTTTGCTCGGCGTGGTCACGCCCTTCTGTTCCTGCTCAGCCGTGCCCTTGTTTATCGGATTTGTCACGACAGGCGTTCCCCTGGGCGTCACATTCTCGTTTTTGATCGCTGCGCCCATGATTAACGAGGTTGCGCTGGTGCTGCTCTTCGGTCTCTTCGGCTGGCGCGTCGCGGCCATCTATGCGGGCACGGGGCTTCTGATTGCGATGATTGCAGGCTGGACCATCGGCAGGCTCAGGATGGAGCGCTATGTCGAGCCCTGGGTCTATGAGACGCAGATGGGGGACAGCGCCGATGACAGTGCAAAGCTCAGTTGGACTGAGCGCATTCACCTGGGCCGCGAGGCGGTCCGCGACATCGTAGGCAAGGTGTGGCCCTACGTGATCGCCGGAATCGCCGTCGGCGCGGGCATCCACGGCTATGTGCCGCAGAACTTCATGGCGCACATCATGGGCAAGGGCGCGTGGTGGTCGGTTCCGCTGGCCGTGCTGATCGGCGTTCCCATGTACTCGAATGCGGCGGGGATCATTCCCGTCGTTCAAGCGCTTCTGCAGAAAGGTGCGGCGCTCGGAACGGTGCTCGCATTCATGATGTCGGTGATCGGTCTGTCGTTCCCTGAGACGATCATCCTGCGCAAGGTTCTTCGTCCGCAGTTAATCGCGGCATTCGTCGGCGTTGTTACGTTGGGAATTCTCATCGTCGGCTATTTGTTCAATGTATTGATGTAACGCAACGGCAGGAAAGGGAATCATGAAGACATTGCAGATACTTGGTTCGGGATGCGCAAACTGCGCGCGGCTTGCAGGCAACACTGAGGCCGCTGCCACGCAGCTCGGCATGGAGTTCACGATCGAAAAGGTGACGGACATGCAGGCAATCGTGCGCGCAGGCGTGATGAAAACGCCGGCCCTGGTGGTCGATGGCAAGGTAAGGCTCTTTGGTCGCGTGCCCGATGTGGCGGAACTCAAGACGATTCTTTCCGATCTCGTGTGAAGTGTGCGCTAGGGCTGCGCGTCCTGTGCCGGCGGGCGCACCTTCCATAACTCGCTCACCAGCAGGCCGCCAAGCCAGGTACGCTGCTGCGCGAGCGCGAATCCAGCCTCGTTCAGCGCCTTGCGATGGTTGGGCAGGCGAAACACCGAAAGCCCTGTGAGCAAAAAGAAGGCAAAATAGAGCGCGGTGATCAGCGGCCGCGCCACCAGCCATCCAAACCAGCCCTTGGGAATGGCAAACTCCGAGACCACCCACCTGGTGTCGGGCCGCGCGGAAACGCGTAGCCGCTTTGCCAGTGCCGCCACCTCTTTGGTCGTCAGGCAGTCGAGAAAGAAGTGCGTGGCGATCAGGTCGAGCGCGAGGACCTGCGGCTTCCACAGCCGCGCGTCGGCCAGGTGGACGCGAATGCGCGAGGAGCGGATGCCCGCATTGTCCAGCAGCGCGCGCAGCATGTTCCTGCTGGAGTCAAGGGCATCGACGAGCACGGAAGGATTTTCTTTAAGCAACCGCGCCGTGAAGCGCCCGTCGCCGTCGCCAATCACCAGCGCATTGCGGCTGGCGCGCAACTCATCCAGAAACGCAAAGCGGCAGCGTGACAGCCACGGCCCAAACGTGAGCCTTTCCATCCAGCGGTAAGCGCCGGCGAGACGGTTGAAGTTGGGCGCTTTTCTCATCGCAGCGCAAGCACCAGGGGTGTGAGCAGCGCCAGGTCGGCAGCGGCGCGCAGCGCCAGCGGCGTCAGGCGAATGCGCATGCGGTCAAGCAGCGCCAGCAGCAGGGCGCTGGCTGCTCCGGCGGCAAACAGCGCGGCAGCACGCGCCTGCACAGGAGCAAAGACACTGGCCAGCAGCAGCCCGATGAAGGCCAGCAATCCGGCTGTTGTAAAGATGCGCGCTGCGTGGGGTGTGTTGCGGGCGGATTCCCATCGCTCGATGGCGTGGCAGTTGAGCCAGGCCAGCGCGGCATAAAAGACGACCGGGGACAACATAATCCAGAGCGCTGAAGCGGGTGCTGACAGCCTCATGCGCGTGAAAGTGGGCAGGGCGCATCCTGCTGTGAAGAGCACACCGACGAGGAACTCCTTTGACAGCAAGGGCGCGAGCCACGCGGGTGCCTCGCGGCGCGAATGCACTCCGGAGAAATAAGCAAGCGCCGCCACGCCCAGCACCGAGTTGCGCTCCCGTAAGCCTGCCGGCATCAGGACAAAAATAATGGCCGCTGCGGCAGCAGCCGTTACCACGGCCAGAGGAATCAGCAACCGCCGATGGCGCCAATGGAAATCATGACGCTCGCGTAGATGATGCAGAGTGCCGGCGCGCAAGTTGGCGCGGGCATCCAGCAGCCGGTCGCCGATGTACACCGTCCACGTTCCCAGCGCCAGCAGCACCGGCACCCAGGCGGGCAGCCGCACGCCCGCCGCATGGGCAAAGGCCAGCGCCCACGCCACCGCAACGGTGGGTGCGTCAAGGCTGGCCAGGTGCCACAGGCGCAACGGTGCTGGCGCATCAAGAGGGCAGAGGCGAGCCCAGGCCCGCAGGGGAACCGGCTTGAGCAGGGAAGACGCCACTGCTTTGATTGTAGGATGAGACGGCCACGGTTGGGGAATCAGGCTACCGCGCTCTCAACCAGCGCGCGGATTTTGGCGTTCACGTCCGCGACGCTCACAAAGAATGGCGCCTTCAGACAGTGAATCTGCAGCTCGCGGCTTTCCGGCTCATAGCTCCACGCCACGTCAACGCCATATTTTGAGGCCGTGCCGCTGTTGCCCGCGAGGTCGATGCCCGCGGCTCTCGCCTTTTCAATCAGCTTCGCGTATTGCCAGGGCTCAATCCCCTGAAAAACCTGCGGTGCGCTTCCCGTCACGATCGTTTCCTTTCCATGCGTGCGCGCTCAAGGCCGCAAGCCCCATGCCGCGCAGGGTGTGTCGTAGAAATTGCTCCGATGATTTTCACTCTAGCAGGATGCAGGGTAATTCTCTGCAAACCGGCGCGCGTGGAACGCAGTTGAATGTAGACGGCTCAGTCGGCCGCGTCGGCCTTTCGTGGGTGAGCCTTCACGGGCGGTTTCGCAACGCGCGGAACCGGAATGGCGCTGAGATCCGTTTTGCCCTCCGCCAGTTGAATCAGAAAGTCCTGGCAGGAGAAAGCCGGTGCGTCCTTGCAGACCTGTGACGCGCGCAGGTAGCTGCCGTCCGGTTGCTGCAGCCGCGCCTTCACCGTATCTGCCATCAGCGCGGGCAGAATCTCGTCGTGGATGCGCGCCTTGGCCGCAAGATCGCGGACAGGGAAGACCACCTCGCAGCGCTCGAAGAGATTGCGCGGCATCCAGTCGGCTGAACCTAGATAAATTTCGTCGTTGCCGCCGTTGGCAAAGTGGAAAATGCGCGAGTGTTCCAGGAACCGGCCCACGATGGAGCGAACGCGAATCCTCTGCGACAGGCCTTTCACTCCCGGGCGCAGGATGCAAAGACCGCGCACAATCAGGTCGATCTCCACGCCTGCCCGCGACGCCTGGTAAAGCGCCTCGATGACGCTGGGTTCGAGAAGCGCGTTCATCTTGGCCACAATGTGCGCGGGTCGCCCGGCGCGTGCATGCTCAGCCTCGCGGCGAATGAGTCCCAGAAAGCTTTCGGCCATGGTCAGCGGAGCCACCAGCAGCGGGCGGTAGTCATCGATCTCAGCGTGCGCGGTCAGGTAGTTAAACACCAGATGCACCCGCTCGGTAATCTGCGGGTCGCAGGTCAGCAGGCTAAGATCCGTATAAAAACGCGCGGTCACGGGATTGTAGTTGCCCGTGCCCAGGTGGCAGTAGCGGCGCGTCACGCCGTCCTTGTCGCGGCGCACCAGCAGCGCCAGCTTGCAGTGCGTCTTCAGCCCCACCAGGCCGTGAAAGACCTGCACGCCGGCGTCTTCCATGCTGCGCGCCCAGCGGATGTTCGATGCCTCGTCGAAGCGCGCCATCAACTCCACCACCAGCGTCGTTTCTTTGCTTGAAGCAGCCTCGGTCAGCGCGGAGAAGACGGGCGAATCGTGGCTGGTGCGATAAAGCGTCTGCTTCATGCTCACCACTGCCGGATCTTCGGCGCCTTGCTGGATGAAGTCCACCACCGGATCGTAGGAGTCATAGGGATGATGGAGCAGGATGTCGTGCAGGCGCAGCTCGTCGAAAATGTCCGTGGCCTTCCGGCTCAGGTGCAGCGGCCGTGGCGTGAAGGAAGGAAACTTGAGCTCCGGCCGTTCGATGTCGCCATAAAAAAAGATGATCCGCGAAAGGTTCACGAGGCCGTTGCCGCGGAAGACCTGGTCCTCGTCCAGCTCGAAATTCACGCGCAGGCGCTCAACGATCTCCGGGTCTGCTCCGGTTTCAATCTCCAGACGCACGGCATCGCCCTTGCGGCGGTTGTGCAGCTCCACGCGGATCGTTTCGAGCAGCGAGCGCGCCTCCTCTTCTTCGATATAGAGGTTGGAGTTGCGGGTCACGCGGAACGCGGCGCGCGCCATCACCTCGTAGCCGCGGTACATGCCGGCCAGGTGGCGCGAAATCAGGTCCTGCAGCAGCATGTAGTCAAACACGCCCTCCGCCGACGGCAGGCGCACAAAGCGAGGCAGAGCCCGCGGCACCGTTACCACGCCCAGCACCAGCGGTCCTGAGGCGCGCCGCTTGCGCCTGAGCAGCAGCGCCAGGCACAGCGCCTTATTCAGCACGCGCGGGAAAGGGTGCGACGGGTCAATCGTGATGGGCGTCAGCAGCGGGTCCACTTCGCGCTGAAAGTAGCCATCGGCGAAGGCGCGCGCCTCCGCGCTCATCTCTTCCCACTCCAGCAGCCGGATGCCCTGCTTGCGCAGTTCGGGAATCAGCCCGTCATTCCAGCAGCGGTACTGGGCGTCTACAAAGTTGTGAATTTCGGCGGTCAGAATGGCCAGCGACTCTTCAGGCCGCAACCCGTCGTAGCCCGGCTCGCGGTAGCCATCCTCAATGCGCTGCATCAGGCCAGCCTGGCGGATTTCAACATACTCGTCCAGGTTGGAACCGGTGATGGCCAGAAACTTCACCCGCTCCAGCAGCGGATTCGAGACGTCTTCGGCCTCTTCAAGCACACGCCGGTTGAACTGCATCCAGGAGTGGTCGCGGCCATTGAACAGCTTCTGTTTCTGTGTCGTTCTGGGCATTCAGTCAATCCAGTGCGCCGTGTTGGCCAGTCTATCGCGTTTCCCAGGCGCCCGCACGGGGCCGGGAACGCGCCTGAGAAACAAAGCCGACGCCATCGAGAAAATTTTCTTGAAAACCATTCAACCAGATGGTTGACAGCCGGGCAATCTCAGGCTACATTCAACCATATGGTTAAGTCGTCGGCAGCTCGTCTCGATTCTGTGTTTCATGCGCTGGCCGATCCCACCCGACGCCAGATCCTGCGTGAACTTGCGGCGGGCGAACGGACACTGGGTGAAATCGCCGCCCCCCACAAGATGTCCCTCGCGGCGGTCTCCAAGCACATCAAGGTACTTGAAAACGCTGAGCTTATTGCTCGGGAACGGCGCGGCAGCTTTCGCATTGTGCGGCTGCAGGCCCAGTCGCTCAAACCTGCGGAGGAATGGATCGCCTTCTATTCCCGCTTCTGGAATCAAAAGCCTGGCAACCTTGAGAAGCATCTCGAAGGAGACAAGGTATGAGTCAGGCAGCCTTTCCCTCGGCCACCGCCGTAAGCGATGCCTTGTAAGGTCCACGTCAGCCGCATCGTCCGTGCCTAGCGCCGTGAAGCGCACTCGCCCGTTTGCCCCCGCCCCAGAGCCGGAACGCCCCGAAGCCAGAACGCATTGACCCGTCCACCCTGCCGGGTTGAGGATAGAGGCTGGGCTAGTCTGCTCTATCGCCCTGAGAGGAGTTCTCTCCATGCCCCAGGAACCCGCCAACGAAAGTCTGATCCCTCCGCAGTCCATTCCAGTAGAGGCCCGCGACTTCTCTCAGCGGATGCACGGCATGCTCGACGGCCAGCCCAAGGACAACGCCACGGTGGAAAAGGCCTTCGAGGGACTCGACAGCGTGTTTGACCTCATCGCCGCCCGGCTCTACCACATTGCTTCCATGCTGGTTGGGGAGGGCGAAGAGAGCATCCGCCTGGTGGAAATGGCTGTTGCGGCGACAGAGATTTCAGCCTGCCAGGATGCAGAGGTGGCGCGCGCCAGCAGCCGCAGAGCGCTATGCACGGCCGCGATCGGAATTCTGGAGCGGCGCGTCCCCGGCTGCCTCGCAGCGCCGCAAGGTCTGGAGCAGGCAAGCACCTGCATTGAAGAGGATGATCTGGCTGCGGCAGGCGTCTCCAGCGACGAGCTGGAGAAGATGATTGCCGGGCCGGACAAGGACCGCGTTCGGAACTGGCTCGCCAGCCTGCCGACGGTGCAGCGCGTCGTTTTTGTGCAGCGCGCGGTGGCGGGCTTTACCTCCGCTGAGACGGCCACGATGCTGGGGGAGAATGGTGGCCCGCTTGCAGCCGGATGGACTGCCGACGCAGTGCGCGAGATTTTCCGTCAGGCGCTATGCTCGCTGGCCTCGCAGCTGATTCACTCCACAACGGCCCGGTAGCCGGGCCGGCCATGTTTTCCCGTGTCCCGTACGCCACAGCGCCTTTGCGCCCGGTGGGGCGTGTGTCCGGCTCCTGCGCCGATGTCACATCGACTTTGCTGGTTGTTCGGTACACTACATTAAAGAAGCCAGCGGCTCCTGTTGCGCATCCATAGGAGTGCAAACAACTTTTGGCCGGAAGACCTCTGCCGCGACTCGAAGACGACCATTGATGTCCTCAAATGATTCAAGGAGAAATTCGTTGCGCATCTATGTCTGCGCCCTGCTGATGCTGGGACTTGCGGCAGCGCCTTTGCGCCTCGCCGCGCAGACGCCCAACGTGCAGTCGTCCGCGCCATCGGCAGCCAGCTTCCAGGGCAGCGTTCCCAGCGGCGAGGCCGCGGCGCAGACCGTCAACCTCTCGCTCGACGACGCCATTCAGCGCGGGCTGAAGAGCAACCTCGGCATCATTCTCAGCGGAACGCAGTCATCCGCCATGCGCGGGCAGCAACTCAGTCAGTTGCAGGCTCTGTTGCCTGAGGTGGACTTCAAAGCGCAGGAAGCGGTGATGCAGACCGATCTTGCGGCACAGGGGCTTCGCATTCCCGGCTTTCCCACGATTATCGGGCCTTTTGGATACACCGATCTGCGCGCTTACCTCAGCCTGGCGCTGGTGGATGTAAAGTCGCTCCGTGAATACCTGGCGGCGCGGCACAACTTTGCCGCGGCACAGCTCAGTGAGCAGGATGCGCGCGACCTCGTGGTGCTGACGGTGGGCAATGCCTATCTGCTGGTCTTGGCCGATGAAACGCGCGTCTCCAGCGTGGAAGCGCAGGTGGCCACGGCAAAAATCTCCCTCGATCAGGCGATTGCCAGCCACGACGCGGGCACGGCTCCCAGGCTCGATGAGCTGCGCGCCCGTGTGGATTACCAGTCGCTGGAGCAGCAGTTGATCGTGGCCCGCAACGGGCTCGCCAAGGACAAGCTCGCGCTCGCCCGCACCATCGGGCTGCCGCTGGCGCAGAGCTTTAACCTGACCGATAAGGTGCCCTACGCGGCTTTCGATCAGATCGATGTGGACGCCGCAATTCAACAGGCTCATGCTAATCGCAAGGACCTGGCGGCCATGGTGGAGCAGACCAAAGCGGCCGAGCAGCAGCGCAAAGCGGCCACCGCCGACCGGCTGCCCACGGTCAATTTCAACGGCGACTATGGAGACATCGGCGTGAATATGCGCCACTCGCATGGCACCGGCGATGCGGCGGGCACCTTGAGCGTGCCGCTGTTCAAGGAATATGGCCTGCGTGGAGAAGCACAGCAGGCGCAGGCGCAACTGGACACGCAGCGCGCACAGCTCAGTGACATGAACGCGCAGGTGGACGCAGACATACGCGACACCCTGCTCGACATTGCTTCGGCGCAGAAGCAGGTCGAGGTGGCGCGCTCCACCGTGGAGCTGGCCAATGAGGCCCTCAGTGAGGCGCAGCAGCGTTATGCCAGCGGCGTGAGCGATAACCTGGCCGTGAGCCAGGCGGAGCAGTCCGTAGCCCAGGCAAACGATCAATATGTAGCCAGCCTCTATCGGCACAATGTGGCCAAGCTCAGTCTGGCGCGCGCTCTGGGCGCGGCGCAGAACTACAAGAACTATCTGGGAGGAAAGTAGACGTGGCGGATACAACTCCAACAGCGACCCAATCCGAGCCGGATGAGAGCACAGAAATCACGCAGCCGCAGTCCCGCCGCAGAGGCATTGTGGTGGTTGTGGTCGCGGTCCTTCTCGTGGTTGCGGCTGGACTCTGGTGGCGGTCCACCTTTGTTGAGGACACTGACGACGCGCAGATCAACGGCCACCTCATCCAGATCAGCCCGCGCATCGCCGGCCAGGTCACCAAGGTGTTTGTCGACGAAAATCAGATGGTAAAGGCTGGCGACGAGATTGCCGAGCTGGACCCCAGGGACTTTCAGGTCGCGGTGGAAAACGCGCAGGCCGCACTGGCCAGCGCTGAGGCCAATGCCGCTGCCGTGCAGGTCAACGTGCCCCTTACCACCGTCAACACCGGCGCCAACCTGCATTCGGCCACGGCAGACGTGACCGGCGCGCAGGCCGCCATCTCGCAAGCCGAGCAGCAGATGGATGCCGCCCGTGCACGCGTTGCCCAGGCTCAGGCCAATGACACCAAGGCGCAGTCTGACCTTGCGCGCTACAAGCCGCTGGTCGAGAAGGACGTCATCAGCAAGCAGCAGTTTGACGCCGCCGTGGCCGCTGCCGATGCCGCCAGGGCCGCTCTTGCCGATGCGAAGGCCAGCCAGCAGGCTGCCGCAGACGGCGTGCGCGTGGCCCTCGAGCGCGAAAAGCAGTCGCAGGCGCAGCTCAAGTACGCGCAGACCGGCCCGCAGCAGGTGGCCGCGCAGAGCGCCCGCGCACGGCAGGCAATGGCTCAGGTGCAGCAGGCCAAAGCGCAGCTCGACCAGGCAAAGCTCAACCTCAGCTATACCAAAATTGTCGCTCCGACTGACGGCATCATCACCCGCAAGAGCGTCGAGATTCGCCAGAACGTTTCCGTTGGCCAGAATCTGCTCACGCTGGTTTCTCTGGAGGGATTGTGGGTGACCGCGAACTTCAAGGAAACGCAGTTGCGGCACATGGCCGCCGGCCAGCCCGTCTCAATTTATGTGGATGCGACCGGAAAGGATTACAAGGGCACAGTCACCCAGATCGGCGGAGCAACCGGCTCGATGCTCTCGCTCTTTCCGCCGGAAAACGCAACCGGCAACTACGTCAAGGTCGTGCAGCGCGTTCCCGTGCGCATTGACTTCGCCGACTTGAAGGACGAGGACTCCAGGCACCTGCTGCGCCCGGGCTTGTCCGTCGAGCCCAAGGTACGCGTCAAGTAGGCGAGGTGGGTACGAGGCGTTAGCTGCCCTGGCCCACCCGCACTACGCTCAGGCGGGTGACCACGGTCAGCCCGTCCAGGTTGTCCCTGTGCTCGACAGGGCCCCACTCGATCTGCGCCGCAGATCTGGTGGCGGGATTGAGTGCCTTGATAACCTTGTCCGTCTGCTCCAGCGGAATGCACAGCTTCTCATATTCATCGAGAATTCTGTGCAGTTCCATAGTCGCTTCGTCAAGAGCGTCCTTGTAGGGATTCTTTTTAGGATTGCTGTCCATACGTTCTCCAGGACCTCATTGTAGGAACAAAGGACCCAAATCCGTCATCGCACAATCGTGGTAAGGGCATACAACGATTGGACACTGCCATGCCCCTTCCAGGCCGATTCTGTGCGGTGCACCATCCATTTGCAGATAATTTCCCCTTCGCGGCGGCAGGTGGCCCGGTCAAGAGCCGTGAATCGATGCACAGAGATGGAAGAAGCTGTGCCCCGTTCATCGCGTTTTTTGCGATGAGCGGGTGTTGGCGGTAAGCTCGTGACCGGACGGGAAAGCGCGATGCCGAGGCGGGTAGGCAGGTGGCCCGCTCAAAAGCCGCAGTGATTTGCGCCGAGCAGGATGAGGCTGTGCCCCGTTCATCGCGTATTTTGCGATGAGCGGGGGCTGAGGCACGATGATGGGCGAACGAGGACCGGGTTATGCCGAGCGGCCTGAAGCGATACCAAAAGGCGGAAACGCTTCATTTCATCACCTTCAGTTGTTTTCGCCGTCTCCCGCTGCTTGAAGCGATT
>JAJXZL010000018.1 GCA_021780075.1 Acidobacteriota bacterium
CGCCAGCCTACTGTGCGACGCCCGCTCACGGCCCATAGGCAAAGCCGTGGAAGACGGCAGCTTAGTTAATTAAGCTGCAAGTGCCAGATTATCGTTGGCAACTTTTGTTTTGCGAGCGATTACGGGTGCCCACACCCCGACATGCCTCCCATGCCGCAATCGATCCCGTCGAAACCGTGACGCCCCCAAACTTGCAAGGTGCCAGCCGGGCCAACTGGCTCGTGCTGCATTCCTATGTTTATTTTACGCCGAATCGGGTTTTGCCGTCGGGCTACTGCTTTTCCAGATCGATGCTCTCGTACTCGTGTCGGTTGATCGCCTCACGGATCTGCGTCGGGGTCTTGCCCAGCCGGGTCTGCTGGTAAGCGAAAAGACCCTCCTTGGCGCAGGTGGAGCACTCGGCGCCATGCAGCCCCTCAAAGCAACTGCGCAGGCTCGTATGGCCCAGCGCCCGGTCGCAGCGGCAGTAGCACGGCAGTTGGTAGAGAACGTTTCCCACCCGGGCCGCCTTCTGGTAGGCATGCACCTGCCAGGGATAGCGGAAGTTCTCGCCCGTCAGTTTGGACCCGGCAAGAATGGGTGGCAACGCGCTCAGCTTCAGCGGAGCCGAGGGGTGGTACGCCGGCATGTCATCGGCAGGGTTCGACCACTGCGCATAGCTGGCTGCTGTGATCGCGAACACGATAAGACCCAGCGCCATGCGGCGCATTGACCAATTCATTGTGAGTCAGCTCACTTTCCTGTCCATTCTAGACTGGATAACGGGGAAAACGGAACCTCACCGGCGGCGGCTAGGCAGAGCGGGAATCGCTGCCGTTTCGCGGCAAAAAAAGACGGCACGAACGGTCTAGCTGTTCGTGCCGGGAGGCCAGTGACGCAAACTACTTCCAGGTCCGGCGCGGTAGCTTTACCGCCTCCATCACTGGAATATCTACACCTTACTATAGATTGAGCAGAAAGCAAATACAGAAATCCAAATTTTCTCATAATGCGGTATAGAAACTCCTGGGGCACTTCCCGCATCTAAGCTGCATACTTTCCACCCGCTACAGTGGATGAGCCACAAGGAGTATTGCGCAAAACTCATGGAAAAGCATTCGGAATCTTCGACTTATCAGACAGAACAAGCAGAAGATTCGCACGCCCCGAGCTGGCTCAAAATGGGTGCCGTGGCGGCCGCCTCGGCGCTGGCCGGAGGGCTTGCGGCCGCCTGGTTCTACCGGAAGACGCTTGCGCGGCTTCACCAGGCTGAAGCTGAACCACCCGATTCCGGGTCCAGTATCGCGGAATTCGATCCGGGCGACGGCATCTGACGGACAATCAGGATCCGGAAGCTGCCGGTTCTTCTGCGGCTCTGTAAACCCCTGCTAACGCTGCACTTCCCCGATGTAGACACCGTAGGGCCCCACTTGGATGGCCGCGAGCGAGGCTGGATCCGGTGCACCCGGCGTCTTGAGCAGGGTTGTGACTTTACCGCTGGCACCGGGCCCCGCCCATGGAAGGACAAGGCTCACAGTCTGCGGCTCAGCCGTAAAGTTAACCGAGATCACCACCGCCGGCGATCCGGGCGCCTGGCGTAACCAGCTCAGCACCTTGGTGTTAGCCGTGTCGAGCATGGTGTTATCTCCCTGGGCAAAAGCAGCGTTGGTCTTCTTCAGCCGGATGAGGTTTCGGTACCAGGCGAAGAGCGAGTCGGGATTCTGCTGCTCGGCCTTCACGTTGAAAGTAATATAGGTGGGCGGTATGGGCAGCCAGGGCTTGACCCCGGCGGCGGCAAAGCCTGCATTGGCATCCGCATCCCACTGCATCGGGGTACGCTCGCCGTCGCGGCCCTTTTCCTTGGGCCAACCGGTAATGCCCACCGGGTCCTTCACATCTTCCCTACGCGCAGGTGGAGTGGTCTTCATGCCAATCTCGTCGCCGTAATAGAACAGCGACGCCCCGCGGCTGGCGAACAGAATCGTCGAAATCACGCGTTCGATGTCGGTGTTGTGCGCGCCATCGCCGTAGCGGACGTCGATGCGGGGGCGGTCGTGGTTGTCAAACACCAGAAGCGGAATGTGGCCGCCCAGTTTATCTTCTGCATCGGTCAGTCTGGCGCGGAAAGTGGCCACGTCCAGCTTGTTGATGAAGCCCACCTGCGTATCCATCGGCAACTCAAACTCAGGCTTGCCCGGAGGACCGTACATCTTCTCCAACTCAGTAACATTGGGCAGATAAACCTCGCCGATCAGCACCCGCTTGCCGGGGAAGGTGTCCGAGTCAAATTTGTCAGTTGCGGCGCGCATCTCCTGGATCACCGGATGAACGCCGGGCAGGTTGTCGGTCCGTGTGCTATCCAGTTCCGGCTCGCCGAAAGCATTCAGAATAGGCTTGCCGTTTTCATCCTTCACGACGCCTTCATCGGTCAGATTGGGATCTTCATACAGTGTCGTTATGGCGTCAAAGCGAAAGCCGCCCACTCCGCGCTTCAGCCAGAAGCCGATGATGTCCTTGAATGCCTCATGCACCTTGGGGTTATTCCAGTTCAGGTCAGGCTGCTTGATGTAGAACCTGTGGTAGTAGTACTGCCGCGTCTTCTCGTCCCACTCCCATGCGGAGTGGCCAAAGTCTGACTGCCAGTTGCTCGGCGGTTCGCCTTTGCTGGTAGCCGTTTCCCCCTTGCCGTCGTGCCACACATACCAGTCGCGATACGGGTTGGTGCGCGAGGAGCGCGACTCGAGGAACCACTTATGCTCGTCTGAGGTGTGGTTCATCACCATATCCATCACCACGCGGATGTGGCGTTTGTTGGCCTCGGCAATAAGGTGATCGAAGTCGGCCAAGGTGCCGTACTGCGGATCAATGTTTTCGTAGTCCGAAATGTCATACCCGAAGTCAGCCTGCGGCGAAGGGTAGATCGGCGTAAGCCAGATGGCATCGACACCGAGTTCTTTCAGGTAGTCCAGGTGCGCGGTAATGCCATTCAGGTCGCCGATGCCGTCGCCGTTCGTATCCTGAAAGCTACGCGGATACACCTCATAGAGGACGGCATTCTTCCACCAATTCTGCTCGTCGGCTGAGGTGGTGCTGGTTTGTGCCGCCGGTTTCGCTGATGCGTTTTGCCCCACGGCGCCCGGCGCGATGCTTCCCAGCGCCAGTGCAATGGCAAAGCGCGCGATACGTTTGCTCCAGTGCATTGCGGTTTCCTCATTCTGTTTCCGCTGCTCGTGAAAGAGGCGACCATGCCGCAAAAGTCAACTCGATCGCATTCGGAGGACGCCGCGGAGACAGCATCGCGGCGGGCGACAGGAGCATAACCCCTTGGCGGTGCTGCGATCAGCACCGTGCATTGCGCGTTGACTTCACATCATCCGTTTGCGCGCTGCGCCACCAGCATGGACTCAAGAATCTGGTCCGAGACATCTTTTACAGCCCCGGGAGAGTGAGACAGAAACAGCGTGTTGCTCTTGTCGTTCTCGCCAATGGACTTGAGGGTATCAAAGTATTGCGTCACCATCACCAGTTGCATCACTTCTTTAGCTGACGCACCTTCCACCACTTTCTGGAACTGCTCGATGGAAACCTGCAGGCCCTCAATGATTGCCTTCCTCTGATTGGCGATGCCTTGCCCCTGGAGCGCCTTGCTTTCGGCTTCGGCCTCCGCCTTCTTGACCACCAGAATCTTTTCCGCTTCGCCCCTTGCGGCGGCGGCCACCTGCTCGCGCTGCGCGGCGTTGATGTCATTCATCGCTGACTTCACTTTGCCATCGGGAACGATGTCCGTCACCAGCACGTTCACAATCTCATACCCAAACGTCGCCATATCTGCATCCAGTTCCTGCTTCACCGCAGCCGCGATGCTGGATTGCGATGCGAATACTTCATCCAGTGTCATGCCTGGCACATGGCCCAGGATCACCTGCTCCACATAGGACTTGATCTGCGCAACCGGGTCGGAAAGCCGGTAAAAGGCATCGAAGACTTTTTCGGGCCGGACGCGATTCTGCACGGAGATCGGAATGGTCACGAAGACGTTGTCTTTCGTCTTGGTTTCCATCGTCAGCGTGATCTGATTCACGCGCAGGCTCACCAGTCCGGCAACGGAATCGATGTAGGGCGCCTTCCAGTTCAGGCCCGCCTCGGCTACGCGCAAGAACTTGCCGAAACGCGTGATCACAGCCACTTCTGCCGTATTCACGGTAAAGAAGCTCCCCAGAAGCAGGGACAGCAAGATGAGACCAAGAATAGCTACCGGAATTAAGAACAGCAGATCCATTCGTATCCTCCGCTGCTTCGTCTGGAAGCAACAGCGAATTGTACAGGATGGCAATTCAGTTCGAGTTACACAGTAAGTCGTTCGCCGTGCACGGAAGATAGCGCAAAACTGCTACTGCTGGCTGCCCGGCCGCTCGGGTGTAGTGGTTTTCATCCGGTTGAAATCAACGCCGAATACGGGATCCTTGCGCGTGCCGCTGATGTGAATGGGAATCAACGCTCCGCTTCCACCTTTCTTGAAGAATCCATCGGCCGGCTTGAGCAGGAAACCCTTCCATCCGCCCACCATCTTTGAAACCGTAGCCTGCGTTTGCGCGGCGCCGACAAAGTCCAGCGCGCCGCCATCCAGGCTGTAAGTGCCCTTTAGTTGAATGTCAGCACCGGGAACCGTGTAATCGAGGTCGGGCAGCGTCAGGACGCCGTCTTCCATTCTGAAGCTGCTTTGCATGTGCGACTGGATGCTGGCGGAGTCAGTGTGCTTCACGTCGCCGGGCCTACCCTGCCCGCGCAAGCTCAGTTCCATGATCCGTTCCTGAATCGCGGCGCTGGTGAACTGCGCCTGTTCCAGAACAAATTGGCCGTCAAGCGCAATGCGCTTATGGATGGGCACAGTGCCCGGAGGAATGTGCAGCGCGGTCTTCATGGTCAGCGCGCCCGTGAGCAGAGGCTGGGACGAGTGGCTGGTCAGCCGGATGAAGTCCTCGACGCGCCCGCGGTCTACATTGGCCGTCAGCGCAATGTCGTGCCCGGTAACATGAGGTTTGCCGCTCGCTTGCTCCGCGAGCACGCGCACAATCTGCCCCTGCACCGTCATGTGCGAGTGGCCCAGCATCGCATCCACTCTGTCCAGCCACGTATCGCCGCTCGTGCCATCCACGCGTGCGTGAAAGCGTGTCTCCAGCGGCAGCGCATTGCCAAAGTACGACAGCCTGAAGTCTGGCGTGTGGGTCTGGCCCTCCACCGCAATGTCGCGCAGTGTGCCCTGGTAGTGACCCGTGGAACTGAGTGTGCCCGCAATCCCTTTAAAGTTGGAAAGGTCTGCATGGTCAAAGCTGTAGTCGCCTGCAATGGGGCTCTCGCCGGGATCAGCTACCTGCCAGGGACCAAAGCTCCCCGCGGTGTGGATCTCTCCGCGCGGGCGCGGGTTGGTGAGTTTGGCATCGAAGTTCATCGCGCCGCTCGCCGTAATGCCGGTCAGCTTCAGGTGGGTGATCACAAACTCAAGCGGCAGCTTGCCCGCTTTGCTCGACCCCAGTTCCAGCCGCGCTCCGTCACAATCGATGCTGTCCACACGGAAGCTCACGGGCTGTGCCCCGGGATGGGGCGCATTCGTGGCCGCGCCAGCATGGTCGCCCCCGCGCTGAAAGCGTGTCCTGGGCGGCACGCGGATATCGAGCCCCTTCAGCCGCACCTCGCTGAGATGGACCGGCACGCCGGGCTGGTAACGCAGCGGCGCATGAAAGCCAAACTCATCCAGCCGGATGAGTGGCTCGTCCGGTTGCGCGGCGCCCGGCGCTACGATACCTGCCGCCTCGGCAGGTGGCCAGATGCGCAGCCCGCGTCCTTCGGCCCACACGCCCCACTCTCCGCGCAGGCCGTTGCCCAGCGCAATGTGAAAGCCGTCCAACTCGACGCGCGCATGAAAATGCTCTGAGAGTCCTTCCACAATGCGCGCGCGCAGAAAGGGCTCAACCCGTCGCGCAAGCACGGCCACAGCAATGGCAAGTCCCGCCAGTACGGCCAGCAGGCCGCCCGCTGTCCACAGGAGCCACTTCTTCCCGCGCCAGAAAGATACCTGTTCGCCGGCCACTTCGCTCCCCCGCTGCCCTTATTGTCGCAGGATTCGGCCACCCTCATTTTAAGAACTGCCGGTGAATGCCGTAAACTTGCTGGCACGGATGCAAGCGCACATTGAAAATCTCGTCAAGCTGCAAAACGTAGACTTGGAGCTGGGGCGTCTGGCGCAGGCAGCGCGAGCCCTGCCTGCCGAAGTCACATTGGCTGAAGCCGCGCTCGCCGCCGCCCAGCGCCATGCAGCCGAAGCATCCGATGCGCTCAGCCGCGAGGATTCGTTGCGCACGCGCCTGGACCGCGAGATTGCCGGGCACCGGCAAAAGGCCGCGCGCTATCGCGCACAGCAGGATTCCGTCACCACCCCTGCGCAGGCTGCCGCCATTGAGCACGAAGTAACCTTTGCCGAGAGCGAAATCGAGCGCCTGGAAAACGAGGAGTTCGCCAGCCTGGAGCGCACTGAGGCGCAAGAGGCAACACTGGCCGCCGCGCGCTCTCAGGTGGAAGAGCTGGCTGCCGCGCTCGAAAAAACGCGCGAGCGCATCGCCTTGCGCCACAAGGAAATTGGCCGCGAGCAGGCCACGCTGCAGACCGAGCGCGTCGAATTGCGCAAATTGATCGAGCCCGAATGGCTCACGCGCTTTGACCGCCTGGCCGCCAGCCGCGGCACCGGCCTGGCTCGCGCGGAAAACCAGCAGTGCACAAGCTGCCGCATGGGCGTGCGTCCGCAAACGTGGAACCAGTTGCGTGAGGGCGAGCTGCTCACCTGCGACAGTTGCGGCCGCCTGCTCTACTGGGACCCCGCCATGGCTCCTGCTCCAAAACTGCCGCAACCCGAGCCCGCAGGCAGCACGGGCCGCGCAGTCCGCAAACCCCAGCAGGCCGGCGACTAGAGCGCAAAGCTCGCTTCCTGATAACCTTGATGAGGGGAACAACGAATTCCATTCCCTTCTCGATCAAGGAGCGGGCAGTGCGGCGCATTTGTGTGGACATGGATGAGGTGATGGCGGATACGCTCGCCGAGCACCTTCGCCGCTACAACCAGACATTCGACGAGGAAGTAACTCCCGACGACCTGGTCGGCAAGGGCTTGTGGGAAGTTGCACCAATTGACCGCCAGCAGCAACTGCGCGCTTTCCTCGATGCTGAAGACTTCTTTGAGGATCTCGCGCTGATGCCCGGCGCACAGGACGTGCTGAAGGGCCTGAGCACGCGCTTTGAAATCTTCATCGCCACCCAGGCCATGACCGTGCCCAACTCGCTCGGCCCCAAGTACCGCTGGCTGCAGCGCCACTTCCCTTTCATCCCTCCTACGCACTACGTCTTCTGCGGCAACAAGAGCATTCTGCGCGCCGATTACCTCATCGACGACCTGCCCCGCAATCTGCAGCGCTTTCAGGGCCTCGGCCTACTCTACTCCGCCCCACACAACCTCGCCACCACGGGCTTCACCCGCGTAAACAACTGGCAGGAAGTGGCAGAGTATTTCGCGGGCGTCAAAGAGTAGCTGCTACGCCATGCATCGCGCGGTTACGCGATTCTGCCATTAGACACCGTTGGACGGCCGCAGGGCCATCGAAGAAGATGGATGTGTGACTCTCGATTGGACATGCGGCGAACTTGCAGCCGGTCTCGCCTGCTACCGCAGAAATGAATTCTTTGAAGCGCACGAACACTGGGAGATCGTCTGGCTGCGCCTGAAGGATCCAGAGAAGAGCTTCCTTCAGGCATTAATCCAGTTGACGTCTGCATTCCATCACCTGCAGACCGGCAACCGCGCCGGCACAGTCTCACTGCTGCGGCGAGTGGAGCGAAAGCTCGAAGGCCGTCCGGCACACGTCGCAGGCATCTCCGTCGCGCCCTTGCTCGCAGAGGTCCGCGTGTGGCTGCACGCAATTGAAAGCAACGGCCGGCCCGCACCTCCGGCCTTTCCAACGATCATCCCGGAATCAAATCGGACCTGAGTCAGAGAATCCTCAGTCGCCCGTCGGCCCGTTGTGGCAGTCGTAACAGCTCACCTGGTGCCCAGCGGTAAAGGTCATTGTCCCGCTGTCACCCACCGTGAACGTGCGCGCAGCTGCGACAGCAGAGAGCGGTGAGCCGTTGTACGTGGCGCCGTGGCAATAGGCGCACTGCGAATAGCCACCGTTGCTCGCGTATTGACGGTGCTGGCTGATCCATCCCTGGTCGATATTGTGCATGCCGTGCGGGCCGCCGTTCTGCGTCGATGGCGCGCTTGCATGGCACACCGTACATTCGACAATCTTGCCGGTATACCCCTGCAGGTTGGTGCTGTAGACGTTGTCGTTCGCCTGCAGGCTCGGGTACTCCGCATGCTGTGACCCGTGACATGCGGAGCAGTACACGCCGCCGTGTCCCACGCTGGATCGGAAGAGGCTCTTCCCGGCAGCGGGCTTGTTCGGATTCGTAGCAAAGGTCGTGTCCGTGGTAGTGCGCCACGCGCCGGTCGTGTCAAAGGTCGTCGCGTACCGCGTTCCGCCCGTGTGGCACATCTGGCACGAAGGCAGGTCGAGCCATCCCTGCCGCGTAGCCGCACCCACCTTGCTGAGATTGCCGTGGCAATCGTAGCAGGCCGTCTGGTTCATCGCGCCGCGCTGGCATTTGGTCTGCGGTCCGGGATGGCATAGATAGCACGATCCGTACGGCGTAGTCGCATTGTCCAGGCTCGTACCTGTAGATGGATTGATCGCCGAAGCATGCAGCGTGTGCATGTCTGCGGTCAGCGGATGAATACCGGAAACGCCAGACTCGCTTAGTGCATTGCTGGCATGGCAGGCCGCACAAAGAATCGGCGTTCCTGCCTTGGCCGTCTGATACAAACTGGCCTGGTAGGTATAGCCCTTGGTCTGCAACTCAGGCAGATAAGACGATATGTTCCAGCGATCGTCGTGCTTCTTCAGGATGTTCAGCTTCACGTCCTTTGCCGGGTCTGCATTGTTCTCCCAGCCAGACGCCGGCTCCGCGGCCGCGTTGCTTCCCGAAGCATGACAGGTGGAGCAGGTCATCTCGTCGCTCACTGCTAGCACCGCGGTGTTGGTCGCAAGCACATTGCCTGCCGCATCCTTCACCACAACCTTCACCATCGGATAGGGATTGCGATTCCCTTTGTCGTCATACGGCATGGTCGGAATCGCCGTCGCTTCCCACGCTCCCAGCGCACTGTTATACGTCATTGCGTGCGGCGTAGTGCTTTGTACAGAGTTACCGGTCAAGCCCACGTCCGGGCTCACATTAGCCAGGAACAGCGTGCGCACATAGGTCCAGAAATTGGTCTTTTGAGCGCTGGAGGTGTTGATCGATCCAGTCGTGTCTGCGGTTGCCTCGTAGGTGACCGAGACGCCCGTGACAATCGTCGGCGGATCGCCGCGCTGAATAACCTGGGCATGGAGCGTGTTATACGGGGGCAAAACAGCAAAGACGGAGTAGTCCTTGCCATCAATGCAATGCATGCCCAGTTCACTCCACGCCGTAACGACGTAGGTCCCGGATTGCGCGGGTGGAGCGGACGGTGTAACCGGGGTTGTGCTGCCGCTGTCTCCCTTTTCGCCTACGCTGCACGACATCAATCCAAGCAGGCCGCCGAGAACCAGAATTGCGCCCAGTCGCTTCATCGCCGTCATCCTCCTGTCGGGAGTTGTTCAGCCAAGGCAGATGAGGACAGGAAAAACAGGCCCACGGGAGGGAGCTAAATTGTGGTGCATCTCACTTTTCTTGATTCATTCAAGCCCGAACATGGAGGGCTTGTCGGTGATGCGGCTCACAATGCCGGCCCGAAAGCATCAGGGCAGCCGGTTTGTACCGGTTCCGGGCTGGAAAGATTCACTGAAAGTGATTGGCAGGCGCTTCACGAACAGAAGGCGGGCTCCAGCCATTCCCCACCGGGAATGGCCGCAATGAGCCAGGCAAAACAATTGCCAGCCATGCGCAAACGCGCGTGGCCGCTTTGGGCTTCTGCGTTATCCCGGAAGACGAGCGCCGGCTACCGGGCGCCCGATGCGGCAGGGGCGGGGCTCCCCGGCAATGCGCGCGGCCCGCTGGAGCGCAGAATCGGAACCGGCTGCGCTGGCGGTGGCTGGTGCATGGTCACAATCAGCGCGTCCGCCGGCTTCTTCCCGGTACAGACATAGGAGTGCGGGGTGCTGGCGTCAAAGTAGACCGCATCGCCGGTTTCCAGCGTACAGTGGTGATCGCCGTGGTGCAGGTCCAGTTCTCCTTCAAGCACATACAAGAACTCGTAGCCGGGATGCATGTGCGCCTTCGGCTCCGTGTTCTTGTCCAGCGGGACGAACTGGGCAAAGTAGGGGTCCATGTGACGGTCCGGCACCATGTAGCCCAGGCTCTCGAAAAAGTACGTGGGCTCATCCACGCCGGTTTGCGGCAAACGCACGCGCTCCTTGCGCCGGTGTACGCGGAACATGGCCTGCGGCTCCGCCTCGAAGAAGTACGACAAATCTTTTGAGAAGACCATGGCGATGCGCGCCAGGTTGCGCAGCGTCGGAACAACGCGGCCTGTCTCAAGTTGCGAAAGAAAGCTCGCCGAAAGCCCGGTGTGTTTGCCCAACTCCACCAACCCCATGGACTTCTTGAGCCGCAGCCGCTTGATACGTTCGCCAATGTGCTTCTCTGCAATGAATCTCTCGGTGGTTTCTGTGTCCACCTGTGATTTCTGTGTTTCTTCGCTGCGAACCGCCGCCAATTCCGCCATCAGCTCCCTCCCAGGGTGCGCGCCGGACTCATGTTGTCCCGGTCAAAATGTGTTCTCATGATACTAAAATCAGGTAAGGTCGGCAAACCGTCTTGAATTCATCAAAAGGAAAGATAAATCCATCCTGTGAATATGAAGATGACTGAGATTCCATCCCGGGTTGTCTTGAGCGGTGCATCGGGCATGCTGGGCGGATCCTTGCGGCGGGCTCTTGCGGCGCTCGGGACTCCAACCCTGCAACTGGTGCGGAGTGAAACTGCCGCGCAAGGCCAGCTTCCGTGGAACCCCGCGGCAACGCGCGCGGTGGCCGATCCCGGGGCGCTCGAAGGCTGTGCAGCGGCGATTCATCTGTCGGGCGCCAACGTGGCCGGGCAGCGCTGGACCGCGGCCTACCGGCGCGAGATGATGGCCAGCCGCGTGGACTCGACCCGTGCCCTGGCAACGCTGCTCGCCGGCCTGCGCACTCCGCCCCAGGCGCTGCTGGTAGCTTCGGCTGTCGGCTATTATGGCGACCGCGGTGACGAACTGCTGGACGAGACCTCGCTCCCCGGCAAGGGCTTTTTCGCAGACCTCTGCCGGCAATGGGAAGCCGCGGCGCAGCCTGCCGTGGAGGCGGGCATTCGCGTCGTGCATCTGCGCTTTGGCGTGGTGCTGGGCCCGGGCCCCGGAGCGCTGGCGCGCATGCTTCCCATCTTTCGCCTGGGATTGGGAGGACGCCTCGGCAGCGGGCGGCAATGGATGAGCTGGATCAGCGTGGAGGATGCGATGCGGGCGCTGCTCTTCGTGCTGGAAACACCCTCACTCGCCGGCCCCGTGAACCTGACCGCACCCAGCCCCGTCACCAATGCGGACTTTACCCGCCTACTGGCCCGGCAACTGCGGCGACCGGCTTTCCTGCCGGCGCCTGCATTCGCTCTGCGGCTGGCTCTTGGGCAAATGGCAGATGAGGCGTTGCTGGCCAGCACCCGCGCTGTTCCCTCGCGGCTGCTGGTCGAGGGCTTCCGCTTCGCTCATCCCACCGTGGACAAGGCGCTGGCCGCTGCCCTGGAGTAATGCCCCAAAAAGATCGGCTCCCATCCTTTCGCCTTGTTTCTGGCCAAATGATGGGAGCCGACTCTGTCTGTTCGTGAGGGGCAGCGCCTTACTTGCGGCCTTCCACCATGCGCGGACCGCTGCCGCTTTTTTTGGCGGCGCGGCGGGCGGCGATGGCATGCATCTCCTTGCCCATGCTGGACTGGTTGATTCCGAACTGGAGGGCAAGATTGATGAAGTTGCCCGTGATCCAGTAGAGCGCCAGCCCTGAGGCGTAGTGCCAAAGGAAGAAGCCCATCATAATCGGCATCACAATCGCCATCATGCGGCGCTGCGTCGGGTCCATGCCCGGCGAAGGCGTAATCACCTGCAACAGAAACATGCTGATGATGATGAGAACCGGCAGCAGGTGGAGCGGATCCGGCGCGGAAAGATCGGTGAGCCAGAACCAGTGCGCCTGGCGCAGTTCCACCGCGTTCTGCAGCACGCGAAAATACGCGAAGAACAGCGGCATCTGCAGCAGCAGTGGCAGGCAGCCGCCATACATGTTCACGCCCTCGGCCTTGTAGAGCGTCATCATTTCGGCGTTCATCTCGCTCCGCTTCGGATCGTTCATCTTCAGATGAGCGTATTTCTTCTTGAGAACCTCCACCTTGGGCTGAATGCGCATCATCTTCAGCGAGGACTTCATCATCATGAACCGGGTCGGCAGCAGCACCAGGTTGAAGAACACGGTAATGATGATGATGGCCCAGCCCCAGTTGTACGCGCCCGCACCAAGCAGGTTGCGAAGCCAGCGCAGGGCCAGGTAGAGCGGCTTGGCAATAATGCCGAGCCAGTCGCCAAACTGGATCAGCGATTCGAGCGACGGACCGTTCGGCTTGCCGTCAGCGCCCATCGCGCGGATGGTCTTCAGCACATCCATCTGCTTGGGGCCCGCGTACAAGCGCAGGCGCGTGTAGCCGCTGGTGTCGCCCAAGGCCATGCCCAGCACCGGCTCGGGCTTCTTCTGGCTGCTCGGATCACTCAGGTTCGAGGGCAGATCGACGGCGTTGTGAAGCGTAACAAGCGTAGTGCGCGCGGGCACATCGGGCAGAAAGGCCGCCGCAAAATAGAGATCGCTGATTGCTGCGTACTCGTAGGGCTGGTCGAGTGTTGCATTGCCGTTGACCTTGGCCGCCTTGACCGATTCATGCTTGCCGTCGATGGAATAGTCGAACTGGGAGAGCGTCGGTACCGTGCTGCGCGTCTGCGAAGAGGGAAGGAACTCCTCCATGTCCCCCAGGCCGGCTGGCCATGAAACCAGGGCGCGTACCAGCGCGCCGTTGCGCCGAACTTGCGTTTCAACGCCGATCACGTAGCTCGCGTCAAAGCTGAAAGTCTTCACCACCTCCAGGCCGCCCTGCGCGTAATGGAACGACAATGTGCTCGGCGCCCGCAGTTGCCCGGTGGCCGACGCCTGATAGAGCGCCTGATTCAACTGCGTATTCAGTGCCGGCTCATAGGTAAACAGCGAGAGCGGCAGCCCAAAGCGCTCTGCAAGCTGCGGCTGCACCAGGTCCAGCGGCTTGCCATCGGTGGTGAAGTACTTCTTCAGGATCCAGTGCTTCACCTGCGCGCCGCGATTGGTAAAGACGATCCGGTACATCTCGTTCTCAACCGTCGTCTCGGTCTCTGCCGTGGCGCCGATAGCCGCAGGGCCTGCCGGGGTTTGCGCGACCGCTGCAGTGGGCGCAGGCTGGCCGCCGGGGGCCGGCTCTGTCGCCTGCTGTGACTGCTGCGTCTGCGCTTCAGGCGCGGGCGGGGCCTGCTTCGGCTTGAAGTACTGAAAGGCCAGCAGAACCGCAAGCGCCAGAAAGGTGAAAGTCATCAGGCTGCGGAAATCACCGCCGCTGTTGCCACCGCCGCCGGAACCCCGCGGCTCAAGATTGGGATTGTGAATTTCGGGCAAAGGAAACGTCCTGTCGTTGAAAAGCGGAGCGCCACCGGGCGCCACTCTTCCTATGGTAATGGTTTGTGATGAAAATGGCTTGCCGTGGAAGCCGGCGGGACTGGATCGAGTCCCCCGCGGCAGAAGGGATTGCAGCGCAACAGCCGCCACGCCGCAAGCCCCACGCCGCGCAGGGGGCCGTGCGTAGTAATGGCGACGACGGCATACTCCGAGCACGTGGGTACAAAACGGCACCCGCCGCCCCCGCCCAGCGAATGTAGCGCGGGAGAAAGCCAGCGGCGATAAAAGGCGAGCAGCGCCAGAAGAATGCGGGTCATATGATCGGCTTCGCCGGCGGGGCCTGGAGCATCTGTGCCGCCAGCGCGTTTGCCTGTCCAAGAATACGCACCACTTCAGCGTCGAGTTTCGCAAACTCCGCGGTCAGGACGGCGCGGCGCGGATGAAGAATCAGGTCGCAGCCCTTGGGCAGCGCATCCAGATGGCGCCGCAGTATCTCGCGCATGCGGCGCTTGATGCGATTCCGCTCATGCGCCTTGCCCAGCACTTTGCCGGCGGTGAGCCCTACGCGCGGCCCGCCGGGCTCTGCCTGCGGCGCAAGAAACCAGCTCATGGACGCGGATTGCCGCTTGCGGCTGGCCGCATAGGCGCGTTGATAGTCTGCATGCCTGCGCAGTCGAACACCGGACAGAGACTGGCGATGCGCCGCGGAATCGGGCGCAGCCTGTCGCTGTTCAGCGTTGAGAGGGGTGTTCATGACTTTGCCGGAAGGCGTCTGAGCCGGAACGGTGAAAGATATTTCCCATTCCGGCTAAAACAAAACGGCGGGAATGGGTTAGTCGCGGTATCCGGCGCTCACAGCCACACGCTTGCGGCCAATGGCGCGACGGCGGCTCAGCACGGCAGCGCCGCTCTTGGTCTTCATGCGCGCGCGGAAGCCGTGTGTCTTCACGCGGCTGCGGCGATTGGGTTGAAATGTGCGCTTGGGCATTGAAATGCGCTCCTGTTTCCTCTTGAAAATCTGCGCCTTGACGGCAAGTATTAAGTGTATCGCAG
>JAJXZL010000037.1 GCA_021780075.1 Acidobacteriota bacterium
TCTTGCCCATCGTTTGGGTCGTTACCGACATAGGCATAGAGGTTCAGGCTCTGCGGATCGCCCATATTCGCGTAGGGAACCGGAACAATCTGAGCGCTCCAGTCCGGCGTCGTAAACCGGCACAGACCCGAGGTGTAGTAGCGCGCCAGGAAATAATCAATCCCGCTGCCGTCCTGCTGGGTCATTGAGGGCTCCGGGGGTTAGCTGGGGTCCTTCCAGAGCTTGACGCCGCCGAGGAGGCCGGTTTCGTTGGAGATGATGGTGACGTTGGGGCCTGGGGCGAACTCGATTTTTTTGGTGTTGCCGCCGCCGATGTAGAGGTGGTCCCAGTTGAAGAGCTTTTCGGTTTGATCGATGGCTTCCTTGAGGAGCTTGTTCCAGTGCTTTTTGCCGAAGCGGTCGATGCCGCGGCGGCCGAGGTAGTCCTCATAGGTCATACCCTTGGCGCGCCAGGGGTGGTGGCCGATCTCGAGACCGGGGCAGAGGTGGCCGTCAGAGAAAAGCGCGCCGCCGAGTCCGGTGCCGAGGGTGAGGGTGAGTTCGACGCCGACGCCCTTGATGGCTCCGTAGCCCTGGACGGCGGCGTCGTTGCAGACGCGGACGGGCTTGCGCCAGAGCCTTTCGAGTTCGGACTGGAGAGGGAAGCCGCCAGCCCAGCGGGGATGGAGATTGAAGGCGCCGTAGGTTTTGCCGTGCTTGATAACGCCGGGAAAGCCAACCGAGACGCGGTCAAATTTGCCGAGCATTTTGCGCAGGGCGTCGAGCTTTTTGAGGACGGCGGCGGGCGTGGGGATTTTGGGCGTGGCGAGGCGCTGGCGCTCGCTGCAGGGGTTTCCAGCGGGGTCAAGGAGCATGGCCTTGAGGCCGGAGCCGCCGATGTCAATGGCGAGGGTAATGGGGGACTGGGTGGAGGCCTTGGCGGGCTTGCTGGCGACGGTCCTGGTGCTGAGCTTTTTCATCAGAACAGAATTGTAAAGCGCGGCGGCAGGTTTGCGCAGGCGGAGCAGCGAGGGCGCGGCAATCGCCTACACTGAGGTTGCCGCCCATGCCTGTCTACTGCGAAGTCGCGCTGCCTGTGCCGCTGGACCGCACGTTTACCTATGCGGCGCGGGAGGAGCAGCCGCCTGCGCGGGGCGCGAGGATTATTGCTCCGTTTCGCAACGAGAAACTGATTGGCGTGGTGACAGCGGTGACGGCGACGGCTCCGGCGGATTTTGAGGCGCGCGCGATTGAGGCGGTACTGGATGAGGAGCCGCTGCTGAGCGAACACCTGCTGAAGCTGGCGGAGTGGATTGCGGGGTACTATCTGGCTCCGCTGGGTGAGGTGCTGCGAGGGATGCTGCCGCTGATGGCGGAGGTGCGGCGGACGGTGTGTTACCGCATCAGCGATCTGGGACGGGATGTGCTGGCGCGGAGCGTGGAGGGGATGAGTGAACGTTCCCACCCATCTCGCATACGGCGCGAGATGGATGGGGCACCCGGCGAGAAGGATGGGGCACGCGGGAAACTTTCAGCCGAGAAGCAGGACCTGGAGCGGCGGGTGTTGGAGCGGCTGGCCGATGGCGAGGCGGTGAAGGTGTCCACGCTGCGCACGGCGACGGGGGCGACGCTGCAGGTGCTGGCGGGGATGCTGCGCAGGAAGTGGATTGCGCGCGAGACGTCTGCGGTGGAGCGGGACGCGCGGCGCACGGAGCGCTTTGCGGTGCTGATTCCCGAGGCGCGGCTGCCCTCGCTGACAGAGAAGCAGCAGGCGATTCTGGCAGAGCTGGCGGCATGCGGCGGGGAGTTGCCGCTGGCGGAGTTGCGGAAGAAGGAATTGCCGTCATCGACGCTGCAGACTCTGGTGCGGCGGGGGCTGGTGCGGATTGAGGAGCGCGCGGCGGCGTTTCGGCTGGGAGGCCTTGAGGCTTCGGCGGAGCCGCTGAGTTTGAACGCAGTGCAAATGGAGGCGCTGGCTTCGATTGCGTCGGCGCTGGGGAGATTCAAGCCGTTTTTGCTGCACGGCGTAACGGGGTCGGGAAAGACGGCGGTGTATCTGGCGGCGATGCAGCGGGCGCTGGACCGGGGATTGGCGTCGGTTCTGCTGGTGCCGGAGATTGGGCTGACGCCGCAGATGGCGGGGCTGCTGGATGCGGCGTTTGGCGAGCGGGTGGCGCTGTTGCACTCCGCGCTGACGCCGGAGGAGCGCAGCGAGCAGTGGCGGCGGATTCATCGTGGTGATGCGCCGATTGTGGTGGGGACGCGCTCGGCGATTTTTGCGCCGGTGCCGAAGCTGGGTTTGATTCTGGTGGACGAGGAACACGACCAGAGCTACAAGCAGGAGGAGACGCCGCGCTACAACGCACGCGATGTGGCGGTGATGCGCGCGAAGCTGGCGGATGCCGTGGTGGTGCTGGGGTCGGCGACTCCGTCGCTGGAGAGCTGGCAGAACTCGGCGCAGGGGAAGTACACGCGCATCGCGATGCAGGACCGCGTGAAGAACCGGCCGCTGCCTGAGGTCGAACTGGTGGACATGCGGCGCGAGTTCCAGGAGACGGGGCGGGAGCAGCTCTTTTCGCGCGCGCTGGTGAACGAGACGCGAGCGGCGCTGGAGCGCGGCGAGCAGGCGATTATTCTGCTGAACCGGCGGGGCTACTCGTTCGCCGTGATTTGCCGGGCGTGCGGGGCGAAGCTGGAGTGCGAGAACTGCGCGATTGCGCTGACGCACCACAAGCCGCCCGCGGATGCGGCGGAGATTGCGCGCGCGGGGCAGCGGCTGGAATGCCACTATTGCGGCTACAAGCGGAGCGTGCCGGCGCGGTGCCCGAAGTGCGATAGCGAGCATCTCTACTATCTTGGCGCGGGGTCGCAGCAGGGCGAGGAGCGGTTGGCGGAGATTTTTCCGGGAGCGCGGATCGGGCGGATGGACCGCGATACGGTGAGGGGACGCTACGATCTGGAGCGTCTGCTGGCACGGCTGCACTCGGGGGAGATCAATCTTCTGGTGGGTACGCAGATGATTGCGAAAGGGCATGATATTCACGGCGTGACGCTGGTGGGCGTGGTGGGTTGCGACCATGCGCTGTCGATGCCGGATTTTCGCGCGGCGGAGCGGGTGTTTCAACTGATGACGCAGGTTTCAGGACGAGCGGGGCGCGGCGAGCTGCCAGGGCGCGTGGTGGTGCAGACGTACTATCCCGACCACTATGCAATTGTGGCGGCCAGCAAGCATGACTACGCGAGCTTTGTGGAGCGCGAGCTGAAGTACCGGCGGTGGATGCACTATCCGCCGTTTGGCGTGCTGGCGAATGTGCTGGTGCAGTCCGACAAGCTGGAGGAAGCAGCGGGGTGGTCGGCGGAGTTGGGGAAGTGGTTCCAGAAGGCTGCTCCGGAGGGCGTGCGCGTGCTGGGGCCGTGCACTGCGCCGATTGCGCGGATCAAGGGCGTGTATCGCTTTCACCTGATTTTGAAGGCGGCATCGCGGAAGGCGCTGAATGCGGCGTTACGCGGAGCACTGGCGCATGCGGACAAGGCCGGAGTGCCGCGGAGAAATCTGGTGGTGGATGTGGATGCGCAGCGGCTGATGTAGCGAGGCGGCGGAGCTGGCGGCGTCAGCAGAGTTTGGGCGGATAGACTTCATTGGTTGGTCGCGTTGTCTGATATTTCCCAGGGAGGACATGGAATGAGAGTTGGAGCGTTGAGGAGTTCTGTGCGCGTGGCGCTGGTTGCGGCGGGTTTATTTTCACTTGCGTGTGGATCGGTTCCGTTGCATGGGCAGGCGACGCCGGTTCACGTGTTCTTTCGCGTGCAGGCGGGGGCTTCAGTTGGAGCGCCGATCAGCGGGCGGCTGCTGATTTTTGTGAAGCCGGGAGCGGGCGACAGGGAAGTGGAGAACAGCGAGTTTCGTCCCACGGATACATGGGTGGCGGCCCGCGAAGTGCATGACCTTATGCCCGGCACGACGATCGAGTTCGATGCCGATGAGGCGGCTTATCCGAAGCCGTTTTCTGCTCTGCCGGCAGGGACGTATGAGGCGCAGGCCGTGCTCGACGTGGACCATACGTATACATACAGCGGCCGCAACGAGCGGGATTGGGTGAGCCCTGTGGTCGCACTGCCGGGATGGACGCCGGGCAGCGGTGCGGAACCTGTGCTGACGCTCGACCATCACGCGGAGGCGAATGCACAACGGGCGTCGATGATGGCAGCGGCGCAAGCAAAGGCAAAGCCCGACGTGGCGCAGCTTGAGACGTTTGAAAGCCCGGTGATGAGCCGGTTCTGGGGGCATCCCGTGAGCATTGCGGCGTGGGTGATTCTGCCGCCGGGATACGATGGGCACGGCAAAGCGAAATATCCGACGGCCTACTGGACGCATGGGTTCGGGGGCGGGATTGACGGTGCGCTGATGACGGGCCTGGCGATTCGTGCCCGCATGGATGAAGGCAAGATGCCTCCCATGATCTGGGTGATGCTGGATGAGTCGCTGCCGGAAGGGACGCACGAGTTTGCCGACTCAGTGAACGACGGGCCGTGGGGAGCGGCGCTGACCACGGAGTTTATTCCGCAGCTTGAGAAGAAGTACCGCATGGACGCGCGGGCTACGGGACGGTTGCTGAACGGGCACTCCAGCGGCGGGTGGGCGACGCTGCAACTCGAGGTGAACTATCCGAACGTGTTTGGCGGCACGTGGTCCACTTCGCCGGACCCGAGTGATTTTCACGACTTTACCGGGACTGATCTTTATGCAGCGAACGCCAACGTGTATCGCCGCGCTGACGGGACTGCCACGCCCATCTTCCGCGACAAGGGCAAAGTGATTGCGACGTTTGAGCAGCTTACGCGCCTGGAAGACGTGGAGGGCCACTTTGGAGGACAGGTTTCTTCCTTTGACTGGGTGTTTTCTCCGAAGGGGAAAGATGGCGCGCCTGAGCCGATGTTTGACCACAAGTCGGGCGCGGTGAATCCGAAGGTGATTGCGTACTGGCACGATCACTACGACCTTGCGCATCTTGTGGAAGCGCACTGGGCTGAGCGTGGCGCGCTGCTGAAGGGCCGTATTCACCTGATTGTGGGGACGGCAGACACGTTTTATCTGGATGGCCCGGCGCACAGGTTCGAGGCAGTGCTGAAGCAGCTGGGCGGCGATCCGCACTTCACATACATTCCGGATCGCACGCATTTTGATTTGTATGTTGTGGACAAGGATCGCATGGGCCTTTTTGACCAGATCGGCGCGGAGATGTATGCGGTGGCCAGGCCTCGCGCGCATTGGAAAAGACAGTAGAAGCGAAGGGATGAAGCGGCTGTGTCGACGGGGACAGCCGCTTCAGGCGCTTGCGGGGAGCGCTGAGAGCAGCAGGAGGAGGCAGGGAACGAGGTGGGGCGGACCCGCGGCGCGACTGTGCTTGCGGTGAACGCGCAAGGATCGACCTCCAACGCAACGTTCTAGCAGCCAGTCCTGCTCAAAGGGGAAAGTGCAAGGGACGGGCTTTGCCCCGGAATCGAGCCCGGGGATGGAGCGACGGCGCTATTTGCCGGGAGGGCCGCCTGCGTCGAGGGCGTGCAGCTCTTTGCCGGGTTTGAAGCGCACGGCTTTTCCGGGTGTAATGCTGACCTCAGTGCCGGTGCGGGGGTTGCGGCCGATGCCAGTTTTGCGGGCGCGGACGCTGAAGACGCCGAAGCCGCGCAACTCAATGCGCTCGCCTGCGGTCAGGGCCTGTTTGAGGCCTTCGAAAACCGTGTCCACCGCAGCTTCGGCCTTGGTGCGCGGCAGACCTGTGCGCTCGATGACATGATGAACAATGTCCTGCTTAATCAATGCCGTTACCTCGCTGACGCAACTGGATTTGACTGTACCACGGTCTACGCATTGATGGTACAGAATTTGCGGGGATTGTGGAATATCGGGCTGTGTTGGGATGAAACGTTCTGTTGCGCAAAGGAAGCTGCGGCGCCAGGTGGGCAGGTTGGACGGGCTGGGAGATGCACGGTTGTCATCTGCAGGCGCGTTTCGTAAGATGAATCCTTCAAGCGGCCATTGGAGCCAGCTGGTTTTTTCCGGGTGCAGACTGTCGTCCGGAACAGGAGAGGCATGTCAATTCAGAGTGACCGTTGGATCAGGGAACAAGCGCTGACACACCAGATGATTGAGCCGTTCAGCGAAAAACAGGTGCGCGAGGGCGTCATTTCGTACGGGCTATCTTCGTATGGCTACGATCTGCGGGTCTCTGACGAATTCAAGATTTTTACCAATGTCAATAGCGCGATTATCGACCCGAAGGCATTTGATGAGCGGTCCTTTGTGTCGGTGCAGGCCGATTCGGTGATTATTCCGCCCAATTCATTCGCGCTGGCGCGTTCGGTGGAGTATTTTCGTATTCCGAGGGACGTGTTGACGATTTGCGTTGGGAAATCGACCTACGCGCGCTGTGGAATTATTGTGAACGTGACGCCTTTCGAGCCGGAGTGGGAGGGATTTGTGACGCTTGAAATCTCAAACACCACGCCTTTACCGGCCCGAGTGTATGCCAATGAAGGACTCTGCCAGATTCTGTTCTTCCGCTCGAACGAGCCGTGCGAAACGAGCTACGCTGATCGCAAGGGGAAGTATCAGAAGCAGCAGGGAATTGTTCTACCGAAACTCTAGTTTTGAAGCAAGATGCCTTGTCGAGTGATTCTTCGGATGTGTGTCTCGTGGGGCCTCCCCAGCCGCGCGAAGGGCACAGCAAGCCTGGCGGATGAATCACTTTCGTCTCAAGCAGGGAGTCCACATGCCTTCTACTGATACGCCAAATCCTATCCGGATTGGCTTGATTGCCGGTGAACCGTTGCGCATGGAGGGTCTCAACAGCATCTTTGAGCGCCAGCCTGAGCCGGGGCAGGTGCCACTGCTTCCCGTAACGGGCACACTTGAAAGCCTGATGGCCGACCCGTCCATCGAGTTTCTGGTTGTTGACTTGAATTCGTCATCCGGACGGCTCGAGTCTCTGAAGGAGATTCGACGGACGCGGCCCACGATTCGGCTGATCGTGATTGGCCCGGAGGGCAACGAGCAGCTTGTCATGGATGCGATCATCGCCGGCGCGCGGGCGTTTCTGGACCTGACGGCGGCGCCGCGGGTGGTGCGCGAGGCGATCGAGGTGGTTGTTTCAGGCTCGATCTGGGCTCCGCGACGGCTGCTGTCCGCGCTGATTGACCGGCTGCTTGCGAATCAAGACGGCACTGCGAGCAAAACGGCCCCGTATCTGACCTTCCGCGAGCGCCAGGTTCTGGATCTTATCCTGGAGGCGCGGTCGAACAAGGAGATTGCCTCTGAACTGGGGATTGAGGAGCGCACGGTGAAGGCGCATGTGGGCAAGCTGATGCGCAAGACCGGCGCAGAGAACAGGATAGAGCTGTCTCTGCGGGCGCTGAATGGCTCGCTGATGTCGAAGGGCGGGGCGGCTGCTTTAGCACATGAACGGCGATAGAGCTCCGCGCACGCCAGGCCTGGCTGAGGGGCATTGAAGTACAACTTAAAGTCTTACTCCTTTCGTACTCTTGTAGCGGAAGGTGTTTACCGTGACACTGCAATCAAGAAACAACGCAGATCTGGGGAAGGGGTTCCCGGGCAGCATGCGAATCATGAAGCCCGGCAACCCCTCTTTTTTGTGTGCGCCGCTAGGCACCCAGGACTGTTTTCGTTGTATTCCAGCCCACCTCCGCATCAATCTACGCATCAAAACCAGAAAGACGGGAAGATCATTACTGCATCAGGCGCTTTGCTATGGCAAATCCTTGATTGCAGGAGTTTTATTTTGCAAAGTGGGCAGGGTTGCCGAAGGCTGCGCAGTGTTTTGCTCCATGGGAATCTTGTGTGGCAGCATTGAGACAAGGCGCAGAGGGACGCGAGAGGTCGCGCATTCCCTGGTAGTTACCTTGCCAGCCCGATGCCGTCTTTTGTGTTGAGCAGCTCAAAAAAACCGCCGACAAAGGCGCGGACTTGAAAGGAATTACGAATGAAAAAAGCTGTTGCTACGATTTCCCTGTGTTTCATTCTCACGTGTTCAGCGTTCGCAGCCTCATCGAAGCAGGACTTGCAGGCTCGAATTGATTCGGCCAGGACTGTTCTTGAACAGATCATGGCGGCCCAGGATCGCAGCATCCCGATGGACATTCTTCAATCGGCGACGTGCGTGGCGGTTGTGCCGGGCATGCTGAAGGGTGCGTTTATCTTTGGCGCGCAATACGGTCAGGGAGTGGTCACCTGCCGTACCGGCCATGGCTGGAGCGCGCCGGTGTTCATCCGCATGGCGGGCGGTTCTTTCGGCTTCCAGATTGGCGGCCAGTCGACTGACCTGGTGCTGGTGGCGGTGAACGACAAGGGCTTTCAGGACCTGCTGAAGAGCAAGTTCAAGATTGGCGGCGATGCGTCGGCGGCGGCAGGCCCGGTGGGCCGCTCGGGGCAGGCTTCCACTGACTGGAAGATGAACGCGGAACTGCTGAGCTATTCACGCAACAAGGGGATCTTTGCCGGAATCGATCTGGACGGGACCAGCGTGAGCCAGAACATGGAGGACACGCAGACATACTTCGGTGCGTCGCACACCTTCGAGTCCATCCTGAAGGGGAATGTGCCGGTTCCCGGGGGCGCGGTCCCGTTTGTGAAGAGCGTGGCCACCTACTTTGTGGATGCCAAAAAGCAGAAATAGCCAACAGATATTTTCCATTGTGTGTCACACGGGCGGCCTTTCAGCGGGCCGCCCTTTGTGTATCCGGCGGTCTAAGGGCAGATGGTGCGGCACGGCAGTCCCGGCTATGCCATACACTTGATCTTTGCCATCTACGATGCGGGAAAAGATTGAGTATTGGCTGGTAGTGGCGGTGGCGCGCAGTTTGGGGCGCATGCCGTTGGGATTGGCGCGTTTGCTGGCCGGGGGGCTGGCCTGGGCCGTCTATCGCGGGATCAGCCGCCTGCGCCGCGTGGGCATGCGCAACCTGGAGCTGGCGCTGCCGGAGCTGCCGCCGGCCGAGCGCAAGCGCATTCTGCGCGGCGTGTATCGGCATCTGGGTTGGCAACTGGTGGAGTTCTGCCGCATGCCCGGCTATACGCGTGAGAACACCGTGCGCTGGATACGCACGGAAGGTCTTGAGAATTACGTGCAGGCACGGAGCCGCGGCAAGGGTGTGCTGGTGCTGACGGGGCACCTGGGCGCGTGGGAGCTGTCGAGCTTTTATCACTCGCTGATGGGCAACCCGATGGGCATGGTGATCCGGCGGCTCGATAACCGCAGGCTCGACGAGTATGTGAACGGCATCCGCTGCATGCATGGCAACCGCGTGCTCCATAAGGACGATTTTGCGCGGGGGCTTCTGAAGGCGATGCATGCGGGCGATACGGTGGGCATTCTGATGGACACGAACATGACTCCGCCGCAGGGAGTGTTTGTGGACTTCTTCGGGCGCAAGGCGTGCACGGGATCGGGACTGGCGCGCGTGGCGCTGAAAACGGGCGCCGCGGTGCTGCCGGGTTTCATGTTGTGGGAGCCGGGCGAAGGCCGGTATGTGCTGCACTTTGGCCCGGAACTGAAGTTTGCGCGAACCGGCGATGCGGAGGCGGATATTGCGGCGGCGACGCAACAGTGCAATGACGTGCTGGAGACGTGGATTCGACGCTATCCTGACCAGTGGCTTTGGATTCATCGACGCTGGAAGACGCGGCCGGCGGGGGAGCCGGGGCTCTACTGAGGAGAAGGGATGACGCTGGGAGAACTGATAGAAAAGCTGGGCGGCAAGCTGGCGCAGGGAGATCCGGAGTGGGTGGTGGACGGGGTGAAGTCCTGCGACAAGGCCAGCCCTTTCGATCTGGCTTTTGCCGACACGGCTGGTGCGGCACTTGCAGTCCTGGCAAGCAATGCCGGGGTTGTGGTGCTGCAGGCGGATGCAGCAAACGTATATCCGCAGGGCAAGTGCATTGTGGAACACGAGCAGCCGCGGCTGTGGTTTGCCCGTGCGGCCAAGCTGCTTGCGAAGGAGTCGCTGACCGGGGGCGTTCACCACGCGGCGGTGGTGCCGAACGATGCCATTCTCGGTCTGGGCGTGGTGGTGGGCGCGGGTGCGGTGATCGGATCGCATGCGCGCATTGGTGCAGGCACGCGCATCGATGCGGGAGCCGTGATTGGGGAAGACGTGCAGGTTGGGGCGGATTGCCACATCCATCCGCGTGCCGTGCTCTATCCGGGGACGACGCTGAGGGATCGGGTGGTTGTTCACGCCGGGGCGGTGCTCGGCGCGGACGGGTTTGGGTACGTTCGGGACAACAAGACGGGGGCATACACACAGTTTCCGCAGCAGGGAACGCTGCTGATTGAAGACGATGTGGAGATCGGGGCCAACTCGACCGTCGATCGCGGGGCGCTGAAAGAAACGAGAATTCGCAGGGGAACCAAGATTGACAACCTTGTGCACGTGGGCCACAACTGCGACATCGGCGAGGACGTGATTCTGGTGGCACTGACGGGTATTTCCGGGTCAAGCAGCGTGGGCAAGGGCGCGGTGATTGCCGGCCAGGTGGGCATTGGCGACCATGTGCATATTGGGCCGGGCGTGATTCTGGGCGGGCAGGCAGGCGTGCTGAGTGGCAAGACGGTTACCAATGAGGGGTTGAAGCCGGGCACGGTGCTGTGGGGTACTCCGGCGCGCCCGCTGAAGCAGGTGCTGCGTGAGCAGGCGACGCTGGCGCGGCTGGCGAGGAGACCGGGCAAGACTCATCCCGAGACGCAAGACAAGGTGCAGGACGGGGAATAGCGGCGATGGCAGTCGTCGTGGTAGGCGGCAGCGGGCGGAGCGCGGGCAAGACCGCGCTGGTGTGCGGGCTGATTGCGGCGCTGCCTGAATATGCCTGGACTGCGGTGAAGATTTCAAGCCACGCACATGACAAGCGTGAGCCTGTCTGGGAAGAGCGCGAGCCTGGCAAGGGGACGGATACGGCGCGATATCTGGCGTGGGGTGCGCGGCGGGCGCTGCTGATGACTGCGGCTGACGAGGATCTAGCGCTGCGGACTCGAGAGCTTGAAGGCATGCTTGGGCCGGGAGCGCACGTGATCTACGAATCGAATCGAATTGCGGAGCAGGTACGGGCAGATGTGTGCCTGGCGGTCCTTGCCGATACGGAGACTGCGCCCAAGGCTTCGTTTCGCGGGGTTGTGGAACGCGCCGATGCGATGGTGGCGCGGGGCGACGTGGACAGTGTCTTAGAGGGTGCGAAGCCGGTGTTTCATCTGGCAGCGATGGAGCGGGTTTCAGCGGAGATGCAGATCTGGCTGCGCGAACGGCTGGAGTGCGTCCAAGGCTGAGCCATGAATGCGCGGAATGCTTTCACGGGTCTTCCGCAGTGGACTTTGATGGGGATTTGCAGAGGACGTTCAGGAGGAAGGTATGGATCGGCGTGATTTCTTGAAGACGGCGACTACGGCAGCGGGCGCGGCGGCCACGGATCACCTGTTGACGACAGTTCTGCATGCGGAAGGGAAGATGCCTGAGTCGGAAGGCATGCTCTATCGTCCGCTGGGACGCACGGGGGAACGCATCTCCGCCATCGGGCTGGGCGGGTACCACATGGGCAAATCGTCGCTTGGGGAGCAGGAGTCGATTCAGCTGATGCGGCAGGCGATTGACCGGGGCATCACGTTCATGGACAACTGCTGGGATTACAACGACGGTGTGAGCGAAGTGCGCATGGGCAAGGCGCTGGAGGGCGGGTATCGCAACAAGGTTTTCCTGATGACGAAGATCAATGGCCGCACGAAAGAAGCCGCAGCGCAGCAGATCAATGATTGTCTGCAGCGCCTGCAAACGGATCATGTGGACCTGATGCAGTTCCATGAGGTGATTCGGCTGGAGGATCCGGACCGCATTTTTGCCGAGGGCGGCGCGATGGAAGCGATGCTGGAAGCGAAGAAGGCGGGCAAGGTGCGCTACATCGGCTTCACGGGGCACAAGGACCCGTATGTGCATCTGCGCATGCTGGACGAGGCGCGCACGAGGCGGTTCCACTTTGACGCGGTGCAGATGCCGCTGAACGTAATGGATGCACATTTCCGCAGCTTCAGCCGCGATGTGCTGCCCGTGCTGGTACGCGAGGGGATTGCTCCGCTGGGCATGAAGGCATTTGGCGACCACTACATTCTGGACAGCAAGACGGTGAAGCCGATCGAGTGCCTGCACTATTGCCTGAATCTGCCGATTGCGACGCAGATTACGGGGATCGATCATCAGGCGGTTCTCGACCAGGCGCTGGAGGCGGTGCGGACGTTCAAACCGATGTCGGAGGCCGAGGTGGCGAGCCTGCTGGAGCGCACAGGGGCGGCGGCGAAGGAAGGGAAGTTCGAGTTATACAAGACAACCAACCACTTTGACGGAACAGCGCACAAGCCGCAGATGCTGGGATAAGAAAGCAGGAACAACGGCGCCGGGAAATGCCGGCAGGCGGGACGAGCCTGCGGCGCCCGGCGCTGTTGCGTCTGCGGGCTATTTCTCCGGAGGGAAAGGCTCGGTTTTGAGAGAGCCATCGCGCTGCTTGATGAGCATCTGCACCTTGCCTTCGGCGGCTTCCAGCTCTTTTTTACAGGCTGCGGAGAGGCCGATGCCTTCCTCGAAGAGCTTGAGTGACTCTTCGAGAGTGAGGTCGCCTTTTTCCAACTGGTCGACGATGGTTTCGAGTTTTTTGAGCGAGTGTTCAAAGGTGGACATGATGCTTACTCCGTGACGGCGGGGGCATTGGGCAGCACGCTGGCGAGGACCTCGGCGGCAGTTGCGTAGCGGCCGAAGGGGGCACTGACCTGGACGCCCTGCACATAGGGGCGAACGGCTGCAAGCATTTCCTGAGCGATGCGTACGCCTTCGTGGCGCGCGGCGTCGGGGGTGTCGGCCTGGGCCATGCGCAGCATGATTTCTTCAGGCATGGAGACACGCAGGTCGTTCTTCATGAATTCGGCATTGCGGAGGCTGGTGAGGGGCCAGATGCCGGCGATGACCGGGATGCGGAAACCCTCGATGCGCTTGAGAAAGTTTTCCAGCAGGCGCAGGTCGAAGACTGGCTGGGTGATGGCGTACTCCGCGCCCGCCTCGACTTTATAGGCGAAGCGGCGCAACTCGTTCTCGATATCGGCCACGCCGGGATTGGCGGCGACGCCGATGGTGAAGTTTGTGGAAGCGCCGATGGAGTTGGCGCCGATATCGAGGCCGTGGTTGAGGCGGCGCACAAGATTGACGAGGCCGATGGAGTCCACGTCAAAGACTGCGGTTGCGTCAGTGTAGTTGCCGAGCTTGGGTGGATCTCCGGTGACGCAGAGGATGTTGTGCAGGCCGATGGACGAGGCGCCGAGCAGGTCCGACTGGATGCTGAGGATGTTGCGGTCGCGGCAGGTGTAGTGCAAGACCGTCTCGATGCCGGTGTGCTGCTGAATCTGGATGCAGAGGCTCTGCGCGCTCATGCGGGCGGAGGCGCGGGGCGAGTCGGGCACGTTGATGGCGTGAACGCCGAGGCTTGCGAGCAGGCGAGCGCCTTCAATCTCCTTTGAGCAGTCGATGCCGCGCGGGGGCACGATTTCAACGAGCGTGATGAACTTGCCCTGTTGGATGAGGGAGCCGATGTGGGAACGCTGGCCGAGCGGCGCGGGCGGCATCTCAGTGGACATGGCCGCGGTTGTGCCGCCTTGGGTCACGCGGGCCTGTGCGTCAATGGCCCGCATGGCTGAGCGCATGGCGCGAATGTGGTTGGGCGTGGTGCCGCAGCATCCACCGGCGATTTGCGCACCGGCGGTGATGGCCTTGCGGGCAAAGCTGGCCATGTACTCCGGCGAGCAGAGGTAGATGTTGCGTCCTTCAACGGCGCGGGGCATTCCGGCATTGGGCATGGCCGCGAGCGGCAGCGTGGTGGCCGGGCGCATGGCCTCAAGGGCGGTGAGTACGGTGGATGGGCCAGTGGAGCAGTTGACGCCGATGGCGTCCGCGCCCCACTCGGTAAGCAGCGCAGCGGCCTGCTGCGGAGAGGAGCCGTCGAGGCAGTTGCTTTCGTCGTCCACGGTCACCATGACGAGCACGGGCAGGTTGGGCGCGGCCTCGCGCGCAGCCTGCAGTGCCTCGTGGGCCTCATTGAGCGCGGGCATGGTCTCAATAAAGATCATGTCGGCGCCTGCCTCGGCGAGGGCGCGCATCTGCTCGGCGAAGGCTGCCCGTGCCTCTTGCAGGCTTGTCTTTCCCAGCGGCTCCAGGCGAACGCCAAGCGGACCCACGGCACCCGCTACCCAGGCTTCGCCAGCCTGTTTTTCCTTGAGATGAGCAACGGCCTCGCGGGCAATGCGCACACCGGCGGCGTTGATTTCAGCCACCTTGCCACCCAGCCCGTGCCGCGCCAGGCGGAAGCGGTTGGCGCCAAAGGTATTGGACTCAAGAATCTCCGCGCCTGCCTGCAGATATTCCTCGTGCACGGAGAGGATCAGGTTGGGATCGGAGATGTTCAGCTCGTCATAGCAGCGGTTAATGAAGATGCCGCGGGCGTAGAGCACAGTGCCCATGGCACCGTCGGCGAGCACGGGTCGGGAGGCGAAGATGTCGGCGAACTTCGGCATTCTCTTGCCATGCTACGGCACGGGAGCCAGCCGTGCCAGCGGGGTGGGTTGCTTTGTTATACTTCGGGAGTCACAAGGAGCGCAGGAACCGGTTCCGGGCGGGGTGGCAGAATCATCCCGGGGAAGCGGCAATCGCCATCCATTTGTTCACGCTGCGGCATACTCCGCGCTTTCCGTCGAGGTAAGGATTTTGAAGAAGAGAAGTCTTTGGTTGAGCGCCGCCGGAGCCCTGGTGGTTGCGGTCGCGCTGGCAGGCTGTGGTACAACGACGTACTTTGCGGGCCGCGTTCTGCCACCCAGCAGGATGCTGAATCGCGTTCTCATCGCTGTCCAGAACCCCAGCGCATTTAGCAAGGGCGCGATGGAGTTCGTGGACGCCTACTACGATATCCGTTACAGCTACGACTTCAAGGTTCCCGGCTACAGCATCTCCGGCTACTCTGGCGCGCTTCCCTCAACGATCCAAAACATGCCCGAGGAGCAACTGGGTGCGGTTTATGGATCCGGCGACGGCAGCCTGACCCTGGTGAACTATGCAAAGGAAGCTACAAGCGGCACTGTCGGCGGGTTGAGTGGCACCTCATCGAGCGTGTTTATTACGCGCAACCAGCAATATGCATTCGCTGCCAATCAGTTAGCCCATGTGTTCACGGCGATTGACCGGACGGGCACCCATGGAGGGGTTACCCTGAGCCTGCCGGACGTGTACCGCGTAAGCGTGAACCCGGGCGGATCGGTAGCGCTGGCTTTTGTTCAGAACTCCGATTACATCTACTACGCGCGCGAGCTTACGGCCGCGCAGACGATCGCCTACTCCGGCGGAGCGAGCACGTGGCCCAAGGCCGCAATGGACTGCGAGCCGCAGAACGGACCACTGTGGTGCCTGTTCCAGGTTCAGAGCCCGGATAATGTGGACGCAACAGGGAACTACTATGGCACGCCCCTTGTCTTTGACCGGCCCGTCAAGGCGGTTTTTTCTGCCGACGGGGGTACGGCCTACGTGCTGAACTGCGGGCAGGAGTGCGGCGGCTCGGCTTCTTCAGTGTCTGTGTTGCCGGTGGGTCCGCTGATTTTTTCCCCGGGACTCGCGTCGGGTAAACTGCCCGCCACTGGTGCAGTCACTACCGTTCCCATTCCCGGCGGTGCAAGCAACGCTCTGGTTGTGAATTCCACATTGTACGTGGTTGGCCAACAGCTTCAAGCGGACGGCCTGTTTACGGGTAACCTGACGGCGTTGAATCTGATCAACAACACGGTCCTCAACTCGACAGGCATAAGCGATGGCGAGCCGGGCGCGATGAGCCGCATGCTGCTGGCGGACGACAACACGCTCTGGATCGGCATGACGAAATGCAACAATGGCGAGCGCTATGCCAAGGGCCTGCCTTACGGTTGCCTGACCATGTACAACACCTCCAGCAACACCGTGACCATGCTGGAACCTTACCTGGGTGACCTGACGGGCATTGCTGACGTTGAAGGTTTGCACAAGATCTACGTGGCGCAGGGCGGGCAGGTGTACATCTACTCCACCAGGGACGGCTCGTCGATCAACAACCAGTACGTGACCGTGACCGGCACGGCTTACGATGTGGCCTACATGGACGGGCACACCGACGGCAACAACACCGTGTACTGACGCTCATGGCTCCCGCCTCCGATCCGCTTCCGGCCGATGTACTGGCCATCGCCGCACACCGCGACGACGTGGAGCAGACCTGCGGCGGGACACTGCTGCGCATGGCGGCGCGCGGTCTGCGCACCGCGATTCTGGATTTGACACAGGGCGAAGCAGGCACGCGCGGCAGCGCAGATGAGCGTGCAAGCGAAGCAGCAGAAGCGGCACGGCTGCTTGGCGTGGGCTGGCGCGATGCGCTGGATCTGCCTGACGGCGCAGTCGAAAACACGTTTGAAAATCGCATGAAGATCGTGCGCGTGCTGCGCGCGGTGCGGCCGCGCGTGGTGATTCTGCCTTACTGGCAGGCACGGCACCCGGACCATGCCACCGCGGCCACGCTGGGCTACGAGGCGTGCTTTCTTTCCGGGCTGTCCAAGGTGGATACGGGCCTGCCGCCGCATCGTCCTTTCAAGATTGTCTACGCCAGCCTGTATGCGGATGTGCGGCCCAGCTTTGTGGTGGATATTACGCCCTTCATTGAGCAGCGGCATGCTGCGTTGATGGCGTACACGTCACAGTACGCGAGCCAGGCGGCGGGCAGCGGGCTGTTTGTGCCTCCGGAGGAGATTCGCGAGCGCACGTTTGCGGAGGCGCGCCACTACGGGCTGCTGGCCGGAGTGCGCTACGGCGAGCCTTTCGTGCAGAAGGAAGTGGGCCTGGTGGATGATCTGACGCTGCTGGCTGTGCAGTCCATCTGACAGGCATCAGGCAATGCAGCGGGCTCTGCTGGCAGGCGAATTGCTATATAAACAATTCTTCTTCAAATCCAAAACAAAATAACTTTGCGTTATGCCAAAGCTTTCTCGCACACTGAAGGCGGAGGATGGCGCATGTCACAGACCTGGGATCCGCAGGCATACGGAAGAAACGGCGCATTTGTGCATGGGCTTGCCGGCGGCGTGCTGGAGTTGCTGGCCGCGCAGCCAGGCGAGCGCATTCTCGATCTGGGCTGCGGAGACGGCCAGTTGACGCAGCGGATTGCGGCAACTGGAGCAAGCGTGGCAGGTGTGGATGCCTCGCCCGAAATGGCTGCTGCGGCGCGCTCGCGCGGCATCGTGGTGGATTTAGGCGTTGCTGAATCTCTGCCGTATGAGAGCGGCAGTTTCGATGCGGTTTTCTCCAATGCGGCGTTGCACTGGGTGCGCGATCAGGATGCGATGCTGGCAGAGGTTGCGCGCGTGCTGAGGCGTGGCGGGCGCTTTGTGGCGGAGATGGGCGGGCACGGGAACATCGCGGCGATTCGCGTGGCGCTGAGTGCCGTGCTGGAGCGGCATGGCTTTGGCGGTCGCGAGGAGAACGTGAACTACTATCCCACGCCGGACGCTTACACGCGGAGACTTGAGCGCCACGGCTTTCGGGTGGAGCAGATGACGCTGATTCCGCGTCCCACACCGCTGCCAGAGAGCGGGATGAAAGGCTGGCTCGGGACGTTTCGCCGGGGCGTGCTGGACGGACTGCCGACAGCGAAGCGTGAGGCTGTGGTGAGTGAGACGATTGCGCTGCTGACGTCCGCGCTGCGTGACGAAGACGGCAACTGGACAGCAGACTATGTGCGCCTGCGCTTTGTCGCGCGCGTTTGAGGAATTGTGCGGCTTACCGCTCGAAGAGCATGCGGCCGCCGACAAGGACGAGTGTCACGGCAAAGATGCGGCGCAGCCAGATGTCAGGGATGTACTGTGCACCGGCGGCACCGATGTAACCGCCTACAAAGAAGCCGACCGCCAGCAGGGCGGCGACGCGAATATCCGCGTTGCCCTTGCGGTAGTACTCGATGAAGGCCAGCAAGCCTACGGGGGCCAGGAGCGCGCCGAGAGATGTGCCCTGTGCCTTGTGCTGGCTCATTCCGAGGAGCCAGACGAGGGCTGGAATGAACAGGATGCCCCCGCCAAGCCCGATGATGCCGGAGAAGATACCGACGATGAGACCGATGAGCAGGATGAGTAATACCATGCACACTCCATCAGGCGCGGTGGAAGGTGCATGCCGGGCCCGTGTATCCAGCGTATACCGGGAACGGGGGCGTGGGCGGATGGCTCCGCCCACGCGATTGCATTTCAGGAGGAAGGTGCTATTCCGCTTCGAGCGCCTTGGTGCGGAAGAGCATGCCGGCCACTATTCCGGCGAGGCTTGGAATGAGGAGGAAGAGCCAGACCTGCGCGAGTGCCTTGCCGCCGACCATCAGTGCGGGACCAAAGCTGCGCGCGGGGTTGACGCTGACGCCGGTGATGTGGATGCCGAAGATGTGAATGACGACGAGGGTGATTCCGATGGCGAGGCCGGCAAAGCCGGAGGGCGCGCTCTTCTGCGTGGAGCCGAGAATCACGATCACGAAGATCAGGGTCGCCACGAATTCAAAGACGATTGCGGAGGTCATGCTGTAGCCGCCCTGGTAGCCGGCTCCCCAGCCGTCCTGGCCGAGGCCGCTGGCGCCAATGTCGTATCCGCCGCCTACGCCGCTGATGATGATGGACAGCACCCAGGCGGCGAGGATGCCGCCGAGAAACTGCCCGACCCAGTAGCCGATCATGTCCTTGACGGACATGCGTCCAGCGGCCCACACGCCCAGGCTGACGGCTGGATTGATGTGACAGCCGGAGATGGGGCCGATACCGTATGCGGCGCCAATGAGCGCGAATCCGAATGCAAATGCTATGCCTACGATTCCGACTTTGTCGCCGGCAACCACTGCGGTTCCACATCCAAAAAGCACCAGAATAAAGGTGCCCACCAGTTCTGCGAGATATTTCTTCATGGTCCCTCCGGTTGTTTGATTTGGGCCTAGCGTCCTTCCGCGTCACAGGGGCACGCATCCTCTGCGAACATTAAGCCTGCGTTCGGCAGCGGAATGAGGTTATAAGCGCAGGCAACAGAGAAGTCCGTCATTTTGCGTCCAGTAGGCGCGCACGGAGTTTTGCAGAACCAAGCGCGCAGAGTCAAGGGAAAGGTTAGTGGAGTGCAGGGGGTGGAGATGGAGGCCGGCCCGATGTGAAGCGAATCCGGTCAAATTCACAGAACGTTTGCAATTTATTTGCCTGATTGAAGTAGTCTGTTAACGGTTCCGTGCGGCCACCGCATCTGAAGTTCAAGGGCCGCCGGGTGAGGGCAGACCGGTTGAGCCAGACAATATTTGTATTGGAAGATGACACGGATATCTCGCGGCTTGTGCAGCATCACCTTGAAGCGGCGGGTTTCGCAACGCGGTTGTTTCATACCCCCACGAACCTGATACCCGATGCCGAGCGGCAGGCTCCGGCGCTGTTTCTTCTGGACATCATGGTGCCCGGCGGGGATGGGCTGGACGTATGCCGGAGACTGCGCAACCATCCGGGATTATCGACAGTTCCGATCATCTTCCTGACGGCGCGTGCCGGGGAGAATGATCGGGTACTGGGCCTGGAACTGGGGGCCGATGACTACATCACCAAACCCTTTGCCACGCGCGAACTGGTGGCGCGCGTCAAGGCTGTGCTGCGCCGTTTCGAGCGGCCGACGACACCTTCGGTGATTCGCTTTGAAGACGTGATTATCGACGCCAATGCGATGCAGTTGAGGGTGCGGGGCGAGCTTAGGACGACGACAGCTACGGAGTTTCGCCTGCTGGATTATCTTGCGCGGCATCCGGGGCGGGTTTTCAACCGCGACCATCTGCTGGACTCTGTGTGGGGCGATGCGCGTTTTGTGACTCCGCGCTCAGTGGACGTATACGTGCGCCGCATCCGTGAGAAAATCGAGATCGACCCGGAAAACCCGCGCTATTTGAAGACGGTGCGCGGCGCGGGCTACCGCTTCGAGATTCCCAAGGGCGAATAAGAGCTGATCTGGCGTGGCCACACGCCGGGACGAGGCGGATGGGAGCGGTTTCGATTGACCCGCAAAGTATTCATCAAGCTGCTTGGGCTGTTTGTGCTGTTGCAGGTGTTCCAGACGATTGCGATGGAGCTGATCCTTCGCATTTTTATGGAGCGCGTGCCGGACGGCATGCTGCACAGGCTCGGCCACGAGGCGCTGTGGTCAGGGCTGATTGCGCTGCTGGTGGCGCTGCCCCTGGCGGCGTGGGCGGCGAGCGGCGTTACGGCGCGGCTGCAGCGCGTGGTGGATTTTGCGCGTCGCATCGCAGAGGGCGACTTGAGCGCACGGCTGGCAGAGGCCGGTAACGACGAACTGGCAGCAATGGAAGGCGCGCTGAACCGGACCGCGGAGCGCCTGGACCTGAACTTTGCCGAGATTGAAAGCCGACGCAACGAGCTGGCCGTCATTCTGGACTCGATGCAGGAGGCGGTGGTTGCGGTGACCGCCGAGGGACAGGTGCGCTGGGCCAACGCGGTTATGCAGCGCATTGCGGGCACGCAGATTCGCGTGGGCCGTCCGCTGGTTCATTCGGTGCGCGACCCGGAACTGCTGGCGTGTGTGCGCGGCGCATTGCAGCAGGGAGAGGTTCATTGCGGCCGGGCGAGCTCACTGGCGCCGGGACGCATCTTCGAAATCAACGCGGCGTCTTTGCCATCAGGCGGAGCATTGGCCGTGCTGCACGACGTGACGCGCATTGAGGCAGCAGAGAAGTCGCGGCGCGACTTCATTGCCAACGTGAGCCACGAGTTGCGCACACCGCTCACGTCGATCCAGGGGTATGTTGAAACGCTGGTGGAGGGTCCGAAGACAAGCCCGGAGACTATGCGCGAGTTTCTGGGGATTATCCAGAAGAATGCCGCGCGCATGAATCGGCTTACAGAGGACCTGCTGGCGCTGGCCAGCGTGGAAAGTCCGGACTACAAACTGGCAGCCCAGCCCATGCGAGCAAGCGCGCTGGTGGAGGACGCAATCGAGTCGCTGGGCGGCATCGTGGTGGATTCTGGCGTGGAACTGGAGCAGACAGGCGCGCCAGATGCGCTGGTAATGGCAGACCCGGACGCGATGAATCAAGTCTTCGGCAATCTGATTGAGAATGCGTTGAAGTATGGCAAGTCAAGCAAGCGCATTCTGGTTGGCGCGCGGGAACTGGAAGACGAGGTCGAATTTTTTGTGCAGGACTTCGGCCCCGGTATTGCTTCGGAACATCTGGAACGCATTTTCGAACGCTTCTACCGCGTGGACAAGGCGCGCTCGCGCGAGTCAGGCGGCACAGGGCTGGGGCTGGCAATTGTGAAGCACATCGTGCTGGCTCACGGCGGACGGGTGTGGGCCGAGAGCGAACTGGGCGCAGGTGCGGCGTTCCACTTTACGCTGCCGCTGGCGAGAGAGATTCCGCGGAGCGATGCGCAGCCTGCTGCGCCTTCAACGCGCTAGGGCTGTTCACACCACATTGCGCCCACGATTCACGCGTGGATTCAAATTGACACGTAATCCGTCCCAGGTTGGATGGGCTGACCAGGCGGCGGGTGGCGCGGCGGTCCTTCAGGGAACCTTGCAGACTGCCAGCAGGTTGTTGTGCCACTGGCAGGGCAGGCCGGCCGGCTGCGGATAGGCGACGAGTACCCAGTTCACGCCGAACTCCGCTTTCAGCCGCTGGAAATCAGCCAGTTTGAAGGTGCTCCAGCCGGCCTGGGCCTCGACTTGCTTCTCCCACGCGGGCGCCAGATCGGGGATCTGCGTGACCATCGCTGTGTCCTTGATGGCATCGGCCAGTTGGCTGCGCTCGGCCAGCGCACGAAAACTGTGGTAGTCCTCTCCGGGTGCGGCGAGGTAGTTGGGGTCAAGGGCAAAATAGGCGTCGGTTGGGGTATTCCGCCGAATCCAGGCAAAAGCTTGCAGCCAAGGGTTGGTTGGCTTCATGCCGGGCAGTTCCAGATGCTGGCTGGCGCTGAAGAGTAATTGCTGCGAGGCGAACATGCCGGCATTGATTGCCAGCAAGAAGACGGCCCAGCGCCAGACGCTGCTTTTCAGCAGGTACTTGCCCAGCAGGCAGCCGCCAATCAGCGTCATAAAGAAATAAACCAGGTGCAGGTAGCGCATGGGCTGCAGCGGGGTGAGGCGGATCAATACCGGCGAGGCGAGCATGAGCATGGCGACGGCCTGCTGAAAGACGCCATAGATGAAGACAGCCAGAGCAAAGCGCGCCAGATTGGTTTCTGCGCGCCGTTTTGCCATGCGCCACAGGATCCAGAAAAGAAGCAGCGGAGCCAGCGCGCCCAGCCACTCGTACCACGTCCACTTGTAGAGGAAAAGATATCTTCGCGTTGTGAGGGCCTTACGCCAAGCTGGCGAGGGAGGCTCAAATATCCAGCCGAGCGGGACGGCGGCAACCAGCGAGTTGCGCCATGAGCGCGCCCACAGGTGAACGGGTTCCAGCATGGTGAGTGCGAGGATGCAGCAAAATGAGATGCCCAGGGCGGCCATGATGGGATGCATGGCAAACGCAATCAACAGCAGGGGCAGCGCCTGCATGCGTTTGCCTGCCATGATTCTCGCGACTGCCAGCAGGATCATGGCGGTGGCCACGGTGCGCGGATGCAAATGCTGATCGACCAGATAGAGCGCAGCGCCCGAGACCGGCAGCGTGAACATTGCGGTGACGAGTGCAACGCCCGCCCACTGCGCGCGCGCTTCTGCAAAGAGTGTGCGTGCGATGCTCCAGCAGCCGAAAACGATGAGCACGATGGACACAAATTGCCAGAGGAATTCGGCATCCGCGACCGGCATGTGCGTCCAGCGGACGAATTGTGCCACGGAATTATCAAAGAGCGTGGCCTGGAGCTGTTCCCGGAAAAAGGCTGAGTCGTGAGGATAGAGTGCGGGGTTCACGTCTCTCTGCACGGCGGAAAGATACACGCCGTCATCTTCGAGGCCGGGGTGATAACCCATCACCACAAACCCGAGCACTGAAAACGCCAGTATGAGAAGGATATTGCGCTTGCGGAGAATTCCTACCGTGTTCAGCTTCTGCACTCCCTGTTGAGAACTCAAGCGGCTTTGTTCCTGCGCGGTCTTTCCGTAACCGGCTCGCCAGCGAAAGGCTTCAGACCGCATTGTAGTGGACCCCTGCTGTGCGCGTCTTCTCCGCGCCGCTGGCCGTTGCTGCCGCGGGCACACTGCACCATCCAGGGGATTGTCTTCGCTCGACCGGATGGTAGACTCATGCGGTAAGCTCAACGCGGAAGAATCCTGAACTGCAAAAGGGCAGCTGAAAATGAAGCTTCGGACGATGCGGGCCGTTGACTACTGGATCGGCATACCGCTTTGCTTTTTGTGTACGCAGGTGGTGCGCCTGCTGGGCAGGCGCAAAGGGCCGGAGAAGCCGAGCCGCGTGCTCTTCATCGAGCTGTCAGAGATGGGCAGCACCGTGATTGCGAATCCCGCGCTGCAGAAGGCCAAGGATGCGCTGGGCGCAGAGATTTTCTTCCTTATCTTCGAGCGAAATGCCGACAGCCTTCGCCTGCTCGATACTGTTCCTGAAGCCAACATCATCACGATTCGCGAAAACAACCTGACCATGCTGGCGCTGGATTCGCTGCGCTTTCTGAGCTGGGTACGCAAGGCCAAAATTGACACGGTTGTCGATCTGGAACTGTTTTCGCGCTATTCGGGTCTGCTGACGGGTCTCTCGGGCGCACGGAGGCGTGTGGGCTTTCACCGCTTTCATGGCGAGGGGCTGTATCGCGGCGAAATGTTGACGCATCGCGTGAACTATAACGGCCATATTCACATGGCAAAGAACTTCGTCTGCATGGTGAACGCGCTGCTTGCGCCGCAGCCGGAGGTGCCGTACTCCAAGACGCACGTCTCTGACGAAGAGATTCGCGTGCCGATGCAGCCGGTGACGGAAGAGGCCAAAGACAACGTGCGCAGCCTGGTGCGGCGGATCTTCCCAGACTACCGGCCGGACTACCACCGCATCGTGCTCATCAATCCGAACAGCTCCGAGCTGCTGCCGCAGCGGCGTTGGGATCGCGACAACTTCAGCGCTCTGGCCAGGATGGTAGTGGAGGAGTGGGACGACGCGCTGGTTCTGATTACGGGCTCACCCGGGGAGCGCGAAGAAGCGATCCTGATGCAGGACAAGATCGGCCACCCGCGCTTTCGCAGCTTTGCGGGGATGCACAAGCTGATGGCCATTACGGCGCTCTACAACATTGCCACGGTGCTGGTGACCAACGACAGCGGTCCGGCACACTTTTCGGCGATTACGCCCATACGCTCGATTGTGCTGTTTGGTCCCGAGACGCCGCGGCTTTATGGCAGCCTGGGGAACACGGAGTCGATTACGGCAGACCTTTCCTGCTCGCCGTGCGTGACGGCGGCGAACCAGAAGAACTCGGCCTGCAATGATCCGGTGTGCATGCGGATGATTACGCCGGAGCGCGTGCTGGCCTCAGTTCGCGCGGTGATGAACGGAGAAGACACGCAGGCGCGCGACATGGTGCAGATTGAGGGTACGCGCTTCTAGAGGGCCGGCAGCAGTTCGCGCAGCAGCAGAAATCCAGCGACGCCGAGGAAGAACACCAGCGCCATGCGGATGCCGGGTTCGCGGTTGACCTCGGGCACCAGGTCGCTGGCGCCCACGTAGAGCGCGACGCCCGCTGAGACGGGCAGGCCATAGGACATCCAGTGCGGAGCAAGCTCAATGACGAGCACGCCGGCAAGGGTGGCCGCCGCAAGCGCAACTGCGGAGTAAAACGCGGCTTGGCGACTGCGTCCGCTGGCCAGCATCACAGACGCCATGGTGAACCCTTCGGGCGCTTTGTGCAGGAAGATGGCGAGAAAGATGAGCCAGCCAAGGGTGCTGCTGACCACAAAGCCGGAGCCAATGGCAACGCCGTCAAAGAGAGCATGCACGCTGAGCCCGCCGAGTACCGAATACCCGGTGCGCTTTGATACGAACTCGCCGAGGTGCGTCTCTTCGCCATAGTGGAAGTGGGCAACGATGGTGTGTTCCAGCAGGTGCACCACGCAGTAGCCCGCCATGATGAGGATGGGCCCGATGCGCGGGCTGAGGCGCAGGCTCTCCGGCGTCATTTCGAGCAGGGCGGTGGCGAGCAGAAAGCCCGCGCCCAGGGCGACGAAGTAGCGCAGGTAGCGCTCCACTCCGCGGGCGCGGACCAGCACAAGACCGCCGGCGACATCGGCCAGCGCGGCCAGCAACCCGAGCATGATGGAGAGCCTGAGCATCCGCCGCTATCCGCTGTGCCTGATGTGCATGACGTCGCCGTCCTGCGCGATGTATTCTTTGCCTTCAAGGCGCAAGGTGCCCTGAGCGCGCGCCGCAGCCTCACTGCCCGCGGCGAGCAGGGCGTCCCAGCGGATGGTTTCGGCGCGGATGAAGTGGTGCTCCAGGTCGGAGTGGATGGCTCCGGCGGCCTGTGGAGCCTTTGATCCGGCAGGCACCGTCCATGCGCGGCACTCGTCCTCGCCGGCGGTGAAGAAGCTTATGAGCCCGAGCAGCTCGTAGCTCTTGCGGATGAGGCGTACGAGGCCGCTCTCATGGAGCCCGTAGCTGGAGAGGAATTCGGCGGCTTCTGCTTCGTCCATTTCGGCCAACTCCGCCTCAACCTTGCCGCAGATGGCGGTGGCTCCGGCGTTGGGACGGTGGGCGACTTCGTCGAGTTTGAAGCGGCTCACAGCGGAGTCGAGGTCGTCGCCGAGCGTGGAACTTTCGCTGATGTTAACTACATACAGAACAGGCTTTTGCGACAGGAACATGAAGCCCTTGATGAGCTTCTTTTCCTCGGGAGTCATCTCCAGTTCGCGTAGCGGCTGCTCTTTTTCCAAGGCTTCTTTTGAGCGCAGAAGCAGGGCTTGCTCGCGTTCCAGTTCGCCAGTGCGACCTTTTTTCAGGTCTTTTTCAACGCGCTCAAGGCGCTTTTCGACCTGGGTCAGGTCGCTGATCATCAGGTCGAATTCGACGTTCTTGATGTCGCGCAAGGGGTCGATGGGGCCGACGTGGGGAATGGACTCATCCTCAAAAGCGCGCAGGACGTGAATGAGCGCGTCCACATTGCGCAGGCTGGTGAGGAAGGCGGTTTCTTTCAGTGCCTCCTGCCCGATGGCGGCCACGTCCACGTATTCCACGGTGGCGTAGGTGGTCTTCTTGGGCGAGTAGAGGGCGGAAAGCTTGTCCAGGCGCTCGTCGGGCACGCGGGCCACGCCAATGTGCGCCTCGCGCGGGTTGGAGTAGCCACGCTCTTCCAGTTTTGCCTTGGTCAGAATCTTGAACAGCGATGTCTTGCCCACCTGCGGCAGGCCGATAATGCCAGTTTTCATGTACGTTCCGTCGTGGTCCTGACAGGATGAACAGCGCGAAAGGACCTCTTCGATGATACAGGAAGCGCGCTGGCGGCATTGAAGGTTGTTCGGCGGCAGGCGCGGCGGTCACAGGCAATTCGCGTCGGCCGTGAGGCTGTGGAATTCACGCGTTTTCAAAATGATTTTCTTCCGGCGTTGACTAAACCACGATGGGGCCGCCGCTATTCTACGCAGGCTGCTCGCATTAGACACGGAGCGAACAGACTCCTATTCCCCATCGGAGAAATGGATGCAATCGAATCCCATTCAATCCATCGGCTTCAAGTGCGGTGCGGCAATTCTTGCTGCTCTGCAAGTGTTTGCGGGACTTCCAGTTTCCGCATTCGCGCAGGAACGCGACAATACAGCAGATCTGCAGACACGCACCCCAATCAAGCACGTGATTGTGATCATCGGCGAAAACCGCACCTTCGACCACGTTTTTGCGACCTACAAGCCGGTGGGAGAGCAGAAGGTGGACAATCTGCTTTCCAAGGGCATTGTTCGCGCAGATGGCAGTGCGGGGCCGAACTATTGGATGGCGACGCAGAATGAGGCTCTGGATAACTCGACCTACGAAATCAGCCCGGAGATTATGGGAGCGTACAGCGTTCTGCCTCCGCCGCTGGCAGGTGGACCGACGACCCCGTATTTTTCGTCACTGGCGATGGCGAAGGCTTTCGAGACCGGATTGCCGAACGATCAGTACTACACGTACATGACAACCGGAGGCACGGGTCTGCCGGGCGGCGCGATCGATACGCGCATCCCGAACGCCACGTCTCTCCCCTCCGGCCCGTTCCAGATTACGCCGGGCATTCCTTACGATGCATATGCGGCAAGCCCGGTGCATCGCTACTACCAGATGCAGCAGCAACTGGACTGCAACGCGAATTACGCGACTGCGTCCAATCCGAGCGGTTGCAAGGCTGACCTGTTTCCGTGGGTGGAAACAACCATTGGCGCGGGGTCGAATGGCAAGCCGCAGCCTGCGGGCTTCAATGACATGAGCACGCGCGAAGGCTCGACTGCCATGGGCTTCTATAACGTGCAGCAGGGAGACGCGCCGTATCTGAAGTACCTGGCAGACAACTACGCGATGAGCGATAACTATCACCAGGCGGCAGTGGGCGGCACGGGCCTGAACCACATCGAGCTGGGCACCGGCGACTCCATGTGGTACAGCGATGGCAAGGGCAATCCGGCGACGCCTCCGGCCAACGAAATCGAGAACCCCAACCCGCAGGCCGGCACCAACAACTACTACACGCAGGACGGTTACAGCGGTGGAACGTACAGCGCTTGCGCCGATGCCTCCCAGCCCGGCGTTGGCGCCGTGCTGACTTACCTTGCCAGCCTTCCGAACAAGGTTAAGCCGAATTGCGAGGCGGGGCACTACTATCTGCTGAACAATTACAACCCCGGCTACCTGGGTGACGGAACCGTGGATACGACGGACAAATACACGATTCCCCCCACGACCGTGCGCTCGATTGGCGATGGGCTGATGGAGAAGAATATCTCCTTCAAGTACTACGGCGATCAGTGGAATCTGTACAAGAACGATCCCTTCTACAAGAACCCTGCCAATCTCTACTGCAACATCTGCAACTTCCTGCAGTACACGACGTCCATCATGACCAATCCGGCGTTGCGCAACGCGCACATCGCCGACACGGTTGATCTGTATGCGGATATCCAGAACGGAACGCTGCCTGCGGTGTCGTTTGCAAAGCCGAGCGGCATTGTGGACGGCCACCCGGCGTCGTCGAAGCTGGACCTGTTTGAAGGCTTCGTGAAGAAAATTGTGGATGAAGTGAAGGCCAACCCGAAGCTGTGGGAGAGCACGGCCATCCTGGTGACCTTTGACGAGGGCGGCGGCTACTACGACTCAGGATACGTGCAGCCGGTTGACTACTTCGGCGACGGCACGCGCGTTCCGATGATCGTGATTTCAGCGCACACACGTCAGGGCCACATCTCGCACACCTACTCGGACCACGTTTCGATTCTCAAGTTCATTGAGCGGAACTGGGATCTGAAGCCTCTGACGGATCGCAGCCGCGACAACCTGCCCAATCCGCAAACGAGCGAAGCAAGCCCCTATGTTCCGGTGAATGGTCCAGCGATTGGGGATTTGTTTGACTTGTTTGAGTTCGGCAGCGGGAACGAAGTCGGACGTTAAACGCTCTGAACTGAACTGAGAGTTCCCGGCTTAACAGCGGGAGCGAGGCGGCCTTTCCGAGAACCGGGAAGGCCGCTCTTTTTGCGTGGGGAGAAGCGGTGCAGAGGCAGCCGAATGCGCGCTAGGCGCGCGCTGTTTCAGCCCGGGCGACGAGAGCGACGGTTGCGAGGCCGATAAGCAGGATGGCTTCCTCGACATGCTCGCTGCGGTTGTGGAGCTGGTTGAAGTGGATGCGGTATGCGCTGGACGCAGGGACCGCGTTAATGGCGCCGCCGGCGGCGATGCGGTCGCGCTCCATGGCGGGAATGATGCCGTATTGCGAGTAGACGGTGAGTGCCAGCATGAGCACGACGAGGATCATGGGCGCCAGGACGGCGCGCGGCTTGTAGATGCCCCAGGCGGGAGCCAGGGCCAGCAGGGCGAGAAGAACGAGACCCGAGACCATGCCCATTCCATGCAGAATCCGCAGCAACTGGCCGACGATGGTTCCCGCGGTGTGCGTGTCCGGCTGGAGCGTGCCAAATGTGATGGCGGCGACGACGGGGAAGAAGATTTCAGCACCCAGCCAGACAATGAGGGCAAGGTAGAGCAGTGTGCGGAGCAGGGTCTTCATGGCAGAAGGATACAGGCAACCGCAGAAAGGGAACAGGGGACGACGGATGATCCATGTCCCCTGACGCTCCTGTTACTGGATGCTGCCATGCACGGACGGCCTGCCGATGAGGCGTTCGATGCGCTTCTGGATGGGCGGGTGGGTGCTGAACAGGCTGGCGAAGGTTTCGCCTGAGAGCAGCGGCTGCACGATGAAGAGATGCGCCGAGGTGGGCGAGGCAACGAGCGGCATGCGGCGGCTGGTGTCGGAAATTTTTTCAAGCGCACTGGCCAGCGCATAGGGGTTGCCGGTGAGGTGGGCGCCGCTTGCGTCGGCCTCGTACTCGCGGGTGCGCGAGACCCAAAGCTGAATGAGCATGGCGGCAAGGGGAGCGAGCAGCAGCATGAGCAGCGCGCCCAGACCGCCGCCCTCACGGTCGCGACGGTCGCCACCCCCCATGCCGCCGAGGGCGCCAAACCAGAAGGCCATGCGCGCAAGGATTGTGATGGCTCCCGCGAGCGTGGCGGCAATGGAGCTGGTGAGGATGTCGCGGTTGCGCACATGCCCTAGCTCATGGGCCAGCACGCCTTCCAGTTCGTCATCGGTCAGCAGACCGAGAATGCCGTGCGTGACAGCGACGGAGGCATGCTGCGGATTGCGGCCCGTGGCGAAGGCATTGGGCGAGTCGGTGGGGATGACGTAGATCTTCGGCATGGGGATGCCGGCGCGGCCTGTCAGGCGTTCGACGACCTGATAGGCGCGGGGCAACTGCTCGCGGGTGACGGGCTGCGCACCGTACATGGCCAGCGCAATCTTGTCGGAGTAGAAGTAGCTGAAGAAGTTTGTAGCCGCGGCGATGGCAAAGGCTATCAGCGCGCCGTTGGTTCCGCCGAGGTATTCCCCGGCCAGCACCAGCAGCAATGTGAGGGCTGTAAGCAGAAACGTGGTCTTGATGGCGTTCATCAGGTTGCTCCCAGCCGCCGACCCGCTGCCAGTTCGTCCGGCGCGGCTCCTCATCCATGCGGCCCAGCAAACGCACAGGCGGCCGTTTGATTGGACGTCCGGGTAGACCGTTAGGATGCAGAGCGACGCGCGGAGTACGCCGGCACCCCTGGCGAGGTGCCGGCGCCTGGTGGCTAGGAGTTCTTCTTCAGCGCCCGCTTCAGGACCGTTTCCAGTGCAGCCTTGGCTTCGGCGTACTCTTCAGGCTTGATCTTGCCGGACAGCTTTTCGCTTTCGAGAGCGAACAGCTCGTCCTTCAATGCGTTGAGCAGAGCTGTATTCTTTGCTGCCGGAGATGCCGGTATGGGCGCAGCGGCAAAGCCGGGCTGATAGGCAGCGCCTGCGGTGGGTGCGCCTGCGGGCTTGCGCAGCAGGAAGGCCGCGGCTGCAGCCAGCAGAAGCGCCAGGGCGCCGAGAATCCACCACTTGTATTTGCTGAGCGGGTCGGGCGTGTTGATGGGTTCGCCGATGCCACCGCCGGGCGTGCCCTGCTGGGGCTGGCCACCCGCGTCGCCGGGCTGCGCGCCGCCCTGCGCCTGGCGCGGCATGGACCCGGTCCCGGAAACGGTGAACTCCAGCGCCTGGCCTGGGGTTATGTTCTTGGCTACGAGGGTCTGGACGTTTGGATCCTCAGGCACGGACTGGAAAACCGATCCTGAGCCTGCCTTGAAGAGCATGCTCTTGGGCAGGAGAACGCCGATATTCTGCGCAGGGAGAGCCAGTCGCGGGTGAAAGGTGAAACTTCCGCTGCCGTAAGGGACCGTGTATTCGATCTGGAAGAGCGTATCCTTCTCGCCCTCGTCCGGCTGGATGGGGAAGTTGAAGGCATACTGGCCTTTCGCTCCAGCGGGTTCCAGCTTGACGCTGGTGGGCAGGCCGGTGGGGCGCTGGGCGGCAACGCCGGCGACGACGGCCTCGGGCGGCAGCGAGATCTGGAAGGTGCGGGGGCTCCACTCGGTGCGGGGTGGCGAGCTGGTGTTGTGGACGAAGTAGCGCTCAGTCACGCGGAGTTGGCCGTTGTCGGTTTCCACTTCGATCACGTCGGCTTCGATGGAGACGCCCTCGACTTTTGCCGCCACGTCGTAGACGGGGATGTCGCCGGGCCCACCGCCCTGGGGAGCGGCGATAAAGTAGCCCGCGCCCTGATGCGTCACGCGTACCAGATAAGGTCCGCTGCCGGGCGTATTTATCGAATAGCGGCCCTGCGCATCGGTGGTGGCATGGGCCACTTCTGCCATGCCGGCCTGCACGTCAACCAACACAACGGAATCGCCCGCGGCTGGTTTGCCAGAGGTCTTGTTTGTTACGGTTCCGGTGATTTGTGCGGCCTGCGCCAACGCGCCCGCTAAAAAGATGCAGGAAGCTGCGGTGTGGAAGAGAAGCTTGGTTGCTTTCATGATTTTGAAGAAGTCCTATCCGTGTGTTCGGTTTGAATTTGTTCGGTGAGCGGAAAGCAAATACTGTTCATGCGACTCCGGTCGCCGAGGCGACTTCCGCTCAGGCTGACAGCATTTCGAGGATCGAGGCAAAGTCTGCATTCCGCTCTCAGGCCTGCTGCAGGTGTTCGATTTCCGCCAGCAACTGGGCCGCTTCGTTCTCCAGCAGCGTCCGCTGCTCGGCAAAGTCCTCTTCAGGATATTTGCCGGCGCGGTACTCAAAGTTGAGGTCGCGCAGGTTTTCGTAGAGCTGCTCCTTGCGCTCCAGGAGGTAATCGAGGCGGGTCTTCTGGCGCTGGCTGGCAAAGACATTTTCCGGCCAGAAGGTGTAGATTCCGAGCGCCAAGGCCAGCATGACGCCAGCAATAAATCCTTGCATTTCAGTCATACGTCAAAAGCCTCCGTCGTTGTCCGCGCCGGTTTCCCGCCTGATTTTTTCGCGTAAGGCATCCATGGCCGGGTTGGGCGCCTGCGCGGCAACCTTTGCTTTGCCCACGGACCACTGCCGCACGAGCAGGATGGTGCCCAGCAACGCTGCCGCAAAGACTGCGAATGGCGCAATCCATGCGACAAGGTCGAATCCATGCGTACGCGGTGCGGCCAGCGCCGTGGCGCCGTACTTTGCCGCGAAACTGGCGAGGATCTGGTCGTCGCTGTCCCCCGCTGCGATGGCTGCGCTGAGTTCGTTGCGTTCACGGCCGGACTCGGTGCAGCCCACGTGGTTGCACTCTCCCAGCAACTGCGCGCAGCCGCAGGTACACATGAGCCGGTGTCCCAGGTCGTTAAAGCGGGAGCTTGCATTGCTGGCGCCCATGGAGAAGCACACTGCAATGGCCAGCGCCAACGCTTGCGCGCCCTTGATCCAGAAGGTAATGCGAGAGGCTGCGCGCATCAGTGGCCACCTCCGAGCGCCGGTTCAGACGGCGCCGGTTGGGTTGCTGGAATCCGCAAGGCGGCGGTTGCCGGAGTGAGGCTGGGCACGAGCGCCACAAATGTTCCAAAGACCATGAAGACAACGCCTGCCCATATCCAACTGACGAGCGGATTGAGGAACGCCTTGATGATGGGCTGGCCGGTGTCAGGATTCGTGCCTTCATAGACGACATAGAGATCCCAGCCGGGCACCGAATGGATGGCAACCATGGTCTGGGGCTGCTGGCTGGCCAGGTAGACGCGCTTTTCCGGCGTGATCTGGAACTGTTTTTTGCCGTCTCTGTAGACATCAAGCAGGGCGTATTCGGAGTTGTAATTGAGGTTCGAGTCCTGGGTGAAGCCCACGCACTCCAGGGTGTAAGGTCCGATGGGCAGCTTGTCGTGCAGGGCCAACTCGCGTTCTTCGCTGCGGTTGAAGGCCGCGCCGGCCAGGCCAACCACCACGATGACGACACCGATATGGATGATGTATCCACCATAGCGGCGGGTGTTACGGCGAATCAGGAGATAGGTGGCGGCAAACAGGTTGCGGTGTGTCTGGCGCGAGATGACGCCTGCGCCGCGCAGGAATTCCGAGAGGATGGCGGTGAATACACCCACGGAGATTGCAAAGGCCACCAGAGCGTAGAAGTTGCCGGCATCAAAGGAGCCATCCTTCCAGGGCCGCACGCCAACAGCAAGACAGACGATGACGGTGGACCACAGGGCGATGGAGGGTATGACGAAGTTGCGGCGGATAGCTCGCAGGGAAGTGGCGCGCCAGGGCAGCAGAGGTCCGACACCGGTCAAAAACACCAGAAACAGTCCGATGGGAATTGCAACACGGTTGTAGAAGGGCGGGCCGACGGTCACCTTGCTGCCCTGTACATACTCACTGAGGATGGGAAAGAGCGTACCCCAGAGGATGACGAAGCATGCGGCGAGGAGGACGAGGTTGTTGAAGAGGAAGCTCGATTCGCGGCTTACCAGCGACTCAAGACGCTGTTCGCTCTTGAGATGGCTGCGCTGGAGGATGTAAGTGAAAATGCAGACCGCCAGCACGATGACAAGGAAGACCATGAACCAGTCGCCGATGGACGACTGCGCGAAAGCGTGCACCGAACTGACCAGACCGCCGCGCGTCAGCAGGGTACCCAGAATCGACAGCATAAAAGTGGAGAAGATGAGCCAGACATTCCAGCTCTTCATCATGCCTTTGCGCTCCTGCATCATGACGGAGTGGAGAAAAGCCGTGCCGGTGAGCCAGGGCATGAAGCTGGCGTTTTCCACCGGGTCCCAGCCCCAGTAGCCGCCCCAGCCGAGCACGGCGTAGGCCCAGTGCATGCCGAGAAAGATGCCCATGGTCAGAAACAGCCAGGTCACCATGGTCCAGCCGCGGGTGATTTTGATCCACTTCTCGCCGGGATAGCGCATCATCAGCGCACCCAGGGCAAAGGCAAAGGGAATGGTGAACCCGACATAGCCGAGGTAGAGCATCGGCGGGTGGATCACCATCTCCGGGTACTGGAGCAGGGGATTCAGGCCGTTGCCGTCGTCGGGAATAGCCCCTTTGAGCAGGGAGAACGGCGGGGCGGCAAAGTTGATGACCGCGAGAAAGAAGACCTGCACCGCCGCCAGGATGGTACCAGCGTAGGCATAGAGCTTGACGTCGGTCTTGTGCGTCAGGCGCAACACAAAGCCGTAGGCTGCCAGCAGCCATGCCCAGAGGAGCAGGGAACCTTCCTGGCCGCTCCACAGGGCCGCGAACTTGTAGGGAGCGGGCAGTGCGCGGTTGGAGTGTTCCATGATGTACGTGATGGAAAAGTCGTTATTAAAGACTGACCATACGAGCGCGAACGCCGCTCCGCTGACCGCAATGAACCCCGCGATACCTGCGCGGCGGGCCGTGTCTGCCAGACGCTCCGGGGAGATGCGGGCCGGCTGTCCGGTGGCCAGCATTCGTAAAGCGATCGTTCCTGCAAACAGGTTGTAGGCGGCCAGCGCCAATGCGATGAGAAGTGCAAAACTACCAAAGGCTGCCATTAGGTCTCCAACATGATTCTCGCACGCATGCCGGCAGCCTCAGAATGGCTCACCAGCGAGCTTATTCTCAATCAATGATAGGCCTTTGTCATGTGATATGGCTCACACTGACGATGGAGAGGTGGCATTGCGGAGGTAAAGACTCTGAAGTCCCTGTCGGTCAGGCATTGGAGTGCGTGCTTTGGGCAAGCATCTGGCTGGCCATGGCCAGCATGTCCTCTGATGCGATGGGTTTGGGAAGGAAGCGTACGCCCTCGCTGGCGTAGTCTGCGGGGCCTTCACTGGCGGCGCCCAGCACCAGGACGGGCAGCAAAGGCATGCGCGCATGGAGTTCAGCCACAAACTCCGGTCCGCTGATCCCCGGCATGTGCAGGCCGGAAATGACCAATCCCAACCCTCCGGCAAACTGAGGGTGCTCCACCAGGCAGAGTGCCTCTGCTGCGTCGGCTGCCCGCTGCACGTCGTGAAATCGTGTTTCAAGAATGGACTTGCGTACAAACGCCTGAAGAGGGTCGTTGTCCACTAGGAGGATCGTTGCCATGTACCCCTGAACCTACGCGGCGTATGGCTGGCTTGCCGCACCGTCTATTGACTAACTCAACACCTACGATGATGCAAAGCGTCATGCGGTTGCCTGCGCGTGCAGATGGCTCGGATTCAGGTCACTCCATCACGATTCAAAGTGCGGCGGGCGATCCGCGGCCACGCCGAACGCGTTCTCCAGCGCCAGACCTGCCTCAGCCAAAATCCCCTCGCCAAAAAGGCGGCCAATCAGCGTCACGCCATGCGGCACGCGGCGCGGCGGGGAAAACTTCGGCAGGGGATGCTTCGGGTCGGGTGCCCAGTCACTGCGCGCCTCAGACACCTCAACAAATCCTGCACGCAACGTCAGCGATGGATGCCCCGTGTTATTTGTAATCACCAGCATTTCATCGCGCAGCGAAGGAACCAGCAGTAGGTCCACATCGGCAAATAGGCGCGCCATCTGCTGTGCCACCTTGCGCCGCATTCGGTCCGTCTGTACAAAATCCACCGCTGACAGAAACCGCGACTGGCGAAAGACGTTGGGCCACGCATCGGGCACCTGGGCTTTCAACTCGTCTACCTGATGGCGCAGCGTCAGCTCTTCAAAGGCGGCTGCCGACTCTGCAAAGAGAATCAGGTTGAGCGAGTCATAGGGCCAATCGGGAATCGACACCTCGACAGGCTTCATGCCGAGCTTCTTTACCGTTTCGAGCGCGGCGCGGTCCACATCGGTTGCGGGGCTCTCCTTCATCCACTGCGGAAAATAGCCAACGCGCAGACCGGCCACGCTGGCGGCTGCATTGAACGCCAGTGTGCTGGGAACGCTGGCGAGATCGCCTGCATCGGGGCCTGTGATGGCGTTGAGAACGAGCATGGTGTCTTCAACACCGCGCGCCATCGGGCCGAGCTTGTCCAGCGACCAGCACAGCGTCATTGCTCCCGTGCGCGGCACCCGGCCAAAGGTTGGTCGAAGGCCCGTCACGCCGCAGCGCATCGACGGGCTCACGATACTGCCGCCGGTTTCGCTGCCAATCGCAAAGCCCACCAGCCCTGCTGCTGTTGCCGCTCCAGGACCAGCGCTTGAGCCGGATGAGCCCTCTTCCAGAAGCCAGGGATTCATGGTCTGCCCGCCAAACCAGATATCGTTGAGCGCCAGCGCGCCCATGCTCAGCTTTGCCACCAGTACAGCTCCGGCCGCATTCAGCCGTTGCACCACCGCACTGTCCACCGCGGGCACACGATCGCGAAACGGCTCCGCACCATAGGTCGTGGCTATCCCTGCCGTGTCCAGCAGGTCTTTTGCGCCCCAGGGAATGCCGTGCAGCGGCCCGCGATAATGTCCTGCGGCGATCTCCTTGTCTGCCTGACGCGCCTGCTCCAGTGCGTGTTCGCGCGTAAGTGTAATCACGCAGCGCAACTCGGGGTTGAAGCGCTCAATGCGGCGAATGTAGATTTCCGTCAGCCGCTGTGAAGTGATTGCGCGGCCTTCAATCCAGCGCGAGAGCTGCGCCACCGTGGCAAAGGCAATCTCGTCTTCGCTTACGGGCAGCGGCTTGTGCGGATCGGTGCTGCGCACCAGTTCATTGGCCGCTGCCTTGCCCGTCACAATACCGGGCAGCGAGGGATTCCATAGCGTGGCTGGCGCCAGGGTCGGTTCCAGCGCAAGCTTTCGCGGCCCCACCCGGCGCTCGTAAAGCGGCGCCATCTGCATTCGCCAGTTTCCGGCGGCCTCGGCAAGGTCGGCGTCGGTCATCTCCACCTGCACCAGCTTTTCCGCTTCGCGAAAGGTTGCCGGCGAAACCTCCGGTCCCACGGCCGGTGCCGTACCAAAGGCCGATGGAGATCCCGGCGGCAAGCTCTCGTTTTGCGTGTCGGGCGTCTGAACGGCTTGCGCTGGAAGAGCGGTTCCAAGCAATCCCATTGAACCAAGGGCGACGAACTCTCTGCGCGATGTAGGCATCTTCCCCTCAAGAGTGTCGTGATTTGAACCCGGATTGTTGCAGGTTAGGGAAACTATACTATGCTCCTTGCGCGGGGGGCGCAGTGGGAACTTGCAAATACGAATCCTGTAACCGGGGTAGACTCAGATTTGTCGCAACCGCCCTCGACCCGTAAAATCACCTTTGTGCGGTCAGCAGGTCCCGGGGCTCGCAGTTCCAGACCAGTTCCGCGCAAGGTGCCGATGAGCGAACAAACGACAGTGAGTTCCCAGGAGGCGCAGGTGGTTTCGCCTGCGTGGAGCAGAATCGAGAGGGCGCGTCATCCCCAGCGGCCCTACCCCATGGACTTTATCGAACGAATCTTTACGGATTTCAGCGAGATTCACGGGGACCGCGCCTTTGGCGACGACGAAGCCGTTGCATGCGGCATGGCCCGGCTGGGCGACGACGAGGTGCTGGTGATTGGCAATCGCAAGGGTGGCAGCACCAAGGAACGTGTGCGGCGAAACTTCGGCATGCCGCACCCTGAGGGCTACCGCAAGGCGCTGCGCTGCATGAAAATCGCCGAGAAATTCGGCCGGCCCGTCATCAGCCTGATTGATTTGCCCGGCGCCTATCCTGGCCTGGGCGCGGAAGAGCGCGGACAGGCGGAAGCGATTGCGCGCAACATCCGCGAAATGTCGCGCCTGCGTGTGCCCACTATTTCCGTCATCAGCGGTGAGGGAGGCTCAGGCGGCGCGCTGGCCCTGGCCGTCAGCGACCGCGTTCTGATTCTGGAAAATGCCCTCTACTTTGTCATTACTCCGGAGTCCTGCGCCGCCATCATGTGGCGGGATGCCGCGCACAAGCAATTGGCCGCCGAGGCCATGCGCATTTCCGCGCCTGAGGTTGCAGCGCTTGGCTGCGTCGACGAAATCATTCGAGAACCGGAGGGTGGCGCGCATACGGATCAGGAAGCCGGCGCTGGTCTTCTGGGCACCGCTCTCAAGAAGCACCTGGCCGATTTGAAGGCCATGTCGCTGGACGACCTGGTGGCCGCCCGGCAGGAAAAGTTCCGCAAAATCGCGCAGTTCTACACGGAAGGTTAGCTCTGTTGGAGCATAGGCTTGTGATTCATGTCGGCGACGTTCGCGCGGCTTCCTGCTCGCAAGGGGCGGGCTGTCGCTTGCAATACCGCACGGTCGCCGGGAGCTGCCAATGAGCCCAACCAAGGTGGCCGGCAGCCGGATGCGCTCCTATCTGGAGTTCGTGATCGCGCTCCTCTATTTCCTTATGGTGAGGACGTTTGCCCATCACAGCGCAGAAGCCTGGGCAAGCGAGGTCTGGTCGCCGCTGATTGCGCAGGCCATGATCGTGTTTCTGCTGATTACAGGCTTTGCGCTCTTCGGATACATGCTGGATGGCCAGCAGAGCCCCATGAGCCAGCAGGGCCTGCCTGCGCGGCCCGGCTGGAAACGCGAAGCCGGCCTCGGCCTTGCCATCGGCTGGGCAGTCGCTGTGCTCTGCGTGTTGCCGCTTACCTTCGTTGGCGGTATCGCAGTTGTACTCAGAACAGATCTCGCCTCCTGGGGATGGCTGATTACCGATGCGGCGTACTTCGCGCTGGCCGCGATGGCTGAAGAAGTCGCCTTTCGCGGCTATGGCTATCAGCGCTTCGTGCAAAGCGTGGGCCCCGTTGGCGCGTCGCTGGGATTTGCGGCGCTCTATGCCATTGTGCAGGGCTTGCGACCGGGCGCAAGCAGCATCAGCATCGCGGTTGCCGTGGTCTTCAGCCTGGTGCTCTCCACTGCATATTTACGAACCGGGGCGCTGTGGGTGAGCTGGGGCCTGAACTTCGGATGGAAGGCGAGCCGCGCCCTCATTTTTGGCCTAGCCGTGAATGGCGTGAACAGCCACTCCTCGGTGGTCGAGGGCAATCCCATGGGGCCGTTCTGGATCACGGGCGGCGGTTATGGCATGGAAGGCAGCTGGGTGGCGCTCGTGCTGATGTTTGCTGCGCTTTTCATCGTCTACCGCGCCACGCGCGATTTGGACTTTCGCTACAACGCGCCCGTGATTGTGCCCGGCGGAATCCCTGTGGACCTGGACGCCGCTGCGCGACGCCAGCATGAGGCCGCGATGGGTAATGAGGAACCCGCGGCTCCTGCCCTGGTGCAGATCTTCCCAGCCGCTACCCCGCCCGTATCTACCGCGAGCGATGCGACTTCAGCGGATCAGCCCGATCAATCGCAGTGATCTTTTCCGACCCGTATGGCGTCTCGCCTGTAGCCTGCTCAAAACAAATTGCAATTTTCCCCTTGAACGGAACCGCCGTTTGAGCAATCCTTGAAGCATCCATGGGAGGCTCCCATGATGAGGCTATTGCCATCTCGATCGGCTCAGGCAGCCGACGCTCCGACTGAAAATCCACGTTTGATCGGCAGTCTGCTGCGCAGAGCATGCCTTTGTGCGTTTGTTGCTCTGTGGTCAGCGAGTCCGGCTGCGGCCCAGGTCGTCACCATCGATAGAAACGGCAATGCCACACCCGCAGGGCAGGCAATGCCCATTGACCGGCGCTTCGCCCAGGTCCAACCCACGGATATTCCCCTCTCGCAGGCCGTTCTGGACCCCAAAACCCGGCTGGACCTGATTCGAGCGCTGCAAAGGGAGCAGGGCTTTGCCATGCGTCCGCTCCCAGGCGGGCACCGGGGCCTGACGCTCGCGGCCAACGGAAAGCTCAACCCTGCCGGTGAAGCCTACATGAATTTGGTCGAGGGCGCGGGGCTCAGCGCCAAGCCTGGTGACCGGGTGGTGATCACGGATGTCAAAATCCAGCGCACGAAAATTATCTTTGATCTGAATGGCGGGCCAGACCTGAAGCATCGCTTCCTGCGCCATATCGAAGTGGGAACGGATCCCTATTTCACCAACCCGATCATTCAGGATGACGGTACATTGCCGACGGGCGCGCGCCTTACGCTGACCTTCAAAGATCAGGTGCCCATGCTGACCAACAAGCAGGTGATGGCTCTCCTGGCGCCGCTTATCTCTTTTGAAGTGAAGGCGCCCATCCAGGCATTTACTGACACGCTCCCGCCCAGGCTTAAAGCGGCAATTCTCGACCACCAGGTGATGGTGGGAATGAGCACAGACATGGTGCTGTTTGCCAAGGGCCAGCCGGATCGCAAGGTCCGCGAGATGGACGGGCAGATGCCCTTTGAGGAGTGGATTTACGGCAGCGCCCCCAAGGATGTTGAATTTGTGCGCATCAACGGCAACCGCGTGATCCGCGTGGAGATTGCAAAGATAGGCGAGAAGCCTGTGATCTACACCAAGGATGAGGTGGACGCCTTGATGCGCACCGATGGCACGCCACTTGTCGCCAGCGACGCGCGCAATACTCGTGTTATCCAGTTGGGCGATGCGGAGCGTAACCCCGATACCCAGGCGCCAGCCGATCCACCCTCCCTGCGCAACCCCGGCGAAAAACTGCCGACCGACAAGACCCGGGTCGGAGTGATGCGGCCCGTGCAATTCCCCAAGGACAAGCCTGACGCACAGCCCGGCTCCAGTTCCGGCAGCCCTCCGGCCTCCGGACAGACTGCCCCGGCCAAGCCACCCGGCGACGCGCAACCCCCTCCGGCGGACGCTCCGCAGCAGCCCCCGGCCGCCAGCCCGAGCTCAGGCAGCCAACAACCCCAATAGCTCTCCGCAAGCCGGATTGATGTAAACTGAGACGAGCGAGTCCAGCTTCCTCCCGGCAAAATCCTTGCGGCAAGAGGTGAGTGAATGACCGCGCCGTTGAAGCCGCGAGCCGTGATTCGGCGCGCGTGAGCAGAGACATCCCAAGAAGGAGATACACCAGAACCCATGGCCAAAATTGCCAAAACAGGTGACCGTAAGAAGGTAATGGACACGACGAAGTCGACAGACTGTCCGAAGTGCAGCAAGCCGACGCGCATCGTCAAGCGCGTGAAGGACCGTGAGCGCGGTATCCCCGGCGGAGTCTATATCTCGTGTTCTGCGTGTGATTTCTACGAGAAGCTTTAAGCTTCAGTTGAAGTTGTGATTCTCAGCAAAGCCCGGCTTCGTGTCGGGCTTTGCTGTGTCTGGACGTCAATCATCCAGCGCGCCTGCCATCTCCCGCAGGATTGCCTCGGCCGCTTCGGCGGGATCCGGAGCCTGGGTAATGGGACGGCCCACCACCAGGTAGCTGGCACCCTGGCGCAACGCCGCAGAGGGCGTAGCGATGCGCTTCTGGTCACCCACCTCGGCGCCGGCTGGCCTGATGCCAGGAATCACGAGCACGCCCTCGGGGCCGGTGAGTGCGCGCAGGGCGTGTACCTCCTGCGGGGAGCAGACAAAGCCGCGAATCCCGGCGTCAATCCCCATCCGGGCCAGCAGATTCACTTGTTCGGCAGGCGAGCTGTTCAACCCGATGGCGTTCATCTGGGTCGCATCCATGCTGGTGAGGACGGTGACGGCGAGCAGTTCGGGCGGATCGGCAAGAGGCTCCAGCGCCTGGCGCGCGGCCGCAAGCATGGCCGGGCCACCCAGCGCATGCACGGTCATCATGCGAACGCCCAGGTTCGCCGCGGAACGTACCGCGCCGACCACGGTGTTGGGAATGTCGTGGAGTTTCAGGTCAAGGAAAACAGAGTGGCCGCGCGCGATAAGCGGCTCCAGCACGGCGGGGCCGGCGGCGACGAACAGCTCCAGCCCCACCTTGAACCACTGGCAGGTATTCTCCAGGCGATTCACCAGCTCGGCTGCGCTGCGCGCGTCGGGCACATCGAGGGCAACGATCAGGCGTTTACGGGCTTGTTCCATCAAATCCGGCTGTACCGGGCGCGCAGAAGCGAGGGTAGGGTTTAGCCGTTCTGGGATGGGCATACCCAAATCCTACTGCATCGCCCGATAGGCGGACTCTAGGCTTGCGCGAACTTTGTTTCGGCGTTGCTGCAGCCTCCCAGGCGTGCCTGATCCGGAGCTGGCAGAAAGCGGCAGAGGTATGCGATGGGGTCGCCGGTGTCGGCCATCTGCCGCAGATGGTATTTCCACACGTCAGGCTTGGTGGTGCGGCGGGTGAAGGGCTTGCGCGTCACTTGAACCACTTCGCCCTTGCCGTTGACTCGTGGATAGGTGATGGACGGCACTCTGAAACTGATGGATGTGCCGGTCCTCCAGAAACACTGCGCGAATTCATGAGAAAACAGCAAGCCATAGTGGCGGCCTTCGCTGGCGAGTATGGCAATCGCGCGCTCGGTCCCGGGCCATTCCGGCTGAATATTGAACTGAAACCAGTGTCGGAACTCGAATCCGTTAAACTGGGCTTGGTTCAGCAGAAGTCTCAGTAGCTCAATACGATTCATTGCACCATTCCTTGATGAAGTTGATCAGCTGTTGGAAGTCGGTGTATTTCACAGCTAGCGCTGCTGGAGAGCCTCAAAATGAATAAGAGAGCATTCTGTTACTGGATAACGTCAAATGGGATGAGTTTTCATTTCGTTGCCGGATGATTTTGTTGCGGAGCGAGGCCAGCAACCGGTTCCGCAACGATCCCGCACGTATTTGCACCAATCTGGTGTGCGCGGCGCGGTCATGGCCCCTGGGTTCGCAAAGGAGACGGCAGGTTGAAGAAGGGAAGCTTTCACTCAAGCATCGTCGCATGGGTAATCATCCTGCTGGGAACGGCCGGAACCGGATGGTGCGCGGCGGTGCGGACCAACCCGCTGAACTATGATCCGCTCGTGCGCGCAGCGTATGACCGCTTCTACAATTTGGACTATGCGGGTGCGGTCGAGCGCTTTGAGCGCGTGTATGCGGCGCATCCGGGCGACCCGCAGGCCACGGCCCTTTTGTTGAATGCGGTGATCTTTCAGGAGCTTTACCGACAGGACCTGCTGGATACCACCTTCTACGCCACGGACGGCTTTTTGAGCGGCAAGCACGCCACGGAGGAAGATCCAAAGACGCGTGATCGCATTTCGGCTCTGACTGATCAGGCCGTTCGGGAGGCCGACCAGCGATTGAGCAGGAATCCCAACGATATCGATGCGCTTTTTGCACGCGGCTGGGCGCGCAGTCTCAAATGTGCCTACGTGGCCATGGTGGAGCGGGGTTTTGGTTCCGGTTTCCGGTTGGCCTCCAAGGCCAAGGATGACGAAGAGCGCGTGCTGGAGATGGACCCGAACTATGTCGATGCGAAGCTCGTGGTGGGTGTCTACCAGTACGTGGTGGGAGCTTTGCCGTTTCCTTTCAAACTGCTGATCGGCTTTGCCGGCATTACCGGATCAAAGTCCAAGGGGCTTCTGTTGCTGAGAGACGCAGGAAGCCGCGGCGTGATCACCAGCGTGGAGGCGCGCACCGTGATCGCGCTGTTCCTCCGCCGGGAGTCGAAATATCAGGAGGCCATCGCGGTGGTGCGCAGCCTGAAGGCCCAGTACCCGCATAATTATCTCTTCTGCCTGGAAGAAGCCAACCTGCGCAAGGATGCAGGCGAGGGAATGCGCGCCGTCGATGCCTACCGGGGGATCGTCGCCGACAGCGCGCGGCCCGGTTATTTTGCCGAGGCGCGACTGCAACTCACCTACTTCGGACTAGGCGATGCACTGCGCGGCCAGAGGCACGTTGCCGAAGCGGCACAGGCCTACGAGCAGGCCGCCGCGTCGCCGGGCGTCGGCCCGGAGCTCAAGCTCCGCTCGCTGCTGTCTGCCGGCCAGTGCCGCGACCTGAACGGGCAACGCCACCAGGCCATTGATGACTACTGGGCCGTTATCAGGCTGGGGCCTGGTACCACCCGTGCCGATGCCGCAAGGAAGTACCTGCGCAATCCCTATCGAGGCAATTGATGGCCACTCCATCCATGCGCAAAAGGGAACCGCCGCGCACATTATTGCGTACATTTGGAATGAGGGGCTAGTTGGGGAAGGGAGCCGATTATGGCGCTTTATTGTCACCGTTGTGGATCTGGATTGCCGTCAGGCGCTCGCTTCTGCTCAAACTGTGGAGCGGTCATTGCCAGCACCGCACCCGCGCAGGGCAGGCGTATCGTTCGTCCCCGCGCAGGCCGCCAGATTGCCGGCGTCTGCCTGGGACTGGCGCAGGCCAATGGATGGGACGTGTCGCTGGTGCGCGTTCTGACCGTGGTGGGCTGCCTGTTCAGCGGAGGAATGGTGGGCATAGCTTACCTGGCCGCGTGGGTTGGCATTCCGGAAGAGCCGCTGGGCGCGCCAGGAGCGTATCCTCCTGGTGTATGAAGAGCACCTACTTATCGGACGGCGCAAGGCTTGCGTATCATGACATGGGTGCAGGATTTCCCGTGGTCTTTCTCCATCCCACACCGCTGGATCATCAATACTGGCAGCCTCTGGTTGAGCAGTTGGGCGGCATACGGGCCATCGTTCCCGATCTGCGCGGACACGGCGCGTCTGAGCTGGGCGCTCACCTGCCCGTGGGCGGATTCACGCGCGTTCCAGATGCTCCCGTGCTGACCATGGCGCAACTTGCAGTCGACATTCTGACCCTGCTGGATCATCTTGCTCTGCCTGAAGCGGTGTTTGCCGGCTGCTCCATCGGCGGTTACGTGCTGCTGGAACTGTGGCGCAGAGCGCCCGGCCGGATGCGCGCTCTTGCCTTTGTCTGCTCCAAGCCGCAGCCGGACGCAGAGGTCAACATGGACAAGCGAGCCGCGACCATCGCGCAGGTTCGCGCCGAGGGCAGCAGTGCACTCTATGACGGTATGGCGCAAACCCTCATCGGCGCGACTGCGCGCCAGCACCGGCCTGAGATTGTGGCCGAGTTGCGGGCGCGCATGAACATTTCGCCTGAAGCTCTCATCGCCGTGCAAGCCGGGCTGGCCGCGCGGCCGGATTCCGTGCCCACAGTCGCCACGATCCACGCGCCGGTGCTGGCCATTGCCGGTGGCGAAGACCCAGGCATTGCGCCGGCGGAAATGGAGGTCTTCCGCAGCGCCCCCGGCGGATGCCAGTTCCATTTGTTGCCCGACGCCGGACACTTTGCCGCCTATGAGCATCCGCACAAGGTGGCAGCTTTGTTTGCACCCTGGCTCAAGACGCTGCGCATCTGAGCGGCGACCGCTGCTTTGCTGAAGATTGCCTGGAAATGCTGTAGGCTCAAATGAGCGCAACATCCTACTGGAAGCTCATCTTGACCACAATCTCCATTCCATCGACGCGCCCTTTTCATCATCCACAGCGCCACAGCGCACTGCACTGCGGCAAGGTTTCGCTGGAAACGCTTGCGAAGCGGTTCGGCACTCCGCTTTATGTGTATTCTGCCGATCAGATTGCCGAGCGGCTGCGGCTGTTTCAACAGGCCTTTGCTGGCCGGGACCACCTGGTCTGCTACGCGGTCAAGGCCAATTCCGCGCTAGCCATTCTCAAGCTGCTGGCTGATCGCGGAGCCGGGTTTGACATCGTCTCCGGTGGTGAACTGGAACGGGTCCTTGCCGCCGCGCCTGAGGCCGTGGGGCGCGTGGTTTTTTCCGGCGTAGGCAAAACCGCTGCGGAGATTGACCGTGCGCTGACGGCGGGCATTCTCGCATTCAACGTCGAGAGCGAAGCGGAGCTGGAGATGCTTGCCGCGCGCGCCCGGAGGCTCAAACAGAAGGCGCGCTTTGCCCTCCGTGTGAACCCCGACGTCTTTGCGGAGACGCACCCGTACATCTCCACCGGCCTGCGCGAACACAAGTTTGGCATCGACATTCGCCAGGCGCTTCGAATCTACCAGAGCGCCGCGGGCAACCGCTGGCTTGACGCACATGGTGTCAGCGTCCACATCGGCTCGCAGATTCGCTCCGCGGTCCCTTTTGGAGCGGCCATGGAGCGCGTCAACAAGCTCCTGAAGCAACTGCGCCCTGTGGGCATCGAACTCAAAACTGTGGATGCGGGCGGTGGCCTGGGCATCGATTACCACGGCGGCAGCTTTGACCCGGCAGCCAGGGTGCATGAGTATGCCACGGCTGTGCAAGGCGCGCTGCAGGGCTTCGAGGGCAGGCTGCTGCTGGAGCCGGGACGCTTCCTGGTTGCGCAGGCCGGCGCGCTCCTGACCCGCGTGCTGCAGGTCAAGCGCAACGGCAAAAAAACCTTCGTTGTGACCGATGCGGCCATGAATGACCTGATCCGCCCGGCACTCTACCAGGCCCATCATGAAATTGTTTCGGTAAAGCCACGCGCGGGTCGTGGTCGCGTGGTGGACGTTGTCGGGCCGGTGTGCGAGTCGGGTGACTTCTTTGCCCGCGATCGCAAACTGGCGCCCGTAGAGCCCGGCGACCTGATTGCGCTGCTCGACGCCGGAGCCTACGGCATGGCGCAGAGCTCGAACTACAACACACGCATGCGTCCGGCCGAAGTGCTGGTGGAAGGTGCCAAGGCGCGCCTGATCCGCCGTCGGGAGACAATCGCCGATCTGCTTGCGCCTGAAGTGCTTGTGAAAGACAACTGATTTCCCCCGCAAGACTTGCAGATTGAAACTCGCGCGCTGGCCACCCCGTCCTGATAAGGTGGTGCGCGGAGGAGTTTATGATGCAAATTCGTATGCCAGCGGTGTGTGCCGTGGCGGTTACGGCTCTGGTGATGGGGCTTTCTATTACTGCTCATGCTGATTCGCTCAAGGTAAAGACTGAAGAAGGACGGGTCCAAGGCAAGACAATCAACGAGGGCAAGGTGCGGGCATTTCTGGGCCTGCCCTATGCCGCTCCGCCGGTCGGCGACCTGCGCTGGAAAGCGCCCGAACCCGCGCTCAAGTGGAAGGGCACGCGCGCCGCGACTGAATTTGGAGCGCACTGTGCTCAAGGGCACGTCTTTGATGACATGATCTTTCAGGACAGCGGCCCAAGCGAGGATTGCCTCTTTCTGAACGTCTATACGCCCGCCAATGCCAAGGCCAGCAGCAAGCTGCCGGTGATGTTCTGGATCCACGGTGGCGGCTACTCCGGCGGCGCGAGTTCTGAACCAAGACATAACGGCGACTTCTTGCCGCTGAAGGGCGTGGTGCTGGTCACGATCAACTACCGCCTGGGAGTGTTCGGCTTTCTGGCGACAGCTGACCTGGCCAAAGAGGCCGGCGGAGCCACAGGCAACTATGGACTGCTCGACATGGTGGCCGCGCTGCACTGGGTCAAGAACAACATCAGGAACTTCGGCGGCGATCCGGGCAACGTGACGATCTTTGGCGAGAGCGCCGGCTCGTTTGCGGTGAGCACGCTGATGGCGTCGCCCATGGCGCAGGGACTTTTTCAGAAGGCTATCGGCGAAAGCGGAGCGGCCTTCAGCGACGTGCTGCCCACGGACACGCTCGAAGCGCGTGAGAAGAAGGACAGCGTTTGGGTCAATTCGCTGGGCGTCAAGTCGCTCGCCGAACTGCGCGCTATTCCCACCGACAAGATCATCCAATCGACCCAGGGCAAGGGAATGGGCGGCTTTGCGCCAGACATCGACGGCCGGCTGTTGACCGAACCAGTGCCGGACACTTATGCCGCTGGCAAGCAGGCGCATGTTCCCCTGCTGGCAGGGTGGAACCGCGACGAGGGCAGCTTCATGGCCATGCACGGCATGACCGTGGATCAGTGGCAGAAGATGGCCGAGGGCCTCTTCAAGGACCAGGCGCCGGAGTTCCTCCTGCTCTATCCCGGAAACACAGACGCGGAGGCATTGCGCTCAGCCATCGACTACGGCAGCGACTCGTTCATCGCCTTCGGCACGTGGAAGTGGCTGGAGGCAGCCCGCAAGACCGGCGACTCGCCTGTCTATCGCTACCACTTTGAATTGGCTGCACCACCCAGCAAGTTTCATCCCGGCTCGTTTGCCTTTCACTCAGACGACATTGAATACGTCTTCGGCACACTGGCTACGCGGCCTGGTGCTGTGTGGCGCCCAGAGGACTGGAAGTTGAGCGACGAGATGATGACGTACTGGACAAACTTCGCCAAAAACGGTGATCCGAACCGGCCAGGAATTCCCGTGTGGCCGAAGTACGACAAGGCCGACGAACTGATCCATCTGGACAGCAAAATCACCTCCAGCCCAGACACACTGCGCCCGCGGTATGAGTTCCTGTTGAAGTACATGCCGCCGTTCCGCATGCAATAGCGGTACCGGCACATGCCGAAGCGCAAAGAGGGCCGCTTTCAAGCGGCCCTCTTTCTTTGTATCTAAAACAGCGTTGAATGGATTGTGCGCGCTATCGATTCGCCCCGGAGGCTGCCGTGAAACCGGCCGCCTGCGTCGAAGGAATCGTGCTGATGGGCGGCGGGTCGTTAAACGAAGAATCCTTCGCATTGATGGCTTCAGAGTAGTCCGGGCCAAGGCCGAGCTTCTTCAGAGCGCGCGAGTCGGGTGTCAGTTTTGTCTGCCAGCCCTGGTCGGCCTGGAACTTCCTCATGGCGTCCTGGGTCGATGAGTCCCAGTTGCCAGTAGCGTCGCCGCTCATGTAGTGCTCGCGGATCAGCGCCTGCTGAATCTCAGTGACCCGCGCCGATTCGATGGCCTGCTGGCCGCGAACACGATGCGACTTCTTCTTTTTTGAAGTCTTGTGGGTCTTGTGCGTATGACCGCTGGCCGGTGCGCGGTGTGAGTGCGTGGCAAAGGCCGGCAACGCGAAAAGAGCTGTCGATAGCACTAGAGCCAGACTTGCTCGAAATGAAAGCACGCTGGTTTACCTCTGCAAAGAGAACTTTAAAAAGACGTACTCGATAAGTTTACCGGAGCGTAACGGCGCATGCCAACAAAATACCAGGGTGGGAGCAAGCCAGTTACAGGTACTTCGGTACAGTATGGCACCGCGCCCCTGGCCGTTTCATGCTTGTTTTCTTTGCGTTACATTTCCCGCGTCGCTGGCAACAGCGAGGGGACAAGCGCGAAATATAAAAGGCGTGGAGCGCTGGAATTGCGCTCCACGCCGGTTTTTGCTTCGGTCAGCTATTGCAGAGTGCCGCCGATGTAGTTGATGCCGTCGCCCGGACGGTGCGGATCCATGACTTCAAATACCACGTCGTCACCCGTCTTGAGCTTGCCGACAACCGCGTCGTACTGCTCCTTGGTGCCCGTGGGCTGCTTGTTGATGCGTGTGATTGCGAGGCCGGGCTGAAGTCCCTGCAGGTCAGCAAACGAGCCTGTGCGAACCGACTGGATGATGACCGCCGGGGCATGCAGCTTGGACGCAACGGCAGGCGAAGCTTCGCGAACCACGATGCCCAGCTTGGCTTCACCGGCGTCGCCCTGGTCTTCAGGGGCGGCACTGGACTGCTGTGCATCCAGGTTGGCAAACACCTTGTCGCGGTCGCCAATGGTGACAGAAGTTTCGGCAGGCTTGCCGTCGCGCATGTATCCCAGACGAGCGGTTGAGCCGGGTCTGCGGCTGGCAATTTCGTTCACCAGGTCATCCCCATCCTTCACGGTGCGGCCGTCTATGGTGGTGATGATGTCGCCCGCCTTCAGACCAGCCTTTTCCGCGGGGCCGCCGGGTGTAACCTGATTCACCAACACGCCGTTCTTGAAGCCATAAATGCGGTTCACCGCGCCCGAGAGCCCCTCACGGAACTGGATGCCGATGGAGCCGCGCACCACCTTGTGCGCCGGGCTGATCAGGTCGTTGTAGACCGAGGCCACCGTGTTCGACGGCATCGCGAAGCCGATGCCCTGGTAACCGGCAGACTGCGTATAGATGGCGGTATTCACGCCAATCACGTCACCATTCATGTTCAGCAGCGGGCCGCCGGAGTTGCCGGGGTTGATGGCGGCGTCCGTCTGGATAAAGTGCTGGAACTGGCCCGAGGCGCCGGGCTGGATGGTCCGGTTCTTGGCGGAAATGATGCCGGCTGTGACCGTTTGCGACAGATCGAAGGGGCTGCCGATTGCCTCAACCCAGTCGCCTACCTGCACCAGATCAGAGTTGCCCAGCTTGACGGTGGGCAGCGGAGTGTTGGTGTCAATCTTGATTACCGCCAGATCGGTCGCCTTGTCCGTGCCAATCACGCGCGCCGGACGGCCCAGGTCCTGGGTGTCGGGGTCAGTGGAGAGCTTGACGTAAATCTTGTCCGCCTTCTCCACCACGTGGTTATTCGTGATGATGTAGCCCTTGGGATCGACGATGAAGCCCGAGCCGAGCGATTCCTGCACGCCACCGCCCTGATCGCCGCCGCCCTGGTCGGGCATCTGGCCGCCAAAGAAGCGGTTGAAGAAGTCCTGGAAGTTGTCCTGGCCCTGCTGCTGGTCCTCCTCATCCCCGCCGCCGTCAGGACTCTGCGGGTTGGGCTGGATCATGCGGCCATGGAAATGGTGGTTCTTGTTCGCCGACTGTTTGGGGAACGTCTGGGTGTTGATATTCACCACAGCCGGTTCCACGAGCTTGGCAATCTTCACAAACTCGTTGGGTGGAACAGTGGAACTGACGACCTTCAGCGGCGTTGCATCGGAACTGTCGTTTTGCTTTTCCTGCCCGCGCACTCCGTGAGCGGCAAAGGAGCCAGCCACAATGGCTGTCGAAAGCGTGGCAAGCAGCACGAAAACTGAAGCGAGACGGTGTGTACGGAACCGTTCGATAATCGATCTCATGGGTTCTATGACCTCGTTAGGTGGCCAGCCGCGGGGGCTGGTCTGTTCATTGCACCGTCAACATTATAGCCAGCGGCGCGCAAATGCGGCTGGCCCTTCGAGCACACCCTGCAGGAACAAGCGATGACGGCGTATGTCTTTTAGACGCAAACGCACGGAAAGGGTCGCAGGGCGTCCCTGCCCGCAAACAGCATCGCTGGACATTAGTTTGGATGCACAAACGGCGCGGCCGGTTTTCAGGCCTCGTGGGCCGTGGGTACATGAGGCTGGGGCACAAGCTCAGTCAGGGCAATGCCTGCGAGGATCAGCAGTGCCCCCGAAGCCGGCACAAGCCCCAGCCGCTCACCCGTAAAGACAAACGATGTAATCCAGGCGAACACCGGCTCCAGCGTCAGCAGCAGGGCAATGTGTGTGGAGGGAAGCACAGACTGTGCCCAGCTCTGAATCGAGAATGCCGCAGCCGTGGCCAGCGCCGCCGCAATGCCCAGGGCCAGCATCAGGTGCGGCGTCCACTGCACATGCGGGTGCTCAATGAACGGCAGGCTCAGTGCCATGAAGACAGCGCAAAAGCCCACCTGCAGCAGGGCCAGCGGCTGAAAGCTGATACGCGGCGAGATGTGGCTCAGCGCAATGCAATGGAAAGCGAATGCCACGGCGCAGCCCAGCGTGAGTACATCGCCGAAATTGATGGAGTGAAGATCCGGCAGCATTGCTGTGATTGCGTCCAGCGCAGAGGCCGGTGCATGTGTCCGTGCAGCGGCCGGCGCGGTCAGCAGCAGGATGCCGAAAAAGGCCATTGCAGCGCCGGTGTAGGCGTTCCAGCGAGGCGGGTGGCTGTCCGGCGGGCGCAGGCCGGGAATCGCCGAGAACAGCGGCACCAGCACCACCACAAGGCCGGTAATAAATGCAGATTTGGAAGGCGTCGTCCGCGCTAGCCCCGTGGTCTGGAACTGATATCCCGCCGCCAGAAAAAAGCCCACCAGCGCCCCGGCTCCCAGGTGGGCCAGCCGGATGCCGCGCCAGAAGCGGTGATACGCCGCGGCCAGCAGCACAAAGGCCAGCGTCATGCGGATCAGGTTGAAGGCTGCCGGAGTGGCGTCGGCCAGCGCCCCTTTGATGAGCACAAACGTCGATCCCCACACCGCAACCACAAAGACCATCAGCAGATAGGCACGCAGCTTCATCTGTCTGGATTATGGCAGAGAGCCTCCGCCGCGGCATCGTGCATGGGTTATCGGGCGCCACTCCCGCGCGTGTACGATGCCTTGCCCGCGACAAACGTCTCCAGCACCTGTGTGTCGAGAATGGCCGGTGCGCCCACGGTGTAGAGGTCGCGGTCCACAAGAATGAAGTCCGCATCATAGCCGGGCGCGAGCTTGCCCTTGTGCTTCTCCGCAAACTCCGCGTAGGCTGAGCCCTGCGTATAGGCATATAGCGCCTGGCCGCGCGTAAGTGTGTTCTGGGGGAAGTACGTCATGGTCCCTGCTTCATTCATGCGCGTGACGGCGGCATATAGCCCACGAAAGGGCGTAATCGGCTCCACTGGATAGTCCGTCCCGAATGCCAGCCGAACGCCCGCATCAAGAAAAGCCTTCCATGCGTAGGAATAGGCCGCACGCTCAGAGCCAAGCCGCTCTTCTGCCCAGTTCATGTCGGTGAGTAGGTGGTTGGGCTGCATGGACGCGATCACGCCGAGTTGTTTGAAGCGCGGTATGTCGGCAGGATCGACGACCTGCGCGTGTTCAATGCGATTGCGTGCAGTACGCGACACGCCGGGCTGCGCGTAGGCATCCAGGGCCATCGCCGCCGCCTTGTCGCCAATGGCGTGAAAGCCCAGTTGAAACCCGGCCTGCGCGCGCTCCACGGCCATCCTGTTGAGTTGCGCTTGCGTGTATTGCGGCAGTCCGGAGTTGCCGGGCTCATCGGCATACGGAGCCTTCATCGCTGCCGTATGCGAGCCCAGCGAGCCGTCCATGAAGCCCTTCAACATGCCGGTGTGCAGCATCGGGTCGTTCGGGTTGTGGTGGGCGCGCATCCGCTTCAGCTCTGGCAACGAAGCCTTGAAGGGCAGCCACTCGGTGATGCGGAGTGCAAGGTCACCCTCCTTCTCCATCTCTTCAAAGACGAGAAAGTCATCCCAGTCGCTGAAGTCCTGCACGCTGGTCACGCCGTGCGAGAGTGCGTCGGCAATGGCCAGTTCATCCCCCTTGCGGCGCTCGCTGTGGCTCGGCGGGGGAATCACTTTGTAGACCAGGTCCTTGGCGGACTCACGCAGAATGCCCGTCGGCTCACCGCCCGCGCCCAGGTCGATCTCCCCGCCCTGCGGCGGTTTCGTCTTGCCGTCGATCCCCGCTGCCGCCAGCGCCGCGGAGTTGGCGATGGCGATGTGGCCGTCAATGCGGTCGAGAAACGCCGGATGATCGCCTGTAACGCGGTCCAGATCCATGCGCGTGGGAAGAAGAGGCTGTGCCCAGAGCGTCTGGTCCCAGTTGCCGCCGATGAGCCACTGGCCCGCGGGTGCGCTCTTTGCATACGCGGCGATCTTATTGAGCATCTCGGCCAGCGACTTCACGCCCGTCAAGTCCACATTCAGCTTCGTGCTGCCCGCGCTGCCCAGGTGCGTATGCGCATCGTTGAATCCCGGAAAGACATACACGCCGGTGCGGGCGCTGTTCAGGTCGCGGAGAACGGTCCTGGGCCCGGCCAGGTGCTTGATTGCATCTGTTTTGCCAATGGCTGTCACCTTGCCGTTGGTGACCGCCATGGCCTCAACGGTCTGCGGCTTGTCTTCGGCGAATCCTTCGCCGGTGTAGATGACGCCGTCGTAAAAGATCATCTCCGGCGCGCTTGCTGAAGATTGTTTTGCTGCCGGAGCGTGCCTGGCGGGACGCTGCTGTGCGCAGCAAAGCGCGGTGCTGACATAGATGGCGGTGAAGACTGCCCATGAAGCGCGCATGGGCGGAGTGTACCAGAAGCCTCCTACTGTTCCGCAGCCCACTCCGCCATGGCCAGCGTGAGCAGAAGCACGCGGCGCAGGCCCAGCTCGCGGTCCTTGTCGCTGTACCACTCAGCCTGCGTATGCGCTCCGCCACCCTCGCCGCCCGCACCCATGGAGAGTGCCGGAACTCCCAGGGCGATGGGGATGTTGGCGTCAGTCGAGCCAAGCCGCAGATCGGTGTGCAGGCCAAGATGCCGGTCAACTGCACGCAGCGCATCCAACACTGGAGAATCGTCGGGCAGTTGCGCAGCGGGGCGATCGCCGATCTTTTGCACGGTGAAGGAAAGCGCCCCGCGTCCCGGCAGGGCTCTGGCAACAGTATTCCAGCGCTCCACGGCGTCTTCCACGGCGCGGTGCAGTGCAACTTCAAGCCGTAGCAACTCGTCGGGGCTGGTGGAGCGAAGATCGACGGAAGCGGTTGCGGATTCGGGAATGGAGTTGACGCTCGTTCCGCCGTGCACGGTGCCCAGGTTCAACGTGGTGCGGGGCTCGTCCGGCAGCGGCGTCTGCGCCAGAGTGGCAAGCGCTGATGCCATGGCGGCAATGGGGTTCGGCGTGCCTGCGTCGGTAAAGCTGTGTCCGCCAGGGCCGATGATGGTGATCTGGAAGCGGCGGCTGCCAAGAGCCTGGGTCACGGCTGAATCCGCGCCGGCTCCGTCCAGCACAATGTGCGCTGCGATGCGGCCGGAAACTTTGCTCTGCTCATAGAAGTAGCGCACGCCGCGCAGATCACCTTCACCCTCTTCGCCCACATTGGCCAGCACCACCAGCGGCGCGGCCAGTTCCACTTTCGCGTGCACAAGCGCGCGCACAATGGCCAGCATGCCTGCCACTCCCGCTCCGTTGTCGCAGGCTCCCGGCGCGCTCAGCCGTGTGCTGCCATGCACGCGCTCAACCACGGGGTCCAGCGGCGTATCCGCCGGGAAAACCGTATCCAGATGCGCTGAGAGCACAACCACTGGCCCGCTGCTTTCAGGGGGCAGCCCGGCGGCGGGCAACTCGCCCACCACATTGCCGATACGGTCCGTGTGAACCTGCGTCAGGCCGACTTCTGCAAAGCGCGCGGCAATCCACTCTGCGCGCGCCTGCTCGCCAAACGGCGGAGCGGGAATGCCCGACAGCTCAACCTGCCACTTCATGATGGTCTGCGGATTGTTGTGCATCCACGTGAAAGCAGCGTGGATCGGTCGGCGGGTGGCCAGTGCGGTAACCCTGGAGAAAGATGAGCTGTGGGAAAAGATCGCCATACGAATGGTTTCAGGGTAGCAGGCGAGGATTCCGCAGAGTGAGCCTCAGAGCGCCGGCTTGCGGCAGACAGCATGCCGACAAGCGCGCATGTCGGCTATTCGTAGGTCACCGAGTGAAGAAAAAGTCCACGCGCGGGAGCCGTGGAGCCGGCAGCGGCGCGGGAACGCGCGGCGAGGATGGCCGGGATGTCCTCGGGGCGCAGATGGCCGCGGCCGGCATCGAGCATGGTTCCCACAAGGTTGCGCACCATGTGGTGCAGAAAGCCATTGCCGCGCACGCGATAGACCAGCAGCTCGCCGTCGTCGGTGCTTCGCCGCTCCCACGCAGAGCTGAAGATTGTCCGAATCGTCGAGGGCGGTCCCAAACTCTCGCGGGAGTGTGAGTTTGCCTCGGCCTCGCCGCGCCGCGTGTTCAGGTCCGGATCGGTCGCCGCAAAGCTCAGAAAGTCATGCTCGCCGACAAACATCCCGGCGGCCTCGTGGAGTCGCGCTTCATCCAGCGGCCACGCGCAGGCGTATACATAGCGCGTCAGAAATGGCGGGCAGTCATCCCCGCGCCACCGCTTTTCCTGAAAGATGCGGTATTCATACGTCTTGTCCTTCGCCGAGTGGCGCGCATGGAAGGCCTCCGGCATCGTGTGCGCATCAAGCACGCGAATCGCAGCAGGCAATGTCCCGTTCAGCGCGCGGCGAAGATTCACCGCCGGAATCGGAGCGCGTAGCTGGAAGCTGGCCACCTGGGCCAGTGCATGAACGCCGGCATCCGTCCGTCCCGAGCCCTGGGGCAGAGGAGTCTCGCCGGTAATGCGTCCCAGGGCGGCCTGAAGCTCGCCCTGGATAGTCACCTCATTCGGCTGCACCTGCCAGCCACGGAAGTCTGTTCCGTCGTAGGCAAGCGTCAGCTTCCAGTTCGCAAGGCCGGTGGTGTGGAGGGTTTCAGTCACGGGTATCTACGTCGATAACAGGGTAATGCACCCAAGTCGGTTCACAATGCTTAGAGAGCCTCTGGGCTATACTCAGGGTTTTGCAGCTATGCCCGGCGGGCTCCTGCGAACGCTGAGAATCCGAGGCAGGGAACGAACCGCAGACCGCGCGCGTATTCCCCTGAGAGTGCGACAGGGAAGCGCAAACAGGAAGCGAAAATCACCTGAAGCAAGATAAACCTGCGTCCGGAAGGGTTCGCCGGACGTCTTGAAGAATGGCACCCCACATGCCTTACCAAACCGTGGAGAGGAATCATGCATTTGTTCGGTATTCGTGTGTTTGATCAGCAGGATGTGACCGCGCTGCAACCGAAAGGGCAGGCAGGCAGACGGTTGCGCGCGCTGGCAGCAGCCATGCTTACATTGGCGGCGGGAGTGCCATCGGGATTTGCACAGCAGACGGTTCCCCAGGCCACGGACAAGGCGGCGTCCAATCTGCCCGCAGCCCCGGCTCCTGTGTTGACACAGCCGCTCAATCTGCGCCAGTCCGAACGCAACTTCAGCCAGCCAAACGGCCATTTTATGGGCGACGTAATCAGCTGGTACAAGCCCACAAGCATTCCCAAGGCCAACTTTGTGAACTCCGTGAGGCTGGTTGATCTGGTCAAGGACGGCAAGATCTACCTCAGCCTCTCCGATGCAATTGCCCTGGCCATTGAGAATAACTACGACATTGCCATCGCGCGCTACAACCTCGACATTGCAGATACTGACGTTCTGCGGGCCAAAGCCGGATCCACTCTGCTTGGCGCGCCTTCCGGCCTTGTCCAGGGCACGCTCGGTGGCACCTCCACGACATTGACAACCGGCGGCGGACCCGGCGGAACGACCGTTGGTTCGGGCGGCGCTGGTTCAGGCGTGAGTGGATTGACACTGACCACCAATGGCGCAGGTCCCCTGCCAGAGGCTCTCGACCCCTCGGTTACTGGAACTGTCCAATTCGATCGGAGTCGCACACAGCTTACAGGCCCCTTCAGCCCGGCGGCCGCCACGAATACCAACACCTATAACTTCACCTACAACGAGGGCTTCATTCCGGGAAGTCTTCTGACTGTCGCGTGGAACAACAACCGTGCCACCTCGAGCAGTCCGTTTGCGGCTTATTTCCCGAGTTACAACTCCAGCTTCAAGGCGACTGTGACCCAGCACTTGTTGCAGGGCGCCGGAATCTGGGTCAATAAACGCTTCATCTATCAGGCCAGAAACGACCGTCGCATCACCGACTCGTCCTTCCGGCAGCAGCTTCTCTACACGGTCAATCAGGTCGAGAACATCTATTGGGCGCTGGTTAGCTCCTATGAGGATGTGCAGGCCAAAGAGCGTGCGCTGAACCAGAGCACCAAGCTGGATGACGATACGCGCAAGCAATTGGAGATCGGCACCATGGCGCCGCTGGACGTGGTGAATGCGGACTCAACCGTGGCCACAGACAAGCAGGCTTTGATCGCCTCGCAGAGCAACCTGAATTACCAGCAGCAGATCATGAAGCAGGCCATCGCCCGTAATCTCAATGATCCTGCCCTCGAAGCCGCCGCCGTCATTCCCACCGATCGCGTCAGCATCGGCGAGTTGCCCGAGGAGACGCAGCCCGTCGAAGATCTTGTGCAGGCGGCCTTCAAAAACCGGCCGGAGTTGGAGCAGGCCGTGCTCACCTTGCGCAACGACGAAATCACCCTCAAGGGCGCGCGCAATGCTTTGTTGCCCATACTCGACATCTTCGGTTACTACGGCTCG
>JAJXZL010000031.1 GCA_021780075.1 Acidobacteriota bacterium
TGGTTGCTGCCCTGGCCCGGCGCGCACAGACCGTCATTGCCGTCGGGACCTGCGCCAGCTTTGGCGGCATTGGAACAGATGCGGAGACGGAAGCGACCGGCCTGCAGTTCCTGAAGCGCACAAAGGGCGGATTCCTCGGCGCAAGTTTTACCAGCGGCGATGGATCTTCGGTAATCAACCTCCCAGGTTGTCCCTGTCATCACGATGTAATGGCAGGTGTGCTCACGGCGCTCAGCCTTGGCACGCCTCTTCCCTTGAACGAATACCATGCGCCCCTCGAATGGTACGGATTACTGGTACACCAGGGCTGTGTGCGCAACGAGTATCACGAGTACCGCGTGGAAGAGCGTGAGTTCGGGGAAAAAGGCTGCCTGTTTTTCTACCGGGGATGTCACGGGCCGGTGGCCTACGGACCTTGCAACAAGTTCCTTTGGAACCGTCGCAGTTCCAAGACGCGAGTCGGAGTTCCCTGCCACGGCTGCACGGAGCCTGATTTCCCCCAGCCCTATCCCTTCTTCCAGACACGGGCGATCGCAGATGTACCGCTGGTCTTGCCGGATGGAGTTGACCGGGCACACTACCTGGCATACAAAGCGATGGCAGCGGCAGCCGCCCCGAAGAGGCTAAAAGAACGTAAGACACGGGTTTGATGCGGAGATGAGGGCCGGGCGATGGCGCACAAACTGACGATTGATGTTCCGCTGAACCGGGTGGAGGGCGATCTTGAGGTTCGCGTGGAAGTGGACGGCGAAGGTGTCTCGGATGCCTGGGCTTGCGGCACGCTTTACCGCGGCTTTGAAAAGATCCTCGTCGGGCGTGCAGCACTGGATGCATTGGTAATCACACCCCGCATTTGCGGGGTCTGCACCAGCGCCCATCTCGTCGCGGCAGCTCGCGCTCTCGACAGCATCGCGGGCACCACTCCGCCCGCCGCAGCGGTCAGGATTCGCAACGTGGCGCTCATGACCGAGCACCTGCAGAGCGACATGCGTCATGCCTTTCTCACATTTGCCGCCGATTTCGTCAATCCCGCCTATGCAAAGCTGCCGCTTTTCGAGGAAGCCGTACGGCGTTACCAACCATTTCAGGGCGAAACGGTGCGGGAAACGGTGCGGGAAACCTCCAAGATACTGGAGATTCTCGTAATCATTGGCGGCCAATGGCCGCACTCGTCGTTTATCGTGCCCGGAGGCATCATATCGGTCCCCAGTCCCGGCGATCTGCTCCAATGCCGTCTCCTGTTGCGCCGCTTCCGCACGTGGTACGAGGGGCGCATCCTCGGATGCACGATTGAGCGCTGGCAGGAGGTGCGCAGCGCAGCCGACCTGGAGCGCTGGCTGGAGGAATCCGATCACCACCGCAACAGCGATCTCGGTTTCTATCTGCGCTACGGCAAAGCGATCGGTCTCGACCGCATCGGCCGCGGTCCAGGCGCGTATCTCAGCTTCGGATCGCTTGATCTGCCAAATGGAACGCAGATGCACGCGACCGGCGCGAGCACGCAACTTGTCCCTGCCGGTTTCACCGCGGATGGCGGCGGTGTAAGCGCGTTCGATGAGCGAAAGGTCAATGAACAGGTGACGTACTCCTGGGCGGCCAACTACGAAGGTGGAAGGCACCCCATGTCAGGCGAGACGCAGCCCTACGCCACCGGCCAGGAAGCAGGCAAATATTCCTGGGCCAAGGCGCCGCGTTACGACGGCGCTCCCACAGAAACCGGCCCATTGGCTGAAGCGATCATCGCGGGCCATCCGCTGTTCAGCGATCTCATTTCTCGCGATGGTCCAAGCGTCTTCGTACGCGAACTCGCCCGGCTGGTTCGGGCGACGGCATTGATGCCGAGCATGGAAGGCTGGTTGACCGAGGCTTCTGAAGACGCCACGTATTACAAGAGTCCCGGAGTAATCACCGACGGAGAAGGAGTCGGATTGATCGAGGCAACCCGTGGCGCATTGGGACATTGGGTTCGCATTGAGAAGGGCGTTATTCAGCAGTACCAGATCATCACGCCGACCGCGTGGAATGCCTCCTGTCGCGATGCAGATGGGACGCGTGGCCCGATGGAGGAGGCTCTGGTCGGCACTCCAGTGCGCGATGTCTCCAACCCGATCGAACTCGGGCATGTGGTGCGCTCCTTCGATCCATGCCTGGTTTGCACCGTTCACGCCATCCGAGCCAACCGCAAGACGTAGGGACTCAGCCGATGAAACGCATCATCTGTATCGGGAATCGTCATCGCCCGGAGGACTTGGCTGGGCCTGCCGTGTGCGACCTGATACAGCGCGGCCCGATACCAGAGGACGTGGAAGTGGTCGATGGAGGGCTGGCCTCGCTCAATCTGTTGCGCTATCTGGATGGTGCCGAGCGCATTGTCTTCGTCGATCAGGTAGAGGGCTTTGCTCGCCCCGGCCAGGTGGTCATCCTCGATGCGCAAGACGCCGCAGCGGCCGCGGCGGATTCATATGACCATGCAGGCGGGCTCCCTTATTTGCTGCGTTTGTTGCCTGCGGTGCGGGAGGCCCCGCTGCCGCAAATTGTAATCGTGGGCATTGAAGGGCAGGCAGACGGGAAGGCACTTGATTCGGCCGCCGCACTCGCACTCGAGCTTGCAATGGACGGCTGTGCCGGAGGCACCTCATGAAGGTGGATCACCAGGAGTGGGACGAGAAAGAACTGCTCATGGAAGAGGTGCGGGTTTCGCGCCGCGCTGCCAGCATCACAGCGCAATTGGTTGTCGAGCAATTCGAAAAAATGGAGCAGGTGCAGCGGCGCCTGGAAGAAAAGGCGGCCATGGAAAGCGCGCTCAACGCGCTGCTGGGCCTCTCGCTGACGGACCTGCCGCAAAACGAGATGTTGAACCGCGCACTCGATCTTGTGCTTTCCACTCCATGGCTCGATGCGCGGGGCCAGGCTGCCATCCTTCTGGTTGAGGACGAACCCGAAACGCTGGTGATGAAGGCGCAACACAGTTTACCTGCGGAACTGCAGAGTGCGTGCGGGCGCGTACGCTTCGGACATTGCCTCTGCGGCTCTGCGGCGGCAGTACGGGAACCTATCTTCGTCGAGGAACTTGCTCCTCCCGAAATGACCCAGCAACAGGAGCTTCACGGTGGTTACTGTGTCCCGCTGGTATCCTCGGATGTCCTGCTGGGCGTGCTGACAGTTCATGTGGATGCCGGACACCGGCATGACGCAGCCAAAGCGGCGTTCTTGCGGGGCGCAGCGGACGTTCTGGCCGGGGTCATTGAACGCCAACGCATCATGGAAAAGCTGCGGCAGGCGACGAAAGCTGCCGATGCCGCCAACCGCGCCAAGAGCACCTTCCTCGCCAATATGAGCCACGAACTCCGGACGCCGCTCAACGCCATCATCGGCTACAGCGAAATGCTCCAGGAGGAAGCCGAGGATGTCGGCCAAGCCAATTTTGTCCTCGATCTCAAGAAGATCCAGTCCGCCGGCCGGCATCTGCTTGAGTTGATCAACAGCGTCCTGGACCTCTCCAAGATCGAGGCCGGCAAGATGGAGTTGTACCTGGAGACATTTGACGTTGCCGGCATGATCCAGGATGTGGTCGCAGTTGTCCAGCCGCTGTTGGCAAAGAACGCCAA
>JAJXZL010000001.1 GCA_021780075.1 Acidobacteriota bacterium
CGACTGGATGGCGGTGTGATGGACGAAGACGTCCTCGCCGTTTTCGCGGCTCAAAAATCCAAATCCCTTGGCGTCATTAAACCACTTGACTGTGCCTTGTTCCATGATGTGTTGCTCCTGTTGTTGCTTATTTACCGCGAACGCAATGTGGAAGTGTTTGCGTGTGGAGCGGTAACTCGGAACAGGCAAGGACTTCTTTAATCGAATTCTACGATTGAATTAAGCTTACCACGGTTTTCGATTATGTGCGGCTAAGGTCCGCAGTTCTCAAAGATTTATCTCCATTGGCGCTGCAAGAACAGGTTGCTGGAGCATGGCCTGGGATGCCCGGTGAGGGCAACGCGCGGGACGGAGTAAACTCGCTTTTGGCCTGGGGGTGCATGTTGCCGAACGAGAGCAGCCGAGTCCTTGTCATCAATCCCGGATCCACGTCCACCAAGTTTGGCGTATACACGCGAGCGGGCGAAGAATTCGTACACACAATCCGGCACGGGGATGAAGAGCTGGAGCGGTTTCGCGGGCGGCCGATGGTGGATCGGCTGGACTATCGCGCAAGTTTGATTGAGAAGGTGCTCGAAGAGGCTGGCTATGGGCCGGCGGGGCGCTTTGCGAACGGCTTTGCGGCCGTGGCGGGCCGGGGCGGGCTGCTGCCGCCGATGGAGTGCGGCACGTATCTTGTAGACGACACGATGGTGCAGGAGCTGCATCTGGCCCGGCGCGGGGAGCATGCGTCGAACCTGGGCGCGCTGCTGGCGTTGAGGTTTGCCAAGGCTGCGGGAGCGAACGCGTACATTGTGGACCCGGTGACGGTGGACGAGTGGCAGCAGTGCGCGCGGCTTTCCGGCTCGCCGCTGGTGCCGCGGGTGTCCGTTGGGCACGCGTTGAACACCAAGGCGGTTGCCCGGCGGTTTGCACGCGAGCGCGAGCACCTGTATGAGGCGCTGCGGCTGATTGTGGTGCACATGGGCAGCGGCATCACCGTCTCAGCCCATCGCGACGGACGCATGATCGACAACAATTCCATTGAGGAGGGGCCGTTTGGCGCGGATCGCACGGGCGGGCTGCCGGTGCGGGGGCTGGTGAAGCTGTGCTTCAGCGGGCAGTACAAGCAGAAGGAACTGGACCGGCATGTTTTTGGCGGGGGCGGGCTGTTTGCCTACCTGGGCACGCGCGACCTGAAGGAAGTGGGACGGCGGATGGACGCGGGCGACCGGGAGGCGGCGCTGGTGCTGGATGCCATGGTCTACCAGATTGCCAAAGAGGTGGGCGCGATGGCGGTGGTGCTGCAGGGCAAGGTGGATGCCGTGCTGCTGACAGGCGGAATGGCCTATTCCGAACGCGTGGTGAGCCGGTTGCGCACGTATCTGGAATGGATTGCACCGGTTACGGTGTACCCCGGCGAGGATGAGCTGCAGGCGCTGGCTGAAGGGGTGTTTCGCGTGCTGGACGGGGAGGAGCAGGCGAAGCGGCTGCGCATGCCGGGTTAGCCGTTGCCTGGATGGGGCGGCAAAGGCCCTAGATCTTCTGCAAATTCGCGAATTTTTCTACGAGCTTCTTCATGCCGTGGCGGGTGAACATGACGGTGACCTTGGCGTCTTCGCCGTCGCCCTCGCGGTAGAGGACGGTGCCGTCGCCATATTTGGAGTGGCGCACGCGCTGGCCCTTGCCGAGCCCGCTGGCCCCTGTCGGCGCGGGAATGTCCATGGCCGGGCGGGCGAGAACGCCGGGCTTGAGCGCTCCGGCCTTGCCGCCGAAGAAGCGGGCAATGTTGTCTATGGAGTGCGTTTCCACGCCTTCACTTTTTGGAGCAGATCCCTGACTTGGCGAGGGAGCCTGGGTGGGCGTCTTGGCCTTCATCCACGAGGCGACAAAGGGCTTGGATGAGCTGCCCTTTGCGGCGGAGCCAAATTGCCCGCTGCCAATGTTGGCGCGGGGAGCGTCCTGGCTTTCGTCTTCGTAGTTGTAGTGGCGGCCCTCGAAGTCGCCGGTTGCGCCGGAGCGGCGGCCTTGTCCGTAACCGGACCCGTATCTCGATCCATAGCCGGACGCGGACAACGCGCCGTTGCGGCTGCTGAGGTTCTCGACCAACTGGTTGGGCACTTCTTCGAGGAAGCGCGAGGGGATGCTCATCTCCGGCGCGTCATTGCCGTAGCGGCGGCGGTAGTTGGCGCGGGTCAGGATGAGGGTGTTCATGGCGCGCGTCATGCCAACGTAGCAGAGGCGGCGCTCCTCTTCGAGCTCCTCGGGATTGTTGAGGGTGCGCGAGTGGGGAAACAGACCCTCCTCAAGCCCCGCGAGGAAGACGAGCGGAAACTCCAGGCCCTTGGCGGCGTGGAGCGTCATGAGGGTGACGCGGGCGTCGGGGTCGAACTGGTCGGTGTCCGACGCGAGCGCGGCGTGGTCAAGGAACTCGGCGAGCGTCTCGCCGCGAGTTTCGGCGTCGTGGGCGGCATTGGCCAGTTCCTTCAGGTTTTCAATGCGGCTGAAGGCCTCGGGCGAGCCCTCGGTTTCGAGCGCCTTGATGTAGCCGGTGCGGTCGATGAGGAAGCGGATCAGCTCAGGGAGCGTGGCGGCATCGCCTGGGGCCCTGAAGCCTTCAACTTGCTCGGTTTCTGCGGCTCGGGGATTGCCGTTCTCAGGTCCCGGAGGCGAGACCTGGGGCGCCCGGTCGGATTCGGATTGCGCCTTTTCCTTTGCCTGCTTTGGCATTTTGAGGAAAGGGCGTTTGGGGGCCTCGGCGAAGGGGGAAAAGTTGGCGGCGTTGAGCAGGGGGAGCTGGTCTTCGCTGCCGCCGAAGTCAAAGCTGGTGTCCGGCGCTGCGGCGCTTTCTTCCCTGGCGCTGGATGAATCGGCTGCGCCAAAAGCAAAGCCGGTGTCGGCGTCTTCGCTGGGTGCGACGTCGGCGGCGAGCTTGCCGGCAAAGTCGGGGTCCATCATGGCCTGCGCGTCGAGAATGAGCTGGCGGAAGGTGTCGAGAGCCATGAGCGCGCGCGTGGGAATGAGCCGGTTGGCGATGGCAGCGGCGAGAGCGTCCCAGGTGGAGACGCCGGTTTCAAGGGCCAGCCGCTCGAGCGTTTCAAGGGTGGTTTTGCCAATGCCGCGGGCCGGGGTGTTGATGACGCGCTGCAGGGCCATGGAGTCATGCGGGTTGCGGACGAGGCGCAGGTAGCCGAGCAGATCCTTGATTTCCGCGCGCTCGTAGAAGCTGAATCCGCCGACCATGGTGTAGCGGATGTTGTAGCGGCGCAGCGCTTCCTCAACCAGCCGTGACTGGGAGTTGGTGCGGTACAAAACAGCACAGTGCCCCTCCCCGGGGTTTTCCGCTTCGGAGGAGCTTGCCTGGCGCAGAAAAGTCTGGATGCGATCCGCGATGAAGAGGGCTTCGTTTTCGCCGTCGGGAGCCTCGTAGTAGCCGATGTGCGAGCCGCCCTGGCGGTCGGTCCACAGCTTCTTGCCTTTGCGACGCACGTTGTTGGCGACCACGGCTCCTGCTGCCTCAAGAATGATCTGTGTGGAGCGGTAGTTCTGCTCCAGGCGCACGATGCGGGCGCTGGGAAAGTCCTTCTCGAATTCGAGGATGTTGCGGATGTCGGCGCCGCGCCAGGAGTAGATGCTCTGGTCCTCGTCGCCGACGGCGCAGACGTTTTTGGCTTCGCCGGCGAGAAGCTTCATCAGCTCGTATTGGGGGCGGTTGGTGTCCTGGTACTCATCGACGAGCAGGTAGCGGTAGCGGCGCTGGTAGCGCTCGCGGACGTCGCTGGAGACCTTGAGCAGGCGCACGGCCTCGAGCAGCAGGTCGTCGAAGTCGAGGGCGTTGTTCTTGCGCAGCTCGGCCTTGTACCCCTGGTAGATGTGGGCGATGCGCTCGCTGTTGGGATCCTTTGAGCCCAGGTAATATTCCTGCGGATCGACCATGTGGTTCTTGGCCCAGGAGATGCGTCCGAGCACGGTGCGCGGAGTGAGCTGCTTGGTGTCCAGGCCCATGCGCCGCATGATTTGCTTGACGATGTTCTGCTGGTCGTTTTCGTCGTAGATGGCAAAGGAGCGCGTAAGCCCTTGGCCGTTGACCTGCAGGGCCTCGATGTCGCGGCGCAGTATGCGTACGCAGAGCGAGTGGAAGGTGGCGATCAGGGGCTTGGCCAGCGAGGAGTGGTCGAGGAGTTTCTCGACGCGCTCGCCCATCTCTTTGGCGGCCTTGTTGGTAAAGGTTACGGCGAGGATGGAATCCGGGGCCACGCCCTTCTCGCGGATGAGCCAGGCGATGCGGCTGGTGATGACGCGGGTCTTGCCCGAGCCGGCTCCGGCCAGGATGAGCAGAGGGCCTTCCGTCGCTTCCACGGCGGTGCGCTGTTCCGAATTCAGTTTGTCGAGGAGCGGATGCACGGCGCGGGGTCCAGTTGGGAAGGTTCCTGTGTCTAGTTTACCTTCTTACCTTTGCCGGTGCTTGCCGGCCGGGTAGTGCCGTGCCCGGTCTCGTGAGCGGCCTCAGGCCGGGTTATTCTGGGAGCGCCATGAGCTCATCCAATCATTCTGTGCAGCGTGTTGCCGTGTACTGTGGTTCGTCCGAAGGCAAGGATCCCGCGTTTCTGGCAGAGGCTTTTGCGCTGGGCTCGGGGATTGCTGCCGCAGGGCTGGGGCTGGTGTATGGCGGAGCCAATGTGGGCCTGATGGGCGCGGTGGCCGAAGCTGCCCTGGCCGGCGGAGCCGAAGTGATCGGCGTGCTGCCGCAGGTGCTGGCCGGGCGCGAGATTGCCCATGAAGGCCTGACGCGGCTGGAGCAGGTGCTGACGATGCACGAGCGCAAGGCGCGCATGGCGGAGCTGTCCGATGCGTTTCTCATCCTGCCCGGCGGCTACGGCACGCTGGACGAGATGATGGAAGCTGTGACCTGGGCGCAACTGCGCCTGCATGACAAGCCCTGCATCCTGATTAACACGGCGGGTTACTGGAATGGCCTGCTGGCCTTTCTTGATTCCGCTGTCGCGGCAGGGTTCCTGAAGGCGCAGAACCGGGCACTGTTGCGTGTGGCGGACAGTGCGGCAGAGGCGCTGGAGCTGCTGGCTTGAGCATTCCGATTGGGCATATCACCCAAGAGCGGATGCCAGTGACCGAAAAGGGGTATTTCACTCTGACTGCGCACTGCCCTAGGATGCCTTACGTACGCAATTAGAGGAATTTAAATCAGGGAGCCTGGAAAGCAGGGTTCCACTTATAGAGCAGTGGCAACCATATGCGATATCCAAGAGGGTTCAGTTTGTGGCAAGAAGGTTGTAGAAGAAATCGTCATTCGAATAGTTTGGATGTGTTAGCCTACGCGCCTGGAGTGGTCATGAATCAAGACGATCGCAAAAACGTTTATCGTGCCGCGCTGGATGAGGCGCACGTTGAGTTGAATGAAATCCTGAGTCGGGTCGAAGAGTTGCGTCTTCGGAAAGACCGGGTTGAAAAAGTGATGGAAGCCCTGAGGCCGATGATGACGGGGGATGAACAGGCCGCCACTCCGGCTCCGCAGGCCATGAGCTCGACTCCGGCTCCCGAGCAGAGGACATCCTCCATGTCCGCTGGTCCAATGCAGGAAGGCGAGAACCCTCCGCAGTATCACTTCATGAGGGCCGCGGATTCGATGCCTGTTCGGCTGCAGCCCGCTCCTAACGCGTGGGCTATTCAGCCTCAGCGGCCTTTGAGAACTGCCGGCGGCTTCTAGAGCCTGTCTGCACTACCCGCGCGGATGGCGTTACGCGCGAAAATCCGACCAGACAGTGGCCCCCGCGGGCTGTCTTTGTCCGTGGGGTGGGGATGAAGATAAGCCCGCGGCCGTGGGGTCCACCGTCAAAGGCGAGATCAAAGTGTGGCCGGAGTTTCGCCGTGCCCCGAAGGGACGGGGCCAATTCCACTCATCTCTTCGACAATCGTCGCGGGCAGGCGCCCGGTATGCGCCGCTCCTCGCTTCTTGAACTCAGAGAAATTTGCTCCCGCCGGCCCCTCCCGCGTCCTGTGAACAGGCGCAAGGTCCAGCAGCGAGGGCCCGCCAGACACCGGTCACGCCTCGACCCAATGCAGCCAGAGCACCAGTTGTTTGCTGGGAATAGCCTATCTGCGCTTTGCGCGCTCCCGCTGTAACTCGCGATAGATTTCGCTCTTGGATTGGCCCAGCTCGCGGGCCAGGCGCTTGAGCGCTTCCTTCTCATCGATGCCGGCCTCGGTCTGGAGACGCGCAACGCGGTCTGCAATCTTTTCAGTACCGCTGGCTTGTACGCCGGCGCTGGGCAGCGCTTCCACCAGCAGAGTAAACTCGCCGCGGATGCGGTCCCGGCTGGCGAGTTCCCGGCGCACCTCCGCTACAGTTCCGCGCAAAAACTCTTCGTGGATCTTGGTGAGTTCACGCGCCGCCACCACGCGCAGCTGCGCTCCCCAGACAGCTTCCAGATCGGCCAGCGTTTCAACGATCCGGTGCGGCGCTTCATAGAAGATCAGCGTGTGCGCCGATTCGCGCGCTTCAGCGGCCAGATTTTCCAGTCGCGTGCGCCGCGCCCCAGCCTTCTCCGGCAGAAATCCGATGAAGTGAAACTCGTCGGTCGGCAGGCCAGAGGCGACCAGTGCGCTGAGCGCTGCATTCGCGCCGGGAATGGGAATCACGGGCACGCCGGCGGCGATGGCCGCGGCGGTCAGCCATGTGCCCGGATCACTGATGCCGGGCATGCCCGCGTCAGAGACGACGGCCACGCGTCCGCCCGCCTTGAGCGCGTCAATCAATTCAGTCGCGCGCTGGCGTTCGTTGTGCTGGTGGCAGCTTACGGTGGGCGTTGCAATCTGGAAGTGGTTCAGCAGCTTTTGCGTCTGGCGCGTGTCTTCGCAGGCGATGCGATCCACGTGCTTCAGCACGTCGAGGGCGCGCAAGGTGATGTCGCCCAGGTTGCCGATGGGGGTTGCTACAAGATAGAGCCCGGGAGCCAGGGGCGCGCATTCAGAATGTGTGGGGTCGTCGCCGTTCATGGCGGCGTTACTCTCCGGCTTCCATGCGCTCAATGCGCCGCTGCTCGGCGAGGAGCGACATGGAACTCATGAGGTTCTGCACGCTGATGATGCCCACCACGCGGCCGCTTTCAGTAACCGGGATCAGCGTAAGCCCGTGGCCCGCGGAGATGCGGCGGATGGTGGTTCCCAGCGTGTCTTCAGGGCGCGCTACCTGGAAGGCCCGCGACATAACCGACTGCACGTAGCCGTTGCCTTCGTTGCGCAGCGCCTCCACAATGCGATGGCGCGAGACGATGCCCACCAGTTGCGGCCCGCGCACTACTGGAAAGTCTTCCTGCAGCGAGTGGACGCATCGGTAGAGCGCATCGGCCAGCGTGTCGGACGGCGAGAGCGTGGCGAAATCGGTGAGCATCACCTCGCGCATGTGCACCGTGTCCACCACCGACTGGAAGAAGACGCCCTGGTCCTCAATCTGCGCGCCGATCATGATGAAGAAGCCTGCGATGATGAGCCACGGGCTATGCAGCAGCATGCCCGCGATCATGCCGACCAGGGCCAGCAACTGACCAACGCTCGCGGCTGCCCGGCCAGCGGGGGCAAGGCCCTGCTTGCGGGCAAAACTGCCGCGCAACAGCCGTCCGCCATCCAGCGGATAAGCCGGCACCAGATGCAGCAGCCCGAGGAATGCCTGCATCCACACCATGCTGCGGAGCAGATATGCGGGGGTAATCCAGGGATGTTGGAAGAGGTTGATGTCGCCGCCCGCGCCTGTGAAGGCGGCAGCCAGGGCCAGCGCAGTGGCGCCATTGGCCAGCGGGCCGGCCAGTGCCATCACAAATTGCCCGGCACCCTGATTTGCAGCCTCCTGGCTCTCCGGGGTCGCGTAGGCAAACATGCCGCCGATGGGCAACACAAGAATGGCGCGCAGTTGCAAGCCCAGCCAGGCGGCAGCTAGCAGCCGTGCAACCTCACGCACCAGCACGGCCGCCACCAGCGCCATAAACAGCCCCACGCCGCGCAATGGGCCGTTCGAAGCGCTTAATCCGAGGCACACGACGGCGAGCAAAAGAAAAAATGTGTGGATGCGTAACTCAACACCCAGCCATCGGCCCAGCGGGATTGACCAGCCTCGCATTTCCGTATTGTAGAGGGTCGGCCCCTGGGTGCGCTTCAGTTATGTTAGGGTTATCGGACCCTGCCACCATGCGCATTATTGCCGGAATGCTCCGCTCCCGCACTCTTGAGGCTCCCGCCGGACTGGCCACTCGGCCCACCAGCGACCGGCTGCGCGAAACGCTCTTCAACGTGCTGGCCCCGCGCATTGAAGGCGCGGTCTTTCTGGATTTGTACGCGGGATCGGGCGCGGTGGGCATTGAGGCGATCAGCAGAGGAGCGTCACAGGTGGTCTTTGTCGAGCGCGCTCCGACAGCGCTCAAAGTGATGCGCGCCAACCTCGCAAGACTGGGGCTGACTGCGGGATTTCAAATCCATCCCGGCGGCGTGGCGGCGTATTTGCGGCGTCGGCGCGAGGGTCATGCGGCGGGATTTGACGTGGTGTTTCTCGATCCGCCGTATGACGCGGCGGAGGAGTATGCCGCCACACTCGGGCTGCTGGGCGGCCCGGCGGGCGGGCTCCTGGCGCTCGGCGCGCTGGTGATTGCCGAGCATCGCCGCAAGCAGCAACTCGACCAGCGCTATGGAGACCTGCTGCGCACGCGCCTGCTGGAACAGGGCGATGCCTCGCTGAGCTTCTATGCTGTAGCAGAGTAAGATCGAGCCGTGTCACCTTTTCCGGATTCCGCCATGAAGCGAAGGCGGTGGTGATTTCGCAATGGCACTGCACTCCCAGGCAGCAACGCACAGGCAAGGACAAACAGGAATGAAACTACAGATCAGCTTGGCCGTGGCAGCCGCGCTGCTTGGCGCTGCCGTGTTGCACGCGCAGAATACCCAGACTTGGACGATCGGCCCATTCACGCGCCCGGCCGAGGGCAATCCGGTGGTGACGCCGCAGCCCGAATCGAAGTTCACTGACCCGATCCTGAAGGCTCCGGTCCAGTGGGAGGCGCTGCACACGTTCAACCCCGCAGCCATTGTGCGCCACGGCAAGGTGTATGTGCTCTACCGTGCCGAGGACAACAGCGGCACGATGCAGATTGGCATGCACACCTCGCGGCTGGGGCTGGCGGAGAGCTCGGACGGCATTCACTTCAAGCGGCTGCCCGAGCCGGTGTTCTATCCAGCGGACGACGACCAGAAGGCGCGCGAATGGCCGGGAGGCGTTGAGGATCCGCGCATTGTGGAGTCAGAATACGGAACCTATGTGCTGACGTACACGCAGTGGAACCGCTCCACGCACTCGGTGGGCATCGCCACATCAACCGACCTGAAGCACTGGACCAAGCACGGACCGGCGTTTCTTACGGCGGCAGGCGGCAAGTACGCCAACCTCAAGTACAAATCGGCGGGCATCGTCACGCGCCTCGACAAGGACCATCTGGTCGCCGCAAAGATCAATGGGATGTACTGGATGTACTGGGGTGAAGGCGCCATTCATCTGGCCACGTCGGCGGACCTGATTCACTGGAATCCTGTACAGGACATGCAAGGCACGCCGGTCGAACTGCTGAGGCCGCGTGCCGGCCACTTTGACAGCTCGTTTCCCGAGACCGGGCCGCCGCCCGTCCTCACCAGCGCGGGCATTGTGATGATCTACAACGGCAAGAACGCAGCCAGAGGCGGCGATCCGGCGCTGGGCCCCAACGCCTATGCTGCGGGAGAGGCGCTTTTCAGCGCGCTGAATCCTGTGCTGCTGCTGGACCAGACCTCTGACCCCGTACTCAAGCCCGAACTGCCGTACGAAAAAACCGGCCAGTACTCTGCCGGAACCACCTTCGCCGAGGGACTGGTGTACTTCCACAAGAAATGGTTTCTCTACTACGGCTGCGCGGACTCGCTGGTGGCGGTGGCGACGGCTCAGGGCAAGTAGCCCGGCGCGCTTCTATACTTGGTGCGAAGGAGTGCTGAGCCATCGCTGCCATCTCGCTTGTGTCTGTTCTGGAAACGCCCGGCGCTCTGTCTGATCGTGTCGCAACCCATGCGCCCGGCCCGGCGGGCCAATTGCCATTGTCCGCTGAAATGCTGCTCACTGAGCCCTCCGGCAATCTCTTTGGGCTGAGCCAGAATGCGGGCATGGGCTGGGAGGCTGCTCGCCTTCTGGATCCTGAGTTTCTCATCCTCAGTACCCACGGCGGTCTGCGTGCTGACGACGGCCATCCCATCGCGCTGGGCTTTCACACGGGCCACTGGGAGGTTGGGCTGCTGGTGGCCGAGGCCGCGCGCGAGCTGAAGGATCTGCGTGCCGTTCCCTTTGCAGGCGCTTGCACCGATCCTTGCGACGGGCGCACACAGGGCACAACGGGCATGATGGACTCGCTGCCGTTTCGCAATGACGCGGCCACGGTGCTGCGCCGCCTGATGCGCTCGCTGCCCACGGGTAGGGGCGTGCTGGGCGTGGCTACTTGTGACAAGGGCCTGCCCGCGATGATGATGGCGCTGGCGTCTGCGGGCAGTTTGCCGGCGGTGATGGTGCCCGGCGGCGTAACGCTGTTGCCGGAGCAGGGCGAGGACGCGGGCAAAGTGCAGACCATTGGCGCGCGCTTTGCGCAGCATCAGATCACGCTCGAGTACGCGGCGGAGGTTGGCTGCCGCGCATGTGCCTCGCCCGGCGGAGGCTGCCAGTTTTTGGGCACCGCGGCCACGTCGCAGGTAATCGCAGAGGCCCTGGGGTTGGCGCTGCCGCACACGGCGCTTGCGCCCTCGGGGCAACCGATATGGCTTGATGCTGCACGCCGCTCGGCGCGGGCTCTCATGCGGATGCACCAGTTGCAGATGGGCGCGCGCGACGTGCTGACCGATGCCGCGGTGCGCAACGCGATGGTGCTGCACGCGGCCTTTGGCGGCTCCACGAATCTGCTGCTGCATCTGCCGGCTGTCGCGTTTTCAGCAAAGCTGAAGCGCCCAACGGTCGAGGAATGGGCGGAGATCAATCGCCATGTTCCGCGCCTTGTGGATGCGCTGCCTAACGGCCCGCGCGGCTTTGCCACGGTGCAGGTGTTTCTGGCCGGCGGCGTGCCAGAGGCGATGCTGCATCTGCGCCAGGCCGGGCTGCTCGACACCACGGTAAAGACGGTCAGTGGAGAGACTCTGGGCGCGTGTCTCGACTGGTGGCAGCAGAGCGAGCGCCGCATGGAACTGCGCCGCAGCCTGCAGCAGCAGGACGGCATCGACCCGGACGACGTGATCATGGCTCCCGATCGCGCTCGTGCGCGCGGCCTCACGCCAACGGTGTGTTTCCCTGTCGGCAATCTCGCACCCGACGGCGCGGTCATCAAGAGCACGGCCATTGACCCTTCGCTAATGGACGAGACCCATGTGTACCGGCATCGCGGGCCGGCTCGCGTCTTCATTACGGAGGCGGCAGCGATTGACGCTATCAAGCGCGGCAGCATCGGGCACGGCGACGTGATTGTGCTCATCTGCGGTGGCCCCAAGGGGGCGGGCATGCAGGAGATTTATCAAGTGACCTCGGCGCTGAAGCAGTTGCCCCACTGCAAGCATGTAGCGGTGCTGACCGATGCGCGCTTCAGCGGCGTCTCTACCGGCGCATGCGTGGGACACATATCGCCGGAGGCGCTGGCCGGCGGGCCAATCGGCAAGGTCGTCGAGGGAGACACGATTGAGATTGTCATCGATCGCGAAAAGCTTTCTGGCTCCGTGCATCTGGTGGGCGAGGGCGGCGATGTGTTCAGCGCGGAGGAAGGCTCGCGCCGACTGAAGGCGCGCAAGCCGCGACCCGATCTTGCGCCGCACCCGGCGCTGCCCGACGATACGCGCCTGTGGGCTGCGCTGGTGCAGGCCAGCGGTGGTGTGTGGGGTGGCTGCGTGTATGACACGGACAGGATTCTCGAGCGCCTCGAACGGCGGATATAGCTGGTGATCAATGCACGCCCGGCGGCTCCCGCCATTGGCGCGTGGGGCCAATGCCGAGCCGAGCCGGTTACATTACTTGGCATGAAGAATGTGCGTTTGATTTTGCCGCTGATTGCGGCGCTTGTTGCAGTCGGCATGGCAGTCCGTTACGGGAATGGGCAGGCCGCGCCAACGTCCCGGTCGCCTGTCGCCTCCCCGCAGTTGGTCATCCTTGACACCGACATCGGTGACGACATTGACGACGCCTTTGCGCTGGCCTTGGCGCTGCGCAGCCCGGAGCTGAAGATTCTGGGTGTGACCACGGCCTTTGGCAATACGGAGTTGCGTGCGCGCCTGGTGAGCCGTTATCTGAGCGCAGTGGGCCGCAGCGACATTCCCGTGACGGCGGGCGTGGAGACAAAGACCGATAATGTGTTGACCCAGGCCGCCTATGCCCTCCGGACGCCAGCGCTTGTGCATCCTGACGGAGTCAACTTTCTGCTCAGCCAGATTCGCCAGCACCCCGGGGAAATTACGCTCATCGCCATTGGGCCGCTGTTCAATGTGCAGGCGGCCATCGAGCGCGACCCAGCCACGTTCAGGAAGCTGAAGCGGGTGGTGATGATGGGTGGGAGCATCAACCGCGGCTACGACGGCAGGAACGGCGAGCACAGGCCCCCGGACGCCGAGTGGAACATCAGCCGCGATCCGGCCGGAGCCAAGGCGTTGTTTGCGGCGGGCGTGCCGATTTTCATGATGCCTCTGGACTCGACACAGATCCGTCTGGAGACAGCGAAGCGGGAGGCGATCTTCGCTCATGGCTCGCCGCTTACGGACCAGCTGACGCTCCTGTATCACCAGTGGCGGGAGCTAAATCCTGGCCATGCCACCACTCCCACGCTTTTTGATCCCGTGGCCGTCACGTATGCCATCCGGCCCGACCTGTGCCCGGCCAGCCCGATGCGCATCGAGGTGGACGACAAGGGCTTTACCCGCTCCGTGCCGGGAGTCCCGAATGCGCAGGTCTGCCTGCAGTCAGACGAAAAGGGATTTCTGAAATTTATGCTCTCCCGCGTGACTGGGGAGTGAAGAAAAAGAGCTCGTCCGCACGTTTAAGGAAGTGTGAGTCGGATTGCCGCACATTTTATTTTTCACTGTGCGCTCTGTCACTTCCAACTCCATTGACAGCAATAGAAAGTAAGAGAAGAATGTCGGGTCGATGGTATTCAGGCCTTTTGAAGTGCTCTAGGGAGGAAACGTGAGGAACGCATTGAATTTGAAGATTTTGGGCGCAGTGGCATTGTTCGGCGCTGGCATGTTTGTGGCGGGTTGCAAGTCCGCGCCGGACTTGACCGAAACGCAGGCCATGTCATTGATTCAGGCCAAGTATGACCAGGATCCACCGGCGGGAGCCAGCATCATGGTGAACAAACTGGGCATGAGCATGGGCATTACGGACGGCTACTGGAAGCTGACCAAGGTGTATCCCAACAAGTTCTGGGCCGACTACACCCTTACGGATGACGGGAAAAAGGCGCTCATCCCCCCAGGGGGAGGCGACGTGATCCAGTGGCGTCCGGCGAGCCAGGACGATCCGAGCTATGCGATAACCATCGTGACCAAGACGGCCAATCATATGAAGGCGCGTGATATCAAGAATCTGCATGACGAGACGCTGCCCGGCGTGGATACGGCCAAGGGCGCGGGATTCACGGAGTCCGTGGACCTGACCGGCGTCCCGGGGCCGCTCCAGGACATCGCGCACAGCCCCGGAAACAAGCTGAGCACCAAGCGCCAGGCGGACTTTGAACTGGCTGCGGGCGCCTGGAAGCTGCACGGCATCCAGTAAGGCAGGGAAAAATCAGAGGGCCGGGTCGATTTCGTTGACCCGGCCCCTGTTTCTTGTTATTGTAAAAAGGTTCCGCAAGAACGCCTCTACGCGTGTGTTCTAGGGTGGAGGGGTAAGGGCAGCCCGGCCGGTTGTGACAGGCAGGGGCTGAAACCCAGGGCCGGAAGCTGTGATGCCGGCCAGACAGGTCCCCGGATTGGCTCTCGTCTTGCGGAGGGCAGGGGCAAATCGCATCGGTGCTCGCGCGTTCTCCACCTTGGAGGGCTATGCGAGCCGGAACCGGCGAAACGGAGCGG
>JAJXZL010000006.1 GCA_021780075.1 Acidobacteriota bacterium
GCTCATCCACAAGTGTTTGGATGACGTCACAGACATGGGATGCCTGGCTTTCATCTAGAGTCTTGCCCTCTATCACCGAACGCTTGAATGGAATTTCACTGATTCTGCCGCCGATATCTGTGAAGCCTACAGTGAGTGTCTTGTTCAGCAAGTAGTAGAGAAATGCGATCGCAATTCCAATCAGTCCGAAGGAGAAGTAAGTCGCGACGCCAAGGATAATACCGAGAATGATCGCTTCCTTAAGGGGTCGCTTAAACGTATAGAAGGTTGAGCAGGTATTCTCAAGTGGCGTGATGAAGTTAAAGGTCCCTTCGAGAGAGCCCTTGCGAAAGATGATTTTGTCTGTTCGCACGATCAGGTGAATCGTTGGGCTTATACCGAGCACGTTCAGTAGCCATGCAATCAAGCCCCCTGCCCGGCCCGAGATGTGGACATATTCTCCGTCAGAGTTGGGTTGAGTTGAAGCCGACCAAGATTGAATTACGAAGGCGGTAGCAGCCACTTGCTCACTCCTTGAATAGGGTAGATTGGTAGATCATCAAATCATGCTCTTCTGTGCTTGTTGTTGCCGGCGCGTCTTCTTTGTTCGCAATGCAAGTGCCCTGCGATGGTGATCCTGACTCGGGCTGCACACTGGGTGCTGAAGGCTATCACCGCATGTTGCACTGATCTCCTGTAGCACGTACGCTAAATCACCTTTCGCGACGCAATTCATTCGCTGCGGGCCACCCGTTCCATTAAGAAAGCCGCGGCTCTGAAGTTGTCATTAGCGAAAGCATGATCAATGAGCCAGGGTTTTGATCGCATGTTTTTCAGGATGTTTGAGCGCGCTGCTCTCCCATCTCAGCATCGGTTGTGTGCTTGTTTTGCAAGAACAGGAAGATGTTCCAAATGCTACCGGCAGCCAAGAGAACGAGTGCGAGAGTGTAGCCGGTTTGATAATTGGCTTGGGCCATTCCTCCAGCCTGACTCTGCAGCTCACTATCGAAATGAGACTTCATCACGAGCAGAGACACGCTACCCACAATTGCTGCAGCGGCACACCCACTGGCCATCTTTCGGCCCGTAAGGCTGAGGGCAGTGCCGGCAATCGCACACATGCCTGCAATTGCAGCAAACGGGTCCGCATTGATGTGCTGCTTTTGAGGCGGCCCAAATGGCTGCGGCTGCGAGAGGGTCGTTCCAGTAGCCAGTTGCTGGCCAGTCAGCGTCAACGCCTCAACTCCGCCGCAAGAAACAGCGACAAACGGGAAAAAGAAACAGAGTGTGCTACCTGCGAAGAGTAACGCGGAAACAAGTGCTTTGCGATCAGCCATACATCCTCCGTTGTGCATCAACTTTCAAATAACAAGGATCCCCATACTCATCTCCTTGGCGGGCATGTCCCCGTGAACGTGAAGGAGATTGTTAGTTGATTGGCGCTCACGAATGTAGCGGTGTGGGCCGAGCCGTTGAATGTGACTACCGAATCCGAGAGAAAAGTGGTTCCGTTAATCATCACTGTTTGAGCGACTGCCCCCGCAGTCGCGAATGACGGAGACATGCCGATGATCGTCGGTGTGGGGTTTTTCGTTTGAGGCGCAGACCCTACAGCACTGTTCCCCCCACCTCCGCAGCCGGTCACGAGGCAGCATGCAGGGAACACGGTCAGCGCGTGAAGCCGAAACGCAACGCTCGAGAACCCGGTGCAGGAACTCTTCTCGCTTGCTCCAATCATGGCGCTCCGACCCCAATTGATTGTTATCTCAACTGCAAATAGGCTGATCGTCTGTTCTCGAGCGGACATATGCGCGTTTCTACGGGAGTCCGATGCTCTCCGTCCATTTGTCGCCAGAGCCTATTCAGTCACTCCAAACGTGTACAGCTTGCCGGTCGAAGCCCCATTGCCAGAGGCGAGCGCACCCGGGGCGAGAAACCCATATTCACCACCCTTCAAATCCGAGATGGTGCCTTTGTAGGTGTTATGCCCGATTCGCTGAAAATTGATCGAGAGCGCCTGCCTGTCGACCCCTCCTGATGCACCCAGTAGCCCCATCTTCGATTCAGTGAATTCTCTGGAGTCATTTTTCGGATTCAACTGAATTAACTGGTATTCAGTAGGTGCCGTCCCATCGGCGCAACGGACTATAAACGTGACCGGATTCTTGAGGCGCATGGAGCTTTGCTGACCGGGCACGATACCCTGGAACTTGGCCTTCTTGAGACCGTACGTGAAAGCCATTCCTAGTGTCCCTGCCGTCTTGAAATTAACTACTTCCACAGGGAGGGGCGCCAATGCATCTTTCACCATTGCGTATGCACCGATTTCGTCAGGGAGGCCGCTATTATCAGTGGAAGCCTCGCCTGAGGCTGGCTTTGGCCCTGCGGAAGCTAGTGCGGCGTCAATCACTTTTTCGCTCAGTCCGGCGTTCTTTAATGCCAGGAGCCCCTGAACGGACGTATCCAGCGAAACACCATTGGCGCCAATTGCATTAATGATTGTCTGGTCGTTGAAACCAGCCGTCTTCATCTGAATGAGGTCCGACGATGTGAGCGGCTTCTTGGCCTGCGCAGAGACCGACACCGGCATAGAGATCGTGAGCAGACTGAGTAAGGCTATTGCTAAAGCTGCCCCAAATCGACACATCTGAGCATTCGCAGGAACCCTTCTACACCTGTTGAAGGCCTCACTGCGACTTAGAAATGTGCGGCGCTCGCTCGGGACCGAACCGCAATACTTACCTAACAGGTTGCGTTGGTCCAGAGAGATTTGCAAAGTTCCTGATTTCGCGCGCTTTGCAGCCTCAAATCTCGAATTCGGCTCGCAAGAACCTAAAAGATGCCTCATCTGCAGTCCCCCACTGTGCTACAGTTTTTCTCCCTGTGATATAAATCACAACCGAGAGTCTTGTTCGCTTGCATCTCATCTTGAAAAGGAGCAAGATTTCTACCACATATCAGACCGAAAACAAGCTATTTTCATCAACTGACGCAATATGACATAACATGGTTTTAAGTGACATTTTGCAGGTTGCTGCCTCGGAAATCCCTTCCCCACGAGGCCTGTAGGTTGAGGCGTGAGAAGTCATGGAAGCGGGAAGAAACAGCCAGAAAAGAATTGACTCCTGGAAAGAGATCGCCGCTTATCTAGGGCGTGATGCACGTACAGCCATCCGCTGGGAGAAGGAGAGAGGGCTTCCTGTGCACCGTGTCCCAGGTGGCCAGCGGCAGGCTGTCTTTGCCTATCGACACGAACTCGAAGCGTGGCTGGCTGGCTCATACCGCTCAAACGAGGCAGCGGCTACCCCACCAGAGCAGTCACTGGAGACTTCACAAGGTCTTCCAACTCCGCATCCCACGATGGGTAAAGCCTCTCTCATTTGGAATCGGCCAACCCCCGCACCTCTCAAGCGAGGGTTCTGGCAAAGCAGGGCCGCTATTCTGGCAACGATCATCATTGCAACTGCCATCATGGGCGGAGCTACTGAGCTGTGGCATATGGATTCGGGGGAATTGCTGGCAACGAATCCGACCCGACTTACTCAATCGCACCAACGTATTTTGTCTCCCTTGTTGAGCAATGGAGAGCGAATTCTGTTCCCGCGATACGAAGACGGAAGATATGACATAGGTGCAGTCTCGGCTCAAGGCGGATCAAGCACTACTGTTACAACGAACATTGCAAATCCTGAGTTGTGTGCGCTTTCTCCCGACAGTCGCAGTATGCTCCTGCGCGATCTCGTACGTACTCGAGATCAACTCAACCCGCTTTACATTCAACCGGAGGGCAGTGTAGCAGAAAGAGTCGGGGATATTGCCGCCTACGATGCGGCTTGGTATCCAAATGGAAAGACGATTCTTTATTCAGCCGAAGGTATTGTGTATGCGACCGACACGTCCGGGAAGGTTAGCAGGCGGCTCTTCAGCGTTCCAGGGAATGCCTTCTGGTTCAAATGGGCACCAAACGGCAAGAGGGTACGCTTTACGGTAATGGATAAACATACGGAAGAGACTTCCATTTGGGAGTTCGCTCCATGGACAGGAAAGCTCCGCCGGTTGTTTCCGGAAATGCACGATCAAGTTTGCTGCGGTTCTTGGACGCCAGATGGCAACTTCTTTTTGTTCCAGGCCCGCATCAAGAACATCTTCGAAATTTGGGCCCAGCGAGATCCGAAGAGCTTTATATTTCCTGTGCCATACAGGCCTTTTCCATTGATTGCCGGAGCAAGCAACTATCGTGGTCCGCTCGCAAGTAATGATGGGAGAAAGCTATTTGTGCGTGCCGAGGCTCCCAAAGGTGAGCTAGTACAGTACAACTCACAACTGCACCAATTCGTTCCAGTGGATCCAAGCATTTCGGTGCGAACCATGGCGTATTCCAAAGACAAAAAGTGGATAGCATACACCAGCTTGGACGATAACAACCTCTGGCGATGCCGTGCAGATGGAACCCAATGTATCCAACTGACACAGAATTTCAGGCAGACCGTCATGCCGCGCTGGTCGCCGGACGGTAAGACCATTGCATTCATGGCCAATAGCTTTACAGGACCTTGGAAGGTCTACACTGTGCCCGCAGATGGTGGAACATCCCGCCCCTTATCACGCGAAGAATGGGCAACGGGATACCCGGATTGGTCTCCGAAAGGACAGCAACTGGTTTTCAGCAATGTGCCACCTGTGTCGCAGCCGGGCGGGATCTACATTTTGGATATTCGCTCCGGCAGTATCACGAAGTTGCCCGAATCAAATGGTTATTCATTTCCGAGGTGGTCTCCAGACGGGCGCTCTATTGTTGCAGAACATGCTGGGGATCAATGTCTCTACCTTTTTCAGTTCTCGTCCGGGAAGTGGAGTTCCCTTACAAAGATTCCAGCAAACTTTCCCAACTGGTCACACGACGGAAAGTATGTCTACTTCTTATCTGCTTCCAGCCCTGCCCGTGCCATTTTTCGGGTCGAAGTGGCATATCGTACTGTAAGAAAGTTTGTGGATTTGGCGAATATTGAGCACGGCCCTTACTTTTTCGGTGATTGGGTGGGATTGACGCCTGACGACGCACCACTAGCAGTTCGCAATTCAACCATTGAGGATGTTTATGCTTGGGACTTGAATGCCAAGTAACAGATTCCCAAGAGCAATCAGCTGCTACGGCAACTTAGACTCGCAGAGATTCGAAATGAAGCAAGGTATGTCTTCTCCCCTTTTCCAATGGCCTTCGATTGTGCTTGCGGGTGACCAAAACCCAAAACCACGCTAGCGCAAGGGTGAGAAATTTCGGTGCTCGGTGATTCTCTGACGCAGGAGAGGTACGCCGGGATATGGCGAAGAATGGTCATTCAGATGAGCAGATTCCGCGCTTGCTGCGCGAGGCAGAGTCAGGTGTGGCAGTAGTGGAGGTCTGCCATAAACCCGGCTGATGGGCGCGGCTAGAACTGATCCAAACTGACGGTTAGTCTTTTGGCAATGACCCGCCTGAAGGAGGCAGAGGAAATTTGCCAATGAAGAAGACGTTCTCTGTAGAGCAGATCATTGGAGTGTTGAAGCAGGCCGAAGTCGGAGTGCCTGTTGCAGAGTTGATCCGCAAGACCGGCATTACAGAGCAGACGTACTACCGGTCGAAGGCGAAGTACGCCGGCCGAGTTCGCCAGTCAGATCGCGGCTAGCTGTGATCTGACTGAACCAAAAACAGGCCAAGAATTAACCTTCTGATTGGTACTGTTTTTCCAGGCCCTTCAACGTTCCACTTTGTCTCACTCCCTCTGGTACAGAATTTGCCGGGCACTCCAATGTCAGCTTGCCCGTGATTCAGGGCATGCTGCGACACGCGAGACCAAGCACGACGGCGCGCTACATCCATCCGGTCAACGAAACCCAGGTGGCGACCCAGGGGAAATTCCTGGAGGCCATCAAAGTCGCAAAGTGTGTGGCTTAGGTGCAGTTGGGTTGAATCTTGGGCTGAAAGGAGAAGGAAACGAATGGAAAATACGTGCTAAGTTATTGAAAATAAATTGGTAGGCACGATTGGATTCGAACCAACGACCTCTTCCGTGTCAAGGAAGCGCTCTAACCAACTGAGCTACGCGCCTATGTTGCAACCTAAGGTAGTTTAACAGGATCGGCGCGGCGGGAAAAGGTCCGTAATCCGTCCGTACGCGGTTGAGCGAAGGATTTGGGTCGGGCGACGCGGAACATGTGCGGTCTGAGGAAACGCGCTTCGGTGTTCTGGCTGGCGGAGGGGCAGGACGCACTGGCAGGATGTGGCGATCGGGATAGGCGATACAGTGTTCTCCCCTGAAGAGGTTGCAGATCGCTTGCTGATTTGTCGAAAGGGGCTCAACCGGGCGCTGGCAAAGGCGGCCGGTTCAAGGCGTACGCCAGTTGCCGAAGCGTGTCCAGCTTCGCGCTAGTCGCAGTGGGTACGGCGGGCATGGTACACACAGTCCTGCCCTTGCTCAATTCCACAAATCTTATTAATGGACCGATCAGGGAAGGTGTGGCGCTGTTCTGCCCGCGTCACCATGCTGTACCATCATTGTCTAACGGAGCATTTTCAGTTATCGGGCACTGGATGGCAACACCCCGGGGACCGACGCGTATGTGCTCCATGGGGAATAGCCACTGCTTGCGACCGGCGCATCCATCGGCCGGGGACGTAGCCCGTCTCGGGGGCCGACGCCGCAGGCAGCTGGCGTTTGAACGTGTTATGACAGACGGCTGGATTACACGACTGAACCCGCTTCGCAACGCCCCCAATCTGCTTACGTTGTTGCGCATCTGCCTGGCCCCGTTCCTGGTTTCCACCGTTCTTGACAACCGTTTTGAGGTGAGCTTTGTCCTCTTCATAGCCGCTGGAGTGACTGACGCGCTAGACGGCCTGCTGGCCCGCGCCCTGAAGCAGCGCACCATGTTGGGCCTCTATCTTGACCCAGTGGCCGACAAGCTGCTGTTGAGCACACTCTTCCTGGTGCTCATGTACAAGGGGCTGATTCCAGCACATGTTACAGTGCTGGTCCTCGGCAGGGACGTGGGCATCCTGCTGGTTTCGGCCATTCTGTATGCGGCAGCGGGGCGGCGGGAGTTCTTCCCCAGCCTCTTTGGCAAGGCCAATACCCTGACCCAGATCACAGCGGTGGCAGTGGTGATGCTGCATCAGTTCGATCACGCACCCTGGGTGGTGGTGCTGCGCTCGCTGACGCTCAACGCCACTATCGCACTCACCGTAGCTTCGGGCCTGCACTACGCATGGCTTGTGGCGCGACGGCCCTCAACTGCCCCGGCCGCCGGACCAGGAACAAAATAGTCCTCCTTGCCGCATCGCACCGCGTAGCGGAGGAGGCGACAAATCACTGCAAGAGCAGTTGGGGAGGGTTCTCTACGTGAGCCACTAGTCGCTCTCTGTGGCTTCTTCCCTGTCGGCGCTTTCTTCAATCGCCATATCGTTAAATTCTTCTGAGTCAAATACTTCTCCGCATTCCAGGCACTCGACATACTCCGTGTCTTCATGCCGGGAGACAATTCGTACCCTGGGGTGTTTGCAGGCGGTTGCCATCGGTTCGCTATCGGTTGGATTTAGGTACTCTTTCCGCAGATTGTAGCGGGGTTTTTCTGTTTTTCAAACGCGAAATTGATGAATTGTACCCCTCTCGGCACAATACTCGCACGGTGGCGAGCGCAGCACATTCCAGCCGGGCTTGAAATACGGACAGATTCGGTCGTATACTGAATCCGGACCGAAGAAGTCGGATATTGAATGCTTAAGCTCACAAAGAAGGCCGATTACGGATTGATGGCGCTCAAGTACCTTGCCGAGCACCCGGAGACGGTTGCCTTGAGCGCAAAGGACATTGCCGACGCCTACGGAATTCCGGCGCAGTTGCTGGCAAAGATTCTGCAAAAGCTCACCAAGTCCGGCCTGCTCAAGTCGCATGCAGGCATGAACGGCGGCTATGCGCTGTCGCGGGACGCGCGAGAGATTTCGGCTTATGAGGTAATTCACGCCATCGATGGGCCGTTCTTTATTACGTCCTGCACCAAGGGCACCAAGGGCTGCGAACTGACGCCGAGCTGCACAATCAAGGAGCCGCTGGCGCGGGTAAATGAAACCATTGCCGGCGTGCTGAAGAGCATCAGCATCCAGGACCTTTCCGATCACGAACACCCGGCAGGACCGGCTGAGAAGTCCAGTCCGCTGGTTTCCCTGACGCATTAACCGATGAATTTTTGCTCCGCCCGGAAATGCAAGAAGGGAACGGAGCCGCAACGACGAGGATGGAGACCAAGATGAGTACAGTTGCCAGCCAGATTGAAGTACCGGCAGGCGTGACCTTGCCAATCTATATGGATAATCACGCCACTAGCCCGCTCGATCCCCGGGTGCTGGAGGCGATGATGCCCTACTTCACCAACAAATTCGGCAACGCTGCAAGCCGCAACCACTCGTTTGGATGGGAAGCGGAGCAGGCCGTGGAAGCGGCGCGCGAGCAGATCGCCAAGCTCATCGGCGCCACCGCCAAGGAGATTATCTTTACCTCCGGCGCAACCGAGAGCGACAACCTGGCCATCAAGGGCATCGCGGAGATGTATCGCGAGCGCGGCAACCACATCATCACCCAGGTCACCGAGCACAAGGCTGTGCTGGACACCTGCAAGCGCCTTGAAAAGTACGGCTATCGCGTGACGTATCTGCCGGTGAAGGCCGACGGCCTGATCGATCTTGAAGACCTGAAGCGGGCCATGGACGACAAGACGATCCTGGTCACCATCATGTCCGCCAACAACGAGATTGGCGTTCTGCAGCCCATCCGCGAGATCGGCAAGATCTGCCATGAAAAGGGCGTGCTGTTCCATACCGACGCGGTGCAGTCCGTGGGCAAGGTGCCCATCAACGTCATCGCGGACAACATCGATGTGCTGTCGCTTTCAGGGCACAAGATTTACGGCCCCAAGGGCGTGGGCGCGCTCTACGTACGCCGGCGCAATCCGCGCGTGCAGATTGCCGCGCAGATTGATGGCGGCGGCCACGAGCGCGGCATGCGCTCCGGCACGCTCAATGTCCCCGGGATTGTGGGTCTCGGCAAGGCCTGCGAAATCGCATTCAACGAAATGGACTCCGAGGCGGCCTACCTGCGCGGCCTGCGCGACCGGCTCAAGGCAAAGCTTGAATCGGAGCTCGACTACATCCATGTCAACGGCACCATGGAGCATCGCCTGCCCGGCAACTTGAACGTGAGCTTTGTGTATGTCGAGGGCGAGTCGCTGCTGATGGGCATCAACGATGTGGCCGTCTCCAGCGGTTCGGCCTGCACCTCGGCCACTCTGGAGCCCTCGTATGTGCTGAAGGCTCTGGGCCTCGGCGACGACGTGGCGCATAGTTCGATTCGCTTTGGACTTGGCCGCTTCAACACCCAGGCTGAGGTGGACTACGTGGCCGCCAAGGTCATCGACATTGTGAAGAAGCTCCGTGAGCTTTCGCCGCTCTACGAGATGGTGAAGGAAGGCATTGACCTGACCAAGATCGAGTGGCAGGCGCACTAAGGACATTGAAGTGGGTGCCCCAGGTTTCGATTTTGAGACCTGGGAACACCAGCCGAATCAAATTTAGAGACGCGGCTTCCCCCGCAGAAGGATGAGAGCAAATGGCATACAGTGACAAGGTAGTAGACCACTACAACAATCCGCGCAACGTGGGCACGCTGGACAAGAGTTCGACCGAAGTGGGCACGGGCCTGGTGGGTGCGCCGGAGTGCGGCGACGTTATGCGTCTGCAGATCCGCGTGAACCCCGAGACGCAGGTGATCGAAGAGGCCAAGTTCAAGACCTTCGGCTGCGGCTCCGCCATTGCAAGTTCATCGCTCGCCACGGAGTGGATCAAGGGCCGCACCGTCGAGGATGCCATGGCCATCAAGAACACCGACATTGTGAAGGAGCTGTCGCTTCCTCCGGTGAAGATTCACTGCTCCGTGCTGGCCGAGGATGCGATTCGCGCGGCCATTGGGGACTGGAAGAAAAAGAACGGCGTTGCGGAAACGGCCGCGGCTGAAACCTCTGCGCACTAAGAGCGGTTTGCGCACGGAGTTTTTTTGAAAGCGCACGATGCTGTCACGTCGCGCAACGACGAATGAGTTCGCGCGTGATGGATTGCGCCGAGTGCGGCAGCGAATGTGTCAGGGCACGGCTTCAACCGTGCCGCAGCAAGTGAGGGACAGTCGGGGTTTTGGCCCCTGATGGAATCTGGAAGCAGGCAATTATGTCGAACATGGTGAGCATCGAAACAAAACCGGCAGAAGGATCCGTTGTGACGCAACCGCAGGCGCCAGCCCAGGGCTTGCAGGTAACGGAGCGGGCCATCAAGCGCATCCGTGCGGCCATGGCCAAGGAAGGTATCTCGCCCACGGAGGGCGGTCTGCGTTTGGGCGTGATGGGCGGCGGTTGCTCGGGACTCTCCTATTCGATCAAGTTCGATAGCCGGCCCCGCGAGCGCGACCGCATCTACGAGTTCGATGGCGTGCGCGTCTTCGTCGATCCCAAATCGTTTCTCTACCTGCATGGCATGACGCTGGACTACGAAGAGACACTGATGCGGCAGGGTTTTAACTTCATCAATCCGAACTCCTCGCGCTCCTGCGGCTGCGGTTCGTCCTTCTCGTAGGAATTTTTTGCTGGAGTTCTCTCATGTTAAAGGTTATTGATTCGGCAGTTCCGGTTGCGTGCTGGTCCTGTTCCGTGGCGCATAATGATGCCACGCTGTTCTGCCCGCACTGCAGCAAGATTCAGCCTCCCCCGGGCAGCGATTTTTTCTCAGTGTTCGGGCTGACGCCACGCCTCAATCTGGATTTGCCCGAACTGGAGCACGAGTTCCATCGCCTCAGCCGCAGGCTGCATCCTGATCGATTTGCCCGCGCCGGTGAGAACGAGAAGCAGTGGAGCCTGGCCGACACGGCTCTGCTCAACGATGCCTATCGCACGCTGAAGGAACCGATTCACCGCACCGAATATCTGCTCAAGCTGCACGGCGCCGAGATTGGCGAAGAGCACAGCGGCAAGGATCGCAAGGACCCTTCGCGCGTGCCCGCCGACCTGCTTGAAGAAGTCTTCGAGCTGAACATGCAACTGGAAGAGATGCGTCTGGAGCGCACCACCGGCGAGGCCGACCCGGTATTGCAGGCAAGCCTGGAGCAGGCCAAGCGCAAGTTCGATGGCCTCCTCGATGAGGTGGATCACGACCTGCGCGCGCAGTGGCAGGCTTGGGACGAGGGCGACATCGCCGTGCGCCAGTCCGCGCAAAAGACAATGGTGGCTCTGCTTGACAGGCGACGCTACCTCAGCAACCTGGTCCGCGACGTGACCGAGACTTTGGGAGTTTAGAGAACCAACATGGCGGAAGGACGCGTAGTAGGCATCGATCTGGGAACCACCAATTCCCTCGTCGCATATATGCAGGGCGATGCGCCGGTGGTCATTCCCGGTGTGGACGGCTCCAATCTTGTGCCATCGGTAGTGGCGCTGGACCCCATGCCCGCCGATGGCAGCAGGCCCACGGTGACCGTGGGCAACAGCGCGCGCAAGGCGCTTATTGAGACGCCCGAGCGCGTCATCTACTCCGTCAAGCGCCTCATGGGCCGCAGTCTTGAAGAGGTCCGCAACGAGCTGAAGTTCTTTCCCTTCCGCCTGGCAAATGACGCGGAAGCAGGCGAAGTGCCGCGCGTCCAGTTGGGCGAGCTTCGCTTTACGCCGCCGGAGATTTCCGCCTACGTGCTGCGCCAGCTCAAGCGCAATGCCGAGCGCTTCTTTGGCGCGCCGGTTACGCAGGCCGTTATCACCGTGCCTGCGTATTTTAACGATGCGCAGCGCCAGGCCACCAAGGACGCAGGCCGCATGGCTGGTCTTGAGGTGCTCCGCCTGGTTAACGAGCCGACGGCGGCGGCGCTCGCATACGGTCTTGACCGCGCGAAGGAAGGCACCATCGCTGTCTACGATCTGGGCGGCGGTACCTTTGACATCTCCATCCTCAAGCTGCGCGACGGCATCTTTGAGGTGCAGTCGACAAACGGTGATACGCACCTGGGCGGCGACGACATTGATAACCTGCTGCTGACCATCGCGCTCGACGAGATTTACGCCGAACATGGCGTTGACCTGCACGCGCATCCCAGCGCCGTGCAGGGCTTGCGCAAAGCCGCAATTGACGCCAAGATTCAACTCTCCACCGAATCGGTTGCGCAGTTCGACATCGAATTGCCCAACGGCGACCGCTATCAGCGCGAAATTCCGCGCGAGGTTTTCGAGCAGTTGATCGAGCCGATTCTTGAGCGCACTGCCGCACCCTGCAAGCAGGCTCTTGCCGATGCAGGCATCGCGCCCGAGAAGATTGATGAAGTTGTCATGGTGGGCGGCTCGACGCGCATTCCCGCGGTGCGCCAGTTGGTTGATGAACTCTTCCACCTGAGCGCGCGCGGCAAGAAGCCGCACACTGAGCTAAATCCCGACGAGGTAGTTGCACTTGGCGCGGCTGTGCAGGCTGACATTCTGGCTGGCGCATCGAAGACCACTGAAGAGATGCTGCTGCTGGACGTGACGCCGCTCTCGCTAGGCATTGAGGCCCTGGGCGGCACAGTCGCGCGCATCATTCAGCGCAACTCCACCATTCCCGCTTCAGCCACAGAGCATTTCACCACCGGCGTGGACGGGCAGACCAACGTCGCCATCCACGTGGTGCAAGGTGAGCGCGAGCTGGCCGCCGACTGCCGCTCACTGGCCCGCTTTGACCTCAAGGGCATTCCGCCCATGAGCGCCGGACTGCCGCGCATTGAGGTGCGCTTCCTCATCGACGCTGACGGCATCCTGCAGGTCTCCGCGCGAGAGCAGCGCAGCGGCCAGGCGGCGCAAATCGAAGTGAAGCCGACCTATGGCCTCACCGACGAGCAGGTCGAGAGCATGATTCTCGACTCCTTTGACCACGCCGAAGAGGACTTTGCCAAGCGCCTGCTGATTGAGGCCCGCAACGAGGCCGATACGATTCTGGCAGCCGTGGAACGCGCGCCGCAGAACCCCGCGTGGCAGCAGTTAACCAGCAATGAAAAGGCAGCCATCGCCCTGGCCAGCGACTACCTGAAAAAGGCGAAACAGACTGAGAACGCGCCCGCTATCCGCGAGGCAACACTGATTCTGGACCACGCCACGCGCCGCTTTGCCGAGCTGATGATGGAGTCTGCCGTCACCACCGCCATCCGCGGCAAGACCATGAACGCCGCAGGTGAAGAACTGGGCGACGAAGTCACCGCGCCGCACCCGATGGCTCCGGCCGAGTTCAAATAACGCGCTGCCGCAAGGACATCAAAGACTATGAGCGAAGCAAACACAAAGAACATTCCCGCCGACAAGCTCGTGCGCGTGACCTTTATGCCCGAAGGCAAGACGGTTGAGTTTGAGTTCGGCACGATGCCTTACGATCATCACGGCAAGCCGATGTCGTTCCTCGATGTCGCGGAGAACTTCGGCATCTTTCTCGATCATGCGTGCGGCGGTTCCTGCGCCTGCACCACCTGTCACATCTGGGTCAAGGAAGGCGCGCCCGGCATCAGCGAAGCCGAAGACGACGAGCTGGACCGCCTCGACATGGCCGCCGATCAGCAGCTCAACTCGCGCCTCGGCTGCCAGGCCGTCATCACCGGCCCCGGCAATTACGTGGTTGAGATTCCCAAGTGGAACCGCAACTACACCTCCGAGGGCAAGCCGCTGGACATGGCAGTCCAGAAGTAGCTCCGGCAAAAAACCGGGTACCCCATGTCTCGCTTTTGAGACATGAGAATCCACGACCTTAGTCGAAGGAAAAAAACATGCTCCGCGAAATCCACTGGACCGACGCCGAAGAAATCGGTATTCAGCTTCAGGAAAAATTTCCCGATATCGATCCGCTCACCGTCCGCTTCACTGACCTGCACCGCTACGTCACGGAGTTGGAAGGCTTTGCCGACGACCCCGCCAAGTCCAACGAAGCGCGCCTTGAGGCCATTCAGATGGCCTGGCACGAAGAGCACGAGGACGCGAAGGGATAACTCTTTAAGCCCTGATTGCGGCATGTTGCGAAAGCGAAAGCAGATTGCCGTCTGGATCTTTGAACCAGCACACCTTGTCTCCCGTAGGAAACGTGCAGATGCCATGCGCGTCCTGGCCCATGTCTGGGTAGCGCTCCACGCTGACACCCTTCCGCACAAGGGCGGCGACCTCCGCACCAATGTCGCTCGTCTCCCAGCCCAGGACGGTGTGCTGCGCCGGAACAAATTCCGGCACCCGGCTGATGCGCAGCATCACGCCATGCATATCGAATACGAGAGCAAAGCTGTCGTCGCGCACGAAGGTCAAGCCAAGCGTGTCGCGATAGAAGGCAAGGGAAGAATCGGGATTCATTGTGAGCAGAAACGTAATGACACCGTTCATGGCAACCTCCGCCGATTCATGCAAAGTCGAGTGCCGCAGACCATGTGTTGATCTTGTCGAATGTTCTCGGTTTTGAAACCTGAGAATACAACCCTAATCGCGCGCGGTCCCCTCGCTCCATCCAAACGCAGCCTCGAAGTGTTCGATCTGTCGCTCCTGACCCGGCACAAGATACACGCTCACCACGTCAAAACGCACCTGAGGCGCGGTCTCCTGCGGCAACTGGCGCACGTACCGCCGCGCCAGCCTGCGCAGTGTCTGCCGCTTGTGCGAGTCCACCGCAACCTCTGCGGGAGTCATGTCGCGCGCGGTGCGCGTCTTCACTTCGATAAAGCACAGCAGCGAGCCCTGCCACGCAATCAGGTCCACGTCGCCCGGCGCATCGCCAGATGACCAGCGCCGCGCCACCACCGTGTAGTCTTTGCGCCGCAGATGGAAGAACGCGGCGTCCTCGCCCTCGATGCCCGTCGCCAAATGCGCAGGAAGATTCTGCATGCGGCCTCGCTTGCGCGCTACCCAGTCCAGTCCCGCAAGTCCTCGCTCCAGCCAGACGATTCGCTTTTGCGCCAGCCACCCCATCGCACACCATTCTCAGCCGCAATACGCCCAACGCGCAAATGCCGCGCGGACTTTGCATCCAGCGCGGCATCTGTGTTGTGTTTCTCTGCTGTGTAGTTTACGCGGTGGCTCCCGCCAACGCCCCGGTCTGCGCAAACTCCTTCTCCACCTGCGTCAGCGCGTCCTCAAGAATGTCGAGGGCCACGTTGGCTTCATGCTCGTTGATCACCAGCGGTGGGCACAGACGTATCGACGTCTCGCCGCAGCCCAGGATCATCAGGCCGCGTTCGAAAGCGAGCTCCTCCACGCGGTTGCGCAGTACAGCGGCCGGCTCGCGCGTGGTCTTGTCTTTCACCAGCTCGACGCCGATCATCAGACCACGTCCGCGCACATCACCCACCAGCGCGTGCGTCTTCTTCCATCCGTGCAGGCGTTCCAGCATCATTCCGCCCACGCGCGCCGCGTTGTCAATGGCTTCGCGCTGCAAGATGTCGAAGGTCGCCAGCGCCGCGGCAATTGACACCGGGTTGCCGCCGAACGTCGAAGCATGCGAGCCGGGGACCCAGTCCATCACGTTCGCGCGGCTCATGCACACGCCGAGCGGCATGCCGCTGGCAACGCCCTTGGCCATGCATACAATGTCCGGCTGCACGCCAGAGTGCTCGATGGCCCACCACTTGCCCGTGCGCCCGGCGCCCGACTGCACCTCGTCCACCACCAGGAGAATGCCGTACTTGTCGCAGATGGCGCGCAGTTCGCGCAAAAAATTGGTGGGCGCAACCACATAGCCGCCCTCACCCTGGATGGGCTCCACGAAAATCGCGGCCACCTCTTCCGGCGCGAGAATCGTTTTGAAGAGCTTCTCCTCGATGTAGCGCGCGCAGCCCATTGCAAAGGCCTCTTCCTCCTGCGGCCCGCCCGTGCATCCGCGATACGCATAGGGATAGCGAATGTGCGTGACGCCGGGAACAAGCGGTGAGAAGCGGCGCTTTTGCTGCGGCTTGGACGCGGTCAACGAAAGCGCGCCCATGGTGCGCCCGTGGAATGCGCCGAGGAATGCAATCACGTGCTGACGGCCTGTGTGATAGCGCGCCAGCTTGAGTGCGCACTCCACGGCCTCTGCGCCGGAATTGCCATAGAAAAACTTGTGCGGCCCAGGCATGGGCGCAACGGAAGAAAGCTTCTCCGCAAGATCGGTAAGGTGTTCGTCGTAAAAATCCGTGCCTGAAATGTGAATCAGTTCAGCAGCCTGCTTCTGGATTGCTGCAACAACTTCAGGGTGGCAATGGCCGGTGGAAGTCACGGCAATGCCCGCTGCAAAATCCAGAAACTCGTTTCCGTCCACGTCTTCGATGCGCACGCCGCGGCCGCGCTTGGCCACTAGCGGATATGAGCGCGTATAGCTGGGCGAAATCAATCTTGTATCCGCATTAATGGCGGCTTTGGCCTTTGGTCCTGGCAGACTACAAACCAGCTTAGGCCCGAATTGCGCGTGCAGTTCTTGCTTGGTCATCTTGGATCTCCTCGGCAGATCAGGTTGTGCGGCAGCGGCTCACTCGACAAATGGATGGATGGAGCACGGCCACGGACCCCTGTAGTTTGAGGTCATCGAATTCCGCGAACCCGGACGGGTGCGCAACGCAGGCGAGGATCTTCGGCAGCCTGGTGCTAGTCGCCGCCGAAGAGGCTAGGTCGCGTGCGGACAGGCAGCACGCGCAGGTGGCGCCGCGGGCAGATGCACCTCGCGCGCGACCGCGACCAGCGCTTGGAAGCCGGCACAAGAGACGTGGCGCTTGAGGCGTGCGTTTGCATGGAACTCCCGCTGGTCCGAGGATAGCATGCGCCGCCATACCGCTGCTATGCCAGCGAATAGTCCCGCGGGCGCAGCAAGCCGCGTATTCATGCACTTTTGCCCGCTCAGGAAGCAGGTTCCGTATCGAGTGCCGTCACTGGAACCAGCGCGGTGTGTGTTTCACGGCCCGGCATGACCATGGCGTGCACTAAGGCTGTGCGCGCCGCATCATCGGCACGGCAATGCCAAAATACTGCTGGATTTCTTCCACGACGCTCACAGCCCTATTTCAGGAAGAACGCCGAGGCTGCCGACGCAATACCAATCGCGGCAAACACCATCCCGAAAAGCCAGTAGATGCGGCTGCGCGTCAGTAGCGTCACCGAAGTGATCACCAGCCCAATCTCCAGCAGTGCCTCGGCCAAGTCAAAGCGGTCGGCGCGCGCCTCTGCCTGTTCTACTTTGACTTCGAGCGCCTCCGCCTTTTCCTGTTCTTCCTTCAAATCGGCGGCCCACTTGGCTTTGTGATCGGCATAGGCCTTGGCGATCTTCTGCTCAGTGTCCTTGTCGGCGATGGTCACCACGCTCATCAGATCGGTAATCAGCGCCGTGTCATTGGAGCGAATCTTCTTTGCCTGGTAGAAGTTCCACTGGTCGGTGGCCTTGTTCTGGTCCAGCACGGCCTCCGTATGTGTACGGTGGCCCAGCACCGTGGTCACGGCCACCAGCACTGCCAGCACGCTCATGGTGAACGCCACCGGTCGCATCGCAGACTCATGCGATCCATGCTCAGCGTGCTCCTGCAACTCCTGCGCTTCGTTGGCTTCCATCGGAAAAATCTCCTGGGTTGCTGTTCTGCTACTTGCGCTTCCAGCGCACGCCGTCCTTCGAGTCTTCGATGACCACGCCATTTTCCGCCAGCTCGTTGCGAATCTGGTCGGCGCGGGCAAAGTTGCGCTGCTTCTTGGCCCGTGCACGTTCGGCGACCAGTGCGTCAATTGCATCGTCGCTCAGCGTCTGGCGCGCGAGCAGCTCAGGGGCTACATCGGCCAGCCGGCCGGCCTGCTCGGCCCATGCCAGCGCGTGCTGCATGGGCTCGGCATCGCGGTCTTCAAGCACGTCAAACACGGCGTCAAAGGAGTCCAGCACGCGCAGCACCGCATCGCGGTCCCCTGCAAGAAACTGCCCTTGGTCGATGGCGGTATTCGATGCCCGCAGCAGATCAAAGATGGGGGCGCGCGCCTCGGCCGTGTTCAGGTCGTTGGCCAGCGCGTCCATGTACTCGGCCTGCGCCTTCTCTGCCGCGGCTTGCATTGCGGGGTTCGCGCCTTCGTCAAATCTGGTTGTTGTCAGCCGCTGGTAAAACGTCCGCAGCCGCTCAATAGCGTTGGTCGCTTCAATCAGCCCGTTGAAAGTGAAGTTCAGCTGATGCCGGTAGGGCACTGAAATCAGCGCCAGCCGTATCGCAGACGCCTTGTAGCCCTTTAGCAGCAGGTCGCGCAGGGTATAGAAATTCCCCTCGCTCTTTGACATCTTGCGTCCATCCACCAACAGAAAACGCACATGCATCCAGTGCCGCGCGAAGGGCTTGTGCGTCACGCTCTCGCTTTGCGCAATCTCGTTCTCGTGGTGCGGAAACATCAGGTCTTCGCCGCCCGCGTGCAGGTCAAAGCTGTCGCCCAGGTACTCCATCGCCATGGCGGAGCACTCGATGTGCCACCCCGGCCGGCCACGCCCAATCGCTGTATCCCACGCCGTCTCGCCGGGCTTGGCCGCCTTCCACAGCGCAAAGTCGCGCGCCGAGTCCTTCTCGTACTCGTCCACGTCCACGCGCGCGCCGTCTTCCATGCCGCTCAGGTCTTTCTTGCTCAGCTTGCCGTACTCAGGAAACGCCGACAGCCGGAAGTACCACGAGCCGTCTTCGGTTTTGTAGGCTGCGCCTGCCGCCGCAAGCTTCTCAATCAGATCCACCATGCGGCCGATGTTCTCCGTGGCGCGCGCAATCTGTTCCGGGCGCTCGATGCGCAGGGCATCAAGATCCTCAAAGAATGCGTCCACAAAGGGCGGCGTGTACTCGCCAATAGGAATGCCTGCAGCCGCCGCGTTGCGAATGATCTTGTCGTCCACGTCGGTAATGTTCATCACGTGGCGCAGTTTCATCCCGGTCAGCTTCAAAAAGCGCCGCAGCACGTCGACCTGCAGGAAGGTACGGAAGTTGCCGATGTGCCCGTAGTCATACACCGTTGGTCCGCAGGCATACATGCGCAGCGTCTGGCCGTCCATTGGGACGAGGGGGTCCAGTTGGCCGGTGAGGGTATTGAAAAGGCGGAGAATCATAGTTCGTGGCTCGTACCGCGGGCTCAGGCGACCGCAAAACCGCCATGCACCAAACCATTTTGATTGTAGCAGCGAGGGTTATGCTGCAAACAGGCTCAGCGCCCCAGCGCCAGCGACGGGTCTGCTGTCAAATCCAGCCCGGCAAACTCCCCGGCAAGATAGCGCGGCCAGGCCGCCGCCGCAATCATGGCCGCGTTATCCGTGGAGAGCGCGAGAGTGGGGAACGCCACCGCCACCCCGCGCCGCTGGGCCTCCGCCGTGAAACGCTCTCGCAGCTCTCGATTGGCCGCCACTCCGCCCGTGACCAGAATGCGTGTAGCGCCCAGAGCCTCCGCCGCGGCAAAGGTCTTCTTCATCAGGTCGCCCACCACCGCATGCTGAAAGCTCGCCACCAGGTCCAGCACCGGCTGCGAACACAGCCCCAGCGCCTCGTCCTTCGCCTGCGGTGGCCGCGCCCCGGCCAGTATCCGCGCCACCCGCGCCTCGGACTCTGCGCGCATCCCGTGCAGCTCCACATGCCGCAGCACGGCGGTCTTGATGCCTGAAAACGAGAAGAGAAAGTGCGGATCCAGCTCCGCTATCGGAGCCGTCTTCGCCGCCTTCGTCCTCGGGGGCTTACCGGCCAGGTGGAGCTTTGTCTTAATCTGCGCAAAGGCAAAGGGCACGGCCCGCGCATCGCCAAAGCGCGCCAGCGCGTCAATCCACGGCCCGCCCGGATACCCAAGCCCCAGCAGTTTGGCCACCTTGTCATAGGCCTCGCCTGCCGCATCGTCCAGCGTGCGCCCTACCAGCTTGTAGCTCCAGGTACCGTCCAATGGCGTTGCCAGGTAAAGGTGCGTGTGTCCGCCAGAAACCACCAGCGCAAGCACCGGTTCTTCATGGGAAGAGCCCTGCGCGCCCGGCGGGTCTTCCGCGGTCTCCCGCTGATTCAGGAGCACCGCGTGGATATGCCCCTCAAGATGATTCACCGCAATCAGCGGCAGCCCCTGCGCAAAGGCCAGCGCCTTGGCATACGTGATGCCCACCAGCAGCGCTCCGGCAAGCCCCGGCCCGCTGGTTACGGCAATTGCGTCCATGTCGCCCAGCGTGCAGCCAGCCTCGGCCAACGCCGCCCGCACAACCGGCACAATGGCGCGGAGATGCTCGCGGCTGGCCAGCTCCGGCACCACGCCACCATAGCGCGCATGGGTGGCAATCTGCGAGGCCACCACCGACGACAGCGTGCGCGCACCGCGCTCCACCACCGCCGCCGCCGTCTCGTCGCACGAGCTCTCAATGCCTAGAATTAGCCCTCGACCCATGCTTTCAGTGTACCGGCCTCGTATCTTTCCCCTGAAACGGATTACTCTCTACCTGAGCCATGTTTCCGTCCACGCCCCAGTTCGATGCAGCCCTGCGCATCGTGCAGACCCTGCAATCTGCTGGCTACGAGGCTTATCTCGCCGGCGGCTGCGTGCGCGACCTGCTGCTGGGCCGCAACCCCGAGGACTACGATGTGGCCACCTCCGCCACGCCTGATGTGGTACTCAACATGTTCCCCCGCACCTTTGCCGTGGGGGCTCACTTCGGCGTGGTCCTCGTGGCCGAGGAACCCGCATCCCCCGACGACACTTCCCGCGGCCAGAAGCCCACGGAGGTCGCCACCTTCCGGTCAGATGGCGTCTACTCCGACGGCCGCCGCCCCGACGCCGTGCAGTACACCCTGAGCGCTGCTGAAGATGTCCGCCGCCGCGACTTCACGATCAACGGCCTGCTCCTGGACCCGCTGCGCTGGGCAGGGTCTCCTTCCCGCCTTCCAGAGAAAACGTCCGCCCTCCGCGAAGGACTCATTGACCACGTCGGCGGCCTTGCCGACCTTGACGCCGGCATCATCCGGGCCATTGGCCGCCCGGAGCTGCGCTTTGAAGAGGACCAGCTCCGCCTGTTGCGCGCCGTGCGCTTCGCCGCCCGCCTCGGCTTCACCATTGACCCCTCCACGCGCAGCGCCATCCGCACCCTCGCTGCACGCATCCACGCCGTCAGCCGCGAGCGCATCCGCGACGAGATCACACGCATGCTCACCGAGGGCCGCGCCCGGCAGGCCTTTGAGCTTCTTGATGAAACCGACCTGCTCGTCCAGGTACTGCCTGAAGTCGCCCGGATGAAAGGCGTCCAGCAGCCCCCCGACTTTCATCCCGAGGGCGACGTCTGGACACACACCCTGCTACTTCTCGCGCAGCTTGAGCCCGGCTGCCCCGTCACCCTCGCCTGGGGCGCGCTTCTGCATGATGTCGGCAAGCCGCCTACCTTCCGCATCGCCGAGCGCATCCGCTTCGACGGCCACGTCGAAGTCGGCATGGCCATCGGCGCGCACATTCTCCAGAGCCTGCGCTTCTCCAACGACGAAACCCGCATGATCCTGGCGCTCATCCATAACCACATGCGCTTTGCAGACGCCGTACACATGCGCGCTTCCACGCTCAAGCGCTTCTTCCGGCTTGAAGACTTTCCGCAGCACCTCGCCCTGCATCGCATGGATTGCCTCGCCGCCGGCGGCAACCTCGACCACTGGGAGTTCGTCCGTCAGCGCTACGAGGCCATGCCCGAGGAGGACGTGCGCCCCAAACCGCTGCTCACCGGCCACGACCTCATCGCCGCTGGCTACCAGCCCGGCGCGCAATTCAAGCACATCCTGCAGAGCGTAGAAGACGCGCAGCTCGAAGGCACAATCACTACCCCCGACGCGGCGCTCCGGCTCGTGCACGAGCGTTTTCCGCCGCAATAAGCCCGCCCACGGCAAGCCCATGATCGTGCCCAATGCGGGCATACGGATTTTTCATGTGGATGTGGAACGGCGCCACCGGCTCCGCTACTTCTTTGCGTTGCAGGCCACGCAGAGTTGCCCTGTCACGCCTTTGCCCTGCTCAATCGTAAGGATGCGGTCCACCGCAGGCAGCCGCACTCTTTCCACCGCGCCGCCCGGCCAGTGAATGTCTACAGCATCCACTGTCGTCGCATCGCCCAGGCCAAAGTGAACTCGCAGGTCGCTCGATGACAGATAGCTGCCGCCGCTCAACACGTCTCCGCGCTGCCGCGTACCGCCTGCCGTCAGATACACGGTCGCGCCTATCGCATCGCGCGGGCTTCCGGGGCCACCAATCAGCTGCAGATCCACCCAATGGTGATGGTCAGAGTTCACATTGCGCAGCAGTAGCGGCGGGCCATCCAGATTGTTGATGACCGCATCCATCTTGCCGTCATTGAACAGGTCGCCAAACGCAGCTCCGCGTCCGACTGCGACTTCCGCGAGCCCAGTGCCCTCGACTGGAGGAACCAACTGGAATGTTCCATTGTGCAGATTGTGGAAGAGCAACGCCCTCTGCGCATAACTCATGCCCCAGTCGGAGTTATCGTCAACATGCGGATATACATGGCCGTTGACGATCATCAAGTCCTTCCAGCCATCGTTGTCGTAGTCCAGGAATCCATCGCCGAATCCGACAAAGGGAACCGTCTGCGCAGCAATGCCGGAGCGGTAGCTGTAGTCCTCAAAAGTACCGTCGCCATTATTGCGAAACACTACATCGTAATCGTCAGAGAAGTCGGTATTCACCAGGTCAATGCGGCCGTTGTTTTCGTAATCACCCGCAGCAATGCCCATGTTTGAAACCTCGCGCCCGGCCTGGTTAAACGCATAACCGCTCAAATAACTCTCATCGTCAAAGGTGCCGTCGCCCTTGTTGATGTAGAGATAATTCGGCGTGGAGTCATTCGCCACCGCCAGGTCAGGCTTGCCATCGCCGTTCACATCCACAAACAGCGAGCCCAGCCCATAGTAGCGGTTGGCATCATTGACTCCTGCCTTTACGCTCACATCGGTAAACGTGCCGTCGCCGTTGGTATGGAACAGATGATCCGGCGCGCCATCAAGCCCGCGCGGACCGCACATCACGTTGACCGCGCGATACTGGCACGTATTCGTGTGGACTGAGGGCGAGCCTACCACCGGCGGATGCTTGAAGTCGTAGACAATGTATCCCGCCACAAAAAGATCCAGCCGCCCATCGCCGTCGTAGTCACCCCACGTCGCTCCGGTGTAGTCCGTCGCCAGGTCAGCCGTGCTGCTCTCGAGCGCCACGCCCGCCTTCTGCGCCACATCAGTGAACGTGCCGTCGTGGTTGTTATGGTAGAGCCGGTTCCTGCCTAGATTCGTCACATACAGGTCGGGCCAGCCGTCGTTGTCATAGTCGCCCACCGCGCAGCCCAGTCCCCACAGGTCGTTGGCCACTCCCGCCTTTTCTGCCACGTCAGTAAATGTGCCATCGTGGTTGTTGCGGAAGAGCGCCGCATGTGGTGGCGCTGCTTTCCCCGCAAGCGCGTCAAGCGTCGACCCGTTCACCAGATAAATGTCGAGCCAGCCGTCGTGATCGAAATCAATCAGGCAGACACCCGAGCCCTTTGCTTCAATAATCACGCGCTTTGCAGGGGTTCCGGTTGTGTTGTGCCACTTGGCAAGGCCAGCCTGCACGGCCACATCCTGAAAGACGATGGGCCCTGACTTGACGAAGCCGCCTGCGGTTATGGGTCGATGCTGTTCATCCAGAACAGGCTTCTGTGCCGCGCCCGTAGACATACCGCCTTGCGGCTGTGCTTGCTGCGCGCACACTGCAGCGCACAGTGCAACAAGCACTGCCGCGAGCCCGGCGCACGTGCGCACCCAGGTCCGGCACCTCATCCCAAGCCTGCTTACCCAATAACAATCCAAATTCAATCCCTGTTCTCTCACATGCCGCAATGACGCGAGTCGCATACCTGCATTTACGGCTTCGTTACGGGCGACGCCAGTTGCATGTGCGTCGCTGAACTCTTGTTCTCGGCATCAGCCAGCTTCGATGCCGTGGCAAGCTCTCGCTCCGAGTCTTCCTTGCGCCCCAGCCGCGCCAGCGTCAATCCCAGATAGTAGTGGCAGGGCGCATAGTCAGGCGCCGCTGTGATTGCGCGCTCAAGAAAGTTCTTTGCCTGGTCATAGTGCTTCTGTTTGAAGTACGCTTCGCCCGTTCCCTCCAGAGCGCCTCCATGCTTCGGATCACGCTCCAGTGTCTTGCTGAACTGCTTGATTGCTTCGTCAAAATTGCCCTGCTTCAGGGCAAGATCGCCCAGCTCAAAATACGACTCAGTCTGCACCGGCTGCAGTTCCACTGAGCGCGCGAACTCTGCCTGCGCCTTATCGAATTGCAGGCCGATCTGATAAATACGCCCCAGTCCATAATGAGCACTGGCATCGTTGGGCCGCAGCTTCAGATAGGCCTGCATCTTCTCCTCAGCCGGGCCCAGTTGGCCAAGGTCCATCTTGACCCGCGCCAGTCCATACAAAATATTCGGATCGCTCGGGCTCAACTCCTGGGCGGCTGTCAAAGATTGGTCCGCGTCTTTAAAAAGCCGCATTTGATCTTCAACAATGCCCAGGTCAAAGAGCAGGCGCGCATTGTGCGGCACAAATTGCCGCGCGCGCAGCAACGCCTGCAGCGCATCGTTCATGTGTCCCGCCGCGCGCGCTTCCAGTGCCAGGTGTTCGCAGGCCGCAACCTCGCCCGCCTGTGCCTCTGCGTTGTTGGGATCGGCGCTTAGCGTGGTTTCGAATGCATCGCGCGCTTCGGCCGCTTTGCCTGCCGCCAGCAGTCCCGCGCCATCGGTTTGCGCCACGGGCTGCTGCGCTGCGGAAACCACAACATGCGCCGCGGACGCAAGCACGATGGTCAGAAGGATCGATGTAAAGGACATGGTGGAAACACGCCTCGAAAGCACTTGGGCGCTCCCGCTGTATTTTATCAACCACTGCTCTTGCCCGCGTAAAGCATACGCGCCGGCCGCATGTGCAGAAGGCAATCAGCGAGCTGCCGCGCAAAAAGAAAGGTCAAGCAAAGCTTGACCTTCGGAGGCTAGTTTGCGTACACCGCGCCTTTGCAGGCGCTGTCATGTAGAACTCAGGAGAGTCGGGCGCTGCGGCATAACACCGCAGCGCCACGAGTGAAACGGTTAGAAGTTGATACGGCCTGTGAACTGCAGGTTACGTGGGCCGTAGTCCACATACGTGGGAATGCCGAAGCCCGTGGAGGGAAGCGGCGAACCATTCGCGCCGTACGACGGATAGTCGCCCGGCTCCATGTCAGGCAAGCCCATGCGGTGACGGTTGAAGGCGTCAATGGCTTCCACCTTGAATTGGAACTTCATGCGTTCTGTAATCGAGAAGTTCTTCAACAAGCTGAAGTCTTCGCTCAACCACATCGGTCCGGTAATCGCCTCAGTGACGCGCGGAATGCCGGTGCCGAAGACAAACGGATCGTAGGAGCAACCGTCCGCGCAGCTGGGCGAAGGCGTACGCAGCCAGTATTGGCCTGTGCTCGTGACACCTTCGCGGTTCATATCCACAAAGGCCGCGTTGGCAAGCGGGACGCCGGGGTCAGTGGTACCACCAGCGCCCGACGGCCGGTATGCCTGCTTGAACCACGACTTCTGGTTGAAGTAGCTAGGGCCATTCTTGTTTTTGCGATAGTCGCTGCTTGCAAAGTTGCTGCCGAATGCTCCCGAGCCCAGCGTGAACCGGAAGCAGTTCTGGAAGTAAGCGGCACCCGCTGCGCAGCCAAAGTCCACTGGCTGGCCACTCTCATAGCGCTGAATGGCGCCAAGTTCCCATCCGCCAACCACGGTGTCGAGCAGCCGATTCTGGTTCAGGAACCGCTTGCCTTTGCCGAATGGAAGCTCATACAGGTAGCTGATGGAAAGCTGCTGCGGGATGTTCTGAATGCTGACAGCCTTCTCCAGGCGCAGATTATTCGAGTACTGCGTCTGCGACCGGTAGCCAACATAGCTGAACGGAATTGACGAGTCAGCATCCGTCAGATTCTTTGACCATGTGTAGGAAACCTGCAGGTTAAAGCCCTGGCGGAAACGGCGGTTGAGCGACGCGACCATGGCATCGTAGGAGGAGTGGCCCACGTTTTCAAGGCAGCAGTCATCCGCGATGTAGTCGTACTGCGGAAACGGACGCAGCGCCTGACCCAGGTTGCCCATGAAGGTCGAGTAGGGTGCATTCACACCCATCGATGAGCCGCCCTGCGTCGTAATTGCCGAGCCAATATCGTCCAGGTGATCTCCCAGTGCAAAGTACTTGGGATCGATATTGTTGGGATTGGTGAGGAAGCCGGAGTGCAGGTTCTGCGACGCCTGGCCTTCATAGCCCAGAGTGAAGATCAGGTCCTGCGCAATCTCATCCTGCAATTGCAGTGCCCAGCTTGTGGTCATGGAAGGCCGCCCGAACTGAGGCTTGATGACTTCGCCGCCCACAGGGATAAATTGTCCTGGCACGCCGGTCAACTGACCCGGGTCGGTGCTGGGAGCGAAGAACGACTTCGTCCACTGCGGCTCACCCGAGTCCAGCATGAACGCCGGCGTAAAGCCCGCCGCCGTGCCCGGCCCGGTGTAAAAGCTGCCGGTCGAGCGTCCCTGCGTGTAGCCCAGCGTCATCGAGCCGCCAAAGTCACTGTACTGCAGCGGTCCGTAGATGATGCCCGCACCGCCGCGAACCACAGCCTTGTCCTTGGAGCCCGGCAGCACGTAAGCAAAGCCTACGCGCGGACCAATATCCTTCTTCCAGGTTTCAGCCCATGCAGAGTTGCAGCCGTTGCACGTCTTGGCGAACATGAGCGCACCGGGAATGTTGCCCGCCGCAGGGTCAGGAAGCGTAAAGCTGAATGCCGACGTGTCGTTATGCGCTTCCTTGCGCGGGATATCCAGGTCATAGCGCAGGCCCAGATTCAACGTCAATCTTGCGGTCAGCTTGATATCGTCCTGGATGAAGCCCGCCATGTAGACCGAGTTCCAGCGCGGGTTGTTGTTATAGACGGTCTGTGCTGAATTATCCACTGCTCCGAGCAGGAAGCTGGCAAAGCTGTTGCCGCTCTGGAACTGCGGAACGTTGGCCAGGGCAGCCACATCCGTTTCACTGCGTAGGAAGTTGATCGTCGGAATGCTGTCCTGGATCACCGAGTACTGCTGATGCCGCCAGTCAAACCCGGCCTTGAAGCTGTTGCGGCCCTTCTGCCAGCTCACGATTTCGTTGAAGCGCAGGCCGTTGTCAATGTTGTCGCCATTGTTCCCCACGCCCCAGTTGTTGTACCCATCCAGGCCGTCAAAGCCGACCAGCGGGAACGAGTTTGAGTAGAAGTTGGGCGCACCGGCGGCGCCAATGTTGTTGGGGTTGCCGATCTGGTAGGCAAAGTTCTTGCTGTTGGTCCGGTTGTAGCCCACATTCAAATGGTTCAGCAGATTCGGAGTGAACGCATAGTCCCAGCCCGTGCGGAAGTAGTGCGTCTGGAAATCCTGCGGATAGCCCTGATTGTTGAAAGGAATAGGAAGATTCAGAAGACCATGCACAGAGAAGTTGTCACGTGAGCTGTAGGAGCCGAAGATCTTGCTCTTGTCGCTGAACGAGTGATCGATGCGTACGGTCAAGGTCGTGTTTTCCGTGGGAGCCACGTAGTACGACGAATAGTTGTTGATGAAGCCATAGAGCGTCGGCGTAGCCGTTTGGTTAGGGGCCGGGAAGCCCTTCAACAAAGCAGCCGCCACACCGCTCTTACCCGTGCTGATCTTGTTGCCGGCGAAGGGATAGCGGCATGGAATGCCCGCAGGGTTTGTCGCGGATACGGTTGCATTGGTGGTTGCGGGATCGAAGATCTGGTTCTGCAGCACCGGATCGCCCGTGCAGGGATTGATGACCGAAGTCGGTCCACCCAGAATCGCCGAAAAATCGCCGTTGACTTCATCCTGCGTAGGAACGGTGGATTGCGCCGGGGAGCCCAGATGCAGTTTGTACTGCTCCCATGAGAAGAAGAAGAAAGTGTTGTCCGTGCCGTTAAACACTTTGGGGATTCGAATCGGGCCACCGAGCGTGCCGCCGTAGTCGAACTTGCTGTCCTGAGGGCGTTGGTAGCTGCAATACGTGCCCGGCGTGCAATAAAGATTCGTGTAGCCATTGTTGAACCAGTTGTTGGCATCAAAAGCAGCATTCTTCACAATCGTGAACGCCGTGCCGTGATACTGGTTGGTGCCCGACTTGGTGGCAAAGCTCTCAAAGCCAGCCGTCGTGCGTCCATACTCCGCCGAGGGAATTGACGTGGTGACCTTGAATTCCTGCAGCGCTTCAATCGAGGGCGACGTCTCGTCAAACGACGAGCCGTTCTCACTGCGCGTGATGCTTGCGCCGTCCAGCATGACCTCAGCGCCGTAGCTCTGGCCGCCAGCCAGCTTGGCAAAAAAGACGCCGTTCGCGTTCAGGCCAGTCGGACCGCCGCTGCCGGGACCCGTGGTGCCTGGCACCAGAAAGGCAAATGTCTCAGGCGAACGAAGGCCGCCAACGCCACTGGCGAGCGACAGCGGCAGCTCATCAATCTGGCGCTCTGAGATCGTTCCGCCAATTTCTGAAGACTCCGTTTGAATCGCCGGTGCGCTGGCGTCTACCGTCACGGTTTCAGTCGTCGAACCCGGCTTCAGCACGACCGTCAACGGCGTCACCGAGTTGATGGTGATCAGCACGCCCTTGTTGCTCGCCGTCGAGAATCCCGGCGCCGAAACATTCACGTTGTAGCGGCCGATTGCGAGTTCAGGAATGCGAAACGCACCGGCTGATGTGGACACCGTCTGGCTCACCGCGCCGGTGTCGGTTTGCGTGGCCACGATCTTGGCCCCCGCAATCACGGCTCCGGATGTGTCCTTGACCGTTCCAGCCAGTTCTCCGCGTGTGGATTGTGCGATGGCTGCGATGGGGATTGCCAGCAGTGTCAGCAGAAGGACGCAAATCCACCTGCTACTTTGTAAGCTTCGTTTCATTTTTGCCTCTCCTGAATGGAAACTGGTTCAAGATTTCTTTTTGCTATTGAGCAAGCGTTTTCCTGTTTTGATTCATCTTCAGTCAGCGCAGAAGGTCCAATGATGAACGGGGTGGATTTTAGCGGCCAGCAATAAAGCCTGTCAAGCATGGTTTTGCACTGGCCGTTTCCCGGCTCGGCTCGAATGGAATTCATCCCGTGCCGTCGAGGCTGCGAGAGAGTCCCTTTCCTGCCGAGAGGCAGCCACCATATGTCGTCTTTAGTCATTGATAAATATGATTTTAATGGACTAGCTCCCTCTTCACGTGTGCCGGGGAGGAAGACGCCTCCTCCCGCTGCCGTTTCACGCCGATGAGCACAATGCCAGCGGCTTCTTCGGTCGTTTTTTGCACAGGAGCGTGGCTCGCTTGCACTCGGTCCCGATCCCATCTGCTGGCACAAGAAGTGTCCAGAGAGAATCCATTCCTGCTCTTCTCCCTGGCGTTTCGCGCCAAGATGCGAGAACGTTTTCTGATAATATTGCGAGCACCAGAGGCCTGACGACACACGGGTGGATGGCGTGAACAGGACCTGATTCATAGGAGGCGCTCTCTCCCGCAAGCCACTACGCCGCCCGGGGTTCTGAGCCTGCCGGGCAACCGCACGGCGCGCCTCTCACACCTGCCGGCAGCTCCACCCCTGATTGAAGTAATGCAACAGGCAATGCAATAAGATTGCGGCAAGCGGTGTCGTGCACACATGGGAGGAAGTCGGATGATGGATCGGTCTTGTCGAGTGCTTTTCGTGGTACTCATCCTCGGCTTATTTGCCGCCCCTCTCGCACTGTGGGCTGCCCCGGCTTTGCCTGCTCAGAACGCGCCCTCTGAGGCAGATGTGCTGCAGATGCTGCGCCACGGCGCGCAGGCCATTCATGAGGGCCGTCCTGCAGTCGCCGAGCAGGATTTCCGCCAAGCCATTGCCGCGGCACCGCAGTTACCCGACGGCTACCTCGGCCTGGGGATGGTGCAGTTGCGCCAAGGCAAAGCCGATGACGCTGTGCAGGCACTGTCCAAAGCCATCCAGCTCAATCCGCAGACACCTGGCGCGCACATGTTTCTCGGCATCGCCCTGTACCAGATGAACAAGTTCGACGATGCCGCTGCCGCGCTCTCGCAGGAGGTCAGCCTGCAGCCTGACAATGCTGAGGCTCTCACCTGGCTCGGCATGGCGGAACTGGCCGCCAGCCACCCGGAGCTTGCCACCGCACCGCTCGACCGCGCCTATGCGCTCAGCCCCAGGGACGCAAATATCCTCGACTACCGCGCCCGCGCCCACACGCAGGTGGCGCAGCAGTGCTTCCAGCAGCTCTACAAGCTGGACCCCCATTCATGGCATGTCCACCGCCTGCTCGCCGAGACGTTCTCCGCCTCCAAGCAGCCTGAGCAGGCCATTGTCGAATACAAGGCTGCCCTCGACGAGCAGCCCAACAACCCGGATCTATATGAGGCACTCGGCGATGAGTATCAGCGCATTGGCCACTCGGCTGACGCCCTGAAGGCCTATGAGCAGCAGTTGAAGCTGAACCCGCATAACTCCATCGCACTCTTCAATTGTGGCAAGATTCACATCGACAGCGACGAACCCGCCCTCGGCATTCCGCTCCTGCAACAGGCCCTCGACGCGCACGCCAGTCCGGCGCCGGCTTACTATTACCTCGGCCTAGGCTACTCGAAATCCGGTCAGTATCAGCAAGCCGCGCAGGCGCTGGAGAAGAGCCTTGCCAGTCAGCCCTCATCCCACATCGAGCAGAACGCATGGTACGCGCTTGTCCGCGTGTACCAGCGCCTCAATCGCCTGGCCGACTCACAGCACGCTCTTGACGAGTTCAAGCGCCTGAAGGCCGCATCTGCAACAGCACACACGAACGGCCCCGCGCAATAGCGTCTGCCGCGCCACTCCGCGCTATGGCTTTGCGACCGTCTCGTCGATCGTCACGATGCGGTCGCCCGCCACGTTCTTCAGCTCCTGCACAATCCCGCTCGGCCAGCGAATCTCCACGCTCTGCGCACTGGCATCCGCGCCCAGCCCGAAGTGCGCCCGCGGATCGCTCGACGACATATAGCCGCTCGCCGTCGTAACCGTAACCCACTGCGAGCCCTTCGACGTCGTCACCTTAATCACGGCGCCAATGCCGTCGCGATTGCTTTTGTGTCCCACCAGCTTGAGCGTCAACCAGTGGTTGCTCGTTTCGGTTTCGTTGCGCAGCACATGCACTGGTCCGCCGTTCGTCGAAACCACCGCGTCGATCCGGCCGTCGTTGTCAATGTCGCCAATGGCCATGCCGCGGCCCACCCACGCCTCATGAAAAATCTGGCCCGACATCGACGACACATCCACAAAGTGCGAGCCCATGTTGCGCAACAGCATCATTGGCTCGCGATAGCGCAGTTGCGGATAGCTCTTTTCCACCGTATCCAGATCGTGCCCCTGCGCGATCAGCAGATCCTTCCACCCGTCGTTGTCGTAGTCCATAAAGCGCAGGCTCCAGCCCGAGTGCAGCAGTGTCATGCGCCCCACTCCCGTTGAGTAGCTTGCGTAGTCAAACGTACCGTCCTGCGCATTGTGGTAGAGCGCGTACTTCTGATTCGCCAGGTTCGTCACCACGAGGTCCGGCCAGCCGTCGTTATCGTAGTCGCTGAAGTCCACGCCCATGCCGGCATATGTGCGCCCGTCGCCGTCCACGGCTACCGCTGACTCCAGTCCGACCTCCTCAAACGTTCCGTCCTTTTTCTGGTGGAACAAGAATTCCGGCATCGAGTCGTTGGACACGAAGATGTCCATGCGCCCGTCGCGGTCATAATCGGCAATGGCAATGCCCAGCGCCTTGGCCGGCTTGTCCAGCCCCAGCTTGTGCGCTTCTTCGGTAAAGTGCCCGTTGCCGTCGTTGTGATACACCAGCATCGTGATGGGCTGAAACACGTCAGGATGGCAATAGCCGCGATTCTCCGGCTGGCCGCAAAACTGGTCATTCCAGTCCCAGGTCACGTAGCGGTCTACCACCAGGTCGAGCAGCCCGTCGTTGTCCAGGTCAACCCACGCCGCGCTCGACGACCACCCTCCGCCACCCACGCCGGCCTTGTCCGTCACGTCGGTAAACGTGCAGTTGCCGTTGTTGTGATAGAGGTGATTGCTTCCGTAGCCTGTCACATACAGGTCTTCGTAGCCGTCGTTGTCATAGTCGGCAACGGCTACGCCCATGCCATAGCCAACACCTTTCAGACCAGCCTTCTCTGTGATGTCTTCAAACGTTCCGTCCTTCTTCTGGTGGTACATGCGGTTCCAGTACTCCGGCCCCGTCTTCTGCGGAATCGTTCCGGGCGGAGTGGGATCTGGATACGGCGCGCCGTTCACCAGGTACAGATCGAGCCTGCCATCGTTGTCGCAGTCAAACAGCGCGACGCCGGAGCCCATCGTCTCAATCAGATATTTGCGCGACGTATGTGGAGCCTGGTGCAGAAAATGAATGCCCGTGGCTGGCGTAATATCCACGAACTTCCCCGGCGTGATCGATGTGGGTGCGGCCTGCATCTCGGCGGCTGGTGGAGCCTGCGCCATGGCGCACGACAACGGCAGCACGCTACAGAGCAGCGCCACCTGCCAGTTCCCACCGATTCTTCTTGACCTCACCGCTGCTTCACTGCTCCCATCGCGTCCTTCTCGGCACCTGCCTTCCAGTCTCCCACATGCGCTTCGCCCGGCACGCGCTACTTAGACTCGCCTGTCGTTCCCAGCGCGGCATGTGGCCAGCCGTGCTCCCACGTCAGCGTGGAGATCTGCAACGCCGGCTTGCCCGTCACCGCGTCGTACGCGTGAAAGACGATGATGTCACCCTCCGGCCGTTGCAAGATCGACTCGCCGCCCGGCCCCAGCCAGCGGCTGTTCGCGGTCAGCAATTGCGTCCCGCCGCCTTCCATCATCGGCTTGCCCGTCGTGTCCACATATGGGCCGGTCACCTTGCGCGAGCGGCCCAGCATCGTGCGATAGCTGCTGTGCGTCCCGCGGCAGCAGAGGTCCCACGACACAAACAGGTAGTAGTACCTGCCGTGGCGCACAATAAACGGAGCCTCCACTGCCTCCCAGTCCGGCGGTAGCCCGCGCTGCGTCGGGTTCACGTTCGCCGGCCGTGCGCGCGTCGCCAGGGAGTAGAGCTTTGAATCCCCCGCCGACAGCTTGCCCGTCGCCGCGTCAATCTGCTGCATCTTGATGCCCGTCCAGAAACTGCCGAAGCTCAGCCACGGCTGCCCCTTCTTATCGAGCACAATATTTGGATCAATTGCGTTGAAGTCATCCGTTTCGGTCGACTTCAGCACCAACCCTTCATCCTGCCAGTGGTACTTCGGACTCTTCGGGTCCAGCGTCTCATTCGTCGCCAGCGCAATGCCCGACGTGTTCCGCCCGAACAGCGAGTAGGCATAGTAGAGGTGATACTTTCCCGAGAAGTAAGAAATATCCGGCGCCCACAGGTCACGCGTCTTCGGGCTGATTTCGTGAATCCATGCCGGAATCGCGTCAAACACATGCCCGCACAGCTTCCACTCCGTCAGATTCGTCGAGCAGCGCACAGCAAACTGCCCGCCATCCGGCGCACGGCCCGTCGCAAACACGTAATAGGTATTCCCATCCCTGGCGATCGAGGGGTCGTGCGTCATCGGATAGTCGCCACTCAGTTCCAGCGCCTTCGGCCCCTGGCCAAAAAGGAGCGGCGCACACAGCAGGACAATGACAGCGGAGAACAGCCGCGCCAGTCGCATCACAACATCTCCGATCCGGAGGGACGCGGAGTAGTCGCATCCGTCCAATGGGCAAACGTTTCCTAGCGGGAAATCCTACACCCTCGCACCGCGGCCCCGCAATGTCATGTGCAGCGCCAGCCTGGCGTGCTCTTCGGCCCATTCAGTCACCTGCTGCCAGCGGCGCCTCTATGCGCAACATAGCCTCCGTCGAACATATCTACATAGTATTGACAGACATAATGATAGGAGTGCGCACTGTTACTGTGTTGTGCAGCCAGTCCAGATTGAAACTTGCCAGCACGTTGACAGTCTTGGCCCAGTGCAAGCTATACTTCCCATCGCGGCACGAGTCAGATCCCAGCTAGAACTCTGCAAGGAATGATAGGGAAAGCTCCCTCGGCCCATCACTGCGGCACAAACGGTAAACGATTTCCGCAGCACTCATGTTCTTTTTAGGAGGATTCCCGTGCAGCTTCGCATCCTTTCCGCGGCGGTTCTCGCTGCCGCCTGCCTTGTCTCTGGTTGTGGTGGTGGAGGCTCCACGCCGACCGGCAGCACCGGCGGCGGCTCAACACCCGACATGGGCACCCTCACCGGCGTAAATGACAGCTTTCAGTTCAAGCTGAAGAACGCCGCCAGCGGCATGGTCCTCGGCGTCTCCGGCCAGAGCCAGACCGCAGGCGCAAGCCTCGCGCAGGAAGCCGACACCGGCTCGACGGACTCCCTGTGGCACGCCATGCCCATGAGCGGCAATGAGTCCAACATTGAAAACATGCTCACCCATCAGGTCATGGGCATTCAGAGCGCGTCCATAGCCGCCGGCGCGCAGGCCTTGCAGTGGGCCGACAACGGCACGGCCGATCACCTGTGGCAGTTCTACGTGCTCTCTGACGGCAACTACCTCATCAAGAATGTGAACAGCGGTCTCTATCTGGAGGACGCCAATTCAGACACCTCCACCTCCGCCAAGATCGACCAGGGCGCCCGCGCTACCACAGGCACCGGCTGCACCTGCCAGGAGTGGGCGCTGACCCAGACCACCAACGCTGCCTACCCCGCACCGCGCACCGTCAGCGGCACTGGCATCTTCGTACACGATCCCTACATGCTCAAGGATGCGAACGGCACCTACTGGCTCTATGGAACCCACCAGACGCTGGCCTCGTCCACCGATCTCACGACCTTTACCTATAACCAGAACTGCACCACCGCGCAGCGTGGCGGCTACACCAACTACTGCCCCATCATCGGACCCGACTTTGCCTCCTGGGCCGGCCTGCAGACGCCGCCCTCGTGGAATAACGGCGCAAACACCGACGTGTGGGCGCCCAGCCTGATGTTCGTCAACGGCGTCTACTACCTCTACTACGCCATTCCCTACGAGCCCAGCACCGGCGCCGAGGCGCTCATCGGACTCGCCACCAGCACCTCGCCCAGCGGTCCTTGGACTGACGTCGGATGGGTCATCAAGTCCTGGACGAGCTCCACGCCACCGCCCGCCGGATTCACCACCACCGCCTTCAACGCCATTGACCCAGCGCCATTCGTTGACGCGGTCGGCAACTGGTGGATGGTCTTCGGCTCCTGGGCAGACGGCATTCATCTCATTCAGCTTGACCCTGCCACCGGCCTGCAACTGGCCTCGAACACCACCCTCTACACCATCGCCAGGCGCGGCTCGCCCTCGGCCGGCGAAGAGGGCCCGTTCATCTACTACTGGAACGGCTACTACTACTACTTTGCGCCCATTAACGTCTGCTGCAACGGCGACGCCAGCACCTATCGCATCATCGTGGGCCGTTCGCAAACGGTCACCGGACCCTATCTCGACCGCGGCGGCACTGATCTGATGCAGGGCGGAGGCACCATTCTGCTGAGCGCGCACGCCAATATCAACGGGCCCGGCGGACAGAGCGTCTTTACTGATGATGTAAGCGGCACGCAGACGCCCACGCTGGTCTACCATTATTACGACGGCAACACCAACGGTACTCCCACGCTGGGAATCAACCGCCTTGGCTTCGACGCCGATGGCTGGCCCTACGTGGAGTAGCATGGCGCTTGTCCAGGAATGACCATGATCAAGCGGTCCGACACGCTGCTCAAAGCCGGAGCGGCTGGCCTGCTGGCCTGCTCCGGCCTCTGTGCGATTGCGCAGATGCCCGCCAAAGAAGTAGAGCATCCCAGTCGTCCGATGATGCAAGACGAGCCAAAGGCTCCATCCTCGCTCGCTGCGACGGAGGCCCGGCTCCGCGGTGAACTTCAAAGCAGTCCCGACTCCGCCGAACTGCTCTATCAACTGGCGCTCGTACTTCAGCAGGAAAACAAGCCCCGCGAGTCTCTGGATACCTACACCCGAGCCGCCAAACTGGAAAAGCCCAGCGCCGAACAGTTGCGTTCCGTTGCGCTTGATTATGTGCTGCTCACCGACTACGAGGACGCCATCCACTGGCTTCGTATCGCGCTCGGCTTCGATCCGCAGAACGTCAACGTGCTCTACAGCCTCGGCCGCTGCTTCTATACCCAGAATCGCTTCTCCGAGGCTGAGGCCGCCTTTACCCGCGTGCTGCAGCTCCAGCCCAACCATCTCAAAGCCGAGGAGAATCTTGGCCTCACCTACGACGCGCAGAACAGGCCCGACAAGGCCGAACAGGCCCTGCGCACCGCCGCCACGTGGGCTGGGCAGCAGCCCTCCACCGACCCCTGGCCAGACCTCGATCTTGGTATCTTCCTGCTCGATCAGGGCCGCACCATGGACGCGCTGCCGTTTCTCACTCACGCAGCGGCCATCGGACCGGACTTGGCCCTCAGCCACCAGACGCTGGGGCGCGCACTCGTGGCCGCCGGTCGCACCCCTGACGGCATCAAGGAACTCGAAATCGCCGCCCGCCTCGACCCCACCAATCCAAAGGTTCACTTCGAACTGGGTCACGCCTATCGCACAGCAGGCGAGTCCGATAAGGCCCGCGCCGAATTCGCCCAGAGCAAGGCACTCTACGGCTCCCACAACCAGAACTAGAGTCTGTTCACACTACTCGGTTGGATGGCGTTACGCGGGAAAATCCGGCCAGACCGTGGAGATGCGGCGGGTGCGCGCTCCTGTTTTGCCGGTGCAAGTTGCGCCGTCGTGGTGCGTTCCGCAGCCGCATCGTCGACGCGCCCCTGGAACTCATAAGTAATGGCAAGCTTGCAGTACAGCTCCGCAAATATAGAACGCGCGCGGTCTTCAAGAGTGCCTTTACGGGAAATTGAAGACTCTTCCCGCACGGGCCATTCGCGCATCAGGGCGCAACCTCACTGGCGCCGTAAGCCATGCCGAATGAACATGGTGCCTCGGCCCTCGGGGCTTACTCTGCCACTGGGTTCCGACTCAAACACACACAACTGGCCCTGTGCAACGCTGCCAAACTACCATCTCGATTACCACGGAAGAGTTACATCTGGGGCGTTCCCAGCACGCCATTTTGGTGTTCAATGTTAGTCATGCGTCGTCAGATGCATGCCAATCCAGGTGGTAAAGGACGCCCTGCTCACGATGAAGACGTTAGATTATTATGAGTTTCTCCAGATCAGCCCCAACGCTGATCACGACACAATACACCGCGTCTACCGATTTCTCGCCGCGCGATTTCACCCGGATAACCCAACGTCCGGGAATGCGGAAAAGTTCTCTCTGCTGAAATCCGCCTACGATGTCCTTTCTGATCCGGAGCGCCGTGCCGAGTACGACGCGACCCGCGAGACCGCACGGCCCCAGACTGTCCCACTCTCCACTTCCATCGATTTCATGGATCAGGTTGAGGGCGAGTTGAATCGCCGTCTCGCCCTGCTCGCCGTGCTCTACTTTCGCCGCCGCACAAATCCCTACGCTCCTGAGGTTCCCCTCGCACAGATTGAACACCACATGGGCTTTCCCCGCGATTATCTCGACTTCACCACCTGGTATCTTGAGAAAAAGGGCTACATCACCAAGGCGGATAACTCCGATTTCACGCTTACCGCTGCAGGCGTGGACTTTGTGGAAACGCAGCGCGCTACGATCCCGGTTCTCAATTTATTGCTGACCACGGGCAACACGCCCGTGGAAGTCGAAACCGCGGATACCATCGAGGCGGCTGTGCACGCCTCTACTGCACAGCAGGATCTTCTGGAGACGGAGCATCTGGTCGATCGCCGTGTGGCCAGGAAGGATCGTCGCATAGGCGCTCCGGACCTTCGCGCCAACCCGGTCGATCGCCGCATGAACAGAGCAGAACGCCGCGCCGCCCTGCAAAGAGAACGCACCGCCGCAATCTAGCCAACTGTCGCCCAGCGACATTCCCACGCCGCACATCCTGCCCCCACGTCACAGAGAACCAATTCACCGACAATTCAAGAGCGATCCCGCATCCCGCCAGCACGCTCACGGGACAACTTGACATGCTATTGCTTCTGCCGCGCTGTAGCCGGGATTGTGTTCGCGGTTTAGCATGGACGGGTAAAGAATCGCCGGCCGGGCCGGCGTCCATCGCGCATCCAATGCTCTCTCGCAAACCGGAGAGCCAGCCAGAACCAGTACCCATAGGAGAACAGATGGCAACTCGACGGGAGTTTCTCGATACGCTTGCAGTGGGAGCAGTGGGGCTGGCAGTCAGCTCTTCCGCCAAAAGCTACGGCCAGATTATGGGCGCAAACGACCGCCTGAATTTTGCCGTCATCGGCCTCAACGGCCGCGCCTACGCGCATCTCTCCGCGCTCAAGGCAAACAAGGCCGCCGCCCGCGTCACGCATGTCTGCGACGTGGAAACCAATATCCTCGCCAAATTTGCCGCAGCCACAACAGAGTCCATGGGTGAAGCCCCCGCTGCGGCGAAAGACTTCCGCAAGGTTCTCGAGCTCAAAGACGTGGACGCTATTACCATTGCCACGCCCGACCACTGGCACACGCCCATGGCCATTGCCGCGCTGCAAGCGGGTAAACACGTCTACGTTGAAAAACCGTGCAGCCACAATCCCGGCGAGGGCGCGCTGCTCGTCCGCGCGCAGCAGAAGTACGGCAAGCTCGTCCAGATGGGCACGCAGCAGCGCTCCTCGCCCCACACGATTGAGATTGTCGGCAAGATCCACTCCGGCCTGATCGGCCGCCCCTATTTCGCCAAGTGCTGGTACAACAACACGCGCAAGTCCATCGGCTACGGCAAGCCCGCGCCTGTGCCCGCCACGCTCGACTGGGATTTGTGGCAGGGTCCTGCGCCGCGCCAGCCCTACAAGGACAACGTGCAGCCCTACAACTGGCACTGGTTCCGCATTTGGGGCGCCGGCGAAACACTCAACAACGGCACGCACGAAGTGGACGTCTGCCGCTGGGCGCTCGGCGTCGACTACCCCAACCGCGTCACTGCCACGGGCGGCCGCTATGCCTTCAAGGACGATTGGCAGTTCTATGACACGCTCATCACCAGCTTCGAATATCCCGACAAGATGATTGCCTGGGAGAGCACTAGCTGCCAGGGCATGCGCTACTTCAACCGTGGCCGCGGATCCATCATCGAGGGCACCCACGGCACCGTGCTCGTCGATCGCGATGGATACGAGATCTATGATCTGGACGGCAAAAAGACCAGCGAGTTCAAAGTCGGCGGCCACACCTCGACAGCCGACCTCGTCGGCGCCGATTCCATGACGGACCTGCACTTTGCCAACTTCATCGCCGGCATCCGGACAGGCGAGAAGCTGAACTCGCCCGTCTCTGTGGGCAACGTTGCCGTCACCATGCTGCAGCTCTCCAACATCGCCTGGGAAGTAAAGCGGGAGTTGTATCTGAACTCAAACGACGGCTCAATCAACTTTGACACCCAGGCCCAGGCCATGTGGAACCGCACCTACGAACCCGGATGGGAGCCGCGCATATGAACCACCAACTCTCTCGGCGCGGTTTCGTCCGCAACAGCGCCTTGCTCGCCGCCGCATGCGCCGCGCCCGGCTCCCGCTCCGCCTTCGCCCAGCTCACGCAGGCCGGAGGCGCGCCCTCGCCCATTCGCCTCGGCCTCGCCAGCTATACCTTCCGCAACTTCACCCGCACGCAGCTCATTGCCTTCATGCGGCAGCTCAACGTCACCGGCCTCAACGCCAAGGACGTGAAAGATCACCTGCCCATGGACCCCGCTGCAGAAACGCAGGCCATGGCCGACTACGCCGCCGCCAACATAGGTCTCCACGCTGCCGGAGCCATCTACTTCCCCAAGGACAATGACGACGACATCCGCGCCAAATTCGACTACTGCAAGCGCGCCGGCATCCGCGTCATTGTCGCCGGAGACCCCGCGCCTGCCACGCTGCCACGCATTGAAAAATTCGCGAAGGAATACGACATCTGCATCGCCATCCACAACCACGGGCCTGAGGACAAAATCTTTCCCTCGCCGCTCGACGTGCTCAAGGCCGTCAAGGATATGGACCCGCGCATGGGCTGCTGCATTGACGTGGGCCATTGCGTCCGCGCAGGCACAGACGTCGTCCAGGCCATCCACGCCGCCGGCCCGCGCCTCTTCAACGTGCACATGAAAGACCTGACCAGCTTCACCAGCAAGGAGAGCCAGGTGGCCGTGGGCGAGGGAAAGATGCCCATCCGCGAAATTTTCCATGCGCTCATCGCCATCAAGTATCCCGGCTGGGTTGACCTCGAATACGAAGTCCACGCGGACGATCCCATGCCCGGCGTCATCAGCAGCTTCGCCTACATGCGCGGCGTACTCGCAGGCATGGGTTACAACCCGCGCGCTTGAAATGAAGGCGCATCTGCCGTTTTCACGTGCTTGAAGATGCGCTGCGTGCAATTCGGGCTGTCTGGGACTCTCGGCCCGGGGAGTGGGAGTTGCAGCACAGCCCGCACCGCAACCGGTAAGTCTTTATGCGCGCCAACGCCCGGAGCAACCATCCGGCGCAGGCGCCAACTGCGTCATTGCGCGCATCCATTCGTGACGCATGCACAACAAAGCGATGCGCGCTGACGCTTCAGTCTGCCGCTTGTCCTCGATATTGCTCGTCGCTCACATGCTCCATCCAATCGACGGTTTTGCCATTCAGCTTTTCCTGGATGGCAACGTGTGTCATGGCCGTGGTTTGCGCGGCGCCGTGCCAGTGCTTCTCGCCCGGCGCGAACCAGATCACGTCGCCGGGCCGGATATCCTCAACCGGGCCGCCCCAGCGCTGTGCGCGGCCGCAGCCGGAGGTGACGATCAGTGTCTGGCCAAGCGGATGCGTATGCCATGCGGTGCGGGCGCCGGGCTCAAAGGTGACGCTGGCGCCGACAACACGCGCGGGGTCGGGCGCGTCAAACAGCATGTCCACGCGCACAGTGCCGGTGAAGTAGTCCGCCGGTCCCTTGCCGGAGGGCTGAGAACCGATTCGCTTGATCTCCATCGCTTCCTCTCTTCTGAAAGATCGTGCTTAAATTCGCGGACGATCAGAGCCCGGTCATCTTCTCGATATGCTCCGGGTATCGATCCCCCTCAACCGTGATCTTCGCGGCGGCGCCTTCGATCTGCTGCAGATCGTCGGCAGAGAGCTCTATCGCCAGTGCGCCGATGTTTTCATCCAGGCGGGACAATTTGGTTGTGCCAGGAATGGGGACGATCCATGGCTTCTGTGCCAGCAGCCACGCCAGCGCGACCTGCGCCGGGGTCGCGTTCTTCTGCTTGCCGATGCTGGTGAGCAGATCGACGACCGCCTGATTGGCCTTGCGCGCCTCTGGCGTAAAACGAGGCAGAGTGCTGCGGAAGTCGCCCTTGCCAAGCTCGGTCTTCTCATCCATCTTGCCGGTCAGGAAGCCCTTGCCGAGTGGGCTATACGGCACGAGGCCGATGCCCAGCTCTTCCAGCACGGGAATCACCTCCGCCTCGGGCCTGCGCCACCACAACGAGTATTCGTTTTGTAGCGCGGTGACTGGCTGGACGGCGTGCGCGCGGCGGATGGTGCCGACTCCGGCTTCTGACAGTCCGAAGTGCTTGACCTTGCCTGCCTGGATCAGCTCTTTCACTGCGCCCGCAACGTCTTCAATGGGCACGGCGGGGTCGACGCGGTGCTGATAGAACAGATCGATGACGTCGGTTTTGAGGCGCTTGAGCGAGTCTTCGGCTACCTGCTTGATGCGCTCCGGGCGGCTGTTCAGGCCCTGCCAGCCGGGGCTTCCATCGGGATTGAGGTTGAAGCCGAACTTGGTGGCAATCACCACCTTGTCGCGCACCGGCGAAAGCGCCTCACCCAGCAGTGCTTCGTTGGTGAACGGGCCGTAGACTTCGGCCGTATCAAAGAACGTGATGCCGCGGTCCACCGCCCCGCGGAGAACGCCGATCATCTCCTGCTTATCGTGGACCACGCCATACGAGAAGCTCATACCCATGCAGCCGAGGCCGAGGGCCGAGACTTCCAGCTTGTTTCCCAATTTGCGCTTCTGCATTGTTTCTCCTGTTTCCATCTTGGAGCTCTTTGGACCGAGCTGCCCGGTGTCGATTTGAGAGTGCATCGTTCAGCCGCTATTCAGATTTGAGAGAGGCCATATCGATCGAGAAGCGGTACTTCACATCGGACTTGAGCAATCTCTCGTAGGCTTCGTTGACTTTCTGAATGGGGATCACCTCGACGTCCGACGTAATGTTGTGCTTGCCGCAGAAGTCGAGCATTTCCTGTGTCTCTGGGATGCCGCCGATGGGCGATCCGGAAAGGCTGCGACGCCCCATGATGAGGCCGAAGGCGGACAGGGCCATTGGCTTCTCTGGCGCGCCGACGAGGGTGATGTTGCCATCGCGGCGGAGCAGATTGATGTAGGCGTTGATGTCGTGGTTTGCGGAGACAGCATCGAGGATGAAGTCGAAACTGCCTGCGTGTTTCGCCATTTCGCCGGCGTTGCTTGAGATGACGACTTCATCGGCGCCGAGACGCAAGGCATCTTCTTTCTTGCCGGGCGATGTGGTGAAGGCGACGACGTATGCGCCGAGCGCGTGCGCGAACTTAACGCCCATGTGGCCCAACCCGCCGAGCCCGACGATGCCAACCTTTTTGCCCTTGGTCACTCCCCAGTGGCGCATCGGCGAATAGGTGGTGATCCCGGCGCAGAGCAGCGGCGCGGCTCCGGCGAGATTTAGATTCGATGGAACGCGCAGCACAAAACGCTCGTCCACCACAACGCTATCCGAATAGCCGCCATAGGTGACGCCGCCAAGGTGCTTGTCAGGAAAGTTGTAGGTGAGCGTGAGATTGGGGCAGAACTGCTCGAGGCCCGCCTGACAATCGGGGCAAGTGTGGTCAGAGTCGACCATGCAGCCCACGGCGGCCAGGTCGCCGGGCTTGAATTTTGTGACCGCCGAGCCCACTTTTGCAACGCGGCCGACGATCTCATGGCCGGGAACGCAGGGGTAGACCGTGGGCATGACACCGCTCCACTCGTTGCGGACCTGATGAAGGTCGGAGTGGCAGATGCCGCAGAACAGGATCTCAATCTGCACGTCGGTCTGGGTTGGATCGCGCCGCGCGATGGTGGATGAAGCAAGCGGCGATGTCGCACTTGCAGCGGAATAAGCTTTTGCGTTGTACATGAATTTACCTCGGCCTTTTCTGCGGATGTGGATAGGATCGATGCGGGATTGTGCACGCAAGGCACGCGAACATCACACTCCAAAGCCTACGAAAGAAAGCCGCGCATACGGTATCCTGATTCTGCCGATTTATTGCCTATTCCTCTTGATGCACAGATTTTTGAGCACGATTGCCTGGAATCAGCGGTAGGGTGGAATCGAAGGAGAGACGCTCGCCCGGATGGCAAGACTCAAGCACACCATCGAAGAACAGCCCTCACTGGTAGCACGGATGCGGGCCGAGCTGGCCAGCAAGACGGCCGCCCATGCCAAGGCGGAAGGCGACACGCACACTGAGATACCCGGCCTGCGACTCTATCGCCGATCCGCACCGACTGCCTGTGCTTCAGCTGCATACGAGCCCAGCCTGGTTGTCTTCGTTCAGGGACAGAAGCGCATCAATGTCGGCGCAACCACCTACGTCTGCGACGAGTCGAACTTCCTACTGACTTCAGTCGATTTGCCTGTCGTTAGCCAGGTGGTCAATGCCACCCGCGAGACGCCGATTCTCGGATTGCTGCTCAAGCTGGAAATGCCGCTGGTGCGAGAGATTCTCTCCCAGCAGGAGTTTCATCTGCGCGAAGAGCCCGCTGACGCGCGCGGCATGGCAGTCGGTGTCACTTCGGTCGAGCTCCTGGCCGCATGCACCCGGCTCGTGGACCTCCTGGATGCGCCCCAGGACATTCCTTTTCTCAGCAGCCTGATCCAGCGGGAAGTCATCTACCGTTTGCTTCGCAGCCCGCAGGGAAAGCATCTCTGCGCCATCGCAACGCTTGGCGAGCAGAGCCACCGGACTGCCAAGGCGGTCGAATGGCTGAGAATGAACTACACCAAGCCATTGCGCGTTGAGGAACTCGCAGCTATGGCGCGGATGGGCGTATCGACGCTGCACCATCAATTCCGGTCGCTCACCGCGATGAGCCCGCTTCAATATCAGAAGCAGCTCCGCTTGCATGTAGCCAGAGAACGCATGCTCAATGAGGGCCTGGATGCCGCAAGCGCCGCCTTCGAAGTCGGGTATGAAAGTGTGAGCCAATTCAATCGGGAGTACAGCCGATTCTTTGGCCAGCCACCAATGCGGGATGTCAAAGCGCGCCGTCAAGCCATTGCGAGCTGACCGCTGATTCCTACTGCTTTGCGGCGGCGAAGCATTTGTACACTTTGTTACGCTTCGTCTTTCCTAATGGCAGGAACGCAATCTTTCGTCCCGGGAAGAATCGACTTGCCGAATAGACGTCTTCCTGTTCCCTGCCCTTATTATTTCCCCGCCAATTGCTCCAGCAGCGTGTCAAAGTCTTCGAGCCGCGCGTACTCGATGATCACCTTGCCCTTGCCGTTCTTGTCCTCAATGTGCACCTTCAGGCCCAGCGCGCGCTGCAACTGCTCCTCTACTTCCTTCACATTGGGGTCCACAGGCGGCTCGGGCTTCGGCTCCTTTTTGTTGCGTTCGGGGTAAAGCAGCCCCTGCACGTAGCTCTCAGTTTGGCGAACGGAAAGCGAAAGTGCGACCACCCGCGCCGCCGCTTTTTCCAAGTCCGGGTGATGATTGAGCCCCAGTAGCGCTTTCGCGTGCCCAAAACTTAGCTCGCCCTTCTCGACGCGCATCTGCACACTCTCTGGCAACTTTAACAAACGCATAAAGTTAGCCACGGTCACACGATCCTTGCCCGTGCGCTGCGCCATCTGGTCCTGCGTCATGTTGAACTCGCGCGACAGCCGCTCAAATGCCCGGGCCTGCTCCATCGGGTTCAGGTCGGCGCGTTGCAGGTTCTCGACAATGGTGATTTCCATCGCCTGTTCATCTGAAACCTGCCGCAGAATTGCAGGAATAGTCTCCTTCCCCGCCAGCTTTGAGGCCAGCCAGCGCCGCTCGCCCGCGATTAACTGGAAGCGCCCATTCGCCTGCGGCCGCACCAGAATCGGTTGCACCACCCCATTGGCCGTGATGGAAGCGGCCAACTCTGCCAGTTGCTCCTCATCCACATGCATGCGCGTCTGGAAAGGGTTGCGGTCAATCTGCTCCACCGGAATTTCGCGCGGCTTACCCCCCTCCCCCTCCATGGCAGAAGGAGCAGGCGCTGCAGCAGCATGCACCCGCGGCAGCAGGGAATCCAGGCCTTTGCCCAGGGCGCGGCGCTTTGTGTCGGTAGCAGCGATGGTCATCTCTAAAAATCCTCATTCCCGGCAAATCGCCGGAGTTGGTTTCAATCCAGGCGGATTTGAAGGGCAGCTTGCTGTCGGTCAGGAGTACGGCCAGAAACGAACCTCGGCCTTTTGCCGTGATGCTGCGGCAGCTTTGCTTGCAGCATTGCGCGGGCTTTCAATGCGATTGCGGGCCAGAAACTCCCCGGCCAGCTCAAAATAGGCCTCGGTGCCGCGTGAGCGGGCATCGTAAAGCGCCACCGGTTTGCCATGGCTGGGTGCCTCCGCCAGGCGAATGTTGCGCGGGATCACAGTCCGGAAGAGCCGGTCGCGGAAGTACTCTCGCAGTGTCTCAGTTACCTGCTGCGCCAGGTTTGTGCGGTCATCGTACATGGTCAGCAGAACGCCTTCGATATGAATCTCCGGGTTGAACGAGGCGCGAACTCGTTCCAGGGTCGAAATCAGCTCGGAAATACCCTCCAGGGCGAAATATTCGGCCTGCATGGGCACAATCAGCGAGTTGGCGGCCACGAGCACGTTCAGGGTAAGGAGGTCGAGCGCCGGAGGGCAGTCCAGAATGACCAGGTCATAGTTATTCCGGATGGGTTCCAGGGCCTGTCGCAGGCGGACGGCACGGTCTTCGGCAGCGGCCAGCTCCACATTGGCGCCGGTCAGGTTCTTCGAGCCCGGCAGGACCCATAAGGAATCGATCGGCGTGGGCAGAATCACCTGCTCCGCCGGGGCATTGCCCACCAGCACGTCATAGATGGAGTGGCGGTTGTCGTCGCGCTGCAGGCCGAGGCCGGAAGAAGCGTTGGCCTGAGGGTCGCAGTCCACGAGCAGGATATTCAGTCCCTCGAGGGCCAGGCAGGCGGAAAGATTGATTGCGGTGGTGGTTTTGCCGACTCCGCCCTTTTGATTGACAACGCCAAGAATCTTGCCCATGGCAATCCAGAGTAAAGGCAAGGGGTGGGTGCGCGCTGAGAAAGCGCCTGTGGAGAACTCGGCCTCGCTGTGGAAAGCTTTCAGCCGAGGAGATCGCGATCGAATGCAAGCGGCTGACAGGCAAGGGCTTCCGGACGCGGGCGTACAGGGTTCATAGGGCGGCTCAGACAGACTCGGCAGTGGAAAACTTTTGCGTTTTTTGCTCGGCAGAAATGAGTGTTCCACGTGGAACGTTGGAGACTACCGCAACAAGCTAATGGCTATGTTCCACGTGGAACATGGCAAAAATGCAGTCCGGTGATCTTATTGGAGCGTCCGTCTCGCCAGCGCCAGCACGCGATCCGAGCCGCCCGGTAGCCGGATGCAGCTCTGCCATGTAAACCCTGGGCCTGCCGCCGCCTGCACTGAGGCGAGTTCGGTGCTCGTCGTCATGGGCGCAAGGCAGCCGCCCGGCACAACAAGGTTCGCTGCCGTATGCACCGCTTCGGTCATGCGGTCCACCGCGCGCAAGGTCACGCAGTCGAACTGCTGGGACAAAGTCTCGGCGCGGCCCGCATGCACCCTAGCCTGCAGTCCGAGTAGCCGGACCGCTTCCTGAAGAAACGCCGCCTTCTTGCCCTGCGACTCCGCCAACGTCACGGCAATCTCCGGTCGGCAGAGCGCTATGGGGATGCCGGGAAAGCCGGCGCCGGAGCCGAAGTCCAGCAGCGTAGCAATGCCGGCGGGCAGGGCGCGGGCGCAGGCGATGGACTCGACAAAGTGGCGCACGAGGATGCCGTCCTCGTCGCGGATCGCGGTCAGGTTGATGCGGGCGTTCCAGCGCATCAGTAGTGCGAGATAGGATTCAAAGCCAAGCGTCTGCGCGGAGGTCAGCGATGGCAGGCCAGCGCTGGCGAGCAGGGCATTGAGCCGCGCCCCGGCGGATTCCGACCGTTCACCCATGCCCTTCACTTCGTCGCGACCGACTCTTCAACGCGCCGGGGGCGCCAGGCTGTGGCTGCCTTTACAAAAGCGGCGAAGATGGCTCGGGAGAAGGCGCTGACTGTGTAGGTGCGCTCGGGGTGCCACTGAACACCGAGGACGAAATGACCGGGGGTACCCAGCTCGACGGCTTCAATGATGCCATCGGCGGGGGAGATGGCGGTGGCACGGAGGTTGTCTCCCACGCGGCGGATGGATTGGTGGTGGCTGGAGTTGACCTGGAGTTCGGCTGGGTCGCCGGGGGGTAAGAGGCTGGCGAGTCTGGAACCGGGGGTGATGCGGATGGGGTGAGCCTCGACGATGTCGCGGCCGGGGCTATGGTTGACGGCGGTCTGCAAATGCTGGATGAGGGAGCCGTTGCACCAGACATTGAGGGTCTGGGCACCGTGGCAGATGCCGAGGATGGGCTTGTGGAGGTTGAAAGCGTCCTGGATCAGGAGCTCATCGACGGCGTTGCGGCCGGAGTCGGCGGGGCCGCATTCGGGGATGCGATCTTCGCTAAATCTTTGCGGGTCAACATCATAGCGGCTTCCGGGCAGGAGAACACCCTGGACACTTTCGAGGAGTTTGGCTACGCGGTCCTGGCGCTCATGGAGCGGGATGAGGATGGGGGTGGCTCCGGCGGCGTGGAGGGCGGCGAGATAGGGCGGCAGGGAGCGCTGGTTGTACTCGGCGTCGCTGCTGGTGGGCTCAGGAATGGCGATGCGCACAGTCATAGACAAGACAGTGTAAGCCCAGGACGGTATCCAGCGACAGGGTATGTTTACCTTTTAGTTAATGGGTGGTGGAATACGCGGCGGAGATCTGCGCCCTCGAACGCCTGGGGCTAAGACCCGGCAAAGAAGCTCTCGAAATTATGTGCAAGCCAGCCGTGGAAAATGGTGAATTATTTTGGGGCACAAAGGGGGGGTAGGGGGGGTACGTTTCCAGGGGGCAGACTCGGCCTGAGCCGGCTGCGGATTTCGGACACACTTCCCATTGTGCAGGAATGAGGGGAAATACTCTGCAAATTTGGCCGAGGAAATTTTGCATGTGGCCGGATGAGGGTAGTGGTATCCCAAAGCTCCTTCTCCATCCCAGCAACCCGACGTACAATGGCGCCGTGGAATCGACCTTCACATCCCTGCCCTTTGGCGACGGCCTCGCGACCTCCGGCACCAACGCGGACGCCAATCACCACGCCAGGCTCGATCATGACACGGAGACCAACTCCGACCATGCACAGTTCCGCCAGTACAGCAGCACACAGGGGCGTTGGATGTCGGCCGACTGGACCGCGGGCGCAAGCGCTGTGCCCTATGCGACACTCACCAATCCCCAATCGTTGAACCTCTATGCCTATGTCGGTAACGACCCAAACGATGGGCAAGATCCGAACGGCCACGCACGCTATGATGGCCGCCTCAGATCGGCGGTCGGAGATTACAACAATTACGACGAGTCGGAGATGGAGCAACAGGCGGATTTCCTGCAGTATCTGGATGTGCAGGGCGAAACAAACTCCTCGCCACCCACGACAGATACTTCCTCCGCGCCAGCCAGTTCCAACAGTCAAAATCACGGAACTGCGGCTACTACTGCTGGTTCGACCCAACAGCAGAATGTGCCAACATCAAAAAAGACATTTACAAATGCGGACGCTGCTGCAACAGCCGCTCTAGATGCGATCAACAAGCAAAGCGATCGCGAAGGAGTGGAGTATGGGGGCCGGGTGGTACAACTGGGCAAAAACAAGTTCAAATATACGCTCGCAGTCACTCAGGGTGATCCTACGGGCGTCGATGTTGATGCCGGAGGTGCGGAAGGTTCCCGGATACCTGCCGGTTCGACAAACGCTGGCATTTATCACACTCATCCGTCTGTCCCTGGACACGACGCCTATCGCTTCAGCTATGACGACGTCTACCACGCAACGCACGAAGGAGTTCCCAACTACGTCGAGAGACCAGATGGAAGCATTATGAAGTTCGATTACAGCAGAACGAGTTCGTCAAGCATGTATGACCCTAACAAACAGGTGATCTTGAGGCCAGAGCAGTAAAGAGGGTAGATCGATGAAACTGTACTCTGTGATTGCATGGATGGCGCTGGGTATGATGGCGGTTCCGCAAAGCCCAAATGATCAACAAGAATTCGCGTATGTGAGGCACGAAATACAGTCTTCGCAATCGTTCGTTCCGAAGGGTGGCTATGTCCCAGACGCAAACACGGCAATAGCGATAGCATATGCGGTGGCCGTCCCAGTTTACGGTGAGAAAGCTATCGAGGCTGAGAAGCCGTTTCGAACTGAGCTGAAAGATGGGAATTGGATAGTTCTGGGAACTCTCCATCATGCAACCTCAGGCGGAACGCTGATCGTGCAGATTGATCAAGCCTCAGGAAAAATCTTGTACCTAAACCACTCAATGTGAAGGCGCGCATAGTAATGGCTCTATTTCAAGTGCTGCCCTTCGACTGCCCGGTTCGTAAGCGCTCTGCGGGAATCATGCTCGTAGCTGCCGGACTGCTTCTCCTGCCCGTGGGAGCGGGAGCATCAAAGAGACCATCCGCAGCGGAGCTGGCGGCGATCACCGAGCGCGGCCGACTCCTTGCCGGATATGACGCCGCAGGCAGGTGGCCCGCTCAAAAGCCGCAGTGATTTGCGCCGAGCAGGATGAGGCTGTGCCCCGTTCATCGCGCATTTTGCGATGAGCGGGGGGTGAGGCACGATGATGGGCGAACGAGGACCGGGTTAT
>JAJXZL010000021.1 GCA_021780075.1 Acidobacteriota bacterium
GAATCGAGAACAGAATGGCAGAAGAACTGGAACAATCCGCCGAGCAGCCCAAGCCGGAGCGCAACGAGCGCTTCAAGTGGTACATCCTGCACGCCTATTCGGGCTTTGAGCGCAAGGTGCGCGAGTCCATTGAGAGCCGTATTGCGGCCTTCGGGCTCCAGGACAGGGTCGGGCGGGTGATGATTCCCACCGAGCCGGTGACGGAGATCGTCAACGGCAAAAAGCGCACGGTCGAGCGGGTGTTCCTACCTGGCTATGTGCTGGTCGAGATGGATCTCGACAACAACCTCTGGCACGTGTTGAAAGACACGCCCAAGGTGACGGGTTTTCTGGGCACGGGCGACAAGCCGGTGGCGCTCTCAGAGGAAGAAGTGAGTTCCATCCTCTTCCGTTCCGAGACGGCCAAGGACAAGCCTCGCCTCAAGATCAAGTTTGAAAAGAACGAGTCAGTCCGCATCACCGACGGCCCGTTCGCCAACTTCAATGGCGTGGTGGATGAGATTAACGAAGATCGCGAGACACTCAAGGTCATGGTGACCATCTTCGGACGCTCCACCCCGGTCGAACTGGAGTTCGGCAAAGTCGAAAAGATTGAGTAGCAGCTTCCAGTTTCCAGCTCCCAGCTTCTAGCCGGTGCGTCATTCTAGCGGACATCGGTTGGGACAGAGCGGGTGGTTGCAACCTCAAAATTTGTAGCAGGAACAACGAGCTGGCAGCTGGCGGCTAGAGCCAAGCAGCTGGTTCCTGAAGGAAACATCGTATGGCGCCTCCGAAGAAAGTATCCACTTACGTCAAGCTGCAGATCGAAGCCGGCAAGGCTACGCCCGCGCCTCCCGTAGGCCCCGCGCTGGGCCAGGCGCAGGTCAACATCATGGAGTTCTGCAAGCAGTTCAATGCCCGCACGCAGAACAAGGAAATGGCCGGGCTCATCATTCCGGTTGTCATCACCGTTTACGCCGACCGCAGCTTTTCCTTTGTCACCAAGACGCCGCCTGCGGCGATTCTGCTGAAGAAGGCCGCCGGTTTGGCCAAGGGATCGGGCACGCCCAACAAGGACAAGGTGGGCAAGGTGACTGAAGCGCAGGTGCGCGAGATCGCCACGCAGAAGATGCCCGACCTGAACGCCGCCTCAGTGGATGCGGCCGTCAAGAGCATCAAGGGCACAGCACGCTCCATGGGTATTGAAGTCGTCGGCTAACGACGTATTGTTTGCCTGCAAGACGAAGGCCCTCCCCGCGGGGAGGGCCTTTCTGCATCTGTGCGCAGCCTGTAAATCGCTGTCCTTAGAACCAGCGCCCAACGGTGAAGAACACTTTGCGGCGTCCTGCGTCGCCCACGGAGACGCCAAAGGTAATCACACCCAGGGGCGTCGCGGCCACCACTCCCGTGGTTCCGTCCTGGCGCAGGATCGCCCTTGCATCCGGAGACCAGATCTCGCCTGCCTCGTAGCCGAGAATGGCATATAGGCCCTGACCCATTCCGGTGGGCATGGGTGCGACACGGTGCATGTAGCCGGCGCGTGCCAGGTAGGTATCTGTGCCGCGGTACTCATCAAACGACGAGGCGGAGAGGCGCATCGGACCGCCCAGAGTGAAGCGATAGGGCTCGGCCACACGCGCCCGCATATAAGAGTTGATATCGGCTCCGATTCCGAAAATATTGTTCTGCTTCCACGGGTGCGTCTGCGTGAACGAGAAGCGAATCAGCGGGGCATTGTCGCTGCCCACGGCATGGTAAAAAGCCCCGGCCGCGGCGGAAATACGAAAGCCGCTGGGCGAAATGGAACCGGCTGACAACTCATCCAGACTGACGCGCAAAAGGCCGGTCTGCGCGGTTCCGGAAAGGTAGGAGCCGCCGTCATTGCCGGTGCGCAGGCTCCAGCGTGTATCCATGGCGCTCCACCGGGCCGCGATCTGCAGGTGATTGTTGACGGTGCGGCCCGCCTCCAGACCGGCCTCCAAATTCTGCTCGAAGCGCTCGGCGATGCGCTTCTGGTTGGCCCACATATATACCGGCTCTCGCAGGATGCGCGTCACCGGCTGCACGAAGTACCCGCTGGGGCTGAGCTGGCGGTAATACTCGGCAGAAAGGTCGGTGAGGTAGCCGATGCGCGCGCCCGCGCGAAATTCTGAACCGTAGCCACCCAGGTTCTGATCGATGAGCCTGAGATCCAGTTCGCCCTGGGTGATGTTGGAGGTGGAAGCTGCCAACTCCGGTCCAACCAGCAGGAAAGGAGGGCCGTTGGGGTCTTTGCGCAGATGGACGAGTATGCCCGTATCCCCGGCGGCATCGGCGGGCTGGGCAAGCATCTCATACGTTGCCCCGTAGACGCCATTGGCCTGGACGCCCTTCAGGCCGGAGAGAATTGCCTGGGATGAAGCCAGCTTACCCTCTGCGGGCTTCATGTCCCGCTTCACCTCGCGGACGGCGCCCGGTTCGCCGCCCTCCACGCGGACCTGGCGCAGCACGCCCGGCGGCGCTTGACGCCGTGCATCGCGCGCATTCAGATAGGCCTGCCAGTCCGTGCCGTCCAGGGCATAGCGCATCAGCGCGGCACGGTTTTGCTCCGCAGCCTTGTAGCCGGCCTCAATCAGTTGGGTGGCCTTGCTGAAGTCGGTGGTGGAAAAGCCGCTCAGGGGTACTCTCACGACTACATCCGCCAGCGCCTCGGATTGGTCCACGTTATGCGCGATGCCAGCCGCGAAGGCGCGGTTGAGCACCGCAACAATTGAGCTCGTGTCCACGCCCAGCAGCGGCCCATCCGAAATGCGCACCGCGATGACAATCTCGGCATGCAGCTCATGACGCAGCACGTCGGTGGGAAGATTGTCGAGAATTCCGCCGTCCACCAGGTAGTGGCCGTCGCTCCCCTGCACTGGGGGAAACACACCTGGAATGGAGATGGAGGCCCGCACTGACTGGCTAAGAGGTCCGCTGGCAAAGCTGACCGAATGCAGGGTATTCAGGTCAGTGGCCACGCAGCGAAAAGGTGTGGGAAGCAGGTCGTAGTTCAGGTCATGCCCGTTGTAGTTGAAGAACTCGCGGCTCAGGAACTCGTTGACACCGAGATCGGCCAGCAGGGCATTGCGCAGGCCCAAGCCGTTCTTGAGCCCGATGGAGAGGCCTTGGGGAATATCGCGGCGGTCCTGGCGGCGGCGATAGCTGACATCGGCATAGGGTGCGTGCAGCGTGAAGACGCTTGAAATGCTGCTGTCGAGCGCCAGAGCGCGCAGTTCCGCCGGGGTGCGGCCCGTGGCATAAAGCCCCCCGATCAGCGCGCCCATGCTGGTGCCGGAGAGACGGTCCACCGGAATATGGTTCTCATCCATCCACTGCAGCACGCCGATGTGAACCAGGCCCAGCGCGCCCCCGCCCTCAAGCGCCAGCCCGATCACCGGCCGGTTCGACGGCACGACCGCAGGCAGAGGGGAACGGGCTGCGTCAGGCGCGGGATGGGAAACAGCCGGCTGTTGCCCCCCAGCGGCAGAGGCAAACAGGAGAGCGGCAATAAAAGTCGCGGCAGATTGTCTGACCATCGATAGTTCTCCCAGGTGAAGAGCCTTGCATCCAACTTACGCTCTCCCGGCCGGGATGGCGGGATGTGCATTGGGTACTTCGGTATGCGAAGTCCCAGCCTTGTAGAATGGATAGCTTTGGGTTGGAATCCAGGAGTCCATATGCTGGAGGGATCGCGATGAAGAGAGCTTTGCTGGCTTGCGTGATGATGCTTGGCGGTGGCATGGCCTGCGCACAAACAGGCATGGACGGCGGGTCCGGCGCAACCGCGCGTGGAGGCGCATGCGCCGATGCGGGTGCGTTGCGCGCCGCGCAGCAGATTGTGAATGCCTGGAAAGAGGGCTACAACGGCGGCGACGCAGCCGGGGTCGCTGCGCTGTATACCGAAGACGCCTACTACCTGACGCAGCACTTTGCCACCGGCATCGTGCATGGGCGCGCCGGCATCCAGGCCTACGTGCAGCGCGGGGTCGATGCGAAGTACCACATCGACTCAATCAAAATTGTGCATGTGGGATGTGCGGGGGAGTTCATGTACGTGATTACGCGCTATGAATCCACCAATGCCGGGCAAAAAGCATTTGGCGTGAACCTTGTGGTGGCCGGCAAGACCGGGAATGTCTGGCGCATTGTGGCACACGAGGCCGCCGTTCCCGACCCCGCCACTGCGATCCAGCAGTTGGATATTCCGCGCTCGCACTAAATACGAGGACCGCAGAAACCTTGTGCGGTCCTGCGGTCCTATTTCGGCGGAGCCGGCGTGAAGATTTCGCGCCTGCTGGTCGGTTCGGGTTTGGGCTTTGGCTTGGGCGCCTTCTTCGTTTCTTTTCTGCCTTTGTCTTTGCTTCCCATGCGTGAAAGCATGACACAAAAGGGCCTTTTGGGCAAAGACCCTTTTGCTTAAATCCGCCTCCGCCGCTTGTGGGCTGTGGAGGCGCTACTGCTTGCCGGATGCCGCGGCTTCATGCCCCAGGTGCTCATGCTGCAGAATCGCATTGAAGACCAGCGCATAGGTGCCGATCGTCTCGCCGCGATAGATGGGGTTGTTGCCGAACAGCAGCACGCTGCCCTGGCCCAGATGCGCGTTGACTACGATGGCGTGTTCCGCGATGGAACTGCCCTTGTCGAGCAGTCCGTCGAGCAGCAGGGTCTTGTTGTCGGCAAAGCGCAGAATCACGTCAGGCCGCAGCTCGGTGGGAATCACCAGCGGGTTGTTGCGCATCTGGTCCTCGTTGAGTTGCTTGGCCTGCCAGGGTTGCGTCTTCGGCAACGGTTCCGGTTCTGTAATCGTACGGCCCTGCGGTACGTCGCCGTCCCCCACCGTGCCGCGGCCAGTAGGGCGCTTCGTATAGGGGTCCATCAACATGCGTCCGCGCGACTGGCCCAGTGTGTTGCTTAGGTTGAAGGCCATGCCGTTGGCGCTCATCACCGGAACTCCCGCTCCGAAGCCGAAGGCAACAGGATTTTCTCCGTCAACAAAAACTGCGTTGAGCACAGAGCCGGTAACGCGCGCCCCGTTCGCCGGAGCCACGCTTACCCCTGGCGCAAGGCCGGTCTCAATGGCGAATCGTGCTGTGTCTTCGCAGGTAATGAGCAATCCGCCTTGCTCCACAAAGCTCCTCAGGTGCGCGAGGCCGTCATAGCCCAGCCCCGGGCGGATATCCGGTGTGCTGTCAAGGCGGCCAAGGTTGGGCGTGAGTTCCGTCTTCTGCCACGGCATGGGGTTGTTCCACATGGGCAGGCCGTTCAGGATTTGCAGCGTGGAGACGCGCCCCACGGGAGCGAAAACGATCACGTCATACTTGGCCCGCAGGTCGCTTTCCTTTGCGACGGTCTGCGTGCTGATGTAGTCAAAAGGCACTCCTTCCGCGTCGAAGGCATAGCGCCACCAGCCCTCGGTCTGCGTTGAAAGCCAGGTGTGCATCACGGCGATGCGTGGTGCGCTCACCGCGTGTGACTGCGTTATTGGTGCCGCGCTCAGCCGCACGGCGTTGAGCGATAAATCATGCAGCGTACCGGCCAGGCTGTCCTCTGAGGTGCCGGTAATCAGCAGCGAGCCGGCAGGGAAGTGCTGTTCGCCCGCATCAAACGGCTTCTCCACCGATTCGATATGCGCGCCCTTGAGCTTGTAGACAAGCGAAAGCAGCGAAACCTGGCCCGTGTTGGCCACGGCAACGATCGAGCCTGTGCCCTGTAGTTTGCCTGCCAGCGCGGCCGGATCGGTCAGCGGAGTCATCCCAGCCTTCAGAATTGATGTATCGGGAACGCGCACCGCGCTCACATTGAACAAGTGAGGGAACGACCAGCCCGTATCGTCATAGGGATGCTTCTGCGGATCATCCGGCGCCCAGAACTGGCGGTCCAGCAGCGCGTCGGCAATGCGCGAGTAGGGCTGATCCATGCGCACCACAATGCTGCCCGCGGCAAAGGTTTCCTGCTTCGGCTTGTCGCCGCGCTTCTCGCCTGGCACCGTGCAGGTGGCGGCAGCGGTAAGTTGCTGCACCTCCACATGCTGGAGCTTGAGCACCTTCAGCAACTCGACGATGCGGTTGGTCTGAGCGGCATCCGGGGGAATCACATAGGCCGCAGGCCCCTCCAGCGAGGGCTTCTCCACGGAGCGCTTGCTCTTGATGTAGTAGTTCTCAAGAAAGTGCTGTGTGTGGCGCGAGAAATAGGAAAGGGTCGAAAGCAGCGCCGTCTCTTCATAGTTGTTGTTGTCGCGCTGCGACCACATGACCACGGGCAGCGGCGGATTTTGCCGGTACCATGTGCGCGAATATTCCTCCGGGTCCAGGATGCGCTTCTCCGTGTCCGCACCGCCGTTGCCAAACGTCTCATAGAGCCGGCTGATGCCGTTGTGCATCGCGGCCATAAACATCAGGTAACCGGGACTCCACGTGTCAAAGTCGCCGTGGGTAAACACGCCGGGCATGCCGAAACTCTGCATCTGCGATGCGTTGTTCCAGCCCAACTCTGCCCACTCGTCGGCCAGCGTAGGGTCAACCCATGCGTTATAGGGGCCGTCGCCCACGGTGTTGTCGTAGAGGAACGGGACAGACTCATGCAGGTCATGCAGCACCTGCGCATGCCAGTTGAGATAGTTGTTGAGCACGTTGCGGCTCAGGTCCAGCGTCAGGCCCATGGCGTCTCGGTTGTTGTCATGCGCCACGTAGTGGCCCCAGTAAAGCAGTCGCGGCCACTTCTCGTCGGGATGCGCCTTGTGCCATTTGTACACGTCCACCATGCGGTCGCGGCCATCCACTTCAACCACTGGCGTGATGAGCACGATCATGTGCGATCGGATGTACTTGATGTACGGCGCGTCATCCACCGCCAGCCGATAGGCCAGCTCCATCAGCGCCGTCGGCGCGCCCGTCTCCGGCGAGTGGATGGTGCCGGTGATGTAGTAGACCGGCCAGCTCTTGTCGATCAGTGTGCGCGCCTTGGCGTCATCCATGCCGATGGTGCGCGGGTCAGCAAGCTGCGCCAGCCGCGCGTCATTTTCTTTGGCCGCATTCAGCAGTTCGGGATCGGCTATGGCGGCGGCAATCATCTCGCGGCCTTCTTCGGTGTGGCCGATGCTAAAAACCTTCACCCGCGGGCTTGCGGCCTCCAGCATGCGGAAATACTTGTACACATCCTCCGCGTAGGGCAGCATGTCCGGCGCGCCGGAAACGTCGCCAAGCACCTTCGCGGGTGTAGGCACGGTCTTCGAGGCAGGCAGATAGTTCACCAGCGGCGAGATGAATTGCTTGTCCGTCGTGTACTTTTGAATTTGGTCGGTGTAGTGCTGGTCTATGGGCTGGGCTGGGTCGCGGGCATATTGCGAGTCAAGCATTTGGCCAGCCAGCGGCAGGTTTACACAGCACAAAACTGCAACGGCAAAAATGAACGCAAACGGTGAGCGTCTCATAGTCCTCTTTTCAAAAGGGGTCTTGCACAGGATGCGCGGCAGATGGACGGCAATCGCTTGCCGATATCCAAGAACTATACAGCGTCCAACTCGGATGCGGGCAGCGCTTCTCCCGCGCCAACCTGAAGAAGCGCCAGATGGACGTCTATGATCGGCTCGTGGCCGAGTGGTTTGCCTGGAACGCCACCATGCTCCCGGAGATCGACGCCAGCTACACTGATAGCTTTTCTGGAGCAATGCTTGCCGACCACATTGGCAGTCCCGAGGCGACCGGAAAGGCCGATAACCCCACGCCACCCCCGGCAAGCCCGCATTGAGCGTAGCTGCGCTTTACACAAAATGACCCCTGCCGCCCTACGGCTATGTATCCACCGTAGGGTTGCAGGGGGTCACTTTCATATCAAGCCTGCCGGCGCTCAGCGGACTGCATGTCCGGGGGCGCTTGAGCGCGTTCTATTCCAAGCCGTGGGGAACAACGTTGACTTGCTGTGGCGCATACACCTTTGCCGCCGGGCCGCCCACTTTGAGGTTCATCGTCTGCACCTCGGGTTTCTCCTTCAGTGGCGAGGTAAAGCTTAGCCGGTACTGGTTTTGCATGGCTTCGTTGATCTGGGCAAAGTAGGGCGAGAAGGACACTGGATCGCCGAGGCCGTCCCAGTAGCTGTAGCCGCCTGTCACCTGGGTCAGCTGGGCCAGCAGGTTCTGGCCGGTGTTGGTTTCATAGTTGGTGTTGTCCAGCATCCCTTGGTTGCGCCAGTAAATGGAATACACCACCAATCCAGCCCGCGCCGAATCTGTGATGGCTGCCTGAACATAGGGATCGTCCGGGTCATAGCGCAGGTTGTAAATGTCCACGCCATCGGTAATCATCACCACTTCGCGCCGCGCCATGTTGTTGCGCGAGGGCCAGTTGTGAGCGAGGTCAGAGAGGCAGAAGTAGGGTCCTCCACTGGAGCCGGGAAGTCCGGCGGGCATGTGTAGCCCGTGTGCCACCTGGGCGTGATTTGTGGTCAGCGGCCCAGTCAGCAAAGCGCGCCCGTTGTCCATGTATCCAAGCGAAACCGCCACATTGGGCGGCAGGTTCTGGATAAAGTTCGCGATGTCGTCGAGCTGCTGCCCGAGACTAGTGCGGGCTGAGCTGTCAATCAGCACCACCAGTTCAACTAGATCTTCCGGCTTATTCAAACGTACCCAGTTGCTGATGGTGGCTTCTTTCCCATTCACCTTAAGTCGCAAATCCTGAATTCTGATGTTGGGCGGCGCCTCTGACTTCTTTTTAGGCAAAACTGTCACAATAGCGTGCCCTCGTCCAATTTCATCCGCCGGTGCAGATTTGGGGAATGCCGGTGCAACCAATGCCAGCGCTCCCAAGGCCATTCCAATGGCCATTTCGTGCCTTTTCATACAGATTGCTCCCTTTCGAGGCGTGAATGCCCGCCCGGCAGCTCCGCCGGCACGGCTTGCACATGACCTCACACTACAAATGAACACTGAACTGAATCGTTAGATGCGCGCCCGAGGCAAAGCGTCTGTATTCAGCAGCTACAACTGTACGCCCAGACACCTCACACTGTGCCGAATTATGTTCAATCCGGGTGGAGGGCTCGCTGACAGGGAAGCCGCCCAAGCGCAGTTGCATTTCGATTGCCACTCCAGTATGATTCACAGATGTGCCCGGAGTTGACTTCGGGCCGTCACATACACCACGGCTTTTGGACCCGTTCGAGGCCGGCCCGGGCAAGGCGACAAGAAACGTTGCCTCTGCGGCCAGCAGCCGGGTTCCCTGCAAAGCAGGGCTGGCAAGGGCGGTGGGAGACGAGGGGAAAATGGCAAGAAAAGCCAGCAAAAATATTGTGAAGGCGCGCGCGGCAGTCACCCGGCCCGCGTATCCGCTGCCTGAGGCCGTCGATCTGCTCAAGCAGGTCAAGTATGCCAAGTTCGACGAGACCGTCGACCTGACCATGCGGCTGGGCGTTGACACCCGACACGCTGACCAGATGGTGCGCGGAACCGTTGTGCTGCCCCATGGACTGGGCAAGACTAAGACCGTAGCCGTGATTGCAACCGGCGATCGCCAGAAGGAAGCTCAGGAGGCCGGTGCCGACTTTGTGGGCGGCGAAGAGATGGTCGAGAAGATCCAGAAAGAAAACTGGACAGCTTTCGATGCGCTGATCGCCACACCGGACATGATGAAGGTGGTAGGCCGCTTGGGCAAGGTGCTCGGACCCAAGGGCTTGATGCCCAACCCCAAGACAGGGACCGTGACTCTGGATGTGGCTTCGGCGGTGAAAGAGATCAAGGCCGGCAAGGTGGAGTTCCGCGCAGATAAGACCAGCCTGGTGCATGTGCCGGTGGGCAAGCTGAGCTTTTCGCCTGAGAAGCTGGTGGAGAACGCCACGACCGTTATTTCCTCGATCGTGCGCGCCAAGCCTTCAGCGGCCAAGGGCAAGTACATCAAGAGCGTAACGCTAAGCTCGACGATGGGGCCCGGTGTTCCGCTGGATTCGGCAGTGGCCGACGCGGCTGGCAAGCACTAAACAGAGATCAAGGGCCAGGGATCAGGAGTCACCCCGTTGCTGGGGCTGGCTGAAGATCCTCCCGGCTCAGGTTGAGATGCAAGACGTCAGGATTTGAACAGAGAGCGCCGTGAGCGGCGCGACCCGCTGAGGGGAGCAGGAAAATGGCGATTTCGAAAGCGAAAAAGAAGGAGAAGGTTCAGCTGCTGGCCAAGGAGCTGGAGACTTCGACAACGGCAATCATCGGCACCTTTGCCAAGCTGACCGTGGCGCAGGACTTTGCTCTGCGCAAGGTGGTTCGCGAGTCGGGCGGCAAGTATCGCGTGGTCAAGAACAAGCTGGCGGCCATTTCGGGCGAGGGCACGCAGGTTGAAGAGGCGCTGAAAGGCCTGAAGGGCGTGAGCGCCGTGGCGTTTACCTCCGGCGACCCGGTCGCACTGGCCAAGGGATTTGCCAAGTGGGTGGGTGAGAACGCGGAGTTCCAGTTCAAGCTGGGCATCGTGGACGGCAAGCTGCTGAGCGTGGAAGAGGTCAAGGCATTGGCCACCATGCCGGGCAAGGAAGAGATCTTTGCCAAGCTGCTGTTCCTCATCAATGCGCCGGCGCAGCGGCTGGCTACGGTTATCAATGCCGCGGGTCGCGATCTGGCGGTGGTTCTAGGCCAGGGCGTGGAAAAAGAAAAGTTTGCCGGAGCGGCGTAGAGCTGCAGCGGCCGCGCCCTTCAGGGCGTACGGTTTTGGAGCAGGGATTTCGGCTGTAAAGCGGGCAGGAAGGGCGCGGGTCTGGGCGCATCGGAAACTCCCGGTCATGGTTTGCAGTCGGGCTGAAAATTGAGCAACAAGCAATTCAAACGGTTTTGATTGGAGAAGAAAAATGGCGGATCTCGCACAGTTGGAAGAGCAGATTGTAAGCCTGAGCCTGCTGGAAGCAGCGGCCCTGGTGAAGAAGCTGGAAGAGCGGCTTGGCGTTTCGGCGGCTGCGGCGGCCCCGGTGGTTGTGGCTGGCGGCGGCGCTGGCGCGGCGGCTCCAGCGGCTGAGGAGAAGACGGAGTTCCAGGTCATCCTCAAGGATGCCGGCGCGAACAAGATCAACACCATCAAGGCTGTCCGTGAAGTGACTTCACTCGGCCTGAAGGAAGCCAAGGACCTGGTCGATGGCGCCCCCAAGGCGCTGAAGGAGAGCGCGACCAAGGATGAGGCCGAGGCGATCAAGAAGAAGTTTGAAGGCGTCGCCACCATCGAAGTCAAGTAACAAACGGAACTTGCAAGGCGGGCCGGGACGCGCTACGATAGAAGTTGCGCGTCTTTCCGGCCCATTCCGGTTTTCTTAGGGAATGGGTGGGAGCTGAGGGGGCGCGTCTTGAGATGAGCGGCAGGGCACGCAATTGCTCGCAGGCTGGAGTAGAGCCAGGCACTCCGGTGGCGGGCAGCGAGTGAGCTTTAAGTGCCTTAGGGTCAAGGGGGTGGGCGGATTTCACCTTGACGGGCGGCAGTGGCTGGCGGGCGAGCGGCAGAAGCGAGCTTTGGGATCGGCGAGAGCAGAGCAAGAGAATTCGGATGGGAGCACAGGCGATAAGCCGCGCTCGTGAGGCATTGCGTCCTTACGGGCTTTTCGTGTCTCCCGCCCATGGCAGACAAAGCATTTTACGGCGAACTCTACCATATGCGCGCTGTAATGTGGCAAGTTTTTTATCGGCGCGCCTGCTTCTCCAATTGTGCGCAGTCTAGCGCACAGGCCCGTCATGCGGCAACGCCTGCACCATGCTTTTTGACGCGACTCTCAGGCAGACAGGCCTGGCGCGGGTTCTCCGGCGCTGCGGTGGCCTGACTCAGGGCTGCTGAATCGTTCGGGTGGGATTGGCTTCGCAGTTTGCCAGTCTGGAATATTTGATTTTTTACCGTAATCTGTCGGCGCCTCGAGACTCGGGCGCTGGCCCGGCGCAGAGCTTAACGCCTTGCCGGAGTGAAGAGCCCAGGAGTGAAGCATGTCCAACGAGAAGCGCGCGATTCGCAGCCGGCTCGATTTTTCAAAGATTCCCACTGCAACCCAGATCCCCAACCTGATTGAGGTGCAGCGCCGCTCCTATGAGCGCTTTCTGCAGATGGACAAGTTGCCCAACGAGCGCGACGACTCAGGGCTGCAGTCGGTCTTTGTCTCCGTTTTTCCCATTACGGATTTCCGCGGCATCTCGCAGTTGGACTTCGTGGACTTCTCGATTGGCAACTGGGAGTGCAAGTGCGGCCACCTGAAGGGGCTGCATCACCTGCGTACAGCCTGCGTCCATTGCGGGGCGATGGTGATTACCGACCCGTTCCATCCCGGCGACGTGCTCTGCCAGAAGTGCGGAACGTATAACAAGAACACCCCCGACTTCTGCAACAAGTGTGGCGACCCTGTGGGCCTGCAGTTGAAGTACGACCAGCAGGAGTGCGAGGAGCGCGGCATGACCTTCTCCGCGCCGCTCAAGGTGACCGTCCGGCTCACCATTTACGACAAGGATCCGGAAACCGGCAACAAGACCATCCGCGATATCAAGGAGCAGGAGGTGTTCTTCGGCGACATTCCGCTGATGACGCCCAACGGCACCTTTATCGTGAACGGCACCGAGCGCGTGATTGTGTCGCAGTTGCACCGCTCGCCGGGCGTCTTCTTCGAGACCGCCAATAACCGCACCTACTTCCTGGGCAAGATCATTCCCTATCGCGGTTCGTGGGTGGAGTTCGAGTACGACCAGAAGAACACGCTCTATGTGCGCATTGACCGCAAGCGCAAGTTCCTGGGCACCATCTTCCTGCGCGCGCTCGGTTTGCGTTCGGACGAGGAGATTCTCAAGACCTTCTATACGGTGGACCGCCTGCACATTGTTGACGGCAAGCTCCAGTGGACGGTGCCGGAAGATCTAAAGGTGCACACCCATCTGCTGGGTACCAAGCCCGCGCACGCCGTGGTGCACAAGGGCGAGGAGGTTGCCCACTCGGGCCGCAAGATCACCGCGCACACCCTCAAAGCCATTCGCGCTGCCGGCATAGGCCGCATCGAAGTGGAAGCCGCTGAACTCGATGGCGCGCTGACTGCCGCAGATGTTGTGGATATGGCTACCGGTGAGGTCGTGGTGGAGGCCAACATCGAGTTGACTGCCGACCGCCTGCACAAGGTGCTGTCCAGCGGCGCATCGAGCTTCGAGGTCTTCTTCCCCGAGCGCGACGACGTGGGCAACATCATCACCAACACGCTCAAGCGCGACTCCGTGCGCAAGCCGGAAGAGGCGCTGATCGAGATCTACCGCAAACTGCGGCCGGGCGATCCGCCGACGCTGGACACCGCCACGGCGTTGTTTGAAGGCATGTTCTTCGACGCACGCAAGTACGACTTCTCGCGCGTGGGCCGTCTCAAGTTCAACATCAAGCTCTATGAGAACCAGGACGCCACGCAGCTCGACCATCGCACGCTGACGCCCGAGGATTTCTACGCAACCATCCGCTACCTGCTCAAGCTGCGCAAGAACATCGGCATGGTGGACGACATCGACCACCTGGGCAACCGCCGCGTCCGCGCCGTCGGTGAGCTGATGGAAAACCAGTTCCGCATCGGCCTCGTGCGCATGGAGCGCGCCATCAAGGAAAAGATGAGCGTGTACCAGGAACTCAACACGGCCATGCCGCACGACCTCATCAACGCCAAGCCAGTCATGGCGGCCATCCGCGAGTTCTTCGGTTCATCGCAGCTCTCGCAGTTCATGGACCAGACCAATCCGCTGTCGGAGATTACGCACAAGCGGCGTCTGTCGGCTCTTGGGCCGGGCGGCCTGTCGCGAGAGCGTGCAGGCTTTGAGGTGCGCGACGTGCACCCCACGCACTACGGCCGCATCTGCCCGATCGAAACGCCTGAAGGTCCGAACATCGGCCTCATCAGCTCGCTCAGCTGCTTTGCGCGCATCAATGAGTACGGCTTCATCGAGTCGCCCTACCGCAAGGTCAAGGACGCCCGCATTCTGGATTTCGTTGAGATCACGAACGCCGGCGAAAGCGGCCTGCGCGTGGGCGATCACATCGAAAAGGAAGAAGCGATCAAGCTCAATGCGCAGTTGAAGAAGGCGAGCAAGCGCACCATCGAGCACATCCCTTTCAGTTTCTACCTCTCCGCATGGGAAGAGGACAAGCACACCATCGCCCAGGCCAACATTGAGTTCGACGAGAACGGCCAGATCACCGAGGACCTGGTGAATGCGCGCCGGCAGGGCAACTTCGTGCTGGTCAATCGTGCCGAGGTGGACTACATCGACGTCAGTCCCAAGCAGCTTGTTTCCGTGGCCGCGTCGCTGGTGCCGTTTCTTGAGCATGACGACGCCAACCGCGCGCTGATGGGCGCCAACATGCAGCGCCAGTCGGTGCCGCTGCTGGTGGCCGAGGCTCCGCTGGTGGGCACGGGCATGGAGGGCGTCACCGCGCGCGACTCCGGAGCTGTGATCCTGGCGCGCCGCAACGGCGTAGTGGACTCGGTCGACTCCGAGCGCATCATCATCCGCGTCGAGGGCGAGCATCATCCCACGCAGCTTTCGCGTGAGGTGGGTTCGGACATCTACACGCTGATCAAGTTCAAGCGCTCCAACCAGAACACCTGCATCAACCAGAAGCCGGTGGTGCGCGAGGGCGAGCGGGTCATCAAGGGCCAGGTCATCGCCGACGGACCCTGCACGGAGCAGGGCGAGCTGGCGCTGGGTCGCAACGTGCTGGTGGCCTTCATGCCGTGGCGCGGCTACAACTTTGAGGACGCCATTCTCATCAGCGAAAAGCTGGTGCGCGAGGACTACTACACCTCGGTGCACATCGAGGAGTTTGAAATCGAGGCCCGCGACACCAAGCTCGGTCCCGAGGAAATCACGCGCGACATTCCCAACGTCAGCGAGCATGCGCTGCGCGACCTGGACGAGAGCGGCGTCATCCGCATCGGCGCCCAGATCGGCCACGGCGATATTCTGGTAGGCAAGGTCACGCCCAAGGGCGAAACCCAGCTCACGCCGGAAGAAAAGCTGCTGCGCGCCATCTTCGGAGAAAAGGCCGGCGATGTGCGCGACGCCTCGCTTACCTGCCCTCCGGGAATCGAGGGCACGGTTGTGGATGTGCGCATCTTCAGCCGCAAGGGGCAGGAGAAGGACGAGCGCGCCAAGCAGATCGAAGCCGAGTACGTCGCCAAGCTCGAAAAGAACCTGGGCGACGAAATCCGCATCTTGACCGACGAGCGCCTCAAGCGTCTCGAAGGCATCCTGGGCGCCAAGGAAGTGCTGGCCGACCTGCACGACGAGCGGACCAATAAGCGCCTGCTCACCAAGGGCGCGATTCTTGACCGCGACACCATTGAGCGCATCTCTACGCGCAACCTCAAGCGCATCCGCTACGCTGACAAGGATCCACGTGTCAACGAGCAGATCGACGAGATCGAAGAGATGACCTCGCGCCAGATCGAGGTGCTGCGCAAGATCACCAATGAGAAGATCGCTAAGCTGCAGAAAGGCGACGAGCTGCCTCCGGGCGTCATCAAGCTGGTCAAGGTCTATGTCGCCATGAAGCGCAAGCTCTCCGTGGGCGACAAGATGGCCGGCCGCCACGGCAACAAGGGCGTGATCGCGCGCATCCTTCCCGAGGAAGACATGCCGTACCTGCCCGACGGAACGCCGGTTGAGATCGTGCTCAATCCTCTGGGCGTGCCTTCGCGTATGAATGTGGGCCAGATTCTTGAGACGCATCTTGGCTGGGCCGCGCATGCGCTGGGCAAGAAGATTGCCGCGCTGGTGGCATTGCACACGGGCGCTGACGCCGTGCGCGAAGCAGTGAAGAAGGAGTTTGCCGGAACCGCGACGCTGCGCCAGTTGCTTGAACTGGACGACGAGATGCTGCTGCGTGTCGCTGCCGGAATGGAGCGCGGCATCTGGTTCGGTACCGCGGTCTTCGACGGCGCGAAGGAAGAGGAGATCAAGGCGCTGCTGGCCTCGGCCGGGCTGCCTTCCTCGGGCAAGACGGCGCTGTTCGACGGCATGACGGGCGACCAGTTTGAGCAGCCGGTTACGGTCGGCTATATCTACATGCTCAAGCTGTCGCACCTGGTGGACGACAAGATTCACGCGCGCTCCATCGGGCCGTACTCGCTCATCACCCAGCAGCCGCTGGGCGGCAAGGCGCAGTTCGGTGGCCAGCGCTTCGGCGAAATGGAAGTGTGGGCGCTGGAAGCATACGGTGCCGCATACATCCTTCAGGAACTGCTCACCGCCAAGTCCGACGACGTCTATGGCCGCACCAAGATCTACGAGGCCATCGTCAAGGGCGAGGCGGCCATCGAGCCGGGCGTGCCCGAGTCGTTCAACGTGCTTATCCGCGAACTGCAGTCGCTGTGCCTGGACGTGGAGCTGATTAAACGCGCAGATCTCGTGCGCAAGGCACCGGCGCCGGAAGTTGCGGCAGTGGCTGACTAAACGCGGCAGTGGTTTGCAGGCCGGTCCGGAGCGGCATTGAAATCGTTCCGGGCCGAGCGTGAAATTGACAGGGTCCTTCTTGAAGGCGGTAAACGCCGCTTCCCGGGAAGGAAGGATCCTTAAGCAATCCCGGGAAAAAGCCGCGGCAGGCGCCGAAAGGCCCGCCAAGGAGGGTCGCCTTGTTCCGTTCGAACCCGTTTGAGCTCACCAGCCCGATTACCGATTTCGATGCCATCCGCATCATGCTCGCCTCGCCGGAGAAGATCCGCAGCTGGTCGCATGGTGAGGTCACCAAGCCGGAAACCATTAACTACCGCACCTTCAAGCCGGAGCGCGACGGCCTGTTCTGCGCCCGCATCTTTGGCCCCGTCACGGACTGGGAGTGCCTCTGCGGCAAATACAAGCGCATGAAGCACCGCGGCGTCATCTGCGACAAGTGCGGCGTTGAAGTCACCGTGAGCAAGGTGCGCCGCGAGCGCATGGGCCACATTGAGCTGGCTTCGCCCTGTTCGCACGTGTGGTTCTTCAAGGGCCTGCCCTCGCGTATCGGCCATTTGCTCGATATCTCCCTGCGCGACCTTGAGGGCATTCTCTACTTCGAGTCCTATGTCGTGGTCGATCCCGGCGACGCGCCAGTGAAGGAACGCGAGATCATCAAGGACGAAGCCAAGTTCCGTGAGCTCGACCAGCAGTACCGTCCTTCCGGCTTCAAGGCCATGATGGGCGCCGAAGCCATCAAGGAGCTGCTCAAGCGCGTGCAGGTGGACGACCTGGGGGTCGAGCTGCGCGAGCGCATGAAGGCCGAGACCTCCGCGCAGAAGAAGCTCAAGTATGCCAAGCGGCTCAAGGTCGTCGAGGCGTTCCGCAAGAGCGACAACAAGCCGCAGTGGATGATTCTCGACGTGCTGCCCGTGATTCCTCCCGAGCTGCGCCCGCTGGTGCCGCTGGATGGTGGCCGCTTTGCCACGTCCGATCTGAACGACCTCTATCGCCGCGTCATCAACCGCAATAACCGGTTGAAGAAGCTGATGGACCTGCATGCGCCCGAAGTGATCGTGCGCAATGAGAAGCGCATGTTGCAGGAAGCCGTGGACGCGCTGTTTGACAACGGCCGCCGCGGCCGCGTGCTGCGCGGTGCCAACAACCGCCCGCTCAAGTCGCTCTCTGACACGCTCAAGGGCAAGCAGGGCCGCTTCCGCCAGAACCTGCTCGGCAAGCGCGTGGACTACTCCGGCCGTTCGGTCATCGTGGTCGGTCCCGAGCTCAAGCTGCACCAATGCGGCCTGCCCAAGAAGATGGCGCTCGAGTTGTTCAAGCCCTTCATCTATCACCGCCTTGAGCAGACGGGCCACTGCACCACCATCAAGCAGGCCAAAGAGATGGTGGAGATGCAGGAGCCGGTGGTGTGGGACATCCTCGAGGAAGTCATCAAGGATCACCCCGTGCTGCTGAACCGCGCCCCAACCCTGCACCGGCTGGGCATTCAGGCCTTTGAGCCCGTGCTCGTCGAGGGCAAGGCCATCAAGATTCATCCGCTGGTCTGCACCGCATTCAACGCGGACTTCGACGGCGACCAGATGGCGGTGCATATTCCGCTGTCGCCCGAGGCGCAAATTGAAGCCAGCGTGCTGATGCTGGCCTCGCACAACATCCTGTCGCCGGCCTCCGGCCAGCCCATTACTGTGCCCACGCAGGACATGGTGCTCGGCCTCTATTACCTGACCAAGGCCAAGCAGGGTTCCAAGGGCGAGGGACGTGTCTTCTCGAGTACTGAAGAGATCCTGATGGCGCTCGAAGCCAGGGAAGTGGAGACGCTCACTCCGATTCGCCTGCGCTACACGGGCAAGGTGCTTGATATGACCACGGCCTACGACGATCAGGACCTGACGCACACCGAGGCGGTGGACTTCAACAAGCAGTACATCTCCACCACCGTGGGCCGCGTCATTCTCAATGACGCTTTGCCCGCGGGTATGCCGTTCATCAATGGCCTGCTCAAGAAGAAGGGCATCGGCCAGCTCGTGAACTACTGCAACCAGAACCTCGGACTTGAGGTCACGGTGGGCATGCTGGACCGCATCAAGCAGCTCGGTTTCCAGTACGCCACCCGCTCCGGCCTCTCCGTGGGCCTGGACGACATGGTCATTCCGGCCAGCAAGTACACCACGGTGGACGAAGCCGACAAGAAGGTGATCGAAGTCCAGAAGCAGTACATGGACGGCGCCATCACCAACGGCGAGCGCTCGAACAAGGTCATCCAGATGTGGTCTGCGGTTACCGACCAGGTGGCCGACGAAATGTTCGGCAACATGAAGAAGGCGGACGACGAAGGAGCCATGAATCCGATTTACATCATGGCCGACTCCGGCGCTCGTGGTTCGAAGCAGCAGATTCGCCAGCTTTCGGGCATGCGCGGACTGATGGCCAAGCCTTCGGGCGAAGTCATCGAGACGCCCATCACGGCTAACTTCCGCGAAGGCCTCACCGTGCTCGAGTACTTCATCTCGACTCACGGTGCGCGCAAGGGCCTGGCCGATACGGCGCTCAAGACCGCCGACTCCGGCTACCTCACCCGCCGCTTGGTGGACGTGGCTCAGGACGTCATCGTCACAGAATACGACTGCGGTACATCCGAGGGCATCTACGTCGGCTCCATCGTCGAGTCGGGCGAAATCATCGAACCGATGCGCGACCGCATCATCGGCCGCGTTTCGCTGGAGCGCATCAAGGACTACGACGGCAACGTTGTGATCGATGTCAACCAGCAGATCGATGAGGACATTGCTTCAGCCATTCAGGGCGCGGGCGTTGAGAAGGTCAAGATTCGCTCGGTACTCACCTGCGAGTCGCGCCGCGGCGTGTGCGCACTCTGCTACGGGCGCAACCTCGGTTCAGGCCGCATGGTGGAGCTGGGCGAAACCTGCGGTGTCATCGCCGCGCAGTCCATCGGCGAACCCGGCACGCAGCTCACCATGCGTACCTTCCACGTCGGCGGAACCGCCAGCCGCGTACAGGACAAGTCGCGCCTGGATGCCAAGAACAACGGTTTCGTGCGCTTCATCAATCTGAACTTCGTCGAGAGCAAGGACGGCACGCTGGTGGCCATGAACCGCTCCGGTTCAATTGCCATTGTGGACGAGCGCGGCCGTGAAAAGGAACGCTACCAGGTGGTCTATGGTGCGCGCCTCCGGGCTCGCGACGGCGAGGCGGTCAAGCTGGGCCAGTTGCTGGCCGAGTGGGACCCCTACACCTACGCCATCCTCACGGAAATCGGCGGCACGGTGCAGTTCAAGGACCTGCAGGAAGGCATCACGCTCAACGAGGAAGTCGATGAAGTCACCGGCCTTTCGCGCTGGGTCGTGGCCGACGCTCCAGATGAGAAGCGCCAGCCTGCGTTCATGGTCAAGAACGCCAAGACACACAAGCGCTACCTGCTGCCGCGCGGCGCTCACCTCATGGTGCAGGATGGCGACGAAGTGGGTCCAGGCGATGTGCTGGCCAAGATCCCCAAGGAGAGCACCCGCACCAAGGACATCACCGGCGGTCTGCCTCGTGTGGTTGAGCTGTTCGAGGCCCGCAAGCCCCGCGAGACAGCCATCATCAGCGAAATCGATGGTGTGGTTCGCTTCGGCGAAGTGTCCAAGGGCCAGCGCAAGATTTACGTGACTGCGGACAACGGCGACGAGAAGGAATACTCAGTGCCGCGCGGCATCCACGTAAACGTGCAGGAAGGCGAGCGCCTGCGTGCAGGCGACCCGCTGATGGACGGTCCTCTGAACCCGCACGACATTCTGGCCGTGCTGGGCGAAAAGGAACTGCAGGCTTACTTGGTGAACGAAATCCAGGAAGTCTACCGTCTGCAGGGCGTGGCCATCAGCGACAAGCACATCGAAGTCATCGTGCGGCAAATGCTGCGCTGGGTGCGCATCGACGAAGTGGGCGACACCAACTTCCTGCTCGAGCAGCAGGTCGACCGCTTCCGCTTCCGCGAGGAGAACGAGCGCGTGCTGACGAACGGAGGCCGTCCGGCCATCGGGCGTCCGCTCCTGCTCGGCATCACCAAGGCCTCGCTCTCTACGGATAGCTTCATCTCGGCTGCCAGCTTCCAGGAGACAACGCGTGTGTTGACAGAAGCCAGCATCAACGGCGCGATCGACAACCTGCGTGGCCTCAAGGAGAACGTGATCGTCGGACGCCTCATTCCCGCCGGCACGGGCCTGGAGTACTACCGCAACGTTCAGCTCTCACCGGAACTGGAGGAAGCGGCGGCCCGCGTACAGCAGGAGGTCTCGGCTGAGATTGAAGCCGCTGAGCGCGAACTGGAGCTGATGCGCCAGGAAGGCGAAGCCGAAGAGATGGCTGCGGAGTAAAAGCAAAACTCGAACCGACCACGGCTTTGACCCTTGAAGTCAGCTAACAAACAAAGAGGCCCGGCATCATGCCGGGCCTCTTCTTTTCCTGCTCAGTCGCGAAAGGGAAGTCTTGGTGTGTTGTGCTGGGAGGGCAGGTTGCCGGTGATGCGTTTGCTCTCTTTGCTCGCGTACATTGCGATATCGGCGGCTTTCAGCAGAGTCTCAGCGGTTGTGCCATCCACCGGATACAGAGCGATGCCCATGCTGGCCGAGCCGCGCAGCAGGTGGCCTTCCACAGCAAAAGGCGCGTCGAAGCAGCGCTCGAGTCGCTGAACGATTTCTTCCACTTCCGCATGGCTGCGCGCGACTGACACCAGGGCCGCAAATTCGTCGCCGCCGAGGCGCGCCAGCATATCGCCATTGCGCAATTGGCGCCGCATGCGCGCCGACACTTCCTGCAGATACAGGTCGCCCACGTGGTGGCCATAGACGTCATTCACCTGCTTGAATTCGTCCAGGTCAACATAGATGAGGCCGAAATAGGATGCCTTCTCCTGCGCCTTGTTGATCTGCTCCTCAAGATAACGCTCCAGTGAGAAGCGGTTGTAAACGTCGGTGAGCAAATCGAACTCCGAGCGATACACCAGATCGGAGTAGAGCTTGCGCGTCTCAATGGCAAGCGCGGCGAGCCGGGCTCCCGTCGAGAGTGCGTTCGATTCTGCTTCCGTATCGGTTTCATTCCTGCGGAGCGCCGCATAGATCGTTCCCAGCACACCCCCTGCGCGTGCTGGAATTTCCTTGCTCGCGATGCGCAGGCCTATCTTCTTGTCCGGCGGTTTTCCCACCCGCGATCCATCGGATATTTCGCACCATGAGTGTGCGTCAGCCAGCATGAACGAGACCATCTCCGTGATGTGCTCCATGATCTCCACTAGCGGCCGCGAACTGTTGATGTCCTCCAATATCTGGCTGCGCCACTGCTCCAGTTGTACGGCCCGCCGTTCCTGTGCGGCTTCCAGCTCAATCTGTGCGGTGATCGCCGCAGTTTGCTGTCGCACCCTCCTGCGCAGCGCCCTGACCCAGGCGCTCACGGCGAGCACAAGCACAGCCATTACGCCGACAAGATTGAAAAGATTGCCCACGGTCCACCAGGGGGCCTTGGCCATCACAACAAGATCGTTAGGCGAGCGCAGCAGAATGTTGAACGGCACGCGCGTGTCGAAATTATTTGACCCGTTCATGAAGCAGACGCCGGTCACGCGGACCTTTGAGCCGCGCGCCACATGCTTCATCGAGGGGAGCGGGTCGGCATCCGGGTTATCTGGAGCCGGGTGCCTGTAGATGGCTGAAAACAGATTGTCATCCGCTGCCAGAACATATTCGTCCTGCGTGGCGCCTCGCACCTCGGCCACCACCTCGCCCTCAATGGAGACGAGGTCAAAGAGATTTCTGCTGGTCGAGAGCTGATCCCAGTTCGCTTGCTGTGGCCGGATTGGCGCCGGCTTGCCGCTGTCCAGAAGTTCCGCGCCGGTCAAAGCGAGAAAACCGTCGTGCACATCAGGGAAGCCGGTTGCGTCTGCCTGATCGCCTATGTGCAACGGTTCAATTGAGGATGTCATCACCCAGAGGCTCTTCGTGCCGTCCTGCAGCACTGCCATCGAGCCGGGCTGAAAGTATGTGACCGTGCCACGTACCCGGATGCGCCGGCTGAGATTGCTGACGTGGTAGTAGGAGAGGATGCTGTCCATCGGCGTTATGGGCAACGTCCAGGGATGGGTGCCAGCGTATTTGATCACCTTCACTCCTTCGAGTGAAGTCACATGCAGCAGGATCCCCGTCTGCTGCATCTTGCCGTCGAACCGTCCGGAAACTGTTCCTGTCACCTCGACTTCAGCGTCCAGCAGGTCGTGAAGTACCTCGGAATTGTCGACGTCGACCACGGCGCCAATCTCTCCGCCGTCCAGGTGGAGCTGAAGGAATGCGCTGCGGACGCTGGAACTGATGACCGTGTCGGCATTGCGGACAACCGCATGCACTGTGACAAGACGGCAGTCAAACTGGGAGCGGATAAGCTCGTCGAAGGTTGCAGGCTCCGGCTGTGGGCGGGCGCCATGCCGCAGCAAAGTGATGGTTTTGGCAATCACGATCGGACGGAAGCTGGCCTGGGTCTTGCCTTCGATCTGTACCTGATCGCCAGGCGTCAGCAGGATGCCGTTGGGCGATTCCACATAAATGGCGCCCTCACTGTTCTGCACAAACAGCACATTCTCATAGCTTCTGAAATAAGTGACTGTTGCCTTGAACGAAACAGGCATGCCAGTGTTTGCTTCTTCATTGGTTAAGTTGTGAATGACGCGCAGGGAAGTGAGTGTCCCGGGAGCGCTCGCCCACGCCGGGGAATGTAATGCGGCAAGAAGCAGCGCCGCAGTCATGAATCCGCGCAGGAGGGAGCGGCCAGCCATGCCGGCATACTGCAGCCTGATTGCTCCTGCACCCCCCATGATTCAACCCTTCCACATCTTTATTTTTTCTGAAATCCCGTGTAATCAATCGCCTATCACATATAAACAACAGGTGTTGCTACGAACCAATTGCAACTTCATCTTACTATCAACTGAAACTTCTCTGATACACCTTTCGGGCCATGATTATTGGGTCATTACTAAGGGAGTAGTGGTTGTTTTACTATGACTTGCGTGTCAGGGTGTATGTTGGTTGGGTGAGGCCTTGCCTGCTTCATTGCAGCGCGTATTGAGCACGGGCCATTGGAGAATCTACTGCATGTCGAAGGGAATTGAAATACAATCCACTGCTCGTTCGCCTCTGCCCAGCGGAGCGCAGGTTCAGCCCACACGCAGCATTCGTGTCCTCGGCGTTCCGCTGGACATGGGCGCCAGCCGTCGCGGGGTCGATATGGGCCCCTCCGCCATGCGCGTCGCCGGTCTGGAGGCACGCCTCGAGGTCTTGGGCCATCAAGTGACCGACGGCGGCAACATCCTTGTCGAGATTGCAGAAACTCAGGCCTTTGGCCACAAGAATGCCCGCTACCTCAAGCAGATTGCCGAAACCTGCACGCGCACCGCTGAAGCCGTAGTGGAGACGCTGGAGCAGGGCATGACCCCGCTGGTGCTGGGCGGCGATCACTCGCTGGCCGCGGGTTCAGTCTCCGGCGTGGCAGAGTTTTACCGCCGCCATAACCAGAAGATCGGACTGGTCTGGATCGATGCCCATTCCGACATCAACACGCCTGAGACCTCGCCCTCGGGCAACGTGCATGGCATGCCGCTGGCTGCCCTGCTGGGGCTGGGCCCCGAGGCGCTGAGCAACATCTTCGGCTTCTCGCCCAAGATTGCTCCGGAAAATACTGTCCTCCTTGGCGTGCGCGACATTGACGCCGCCGAGCGTGACAACATCCGTCGCGCAGGCCTGGCCGAGGTCTACACCATGCGCGATATTGACGAGCGCGGCATGCGCGTTGTGATGGAAGAGGCCCTGCGCGCCGCGGGCCGCGGCACCGCCGGCTACCACGTCTCCCTGGACATGGACTGGATCGATCCCGAAGATGCACCCGGCGTCGGAACGCCCGTGCGCGGCGGCGCAACCTACCGCGAAGCCCACCTCGCCATGGAGATCATCGCCGACCACGGCCGCATGCTCAGCTTTGAAATGGTCGAGGTCAACCCCGTGATCGACGAGCACAACCGCACCGCCGACCTCGCCGTTGAACTGGCCTGCTCAGCATTCGGGAAGAAGATCCTGTAAGCGGTTCTACACTAGGTCTGTGCGGCTTTCTTTGTTGCTTCATGCCGCGAAAAGTGTGCAATGGCAAAAAAACTCCGTGTAGGCATCGTCTTTGGCGGACGCAGCGGCGAGCATGAGGTCTCGCTGCTCTCCGCCGCTTCCATCCTCCAGGCCATCGACCGCCGCAAGTTCGACGTGGTGCCCATCGGCATCACCAAAGAGGGCCGCTGGCTGGCGGCAGACGACGCGCACAGCCTGCTGGCGGGCGGTGACGCCGCCGCAGCAGCAGCCCGGTGTCTGCGCGCGGGTGATCCCGAGGCTACTCCCGGCGCAAAACTGCTCCAAGAGGGCATCCCCACGCTGCTTGCGCCGGTGCCCGGCCCTCAGGGTCCTGCAGGGAAAGCCATCGATGTCATCTTCCCCGTCCTGCACGGTACGTTTGGCGAGGACGGCACCATCCAGGGCCTCTTCGAACTGGCGGGCATTGCTTATGTCGGCTCCGGCGTCCTCGGCTCCGCCGCCGGAATGGACAAGGACGTGATGAAGCGCCTCTTCGCGCAAGCCGGACTGCCCATCGTCAAGCACGTCACGCTGATGCGGTCCGACTGGGAGAAATCTCCGCGCAAGTCCATCGCGCAGGTCGAGGCGGCGCTCAGGTATCCCGTCTTCGTCAAACCGGCCAACCTCGGCTCCTCCGTCGGCATCAGCAAGGCACACAACCGCAAGGAACTCGGCCCGGCCCTCGCGCTGGCCGCCCGCTATGACCGCAAGCTCGTCGTCGAGCAAGGCGTCGGCGGCAGCAAATCCAAAGCCCGCGAGTTGGAAGTCGCCGTGCTCGGCAACGATTCCCCGCAAGCCAGCGTGGTGGGCGAAATCATCCCCGGCAAGGAGTTCTACGACTACGAGGCCAAGTATCTTTCCGAGGGCTCCGTGCCGGTGATTCCAGCCAAATTAACCCGGTCTGAAGCCAGGCAAATACGCGAGATGGCCGTCGCCGCCTTCCGAGCCTGCGACCTCTCCGGCCTTGCGCGCGTGGACTTCCTCATGGAGCCGGACGGCAAGCGCCGCATCTTCCTCAACGAGGTAAACACACTGCCCGGCTTCACGCAGATCAGCATGTACCCCAAGCTTTGGGATGCCACTGGAATCAAGTACCGCGACCTGATTACCAGGCTCATTGAGCTGGCCCTGGAGCGGCAGCAGGAAAAGAACCGCACCACCTACACACGCGAGGAATAATCAGGGCAGGGAACAGAAGTGCCAGGGACGGTGTCTAATCTCAGCAGGAAGAGAAAGTTGCGCGTACGCGGAATTCGCGGCATACTTCCGGATTTCAGGTGAGTGGCCGTCGCTGTGCCGTATCCTAACCACGAGGAATTTTTCCCATGACGTTGCTTGACGCTCCCGCCTTTGACGCAGCCCGCGACCACCGCCGCCGCGTCATTCTTACCAGCAGCGCCATCGCCTTTGTGGTGCTTTTTATCGCTGCGTGGCTCGTGTCCGGTCGGCCTGTGGACTGGCCCTGGAACTGGTGGACCCACTTCCGCGGCCGCATGGTCGCCAGCCAGTTTCTCACCGCCGTCGAGCACAACGACATGCAAAAGGCCTACGGCATCTGGATTCACAATCCCGACTGGCAACAGCACCCGGAGCAGAAGAACTCCTACCCGTTTGACCGCTTCCAGCAGGATTGGAGCTCCACCAGTTCCGCCAACGAATATGGCGTGATCCGGAGCCACAGGATAGTTGCCGCGCGCAGGTCAGGCAACGTGCTGCTGATGGGAATCCTCATCAACGGACTCCAGAGCCACGCGCTCTTCCTCGACTACGACCCGCAGACTAAGACACTAGGCTTCTCGCCCGTCGAGTTGTACCTCGGCCCGTAGCGCAATCCGCGAAATGACGTGCGTGCAAGGGCCGCTGGAGTTCCAGCGGCCCTGTGCATTTATGAGGCTGCGGCCAACTCAGCCAACGTCTTCTCCAGGCTCGCGGCGTCTTCCACGTTCAGCGCCTTCTGTGCGTTGTCGATCTGCTTCATCAGCCCGCACAGCACCTTGCCCGGACCCATTTCGATGAAGGTTGTGGCTCCGCTCGCTACCAGCGTCTGCATACAATCCACCCAGCGCACCGCGCCGGTTACCTGGCGCGTGAGCGCATCGCGCGCAGCCTCCGCGGTGGTCACCAGCCCGCCTGTCACATTGGCGGCTACAGGAATGCGCGGCTCGTTCATTGTCAGGGCCGCCAGCACGCGCGCTACTTCTTCCTGCGCGGGCTGCATCAGCGCGCAGTGAAAAGGTGCGCTTACCGAAAGCATCACGGCCCGTCGCGCGCCCTTGGCCTTGGCCAGCGCGGCAGCCTTTTCCACGGCAGCCAGCGCGCCTGAAATCACCGTCTGCCCCGGCGAGTTCAGGTTCGCGGCGGCCACGGTCAGTCCAGTCTCTGCTGCGGCTTCGGCGCAGGCTTCGGCCACCTGAGCAGCATCCAGTTGCAGCACCGCCGCCATGCCGCCCTGTCCCGCCGGAACCGCCTGCTGCATGGCGCGCCCGCGAGCCTTCACGGCACGCACCGCATCGGCAAACTGCAGCGTTCCGGCAGCCACGTGTGCTGACCACTCGCCCAGCGAGTGCCCGGCGGCCAGCGCCGGCTCCACGCCGTGCGCGGCGAGCACGCGCCATGCGGCCACGCTCACCGTCAGGATTGCAGGCTGCGTGTTTTCGGTCAGCTTCAGGTCTTCGTCCGGCCCTTCGAAACACAGGCGCGAAAGCGCAAATCCGCAGGCCTCGTCGGCCTCGGCAAAGGTGTTGGCTGCAACAGGGAAGCGCTCGGCAAGTTCGCGGCCCATGCCAACGGCCTGCGAACCCTGCCCCGGAAAGAGAAAGGCAAGTTTGGTGGTCATTTCAGAGAGGATTGTACCCGAAGCGGGCCTCGGAGCATCGCCTTGGTAGCGTCAACGCCCTAGTTCCAGCGGCTCTTGTCGTCATGGTCTTCGTCAATCTTCTGGCCTTTCCCGTCGAAGCGAACGGTGCGTCCTTGAGCGCGCATGTAGACCTCGAACTTGCGCGCGGCCCGGCGGCGCTTCCAGCGGTAGTAGCGGTTGCGCAGCCCATACATGCTTTCGCTCAGCGCAAACTGGAATCCCCGGCGCGGCGCCATGCGGATATACAGGTAGCCCGCCAGCGCACCGCCAAGCTGGGCAAAGGCGTACAGGCGCTGTGAGCCAAACAGCATCGCGATCGTCACAAGCCCATAGATGATGGCCATGTACCGCGCCTTGATGCCGATGGTGAAAAAGAGCAGAAACTCCATGTTGCCGTAAAGCAGCCCGATGGCTACGAGCATCCCGAAAATGCCGCCGAAGCACCCGTACAGAGGAACCGGGAAGACGGGGATATTCAGGCCGGACCCAAGGGCGTAGAGCACCACGCCGGCCAGTGCCGTTCCCAGCACGGACACAATGTAGAGGCCGGTTGTCCAGGCATCTCCGTGCAGACTCTCAAGAAATCCCGCCAAAAACCACAGCGACAGTAGCTCAAAGAGCGTTCCGGTCAGCGAGGGGTGAATCAAGCTGTAAGTGAGGGGCTGCCACAATGCGCCATGCAGAAAAAAGCCTGGCTGGAAGGTCAGCCAGCCTGCTGCCTGCCCTGCCCAGTCCGGCAGAGCCACGCCCGCCAGCGCCAGCACAAAAAAGGCTGCAAGGTTCACCAGCACCAGGCGGCGGGTTGCGCCGTGGAAGTCGGGAAAAGCAAACGGGGTGGAACCTAGCCTGGCCATCGTGATTATGATTATCAGGGTAAATCGCGCCACGTGCAGGTGTCATTGGATTTGGCCGGTCTTCTTCCCTGACCGTTGCTATTTGGGAACAACCACCAGGCTACGATGTCCCTTGGCGTCCACGGCGCAGACACCGAAGACGACGTTGTCCTTTGAGATGGGCAGGGTCACCGTGACCGGCGCGCCCCCATCCGCTGGTTCCACGCTCTTCTCATACTGCCATTCAGGCGCGGTTGTCTGCCGCCACAGCACTTCATAGTGGGCCACGGCATCTCCGGAAGGTGGCTGCCAGGTCAGGGTCGTTCCGTTGCCCAAATCTTTGGTGTTGGTTTTGAGAGACTCGTGTGATCCGCCAGCAACCAGGAGTGGCATCTGAAGATTGACCGGCTCGCCAGGCGCGGAAGCGAGAGTGGCCAGCGTGGCCGCATTCAGCCGCGCCACCTGTGCCACGTAGTTGAAGTCCACAAACTCCGGCAGATCGCCCTTTACCGGATCTGTGGAACCGGCAAGCGGACGCACCACGTTCTGGTGCTGGTGATCGAAGTCCTCGCGCCACTCCGTAAAGCGGACGGCCGCAAAACCCTCACGGTTGAACGAGCTGTGGTCGCCGCCGCGCATATAGCGGTCTGGCCGCGAGATCAAGGCTGCACGGAACGCCGCTGCGCCCGTGGACGGAAAGTAGACGCGGGCCGTCTCGGCGATGCTGCGGGCAAGCTCGCGGCTCGGCGAGTCATTCTCCCCGCCAACGGAGAGAATACGGCGCAATTGCTGCGGTGTAGCCGTCTCAGGCACACCCTCTGAGAACACCCGTACCCGGTCTTTCAGTTGCAGCATCTCGCCGGGAGTGGTGTTGCCGCCCACAATGTCGTTATTCAGCACGGCTTCCAGTTCCCAGCCCTCGTCGTGGGCCAGCCTGGCCAAATGGGCAGACCCCAGAAGTCCCTGCTCCTCGCCCGCTACCGCCGCAAACACGATCGTCGCGGGGAAGTGCTGCTTGCTCAACGCTCTGGCGCACTCCAGCGAGACGGCCACGCCCGAGGCGTCGTCGTTGGCGCCGGGAGCTGCTCCCCGGCTGTCCAGAATATTCGTATCGCGCGAGTCGTAGTGGCCCGTCACCAGCACCATCCGCTTGGTCTGCGCCGGATCCGTTCCGCGCAGAATGGCATAAACATTGGTGATCTGCGTGGGCCGGGGGATGCGGCCAGCCCATCTGCCGCCGCTTGCAGGGTCGGCGATAAAGACGTCCCGGCGCACTTCCAGGCACCCGCCGCACTGCCGGGAGATCTCGTTGAATTGGCCGGCGATCCAGTCCGCCGCTGCATTGATTCCCTGGCCTGGCGGCAGACTCGTCTCCATACTGGAAAGGGTGCTGCGGGTACCGAAACCAACCAGCGTCTGAATCGTCTGTTCTATGTGTGCCGGCTGAATGGTCTTGAGCGCGCGCGCAATGGACGGGTCGGCAGGCGGAAGGGCCACGGGGGTGCCCAGTCGAAGATAATCAGGCTGTGCGCCGCAGGTCGTCGCGGTCAGTGCAACTCCAATAAGAAGGACCGCTTGTGGGATTTTCATTGCATTTTCTCCGCTGTCGGCAGCTCCGCCTTTGAGGGTGTTACCGCGCCTCTTGACCTTTGGCCGTCTGCTCCCTAAAACTAGCGGAGTCGTACCGTGAGGTAACGTCATCCTACAACATGAAACACGCATCGCCGTGCAAGGAAAGAGAGGAGGCTGCCGTGCCCAGCTGCCCCGAATGTGAAAATGAACTGGACATCGAACTGGACGAGGTAGAAGAAGGCGACGTGGTTGCCTGCGCCGAGTGTGGAACTGAATACGAGATCGTCGGTGTTGAACCGCTGGAATTGACGCGGGTAGACGACGAACTTGATGATGAAGAAGAGTTTTTTGACGAGGAGGACGAAGAGTGAAAGTGAACCGCGCAAGATTGGCTGCCTGGGTGGTGTTTGCCGCCTTCGCGGCCGGAGTGGTTTCGTTTTTGCCGCATGCTGGCCCACTTGAGGCGCAAGCGCAAAATCTCGGCATGCGCACTGTCTCGGGTGTCGTGGTGGATGGCAGTTCCAGCCCTGTGCCCGCCGCCACCGTCTTCCTCAAGAACCAGAAAACTAAGGCGATTCGCAGCTATACCTCTACCAAGGATGGCCGCTTCTACTTCGCTCAGGTCAACATGGCCGAAGACTACGACCTCTGGGCGGAAAAGGATGGCCGCAAGACCGCGACCAAGACCGTCAGCTCCTGGGACTCGCGCAAAAACTTTGAGACTGAACTGAAGATGAAGTAGGCGAAAGCCTGCGGGCCACGGCATCGCGCAGATGCCGTGGCAATCTGGTCTAATCTTCCAGCTTCTTCGTGACCAGTTCATTCAGCAGCGCCGGGTTCGCCTGGCCCTTTGACGCCTTCATCACCTGCCCCACAAAAAATCCCGCCATCGTCTTCTTGCCCGCGCGGTATTGCTCCACCTGCTTCGGATTCGCGGCAATCACATCGTCAATCATCTTCTCAATCGCTGAGGCGTCGGTAATCTGCTGCGGCTTCTCCCGCTCGAAGACGGCAGGGAAGTCCTCGCTTTTTTCAAAGCACACATCGAGCAACTGCTTCAATTGCTTCGAGCTGATCTTGTCCTCTTCCAGCAGGTCGGCAGCCATCACCACGCCGGCCATTGACACAGGCGACTGCTCCTGCTCCAGCCCCAGCGCCTTCAACCGTCCGCCCAGTTCGCTCAGCAGCAGGTTGGCCACGCGCCGCGGACTCTTCGCGGCCTTCGCCGCCGCCTCAAACCGGTCCGCAAACTCGCGCGATGCCGTCAGCGTATGCGCATCCTTCGCCGTCAGTTCGTACTCGGCAATCATGCGCGCGCGCCGCGCCTCCGGCAGTTCCGGCAACTTCTTCTTCGCCGCCTCAAGAAACTCCGCCGAGACAACCAGCGGCGGCAAATCCGGCTCGGGGAAGTAACGATAATCGTGTGCCTGCTCCTTTGAGCGCATGGAGTACGTGCGCCCTTCGGCCGCATTCCACAGCCGCGTCTCTTGCATCACGCGTCCGCCGCTCTCAATCACTTCAATCTGCCGCTCAATCTCGTACTCCAGCGCCGCGCGGATAAACCGGAAGCTGTTCACATTTTTTACTTCCGCCTTGGTCCCGAACTTCTCCTGCCCCCGCGGACGCACGCTCACGTTCGCGTCGCAGCGCAGCGAGCCCTCCTCCATGTTGCAGTCGGAGACGCCCGTATACAGCAGAATCTCCTTCAGCCGCGTCAGGTATTCAAACGCCTCATCCGGCGTGCGAATATCCGGCTCGCTCACAATCTCCGCCAGCGGCGTGCCGCAGCGGTTCAGGTCGAGATACGTTCGCGTGGCCGAGTCTGCAAAGCCATCGTGGATGCTCTTGCCCGCGTCCTCTTCCATGTGCAGGCGCGTAATGCCGATGCGCTTCATGCTGCCGTCCGCCGTCGGCACGTCAATCCATCCGTGCTCGGCAATCGGCTTGTCGAACTGCGAAATCTGGTAGCCCTTCGGCAGGTCAGGATAAAAGTAGTTCTTGCGCGCAAAAATCGAGCGCTCCCGCACCTGGCAGTTCAGCGCCAGCGAAGCGAGAGTGGCATATTCCACGGCCTTCGCGTTCAGCACCGGCAGCGCCCCCGGCAGTCCCAGGCACACCGGGCAGATGTTCGTGTTCGGGGCCGAGCCAAACTGGTTGGCGCAACTGCAAAAGGCCTTCGTTGAGGTCAGCAGTTGCACGTGTACTTCAAGCCCGATGACGGGCTCATACTTGGCCATGATTTCAGGCGAAAGCGCTGCGGCAGGCATAGTTGAATTCTAGCGCGAAGGGGCAGGCGCGCAGGCCTGCCCAAGGATGTGCGCAGAACGCACAGCGCTCCGCCCTTACTCCGCCGGATCTTCCGCCGTGAACGGCGAGCAGCACGGCTTTTCCGTCGCGTGGAAGTTCATCAGCTCCAGCCGGATGCCATCAGGATCGTAGAGGTTGAACTGGTACTTGCCGTCTTTGCCGATCTTGGGTTCCTTGTCGTGCACGCCACCTAGCCGGTTGCCCGCCTGCAGCACTTTGTAGGCCTCCGGAACCGACACTTCGCCAATGGAAAGATGGTCCAGCACGCCCAGCGCATGCTGCGTCATCGTCGCCGGAATCCCCGACCCCGACGGTCCGCTCGTCATCATGTATTCCAGCCAGTCGTGCCCATCGGGAACCTGCTGGCTCACCCAGTCAATCTTGCCGTCCTGCATGCCGCCGAACCAGTAGGGCTTGAAGTCCAGCAAGGCGCGATAAAAGGTGTCCTCCTTCGCGCGGTCGTGCACCATGATCCCCAGGTGGATGATGTGCGTGCCGACAACATTGGTTGCGTCGGGAGCCTTGGGATGCAGCGGCGGCTGTACAAACTCCACCTTGTTATTCTCCGGGTCCAGCACCGTGAACCACTTGCTGCCGTCGGCGCCGCGCGTCACCATGGCCGGAGTCTTCCATCCCCGCATCCACAGATACTTCCGCATTCCCTCGGCGCTGCTCACATTCCACGCCGTGTGGTCCAGCCGATTGATGCCCGCGCCCGGCGGCAGCGGCAGCACCTCAATAAACTGGGTCGCGCTCACAGCGTAGCGCACGCCCTCAGGATTCTCTGGGTCGGGCAGTTTGGCTGCGCCGATGATGTCCTTGTAGTAGTGCTCCGTCGCCGCGGGGTTGGATGTGTAGACCGCCAGGTGCGAGATGCCTGTAATCTTCGGGCGAGACATCTCCGTCTGCGCGGTGGCGGCAACAGCGACTGTGGCCAGAAAAGCAGCGGCCAGGATTCTGGAAAACATGGTGTACCTCACAAGGTCCGGCGGGTAAACATTAAATCGATTTGGCGTAGGGTGTAAACCGGACCCCGGCACGATCCCATGCCAATCCACCGCCCTCACGCCGTACAATGCGCTCATGCGTCGCCAAAATTTCTTTGCCATCTGCGCCTTGCTCGTCTTCACCGCCTGCCTTGGCTTGTCCGCACCGGCACAGTCCTCGCTCCCCACGACCTCGCCTGCCGACCGCGCCCTGGCCCGCGAAATCTTCAAACAACTCATTGAAATCAACACGACCGACACGCCTCTGGGCAACGTAACCACCGCTACGGCAGCCATGCAGAAGCGCTTCCTTGACGCTGGCTTCGCCCCCGAGGATGTGCACCTGCTCGGCCCCGACGCGCACAAGATGAATCTCGTCGTCCGCTACCGCGCCACGGGCCAGCCCACGGAAAAGCCCGTAGTTTTCCTGTGCCACGTCGATGTGGTCCAGGCCCTGCGTTCTGACTGGCACACCGACCCATTCCAGTTCATTGAAAAGGATGGCTATTACTACGGCCGCGGCACGCAGGATATGAAGGACTCCGACGCCGCGATCGTCGCCACCTTCCTGCGCCTCCACAGCGAAGGCTACAAGCCCAAACGCGACCTCATCCTCGCCCTCACAGCCGACGAAGAGGGCGGCAGTTTCAACGGAGCCCACTGGCTCGTGCAGCAGCACCGTGACCTGGTTGACGCGGCCTTCGTCATCAATCCCGACGCCGGCGGCATCGAGCTCGACCACGGCCGCGCCGTGGTGGCCGACGTGGAAGCTACTGAAAAGGTCTATGCCGACTATCAGATCACCGCGGTCAATCCCGGTGGTCACAGTTCGCGCCCGCGCCCAGACAACGCAATCTATGAGCTGACGGCTGCGCTCAACAAACTGGCCGCCTACTCGTTCCCCTTTGAGATGAACGACGTTACGCGCACCTATTTCCGCAACCTCGCCAAAGAGGAGACAGGCCAGACAGCAGCGGACATGCGTGCCATCCTCGCCACTCCGCCAGACATGGCCGCGGCCGCGCGCCTCAGCGTCGAGCCCAGCTTCTACTCCAACTTCCGCACCACCTGCGTTGCCACCCGCCTTAGCGGAGGCCACGCCAACAACGCCCTGCCCCAAACCGCACAGGCGAATGTGAACTGCCGCATCTTCCCCGGCCACTCGCCTGAGGAGATTCGCCAGCAGCTTGTCGCCGTCTTCAACGATTCCAAGCTCTCCGTAAAATATGTCTCGGACACCGGCGTCGTCTCTGACGTTGCATCCGACCGAAAGGCCATGGTTCCGCCGCCGCCCATCAAGGCGGTCTTTGACCCGCTTACGCGCATCACGCAGGCCATCTGGCCCGGTGTGCCCGTCACGCCCGTGATGGAAAACGGCGCCACAGACTCCATCTACTTCGCGCAGGCCGGCATCCCCTGCTACGGCTACTCGGCCATCGCTCTTGAGCGCGATGACGATCGCGCCCACGGCCAGGACGAGCGTCTGCCCGTGGACTCCTACTGGAAGTCGCTGGATTTCTTCTACTCATTCACCAAAGCGCTCGGCGGTGAGTAAACATATCAATCGCACATGCGCAGAAAAAGATTTCCGGGTTACAGGACGAGTTAGCTTCGACCTGTAACCCGGATTTGTTGCTTTATCGAAGAGGATAGCTGTCTCTTTCTATATAAGCGCGTTCAGATCGCCGATCAGTTTCTCCATACGCCCCAGCGCGGAGTTGAAGCCCGGCAGTTGCTTTGCCTCCGCTTCATTGTGGAAGAGCCACTCCGCGGGCACCGACGGCTTGAATTTCACATAGTGTCCATTCAACGTCGCCGTATGCTGCTCCACCTCCTGCATCACGCGCGCTGGCGTCGCGGCCGGCGAAAGCTCAGGAAAGTCATGAGGCTGCCGCAGGTCGAGAGCCCTGCGCACCAACGCCAGATAGAAACTGCGGCCCAGTACATCCTCAATATCTGCATCGCTCTGTCCCGCATACATGTCCAGCGTCACCAGGTGTCCGTCTCGGAGTGCCTTTTTGGCGGTTTCAATCCTGCTCTTGTCGCCGTGCTGCACATCGGCAAGCGCAGCCAGGTGCAGGCCTTCGTTCCCCAGCAGCGACGCGACGCTGGGAATACGCGAAAGGCCCCCGCTGATGCAGATGTTCCAGCGATAGTCGAGGCCGGATTTGTTGGCCGCCTGCAGTTGCTTTGAGAACCACTTCAGATACACAAGGTCCGCTTCGCCTTCCACCAGCAGCGTATGCTTGCCCACGAAAAGGCTCTGCGCCAGTTGGAACTCGAGCGCCTTGCGTAGCGGCGTAATGGTGTCTGCATCGGAGCCGAGCACATCCTCTCTTACCTTGGTGCCCAGCAGTCTCTCTTCTCCGGTGGACTTATCCTTCTCCACCATGTCTTCAACCGTGCGCGCAGACAGCATATGGTCCAGGTCAACCATGAAGGGGGAGTGCGTTGTATAAATCACCTGGTAATGCGGGCGAAGCTGCTCATTGATGTAGCGCAGCAGGTCGGCCTGTGCGCGCGCGTGTAGTGACAAGCCCGGCTCGTCCAGCAGAATAACCAGCTTCTCTCCATGAATCTTCTTCAGTTGATAGAACCAGATCAGGAAAGAGAAGAACCATACGAACCCACGGCTTCTGTCATCAAAACTGGTGTCGGCGCGATGACGCCGGTTGTCGATGCGCGTGCGGAAGATCCATCCGGAATTGAACGGCGCGGGATCGCTGGGCCGCGCGTAGTCCAGCTTGATCTCCACATCCAGATGCTTGTTCTGCGACCAGTACCGCGAAATCATGTCCGTCAGCTGATTCGATACCGCCCGCAATGAAGCATTGAATTCCTCATACGTCCCGGTGCTGTTTACGCTTTCAACGGTCGCTCCGGCCAGCTCAAGGAGGGCTATAAAGATGCGGTCCCGGTCCGTCAGTTTATTTTGTTTCTGCCGCATCGCAATCTCATCGACTGAGATCGTTCCCGGAAGAGTGAGATATTCGTCGAAGTAGAGGAAGGTGGGCATATGGGCAGACAGAAAGGCATGAACGGCCGCCTCACCACCCTGCGGCAACTGCGCCGTCAAATCCGTCAGCAGCTTCTCCTGCGCGGCAGAGCGCAGCGCCGTCGTCTTCAGCATGCCCATCGCGGCATCCACGCTGGCGCATTTTGCCAGCTGCGCCAACTCTTCCGCAGACAGATGAGCCTGGCTCAGAACATGATGCAGCAGCTTCTCCTGGTCGATGCCGGCAGAGATGAGCGCAACATTGTCATAGCCAACTGAGACTGAAAACGAACGGCTCGTGAGAGTCCCGTGGCCAAAGTTCTCCTCCGCGGCTTGCATATCGGCGTCAGACAGCTCCCAGGCCGCGTGAATCACGGGCGCATCCTGGGCGCTTCTGGCGTCAGCCGGCCATTTTCTGCGGGGGAAGTCCCTCAGGGCGTTGAAGGGTTCCTTGCCTGCATCGTCTGGCTTGAGCCTGTGCAAAGCCTTCAGAATTGCGGTTTTACCCGATTCATTCTTCCCCACCAGGCAGGTGATCGGGTCCAGCGAAAACTCGCCTGAATCCTCGATACACCGAAAATCTCGAATTTGTACCTTCGCTAGCCGCACAATCCCCTCGCTATGCTGATCTTGAAACAGATGGCCCGCCTTGATTCCGCACGAGTATAGGCCCGCCCCTGACCTTCGCATAGATACCTTTAGGCTTAGGACCTTTGGGCGGCGCGCAGATGGCTTCGGCCGGATTCTCAGCCGCAACGTCCGCGGCGCACTCCACGCCTCAGGCGGCTGGTTCCTTCGCGCTGATAAACTGGAAGTGCATGATCCTCCCGTTCGTCCGCGATATCTTCGCGGAGCTGGAGCACTCCTCCGCATTTGAGCGCGTGCGCAGGCACCTTAGCCTGGGTACGGGGCGTCGTCGTGTGTCCGGACTTACCGCCACCGCCCGCTCACTCTATTTGCCGCTCATGGCGCACGCCGCCAATCACCCCGTCATCGTGGTGGTGGCTGATAACAAAGCCGCAGAGACCCTTGAGATTGCCCTGCGCGCAGGCTGTGAGCTGACCGCCGCCATTGATCCCACCCGCGTTGTGCGCCTGCCCGCCCATGATGTCCTTCCGTTTGAGAATCTTTCCCCGCACCCAGACGTGCAGGAGCAGCGCGCCGCCGCTCTCTGGAAGCTCGCCACTGGCGCCGTCTCCATCCTCATCGCGCCTGCTGAGGCCGTCGCCATGCGCCTTTTTGAGCGCGACTACTACGCCGGCCTCGCCGTCACCCTCAAGCGCGGCGAAGAAATTGACGTGGAAGTGCTTACCGCGCACCTTGCAAGCGTCGGGTACACACAGATGGACCTGGTCGAGATGCCCGGCCAGTTCACGCGCCGCGGCGGCATTCTCGATGTCTACTCTCCTGAGGCGGACCGCCCCGTGCGCATCGAGTTCTTCGGCGACGAGATTGAAACCATCCGCAAGTTCGACCCTGAAACGCAGCGTTCCCAGTCTGGCCTGGACGAAGCGCAGTTGCTTCCACTGACTGAGACGCCCGTCACCGAGCGCCTGCTCGCCGCTGTTCATGCCCGCCTGAGCCGCCAGCGCGTTGAGAGCGCGGACGAATCGCTGGCCGAAGAAGCAGCCGCCGCCGGCGGAGTCAGCGTCTTTCCCGGATGGGAGTTCTTCTCTGCCGTGGCCGGCGCAGAGAGCCAACTGCTCAAGCTCGTGCCCCGCTGCGCGCTCTTCGTCGAAGAGCCCGCCATGGTGCGCAACCAGATCGATCGCTGGTGGAACAAGGTCGAGCAGCGTCACGAGCGCTCCGGCATCGGCTCGCTCATCCGTCCAGAGGACATCTACCTGCGCCCCGAGGTGTTGCAGGGCCTGCTCGACTCGCACCCCGGCCTCGACCTCGATCAGTTGGGCGCCGTCGACGTGCTCGACACGGACAACACGCTCGGCGAAATTGCCTTCAATTCGCGCCCCACGCTGCGCTTCCACGGCTCCATCCCCGCGCTCACTGAGCAGTTGCGCAACCTCATCGCGGCTGAGCAGCGCATTGTGCTGGCCGCGCCTACGCAGGGCGATGTGGAGCGCATGGCCACCGTGCTGCGCGAGTACCAGATACCCTATCGCCTCGGCAGCCGCTTTACCCATCCCAGCAGCGAAACCGTGCTGGAAGAAGCCAGCTACATGGCTGGCGATCTGCGCGTCCCCGTCATCGTGCGCACCCAGATCGCCTCCGGCGTCAGCCTCCCCGATGCAAATCTCATCATCTTCGGCGCCAACGATCTTTCTGACGAAGCCGACATCATGGCTCGTCCCGCGCCCAAGCGCTCCAAGACGGCCGCCTTTGTCTCCGACTTCCGTGACCTCACCATCGGCGATTACGTCGTCCACGTCGAGCACGGCATCGCGCAATATCAGGGACTCAAGGAGATCGTGCAGGACGGCCTCTCCGTCGAGTTCATGATTCTCGAATTCGCCGAGCAGGCCAAGCTCTACGTCCCGCTCACGCGCCTCGACCTCATTCAGAAATACCGCTCCACCGACGCGGGCCCCGCGCCAGTCCTTAACAAACTCGGCTCGCAGCAGTGGACCAAGACCAAGGCCCGCGTGCGCAAGGCCATGCAGGACATGGCTGGCGAGTTGCTCAAGCTCTACGCCGAGCGCCACACCGCGCAGGGCACAGCCTTCGCGCCCGACAACGAGTTCCAGCGCGAGTTCGAGGACTCCTTCGACTACCGCGAAACCGACGACCAGCTCACCGCCATCGCCGCCATCAAGCAGGACATGGAGTCCACCATGCCCATGGACCGCCTGCTCTGCGGCGACGTGGGCTACGGTAAAACTGAAGTCGCGATGCGCGCCGCCTTCAAGGCCGTGCAGGATGGCAAGCAGGTGGCTGTGCTCACGCCCACCACCGTGCTCAGCTTCCAGCACTTCGAGACATTCAAGCGCCGCTTCGCGCAGTTCCCCATCAACATTGAAATGATCTCGCGCTTCCGCACTGCGAAGGAGCAAAAGCTGATCGTCGAGCGCGTAGAGACAGGCAAGGTGGATATCCTCATCGGCACCCACCGCCTGCTCTCCAAGGACATCAAGTTTCAGGATCTCGGCCTGCTCATCGTGGACGAAGAGCAGCGCTTCGGCGTGCGCCACAAGGAGCGGCTCAAGCAGTTGCGCAAAGAGATTGACGTGCTCGCCATGTCTGCCACGCCCATTCCGCGAACGCTGCACATGTCGCTCGTGGGCCTGCGCGACATGAGCGTTATCGAGACGCCGCCCAAGGACCGCATGGCCATTCAGACCGTTGTGGCCCGCTTCGATGAAAAGCTTGTGCGCTCCGCGATTGAGGTTGAGCTCGAACGCGGCGGTCAGGTCTACTTCGTGCACAACCGCGTCGAGTCCATCTACGAAATCGCCGCGCGCATTCAGGAGTTGGTGCCCGCAGCGCGCGTGGCCGTCGGCCACGGCCAGATGAGCGAGGGCGAACTCGAAAAAGTCATGCTCGCCTTCATGCACCACGAATTCGACGTGCTGGTGGCCACCACCATCATCGAGAACGGCCTCGACATTCCGCTCGCCAATACCATCCTCATCAACCGCGCCGATCGCCACGGCCTCAGCGAGCTTTACCAGTTGCGCGGGCGCGTGGGCCGCTCCAACCGCCGCGCCTATGCGTATCTGCTCATTCCCGGCGAAAAGGAGCTGAGCGAAATTGCGCGCCGCCGTCTCGCCGCGCTCAAGGAGTTCAGCGATCTCGGCGCGGGCTTCAAAATCGCCGCGCTCGACCTGGAACTGCGCGGCGCAGGCAACATGCTCGGCGGTGAGCAGAGCGGACACATTGAAGCCGTGGGCTTTGAACTCTACACCTCTATGCTTGAGGCCGCAGTGAAGGAGATGAAGGGCGAAAGCAGCGAAGAACGGCCCGCAACGCAGCTCAATCTCGGCATCGCGCTGCGCATCGACGAAAGCTATGTGCCGGAGGAAAACCAGCGCCTGCGCCTTTACAAAAAAATTGCCGGGGCCGCCGACGAGAAGGCGCTTGCCGACCTGCGCGCAGAGATGGAAGACCGCTATGGCCCGCTGCCTGACGCCACCGTCTACCTCCTTGAGGCTGCCGCACTGCGCGTGGAGTGCGAGCGTGCGGGCATTGCACAGATTGATCGCAAGCGTGCCGAACTGCAGCTTCGATTCACAGAGAATGCAAAGATCGACCCGCAGAACCTCATGCGCCTGGTCGCGCGCAACGCCAAACGCGGCGCGCAGTTCACGCCGCAAGGGGTGCTCAAGTATCCTTTGGCTGCCACGCGGCCCGATGAAGTGCTGCTTGAGATTCATGAATTGCTTGCCAATCTGGCACCCGCGCCAGTCGGCGTATAAAGAGGCGTAGAAACGATGCGAGGAAGCATGAGAAAGACACCCGCCCTGCTTGCGATTGGAGCTTGTATGTCTGCCACAATAGCTGCCCATGCCGGAACGGAAAACTGGAAGCAGCAGTTCCAGACAGCTTCGGATGCCTACCTGGATCAGGTCTACTTCCGTTATCAGCCCACGCAGGGCACAGCGGCCGGCTACCACCAGTACGATACGCAACTCGAGGACTTCTCGCGCAAGAGCATCGATGCAGAGGTTGCCGCCCTCAACAGTTTTGAGCAGCGCATCGTGGCCATCCCCGCCTCCGCTCTTGACCAGACAACGCGCGGCGACCGCGCAATCGTGCTCGGCAGCATTCGTTCAAGGCTGCTCACACTCCAAACTATTCGTCCATGGCAGAAGGATGCCGACAATTATTCCAGCACGGCCGCCAATTCCGCCTTCACCATCATGGAGCGCAAATTTGCTTCGCCCGATGACCGCCTGCGTTCCCTCATCGCGCGCGAAAAGTTGATGCCTACCCTCCTGTCTGAAGCCCGCTCGAACCTCAACAACGCGCCGCGCATCTTCACCCAGATCGCCATCGAGCAGTTGCCCGGCACCATCAGCTTCTTCCAGCACGATGTTCCTCTAGCATTTGCCGGCGCAAAAGATCCTGCGCTCAAGGCCGAGTTCGCGCAGTCCAATGCCGCTGTCATCGCCGCGCTCAACAGCTATCTCGGCTGGCTCAAGACCGACCTGCTGCCCCGCTCCAATGGCGACTTTCGCATCGGAGCCGAGACCTATGCAAAGAAGCTTGAATACGACGAGATGGTCGATCTGCCCCTGGACCAGCTCCTCGCAATCGGCAAAGCTGACCTGCGCAAAAATCAGGAACACTTCAACGCGGTTGCAAAGGAATTGGAGCCGACCAAAGACCCGCGCGCGGTGCTTGAAGAGCTGGGCCAGAATCATCCCGCGCCAGGGCAACTGCTCGATGCGTTTCGCGCCACGTTTAACAGCCTCGATGCCTTCATCCGCTCGCATCACATTGTGACCATTCCCTCCGAGGTGCGCCCCATCGTGGAAGAGACGCCGCCGTTTATGCGTGCCACCACGTTTGCTTCGATGGACACGCCCGGTCCCTATGAAAAGCATGCGACCGAGGCATACTTCAACGTCACGCTGCCCGATCCTTCCATGACGCCCGCGCAGGTCGAGGGATTCATGCACTCATTCAACGTCGGCACCGTGATTTCCACTGCGGTGCATGAGGCGTATCCAGGCCACTATGTGCAGTTCCTGTGGGTGCCGCAGGCGCCCAGTCGCGTGCGCAAGCTGCTCGGCGCTAACACCAATGTCGAGGGCTGGGCGCACTACACTGAGCAGATGATGCTCGACGAGGGCTATGGCCAGCCGGGCCAGGGCGCAAAAGATGAGCGCGAGTCAAAATTTCTACGCCTCGGCCAGTTGCAGGACGCGTTGCTGCGGGATGCGCGCTTCGTCGTCGGCATCGAGATGCACACCGGCAAAATGTCTTTCGACGACGCTGTCGAGTTCTTCCAGAAGGAAGGCTATCAGTCAAAGGAGACGGCGATAGTCGAGACCAAGCGCGGCGCCGGCGACCCAACCTATCTTTATTACACGCTGGGCAAGCTTGAAATTCTCAAGCTGCGCGCGGACCTCATGAAGAAGCAGGGCGCGGCCTTCTCGCTCGAGGAATTTCACAATAGCTTTCTGCGCCAGGGCTTCCCGCCCATTAAGATTGTGCGTGAAGCTTTGCTTGGAGATGATTCGCCGGCAATTTAAACAGCGGAGGCATCCATCGCCGCCGCAGCAGTTGGATAGCAATGCTTACTTGTATGCCTTGGTGTGAGCAAACAGAGACTGCGAAGTTATCAGCAGTCATTCCTGCAGTCATGGAGAAAGAATGAGCGCACAGGTACGAAAGGCAGTCTTTCCCGCAGGCGGTCTGGGTACGCGGTTTCTGCCTGCCACCAAGGTCATCCCCAAGGAAATGCTCGCGCTGGTGGACAAGCCCATCATTCAATACGGCGTCGAAGAGGCCATCGCTTCCGGTATCGAGCAGATCATTATCATCACGGGTCGCGGCAAGGGCGCAATGGAGGACCACTTCGATCACAGCTTCGAGTTGGACGCTACCCTTGAGCGGCGCGGCAAGAGCGAATTGCTCGCCGTCTCGCGCGGCGTTGCAAACATGGCCAGCATCAGCTATGTGCGCCAGAAAGAGCCGCTCGGTCTCGGCCATGCCGTGCTCTGCGCCAAAGAGCTCGTCGGCGACGAGCCCTTCGCCGTCATCCTCCCCGACGATGTCATCGACGCAGAAGTGCCCTGCCTCAGGCAGATGATGAATGTATTTAATGAGCGTGGCGGCTCCGTGCTCGCTACGCAGACCGTCGAGGGACCGGCCATCTCCGCATACGGCGTCCTGGCTGGCTCGCCGGACCCCGTAGACGAGCGCATTTACAACTGCACCGGCATGGTCGAAAAGCCGAAGTTCGAGGATGCTCCTTCAAAGCAGGCCATCATCGGCCGCTACGTCCTCACACCGCGCATCTTTGAATTGCTCGAGCAGACCACGCCCGGAGCAGGTGGCGAGATCCAACTCACTGACGGCATCAAGGCGCTGCTCAAGGAGGAGAAGGTCTTCGGGTATACGTTTGAAGGCAAGCGCTACGATGCAGGAGATAAATTCGGCATGTTGCAGGCCACCGTTGAATTCGCGCTCAAGCGACCCGATCTCGGCCCGCAGTTCCGCGCGTATCTTAAGGCGCTGCAGCTTTAGTGTTTCGATTTCCACTTGATATTGCAGCCAATCGAGGCCTGCTGTTCCTCGAGCGGTGGCTTGCCTGCAAGCGCGGCTTCCAGTGCGTCGCGCAAATCCTCGCCCGTTACGGGAATGCCGTTGCCGGGACGGCTGCGATCAAACTGCCCGCGATATACCAGCCTGAAGTCCGCATCGAATAGATAAATATCAGGCGTGCACGCGGCCTTGAACGCATGCGCCACAGCCTGCGTTTCGTCGTACAGGTAAGGGAAGCTGAAGCCCTGCGCTTCGGCCTGCTTCTTCAGTCCCGCCGGGCTGTCGTCGGGATAGCTCTCCGCATCGTTGCTGCTGATGGCGACAATGCCCACGGGCTTGCCCTCGTAGTCATGGCCCAGCTTTGCCAGACCTTTCTCCACGTGCTTCACATAGGGGCAATGCGTGCAGATGAAGATCACCAGCAGCGCCTTCTGCCCGCGAAAGTCGTCGCGCCGCACGGTCTTGCCCGTCACCACATCCGGCAGCGCAAAATCCGGCGCCACAGTGCCCAGTTGCAGCATGGTCGATTCAGTAAGTGCCATCGCGTTCGCTCCTAACTCGCAGCCCCGCCAACTCCGCTGTCTCTCAAAACAGCCCCGCCTGCCTGCCCGGCATCGCCAGCCCAAAGTGCTCATACGCCAGCCGTGTGGCCACGCGCCCGCGCGGTGTGCGGTCCAGAAACCCAATTTGAATCAGAAATGGCTCGTAGACTTCTTCCAGCGCGTCTTCTTCCTCGGCCAGCGTTGCCGCCAGCGTGCCTAGTCCCACCGGCCCGCCGTCGTATTTCTGGATAATCGTCATCAGCAGTCGCCGGTCGATTTCATCAAAGCCATGCGCGTCCACTTCCAGCATGGTCAGCGCGGCGTTGGCCGTGGGCCGGTCGATGGTGCCCGTGCCGCGCACCTGCGCATAGTCGCGCACGCGCCGCAGTAGGCGGTTGGCAATGCGCGGCGTCCCGCGCGAGCGCAGCGCGATCTCCGCCGCGCCGTCTGCGTCAATGGGCACCTGCAGCACCTCAGCCGAGCGCTCCACAATCACCCGCAGCTCGTCTTCGGTATAAAACTCCAGCCGCAGCAGAATTCCAAAGCGCGAGCGCAGCGGCGAGCTCAGCAGACCGGGCCGCGTGGTCGCGCCCACAAAGGTAAAGGGCCTCAGCTCCATCACATGCGTGCGCGCCGCCGGTCCCTGTCCGATGATGATGTCCAGCTTGTAGTCCTCGAGCGCCGTGTAGAGCTTCTCCTCCAGCACCGGCTGCATGCGGTGAATTTCGTCCAGAAAAAGTACCTGCCGCTCCCGCAGGTTCGTCAGGATCGCCGTCAGGTCGCCCTGTATCTGCAATGCCGGCCCTGATGTCTGCTGAAAGCCCACGTCCAGTTCGTTCGCAATGATGGTGGCCAGCGTCGTCTTGCCCAGTCCCGGAGGCCCAAACAGCAGCACATGGTCCAGCGCCTCGCCGCGCGACTTGGCCGCCTCCAGCGCAATCGCCAGTTGCTCCTTCGCCTTGGACTGGCCGATAAACTCCCCCAGCCAGCGTGGCCGTAGTTTCAGTTCAAAGCTCTGCTCTTCGTCCGCGCGCGAGGCGCTGACCAGCCGTTCCGGGGAGTTGTCGCGCGCAATGGCCATGATGAGGGAAGTGTAGCGGTTGCCGGTGGCCGGAGCAAAGGGGCAGTCTGCCTGGTGCGGTCCAGTCCCCGTCTCCGCCATTTAGACTGAAAGGGTCTTCTTGATCGTGATGACCCACCGGTTCGCTTTCCTTCGCCGCTTTCACTTCAACAAGCCGCAGCGCATTGCCGCGGTGCTGCTCCTCCTTTTCCTGGCGCAGGGCCTGTGGCTCACCAGCAGACAAACACTCTCTGACCGCGATTACCAGTACGCCCGCTGCGGTCGCGAAATGTGGGAACGCCCATCGCCGCTTGCAGGCTACTTCACCAGTTGCGGCAATATCCATGACGGCATCCTCGCCTACCGCCTTGCCGGGTTGCCCCTCACCCTCAACCTGCTCGCCGAGCGCGGCCTTGACCGCTTCCGCAGCCCCGAGGATCGTGTCGTGCAGACCGGCGGCGAAGTCAGCAGTTGGGAACTGCGGCATCAGCTCACCCATGTCCTGCTGCTTCTGCGCCTCCCGTTTCTCCTTGCCGGATGCACGCTGGGCGCTGGCCTCTGGTGGGTTACGCGCAGGCTTTATGGCGACCTGGGCGGATACACGGCCCTCGCGCTTTATTGTTTTTCGCCGGCCATGATCAAGGCCTGCATCTCCCCCAATCCTGAGGTGCTTGCGGCGGTTGCCGTGTACGGCGCTGTCTACACCTGCATCGGCGTAGCCCATGCCATGCAGGGCCCGCGGCGCAAGTGGCGGCCGCGCATTGTGCTGCTCACGGTGGTCCTCGGCGCAGCCGCTGCCTCGCATATTGCGGCGCTGCCCGTCGCGGCGCTGCTGGGCCTGGCGCTCATGCTGTGGGTCGCCGAAGGGCGTCGCAGCCAGGTGCTCCCCGTCATGCTGCTGGCCTCGGCTGGCGCATTATTCATCGTCTTTGCCTGCTATGGCTTTTCGCCCGACGCCTTCAGTTATCTTTTCCGCTCCGCCTCGGGATTCCTCTGGTTCTCGCTGGAGCCTGTCCGCCGATTCTTTCTTACGTTGGGCAATGCCGGCGTCACTGTGGCCTCTGCCTCCGCCGCGCTGCTTTACCTGGGTCTGGGCCGCTCGCGCTACTTCGGCAACACAGCCCCGTTGCTCTGCTCCCTGGTCCTCCTGCTGCTGGTGCTGACCGGAGTTCCCGGTACGCCCTCGCTGTGGGCGCTGCCCTTCCTGCTCACCTTTATCGGCGGCGTTTTTGCCGATGCCTACGAAAGTCCGCGCGGCCGCCTGGCCCTCGCCGCCGCTGGAGCCATCGTCGCGCTGCAGATGATTTTCTGCCTCCTGAGCCTGCCGGGACTCCTGTAGCGCCGGGAGGCACGATCACAAGCCCAATGGAATGCGCAGACCCACCCCGCCGGCCGCTCTGAATCCACCCCAAAAGCGCGCCAAACTGAGCCCCAAAATCTCGACCGGTTCAGGTCGCGCGGGCATTGTTCCTGCACCCTCCCGTGCCAACCGCGCTAGAAAGCTATAAATCCATGCAAAATAAAGACTTATTTGTCTATTTCTGCCTTGCTCTATTGCTCCTGAAACGCGTAAAATAAGAGAGTAGCCCGCGGAGTCCGGCCCCGCTTTTGCCGGTCCCTTCTCGCAGCTTTTCTGCGGGCCAAGAAAACCTCTATGGCAGACGACAAGAACCCCCAGCTTCCTCTCGACGGCGGCACCCCACCTCACGGTGGCACGAACCTCATCCCCATCAACATCGAAGAGGAGATGCGCCGCTCCTATCTCGACTACTCGATGTCGGTCATCATCGGCCGCGCACTCCCTGACGCCCGCGACGGCCTCAAGCCTGTCCACCGCCGCGTGCTCTACACCATGAGCGAGATGGGCCTGGAGCACAACAAGAAATACACCAAGTGCGCCAAGGTCGTCGGTCAGGCCATGGGTGTCTATCACCCCCACGGCGACTCCGCCATCTATGACACGCTGGTGCGCATGGCGCAGCCCTTCTCGCTGCGCTACCCACTCGTCGATGGCCAGGGCAACTTCGGCTCCGTCGACGGCGATCCGCCCGCCGCCATGCGCTACACCGAGTGCCGCATGATGCGCATCACCGGCGAACTCCTGGCCGACATTGAAATGGAGACCGTCGACTTCACGCCCAACTACGACGAGTCCACTTTCGAACCGTCGGTCCTGCCCACGCGCATTCCCAATCTCATCGTCAATGGCTCCAGCGGTATCGCCGTCGGCATGGCCACCAACATTCCCCCGCACAACCTCACCGAAGTCGTTAACGCCACCATCGAGCTGGTTAAGAATCCCAGCGCAGGTTTGCTTGAAGTGCTCAAGCATGTGCAGGGGCCGGACTTTCCCACCGGCGGCTTCCTCTACGGCAAGAGCGGCATCGCGCAGGCTTACAAAACAGGCCGCGGCCGCTTCATGATGCGCGCCAAGGTGGCCACTGAAAACCTGACCAAGGAAAAGCAGGCCATCATCGTCACTGAGATTCCTTACCAGGTCAACAAGTCCAAGCTCATCGAGCGCATCGCCGAACTGGTAAACGAGAAGATCATCGATGAAATCGGTGACGTGCGCGACGAGAGCGACCGCGACGGCATGCGCATCGTCATCGAGCTCAAGCGCGGCGCGCAGCCTGAGATTGTGCTCAACCAGCTTTACAAGCACACGCAGATGCAGGAAAGCTTCTCCATGATCTTCCTGGCCGTGCTCAACGGCCAGCCGCGTGAGCTGGGGCTCGATCAGGCCATCCGTGCTTTCATCGATCACCGCGTCGATGTCGTCCAGCGCCGCACCGTTTTCCTGCTGCGCAAGGCCCGCGAGCGCGAGCACATCCTCGAGGGCTACAAGATTGCCCTCGACAACCTCGACACCGTCATTCGCATCATCCGCGCATCCGGTTCACGCGCCGAGGCCCGCGAAAATCTGTACGCATCGGGCAAGGGAACTGAGATTGTCATCAATCTCGACCGCCAGCGCCAGCCGCACGAAGAAAAGGGCCTCACGCTCCGCCAGGTTGACGCAATCCTCGAACTGCAGCTCTATCGCCTCACCCAGCTTTCCGTCGATGAAATCCTGAACGAGCTGAACGAGATCCGCAAAAAGATCGCCGAGTACGAAGAGATTCTCGCCAGCGAGAAAAAGCTGCGCGCCGTCATCGTCAAGGAGCTTGAAGATGTCCGCGACAAGTACGGAGACGCGCGCCGCACGCAGATCATCGACGAGTCCGCTGAACTTCAGCTTGAAGACCTCATCGCCGACGAGCAGGTCGCCGTCACCGTCAGCCATCAGGGCTACCTCAAGCGCACGCCCATCTCCATCTATCGCCAGCAGCGCCGAGGCGGCACCGGACGCATGGGCATGAAGACGCGCGAAGAGGACTTTGTCGCGCAGCTCATCGTGGACTCAACCCACGCGTATCTGCTCTGCTTCACCAACACTGGCCGCGTCTACTGGCTCAAGGTCTATGAGATTCCCGACGTGGGCGCCGCCGGCAAGGGCAAGAGCATGCAGAGCCTGCTCAGCCTCCAGCCCGGCGAAAATGTCCGCGCCATCCTCCCCGTCCGCGACCTCGAGGAAGAAGGCAAGTTCATCTTCTTCGCCACGCGCCAGGGCACAGTCAAGAAGACGCCGCTCAAGGACTTCAGCAACGTCATGGCCCGCGGCATCATCGCCATCGGCATTGACAAGGAAGACGAACTCGTTGCCGCCCGCATCACCGACGGCTCGCAGATCGTCTTTCTCGCCACCCACCTCGGCATGGCCATTCGCTTCGACGAGGCCGATGTGCGCTCCATGGGCCGCCCGGCCTACGGCGTCCGCGGCATTGACCTCGGCAAGGGTGACTTCGTGGTCGGCACTGCGATCACGCCCAAGGAGCACGAGCCCGGCGCCTACCGCATCCTCGCCGTCACTGAGAATGGCTTTGGCAAGCGCACCGATGTGGACGAATACCGCCTCCAATCGCGCGGCGGCAAGGGCGTCAAAAACATGGCCGTCACCCCGCGCATCGGCAAGGTCAACACCATCCAGCTTGTCGATGAAAACTCAGAGCTCATGGTCATCAGCCAGTTCGGCAAAATCATCCGCATCGATACCAAGAGCATCCGCGCCGCAGGTCGCGCCACCCAGGGCGTGCGCCTGCTCAACCTCGACGACGATGACAAGGTCGCAGCCGCCGTCATCATCCCGCCCGAGGAACTCAACGGCAAGGACGACGAGCAGCCCACGTTGCTGCAGTAGGAGCGGCGACTCAATATGCACCTCGGATCTCGAACAGCGCTGAGTTTGAGATCCGGGATGCCCGGCACAGATCGTTGAGCAAACCATGAACATCGACAAGACAATCCGCAGAGTGGTTGACTTCAAAGAGCAGCAGGTGCAGACATATCGCTACTGGCAGAGCCAGCCTGTCGGGGCGCGGCTTTCTGCTGTTTGGGATGCCAGTGAAGCTGCCTACGCCTTTGCCGCCGCCTTTAAAGGAGTGCCGGCCGATGATGCCCGGAAATCTGAAAGAACTCTTACGCGCGTTCAACGCTCACGCCGTTAAGTAT
>JAJXZL010000022.1 GCA_021780075.1 Acidobacteriota bacterium
ACTCCGTTGGTCGATGTCTTTATTTCGTATCAAGCAGTCTTTGGCGGATTTCTTTCAACCTGGCTTTCGCCACCTCCAGATCACGCCTGTCTGTTCTCCTGCTGTCCTTCTCAAAGCAGTGCAGGACGTGAATGGTGTCGCCGATCCGCGTCAGGTACATGAGTCGATACCACGTCCGTTCGTCACCGTCTTTCAGTTCCCACACGCCCTTCCCGACCGAGGTCATGGGGCGGTGCGAGCAGCGAGGGCCATTCCCATTCTGAATCTGCCGCAACGAGAATCCCAGTGTCGCCTTCACATCATGAGGGAAGCTGCTCAGAACCTCCTTTGAGTCGCCCTCCCACTCGATCTTCGCTTGCTGACGTTCGCTGCGATCCTTCATGACTGAATCGAATATATAACATATTATATGGACGCTGCAACTGCTAAGAGATAGGAGACTCGGCCCAGCGGCGGAGTACAGCGCCAGGGCCCATGATTTTGCCCTTCTTGATCGTATGGTGCAGAGGGGTCACCGCTTCGCATTAAGGACAGCCATCGCATCCACGACTTGCGACGGCGCGAAATGCGCATAGCGCATGGTCGAAGCGATTGAAGCATGACCCGCAGCTTCTTGGACCACCTTCAGATGTACACCGGCCTGCACAAGCCGTGAGCAAAAGGTATGCCGGTTATCATGCCACCGGTAATTCGTAATCTTTGCTTCGTCCAGTGCGGCCTGCCACCACTTTTTGTTGTCAGCTTTGGCAAACACCACATCCTGCGGCGACTTGTTCGGCTGGTTCCTGGACCGGTCCCTGCGTTCGAGGTCAAGTTCGCGCAACTGCTTTAGCGCCTTTGCCGCGTCATCGATGATGAATGCATTGCGCGGCTTTCCATTCTTGGTCTTTCGGAGGCGCATAATGCGCCGCTCAAAATCGACGTCACCCCACCGCAGGTTGTATTGCTCTGACCTGCGCATCCCGGACTTCAGGGACACCTCGAACTCCAAGAGCCTGTGAATCGCCTGCTTGCGCAGTTCAGGCTGCTTGATGGGATCGTGGGAATCAATTTTCTGCTGTAGGACTTTTCGTAGCCGTTTCTCCTCATCGGCGCCGAGGAAACGCTCGACGATCCCTTCGCCCACATCGCGGAGAGGGACATCTGCCGCTGGATTCACATTGACGAGGTCCTTCCGCTTTCCATGCTTGAAGACCATGGAAAAAGTGCCGCGCATTTTGTTGATGGTCGCATTGGCCAGATCCCGCTCTTCCTGAATCTCGTCGAGCCAGTCCTCAATCTCCGATGACTTCAGCTTTGTCGCGTCGCGGTCGCCGAACATCGCCTTGATTTCGGCGATTCTCTTTGGCGGGTTCGTCTGGTCCCGGTACTCCTCAGGGTGGGCCTTCACATACCGTTCGAACTCATCGCATAGCTTTGCAATGGTCATTGCATTGGCGTCACCGAGGACAGCGACCTCGGCGGTAGTCAGAACAGGCCGCTTGGCAGTCGCCGGCAACACGCCCTCTCCTGTACGCCTGATCGTCCGCGCCTTCTCCACCCAGGCAATTGCGTCGGCCCGTCCCTTCGGCCCTCGCCCGAAGCTCTTTCGGACCAACTTCCCATTGACCCGGATTCGGGCGGACCAGATGTCGCCGCCAGGGATTCTTTCATATACTCCGCTTACGGGTGCAGGTTTCCGGGCCATGTATCACACTCCTGTATCACAGGCTGGTGGTGGTGTTCTCCCACGGGCGAAGGTCCTCTTGGCGCTTTTTGCCTTGTCTTCTACCCGACCAACTGTGATACATATGTGATACACGAGAGCCGTATTCCGTGCAACTCGCTGCAACGGCTCTGCGCTAAATGAAGAACGACAAACCGCATGAATACTGACGATTTGCAGCTTTCTGCAACCGCGTGCAGCTCAATGCAAAGCCATTAATAACGCCCTTTTAAGGCGTGGGTCCTGGGTTCGAATCCCAGCGAGCTCACCACCCATTTACCCGCCAACCTCTCCAAGCCCACGCCCCACAATCCGCAAGAGTTGCATGCGCCTGGGCACGACGAGGCAAGCAATGGATCTGACTGATCCCGCCACCTTGTGGGAAGCCAACGCCGAGACTTGGACAAACCATGTCCGCGCAGGATTTGACGTCTACCGCGACACCCTGAACACACCCGCCTTCCTCGCCATGCTTCCTCCTGTCCGTGGCCTGGCGGGGCTCGACATCGGCTGTGGCGAAGGTACAAACACTCGCCAGCTTGCGCGGCGCGGCGCACGCATGAGCGCCATCGACATCGCGCCCACCTTCATCCGCTACGCGCAGGCCACTGAAGATGCCGACCCACTCGGCATCACCTATCAAGTGGCGGATGGTATGACGCTTCCCTTCTCCCCTGACTCGTTCGACTTCGCGACCGCGTTCATGTCCCTCATGGACATGAGCGATCACACCCGCGCCTTGCAGGAAGCCCATCGCGTCCTGCGCGACGGCGGCTTTCTGCAATTCTCCATCCTGCACCCATGCTTCGTGCCGCCCTACCGCAAGGTATTGCGCGAGGCCGACGGCGCAGTGCGTGCCATCGAGATTGGAGGCTACTTTGACAGCGATCAAGGTAAAGTGGAAACTTGGTGGTTCTCCACGCTGCCTGCCGAGGAGCGCCAGCACGTCGCCCCGTTCCGCGTGCCCCGTTTCCATCGCACGCTCAGCGCATGGGTGCAGAGCATCTGCAATGCGGGATTCTCGATCGAGCAATTGAGCGAGCCTTGCGCCACCGCCGAACAGGCCGCAGCTGAACCCGTCATCGCCGACACCCGCATCGCACCGCTCTTCCTGCACATCCGCGCCCGCAAACCCGCTGCTGCCGGTCTATAGGCGCGCGCTTAGCCGCGCGGCCAGAAGTGTTCCTCTGAGCAGCCGCGCAGCCGCTGCGCCGCATCCTCAGGCGTAATGTCCCTCTGCGGCATCCCCAGCATTTCAAATCCCACCATGAACTTGCGCACCGTCGCCGATCTGAGCAGCGGCGGATAAAAATGCGCGTGGAAGTGCCACTCCGGGTGCGCGTCTCCGTCCGTCGGCGTCTGGTGAAAGCCCATCGTATAGGGAAAGCTCGTCTCAAACAGATTGTCGAAGCGCGTTGTCAGCCGTTTCAGCGAATCTGCCAGCCCGTCGCGCTCATCCCCATTCAGCTCCGGCATCGCGCCCAGGTGGCGCTTGCTCACCAGCAACACTTCAAACGGCCATACCGCCCACCACGGCACCAACGCTGCAAAATGATCATTCTCAAAAATCACACGCTCCTGCGCAGCGCGCTCTGTGGCAACGTAGTCGCACAGCAGGCAACGCCCCGTGCTTGCCAGGTGCTCGCGCTGCGCAGCCGTCTCGGCCGCCGGCTCGTCTGGAACAAAGCCGGTGGACCATATCTGTCCGTGCGGGTGTGGATTGCTGGCGCCCATCATCGCCCCGCGATTCTCAAAAATCTGCACGTACCTGATCCAGTCCAGCCCGCCCAGCTCTGCATACTCATGCGTCCAGGCATCCACCACCCGGCGAATCTCCGCCTGTGTCATCCGCGCCAGCGTCAGGCTGTGGTCGGGATGAAAACACAGCACCTTGCACAAGCCGCGCGCAGGCTCGGCCACCAGCATCGGCGAGCCCGGAGACTCGTGCGACACCGGTGCATCCGGCAACAACGCGGCGTAATCGTTTACAAATGTGAAAATCGACTCATACGCCGGATTCACCGCGCCACCTGCCCGCTTGTTTCCAGGGCACAGATAGCATTCAGCATCGTAGGCAACGCCGCTGGGCAGCGCCTTCTGCGCCACTTCGCCCTGCCACGGCCGCTGCGTACGGTGCGGAGAAACCATCACCCACGACTGTCGCAGCGGATTCCAGCGCCGATGCGGGTACTGCCACTTCTTCTCCATGCTTGCTCCCAAATGAAATTCTAACGTCACGCATTGCGCTCGACTGTAGACCTCAGATGACGATAGTTCTAACATAGACGCTGCACCACTCCAGCCTTCCGGCTCCCAGAGGACTGCTACCGAATGCTCTCGGCAAACGCGATCGTCAGCCTGCACAGCCATTTGACCCGCGCCTGGCACCTTGATTCTGAGTCCACAGAAGCCTATGCGCTCGCCACCGAATCCCCGTCTGAGTTCCTCCACAGAGTTGCCCTCCAGCACCGCGCCAACTTCGATCTCTGGCACATCGAAGATGAAGCACGCGCTCCCGGCGCGACGGATGCCCGCCTCGCAGACGTGAAGCGCCGTATCGACCGCACCAACCAGTTGCGTAATGACCTGGCCGAGCAACTCGACCGCACCCTCCTCGATTGGCTTGCGCCCCTGAGCCTACCCTCGCCCAACGCACCGCTTCACTCCGAATCGCCCGGCCTCATGATTGACCGCCTGTCCATTTTGGCCCTCAAAATCTTCCACACCCGTGAAGAGTCCGAACGCGCAGGCGCACCCAGCGGTCATGCAGAGCGCAACCGCAGCCGCCTCGCCGTCCTCGAGGAGCAACGAGCAGATCTGGCCGCCTGCCTCGATGCCCTCTGGCGCGAAGTCCTTGCGGGAACGCGCCAATTCAAGCTTTACCGCCAGTTGAAGATGTACAACGACCCCTCGCTCAACCCCGCTATCTATCGCAATCTGCTCGACGAGCCCGCCTCTTGACCCCACCGTCAGAGGCTGCCCATTGACGTGCGCCGGGGTTCTGCGTATAAAAGTGGCTCATGCAGCGCAATACTCAGGCGCATGGCTCTGGCCGAAGTTTCCCCGGCTCAACCCTGCTCCACGAGGACGCGCCCACGGCGAATCCATGACGCAAGAGGTCCGATCCGCGGCCGCAGGCCGCAAGAAAACTCCCTCATTGGCTGCCAAGCCCGGCAGCCACTCCTCCACGGCTACGGGGCCCATATTCCAGCATTACCAGGCCGCCGTACAACTGGTGCAGCAGGGCAAGTATGAGAAGGCGATGGCCGCCTTTGAAAAGCTGCTTCCTTCCGCCCCGTTTGAGATCGTGGAACGCTGCAGAATGTATATACAGACCTGCCAGCGCCAAATGAACCACGACGGCCTCGCATTCCTCACACCCGAGGAGCGCTATGACTATGCCGTCTCACAATTGAATGCTGGCGACTTCGAGGAGGCAGCCGAACAGCTCAGAAGCATTTTGGCCGACTATCCAGAGGCTGACTACGCCCATTACGGGCTGGCGGTGCTGGACTCCATCACTGGACGCGCACAAAATTGCCTCGACAACCTTGCCCGCGCGATTGAGCTGAATCCGAGAAACCGGCTACAGGCTCGCTCCGACAACGACTTCCAGAGCATGTTTGATGACCCTCGGTTTACTGAGTTGCTGTATCCTGAAGTTCCATAAGGTGTAATGTGAACTTTGTACCGTGAAAAGCTACTCCATTGAACCCGGTCGCTAATCTTGCATCTCCCGACGCTGCTGTAACCTTAGCCGCCACCTCGCAGCTGCGAGTGGTGGCTATTGGTGGCGGGACGGGCCTTTCCACGCTCCTGCGCGGTCTGCGACGCCACGTAAGCGTCCCCGGCCTCCCCAGCACCGAGCAGGCCCAGATTGCCGACCTCGCCGCCGTAGTCACCGTCACGGACGACGGCGGCTCTTCCGGCCGTCTCCGCAAAGACTTCAACATGCTCCCGCCAGGCGACTTGCGCAACTGCATGGTCGCGCTCAGTGAGGAGGAAGATGTCCTCGCCAGGCTCTTCGCCCACCGCTTCCGCTCCGGCGATGCGCTCGAGGGCCACAACTTCGGCAACCTGTTCGTCGCCGCGCTCACTGAGATTACCGGCGACTTCGCCCATGCCATTCAGCTCGCCTCCAAGATCCTCGCCACCCGTGGCCGCATCTACCCCGTCACCACCGCCAATGCCACTCTCGTCGCCCGCATGGACGACGGCTCGTTCGTTCGCGGCGAAACCAGCATCACAGCCAGCCGCCAGCGCATTGCCGAGCTCACGCTGGACCCGCCCGACGCCGCGGCCCTGCCTGAAACCCTGAATGCCATCGAGCGTGCAGACCTCATCTCCGTCGGCCCCGGCTCCCTCTACACCTCGCTCATCACTAACCTGCTCGTCCAGGGAATCCCCTCCGCGCTCGCCAACGCCCACGGCATACGTGTCTTCATCTGCAACCTCATGACCCAGGCCAATGAGAGCCTCGGCCTGTCCGCTTCCGAACATATCGAGCGCATCTACGAACACGCCCGCGCATCAGTATTCGACTACGCCATCGTGAATACAGCACCTTTCTCGCCCGACACGCTGACCCGCTATGCAACCGAAAATGCCTCGCCCATTGTGGCGGACGTCGAGCGTATTGAGGCTCTGGGGGTGCGCTGTATAACTGGCAGCTTCGCGCTCGAAGACAACGTCGTGCGCCACGAGGCCGGCCGCGTCGCCAACGCCTTATTGGAGTTAGGACACCGGGCTGCGCGCAGGAAAAATTGACGGCTTGCAAAGGCAAACTTCCGCCTTTTCGCCAAAGTCCGAAGAGAGTAAAGTGGGTGGGGCGCACAGTCATCGCTGGTCCACAAGGAGGAGAGATGCGTATTCATCGCGGCGTGTATGCGGCGGTTGTTTGTGTATTGCTTCTGGCGGTGTTTGCATGGGCACAAGGCCGCAAGGCTGGCCTGTGGGAAGTCACTTCCACAATGACGTGGCAGCAATCCCCCTTCCCATCTGGCATGGGGCCCATGGGTGGCCCGCACACCACGCAGATCTGCGTCACGCAGGAGCAGATCGACAAGTATGGCACTACGCCCCCGCAGATGCACGGCGATTGCCAGGTAACGAACATCGTCAAGAAAGCGACCGGCATGACCGCTGAAATGATCTGCACCGGCCACGTCACCGGCAAGGGAGACATCCAGGCCTCGTGGACCGACGATGCTCACTCGACGAGCAAGGTGCACTTCATCGGAACCATGCAGATGGGGCAGAATTCCCAACCCTTCGAGTGGACGGTGGAAAGCACATCTGTCTTCAAAAACGCTGACTGCGGCAGTGTGAAGCCCATCGTCACCAAGTAGTTCTCCCCTCACGAGCGACCAGCGCCCCCTGCGACTTCTTTCCATCGCAAGGGAAAAGACCGCGAATTTAGCTCCGGAGGAAAAGCCGCGCAGAACACCACGGTGGCAGACTGATGCGGAAGTCTATCAGGGAGTTCCGCACGCTGCCTTCCTTGTGCAAAAAGAACGAAGAACCAACCTGGCCCACGATAGATTTGGCAAAACTAAAGTACCGCTCCGCTGGAGGAATGCGCGTTGCGCGAACTCATCATGACGTGGTAAAAGACCCCTAGCTGACTTCCCGAGCTACGATTGACTTGAATGAGGTAAGGTATGAGAAGGGTAGTCGGATTTACATTAGGTTTTGCTGGATTCCTCCTGTTGGCTGGCTGTGGCGGGGGCAACAGCGGAAGCGGCGTCACATCGCCCACCATTACATCCGTAAGTCCTTCCTGCACGCCTAATTCTGTTGCCGTTCAGGGAACGGCAACTTGTACGGCTGCAGTGTCAGGCACCGGAAGCTACAGTTCTTCGGTCACTTGGTCGGCATCCGCCGGTTCGATCACGAGCGCAGGTGTCTTCACGGCGCCCTCAAGCGCGGCAACGGTCACGATCACCGCAACCAGCACGCAAGATACCACCAAATCCGGAACCACGAGCATAACGGTATCAGCTTCGGCCTCTGGCATCAGCGTCACCATTTCCCCAACTTCGGCATCCGTTGCCTCGGGCGGCACCGAACAATTTACCGCGACCGTAACCGGAGGCTCTAATACTGCGGTCACCTGGACGACATCCGCCGGCACGATCTCCACTTCAGGACTTTTGTCTCTTGTGGGAGTCGCGGCAGGAACCAATGTCACCGTCACGGCAACAAGCGTTGCAGACACAACCAAGTCCGCGAGCGCAACCGTTTCCGTAACCCAGCGGGTGATTACGATATCGACCGCGCACCAGGTGATCTCAGATTTCAATTTGGGAGTTGGAGCCGTAGTTGGCATGTCAATCTATGCAACCGGCATTGAGGTGGGTGATGTTATAACCGGCACGCAATTCGGGAAGTCCAGCACCATCACGGTAGACAGTACCATGGTCACGGCCGGGGGCTTCACCTTGAATCTCAGCTTCAGCACGCAGTATTTCATGCCCAATTGGGCTGAAATCACCGTAGCTTCCGCTGATGGTACCTCACAGTCCAACGAACTCTGGGTCGCGATTACGAGCGATCAGAATGCGCTGGCTCTCAGCAGTAACGGTTCCCTTGTGTACTTAGCTGCAGGGTTGCCATTCCAGATTCAGGAGTATTCAACCGTCGACGGGACAAACAAGGGCGCGTTGAGCAACAGCACGGCGAATAATTATTCGATTGCCACAGACAATCAAACGGGCGATATCTTCGCGGATGAGAACGGACAAAACCTGCTTGTCTATACCTCTTCGGGATTGCCCGGTTCATTGGCGGCTACCGGCCTCATGGCCGTTACCGCTCAGAGCGGCTATGGCTATGTCACACAACCGTCGGCAGGAAAAATCGGGCAGTGCAATATCTCACAAGGATGCACTGCGCTGACATCCGTCTCCGCCGGCAACCAGCCCTGGACGATGGACGCGGCAACCGTGAACAGCAGCGACGCGGTCGTCGTCTATTCCAAGCAAGACACCGCCCTGCAGTTGTTCAACAATCAGCTCGTTCAAGATAGCCATCTGACACTTGCCGGCGTGACTCAAGCTTCCGCGGTCGCGACGGCAACCTTGAACGTTGGTGGCGGATGGATGGTCCAGATGCTTGGATCGGGTCCCGCCGCTGGAACGGGTGCGTTCCTCTCGGTCTACGACAAGTCGCTCGTCTTCTGGAACGTGGATTCCACGAACACTCTTCACGTCGATCATCAGAGTACCCTCACTGGTACCCCGATCCTCATCGCGAAGGATGAGACACATGGAGCTGTCATTGTCGCTTCCGTGGACCTCACGAAGGGCGTTACGACAATGCAGTCATTCGACATGAAGACCTTTACGGCAACGTCGCTCACATCGCCCAGCACTCTGCCTGTAGGATTCATGCCAGGCGGCATCCTCGTTTCTACTGACGGAACCAAAATATACGTCGGCGGAACCTTGAACGGCCAGCCGGGATTCTACCTCCTCAACAATCAGTAATGCTTTCTGGAGGCTAGGGGACGAGTTGGGAGGCGTCCCCCCGAGTAGGTTCTTCCGCTGATTTTTCTTATGAGCGAATCCCCGCATGGCAGCGAGATTCTTCGGCGTTGTGGAGCAGCTTGAAGCATCGAGCTCAAGGCAGGAGTCGCAAGGCCTGTCTTAATTACGAATCGTCGCAAGCAACTCTTCTATCTCTATTTTTTCCTTAGATGTAACAGGAAGCAGCGGCAGACGTGCGTGACCGCCGTAGTAGCCGTTAAAATCGCAGGCGTACTTTACGCCACTGATTCCAAGTTCTGTCACGATGCGTTGGTTTGCACCGACGAGGCGCAACTGCTTCTCCTTTGCCAGTTTCAGGTCGTGATCCTTCCATGCGAAATAAACTTCCTGGCAGGCCTGCGGCACACAGGCGGCGAGACCAAGAATTGCGCCTGATGCACCGGCCTCGAGCGAATCAAGTACTGAGGATGCTGAACCCGTGAGTACCTGGAAGCCGACTTCCTTGGTGCGCGTCTTCGGCGGCGCTGCTGTCGCGAGCGCAGTGCCTCCGGATAGGGAGCCAACCGAGACAAATGTAGAGCTCTGCTCCGCGGCAGGCGTTAACATGCGCGTCGTGACCGCCTCAAAGATAGGAGTGACGGGGACTGTCCTGCGTGGCGCCGTGCGCGTGGCAGAGATCAGCGCGCGGATTTTATCTATACTGCCGCTCGAGTCCTTGATACCAATGATGTTCGGGTGCTGAGCCATCTCAGCAACCAGTTCCACTGGGATGTCGTACGGAACGCAGCGGGGAATGTTGTAGAGCAGCACTGGCAGGGGCGAGCGGTCTGCCACGCTTCGGAAGTAATTGAGCACCGCCTGCGGCGACATCTGGCTCGCATAATACACGGGCGTGCGAACCAGCACCGCGTCGTATTGATAGCGAGCAGCCGCATCAGCCAGCTTACAGGTAGAACTAACGCTTTCGCGCCCCACGCCTGCAATCAAAACCTTTTCAGGAGCCGCTGCATCCGCGGCAACGCGCAGTACGTCGCATGTCTCTGCGTCGTCCAGTGCAATGGCCTCACCCGTGGAGCCCAGAACCACCATGCCTGCGAGCAGACTGCGAGAGTAACGCACGATGTTGGCTTCGAGTTTGCGGAAATAGACACGCTCATCCGCATAGAACGGCGTGGTGACGGCGGCAAATACCCCTTCAATCAACATGAATCTATTGTAGAACTACGGAGGCATCAGCGGCAGCCGCCCTAGCACTCCGCTCATGCTCCGCTTGTGGCGTGCAGATGTTGCAATGCGTAAACCGTTGTGTGGTGCTCCTGCATCGCCGCAATGCCCTCCGCAGCAGCCTGGGCCGCAGCGATGGTCGTGATGGTAGGAACACGCGCCAACACGGCAGCACGGCGAATGGCCTTCTCGTCGAAAAAGGTATCCTGCCCGCGCGGCGTGTTGATGATGAGCTGAATGCGGTCGCCTTTAATCAGATCCACAACATTGGGACGGCCCTCTTTGACCTTGAAAACCCGCTCCACCACAAGCCCTGCACGCTCCAGCACATTAGCTGTGCCTTCCGTGGCAACGATGTGGAAACCAAGATGAACGTAGCGGCGGGCGAGTTCGATGGCGGCAGGTTTGTCGTGATCGTTGACGCTGAAGAAAACCGTGCCTTTGATCGGCAGAAGCTGGCCGGCTGAAAGCTGCGCCTTGGCAAAGGCCTCGCCAAAGCTCGCAGCCACACCCATCACTTCGCCGGTAGACTTCATTTCCGGCCCAAGAACGGTATCTACGCCAGCAAACTTCGACCAGGGAAAGACCGGCGACTTGACGTAGTAATGCGTGCCGGTCTGCAGATCCTCGCCTGCCGCGAGCTGGGCCGGGAGCAACTCCCGCAACTTGCGGCCGGTCATCAGCCGCGCTGCAATCTTCGCCAGAGGAATGCCCGTCGCTTTTGAGACATAAGGAACTGTTCGCGAGGCGCGAGGGTTTACCTCGATGACATAAACATTGTCATTGCCCGCGGCGTCACGCTGGATGGCAAACTGCAGGTTGACCAGACCGACAACTTTGAGCGCAAGAGCGAGTTTCCGCGTGTAGGTGCGCAGAGTATCCAGCGTCTCTTCGCGAATGTCCACGGCCGGCAGTACGCAGGAGGAGTCGCCGGAGTGAATGCCCGCCTCCTCGATGTGCTGCATGATGCCGGCAATGATGACATCTTCAGAGTCGCAGAGTGCGTCGACATCGACCTCGACGGCATTTTCAAGGAAGTGATCAACAAGCACTGGCCGTTCCTGTGAGTATTCGACAGCTTCACGCATATAGCGTGCAACTGCTTCGGCATCGTATGCGATGACCATGGCGCGGCCACCGAGAACATAGCTGGGCCGCACCAGCACGGGGTACCCGATACGCGCGCCAACAGCCAAAGCTTCTTCCACACTGGTCGCCGTGCCGCCCGCAGGCTGCGGAATCTTCAGTTCTTCGAGGAGCTTGCCGAATCGCTTGCGATCCTCGGCAAGATCAATCGATTCAGGTGATGTGCCGATGATGGGCACGCCGGCTGCGCGCAGCCGCTGCGCCAGGTTCAGCGGAGTCTGCCCGCCGAACTGCACGATCATGCCGATCGTTGCGCCGGATTGCGCCTCGTGATTGTATACGGCAAGCACATCTTCAAGCGTAAGCGGCTCAAAGTAAAGCCGGTCGCTGGTGTCGTAGTCGGTCGAAACCGTCTCGGGATTGCAGTTCACCATGACGGTCTCATAGCCGTCGTCTTTGAGAGCAAAAGCAGCGTGGCAGCAGCAGTAGTCAAACTCGATGCCCTGTCCGATGCGGTTCGGCCCAGAGCCGAGGATGATGATCTTCGGTGTCTGCGTCGGTGGCGCTTCGTCCTCTTCATCGTAGGTCGAGTAGAGGTAAGGCGTCATCGACTCGAACTCGGCTGCGCATGTATCCACCAGTTTGAAGACGGGCCTGATCCCCTTGCCTTCACGCAGTTCCCGCACGCGCTGGACTCCGCTATGGCCTTCGAGCTTCCACTCGGTGGCGATACGTTCATCGCTAAGTCCAAGGCGCTTCAGGTCGCGCAACTCCTCGCTGGAAATCGTATCGGGCGTGGTCTTCCCGATGCTGACCTGCGCAATGGTGACTTCGCGAATCTGGTGCAGGAACCAGGGGTCCATGCCCGTCAGGCGCGCCACTTCGCGAACGCTGAGTCCGCGCTCGAAGGCGAAGCGTATGTACCCCAGCCGCTCTGGCCGCGGCGTCACAAGCATCTGCGTCAGGCGGCGCGGCTCCAGCACTTCCGCACCGGTCTTCTTGCCTGTTTCCAGCGCGCGCCACGCTTTCATAAGTGCTTCTTTGAAGGTGCGACCCATGGCCATCACTTCGCCCACTGACTTCATCTGCGGGCCCAGCGTGTCATCCGCGCCTGGAAACTTCTCAAACTGCCACTTGGGAATCTTGACTACGACATAGTCAATTGTCGGCTCAAAGCAAGCAGGCGTCTTGCGCGTAATGTCGTTGGGTATTTCATCAAGCGTGTAACCAACCGCGAGCTTCGCCGCAATCTTCGCAATCGGGAAGCCAGTGGCCTTGGATGCCAGCGCAGAGGAGCGCGAAACGCGGGGGTTCATCTCAATCACAGTCATACGACCGTTCGCTGGATTGACAGCAAACTGTACATTGGAGCCACCGGTCTCAACACCAATCTCGCGCATCACGGCAATGGCAGCGTCACGCATCTTCTGGTACTCGCGATCGGTGAGCGTCTGAGCCGGGGCTACGGTGATGGAGTCACCGGTGTGCACACCCATCGGGTCGAAGTTCTCAATGGAGCAGATGATGATGACGTTGTCCGCGAGGTCGCGCATCACCTCCAGTTCATACTCTTTCCAGCCCAGCACGCTCTCTTCGATGAGGCACTCATGAACCGGCGACAGGTCCAGGCCGCGTGCCAGAATTTCCATCAGCTCTTCGCGGTTGTATGCGATGCCCCCACCAGAGCCGCCGAGAGTGAAGCTGGGGCGAATGAGCACCGGAAAGCCAAGTTTGCTGGCAAACTCCAGACCATCGCGCAGATTATTTACCAGCGCGGATTTGGAAACATCGAGACCGATGCGAATCATCGCATCTTTGAAAAGCAGACGGTCTTCGGCCTTCTTGATGGCTTCGAGTTTCGCACCAATCAGTTCCACGTTGTAGCGATCGAGGATTCCGGCATCAGCCAGATCGACGGCCAGGTTGAGTGCCGTCTGTCCGCCAACCGTGGGCAACAGTGCGAACTTGCCCGAACCCGAAGGCAGCATCTCCGTCTCAAGACGGATGATCTCCTCGACGTATTCGCGCGTGAGCGGCTCAATGTACGTGCGGTCGGCCAGTTCCGGATCGGTCATGATGGTGGCCGGGTTGGAATTCACCAGCACTACCTCATAGCCCTCCTGTTTGAGAGCCTTGCAAGCCTGTGTGCCGGAGTAATCAAACTCCGCCGACTGCCCAATCACAATCGGCCCCGAGCCGATCACAATGATTTTCTGAATGTCATTTCTGCGTGGCATGTTTCGCCCTTTTATTTTTGTTGCTCAGATTCTTCTGCTGTGGCCTTGTGAGTGCAGTATTGTTTCAGAGCCCTTTGCTCAACTGCATCGTTGAGTTGAGCTCAAAAAACAGCGGAGCCTCGGCCCCGCCCTGTCCATTCACGTTCAATTTCTTGTCTGCCGCCTTCTTCATCCCTTCCACTCCTCCATCAGGTTGCGGAAGTCACGGAACAGATAGTGCGAGTCGTGCGGTCCGGGCGCGGCCTCCGGGTGGTACTGGACGCTGAAAAGCGGCAGCGTCTTGTGACGCAGACCTTCAAGCGTCTGGTCGTTCAGGTCCACGTGCGTTAACTCAACCTCATTTGCATTGATGGAGTCCGGGTCCACGGCGAAGTTGTGGTTGTGCGCCGTGATCTCCACCTTGCCCGTGGCGTTGTTACGCACCGGGTGATTGCCCCCGTGATGGCCGAACTTGAGCTTGTAAGTGCGCCCGCCCAGTGCGAGACCCGTAAGCTGGTGGCCAAGGCAGATTCCAAAGACTGGAACCTTGCCCATGAATTTGCGAATGGCGCGAACTGCGTAGTCCACCGGTTCCGGATCGCCGGGGCCGTTGGAGAGGAAGATGCCATCCGGCTTCAGCCCGAGCACGTCCTCAGCCGACGTCTCTGCCGGAACCACCGTGATGCGGCAGCCTTCGCGCGTGAGCATCCTGAGGATGTTCTGCTTGATGCCGAAGTCGTACGCCACCACATGCAACAGTGGGCGGTCCCCCGCCATTGGCAGAAGCGTATCCCCAGACTGATTACGGGGATCGTTCGCATCAAACTGGTAAACGCTTTTTGTCGAAACGACGCGGGCCAGGTCGGTTCCATCCATCTTGTGAATCGACTTTGCTTTCTGCACAAGAACGTCGGGATTGCTTTCGACCGTGGAAATTACTCCGCGCATCACCCCGTGAGTGCGCAGATGCCGAACGAGCGCGCGTGTGTCGATCTCGGCCAGCACCGGAACGGAGTACCTCTCCATGTACTCGTCCGTGACCTGCTCGGAGCGCCAGTTGGAACTGATCGGCGAGAACTCGCGCACAATCAGACCCTCGATATAGGGTCTGGCCGCCTCGTTATCTGCCTGGTTGGTGCCGTAATTACCTATCTGGGGATTGGTGAGAACGACGATTTGTCCGGCATAGGAAGGATCGGTAGCAATTTCCTGGTAACCGGTAAGCGAGGTATTAAAAACAACTTCTCCCTGGCATTCGCCAGGTGCGCCATAGCCGTGGCCGCGGAAGATGCGCCCGTCTTCGAGCGCCAGGATCGCCTGCATCGCGTCTCCGGGGAGTGGATTCAATCGATTTTAGCAGGTTTTGCAGCTTGGGGCCGCGTGGAAAATCCAGGCTTTACCGCACCACCCCGGCATCCTTGGCCGGCCAATAGACAAAGACCGCTTTCCCATAGATCAAATCTCTCTCAACCGGTCCAAATTCGCGGCTATCGGAGGAGATGGACCGATGGTCGCCCATCATGAAATATTCGCCGTCGGGCACAACCATCTCGGGCATTGAGCGGTTGTCACGGTATTTCGTCGGGACATAGTTCTCACGCTGTCGCTGGCCGTTGAGCCAGACGCTACCGCGGTCGATCCAAAGCCGGTCGCCAGGAACCGCAATCACGCGCTTGATGTAGCTCTTTTCCGGGTCGCGGGGGTAGTGGAAGACCACGATGTCGCCGCGCTGGATAGACTCTATGTGATAGACAAACTTGTTGATAAACAGCCGATCGTGGTCCTCAAGCCGGGGCAACATGCTTGTGCCCTCCACGCGAACAGGCTGATAGAGGAAGGTGATAATGAGCATGGAAATGGCAGCGGAGACTACAAGATCGCGCATCCATAGCCCGATGCCTCCAGTTTTTGGGGAATGAGCCGGAACGGGGCTGGTTGCCGTCTGGGTGTCAGACGCCTTGGGCTCTGCGGCGGGTTGCGGGACCGAATAATCCTTGGTGGGGGTTTGCATCTCTATTTCAGTTTATTCAAAACTCCGGGTTATTGGCAGCCAAGTCCTCCAGGCGGGCAAAGAATAGGAGCGCGCTTGGGTTTTTCAACGGGCTCGGCCTGGTTGGCAGCCGGAACCATGGCCGGGTTACTGCCGGGAGCCGGAGCGGCAGAAAGATTTTCATCCTCCAATATCAGGGGCCGCTGCAGCACCATCTCCACCTGTGTTCCAGTTTCAATATTGACATCGGCGCCGCGTGTAAACAGCGAAACCAGGCCAGCCGCGGCCAGTCCGGCACCAACGCCGGCAATGCCCCCTGCGATCGGATGGCCTGATTCAAGGCCTCCAATCGCACCAACCGTTGCACCGGTCGGTACGGAGACCTCAGCCACCTTGCCTGCGTTGCGCCCCTTGTCGCTAGCCTGTTCAATAGTTCCCTCGCCATCATCCTTGACTGACTGCTTTCTTGCGCCGGGCAGGCTGTTCACAACCCCGGGAATATCCGCTACCGAGCCATTGGGAAAGATAATTGAGGTGAAATGCATATCCAGTTGCGCCCAGCCCTTAAGGCGACCGGCTCGGGTTACCCGGTCAACCACCCCCTGCACGTAGACTCCCGCCGGAATCATGACTCTGTGTCCCACGACAACGGGGAACGTCGAGGCCAGGTAGACGCCATCGCCGGGCTTGGCGCTTTTGGTATTGATGGCGCTGCGCAATTGGAGCAGCACCTTAGTGCCCGCCGGAACGGTGTAAGTCTTCTTTTGCGGCACAAGCGCCTGGGCAGAGGCAGTCGCTGTTGCCAGAGGCGTACTGAAACTTGACAGACGTGCATCAGGTGCCTGTGCAGTAGATGGGCTGGCAGCACAAGCCACGAGACCGAGCACGACAGCGATCTTCCATCTTGAATTCAGCAGGCACATCCCGTTCTCCGAAAGTTCCTTTAGAGAGATAGACGCATGATGTACATATGAGGGTAGCCTGTAGTCATTTGAGCACCCAGAATACCCCTCTGTACCCAGAAAAGCTCGCATTCGCGGTAGGATTCTAAGCAACGATGAAGACCGCTCCCAACTCGCCCGGTGCCTCTTCAGTCAACGCGCAGGAACGGTTTGTGCGCGTGTACAAGGTACTCTCGGATGCAATTGCGGCACGTGCTTTTCCGGGTTGCGCCTTTGGTGTGTATGCGGGCGGCGAGGTGGTTCTGCAGGACGCGCTGGGGCATTTCACCTATGACGACGATGCTCCTGCCGTGACCGCGCTGACGGTGTATGACGTGGCCAGCATCACCAAGGTTATGGCAACAACCGCGGCGGCAATGCTGCTCTACCAGCGAGGCGTATTAGACCTAGATACACCACTCGGCGAGTTGTTGCCGGGATTTGTGGTGGGACGATCCTCTGGCGAGCGAGCGCGTCACGTTAGGCTGCGGCATCTGCTGGCTCACAACTCCGGATTACCCGGCTACGTGGCGCTGTATCGCACAGCAACCACTCCGGCGGCATTGCTCAGGGCCTGCCTGAGGCTCCCGCTAGAAGCTGAGCCGGGCACGCGTGCCGAGTACTCCGATCCGGGATTCATCCTCCTGGGCAAGGCGATTGATTTGCTGACCCACGAATACCTGGCCGCCTGGGTGCGGAGGGAAGTGTATGAACCACTCGGACTCAGCGCCACTGGATTCTGCCCGCCGGCAAGCATAAGGTCACTTATTCCGCCCACCGAGAATGACACGACTTTTCGTCGCCGTCGCATTCAGGGTGAAGTACAGGATGAACATGCATGGCTGCTGCAGGGTGCAGGGGGGCACGCCGGGCTGTTTTCCAACGTACCGGATATCTTGCGCTTTGCACAGGCAATCCTTGACGGTCTGCAACCTCAGGCCAGCGCCGGCAAGCAGAGCCTGTTCGAAGCGGCAACGATTGAGGTTTTTGCCAAGCGCCAGGAGCCGCACGGCAGTTCGCGGGCGCTTGGCTGGGATACCCCATCAAAGAAGTCCTCGGCAGGGCAATACTTTTCACAGCACTCCATAGGACACCTGGGTTACAGCGGATGCTCCCTGTGGATCGATCTGAAAGCGGCTGTGGCAGCGGTGCTGCTAACCAATCGCACCTGGCCTGATCGGCAAAGCGAATTGATTCGTGAGGTCCGGCCCGCTTTTCACGATGCTGTCAGGCTTGCTCTGCTTTCGCCTCACAAATAACCGTGCGTTTTTGAAGACTCCAAAGAGATAATTCTCGCTGGACTTGCCCAATTTGCGACTACAATAGAAGCTTGGGGAATCTCTAGATGGTAAGCAGTTCAACGATGCAGGAAACGGTCGAAACACAGCCAAGAGAGGGAGCAAGCAAAGATCCGGCATCCTTGCTCCAGAAGTTGATGACCGAGAGCCAAAATGAGGCTTCTCAGGGATTTGACACAAAATCTGCGATCGAAATCGCACGCATCATCAACCACGAAGATAGCAAGATTGCGGCAGCAGTTAAGAAAGCGATCCCTGAGATTGCCCAAGTGATTGACCAGGTGGCCCGTAGCCTCCGGGACGGTGGCCGGTTGATCTATATTGGCGCAGGTTCCAGCGGGCGCATCGCCGCTCTTGACTCCTCAGAATGCCCGCCCACTTACTCCACCGCTCCCGGACAGGTGCAGTACATCATGGCTGGCGGCCCCAAAGCACTTGCCTCGGCGGTTGAGGTAAACGAGGACTCGGAGGAACTGGGTCAGCGCGATATCGCCCGCCGTCGTCCGACGCGCAAGGACGTTGTGGTCGGGCTTTCCGCCTCAGGCCGGACCCCCTATGTTGTAGCTGCCGTGGCCTATGCCCGCGCACGCGGAGCCTTTACTGCCGCCGTTACCTGCAACCAGGGAACGCCGCTGGCCGAAGCGGCAAACATTGCCATAGTTGCTGAAGTAGGCCCGGAAGTCGTCTCCGGATCAACGCGCATGAAGGCCGGCTCCGCCCAGAAGATGGTCCTGAACATGATTACAACTGGCGCCATGACGCGTCTGGGCTATGTGTACGAGAACCTGATGGTCAACGTGCACATGCAGAACTCGAAACTCGTCGAACGTGGCATCGGCATCCTGATGCGAGCCTGCAAGATCGACCGCGAGACTGCCGTGCAGACCATCAAGAGCGCGGGCCGTAGCGTGCCGGTGGCTCTGGTTATGCTCAAGGCCAGGGTCGACAAGCCAGAAGCCGTGCGCCGCCTGGCAAAGTCTGACGGCAATGTGCGCCTGGCAATAGAAGACAACGTACTGGAGCTGTAAGGTTTCCCCAGGCATCCAGCACGGATGCCCGCGTGGGACGACTGACCTGAAAGACCGGGCTGATCACGGTCTGCACTCACAAGAAAAGCCAAAACAGCAAAAATATTGCAGCAAGTATTCCGCCCCTATTCCTTCCGGCTCCCAGCGCCTTCGGATTTAAACTGAAAGTTTAGGAGCAATTCACTTTCAATGGATAAATTTGTCATTCGCGGAGGCAATCCGCTGGTGGGCACCATTCGGGTGTCGGGCGCCAAGAATTCGGCGCTGCCGTGCATGGCTGCCGCCATTCTCACTGAAGACGAGATTACACTCGAGAATATCCCCCAGGTGCGGGACATTGAAACCGAGCGCAGGCTGCTCGCCTCCATGGGAGCGCAGGTCGACCTGGGCACCGGAAGCAACCAGCACCGCACCACCATCAGTTGCCGCACCCTCTCCGATCCCGTCGCAAAATACGAAATCGTGAAAACCATGCGGGCCAGTTCCCTTGTGCTCGGGCCGTTGGTGGCGAGAGCAGGCATGGCGCGCGTGGCCATGCCGGGTGGATGCGCCATTGGCGGGCGACCCATTGACCTGCACATCAAGGGCCTGGAGAAGATGGGCGCGACCATCGTCCAGGAACACGGCTATCTGGAGGCACGCGCTTCACGGCTGAAGGGCGCGCACTTGGCCTTTGACAAGATTACCGTGACCGGCACGGAAGACCTGCTCATGGCCGCCGTGCTGGCTGACGGCGAAACCGTCATGGAGAACTGCGCGAGAGAACCCGAGGTGAGTGACCTCGCTGCTCTACTCATCGCCATGGGAGCGAAAATTGAGGGTGCCGGCACATCCACGATCCGGGTGCAGGGCGTCACGAGCCTTCACGGCGCGAACTATCGCATCCATCCCGACCGCATTGAGGCAGGCACTTTCCTCATCGCCGGGGCCATTACCCGTGGCGACCTGACCGTTGCGGATTGCAACACTGAGCATCTGCGCGCCGTGATCTCCAAGCTCGAAGAGGCTGGCGTCCGCATTGACGTTCTAGCCCCAGACGTCGTGCGTGTACGCCCCGGCGAGCGCCTTCTCGCCGCCGACATCTCCACGGAAGAGTATCCAGGCTTCCCCACCGACATGCAGGCGCAGTACATGGCCCTGGCCACGCAGGCCGAGGGCGTGAGCCTGATCAAGGAAAACATTTTCGAGAATCGCTTCATGCATGTGCAGGAACTGGTGCGCATGGGTGCCAACATCAAGGTGGACGGCCGCTCGGCCACCGTGCGCGGTCCCGCCAACCTGTCAGCAGCAGCCGTGATGTGCTCAGACCTGAGAGCTTCAGCATCCCTGGTGCTGGCAGCGCTGGTCGCTGATGGCGAGTCAATTCTCGACCGCGTGTACCACATGGACCGCGGCTATGAACGCTTTGAAGCGAAGCTGCAAGGCGTAGGCGCAGAGATCCAGCGCATGGGAAATGTCTTCGCCCCCAAGGAAAAAGACGCCGTCGCAGACTGAGCGATTGCCACCAAGATCAGCGCCAACTGGCAGCCAGATGCCAGCGCAAACCGTATTGCGCGGTCTTGTACAGTACGCGCTCGTATTCTCGGAGTTCCGCCAGAACTGGATATGTTTCAGAGCCAAGGGCCGCTGAATTGGCCGTCAGAAAATTAATCAGCGTGGTTACCGTATGCAGACCATCCGGGGCCGCGTACCACTGTGGCTGAGGCAGATTGCGGGTCCACTCGGGATTGCCCGCTCCCTGCTCTAACAATAAGGCCATTGAATTTTCGTCCGCTGAAAAGAAATCCAGCAACGGTTTAACGTGCAGCGTAGAAGCCAGCCGCTCAAGGGACTCTTCGTTACGCGCCACGGCGTGGCCGTTCACGAAAATATCAAATCCTGGGTCGTCTCCCTCGACGACAATATAAAGACTCGCACCCATCGCAGTTGAGTCTATTTGAGAAGCTCGCCAAGCTGTAGAAATTTTATGCGAAGGTTATCCGATGAATTACGAGGCGCCGTCTTACCAAAATTAATTACGCGCCTTTCGCTCAAGTGACAAGGTGTGCGAATGCGTTGTGCAATCGGTAACGCCAAATGCCCTATACGAGTGTTCTGTCCCTTAAGTTAGCGTACAAAGAGGACAGACAAGAGTAACTTGGTTGCGGTGGAAAACTATCGCGGTATATCGCGATGCAGTGCCTTCACCTGGTAGCCGGCCTTCTTCAGGCGTTTCCTCATCTCTTCAGCCATCATTACGCTGCGGTGCTGCCCGCCAGTGCAGCCAAAGGCCACGGTCAGGTAGCTCTTCCCTTCTTCCACATAGTGCGGTAAAAGGTAGAGCATAAGTTCAGTTACCTTGTCCAGAAACTCTACCGTCTGCGGAAAGCCCCGCACAAATGCCGCCACCTTTGGGTCTTTGCCCGTCTTCTTGCGAAACTCCGGCACAAAGTGAGGATTGGGCAGGAAGCGCACATCAAACACCATATCCGCATCCAGCGGCACGCCATTCTTGAAGCCGAAGCTGAGGCACGACACCAGCAGCCGTTTAGCCTGCTCCTCGTGACCGAAGCGCGATTGGATGTGAGCTCGCAGCTCATGCACATTAAAGTTGGACGTGTCGATGAGCGTATCGGCCATGTTGCGGATAGGGTCCAGCAACTGCCGTTCTTCCACAATCGACCGCGAAACCGTCTCAGACCGGCGCAGCGGGTGCGGCCGGCGCGTTTCGGAGTAGCGCCGGACCAGCACCGCATCCTGCGCATCCAGGAACACCACGCGCGTGGGCAGAACTTGCTTCACACGCTTCAGAATTTCCGGCAACCGGTCCAGCGTCGGCCCTTCGCGCACATCCACTACGATCGCCGCGCGCTCCACTTCGTTTGACTTGCCCACGAGTCCGGCAAACTCAATCAGAAGTTCCAGCGGCAGGTTGTCTACCGCATGGTAGCCCAGGTCCTCAAAAGCCTTCAGCGCCGACGCCTTGCCTGAGCCGGAAATCCCGGTCACAACGACCAGTTCCTTTCCGGGCTTGCTTACCTTTCCGGGCGGGTTGGCAGCGGAACGCCTCGATCCCCTTCGAGACGCCGTTTGCAAAGGCATCATGCGCTCATCCTACACTGAACATCGGCAATCATGGGATGACTGAATCACGGAAGACACAGTGAGAGTGCGAGCCGTGACCCGCACTCCCTGTTTTACATCCTGGAAGTCTCCTCAATCGCTCTACGGAATCTCCACCAATTCCATCTGGCCGTCCCGCCGGCGATGCAGCACATACAAATCCCCCGACGGATTGTGAAAGATCAGCAGGTCGCGGTCGCGGAACTCGGTATCCTTCACCGCTTCCTCGATCGTCATGGGCCGCAGCGCAATCGCCTCTCCGTTGTTGACAATGTGCGGCTCCACCACCGCTGCGCTGGCTGGAAACGAGTGAACCGCAATCGCGGCACGAGCGCCCTTCTGCGCCAGCTTTCCGTTCCCGGTGGCCTTCTGCGCAGGCTCGACCGCCCGTGTCTTGGCCCTGGTCACCGGAGGTGCGGTCATCACCTTCTCCTCCATCGGCAGCCGCTTGCGCTCCACACGCCGGTCGCGGTACCGCTGTGCCTGGTGCAATGCGTGGTCGATGGCCTCCCGCAGGGCGCCTTCAAGACTATCGGCTTTGCCCGCAGCCACGATGGTCTGCTGCCGCCCTTTCACGGTCAGCTCTGCAATCTGTATATGCCGTTGTGCGCGAAACATGATGCTGGCATGTGCGGTCTTGCCCATAATGCGGGCGATGCGTTCCATTCCCTCCTCAGCCTGCTCGCGCAGCGCCTTGGAGATCCTTACTTGCCTGGCGGTGAACTCCACTTCCATGGTCAGCCTCCGCTCCTTGTTCTTCCACGTCCGGTTTCCCGGCCCGGGAAATCTGGATTCTATAGCATTTCCCCGCTGCATGGTAGACGCACCTCAAATGCACGAATCGGACAGCAGTTTGTGATATTTGAATACGGAACCTTGGCGCACTCTCATAAAGAAGACCTGCAACACCATTCGACGCAGCACGACCCGAAAGGACTGCAAACCTCCGCCTGCGCATCGCGCGGGGGCACTAGCCGTCGCGCCGACGGCGCTGGTGGGTTGAGGGTATATTCATGTCTTCGCGGTACTTGGCCACGGTGCGACGGGTCAATTGAATGCCCTGCGCCTTCAGCATCGCTGCAAGATGGTCGTCAGTCAACGGGCGGCGCGGATCCTCATCTTCAATCAGCTTCCTGACCTTCCGCTTCAGCACCAGCAGCGGAGTATCCGCGCCCTCCGGACCGTTGGAACCCTCTGAGAAAAAAAAGCGCAGCTCGATCACGCCCTGCGGCGTGTGAGCATACTTGTTGGCCACTGCGCGGCTCACCGTAGAAGGATGAACACCGATTTCCTCAGCCACTTCCTTGATCATCATGGGCCGCAGCGCCTCAACCCCCAGTTCCAGAAACTCCTGCTGGCGACGCACAATCACCTCGCATGTGCGCAGAATGGTGCTTTTGCGCTGGGCAATGTTGCGCATCAATTGCATGGCCGACCGAAAGCGCTCCTTGACGTATTCCTTGACCTCTTTGTCCGTACCTTCAGCCACCAGCATCCGCCGGTAGCGCTGGCTCAGACGCAGACTGGGCAGCTCTTCTTCGTTCATGCTGACCACCCATTCGGCGCCGCGCTTTACAAACACCACGTCGGGCTCAATCAGGCGCGTCTGCTCGCGGTTGTAAAGCCGGCCTGGCCGCGGGTCCAGGGTGCGAATAAACTCAACCCCCGCGTGCGCTTCCGCCACGGTCACCTGGGCCGCCCGCGACAGATCCTTCATGTCGCGCTTCTGCAGCAGTTGCAGGTGCCGGTCCACAATCTGCGCCGCCACCTCCATGCTGCGCCGCCGCTCTTCCAGATGTGCCTCGGCCTCGGCGCGGATACTGCGATGCGGGTCATCCCCGGATACCTCGGATCTATGACGCGCAAAGACCAGGGCAAACTCATGTTGTTGGGCTGCAATTTGAATCAGCAGACACTCGCGCAGATCCCGCGCGCCAACACCCGCAGGGTCAAGATGTTGCACCAAGTCGATGGCTTGCCGCACCAACTCCATCGCAGCATCCTTGCCCAGATTGTGAATCTTAGGAAACTGCAGGAAAGCCTCTGCCAACTCTTCATCGCTGGCGGCAAGGTAGCCATTCTCGTCTAGGTTGCCAATGATGAACTCCACAGCCTGCTCTAGCCCGGGATCGAGCTTCAGTGAACCCAACTGCCATGCCAGGTGATCTGTCAGAGTAGTCGGCTGCGAAAGAAAGTTCTCAAACGAAGGCTTGTCGCTCTCCTCAAACTCCGGCTGGGTGCGATAGCCGGGGTCAAGATAATCCTGAAAATAGGAACCAAAATCGATCTCATTGAAGGGATCTTTGGGCGGAGCCGCCGGCTCTGCCGCTGCGCCCTCCAGATGATCAAGCCGGTCCTCGCGCTCCTGGCGCTCCTCCCGCTCCTGGCGGCCCGCCACCTCGTCCAGCATCGGAACCGATTCGTCGATCTCCTCCAGAACCGGATTCTCCACCAGTTCGGCATCGATCATCTCTTTCAATTCCAGATTGTTAAGCGCAAGAACGCTCACCATCTGCATCAGGCCCGGAGTGAGGACCTGGCGTTGCGAGACCTTCAGGTTTAATTTGGGCTGCAACAGCGCCATAAGGGGGACTCGTTTCCTGTGTGTACTTATCTCAAGTGTAATTGGAGTAGAAAATTCACTAGAGTGTCAATTCTCATTTTGGGGATTCAAAGGTGCCGGTCGCGCATGCTACTGTCGCATAGCCGCAGGTCAACTTTCATCAATTCAGTGAGAATCCCTCGCCAAGATAGAGACGCCGTACATCCACGTTGTTGCCCAGTTCATGGGGCGTTCCTGTAAAAAAGATTCTCCCCTCGGCAATAATGTACGCCCGGTCGGTCACGCTCAGGGTCTCGCGCACGTTGTGGTCGGTGATCAGAATGCCGATGCCGCTGGTCTTCAGGTCAAAGATAATCTTTTGCAGTTCCAGCACGGCAATCGGGTCGATGCCGCTGAACGGCTCGTCGAGCAGAATGAAGTTCGGCTGGATGCAGAGTGAGCGGGCAATCTCCACCCGGCGCCGCTCGCCGCCTGAAAGAGCATAACCCCGCGTGGTGCGGATATGGCCTATATTCAACTGGCTGATGAGCCGCTCGGCGCGCGTCCGGCGCTCCCGGCTGTCCAGCGGCTGCGCCTCCAGCACCGCCATGATGTTCTCTTCCACTGTGAGCTTACGGAAAACCGAAGGCTCCTGCGGCAGATAGCTGATGCCGAATTTACGCGCCCGCAGGTACATCGGCACGTGCGTGATGTCCGTCTCGTCCACCATCACCCGGCCCGTCTCTGGCGCCACAAGGCCCACGATCATGTAAAAGCTGGTGGTCTTGCCGGCACCGTTCGGCCCCAGCAGCCCCACCACCTCGCCACGCGAGATCCGCAGATTGACTCCGCGGACGACCTGCCGCCCTTTGTACGTCTTGCCGATTCCCTCGGCGATCAGTGTCTCCATCAATCTCTCTGGCGCTTCTGCCCTTACCGGGGCGACGTGGTTACTGTCCTGGTCTTCTGTCCGCCGCCTTCGATACTGACGCTATCATCGTGGCTATTGAAAATCAAAGCTTCGCCGGTCACGCTCCCGCGCACCGGGTCAGAAATGCTGGGCGGCGCGGTCGATGTTCCGGTCAGCACACATTCGCCGGTTTCGTTCTTGCACACAAGCTGCTCGCCGGTTCCCCGCCTGTCCCCGGATGTAAGCATCACGTGCCCGCGCGCCGTCATGCGGTCCACCTGCGCCGCCGCGCCGTCTTTGCCGGCATGGTTGCCCGGTGGCAGAAGCAAAAGTTCCAACTCGCTTGACACTGTGGTTCCGTCCTCTGATTCGCTCACCACGCTCCCGGCCGCGCCGCCATCAATCACCGCCTTGCGCTCGGCAGCGGAGTATTTCAGGTTCCCTCCACGCACCCGGATGACGGAAGGAGCAGCAAGCCTGCCGGTCTTGCCCGAAGCAGGGTTCGCCGTTGTCAACAGCACCACCCGAACCGGCTCAGCCGGGCTTGTGGCGCGCGCCACAAGCGTCTGTTTCGCCCGGTCCAGCACGATAACCGGGGCGGAAATCGAGTTGGCCAGTTGCCACAGGCGCACCTGCCCTCGAAACGTCGCTTCGCCTGTCGCCTGGTGAAGTTGCGCCTCAGCTGCAATGGCGTGGGCCGGCCCTTGGCCGCCCATCGTCATCGCTCCCTGACCGGCCGTTAACGCCGCCGGGCGCGCGCCGTGGCCCGCCGTAGGCTCAATCCAGGTCGCCTTCACATTACCGCGCGCAAAGGCATCGCCCGTTGCCTGCGAAACGTCAATCCTCTCCGCTGAGAGCTCCAACCCGCCATCCACGACGCGCGGACTGCCGGTCAGATGCAGTCTCTCTCCAGCACCCTCGTAGACTGCCTGCTGCGCCGTGGCCCGCAACTCCGGCTGCGCGGGAGCGCCCGGCTTTGAACCAGGCTGCTGCACCAGTACAACGTTGCCCTCCACCGTGGCAGACTGAATCTGCAGGGAGCCGGAAAATCCGCTGCGACTTTCGCTCTTCTCTGCGGCCTTTGCTCCCGCCGCCTGGCCCGCTGCGAAATGTGCCACAAGACGATCGCCACTGGTCGTTTGCCGGACTCCCGCAGGCGTGGTTTCTTCAATGCTGGCGTGTCCTGTCCCGGTCATCGCAGTCAGCGTCGAGTCCTCGCCAAACGTTCCCGTCACCTCGTCGGCCGTCATGCGCGAAGGACCAGTAATACTACTGCCGCGTTGGCTCTCATCCGTCACCACCACACCGCCCGAACCGTGCATCGTGGCTAACTCCACTCGCCCCTCGCCGGCGTTGCGAAACTCCAGATCGGCCATCGGCGACGCCCACGACTGGTGCGTCCGCATCAGCCTGCTGCCCGTACCGTTTTGCTCATCACTGACCAGCTTCACATCGCGCTCCAGGTGCGCGTGGCGCAGCACGCCGTCAGCAGCGAATTCCAAGTCCATGGTCGGCGCCGTACCATGCACCTTGCGCCAGCCCCTGTCTGAATCAATCGTGACGCCGCCTTCCAACCGTCCGCTCTGGGGCTGGTTGTGCGCATCGAATTCAAGCATCCCCGTGGGAGCCGTCATGCGACTGCCCATCGCCGTGATCAGCGTAAAGCCCTTCTGGGCATCCAGCCGCGCCGCGGACCCGTCGTCGCGGAACAGAATCATCACCTCTTCAGCCTGCGCTTCGCTACCGCGGTAGTTAGCGATAGCCGCATTCATCCGGCAAACCTGATCGCCGCGCTCAAACTCCGCATGGCTCGCCCGCAACTGAACCATATCGGCACCTCGCTGCAGGTGCAGTTGCACCGCACGATCCAGCACTAGGCGCCCCTGCTGCGATTCATACGTGGCGCCCATGGCACTGCCCGAGCCCTGCGCCAACGTAAACTCCACAAGTTGGCTCGTGTTGGCCACCCCACTGTTCTGGTCAAAAACTAACCCGCTGGTCTCCACATGAATCTCGCTGCGTGCAGCGGTCTGGGCGGCAGCGGCTAGTCTCCCATTCTTCGGCTTGTCGCCCATCGCCTGCGAGGCGGTCGCATTGGGCGCAATTGCCGGAGCCACGTCCGGCCGCGTGAGTGTAATCTCCACCGGCCCGGTCGCCCTGGCCTTTCCAGCCTGCTGGTCATACTCGAACTCGTTGCCCTCAATGCGGTCCACGCGGCTGCCATCCGCCCCATACAGATCAATCCGTACGTCGTGCAACAGCGCGTTACCCTTCTTCAGCTGAACCACGCGCGAGGCATGAATCCTGAATAGCGTGTGGCCGCCATGCGACTGCGTATAGCTAAAGCCGCTGGCTTCCTGCTGGATATCCACTCCCAGCCGTTGGGGCAGATCACGCCGGCTGAGCGGATTTTTCAGCTTGTCGATGATCAGAAACGTGCCCAGCGCCACCACCAGCAACACGCCTGCTGCAAGCACCAGCGTCCGCATCCGCTCGATGGTGAGTCGCACGCCTCAGTTCCCCACGCCAAGCCTGGCCGCCAGCCGCTGGGCAAGACTCTCACCCAGTTCGCTCCACAAAAGACGCGCCGTCGCGCCAGAGCCCTTCTCGACAGCCCCGGTAAGCTCCACCAGCTGGCGCACGTTTTCTTCCACGTGGCGAGCTGCCACGCTGTCTAGTTCCACACCCTCTTCAAGAAAAGGCGCGTCACTGCCAAAGTCCACACGGATGTGCCCATCCTGCTCGTATGCGCCATCATCAAAAAGCGGCCCGTAGCCCGTCACGCGCACCAGCCGCGGCTCGCGCACCCAACGCGAATCGAACCCGGTGGCCTCACGATCAGATTCTTGTCCGTGGGGTGGAAGTCCGCTGCCCGCTTCATGCTCCCACAAGCTCCAGCCAATCTGAAATTCATACGCATAGTCGTCATGGAGCAGTTCCAGCGCCTCTTCGACAGCCTGCACAGGCTCCGCGCCCCGCTCGCCGCGCCCCCAGACGCGCTGAAAGACGGGAGCCTCGCTCCAGCTCACCGGCCAAACAGTCGCGGCGTACACGCGCGCCTCTCCCCCATGCGCAGCAAACTCGCCCAGCACCGCCATAAGCTTGTCGGCCAGCCCTGCAAGGCGCAGATTCGGATACCATAAACTCAGATAAAGCGTGTCAGCCATCTCTCTCGATTGTAGACGGATAAGCCCACATCGGCAGCTGATTCCGAGTCATGCTGCTTGGCGATTGCGCTCCTTGGCTCTATAGTGCCAACAACCGCCAGATGCACACGTCCAAACAGCGATGCAATCACAGAGCGCAGGAACCGGGCCCATGAAGCCACTCAATCGTCGCCAAGTCCTTTCCCTCTTGAGCCAGTCCGCGCTTCTGGCGCCTCTTGCCGGATGGGGCATAGCCGCCTGCGGCTCAGCCCCATCCTCCACCTCCCCATCCAGCGGAAACCCAACAAATCCCGGTCCCACGCTCACCGATGGCCAACTACTGGACAACATCGAAAACGCGGCATTCCAGTATTTCTTGAATGAAGCGGATCCCAACACTGGCCTCATCAAGGACAGGGCGCTGGCGGCCGGCGGAGATACCAGCACGCTCTCAAGCATCGCTGCCACTGGCTTTGGACTCACCGGGCTCTGCATCGGCGATGCGCGCGGTTATGCACCAACCGCACAGATTCAGAGCCGCGTCCTCACCACGCTATCCTTTCTGCTCAATCAGATGCCCAATCAGAACGGCTTCTTCTACCACTTCATCGACATGACAACCGGAATGCGGGCCGGCACCTCGGAGGTCTCCTCCGTTGACACCGCTATCCTGCTCTGCGGAGTGCTGACATGCAAGCAGTACTTCAGCGCAAATGCGCAGATTGTGTCTCTCGCATCCCAGATTTACGAGCGCGTCAACTGGCCGTGGATGCTGAATGGTGCGCCCATCCTGTGCCAGGGATGGCTCCCCGAATCGGGCTTCCTCTCCTCCTACTGGGGTTCCTACGATGAAGAGATGATGCTGTACCTGCTGGCCATCGGATCGCCAACCTATCCGGTGCCGCCTTCCTGCTGGTCAGCGTTCTCACGCCCCACAATCACTTACCAGGGGCTGAGTTACATTGCAGGCGCTCCAACCATCATGATTCACCAGTATTCGCACGCATGGTTTGATTTTCGAAACCAGCGGGACGCCTATGCGAATTACTTTCAGAACTCGATCCTCGCCACGCAGGCGCACAAGCTCTTCTGCCTCTCGCTGGCGCAGCAATTTCCTGATTACAGAACGAGCCTTTGGGGTATTTCGCCGTCAGATTCAGTCAATGGCTATGTGGCCTGGGGCGGCCCGCCCTCCACAGGTCCCATTGATGGCACCATCACGCCCTGCGCCGCGGGGGGTTCGTTGCCATTCGATCCTGCCGATTGCCTTGCCGTGCTGCATACGATCGAGCAAAAGTATCCGGCGGCATGGCAACTTTATGGATTCGTCGATGCCTTCAATCCCCTGACGGGATGGTACGACTCCGATGTATTGGGCATCGATCTGGGCATCACGATGCTGATGGCAGAGAATCAGCGCACTGGACTCGTATGGTCAACATTCATGAAGAACCCTGAAGTGACTGCCGCCATGTCACTCGCCGGATTCCAGCCCACGCAATGAGTCCACACCTTAAGCGCACATTGAATCACGCGCCAGGCAAAACACCACTTCGCAAACAAGACTGTGCTCCCCGGCTTACGCTGTCACAATCTCGCTGAAGTCCGCAATGCCTGAAAAGCTGCGCAGCACTTCGTCGATCAGCCCCAGGTGTGCCCCGCGCACCGCCTCGTCCGGGTCCAGCACCATGACCTTGTCGAAGAAGGCGTCCACCGCCGGGCGCAGCGTGGCAATCTCTGCCAGCGCCTTGGCATAGGCATGCGCCTGCCGCAGCAGGGTCACCTCCGGTGCAAGCGCCGCGGCCGCATCGGCAAGCTGCTGCGCCTCGGCGGCCAGCGTCACGCTCTTCGGCGAACCCAGCGCAAAGCCTTTCTCCTCCGCCTGCCGCAGGATGTTCTTGATGCGCTTGAAGGCCGCCGAAATCGCAGCGAAATCAGCGGATTTGCGCGCCACGCTCAGCGCCTCGGCCCGCGCGTTCGCGTCGCGTATATCGTCGGCTCCTGCTGCCAGCACGGCGTTCACCACATCGTAGTCAAAGCAGCGAACATCCTTCAGGTAGAAGTGCAGCCGCTCCCGCAGAAAGGCCGTCACCTGTTCCTTGTTCGCACCCTCCGCACCGCTCGCCGCCACCACGTCGCCCAGCGCCAGCGGCAACTCCGACTCGGCCAGTATCTTCACAATGCCATTGGCCGCGCGCCGCAACGCAAAGGGATCCTTTGAGCCGGTCGGAGCACTGCCAATGCTGAACATCGCCGCAATCGTCTGAATCCGGTCGGCAATCCCCAGCAACTGGCCTTCCACCGACACCGGAGCATCATCCTCAGTCGAGGCTGGTGTGTACTGGTCATAGATGGCAAGCGAAACCCGTTCGCCCAGATGCTGTGCCCGCGCATACAGCCCGCCAATCACGCCCTGCAATTCTGTGAATTCCTTCACCAGCTCGGTGGTCAGGTCGGTCTTGGCCAGTTCCACGGCCTTCATCAGCGCAGGCTCATCAAACTCCAGGCCTGCGGCCTTCGTGGCAGCCGCCAGCTCCCGCGCCACGCGCAGATTCTCCTGCGTCTTCCAGTGATAGCTTCCCAGCTCTTTCTGGAACGTGACGTTTTTCAAGCTCTCCAGCCGCTCGGCCAACGGAGTCTTCTGGTCGAAATCCCAGAAAAACTGCGCGTCCTTGAACCGCGCCCGCAGCACGCGCTCATTGCCGTGGCGCACAATGTCGCAGCCCTCGTCGTCCACCTCGGTGTTCAGCACGGTCAGAAAATGCGGAGCCAGCTTGCCATCCTCTTGCTCCACGGCAAAGTACTTCTGGTGGTCGCGCATCACTGTCACCAGAACCTCTTCGGGCAGCGCAAGGTACTCCGGCTCAAAACTGCCCAGAATCACCGTGGGCCACTCCGTGAGGTGAACCACCGTCTCCACCAGCGGAGCATCTTCGCGCCAGCGCGCGCCCGGCACGCTGCGCGTGGTCGCATCCAGCGCCTTGCGAATCGAGTGCCTGCGCTCCGACGTATCCACCACCACCCGGGCCGCCCGCAGATGCTCGCAATAGCTCTTCGCATCGCTCAGCGCCACGGGCTTTTCGCCATGCAGCACGCGATGCCCCCGGCTTGCGTTGCCCGCGGAGATTCCGGCAATCTCCAGCGGCAGAACGGATGCGTCAAGCAGCGCCACGACCCAGCGCAATGGCCGCACAAAACGTTCCGGCTTGCCCGCCCGCCAATACATGTTCTTGGCCCAGTAAATGCCCAGCACTTCCTTCGGCAGCTCGGCTGTCAGCAGTTCCGCCGCTGAGCGGCCCGCGCGCCGCACCGTCGCGCCCACATACTCGCCCTTCGCGTTGGTCACCTTCTCCAACTCGGAAACAGCAACCCCTGCCTTCTTTGCAAACGCCTCTGCCGCAGCCGTCGGAGCGCCATCCTTGAAGGCCACCTTCCACGATGGTCCGGTCAACTGCTCTTCCGTATCCGACTGGCTCGACAGCACGCCCTCAGCCAGCACGGCCAGTCGCCGTGGCGTTGAATAAGTTGTCAACCTCGCATCGGAAGCGAGCAGCCGTTCGCGCGTCAGCAACTCGCGCACTCTGCGGCCCAGCTCCACCTCCGCCCCGGCAATCATGCGGGCGGGAACCTCTTCCAGCCCGATCTCCAACAAAAAGTCCGCCATAATCGTGCCGCTTTCTTACGAAGGATTCGCTGAACGCCAGTTCTGTTGCGCTCAGAACTCCCTCAGGGGCTAGAGCCCCATATATTCTCCCTCAGAATGCATGTGCACTGCAGTGCGCTCCCCGTCAAAAAATATGGCGCACGCAGAACTCGCTGATTTCGCTTGCTTGCTAGATGAACGAATCGTTAACTTGCCTGCTGCAGAGCGTATGCCTTGGCCACGCCCACCGCCAGCGCGCGAATGCGCCCAATCACGCCGACGCGCTCCGTCACGCTGATGGCCCCCCGGGCATCGAGAATGTTGAACAGGTGAGAACACTTCAGCGCCAGCTCATACGTGGCCAGCAGCGGGAAACGGCGCTTCTCCACCGCAGTGGCCGTCTCGCTGACTAACAGGGCATTGGCCTTTTCAAGCAGTGTCTTGGCCTCGGCTTCGTACAGGTTAAAGTGCTCCCAGAGCTTCGCCACGTCGCCAAGCTCAAAGTTGTACACGGAGAATTGCAGCTCCTCTGCCAACCTGACCTCGCCGTATGTCACCGCCGCGCCTGTCTCCGGGTCGCGCGCCCACACGATGTCGTAGATCGAGTCCACATCCTGCAGGAACGCCGCAATGCGCTCCAGCCCATATGTCAGCTCGGCGCACATCGGATCCAGGTCCATGCCGCCGCACTGCTGGAAATAAGTGAACTGCGTAATCTCCAGCCCGTCCAGCATCACCTGCCAGCCCACGCCCCACGCGCCGCCGGCGGGCCACTCCCAGTTGTCTTCCTCAAACTTCAAATCATGCCGACTCAGGTCAATGCCGATTGCTTCCAGCGATTGCAGGTAAAGCTCCTGCACGTTTACCGGCGGCGGCTTCAGAATCAGCTGAAACTGCGTGTGCTTGAACAGCCGGTTGGGGTTCTCGCCATAGCGCCCGTCTGCGGGACGCCGCGACGGCTGCGCGTAGCCAACTTTGTAGGGCTTGGGCCCCAGCACGCGCAGAAAGGTCTCCGGCGCCATGGTTCCCGCGCCCACTTCCACGTCATAGGGCTGCTGCAAAACGCAGCCGCGCTCCGCCCAAAAGCCCTGCAGGCGAAACAGCAATTCCTGAAAGGTGAGGGCGGTAGGTTTCACACTCGATGCAACTTGCGTTGAGGACACAGAAAACTCTCTCCAAAACGGGACTCGACCATAGTTTATCAGCGAGCGATGCTATTGACCGGAGGCAGACTGCTTGAGCCCGCTTGGTTGGTCCTCATGGAGCAGTCTCTCGATGAAAGTAATCAGCGCGAATATCGCGACGATGTCGATGGTAGAGAGTCCTTCTACTACTCGTGCCCACACCCAATGTGTTCCCCATGGCCATGCCACAAAGGAAAAGAAAACCACATGCGCCGCCACAACAGAAGCGATTGTGATCCAAAACCATGGCCGTCTTCTGAGCTCCCAATGACCCCAAACTACGAAGACGGGGACGAAAATCGTAATGTTGACCGGCCAGAAGAGTTGCAAAACTCCAAAATGGTCAAGCAAGGCGCAAAGCAGCAGCGACCACGCCAAGACCGCCAAAAGCCATCTTCCCCGAAGCCTCTTCTTTTTCAGCTGGTCAAGCCCTTTTCCGCCCAACTTATCGATCACTGTCTTGTGGTGCGGCTCAATGCTGTGGGGCCGCAATTTGTGTAATTCGGCTGGGTCAAGATTGCGCTTCTGAATCTCGATATCCAAAGCCTGCTTGGCCGCCGGTACTAGGTCCCGTCGATCACGGAGAACCCTTGCCAGTTCCCAGTCGGCCATTTGCGAGTAGGTCGTTTCAAAGGACTGTTCGTTCATGCTCGTCGCGTCAACTCAGCCTGCCCAAGAGTCTATCCCGCGCAAGTCGAAACCGTCAGCATCAAAAGGGCGACTAGCGCTCTTACCGCCCTCACAGCCGAGCCAGCGCCTCCGCTGAACGCAGCCTGCGCTCCAGGTGCCTCTCCAGCGTCTGCAGCGTGTACCGCCGCAGGTCCTGCCCGCGCCTGCGCGTCCACGGCTCTGTTGCAAAGGCCGCCACCGGCTGCCGCAGCATCCGTTGCGCCAGCATCCACGAGTCCGCGGACAATGGGCTGGCACCCGCGCCACCATGCAGCGCGCAAAAGAGGCCATCACTCATGAGGTTGAAGCGCGCCTCGCCCGCCTGCAAAGCCTCACCGCAAGCGGTACAGCGCGTGATGTCAGGCAGCAAGCCCATCAGCCGAGTCATCCATAGCTGAAAGTACGTCAGCGGCATCCACGGTTGCTCTGCCGTCGTATGCTCCAGCACCGCCACCAGCAGCCGGAAGACCGTCTCCTGCGGATCGTGTTCGGGCAGCGCCTGGTCCAGCAACTCGGCATACAGGCTCAGCACGGCCATGCGCACCGCATCCACCGGTGCCGACAGTGGCGAGCGTACAATCTCAAGCTGGTCCAACCGCACCAGGTCCTGCCGCGGCCGCTCTGCAAACCAGGCTCGCACCATCGTCATCGGCTCCAGCGCCCCGCCAAAGCGCTTGCGGCTCTTCAGAGCCGACTTGGCCAGCCCCTTCACCCGCCCATAGTCGCGCGTAAAGAAACTCACAATCAGGTCAGCCTCGCCTACCGGCCAGGTGCGCAGAACCACGGCTTCCGACGTCAGTACGCCCATGCGTTTCCATCATCGCATTGCAGCACGGGCACAGGTGCATCGAGTCATCAAATCACGGAAACGATCACGCAGTACGATCTGCGATTGCCAGCACAAACACAAACGCGCATCCCGTCGGGCGGGATGCGCGTTTGAAGGCTTGCTGAAGGCCGTTAGCGGCCGTAGTGGGTGGCGTTCTTCTCCGCAAAGTGAGCCCACTTCTCCGGCAGGTCGTCCTGCGCGAAGATGGCCGACACCGGGCAGGCCGGAACGCACGCGCCACAGTCGATGCACTCGACCGGGTCAATGAACAGCTGGTCGGTTTCAGCGAAACCGGCCTCGTCCTTCTTGGGGTGGATGCAATCGACCGGACAAGCGTCTACACAGGCGGTGTCCTTGGTGCCGATACAGGGTTCTGCGATCACGTATGCCATCTTTTGATTTCTCCGAGGAGGGTGAACCTTCGACGCTGATAGTAGCACACGACCCCAACGCCTGACTCGTCCCCCGCAGCCCGTGTTTTGCCATGCGGGAATCCGGAGCATCAGCTGCCGCATTGCCTGGCCGCGTTGGAGCTTCGGCAGACCCCTTGATTCAGGCTCGTGCAGCCCTGCGCGCCGCGTACTCCTGCGGCGTGGGAATCGGCGTGAGATCGCGCCCCGCAAACATATCGCTGAAGAGGCCCAGCAGTTCTTCGTGAATCAGTCCATTCGACGCCAGAATCTCCCGGCTGTCCAGACGGAAGTGATTGCCGGAAAAGTCCGTTACCCGGCCACCGGCTTCCTCCACCAGCAAAATTCCAGCCGCCGTATCCCACGGATTCAGGTTGAACTCCCAGAAGGCATCCATCCGACCCGCTGCCACGTAGGCCAAGTCCAGCGCTGCCGAACCCGCTCGCCTCACCCCATGCGACCGAAGCGTGAATTCCTGGTAGAAGTGAATGTTCGGACTGTCGTGGCGTTTGCGGCTGGGAAAGCCCGTCGCCACCAGCGCCTCGGCCAGCTCCGGCGTGCGCGAAACCCGCAGTCGCTTGCCGTTCAGTTGTGCGCCGCGGCTCCGCTCGGCTGCAAAAAGCTCATCGCGCAGCGGATCGTAAATCACCGCCGCCATCAGCGTGCCATCCTCATCCGGTTTCATGCCGGACGTGCGCTGCTCCAGCCCCATCGAAACGCAGAACTGCGGAAAGCCGTGCGCAAAGTTTGTGGTCCCATCCAGCGGGTCCACATACCAGCGAAACTCGCGCTCCAGCCGGTCGCGCGTACCTTCTTCGCCGTAGATGCCATGCTCGGGAAATGTCTCTGCAAGCCGCCCACGAATCAGCTTTTCCACTGTGCGGTCGGCTACCGTCACCAGGTCCACATCGCCCTTGTATTCCGTCTCCACGCCCTGAGCAAAAAACTCGCGCAGCCGCGCGCCCGCTTCGCGTGCAATCTCTGCCGCACCGGGAACCCAGACGAATTCCTGCACAGGAAGCTCTGCCCCCCTCACCAGGCCGCCTCACTTGCGGCATGACCGCCGCCCGCCGATGGACGCGAAGCGCGCCGCCGGCCCACCTCCGTGATCGTCTGGATCTGGTGCTTGTAAATAAACAGATTCGGCTTTCCCTCGCGCGTCAGCCGCAACATGCCGTCATCGAAATACTCGATCCAACCGCGCACGGTTTCGCCGTCGCGCAGCTTGATGACAACAGAAATCTGGCGGTCGCTCAGGGAGCGCAGATAGAGTGCCTCCTCGCCGGTTTCACCGGGCGGAGGCGCCTTGGTGCGTCGGCGCGAGGATAATGGCGAAGTCATAATGTCATATTAGATGCAAATCGATTGCACAAGTGCAACGATGTGATCGCGGAATCTTGGACAACGCACGGGAAACCCCTGAATCAGCGGCTTCTTGCGGGTGAATCAGCGTAGTAGCCGGTGCGATAGCGGATATTGAATGCCTCAGGCGCGGCCCGAGGGACGGTCACGCGTATGCGATGAAAGTTGGTGCCGGGCTCCTGGTTCTGCGGATAGTAACCCATCACGTACTGCGTGCGCAGGTCATCGCTCACCCGAGCAAAGGCCTTCTGTAGCCCACCGTCACTGACGTAAAAGCTCTTGCCCCCGGTCTGCTCCGCCAGGGTGATGAGCGCGTGTTCCCCGCCAAGGTCACGCCCGGCGCTGGCCGCAATCGGTACATCGATGATGCTGTAAATCATCACTTCATTGCGCAGCGCCTGCTCCAGCGCCCCGGCGTAGGTAGTGTTTTTGGCGGTGTCGCCGCCGTCTGAAACCAGCACCAGCACCTTGCGCCCTTGTTTCCTGCCCAGCCGTTGCGAAGCCAGATAGATCGCATCGTAAAGCGCCGTGGCGTTTCCGCCGCGCAGCCGGTCAAGCCCGCGATCTATCAGCTTTTCCTTGTTGGTGAAGGGAGTCAGTTCGCTCACCTCAGTGGCAAACTGGATCAGGCTCATCTGGTCCTGAGGGCGCAGCATCGCGTGAACAAACTCTCTGCCCGCGTCCCGCTCCAGCCCTCTGTCCTTGAACACGCTGTCACTGGTGTCGATGGCCAATGTCAGCGTCAACGGCAGATCCGACTGCCGCTCAAACAGCGCAATCTGCTGTGGATGTCCGTCTTCTGAAACGGCGAAATCTTCGCGCGTCAGCCCGCCTACAATGGCGCCGTTCTGGTCGGTCACATTCACAAACAGCGTCACCAGCTTCACATCCATGCGCAGGGTCACATCCTGGGCGGGCAGGCTCGCCGCCATGCAAACGACGAGCAGGCATGCGGTCCAGCCCGCGCCAACCCGTTGGGCACCCGAGGCCCCGATTCTGGGGCCTCGGAACCAAAACGCCTTACACGCCATGCGTTCCCTCCGGCCCAGCGACGCCAAGCCCTTCAGGAAACGGCTCGCCATCGGCCCACACGGCACCATCCACAAAGGTCTCTTTCTTCCAGATCGGCACCGTCTTCTTAAGCCTGTCGATCACCCAGCGGCAGGCCTCAAAGGCCTGCGCACGATGCGCTGAAGCCACCACGATCAGCACGCTGGTTTCTCCCACCAAAAGCCGCCCCAGCCGGTGAACGATCGTCACATGCCGCACGCAAAACTTTCCCCGCGCCTCCCGCGCCAGCTCGTCCATCTGCTTCGCGGCCATCTCCTCATACGCTTCGTAATCCAGGTGCAGCGTCTGCCGCCCGCGCGAGTTATTGCGCACAATGCCGTCAAACACCACCACCGCGCCGTCTTCACCCTGCTTGGCCGCAGCCACAAGCTTGCCGGCATCAATAGGCTCGCGGGTCAGCGCGGTAAAGGCCACCGGCTTCTCGTCAGCATCTTGCGCACCGCCAGAAACCGGCGGCAGCAACCCCACTTCATCACCCGCCTGCAGCACCTGCGTCGCCGCGGCATACTCTGCGTTTACGCTCACGGCAATGCCGCGCAGCATCAGGCCGGGCCAGCGGGCCGCAAGCTGCGCCAGCAAATCCGCAACGGCCGCGCCTTCCTCCAGCTCAACCGGAACGGCCTCCGCGCCAAGCGAATCTTTCAGCACGCCAAAGGCGAGCACATACACTTGCATCATAAGAAGAGAATACCGCCTGCCTTCGTTTAGACGCGGCAGGCGGCAATCGGTCGAAGACGTCTCACAGTCCGAGCTGCGACCACCGCGCGCTCACGCGGCCGTCGTGGCAGGTTCCTCCACCGCAACCGGTGCAGCTGCCTTGATCTTCAGATCAGGCAGCGCCACGGCCAGCAGGTCTTCAATACGGCTGGCATAGTGCACATCCACTCCCTGCAGCATCTCCACCGGGATGTCCTCTTCCACGTCCTGGCGATTATCTGTGGGCAGGATGATGGTCTGCACTCCGGCCCGGCGCGCAGCCAGAAATTTCTCCTTGATGCCGCCCACGGGCAGAACGTTGCCGCTCAGCGTAATCTCGCCGGTCATGGCGGTCAGAGGGCGCACGGGTATATCCGTCAACAGCGAAACCAACACCGTGGTCATCGTCACGCCAGCCGAGGGGCCGTCCTTGGGAATCGCACCCGCAGGCACGTGAATATGCAGGTCCATCTCCTTGTTGAAGTCCTCAGCCAGCCCCAGAAGCGCTGCGTTGGATCGCACCCAGGTCAGCGCGGCTTGCATGGACTCCTGCATCACCTCGCCAATCTGTCCGGTCATGGTAAAACTGCCCTTGCCCTTCATCTTGTTGGCTTCAATGAAGAGAATGTCCCCGCCCGCCGGCGTCCAGGCCAGGCCAACGGCCACGCCCGGCCGCTTCACACGCTCGGCCACTTCGGTTTCCACGCGCACTTGGATGCCGCCAAGGAATTCCTTCAGCGTGTCGCGATTCACAACGAGCTTCTCCGTCTTTCCCTCCACCACGCTACGCGCCTTCTTGCGGCAGACCGTGCCCACCGTCTGCTCCAGCTTGCGCACGCCTGCCTCGCGCGTGTAGTGCCGCACGATGTAGCGCACTGTGTCCTCGGGAAACTCGATCTGCTCCGCCGTGATCCCGTTCTCTTTGATCTGCCGCGGAATAAGGTAGCGGAACGCGATGTGTATCTTCTCCTCCTCGCTGTACCCTTGCAGCGGAATAATCTCCATGCGGTCCAGCAGCGGCGGAGGCACCGGGTCCAGCATGTTCGCCGTGGTAATAAACAGCACCTTCGACAAATCAAACGGCACATCCAGATAGTTGTCGCGGAATGTGTTGTTCTGCGCTGGGTCCAGGGTCTCCAGCAGCGCTGAGGCCGGATCGCCGCGGAAGTCGCGACCCAGCTTGTCCACCTCGTCCAGCATGATGACAGGGTCGTTGGTTTCAGCCCGGCGGATGCTCTGGATAATCTGCCCCGGCAGCGCGCCGATATACGTGCGCCTGTGCCCGCGAATCTCCGCTTCGTCGTGCATGCCGCCCAGCGAGATGCGCTGAAACTTGCGGCCAAGCGCCCGCGCAATCGACTTGCCAAGGCTGGTCTTGCCCACTCCCGGCGGCCCCACAAAGCACAGAATCGGACCTTTCATATCCGGCTTCAACTCCAGCACGCTCAGATAGTCGAGGATGCGATCCTTCACCTTCTTCAGCCCGTAGTGGTCCTCGTCCAGAATCTCCCTGGCCTTGGCGATGTCCACCTTCATGCCAGAACTCGTGTTCCATGGCAACACCGCCAGCCACTCAATGTAATTGCGCGTCAGCGAGTAATCGGCAGCCATGGGGGACATGCGCGAAAGACGGCTCAGCTCCTTCAGCGCTTCCTTCTTCACATCCTCCGGCATGCCCGCAGCCTCGATCTTCTGACGCAGATCCTCGACCTCGCGCTGGCCCTCGTCCTGCTCCCCCAGTTCCTTCTGGATAGCCTTCATTTGCTCGCGCAAATAATAATCGCGCTGCGTCTGCTGCACCTGGTCCTGCACCTCGCTCTGAATCTTGGTGCGCAGTTGCTGCACTTCAAGCTCTTTCGCCAGGTGCTTGTTCAACTGCTCCAGACGGCCCACAACTGAAGGCGTCTCAAGCAGCGACTGCTTCTCGACTGTGGTCAGAAACGGCAGTGACGAAGCCACGAAATCAACCAGCCGGCTGGGATCCTCGATATTCACCGCAATCGTCCGCAACTCGTCCGAGAGCGTCGGAGACTCCGACACAATCTGCTGGAACTGCCCCACGACGTTGCGCATCAGCGCTTCCACGCCTGACGTCGACTCGGGCTCCGCTTCCTCCAGCACCTCCACCTCGGCAACCATGAACGGCTCAGTCTGCACATAGCGCAAAAGCCGCACACGCTCCACGCCTTCCGTAAACACAAAACGGCTCTGGTTCGGCATGCGAACCACCTTGTGCACAGTCGCCAGGGTACCCACGTTGTGCATGTCGGCGGGCTTCGGCATGTCCAGCCGCGGGTCCAACTGCGCCGTCACCACAATGGAACGCTCATCTCCCAGAGATTCGATTAACTGGATAGAGCCTTCCCGACCAACCGTCAGCGGAAGAACAGCATGCGGAAACAACACCGTATCCCGAACCGGGAGCACGGGGATCCGGCGCGGACCCGTGGGCCCTTTGTCTGAGGACGTTACGGGAGGCAATATGGAGGGCTGATTTGACATTGAGTGTCCCCTTATCAACTTTTCTACATTAGACCACGCAGAATGCGAAAAGTTTCAGAGAAGTGCTTGCTGTGCTCGTCCCTATCCCTTGCAGCATCCGCGGGACTCTCTGAATACGTTCAACCTTTGACCGGGGTTCCGCGCATCGGCACCCGTCGGTCCTTCCCTGACCCACTCCGGAAGCGAATCAATCCCTTATCCAATCCCGCAACGAACATCTTCCCAGCACGAAGATTAAAGGTAAACACACATTCTCAAAAGGCTTATCGACTGCTGCGGATAAAAAATGAACGCCTCCCCAGCTTTGCCGAGGGAGGCGCTCACCAAATTTACGACCTGGGCTGGCCGGAGCTTGTCAGCTCCGCGGCGCGGAGTCTTCCTCTTCCTTGATGGCCGACTTGATCCGTTCCCAAAGATCCTCTTCGGGCGGCTCGATCGGCAACAACTGGCGGGCCGCCTCGGCGATGGTCTGCAGATCGGCCAGCAGCGCCCGGCAGCGCGCGCAGGTTTGCAGGTGAGGATGGCCGTCGACATTCTCGCCTGAGCCGATCAGTTCGGCCAGTTGCGACTGGAACTCCTGGCAGGTCATCTTCTCAGGCTCTTCTGTCATCGCAGCCCCTCCTTGCGGTGAGATGTACGCAGCGCATCGCGCAGCTTGAGCCTTGCTTTATGCAGCTGCGACTTGCTGTTGCCGATGGAGCAGTCGAGCATGGTGGCGATTTCATTGTGCTCATACCCTTCGATGTCGTGGAGGACAAAGATGAGGCGATAGCCGGCGGGCAGGTCGGCTACGGCGCGTTCCAGCGCCAGGCGATCAATGGAGCCCGTCAGTGAAAGATCAGGTGCGCCGAAGCTGCGCCCTGGCCCTTCATCGTGCGTGGGCTCCATGGCCTCATCCAGCGATGTGAGAGACAGACCCTTCTTCCGCAGGTGCATCAGAACAACATTGACGGCCAGCCTGTGTAGCCAGGTGGAAAAGGCTGAGTCGCCGCGGAAGGTCGAAATCTTGCGATGCAGCTGCAGAAAAGCCTCCTGCGTCAGATCTTCGGCCTCGGCCACATTGTTCACCATGCGCAAACAAAGGGAATAGATGCGTCTTTTGTGCAGCGAGTAGAGCTGAGCAAAGGCGTGATGGTCCCCTTCCTGGGCTCGCGCCAGTACATCAGCGTCAGCCGACCGGGCAGGAACCACCTGCTCAACAAGCGGGGGATCATTCGCCAAAGCTGCACCCTCCACCCGGGGCGCACCCGCTTGGGCTGTTGCTTCCGCCGCGTGCTTTGGAGAACTGGAACGTGGCATGCGCTTCCTTTTACCGGGAATGGCCGCTCTTAAGGCCGAGAGTGCTCCGCCGGGCTTCTTTCCTCGTTAGTATAAGGTGCAGGGTCAAAAAAGGCAGAGCTTGGTCGGGAGAATGACCGAGGCGGCACCATGCAGATTTCTGATCCGGTGCAGATTTTTGCGTAGCGCGACGCTATTCCTTGTGTTTTCAGGAGAGATGGTTTTGAAGGCAAAACCGGCGGGACACAGGAGCTTTCGGCGTGGATTCAGCGTCCTGCTGGCAGGCTGTCTTGTCTTCAGTAGCAGCGCCACAACGCCCATCTGGAGCCAGTCTCTCACCAGCCCTCTCGCAGTCGAAAATCCTTCCACCCCGGCGCATCCCAGCCGTGGCGCCGCGAAACCCGGCCAAGTCCAGCCGATGCAGGATAGCGGATCTGATCCCACTTCCCTGTGGAAAGACCTGCCGGTTCGCCACATCGCATTTGAAGGCGTTACGGCCGATCGGCTTGCCCCGCTTCCCGGCCATCTGGCCCAAGCCATCGGAGAACCTCTCAGCCAGCGGAGCCTTGCCCGCAGCCTGCGCCAGTTGTATGCCACCGGGCTGTACGAGACCATCGACGTGCAGGGCACGCGCGAAGGCGATGGCGTTTCCCTCGTGTTCAAGGGCACACCGCGCATGTTCATCGGCACCGTCAGCGTAGACGGAGCAAAAGGCGCCACCATCAACACACAGCTGCAATATGCCAGCCGCCTCACATCGGGAACACGATTCACCCAGGCCAAGCTCGACCACGCTCTCGAACAAATGCGCCAGACGCTGGCCGACAATGGTTTCCACGAGCCGGTCATCAGCCACGTTCTAACGCCTCATCCTGAGGAGCAGTTGGTCGACATCGCCTTCCGCGTTGTCTCAGGTCCGCGCGCAAGGGTAGATGGCGTCGAGGTAACCGGCGACTCCGGAATGACCGCTGAGGAATTTCGCCGTTATGCTCATCTGCGCAGCGGCTCGACCGTCGACCACGACACCGCCAACCGCGCCCTTGCCGGAGTTCTGAAGCACTATCAGAAGCATGACCGGCTTGAGGCTGAAATCAAGCTCGAATCGCAGGTCTACTCGCCGGCCACAGGCAGATCGCGCTTTCGCTTCTCCGCAAACCAGGGGCCGGTCGTAAAGGTGCGGGTCGAGGGCGCCAGCATCAGCGCAGAACGGCTCAAGAGCATCATCCCTGTTTTTGAAGAAGGCACTGTCGACGAGGATCTGCTGAATGAGGGCAGCCGCCGGTTGCGGGACTACTACCAGCGAAAGGGCTACTTTGACGTGAAGGTGGTGCACAAGAGGCTGCACCCCCAGACGACGGATGTGGTGATCGTCTACACCGTTACCCTCGGTCCCAGACGTCGCGTGGTGAGCGTAGCGGTATCAGGAAATCATTACTTTGACTCTGAGACTCTCAGGGATCTGCTCAGCGTGCATGCTGCCAACACCCTGGACCATCACGGCCTGTACAGTCAGGCGCTGGTTACTTCAGACATAGGTGCCCTCGCCGCCGTCTATCAGAACAACGGTTTTTACAAGGTCGGCATCTCGACTGAAACCAGCCTTGTGGAAACGGCGAAGACACGAAAATCGCACAAACCGGCCGGGCTCGCAATCGTCTACAAAATTAATGAGGGCCAGCAGCAACGTGTCGGCACCGTGCAGTTGGACGGCAATAACCACGTGGACGCAAAAAATCTGCTGCCCCTGCTAAACACCGCCCCCGGACAGTTATTTTCTCCGCAGAATCTCGCCGGAGACCGTGACGCCCTGATCACGGACTATCTCAGCCGCGGCTTCGACCAGGCGCAGGTCACCGTGGACCAGAAATCAGAGCCCGGAGACGCCGGCAAGATGGATGTCACGTTCCACATCACGGAGGGTCAGCAGATTTTTGTGCGCAATGTGCTGCTGACAGGCCTGCATTTCACGCGCCCTGACACAGTGGCGAGGGCCGTTACCCTGCATCCGGACGACCCGCTCAGCCAGTCGGCCCTCATGCAAACACAGCGCAATCTCTACGAGTTTGCCCTTTTCAACGAGGTCAATACGGCCATCCAGAATCCCAATGGCAGCGAGGCATTCAAGACTGTCCTTGTGCAGACAACCGAGGCGCGGCGCTGGGCGCTCACCTACGGTCTCGGATTTGAGGCACAGACGGGAACCCCGCAGAACAACTGTGGCAACGCTATTGCAAGCGGCGAAAATTGCAACCCGAACGGAAAGACGGGAATCAGTCCCCGCGTACTCTTTAACGTAACCCGCAACAATCTCTTCGGCCGAGAGCAATCAGCTTCGATTCAAAGCAACTACGGTCTGCTGGAACAGCAGATTAATCTGCTCTTCCAGAATCCTCATTTCCACGGCAATCGAAACTTCGGGCTCACGCTCTCTGGCGGCTACGCCAATAGCCAGGATGTGACAACCTACGTCGCTTCCAAACTGGAAGCCGGCATGCGATGGACCGAGAACTTCAATACTCCGGGGTCAAGGCTCTCCAAGGCCAACACCTTCGTGTATGAGATCGACTTCCGCCGCGTGAAGGTGGCAGCGAACAGTCTACAGGTGGGCATTTCTGAAATCGCGCCTCTGTCAGCTGCTGTCCGCGTGGCCGGGCCCGGTCTTACATGGATTCGCGACACCCGGGACTCTCCTCTCGACGCACACCGCGGCACCTACTCCAGCTTTCAGGAGTTTTTCTCCAACCACTCCTTCGGCTCTGAGGCGCAGTTCAACCGGCTCGACGTGTCGAACTCCAGCTATTACGGATTCAACAAGGATCGTCTCGTCCTGGCGCGCAATACGCGCTACGGCCAGGAACGAGCCTATGGAAATCCATCGGACGAGCTCATCCCACTTCCAGAGCGTATGTACGCGGGCGGCCCCACATCGCTGCGCGCCTTCTCCATTAATGCTGCCGGCCCGCGCGATCCGTATACAGGCTTTCCAATTGGCGGCGCGGGCGCGCTGGTCAATAGCACGGAGCTGCGCTTGCCTCCCCCCACGCTGCCGTGGTTTGGCGATTCGGTCAGCTTCGTCCTCTTTCACGACATGGGCAATGTCTTCACCAACGCCGGAGATGCGTGGGCAAGCGCCCTCAGGGTTCAACAGCCTGACCGGGACAAATGCAAGATCCTCGGCGTTCCGCCCAGCGGCCAGGTAACGTCCACTGTCCAGTTAGGAGGGTGCAACTTCAACTACTTTGCCCACGCCGGTGGCCTCGGCGTGCGTTACCATACGCCGGTGGGACCGATTCGGCTTGATTTCAGCTATACGGTGAATCCGCCTATTTTCCCAGTAAACGAGGACTATTCCCACCCGACCGCGCCGCCTCATGTGGGAGAGGCCCGCCACTTCAACTTTGTCTTCAGCCTGGGGCAGTCCTTCTGATGAGTACATGGAGCAGCATCGGGTTGGCCAAGGCATCCCGCAGAGCCTCGCGGGCATGGCTGGCCGTATATCTGGCCGCGATCGCTCCAGCCCTCGCGCAAACGCCCAACACCGCATCACCCATCGTGCTCGACCGGGTGGTAGCCGTGGTGAACAACCAAGCCATCCTGGCCAGCGACGTGGACGACGAGATGCGCCTTTCAGTGCTGGAGCCCCGTGCCGCGGCGCGCACCGCGGAGTCACCCCGCGCGGCCCTGCAGCGACTCATCAGCCGCACGCTGATTGAGCAGCAGATCCGCGATGAAGAGGCGCAGACCACCGCACCCACAGAGGATGAAATCACTTCCCGTCTAGCCACTATCCGCAGGGAACTGCCCGCCTGTATTCGCCAGAACTGCGTCACGGAAGCAGGGTGGAAGGCCTTTATGGCCGCCAACCACCTCACACCGCAGCGTGTGGAAACCTACATTTGCAACCGGCTCGCAATCCTGCGTTTTATTGAGATGCGTTTCCGCCAGGGCATCAGCATCTCCCGCGAGGAGGTCAAGACCTACTACCAGGACACACTCCTGCCACAGTATGCGTCAGGCGTTAAGGCACCACCCCTGGAACAGGTCGAACCGCGCATTGAGGAGATCCTGCTCCAGCAGAAGGTCAATGTCCTCTTCGGCGACTGGCTAGACAACCTCCGCAAACAGGGAGACGTCGAAGTACTGGACCCGTCGCTCGAACCAGCCGCAACGCCAGGTCCGCAAGGAGCGGGAACAAGATGAGCGACCTTGAGCCCATGACGACTGTTCCGCCGGATCCACCCGTGCCGCCCAGGGGCCGCCGCACGCGCCGCAGTCTCTGGCTTACCGCCGGAATTGGTGCGTTTTTGGCTACCGTCCTCCTCGGCATTGGTTTCTGGGCCAACTCTGACGCTGCTGCGAACCTTGTTCGCGCGTGGCTGATCGCGAAACTGGAAGCGGCAACAGGAGGCCGCGTCGAGATAGGCGCCTTCCACTGGCGTCCATTCGCCCTGCAGGCAGAGGCAGACGGTCTCATCCTGCACGGCCTTGAGGCAAAAGGTGAGGCCCCTTACGCCACGGTGGATCAACTCGGCGTGCAGCTCAGCATCTTCGGCTTCCTCAGCCCGCGCATTCAGTTGCGCAACCTCCAAATTGACCGTCCCGCGCTCCACCTGATCGTTTATCCCGACGGATCGACCAACCAGCCCAGGCCGAGAAAAGCCCAAAAGCAGGGCAAACCCGTGCTCGACACCTTCTTCGATCTCAAGGCCGGCCACGTTGGTGTAAGGCAGGGCACGCTGGACTACGAGAACCGCGCTGCCTCCTTCGACTTCCAAAACCGCTTCAAGCGCCTCGATTTGGACGCCAGCGACGTGGCCGTGCGCATGACCTATGTGCCACCAAACACCGCGCTGCCCAATAACACTTCGTTAACGCCGGCATGGAAGCACGGCAATAACCCCGAGTACTACCGCATCGAGTTCGGCGCGCGCGATATGAATCTCATCCGGGGCGACGCGTCGCATCCCCTGGCCAGGCAGGTCAGCGGGTTTGTGCAGGCCACTCTCGACCTGACACGATCCGCGGCTTATCTCCGTTCACTGCGGCTCACCGCCCGCAGCAAGGATGCCGGCGAGCGCTCCCTGGTCATATCCGGTGCACTCGTTGACTTCACCCGCCCGCAATGGCAGGCCGCAGCCCAGGGAGAGTTGGACATGCGTCTGCTCGAGCCCACAACCGGCTACCCCTTTGCACCAGAAGGTATTGCACGCCTTGACCTCACGGCTCAGGGCAACGACGGCCAGTTTCGCGTGGACGGCAGCATACACACCGACGGCGCATCGTACATCGGAACCGGGGTGACGGCCCACGGCTTGCAAATCGATGCGCGCCTCCACGCCGACCCGGAGCAGCTCGTCATCACCTCAATCGTTGCGCGCCTCCGCCAGGGCGGACAGTTGGAGGGCGCCGTTACACTAAGCCACTGGCTGCCACCGATTCCCGGCTCATCCACGCTGCAGGAGGCACCACGTCCGCCCATCAAGCGCTCCAGGGGCCAGCGCAGTCAGCCGCAAATCAAGCAGCCGCCACCCTCCGGACCGATCACCATTCCGGTCAATGGAAAGGTATCGGCGCAGTTGAAAGACGTCCCGCTGGACGCGATTCTTGATCTCGTCAGCCTGCCGCCATTTCAGCGCCTGGGCCTCGACACGCGCCTGAACGGCCCTGCCTCGGCAACTTGGATCAATGGCGATGCCAACACCCTTGAAGTCAGCGCCTCGCTTAATGCCAGCCCCTCCAGGCATCCTCTCACCAGCGAGGTCCCAGTCGCCGGCGTAATCGACGCCACCTACACCCAGCGCGACGGCGCCGTCGCCTTGCACGCACTCAACATTTCCCTGCCCTCCAGCCACATTGAGGCGCACGGCCACCTCGGCGCCTATCCACTCACCAGCCCCTCCGCGATAGCCGTCGATTTCCATTCTCACGATCTGCGTGAGTTCGACACAATCTTGCGCGACCTGGGGCTGCAGCGCGGCGGCAAATCCGGCACGGCGGCTCTGCCCGTCTCGCTCGGTGGGCAGGCGGACATTCAAGCAATGTGGACTGGCTCGCTCGCCAACCCACACTTTGCGGGCAATCTCAAGGCGACTAACCTGACGGTTGAAATGCCGTCTAAGCCTGGCGACAACACAGGCAAGCCCCAACTTGTGCGCTGGGACGCACTCGATGCAACGGGCAGCTTCTCCACAAGCCGCATTGCCATCGACCACGCGCAGTTGATCCATGGCGCGGCAACCATCGCGGTCGAGGGAACACTGACTGCGGCAGGACCACCTTCGCCTGCGGCGGCAGTGGCATTCGATTCCAATTCCCTGCTCCATGCGCGCGTCAGCGCAGCCAAAGTCGCTTCTGAAGAATTGCTCCCGCTCGTGGGGAAAAAGCTGCCGCTCGCGGGCCAGCTCAGCGCGCAGCTTCAGGTCGACGGCCCCATTCATGCGCTGGACGGCTCCGGCTGGGTGCAGTTGGACAACGGCACCGTCTATGGCGAGACGGTCTCCCGCATCCGTGCCCAGGGCAAGATCGCGGGGCAAGTGATTCAACTGGACTCCGTCACAGTAAACGATCAGGGCGGCAAGCTTTCGGCCTCCGGCAGTTACAACCTCAACTCCCGCCAGTTCCAGATTGACGCTCAGTGCGCTGGCATTAACCTGGCCAGTATCCAGCACATCCGCGACTCGGGAATGGCCATCACCGGCAAACTCGCGTTCACTCTCTCCGGCTCGGGCACCTTGGACGACCCGCGGCTGCAGGGCCGTGGCACACTCAGCGGCGTAACCCTGCGCGACGAGCAACTGGGCAACATCGTGATCCAGGCCCACACGGCCGGCCACACCCTTCTCTACGACCTCACCAGCCATTTTGAGACCGCCGCCCTCTCTGCCCACGGCCAGACAACGATGAGCGGCGACTATGAAACACAGGCAACGCTAAACTTCGCGCGCTTCGACATTGGAGCCCTCCTCAAAATGGCCCAGGTGCCGGGCCTCACCGGAACCTCTTCACTGGCCGGCACGGTCACCATCCAGGGACCACTGGCACGACCGAAAGAGTTACACGGCGACGCACGCCTGCAGGAGCTTGCGGTGACGCTCGTCGGCGTCCATCTGCACAGCGAGGGGCCCCTCCACGCCACGCTTGTCAACGAACGCATTGCTCTGGACCCCTTGCACGTGACCGGCGAGGAAACTGACCTGCACACTGAGGGAAGCATCGACTTCAACGCCCGGCGGCAACTGGACTTCGCCGCCAGCGGCTCTATCAACCTGCAGTTGGTTGAGACGCTCGACCCGGACCTGACGGCCAGCGGCATCACCACCTTCCAGGTGCAGGCGCACGGCACCCTGCAAAATCCAGGACTCACCGGCCGCATCGACTTCCAGAACGCATCCCTCGCCCTCGAAGACCTGCCCAACAGCCTCAGCCAGTTGCACGGCACGCTCGTCTTCAACCAGAACCGACTTGAGGTCAAGTCGCTGACCGCGATGACTGGAGGCGGTCAGTTGAGTGTCTCCGGCTACCTGGCCTACCAGCACGGTGTCTTTGCAGACCTTACCGCCACAGGCAAGGAAATTCGCATCCGCTATCCGCAAGGCGTCAGCTCGTTGGCCGACGCCACACTCCAGTTGCAGGGAACCCAGAAGAACCTGCTGTTGAGCGGCAATGTGATGATTACGCGCTTCACCGTCAGTCCAGACATGGACTTCGCCGCACTGGCAGCCGAGACCGGAAAGGTGCAGCCTGTCACCCCGCCCGATGCGCCGTCGAATCACGTGCGGCTGGACATACACATCCTCTCCTCGCCGCAGCTCAACTTCCAGAACGCCTACGCCAAGCTGGCTGGCGACGTGGACCTGCATGTGCGCGGAACCCTCGCCACACCCTCTCTGCTCGGGCGTATTTCCATCACCGAGGGCAGCGCAACCATTGCAGGAACACGCTACGACCTGCAACGCGGCGACATCACCTTCACCAATCCGGTACGCATCGAGCCTTCGGTTGACCTCAACGCCACCGCCCGCGTGCAGGACTATGACATCACCCTCGGGCTCCACGGCATGCCCAGCAACCTGGCCGTCACCTACCGCAGTGACCCACCCCTACCCGAGGGCGACGTGGTGGCTCTGCTGGCGCTGGGTCGCACCCAGGACCAGGAGCGCATTTACACCCAGCAGCAGGAGCAGATTGCCTCCAATCCCGCCACCGACGCCCTCCTTGGCGGCGCCCTCAACGCCACCGTCAGCAGCCGCGTGCAAAAGCTCTTTGGTGCCGGGTCGGTCAAGGTGGACCCCAACTACCTCGGCGTGCTCGGCAACTCCACTACCCGCATCACCGTCGAAGAACAGTTGGGCCGGAACCTCACCCTCACCTATGCCACAGACGTCGATACCACCGCCCAGCAGCTCCTGCAGGCTGAAATCGCCATCAATCGCCACGTCTCCCTGCTCGTGGCCCGTGACGAATCCGGCGTCTTCTCCATGGTCATCAAGGCCACCCGCCGTTACCGCTAGTGGGTGTGTAGCCATCCCCGCTGGAACCCGGCTTAGCCCGTCGAAATGGACAAGACATAAACCATTCAGCCACGCAGTTGGGCGGCATTGCCGTATCGCGGCTCGCGACATTTACAAAAATGTAATCAAAACATGCGTTCTACTCATTACACTTGACTGGCCATGTTCAATGACACGCCTCTCACGATCAACCGCAAACAAGGCAAGACCGAGGACACCTGCATCTTCGGCCTCGCGGGCCCGCTCGTCCTGCGCACCATGTTCGAGCTTCAGTCTTTGCTGCGCGGCAAGCAGCCGCCGCCCCTCACGGTTCTTGACCTGGCCGAAGTACCCTACGTTGACTCTGCCGCCTTGGGCCTCATCGTCAATCACTACGTGCATTGCCAGTCAAAAGGTGCCCGGATGGTTGTTGCCGGTGCGAACAGCCGCGTTCTCGATCTCTTCAAAATCACCAAAGTGGATAGCGTGATTCCCCTGGCTGCCACCGTTGAGGATGCCCAGGCCGACGCATAGCCCAAGCCGCCATCGAACACGCCACCGGCGTATGCACATGGCGGTACTGGATGTCCTTTGCCCTCCATTACACTGTTAAATGGAGTACCGCGCGATGGGCTTACTGGCAAAAACACGCACAACGATGGAGATGATCAAGTGGGAGCACTCCATCTTCGCGCTCCCCTTTGCCCTGACCGCAACCATCTTGGCTGCCCACGGCATGCCCCCCTTGCGAACCCTCAGCTGGATCCTGGTCGCAATGGTCGCCGCCCGCTCATGCGCCATGGCCTTTAACCGCTGGGCCGACGCAGATCTGGATGCCGCCAATCCTCGCACCAAGAACCGCGCCATTCCCGCCGGCCTGCTTTCACGCCAGTTTGTGCTGGGATTCACCGTGCTCATGGCGCTCGCATTCGTGCTGGCCGCGGCTGCGCTCAACCATCTCACGCTCTACCTGTCGCCCGTTGTGCTCGCCGTCCTCCTAGGCTACAGCTACATGAAGCGCATTACGCGCTGGTCCCACATCGTCCTGGGCCTGGCGCTGGGGCTCGCCCCTGCGGCGGCATGGATTGCCGTCCGCGGCAGCCTCGACATCCGCATCCTCGTCCTCACGGCCGCAGTCACGCTGTGGGTGGGGGGATTTGACGTGCTCTACGCCTGCCAGGATTTTGAACACGACCGCTCGGCCCAACTGCACAGCCTCCCCAAAGCCATCGGAATTCCCGCGGCATTCTGGGCAGCCCGTGCCATGCATCTGTCCATGCTGGCATTGCTCGCCTGGTTTGGAACGCTCTTCTCCTTCGGCTGGGCCGGCTGGCTCGGCATCGCCTCCGTGGGGCTCCTGCTGACCTATGAGCACTCCCTCGTTTCGCCCCGCGACCTGCGCCGCCTCAATGCTGCCTTTTTCACCATGAACGGCGTGATTGCCATGGTCTTTCTCGCCTTTGTGGCAACCGATCTCTGGCTCCGGAGGTAATGCGCATGTATACCGCCCCACGCCATCAAAAATCCCCTACAGAGTTGTGCGATCGTGCCGCAAAATGGCTCACTGCGGACTCCCACTACCCCCAGGGTTCCAAAAAATTCACAGGAGAATCAGCGGCAGCATGAAAGTTGCAATCCAGGGAGAGCCCGGCTCATTCAGCCATGAAGCGGCGATCAAGCTGAACGCCGACACGCTGATCGTGCCCTTTTCGCTTTCAGCGGACGTCTTCGCCGCGCTCACTAAGGGCAGCGTGGACCTCGCCGTTATTCCCATTGAAAACAGCCTGGCCGGCTCCGTCTCGGAGCACTACGACCTGCTGCTCACACACGATGTAAAAGTCGAGCGCGAAACGGAACTGCGCATCCGCCACAACCTGATTGCGCTCCCCGGCGTCACCATCGACGATATCGATCGCGTTTTTTCGCACCCGGTCGCGCTGGCGCAGTGCCGGCAATTCCTGGCCGCACATCCAGCCATGCGGGCGTTCGCCTTCTACGATACAGCGGGGAGCGTGAAGCACCTGGTGGAAGAGTCCGACCGTCACTCTGCGGCGATTGCCAGTGAGGCCGCCGCTCACTACTACGGCGCACACATCCTCGAAACCGATATAGAGGACAACCCCGAAAACTACACCCGATTCTTCCAGGTGCGCCGCACGGCCGACGCCGTCACCGACCCGGCCGCAAACAAGATCAGCCTCGCCTTTTCGCTCGAAAACCGTCCCGGATCGCTGGTCGCGGCGCTTTCAGAACTGGCAGCCTTCGGCACCAACCTCACCAAGATTGAGTCCCGCCCCGTCCACGGCAAGCCCTGGGAATACATCTTTTATGTGGACTGTCAGATTCGCTCCGCGGAAGAAGGCGAGCGCGCCATCGAGGCTCTCAAGCCTCATTGTGCCATGGTCAAGGAACTGGGCCGCTATCAGGAGGCCCGCAGCTAGCCTGCGCTTGAATCTGGAAAGCAAATGGGGGACGGGCATCATGCCGTCCCCCATTTCATGTTTCCCGCTTGTTTGCGGAAGCCGGGCTAAAAGTGATACGCCACGCCGATAGCAGGGTAGGAGATGTTGTACCACCTCTTGGTATCCAATTGCGTATAACCAAAGGTCGGCACCTTGGTGACAAAGCCGCGATACTCCGCGCGGATGTCGAAGCTCGGGCTGATCTCATAGGCGATTCCGGCGCCATAGAGGCCGCCAATGCCTGTCTGCTGCTTCACGTCCAGCGACTGAGTGGTGGAGTTACGAATAGGGAGAAAGATCAGTACGCCCGGGCCGCCCTCAACGAATGGGTTGTACTTCTTGTAGGTAAAGCTGCGGACATACGCAAAGGAAATCTCCTGCGTGCGCGTGTTCACCACGTAGCTGTTCGTATTGCTAATTGTGTAGTGAATCTTGTTTTCGTAGGTGATCCCATAGTTGGCCTCGAGGGCGCTCGAGGGCGTGAGCATAAACCTGTAGCTGAGCATGGCGCCGAAGCCGCGCTGCGCGGCAACCTGCACATCTGTGGATGAGGCCATGAACGGCTCAACTATAGCCGTCCCGCTCACGCTGATGTCCTGCCTGCTCTCCTGAGCGCGACCTGCAGCCACACACACGGCCAGCAGAAATGCAATAAAGGCGATCTTCTTCATTCGGTCTAGAACCTCACGACTGCACAACCGTCCGGCTGGCAACCAGCTTGTCGATTCCGGTGCGCCGGTTCGTGCCGGGCCCCGCTCTTTGCATTGTAACTGGCCAGAGCGGGGTCACGGAGCAACGGCTGTCCGGAATGATCTGAGGTTAAAGACGCAGCCTTGCGCAATTGGACACACAAAGCACTCACGATCGCGCCCAACCCCGCGCAGAATGGCGCCTTTGTGCCCTCAGACCGCCCGCTCCACATGATAAAAGAAGGGCGGTCCCTGCTCCTGCGCCATGGTCCGCACCGTATGCAAAAAGGCTCGCGCCGCATAGGAAAGGGTTGCCTGTCGCCGGTGTACCAGCCGTAGTACCCGCTTGATCTCCAACTCATCCACCTTCACCCGCACCAGGTCACCCATTTTCAGTTCCCTGGCCACAGCCAAATGCGGTACAAGGGCCACACCGCCGCCCATTGCCACAAAGCGCTTGATGGCCTCGATGGTCGGCAGCTCAATGGCCATGTTCAAGGGCGTCCGGTAGCGCTGGAAAGTCTCAATCACCTTTTTGCGCAGCGGCGAGGTCACATTATGAGCGATAAAGTTCTCCTGCCCCAGCTCGCTGATTGAGACACGCTCCGCCCTGGCCAGCGGATGGCTCGGGCTGACGACAAACGCCAGGCTGTCGCCGTAGATAGCGATGGTACGAAATTGCGCCGGATCAGGACGGAACGACACCACGCCTATCTCAAAGCTGCGCAGGTTCAGTTCCTCGGCAATACGACTCGCCAGCAAGCGGTGTACGGTCACATTCACATGAGGAAACTCCCGCCGAAACGCATCGATCGCGGGCAGCAGGTACAAACACGTATATTCGTTGGCCGCCAGTTGCAGGCGTCCGCGCTCCAGGCTTTTCAGCTCGTCCAGCGCGCTTGACGCCTCCCGCCGCAGGGCAAGCAGCCGCTGGGCATAGTCCCGCAGCAGCACTCCGGCCGCCGTCAGTGACCCGTCCCGCGCCGCCCGGTCAAAAAGCGTCTCCCCTACGGATGCCTCCAGTTTGCGGATCACCTGGCTGATCGCTGGTTGCGTACGGTGCAACCGTTGCGCCGCGCGCGAAAAACTCCGCTCCTCGGCCACTGCAAGAAAGGTCTCAAGTTGGCTCAGTTCCATTGTTTCTCCCTTCAGCCCACACGCTTTAGCAAGTCTTTGCGCTGCAATTCAAAGCGCTGTCTCAACCGGCCCTCCCAGGCACAGTCACGGTCGCGCTGGCCTGCCGATTAACCGCCTCGCTGACCCGTCAACATCATAAATAATTTTAATCGACTTCAAAATAAGAATAACTTTGCGTTATATGGCCTTCTTGCGAGAAAATAGGATTCGTTAGCAAAGGTTTCCCCTGGCAGGCGGTTACATGACCTCAAATCACGTAGTTTTCTTTGACACCACGTTGCGCGACGGCGAGCAGTCCCCGGGCTGCAGCATGACCACACAGGAAAAGCTCACCATGGCACACGCCCTTGAGGATCTGGGCGTGGACATCATCGAGGCCGGCTTTGCCATGGCCTCTGAAGGCGATTTCGCCGCGATCGCCACCATCACCCAGGCCATTCGCAAGCCGCGCATTGCATCGCTGGCCCGCGCCAAGACTGAAGACATCGAGATAGCGGCGCGCGCCCTGCAGTTTGCCGACCGCGCCCGCATCCACGTCTTCCTGGCTTCGAGCGACCTGCATCTCGAGTACAAGTTGAAGATTGGTCGTCAGGAAGCACTCGACCGCACAGCGGAGTCAGTCCGCCTGGCGCGCTCCCTCGTGGACGACGTCGAGTTCTCGCCCGAAGACGCCACCCGCTCTGACCGCAGCTTCCTCATCGATATGGTGCGCGTGGCCGTTGAAGCCGGCGCCACCACCATCAACATGCCCGACACCGTCGGCTACACCACGCCTGAAGAGTACGCACAGATGTTCCGCGATGTGCGTGAACGCATTCCCGCCATTGACCAGCAGAACATCGTGCTCTCCTCGCACTGCCATGACGATCTGGGCCTCGCTGCCGCCAACTCCCTGGCTGCCATTCAAGCAGGCGCACGCCAGGTCGAGTGCACCATCAACGGCATCGGCGAGCGCGCAGGCAACGCCGCCCTCGAGGAGATTGCCGCAGCGCTCTATGTGCGCTCGGACTACTACGGTTCCACATCCAGCATCAAGCTTGACCAGCTCTATCCCACCAGCCAGGTGCTCGGTCAGATCATCACCTTCAAGCCCTCGCCCAACAAGGCAATCGTGGGCGCAAACGCCTTCGCGCACGAGTCCGGCATACATCAACACGGCATGCTGGCCAACCCGCTCTGCTACGAGATCATGACGCCCGCTCTCGTCGGCGTCTCGCGCACGCATCTGGTCCTCGGAAAACACTCCGGCCGCGCGGCGCTACGTCACCGGCTTGAGCAACTCGGCTACACCCTCTCGCGCGAAGAGTTGCAGCAGACCTATTACCGATTTGTGGCCCTGGCTGACCGCAAGAAGAACATCTACGACCAGGACCTCGTCAGCATTCTGCCCGACCCCATTCGCGAGCGGCGCGGAGAAACCGTTTCCGAACTCGGCTGACGCAGATTCATAGCCAACCTTGGTTCAAAAAATAAACGAGAGAGAGCAGGAATGAAGCTGAAGATCCTAGTTGTAGCCGGCGATGGCATTGGCCCGGAGGTCACCGGCGAAGCGGTTGCCGTATTGCGTGAAACTGCCGCGCTGGGCGGCCATGAGTTTACCTTTTCAGAGCGCCGCATCGGCGGCGTGGCCATTGTCCAGGACGGCACCCCCCTGCCCGCCGACACACTCAGTGAAGCGCTGACCAGCGACGCTGTTCTTCTCGGTGCCGTGGGCGGCAACGAGTTCAATTCCCTTGCCCCCGACAAGCGCCCCGAAGCCGGCCTCCTCGGTCTGCGCGCCGCCCTCGGCGGTTTTGCCAATCTGCGCCCCGCCTTTGCCTTTAAGGAACTCGCCGTCAACAGCCCGCTGCGTCCCGAGGTGGTCGACGGAGCCGACATCCTCTTCGTGCGCGAACTGCTCGGCGGCCTCTACTTCGGCCAACCCCGCGAGTGGAATCGCGCCACCGGCGAAGCGTGGAACACCATGCGCTACACAAAGGACGAAGTCGCCCGCGTTGCCCGCGTCGCCTTCCAACTCGCGCAGAATCGCCGCAAGAAGGTCACCAGCGTCGACAAGGCCAACGTCCTTGAAGTTTCGCAGCTCTGGCGCGCCACCGTGAACGAAATCGCCACCGAATTTCCCGACGTGACCGTCGAGCATCAATACGTCGACGCCATGGCCATGCACCTGATGAACCAGCCCCGCAGCTACGACGTCGTTGTGACCGAAAATCTCTTCGGCGACATTCTCTCCGATGAGGCTGCCGTCATTACCGGTTCGCTGGGCATGCTGCCCTCGGCCACCATCGGCGGCAAGGTCAACCTCTATGAGCCGGTCCACGGCTCCGCGCCCGACATCGCTGGCAAGGGCCTGGCCAATCCGCTCGGCGCCATCCTCACCGGCGCGCTCATTCTCCGCCACTCCGCTGGCCTTGAAGCAGAAGCCGCCGCGATTGAATCCGCCGTGCGCAAGGTGCTTGAGCAGGGCTTCCGCACACCCGACCTCGCCCGCGCCAATCCGCAAGGCTACCCCGTCCTTTCGACCAAAGAGATGGGTGCCAAGGTGCGCGAGACCGTAAAGACACTGCTCGTGAATGCATAAGACAGCCAACACGCACACAGGAGTTTCATGAGTTCTGAACCAAAGACACTATTTGAAAAGGTATGGGAGCAGCACGTCGTGGTCGAGCCCGAGGGCGAACCCACCGTGCTCTACATCGACCTCCAGTTGCTGCACGAGGTCACTTCCCCGCAGGCATTCGAGGGCCTGCGCCTGGCTGGCCGCAAGGTGCGCCGTCCTGACCGCTCCATCGCCACAGTGGACCACAACGTGCCCACCACCAAGGAAGGCCGCCTGCACATCGTCGATCAAATCGCCGCCACGCAGATCGCCACCCTGCGCAAGAACTGCGCCGACTTCGGCATCGAGCTTTACGATGTGGACTCGCGCGATCAGGGCATCGTGCACGTCATCGGGCCCGAACTGGGCATCACCAAACCTGGCATGACCATCGTCTGCGGTGACTCGCACACCAGCACCCATGGTGCATTCGGCGCGCTGGCCTTCGGCATCGGCACCAGTGAAGTCGAGCACGTTCTCGCCACGCAGACGCTACCTCAGTCCAAGCCGCAAACCTTCCGCATCTCCGTCGAGGGCGATCTGCCCACCGGCGTCACGGCCAAGGATGTGATTCTCGCCATCATCGGCAAGATCGGCACCGACGGCGCCACCGGCTGCGTCATCGAATACGCCGGCTCCGCCATTCGCGCACTCTCCATGGAAGGCCGCATGACCGTCTGCAACATGAGCATCGAGGCAGGCGCGCGTGCCGGCATGATCGCTCCCGATCAGACCACCTTCGCCTATTTGAAGGGCCGTCGCTTCAGCCCGCAGGGCGCAGACTGGGACAAGGCAGTGGCCGAGTGGAGCAAGCTGCCCAGCGACCCCGGCGCAAAGTTCGATCGCGAACTCGTCATCGATGCCGCCACGCTCGTTCCCTATGTCAGTTGGGGAACCAGCCCCGGCATGGTCGCTCCCGTCACTGCCTCAGTTCCCGACCCGGCCGCCGCAGCATCGGACATCGATCGCAAGTCCTTCGAGCGCGCCCTTGAGTACATGGACCTCAAAGCCGGAACACCGCTGGAAGAAGTTGCCATCGACCGTGTCTTTATCGGTTCCTGCACCAATGGCCGCCTTGAAGATCTCCGCGCCGCCGCCCGCATCGCTGCTGGCCACAAAGTCTCCACGCACGTTAGTGCGATGGTCGTTCCCGGCTCGCAGGCAGTCAAGGCGCAGGCCGAAAAAGAAGGCCTCGACCGCATCTTCATCGAGGCCGGCTTTGACTGGCGCGAACCCGGCTGCTCCATGTGCCTCGGCATGAATCCTGACATTCTCTCGCCCGGCGAGCGCTGCGCTTCCACCAGCAACCGCAACTTTGAAGGCCGCCAGGGGCGCGGCGGACGTACGCATCTCGTCAGTCCTGAAATGGCCGCAGCCGCAGCTATCGCCGGTCACTTCGTCGACATCCGCAACTGGCCCGTTCGCGAGGAGGTAAAGGCCTGATGGAACCGTTCCGCACACTCACGTCACTCGCCGTGCCGCTCGACCGCACCAACGTCGACACGGACCAGATCATCCCCAAGCAGTTCTTGAAGCGCATCGAGCGCACCGGCTACGGTGACTTTCTTTTCTTCGACTGGCGCCGCACCGCCTCCGGCGACCCCGATCCTTCTTTCGTGCTCAATGATCCGCGCTACAACGGCACGAAGATTCTCATCGCGGGCAAGAACTTCGGATGCGGCTCCAGCCGCGAGCACGCCGCATGGGCGCTTTCGGACTTCGGCTTCCGCGTCGTCATCGCGCCCACCTTTGCTGACATCTTCTTTTCCAACGCCGGCAAGAATGGCATCGTCCTCGTCAAGTTGAACGAAGAGCAGGTGGACCAGCTCCTCACCAATGCGAAGACCATTCCCAACTATCAGCTCACCGTCTCGCTTCAAGAGCAGACCGTGACGGACAACCGGGGATTCAAGGCAAGCTTCGAGTTCGACCCGTTCCGCAAGTACTGCCTCACCGAGGGCCTTGACGACATTGGCCTCACGCTGCGGCACGCTGCTGCGCTCGACGCATTTGAAACGAGACACGACGAAGCCGGCTGGCTGAAAGCGAAATAACAGCGGAGTTCGATCACTCACCAGCTCCCTCAACGCCGCGAATACCGCTCATAAGGAAAGCAATGACCATTGAAGGCAAGCGCCAAAGCATCCCGTTGACTGAAGGCCCCAGCCGCGCAGCTGCGCGTTCTTACCTGCGTGGTGCCGGTTATGCAAAAGAAGATCTGCACAAGCCCATCATCGGCATCGCCAACACCTGGACTGAAATTGGCACCTGTAATGTCCACCTGCGCGACGTTGCGGAAGCCTTGAAGGAAGGCATCCGCGAAGCCGGCGGCACGCCCATGGAGTTCAACACCATCACCATCTCCGACGGCATCACCATGGGCACGCAGGGCATGAAGGCCTCGCTCGTCTCCCGTGAAGTCATCGCAGACTCCATCGAGCTCGTCGCTCGCGGCAATCTCTTTGACGGCCTCGTCGGCATCGGCGGCTGCGACAAGAACATGCCCGGCATCATCATGGCGCTCTGCCGCCTCGATATTCCCGGCATGATGCTCTACGGCGGCTCCATCGCTCCCGGCAAGCTCAACGGTGTCGACATCACCATCCAGAACGTCTTCGAGGGCATCGGCTCCTTCGCCGCCGGACGCATCGATGACGCGGGCCTTGAAGCTCTCGAAGCCAACGCCTGTCCCGGCGCCGGAGCCTGCGGCGGCCAGTTCACCGCCAACACCATGGCCATGTCCGGCGAAATTCTCGGTATCTCGCCCATCCAACTCTCCGGCGTTCCCGCCACGTCAAAGGACAAGCACGCCGCCACCCGCGAAGCTGGCCGTATGCTCATGGACGCCGTCCGCGCCAATCGCCGACCCTCGCAAATCATCACCCGCAAGTCGATTGAGAACGCCATCGCCAGCGTCGCCGCCAGCGGAGGCTCCACCAACGCCGTCCTCCATCTGCTCGCCATCGCGCATGAGATGGGCATCGAACTCTCCATCGACGACTTCGACTCCATCAGCAAGCGCACGCCCTTCATCTGCGACCTCACGCCCGCAGGCAAATTCGTTGCCTCGGACTTCCAGGCCGCGGGTGGCTCGCGCCTTCTCGCGCAGCGCCTCATCAACGCCGGCCACGCCGACGGCTCAACCCTCACCATCAGCGGCAAGACGCTCGCTGAGGAAGCAGCACAGGCCGTCGAGACACCCGGCCAGGTTGTCATCCACACCTTCGACAATCCCATCAAGCCCACCGGCGGACTCGTCATCCTCAAGGGCAATCTCGCTCCTGAGGGTTGCGTGATGAAAATCGCCGCCGCCAATCGCCTGGAGCATCGCGGCCCGGCGCGCGTCTTCGACTGCGAAGAGGACTGCTTCGCCGCTGTTCAGACCGGCAAAATCAAGCCCGGTGACGTGCTCGTCATCCGCTATGAAGGCCCCAGGGGCGGCCCCGGCATGCGCGAAATGCTTCAGGTCACAGCGGCCATCTCGTCCAACGCCGAGCTCAGCGCGCATGTCGCGCTGCTCACCGACGGCCGCTTCTCCGGCGCAACGCGCGGCTTCACCGCCGGCCACGTCGCTCCAGAAGCCTTTGTCGGCGGCCCCATCGCCGCCGTCCGCGAGGGCGACATCATCCACTTCAACATCGCACAGCGCACGCTCAATGTCGAAATCAGCAGCGACGAAATGACCGCGCGGCTCAAGGGCTTCACGCCTCCCGCGCTGCGCTGGCCCCAGGGCGTCTTCCGCAAATATGTCGATCGCGTAAGCTCCGCCTCAACCGGCGCAACAACGTAACAAGGAGATTCCGGTTTCAAGCCTCACATCCGAGGATTGGAACCGGAGATTCTGAACCCTGATCTCGGACAACTGATCTCTGAAAAGGAGTCACTCATGGGAAGCAAAGCGAAACCGCAAGCATCAGAAGCGCACCTCACCACGCCCACCCGCCTTACCGGCGCTGAAATTGTATGGGCCACGCTGGTGGGCGAGGGCGTCACGGACGTCTTCGGCTACCCCGGCGGAGCCATCCTGCCGGTTTATGACGCGCTGCGCAAGTTTCCCATTCACCACACCCTCGTACGCCACGAGCAGGGTGCCGCGCACATGGCTGACGGCTATGCGCGCGCCTCGGGCAAGGTCGGCGTGGCCATCGCCACCAGCGGTCCCGGCGCAACCAACCTCATCACCGGCATCGCCACCGCCATGCTCGACTCCATTCCCATCGTTTGCATCACCGGCAACGTCTCCAGCAAGATTCTCGGCACGGACGCATTTCAGGAAGTCGACATCACCGGCATCACGCTGCCTGTCACCAAGCACAACTTCCTCGTCAATCGCGTCGAGGACATCGCGCCCGCAATACGTCATGCCTTCCAGATCGCCCGCTCCGGCCGCCCCGGCCCCGTGCTCGTAGACATCACAAAAGACGCGCAGCAGGCCTCGGCCATCTTTGACTTTGCCGCCGCCGAACCGCGCCCTTACCGTCCTCATCCCATGCTCAAAGTCGAGGCGTCCGGCCTCGCGCACGCCGCAGAACTCATCCGCAACGCCAAGCGCCCCGTCATCCTCGCCGGCCACGGCATCATGGAATCCGGCGCGATGGAGCAGGTCCGCACCCTCGCCGAGCGCGCGCAGATTCCTGTCGCCCTCACCCTCCTCGGCCTCGGCGGCTTCCCTGCCTCCCATCCGCTCAACCTCGGCATGATGGGCATGCACGGCGAAGCCTGGGTCAACCACGCCATTCAGGAAGCCGACCTGCTCATCGCCTGCGGCATGCGCTTCGATGACCGCGTCACCGGCTCCACCTCCACCTACGCCCTCAAAGCCAAAAAGATTCACATCGAGGTGGACCCCTCCGAAATCAACAAGAACATCAAGGTCGATGTCGCCCTCGTCGGCGACCTCCGCGCCGTTCTTGAAGACCTCTTGCCTCTCGTCCCCGGCCGCGACGGCAGCGCCTGGCTCAAGACCATTGACGCCAGCAAAGGCGCCGTCGCCGTGCGCGACATCAAAAACCTCCCTGACTCCGGCCACCTCTACGCCGCGCACGTCGTGCACGACCTCTGGCGCATCACCGGAGGCAACGCCATTGTCGTCACCGACGTGGGCCAGCATCAGATGTGGGAGGCGCAGTACTTCCACCACGAGAAGCCCCGCACCCTCATCACCTCCGGCGGCCTCGGAACCATGGGCTTCGCGCTGCCCGCGGCCATCGGCGCAAAATTCGCCTGCCCCGATAAGGAAGTCTGGGTCATCGCCGGAGACGGCGGATTCCAGATGACCGCCGCAGAGCTCTCCACCATCGTCCAGGAGGGCATCAAGATCAACATTGCCATCATCAACAACGGCTACCTCGGCATGGTCCGCCAGTGGCAGGAGTTCTTCTACGAGCGCAACTACGAAGCCACACCGCTTGTCAGCCCTGACTTCGTCAAGCTCGCTGACGCGCACGGCATCAGTGGCCGCGCCGTGCACACTCGCGCTGAAGTCGCCGAAGTCGTCGCCGAAGCTCGCTCCCACAACGGTTCCTTCCTCATCAACTTCATGGTTGAAAAAGAAGACGCCGTCTATCCCATGATTCCCGCCGGCAACGCTCTGCATGAGATGATCCGCCGCCCCGGCAAAAGCCCCATCGTCGAGACACCGGATGACAAATAGCTCACTCAGCAAGGAACAAGAGGCCATCATGACGCATACTTTCGTTGCTTACGTTGAAGACATGCCCGGCGTGCTCACGCGCGTAGCGTCGCTGTTCCGCCGCCTCAACATCAACATCCACTCGCTCACCGTCGGCCGCAGTGAGCGCCCCGGCCTCTCGCGCCTCACGCTCGTCTGCGAGGCCTCCGCCGAGGCCGGACACCGCATCCGCGCCAGCCTCTTCAAGCTTGAAAACGTAGTCGATGTGGACGACATCGCACAGGCTCCTTCCGTCACCCGCGAGCTCGCCCTCATCAAGGTCGCCGCTACGCCACAGAATCGCTCCCAGATCTTCGAGCTCGTCGAGGTCTTCCGCGCCCGCATCGTCGATCTCGCCCCCGAGTCGCTCATGATTGAAATGACCGGCGTGGAAAGCAAAATCGAGGGACTCATTCAGGTGCTCAATGAAGGTGAAGAGCGCATCCTTGAAATCTGCCGCAGCGGCAAAATGACCATGCGCCGTGGCCATCACACCAGCCGCGTGCTCCGCGCCATGGGCGCCGGCGCTGAAGACAAATCCGAAGCCGCCGAGCCCGCGGAAAACCTTGAAGCCGGAGCAGCAGTCGAGCCGGAATGAGAGATCTCCCCGCTGTCATCCTGAGCGCAGCGAAGCGAAGTCGAAGGACCCGCATTTCGTCTTTCACTCACCGCTGCCGGATCGAACATTGAATTGCAGATTGAGCCATAGCCGGCTCGATCCCCAAAAGAAACTCAACCCAACGCACACAAAGGAAAATCGAGAACATCATGGCCAAGACTTACTACGATCACGACGCCGACCTTTCCCTGATCCAGGCCAAGAAGGTCGCCATTATCGGCTACGGCTCGCAGGGCCACGCCCACGCCCTCAACCTCAAGGACTCAGGCGTTCAGGTCAAGGTAGGCCTCGCCGCCGGCTCCAAATCCATCGCCAAGGCCCAGAAGGCCGGCCTTGAGGTCGATACCGTCCCCGCCGCCACCGCATGGGCCGACGTGGTCATGGTCCTCGTCCCCGATCAGACCGCTGCCAAGCTCTACGCAGAAGAGATCGCGCCCGCCCTCAAGCCCGGCTCCCTGCTCCTCTTCGCCCACGGCTTCAACATTCACTTCAAGACCATCACGCCCGCGTCCAACATCAACGTAGGCATGGCCGCGCCCAAGGCACCCGGCCACCGCGTCCGCGAAATCTTCCCCGAGGGCGGCGGCGTCCCCGGCCTCATCGCCATCCACCAGGACCCCTCCGGCAACTCCCACGCCCTCACCCTCAGCTACCTCAAGGGCATCGGCTGCACCCGCGCCGGAGTCCTCGAAACCACCTTCAAGGAAGAGACCGAGACCGACCTCTTCGGCGAGCAGGCTGTCCTCTGCGGCGGCGTCAGCGCCCTCATCAAGGCTGGCTATGAGACCCTCGTCGAAGCCGGCTACCAGCCCGAGTCCGCTTACTTCGAGGTTCTCCACGAGCTCAAGCTCATCGTCGACCTCATCTATCGCGGCGGCCTCGCCTACATGCGCTACTCCATCTCCGACACCGCCGAGTGGGGCGACTACGTCTCCGGTCCGCGCGTCATCAACGAGTCCAGCAAGCAGGCCATGCGCGACATCCTCAAGGACATCCAGGATGGCACCTTCGCAAAGCGCTTCCTCGCCGACCAGAACTCCGGCCGCAAGGAGTTCCTCGCCTTCCGCGAAGCCGAAGCCAAACACCCCATCGAAACCGTCGGCAAAAAACTCCGCGCCTCCATGCCCTTCCTCGACCCCATCACCGTCGAAGAAGCCAGGAACCGCTAACTCAATCCTCCGCTCCAAACACCACGGCCCTGCGACTCACCCTCGCAGGGCCGTTTGTTACACCTCATTCTTGCTCATATCGCCCGCCCACCGATGTCATCCTGAGCGACCGTAGCGAAGCGAAGGGAGTCGAAGGACCTGCATTTCACACCATCGGCCTAGGCAATTGTGCTTCGCAGTACCATCCTTCACTCAAATCAATCCAAGTCGGATTCGTTCTCGTAATCAACTCTATCTTCTTCGCCCGTCTCCAACCCTTCAGTTGTTTCTCACGGGCGATTGCGTTACCCACGCCGATAAATCGCTCAAACCAAACCAGCCGGTCACAGTTGTAGGTGGCAGAGAATCCCTCGTGAACCTTTCGCTTATGCTCAAATACTCTCTTCTGCAGATTGCCGGTTACGCCGATGTAGAGAGTCAGGCTCCGGCTCGCCACAATGTAGGTAAAGTAAAAGCCCTCATGCATGGCTGAACTCTAAACGCGCACGCGCAAAAAGCACAAGACCTCAACAGCCAGGTGGTCTCCAAGTCTTGGCTTCGAAATCCCCAAAGCCAGTCCTTCCTCCCACCGATGTCATCCTGAGCGACCAAAGCGTAGCGAAGGGAGTCGAAGGACCTGCATTTCACAACCGCTGCCCTTCCTCGACCCCATCACCGTCGAAGAAGTCGCCAAGAAGCGCTGACCCAAACCAAGCACCAAACACCACGGCCCTGCGACTCACCCTCGCAGGGCCGTTTTTCTTACCAACGTTTATTCCCTTTTGTCTGACCGACTCCTACCATCGATGTCATCCTGAGCGACCAAAGCGTAGCGAAGGGAGCCGAAGGACCTGCATTTCACACCGTCTGCTCCGCCAATTGCGCCATGCCGTACCATCCTTCACTCAAATCAATCCAAGTCGGATTCGTCTTGGTAATCAACGCCGGGCACCCCATCCATGCCGCGCTTTTGCGGCATGGGTGGGATCCCACCTCCGCTCCAAACACCACGGCCCTGCGAGCCACCCTCGCAGGGCCGTTTGTTACACCTTATTCTTGCTCATATCGTCCCCCCCCCACCGATGTCATCCTGAGCGACCAAAGCGTAGCGAAGGGAGTCGAAGGACCTGCATTTCACAACCGCTGCACAGACTCGACCAATGCGCCCATAGGCGCTGCCCTTCTTCGACCCCGACACCGTCGAAGAAGTCGCCAAAACTCGCTAAACAAGAATCGGGAGCCACTTTTCAAATTGCGAAATTGGCTCCCGATTCCGCCTACCAGAGCCTATCGCTCTTCTTCAGGTTGTTGCGCCAGTGAAGGGGCTGCCAATTGTTGAACAAATGCTTCCCGCCACGGGATTCGGGAATGATATGGTCAACGTGCCAGCCATACGAAGTAGTCTGGCCGTATTCATCCCACTTGATCCAGCTTCCGTAGGGGTCCTGGCGGAACACGTTTGCGTCATAGCCTTGAACGACCTGCGCCTTAAACCAGATCGCACTCAGCGTCACATGGTCATACTGCGTGCTTGTTGCCATTTGTTCTCCTTCGCGTTGTCTGCCGTGAATCTCCACAGCAGATTTCTCTTGACGGCGAAGGGCTGGCCCAACCAAACTACACTTCGATTTACTAGTCAGCTTGCGCCCTTCGCTTAGGGTGCGGAGCAGGTGATACCGGAAACTTTCCTAGGGTTGTCGGTATCACCTGCAGGTCAACGTCGCCGCTTGGCGGCGTTTTTTCGTGCCCAAGAGCACGACCGCAGATGAAAAAATAGCCCTGCCCATGGTGCAAGTCAACAGCAAACCACAATATCTTGTATTTTGTTTTCATTTGGGCTGCAAATTGCTTAGGAATCGGCCGATTTCTGTGGAAAAGTAGGTACTGACTCCGCACAATCTTACATTTAGGAAATAAAGAAACAGCCGCGTTCCCATCCACGCCGCGCCTTTGCGGCATAGATTGGTTCGAAGGATTTCGCAGTTGAAGGGTCAGCGGAGCCAAGACCCTGCTTCTCCCACCCCGCCGTTTGCCCCCTCCACCCTCGCCCGTTACAATTCCCCCCGTGACGAAACCATCCCCGGTCTCACGCCGCAATTTCCTCTCCGCCGCCCTCGCAGGCTCTGCCGCCACCCTCGCCGGTGCCCAGATGCCCCAATCCTCGCCTGATGAATGGGCACCCGAGCGCACCCAGGCCGCGCTCCACAGCGCCACTGGAACCAGCCTCGTCCTGCTCGGCACCGGTGCCGGCCCCGTTGAAGGCCGCCCGCGCCGCATGACCTCGCACGTCCTCGTCAGCAACGGCGCGGCCTACATCGTCGATTGCGGCCTCGGCGTCACCAACCAGCTCGCCCGCACTGGAATCCCCTTCTCCGCTGTTCGCTCCATCTTCATCACCCACCATCATCCTGACCACAACGTCGAGTACGGCCCGTTCCTGCTTCTCCGCTGGGTCGGCCACAACACGCAGGCCCCTTCCGCATACGGGCCGCCACCGCTCATCCAGATGACCCGCGACTATCTCCGCTCCGTCGACGTCACCATCCGCTTCTGGTCAGAGGACTTCCAGTACCCGCCGCTCAAAGTCGACGACGTTCACGAAATCACCGGCTCCGGCCACGTCATGAAGGACAAAAACGTCCGCGTCACCTCGGTCCTTGTGCAGCATCCGCCCGTGCGTCCCGCCCTCGGCTATCGCTTCGACTTCGCCGATCGCTCCATCGCCTTCTCAGGCGACACCGTCCCGCTCGAAGCCGTGGCCCGCATGGCTCAAGGAGCAGACGTACTCGTTCACGAGGCCATCGACATGGCCGTCATGGACCGCATGGAACGACTCAATCATGACCCAGTCCAATACAAGATCGCCATGCATCACATGCGCGCCGATCATTCGCCAATTGAAGACGTGGGCCGCATCGCACAACAGGCCGGCGTCAAGACGCTCGTCCTCTCCCACCTCGCGCCCAGCATCGGCATTCCAGACGAGACCTGGCGCGCCGCCGCTGCCAGGCACTTCAAGGGCAACATCATCGTCGGCCACGACCTCATGGTCATCTAGCCAGGCGGGCAGGCTGGCCCAGCCTTTCAGGGTTGCCCATCCTTGTCGGACGCGCCAGCGAACGACAGGGTGGGAAGCCCACGATCCTCACCCGGCCACCCCCAAAAATCCCCTCGCCCAATTTGCAGAGAATTACCGGCCACTATGCCACCATGGAAATGGAGCACTCGTGCGCACAGCGAACGGGTGGTCCAAAAGGCCAGATGAGGGTACCCCCCCACCCCCCCCCTATGTATTTTTGTTGTCCACAGAATGTTTGCAGATGATTTCGAAGGCCAGGCCAACAGCAATGTAAGTTTCGGCAGAGAGTCGGTCACTCCATGATGACCAGTGAAAAGCTACATCGGTGAGGCAAGCCAAACTGTTACCCTAGTTGTATGAAATTCGGGGTTCTGGTCTTTCCTGGGTCCAATTGCGACCACGATACCTATAACGTGATCGCTGAAATCGGTCACGAGCCTGTCACCTTCCTCTGGCACGATTCGGAGGACCTGGCAGGAGTGGACGCTGTTCTTGTGCCGGGCGGTTTTGCCTATGGCGACTATCTTCGCACCGGGGCCATTGCGCACTTTTCGCCGGTGATGCAAGCCGTGAAGCGGTTTGCCGAGGGCGGCGGACTAGTTCTGGGCATTTGCAACGGATTCCAGATATTGACTGAATCGGGCTTGCTACCCGGAGCGCTGATGCGCAACGCGGGGCTCAAGTACATCTGCAAACAAGTGCATTTGCGCGTTGAAACGACGAACAGCCCGTTTACCAATCAGCTCTCGAAGGGCGAAGTGTTGGAGATTCCCATCGGGCACATGGAAGGCAATTATTTTTGCACGCCTGAGGAACTGCGGCAGCTTGAGGCCGAGGATCGCATTGCCTTCCGCTATTCAACAACCACAGGGGAGATCACAACGGAGGCGAATCCCAACGGATCGCTGAGCAACATTGCCGGAATTCTGAATGAGAAGCGAAACGTGCTGGGCATGATGCCGCATCCGGACCGGTCGAGCGAAAAGCTGCTGGGCTCGGCGGATGGATGGAAGATTTTTGCCTCGATGATTGCTGCTTTGACGGCACACTAAGGCTTCCCCTGGACGAGCGGGAAATTGGAACCGCATGATCGATATACACTCACACCTCGTCTACGGGGTAGACGATGGCTCCCCCGATCTGGAGACTTCGCTGCTGATGGCGCGCGAGGCGGCTGGCGAGGGCATTACCCATATCGTTTGTTCCCCCCACGCGAACGATGATTTCCCTTATGAGCCCCATGTGATTGAGGAACGCATCGCGAAGTTGCGTGAGCAACTCGGAGATGATGTGGCGTTGAGCCAGGGTTGCGACTTTCACATGAGCGCGACCAACATCGCAGATGCGCTGGCCAACCCACTGCGCTATTCGATCAATGGCAAAGGCTATTTGCTGGTCGAGTTTTCAGACCTGGCGATTCCACCACAGTTGTCCGACGCCATGCACAACCTGCGGGTGGCCGGTTATACCTTGATCATTACCCATCCGGAACGTAACCCGATTCTGCAACGCAAGCCGGAGATGCTGGCGGAGTGGATGCGGCAGGGCTGCCTTGTGCAGGTCACTTCCTCATCTCTGTATGGGCGCTTTGGGACGGTCGCCGAAGCATTTGCCAATGCACTGCTGGAGCGCAACTGGATTCACTTTCTGGCCAGCGATGGGCATCACCCGGTATGGCGGCCGATTCGCCTGAAACACGGCTATGACTATGTAGCCAACCAGTTCGGAACGGAGACGGCGCAGCGGCTGTATGTGAGCAATCCGCGCGCAGCGGTAGAAGGAGCGGCATGGCCGGCTCAGCCCGAGGCCGTTGGGCTGCTGGACGATGTGCCGCTGACCTACAGCACCAAGGGCAAGAAGCGCAATTCAAAAGACAAGGCCGCTGAATCTCGCGGCTTCTGGAGCCGCCTCTGGTCCCGCTGAACAGATTTTGACAGGCAAGCTAAAGCCCAAGCCCGCCATCTACGGCCAGTATCTGGCCTGTGATGAAGGCAGGGCCCGCTGCGAAAAAGAGCACAGCTTCGGCGACATCTGCGGCGGTTCCGTTGCGCCCGATGGGCGTGCGTGCGGCAAAGCGCGCAGCTTCCTCGCGCGCGTCTTCATCCTGCTCAATCCAGCCAGGCGCAACGCAATTCACGCTGACCTCCGGGGCAAATGCCTTGGCCATGGCCTGAGTCAGCATGTGCAGCGCGGCCTTTGAGGCGCAATAGTGTGCGTGGTCCGCCCAGGCGTGCAGGCCCCCCAGTGAGCCAATGTTGATAATGCGGCCATGAACCTGGCGCAGATGGGCGACCGCTTCCCGCGCTACCAGAAATGGCCCGCGCGCGTTGGTCTCGAAGACCGCATCCCATTGCTCCAGCGTGATGCGGTCGAGCGGCGCGGACTCAAACACGGCAGCATTGTTGACCAGCAGATCAATCTGCCCGTGAAATGCTGCCGCAGCAGCGACTGCCGCGCGCACTGAAGCCTCGGAACGCACATCGCACGGCACGGCCTGGACGCGACGGCCAAGATCCCTGATTGCCTGTACCGTTTGTGCAGCCTCAGCAGAGGAATTCAGGCAGGTGATGGTCACGTCCGCGCCAGCCTGTGCGAGCGACAAGGCTATCTGCCGACCGATGCGCCGAGCGCCCCCGGTGACCAGCGCCGATTTGCCTTGCAACGTCGGTATTGGCATCCAATTGCTGCTCGGGAGTCGAGGAGACAGGACCGGCACTACTGCGGTTGGGGCTGGCTGGCCGGAGGCTGCGTCGCGTTCTGGCCGGTAGACCCGGTGGACTTGTCTTGGGATTTACCCTTGGCGGCCTTGTCCTTGGGGTTTGCGTCGCCGGCCTTTGTGTCTTTGGCAGCATCCGCGGGCTTGCCGGATTTGCTTCCGGCATCGGCTGTTTCGCTTGGCTTCTGGTAGATGGAGTATTGCTGGCCAGGGCGCTTCAGCTTGACCTCAAGCGCCATTTCAGGTTTGTCGATGTCGTATTCCTGTCCGTAGGTCTGGTATCCCTTGGCAATCACCTGCAACAGAACCTTGGAACCTGTGGGCAGCACGTCGATTACGGTCTTCCCGTCCTCGTTCGTCTTCAGTTCCATGTTACCCTTGTCGCCCACCAGTTGAAAGATCACCGAGGCGTTCTCGATTGGGTCTCCATCGTCATTGCGGAGAATGGTCACTTCAATCCGCGTGGTGGCGGGAGGAGCCTTGTACTTGCGTCCGCGATGACTGGAAGTCTGCGCTAGAACCGCAACACTGGCGGCCAGTCCGAGGACGGCTGCAATTACGGCAAAACGGAGAATGGAACGGTGCCACATGGCATCCATTGTACCCTTTGGCGTATACGACAGGCGAGAGGGGAAATTGTAGCTCGAGGGCGGACAGGGAGCCGGAAGCCGCCTCCGGAAAGTCTATCGCTTTCTGTTTCAAACAGATTTCCGGCAAAAGTGATGAAGCGGGTAAACTGGAAAAGAGGTCGCTATGCCAGATATTCAACGCAGGAAGACGGGGACGGTCAGAATCGGGCAGGTTCGTGTGGGCTGGGAGGTTCCGGTCGTCGTGCAGTCCATGACCAACACCGACACGGCGGACATCGCCGGCACCATTGAACAGGTGGCGGCCCTGGCGCTGGCGGGCTCTGAGATTGTCCGCGTCACGGTGAACAACGAAGACGCGGCGGCAGCGGTTCCGCATATCGTCGAGGGTCTGGATAAGCGCGGCATCCGCGTTCCGATTGTGGGTGACTTCCACTACAACGGCCACCTGCTGCTCAAGAAATTTCCGGCAGCGGCCAAGGCGCTGGCTAAGTACCGCATCAATCCAGGAAATGTATCGATCGGGCGCAAGGACGATGACAACTTCCGCACCATGGTGGAGTGCGCGGTGGAGAACCACAAGCCGGTCCGCATCGGCGTGAACTGGGGCTCGCTGGATCAGTCTCTGCTAACCCGGATGATGGATGAGAACAACCGCCTGGCCGATCCGCTGCCGGCGCGCGACGTAATGATGGAAGCAATCGTGGTGAGCGCGCTGGAGTCGGCCAAAGCCGCCGAGCACTACGGGCTTGGGCACGACATGATCATCCTCTCGGCCAAAGTGAGCGGCGTGCGTGACCTGATCGATGTCTACACCAACCTGGCCGCGCGCTGCGACTATCCGCTGCACCTGGGTCTGACCGAGGCGGGCATGGGCTCGAAGGGCCTGATCGCCTCCACTGCCGGACTGGCTCCGCTGCTGCTCGCGGGCATTGGCGACACCATCCGCGTAAGCCTGACGCCCAAGCCGGGCGGCGACCGCACAGAAGAGGTGCTGGCAGCGCAGCAGATTCTGCAGTCGCTCTCCATTCGCAGCTTTATGCCGCAGGTGACGAGCTGCCCCGGCTGCGGGCGCACGACAAGCACGTATTTTCAGGAGCTGGCCGAGCAGATTCAAACCTACCTGCGCACGTCCATGCCGGAGTGGCGCAAGAAGTATCCCGGCGTGGAAGAGCTGAAGCTGGCAGTAATGGGCTGCGTGGTGAACGGGCCGGGCGAGTCAAAGCACGCCAACCTGGGCATCAGCCTGCCGGGCACATTTGAGGAGCCCAAGGCCCCGGTCTATGTGGATGGCAAGCTTTACACGACACTGCGCGGCGACACGATTGTGGCCGAGTTCAAGCAGATTCTGGACAACTACGTGGAGAGCCACTACGGCCAGGGCGCGAAGAGCAGCGAACTGGTGGGCGCGCGATAAGCAGGCCGTTTCCCGCAAAATCCGATGCATCACCGCCGGCAGGTTCAATCACTGCCGGCGCCTTCCCTTCAGCGCCAGCCTCGGTTAGTCTCGATGTAGTCCTCCGATAGAACCGAACCATGCGTTGGCTGGCGCACATCACGACTCTGGGAATTGTAGCGGCTTCTCTGCCCTGCTGGGCAGGCGGCAAACAGAAGCCGTGCGTCTCCGCCGATGAAGCAACCAAGATGGTGAACAAGGATGTCTGCGTCACCGCGCATATTTACGACGTGGTGGAGTTGCCGGACGGGACGCGCTATCTGGACGTCTGCTCGCCAGATACGCCGGATGCGCAATGTCGGTTCACGATCATCAATCCATGGGAAGACCGCGAAGATGTGGGCGATCTGCGCAAGTTCCGCGATATGGATGTGCATGTGCGCGGCATCGTCAAGCCGATGCACGGACGCGCGGGCATGGTGCTGAACCATGTGCGGCAGTTCAATGGCGGACCGCCTAAGTTCGCGCCCAATCCGAGGCTGCTGCATGGGTTTGCAGGCGATCAGGAGCGCCCGCCGGTCAGCGACCCGAACCTGCACACATACGGCGGGCATCGCTCCTTCATGAATTCGCGCTCGCAGGTACCGCTGGACAAAAACGCGGCAAAGTAGAGGCCCGACTACCATTCAGGAACGGCATGGCGTCGCAGCTCGGCGAGGGAATATCGTGTGCCGCGCCAGTCCACGCCGTTGCGCGCCAAAGCCAGAACCATGGAACGCAGGAAAGAGAACGTCACAAGCGCCGTGGCAGGAGCGAAAAAGAGCGCCATCCAGGGCGTGACCTGCGTGACCCGCCGGTTGGCGAGGTAAACCAGGCCGATTGCAGCGTACGTCACGAGTCCGGCTACCAGCGACCATCCACCGGCCGCCATTGCCACAAGCGGCCAGACGGCCAGCATGGCCATGCCCAGGCTGGCCGCCAGCGTAAGACCGACGCGGAAGCGGTAGATTGCGAAGCCGTTCTTTTCCATCAGGCGCACCACGGCCAGCGCGCCATCTATCCAGCGAATGCGCACCAGGCCTGCTCCGACGGCCACGCGCTGCGCAAAGCCGCCGCGCTTGACGCGCCAGCCCAGGCGCAGGTCGTCGAGCACTTCCATACGCAGGGCCTCAAAGCCGCCCACCTGCGTGTAAACTGCGCGCCGGATAAGGTTGAAGCCGCCGACGCCGAGGAAGTCCCTTGCCTTGGGGTCGGAGACCTTCCACAGTCGAACCGCCCACTGCGCCAGCACCTGCATAGTGGCCAGCATGGCGCGCTCGCCGGTTGTCTTGAGGATGAGCGAGGGCAGCAGAACGAGATGATCGGCATGAGAAGCAAGCGCCTCGCGCAGAGCGAGCTGAAGCGCCTGCGGATGGAACTGAACATCACCGTCTGTGAAAAGAATCCAGGGGGCGGTTGCCTGTTGCGCGGCCAGAGCCATGGCATGAGGCTTTCCCAACCAGCCAGCGGGCAGTTCACGGATATGCAGCACCTGCAGACTGTGCGCACCTCCGCTGGCGGCTGCTTGAAGGGCCATCGCATCCATACGCTCTCCAGTGTGGTCGGTGGACCGGTCGTTGACGGCAATAATCTGCAGTCGCAGCCGGGTGGAGGCCAGCAGCGACCTGAGCGTGGACTGAATCGCCGCTTCCTCATTGCGTGCGGGCACAATGACGGTGAGGTGCGGACCCTCACCCGGAGGCAAGGCCGGCAAATCGGCATCTTTGCCCGTCAGATCAGGCAGGCGCGCCATGCCGTGCAGTGCGGTGACGGCCTGCCACGCCCAGACAAGAGCCCCTAACCAACTAATAAAAAAGAAGACGTACGCCGCCGTGCCTGCTGGAGCCATAATGCCAGTATCGCCGAACAGGGTGCCTGCCGGGTTGCTTCGCCGCGACTCAGGTTACCGACATCAAAGGCCGGGATGCGGAGCCTCTTCGAGCAGCGGAGCAAAGCGCGCACCAGCCCAGAGAATCGCACAGGAAACAACCAGGGCGATGAGCGTTGCGCCCAGGCCAAGGCGCAGGCTCTTTTCGCGGTCGGAGATTGCGCCGATAATTTGCGGCGAAAATGAGTCGCCAAAGAAGTGGATGCAGAACAGGTTGAGCGAAACGGCCGTGGCGCGGACAGAAGCGGAAACCGAGTTGATGATGGCGGCATTGAGCGGCCCGGTGTTGAGGAAGAGGAAGAACTCGGCAACTAAGAGCGTCGGCAGCTCCCATGAAGGAGGGCCGAAAAACACGAGTGCTCCACAGGGCAGCGTGAGGACGACGCTCCAGAACGAGACGAGATAGAGGGCGCGGTGATTGGTGCGGAGCCAGCGCTGCGCCAGCCATCCGCCCACCAGAGTTCCGGCAATGCCATCGACCACCGTAATAGCGCCAACAGCGAGGCTGGCGTTGCTCACCGAGAGCCCGGCGGAGCGATGAAGAAAAGTGGGCACCCAGGCCGAGATGCCGCCCATGGCGAAGGTGAGTGCCGCCAGGCCAAAGGTAGCCGAGAGGAATGCGGGATTGCGGAAGAGTCCGGCAACCGTTGCGCGGTCCGCCGTAGTGCGCGCGCGGTCATTGGCGCCGCGCTCCGGCTCGTGGCCCAGCCAGCCATACAACGCAGCAATGGCGAGGCCGGGAATGGCACAGAGGAAGAAGGGCGCGCGCCATCCGTAGTGGGTACCGAGCTGCCCACCAGCCATGTAACCCAGAGCAGCCCCCACGGGGATTGCCAGATAAAAGAAGGATAGGATTCGATTGCGGTCGCGGGGGGGGTAGAAGTCCGCGAGCACAGCGGGCGCGAAGATGCCGAAGGTGGCCTCTCCCACGCCGACCAGCGCATGACGTATGTAGAGCGTCCAATAATCGTGGACCCAGGCGGTTCCGAGCGTGGCAAGGCTCCAGAGAATTGCGCCGAAGAGAATCAGGGGCTTGCGTGGAAACCTGTCGCCCAGCCAGCCGGTGAGCGGCGCCACCAGCATGTAGGTCACAAACAGCGCGGTCGTAAGCGCGCCCATCTGCTGGTCACTAGAGTGGAATTCGCTCTGGATGAGCGGCTGTGCACCGGGTAGGATGTAGCGATCAATGTAGTTGATCAGATTGAGGCCGAGGAGCAGCACAAACGTCCCCAGCGCGGGGCTGATGTAGTCGCGGACAGCTTGAGACGATGTGGACAAGCAGCGTTGATCCTGAAAGGCAAAAGCGAGAACTCACGAATATCACACCCTGCCGGGAGCCGCGCAACACCGGGTGCAGCGAGTAGCAACCCTCAGGCAGCAGGGCGGGGCCAGCGCGCTTCCACGGTGGTGCCAATGCCGCCACGGGGGCGGAACTCGCCGCGCACCACTGCCCAGACGGGGTTGCAGGCCTTCACCACGTCTTCAAGCACCTGATTGACGATGTTTTCCTGAAAGATCCCAAGATTGCGATAGCTGAAGAGGTACTCTTTCAGCGATTTCAGCTCCAGGCACCGGTGCCTGGGCATGTAGCGTATGGTCAGGACGCCAAAATCGGGAAGCCCGGTTTTGGGGCACACCGAGGTCAGCTCCGGGTCGTCGATTACGATTTCGTAGCCCGGGAACTGGTTCTGCCACGTCTCGATGGCGGGAAAGGCAAAGTCCAGGCCAGCCTTGGCATGGTCGTCAGTGTAGCGGGGTTCCTGTGACATGATTCGATTGTACGAGTCCTCTGAAGAGCTGGCCAGAGTGCTGGACACGTTGGATTTTTCTGATTCCTCGGGACATGTTTTGAGTCCTATATACTGTCTCAGGTTAAGTGAATGGCTGAAGCAAGAAAGCAACTGGACAGGCGCTGGCTTTGGCTTGGCGCCGGCATCTTACTAATCGTGGTGTTTTTTCTGGTGCGCGAGCTTACCCGGCAGCGCCTGCCAGTGCGCATCGCCACCGTTACCCGCGATTCACTGGCCAGTACAGTAAGCACCAATGGTCGCGTGGAGCCTGTGGTCAACTACCAGGTCCATAGTCCCATTTCCACCACGGTGAAAGCGGTCTACGTACAGCCCGGTGACGTAGTCGCCGCGGGGAAGGTGCTGCTGGTGCTGGATGATCTGGATGCGCGTGCCCGTGTGGCCTCCGCCGAGAGCGGCGTCAAGTCAGCGCAGGCAGCTCTGGATACGGTTCTGAACAACGGAACGCTGGAGCAGCGCCAGATGGCCGCCGCTGACGTGGTGCATGACCGGCTGGAGCGCGATCAGGCGCAGCGCGACCTGGATACCCTCATCAAGCTGAATGCCACAGGAGCCGCGTCACTCGGCGAGGTTGCCGCTGCCCGGCAACGGCTAGCCGGCGCAGTGGCCGCCCTCAATACATCAGAAGAAAGCGCACGGAACCGATACACGGCTTCGGATGTGTCCCGCGCACGGGCCGCTCTGGCCGACGCGGAGGCCAATCTAGCCGCAGCGCGTGCAGTGCTGGAGCAAACCACGGTTCGCGCGCCGATCACCGGCACAGTATACAGCCTGAACACGGCAGCGACCGAGTTCGCCGAAGACGGCAAGACGCTGCTGCAGATCGCCGATCTGCACCACGAGCGCGTGCGAGCTTATTTTGACGAACCGGAGATCGGGCGACTAGCTGTTGGCCAATCCATCCTCATCAAATGGGACGCCAAGCCGGAACTTGTATGGCATGGACACATCGAACGCACACCTATCACCGTCATCACCGTTGGCACGCGCACCGTGGGCGAAGTGCTTGTCACGATTGACGGCGGCGACGGCACTTTACTTCCGGAAACCAACGTGACAGTAACCGTAACTACATCAAGCCAGTCTGACGTGCTGAATATCCCCCGCGAGTCGCTCTTTTCACAGAGCGGAAAACCCTATGTTTTCAAGGTTGTAGGTGATGAGCTACAAAAGACCCCGGTGGTGACGGGCGCCCTGAATCTAACGCAGGTGGCCATTCTGTCCGGGCTTGCGCAGGGCGACAAGGTAGCGACGGGGACAAGTTCCGGAGAGCCTTTGCAGGCAGGCATGCCCATTAAGGTTGTGCAGTGAGGAAGATGCTTGAGGCCGGCGTGTTGGCCGCTACCATGGCCGTCACAGCGTATGGGCAGGCTCCGCAGGGGCAGCTTGCCCAGGCCAATGCCGCGCTGCAGGCAGGGGAGGCCGACCATGCCCTCGTCCTGCTCAGTTCCCTTCCTTCATCCGCGGAGTCCCATAACCTCACATGCCGCGTTCAGTTGACGCTGGAGCACTGGGATGCTGCGGCAGATGAGTGCGAGCAGGCTGTCCGATGGGACGGGCAGAACTCGAACTATCACATGTGGCTGGGCCGCGCCCTGGGCGAAAAGGCAGACCGCGCATCGTTTCTGAGCGCTTACTCCCTCGCCAAGCGCGTACGCGCGGAGTTTGAAGCAGCCGTACAACTGAACCCACGCAACGCCGAAGCGCTTGCCGACTTGGGCGAGTTCTATAGCGAAGCTCCGGGCATCGTGGGCGGCGGTGACGACAAGGCGGCAGGAGTGGCCGCGCAACTGGACAAGGTCGATGCAGCGCGCGCGCGCGAATTGCGCGGGCGCATTGCCGAAGAGCACAAAGACTATACGGCTGCTGAGCGGGATTTCAGACAGGCCATCACAGCCAGCGAACATCCGGCCTTTCAGTGGATGAACCTGGCCAGCTTTTATCGCCGGCGTGCACGCTGGACGGACATGGAAGCAGCCGTGCAGAGCGGCGTAAAAGCAGCGCAGCACGACGGACACGCCGGCGTTGCACTCTTCGACGGCGCCTCGCTTCTGATGCAGGCCAAACGAAACCTGGAACTGGCGGTCAAGATGCTGGAAAGCTACCTGGAGGGCTCCTCGAAAACCGAAGAGGCGCCGGCGTTTGTGGCGCTCACGCGGCTTGCCCGGCTGAAAGCGCAGCTTGGCGACGTTGCGGGCGCGCAGCGCGAACGGGCGGCGGCGCTGGCACTGGCCCATGACTACCGGCCCGCGCTGGACCTGAAATTTTGACGGATTGGAACACGTGACAGATAGAAACACAGCACGCTCCCGCTGGTTCCCCATTCTCATCGGAATGGCGCTTGCCGCTACTCCTGCGCTTGTGTGCGCGCAGGTTTCGCTCACAACGGTGGTGGATCTGGCACAGCGCAACAGTAGCGAGGTGAAGCTGGCCAGTGCCGATGTACTCAAAGCCGAGGCCGCTCTGTCCGAGAGCAAGGACGTTGTCATTCCCTCGGTACTTCTCAGCACAGGACTCCCGACGTTTCCTGAGGTAGGCTTCACGGGCACTCCCCCGTCAATATGGACAGCGACTGTGCAGTCGCTGGTCTTCGGCATTCCGCAAAAGCGTTACATTGATGCGGCGCGCTTCGGCTTGCAAGCCGCCACGGCGAATCTGCATGACGCGCGGGAACAGGTTGCGCTCGACGCGTCAACAGCCTACCTTGAGCTGGATACGGTCAACCGCGAACTGGATGCCGCTCACCAGCAGGAGGGCTATGCAAGCCGCCTGGTCGCGATCGAGCAGGAGCGCGCGGAAGCGGGCGTGGACCCGTTAAGCGAACTTTTGCAGGCACGTCTGAAGGCCGCCGAGATCAAGTTGAAGCGGCTGCAACTGGAGTCCCGTGCCAGCACACTTGCCACACAACTGGCGTCGCTCACCGGCCTGCCTGCGGATTCGATCTTGCCGGTCCATTCCAGCATTCCCGAAATACCGCAAGTTAGCGGCACGGAACCAACTCGCCCTCGCGCGGGCATCGGAGCCGCGCAGTTGATGGCGCGCTCAAAGCAGCAACAGGCCAAAGGCGACAAAGAATTTAATTACATGCCGCAGTTGAGCTTCATCGCACAGTACAATCGCAATACGACGCTGCTGAACAGCGTCAATTCCTATTTTTCAAGGCCCCTGCCGGCAAACAACTTCAGTTCCGGCATTGCAATTCAGGTGCCTCTGCTGGACATGTGGCATCGCGCCAAAGCAAGAGAGTCAGAAGCCGATGCCCTGCGGGCGAAGGTGGAAGCAGAACAGGCTGAGCGGCAAAACGACGTCCAGATCGCCGCGCTCAGCGGCAGCTTGCGGGAGTTGGATGCACTGGCTGAGGTTGCCAGCCTGAAGCAGCAGATTGCCGGTGAACAGCTCAAGACCGTGCTGACACAGCTGGAGCTGGGGAACGGTGCCGGAGCAGGGCCTGGCGCCCCGCCGCAGCTCTCGCCCAAAGCGGAGCAGTTGGCCCGTATTGACGAACGCCAGAAGCTGGAAGAGGCTCTCAGCACAGGATTTGATCTCGACAAGGCGCGTCTTAACCTGTTGCGTGCATTGGGCCACATGGATGACTGGCTGCACGAGTTGCACAACCGGTAGCGCGAGTTTTCCCCTTTTGGAGTGCTCAAAAAAGCCGGAATGATAGAATTGAAGGGATGCCTATGCCTTTGAAAACGCTGTTTCTGAATCCGCCGTCTTTTGAGAATTTTGACGGCGGAGCGAGTTCGCGCTGGCCGGCGACGCGCGAGATTGAGTCCTACTGGTACCCGGTGTGGCTGACCTACCCGGCTGGCCTGCTGGAGGGTTCGCGCCTGCTGGATGCGCCGCCTCACCACGTCTCCGCCGAGGAAACCATCAAGATCTGCAAGGACTACGAGTTCCTTGTGCTCTTCACCTCCACGGTGGGCTGGGAAGGCGACCAGCGGCTGGCCGAGGCCATCAAGACTGCCAACCCCTCCATTCGGATTGCATTCGTTGGACCGCCGGTGACCACCTCTCCCGATAAGGCTCTGAACGAGTGCTCCGCGCTGGACTTCATCTGCCGCCGCGAGTTCGATTACTCGGTGGTCGAGTTTGCCCAGGGCAAGCCGCTCAATGAGATTCTCGGCATCAGCTACAAGAAGGACGGCAAGATCGTTCACAATCCTGATCGTCCGCAGGTGGAAGACCTGGACGCGATGCCGTGGGCCACAAAGATTTACAAGCGCGACCTGGACGTGACCCGCTACAACGTGCCCTTCCTGCTGCATCCGTATATCGCGCTCTACTCCACGCGCGGATGCCCGGCGCAGTGCACGTTCTGCCTCTGGCCACAGACGCTCAGCGGACACGCGTGGCGCAAGCGCTCCACAGACGACGTTGCCGCCGAACTGGCCTGGGCGAAGGAAAACTTCCCCGATGTGAAGGAGTTCTTCTTCGACGACGACACCTTCAATATCCAGAAAGTCCGCACAATCGAGCTGTGCGAAAAGCTCAAGCCGCTTGGCCTCACCTGGAGCTGCACCTCGCGCGTGACCACGGACTACGACACTCTCAAGGCGATGAAGGAAGCCGGTTGCCGCCTGCTCATCGTGGGCTTCGAGTCTGGCGATCCGCAGATCCTGAAGAACATCAAGAAGGGCGCCACGGTGGAGCGCGCGCGCGCCTTCGCCAAGGACTGCCACGATCTGGGCCTGACGATTCACGCCGACTTTATTCTCGGGCTGCCGGGCGAGACGAAGGAATCCATCCGCAACACGATCAATTTCGCCAAGGGCCTGGACTGCGAAACCATTCAGGTGTCTGTGGCACACGCCTATCCAGGCACCGAATTCTACGAGTTTGCCAAGGCGAACGGCTTCATCACAAACGAGAAGATGGAAGACGGCGGCGGCCACCAGATGGCGCACATCGAGTACCCGGGCCTGCCTACGGACTACGTCATGGAGATGGTGCACAAGTTCTATGACGAGTACTACTTCAGACCCAAGGCGGCATTCCGCGTTATCTGGAAGGCGATCGTCAATCGCGATATTCCACGTCTCTACGTCGAGGCAAAGGCCTTCCTGAAGCTCCGCGCACAGCGCAATAAGATGGTCAAGGAAGCGCGCAGCCGGCAGGCAGATCCTCCTGCCCCGGTAAGCGCAGGCGCCTAACAGCATGAAAGCAAAATCCACCGAGGGCGGCGCACAGCGTCCGCCCTCCTTTTCTTTCGGTTACAGCAAGGACATTTGAAGTAGAAATGGCGCATCACACACTCACGCCGCGGCAATATTTGATTCTGGGCCTCGTGGCTTTATGTGCTCCGCTCGGCGACACATGCCTTTCGCGCGGCATGACGCACCTGCCGCCCATCTCGCTTGCACATCCCGGCACGCTTATCGCTGCGGTCTTCACTCCGTGGATCACCGCAGGCATCGCTCTGCTGATCGGCTTTTTCGCGAGTTATCTGACCGCGTTGTCGTGGGCTGATCTCACGTTCGTTCTGCCCGCCACCGCATTCGGCAATGTCATCGTCGCATTCCTGTCGCGCTTTTGGCTGCACGAACCCATCTCCGTAATGCGCTGGGCTGGCATCCTGCTCATCACCGTGGGAGTGGGCTTTGTTGCACAGGGACCGTCGCTGACCGAGAAGCCGGCCCCGCTCTCAGAAAATGCCGGGCCTGCCGCAGAAGCAGAAATGGAGCAGGTGCGATGATGATTCCCTCCTCCGCCCCGCCGCCGGGACCTTGGACTGCAGCCGCCATGATTGCCGCCATCGTTCTCAGTTCAACGGCTGGCGAGGTTCTGACTGCTGCGGCGATGAAGTCCATCGGTGACCTCGATGAGATACGCGCTCGCTCCGGGCTGAAGGGGGCTATCCGCGCAGTGCTGACTTGCCCGCTGTTTTTCGCAGGCGTAGGCTTCCTGGCGCTGGCGTTCTTTGCGCTGCTCTTTGCTCTGAATCACCTCGATCTGAGCCTTGTTGCCCCGGCATCCGCTTCTCTCACGCTGGTAACGAATGCCATTGCGGGCAAGTTCTTCCTGAAAGAAAATGTGGACCGCCGACGCTGGACGGCTGCCATGCTGGTCTGCATCGGCGTCTATTTGCTGGCGCATTGATTCATGCATCTGCAGAAAGCGAGATTGATCTGCCAATGGACACAACGGAGAAAGCTGCGCTACTGACTCAACTCGACCGGAGCAGGACGACCATGCTCGACGTGCTCAATGGCGTTACAGAAGACACTGCAGCTCGTCATCCGGCTCCGGGCAGCTGGTCCATCCTTGATTGCGTCGAGCATGTGATCTTCGCTGAAGACTATCTGCTAGCGCAAATCATGACGGCCACGCACCTGGATGCGCCGCTGCGAAATGAGAAGCGGGAAACTGCGATCCCAGCGCGCGGGCTTGATCGCTCGCGCGTGATCGAATGCCCCGACCTGGCGAAACCATCCGGACGATTCCCGACGATTCGCGATGCCCTTCAGCAATTCCTCGCTTCGCGCAAAGGCACGATAAGCTTTGTCGAGAGCTGCACCGCAGACCTTCGCTCGCAAAGCATCCTGCATCCGCTTTTTGGAGAGGTGAGTTGTTACGAGGCGCTCTTGATGATCGCCGTTCACTCGCTGCGCCATTCAAAGCAAATTGAAGAGTGCCGAGAGGCCCTCTTGTTGCCCCGCTAGCGCTTGCGCTCCTCAACGCGCAGCACGCGCATCAATCCAGTTGGCTTCAAATCGGGATCCAGAAATCTGCGCGGCGTTTGCAGCGCCTGGCAGAGAGCCTCAGCGGCCAGGTGGCCGGAGCGGACCGCGCTCTCCATCGTCGAAGGCCAGCCTGTGGCAGTCCAATCGCCCGCGAGAAAGCAATTCGGCCATGGGGAAACGGCGGACGGCCGAGCCCCATCGATACCCGGCGGCACGCCAAACGTGGCGCGCACTTCTTTCACAAGGGCAGCCTTCTCCAGCTTTGCGGATGCGACTTCCGGAAAGAACTCCGCCAGTTCGCTGACTGCCTGCGCAATCGCCTGCTCGCGTGGCAACGCGGCGAAACTTCGGGAGGCGCTGATGACCAGTTCTACGTAGCTTCCCTTGAGCTTGCGCCACGGCTGCAAACGACCCTTGTTGTACATCCAGTGAATTTCGCGGTCGAGCATCACGGCGTGGTCGAGCGCTGTGATGTCGCGGTCAAACCAGAGATGCACACTGCAGATGGGCCAATGCTCGTGACGCTCAATCTGCCGCGCAAGCGTTTCAGCACCCGCAACCACAGGCATGTGCGGCAGAAGCCTGGCCATTGCCTCAAACGGCAGCGCCAAGACGAGAAAATCACTCGTGATCATCCCGCCTCGCGTGGCGAGCGTCCATTGCGCTCGCTTCTCGTTCCACTCAGCAGACTCTAGATTTGCATTGAACAGAACACGCGAATCGCGCTGTGCGAGGAATGTTGCCGCGCCCGCATACAACTCGCTGAGCGGAACAGTGCTCATGCCCATGCTGCCTGCCTGCGGTGAGTTCATGAACAGCTCACGAATGACTTTGGCCGCATAGGGCAAAGCAATCGAGTCGATATCCGCGTTGAGCGCGCTGGCAATCACCAGCCGCCAGAAGCGATCGAGCGCACCCTTCGTCTGTCCGTTGCGGGCCAGCCATGCGCCCAGGCTCTCAGTGGACTCATGCGGCACGGGCCGCATCAGAGCGCTGAACGCACGAGCCAGCGCGGCTTTGTCCGCCAGCGTGAAGGCGTGCGCAGACATAAGCTTCGGCAGGCCATGCATCGGCGCAGGCAACCATGATGGACCGAGCAGCGAGCGCCGTCCGCCGGGCTCAATCATGGTCATCTCACGGGTCCAGTGAATGCGGTCTGTGACACCGATGCGCTGATAGAACCCGATGAGATTGGTGCAGCAGCCGAAAAGCACGTGCTGGCAGTTGTCGATGACTTCACCCACGCCGGGATGCAGATAGGATGAAGCGCGCCCGCCCAGATAGCCGCGCCGCTCGATGAGCTGCACGCGCAGGCCTGCCTCAGTCAGTGCGCAGGCAGCGCTCATGCCGGCCACGCCACCGCCTACGACGGCAACGGTGCGTGCAACACCTCCCGGGTTGTCTAACGATGCGGTCAATCAAAAACCTCGTTATGCAAACAGCCGCGCAGCAGTCATCCGCGCCAGTCCGACGACGAGTATTGCAAGCTTTTGCACCAGCGGGACGCTCGCCCGTTGTGTAAACACATCGTAGTCGGCGCGGCGCATCCGCTCGAGCAGCGCGTGATAGATCGCTACCAGCACCCAGAGCGCTGGCCGGCTCTCGCGGTCAATCAGCGGCAGCAGAGCTTGTGCTGATTGGTAATACTTCTCTGCGCGCTGGCCAATGTCAGAAAGCACGGCTCGTTCCTGAGGCGTTGGCGCCGTACCGTGCGGCCGCTTCAGCAAGGAATCAAGCGCGATGTTATGCGCCGCAAGATCCTCCAGCGGCAGATAGACACGCGCGCGTTCCGCATCCTCAGCCACATCGCGCAGAATGTTGGTGAGTTGGAAGGCGATCCCCGTCTCCTCGGCCAGCTTTTCGGCGGCGCGATCCTTGTAGCCAAAAATGCGAATACAGACCAGGCCCACGACCGAGGCCACCAAATAGCAGTAGCCGTAGAGATCGGCAAAGGTGGCGTAGGTATCCGGCGCATCGTTCGCCGTGGGCTTCAGATCCATGGTTGTGCCGGCGACCAACTCATCCAGTAATGCAAAGGGAATGGCGAAGCGCTGAGTCGCATCGCGCACGGCGATGAAGACGGGGTCAGCAGTGCAGCTGCCATCGCGCGCCTCGCGCCACTCGGCCTGCCATGCATCCAAGTGGTGGCGGCGCTCTTCGCGCGACATGCTCTCGTCGTCGGCCAGATCGTCGGCCTTGCGCATGAATGCGTAAATGGCGCAGATGGCATTCTTGCGCGCCGCGGGCAAGGCTACGAAAGCGTAATAGAAATTCTTGGCCTCGCGCCGGGCAATGGCGCGACACACCGCATAGGCTTGTTCCAATGTGGGTTCGTGCGTCAAGCAGTCTTTCCTGTGCGAGGCCTCGTGAGGCGCATGAACGGCATTACCTTGCCGCTGACGGCGCGCAGCGCGAGGGACAGCTTGGCGCCTTTTGAAATGGCGGGCCGCGCACTCAGCACATCATAATCGCGCCTCTCAATCGCTCGCAAAATCTCAAGGCCGCCGCGGCTGAAGAGATCGAGATCGACCGCAAGATCGCGCCCAACCATGCCGACGAGGGACAGGCCGTCTTCAAACAGGCTGCGCGCATAGTCCACTTCATGACGCAGCAGGGCACGAAACTCCGGCGTGGCAATTCCCTGCGCGATGGTTTCATCGCTCACGCCAAAGCCGCGCATGTCCGCTTGTGGCAAATAGACGCGGCCCTTGGCATAATCCACGCGCACATCCTGCCAGAAGTTGGCCAGTTGCAGCGCAGAGCACGTCGCATCGGAAAGCCGGAAGCGCTCTTCGTCGGTATAGCCGCAAACATAGAGCACAAGCCGGCCCACAGGGTTGGCCGAGTAGCGGCAGTAACTCAGAACATCCTGCATCGTCTCATAGCGGACAACGGTCTGATCCTGACGAAATGCGGCGAGCAGATCGGCAAAAGGCTCTTTGGGAATGGAGCATGCGCGAATCGTCTCCGCCAGCGCGACAAACACAGGGTGGCGCGCGCAGCCGTCGTAGCAGGCATCAAGCTCGCGGCCCCACATATCGAGCAGGGCAAGAGCAACCTGCGTGTCTCCCACTTCATCGCCCAGGTCGTCAGAGACGCGGCAGTAGGCGTAGATGGAATGGAAATGGGGGCGCAGCGCTTCGGGCAGGAACCACGAGGCAACGTGGAAATTCTCGTAGTGCGACTCGGCGAGCCGCTTGCACCAGGCTCGCGCTTCGTTCAGAGTAGGCGCGGACGCAGGCATGCAATAGGACGGAGGCAGCGCGGCCCAGCCGCGGGCGATCAGCTCGTCCCGGGACAATGCCTGGTTGTCCGGATGCAGGGTTGCCGTGGTCATGGCGTCGCCTCAGGGCACAATGGCGGTCTTGATTTCGCTGCTCCGCTTCATCAGCTTCTCAAAGACGCGGTTGAGTTCGTAGAGGTGGGCATGGCCGGTGATGAATGCGCTGGCTTGGAAGCGGCCGCCGGCAATCAGGTCCAGCGATTTGCGGCAGATGGCCGGGGTGTGATGAAACGTGGCGCGCAGCGTGATGTCGCTGTAGTGGATGCGGTTGGTGTCGAGGTTCACATGCGTGCCCACCGCGCATCCGCCAAAGAAGTTCACTGTGCCGCCTTTGCGCACCATTTCCACGGCTTCTTCCCACGCTTCGGGTAGACCCACGGCCTCAATGGCAATATCCACGCCGCGATCCCTGGGGGTGAGCGCACGCGTCTCACGGATGGCCTTGCGGATGGTGGTTGCCTGCACGACGTGGGCAGCGCCCAACTGCCGCGCGGCTTCCACCTGGCCATCGTGTTTGACCACAGCAATCGTCTCGCAGCCGGCCAGCGAGGCCACGTGGAGCATCATCAGTCCCAGCGGGCCGCCGCCAATGATGGCAACCATATCGCCGGGGCGCGGGTGTGAGTCTTCAAAGCCATGAACCGCACAGGCCAGCGGCTCTGTGAGTGCCGCATGCTCCAGGGGTACATGATCGGGAACGTGCAGCGTGTTCTTGGCCACAATGCGAGCCGGAATGCGGATGAACTCAGCGTAGGCGCCGTTGTTGAAGAGCAGATCGTCGCAGAGATTTTCCTGGCCGCGTTCGCAAAAGTAGCACTGCCCGCAGGGAGCGGAGTTGAGCGCCACCACACGGTCACCGGGGGCGAAGTCCTTGACGCCGTCACCAGCCTCGACAACCGTCCCGGCAAGCTCGTGGCCAAACAGCGCCGGAGGAACGATCATCCGCGCATGATATCCGCGGCGAAAAACCTTCAGGTCCGTGCCACAGGTCAGGGCTGCACCCACGCGCACAATCAGCTCGCCGGGCGCGGCCTCGGGCACAGGTACACTCTCTATGCGAATATCCTCGCGTCCGTGGAGGACCGCGGCCCTCATGGTTGTTGCCATAAGCGCCTCCTACTCTGCTCCAGCGCCCAATACAGGCTCAATCATAATCTTCATCGAGTCTGCTTTGGGATGCGAAGCCACATCGATCGCCGCCACCGCGTCCTCTAGCTGAAATCGGTGCGAGATCAACTGCGTCAAGTCAAATCCATTGCGATAGCCGTCAAAGACCAGGCCCGTCACCTCGTCGAGGATGTCGAACGAGGACGAGTAGGAGCCCAGCAGCGTCTTCTCGTCCACGCACACCGCGGCGGGATCAATCGCGACCTGATCGTGCTGTGTCTGGGCAAAGAGCATAACCTTGCCGCCACAACGGGCCGCATCCATCGCCGTGCGGATCAGCGCCGTGCCGCCGACGGCAAGAATCACGGCGTCCGCCCCTCGGCCATCCGTCTCCGCCAGAACGCGCTCGACAACATTTTCCGTTCCAGCATGAATCGGATTCCGCAATCCGAATTTTGCCGCGATGGCATGACGCTCGGGATACAGGTCCGACGTAAGCACCCGCGCGCCGGAGCGGCTCGAAAGGGCAGCCCACATCAACCCGATGGGGCCCTGGCCAATCACGAGCACCGTATCGTCGGGCGCAAGGTTCATCAGCTTCACGCCCTTGAGCACGGTGTTGACCGGCTCCACAAAGGCCGCCTGCTCAAAAGGAACGCCGTCGGGAATCCTGACCACTCCGCTGCTGGCAGCCACCCAGTCCATCACGCGAATGTACTCGGCAAAGCCTCCGCCGGAGGGCTCAAAACCTGCAGTGACGCCTACCTTCTTGTAAAGCGGGCATTGCGCCGGCGTCCCCTTGCGGCAGTAGTAGCACTGGCGGCATGGCACGTGGTGAAAGACCATGACGCGCTCGCCCACCGCGAAGCGGGTCATGCCCTGACCCACGGCGACGATGGTGCCTGCCATCTCATGGCCAAAGATGCGCGGCGCAGAGTGCGAGCCGGTGTGAATCTTCTTCAGGTCTGTTCCGCAGATGCCGCAGGTGGCCACCTTGACCAGCAGTTCACCCGCCCCGATGCGCGGCACCGGCACGGTCTCCACACGCATGTCATTGACCCCGCGATAGACCACGGCCCGCATGGTGGCAGGAATTCTTGTCTCGACAAATCCTTCAGCGCTTGTGATTTGGGTAGCCATTCCGTTGCCTGACGTGACCTCGTTCATCCAGAAAATCGAGCAGCGCCTCCGCGATACCCCGGGCAGCCCTTTTGCTATTCTCGTTCATCCGTATCAATGCAGGCCAGTGCCAAGGCCGGAGAAGTGCATAAACTACAAACCTGGCCATGCGGAACTGTCCATCGTGCGACAGAAAGCGATTGAAATCAGGCAGTTGGCCGGTGAATCCGTCGCTTACTCCTTTGATGCAATAAAAGGGTATGGCGCGCATTCCGGCCATGCGGGCGACCGCTGCGGCCTCCATGTCCACCAGGTCAGCATTGTACGCTGAGCCGAGGCGTTTCTTCTCTGCTTCACCTGCGACCGTCGCACCGGTTACAAGGCTACAGCCATCCGGCCCGGCGGCACGGAAGCGCTCGCCCGTGCGCGCGTCAACTACGCCGGAGACATGGTAGATCCGTCCCGGCTTGAACTCCTGGCGCAAGGCGCCTGCCCAACCAGTAGAAATGATGGAAGAGACGGGTCCATCCTTCTCAATTTCAGCAAACGCCCGCGTTGCCGCCGCCACGCCTGCCCCGGCGCAGGCCGCCACCCACTCGCCTTCGTCATACCGCCAGCGCCAGAGATCGACGCCATTGCGCATCTCGTGCTGCCAGCCGCGCACCAGCGGCTGGAGCTCGCCCGCCATGGCGGCAACCACGGCAACTCTGGTCATTGCTGGGCCTGGGGCGCATAGCCGTGGGCGCGGAACCACTCAATGGCGGCGCGCATGGCCGGATAGACCGGCACGATGCGGAAGCCCAGTTCCTGCTGCGCGTGAGCGCTCGAGGCAAACATCTTCTTGCGGCCCATGCGCACCTCTTCGAGCGTGGCGCGGGGCTCGCGGCCAAGAATGTGCCCGGTAAGCCACTCCTCGAAGAACGCGTAAGTGGCCGCCACCGGGTAAGGGATCCTGACCGTGGGCGAAGGCAGGCCGGTAATGGCGGACATCTTGTCGAGGATCTGCTTCAGGGTCAGATTTTCACCACCGAGAATATAGCGGCGGCCACGCTGTCCCAGGGTGAGCGCGGAGACATGGGCACGCGCCACTTCAGACACATCCACCAGGTTGAGCCCAGTGTCCATGTACGCGGGAAAATTGCCTTTGAGGAAGTCCACGAAGATGCGGCCCGTGGGCGTGGGTTTCTGATCGTTGGGACCAATGGGCGTGGTGGGATTGAGAATAATGACCTGCTGGCCATCTTCGGCGGCGGCAATGGCCTGCTGCTCCGCCATGAACTTCGAGCGCTTGTAGTGGCCGATCATGTCGTCCAATGAAACCGGCGTGTCTTCGTTGATGACGATGCCGTCGGTGCGGAAGTTCATGGTGGCCACGCTGGAGGTGTAGACGACTCGGCGCACGCCAGCCTCGCGCGCTAGCCGCAGCAGGTCGCGCGTTCCATCCACGTTTGCGCGGTACATGGCATCAGGGTTGCGGACCCAGAGGCGATAGTCTGCGGCGACGTGCACCACCGCATCGCAACCGGCCAGCGCGGAGGCAAACGACTCCGGCCGCGCCAAATCGCCTACTTCCGTGCCGCCGGGAATGCCTTCGAGATTAGCCAGATTGCTGGTCTTGCGCACCAGCATGCGCAGGTCCGCGCCCTCGGCTGCCAGCGCCCGCGCCACATGGTGGCCTACAAATCCGGTCGCGCCTGTAAGAAAAACTTTCATGAATGATTGTTCAGGGGCTCGGGGTCCAGTGATCTCAACGTAAAAAGATCAGGAGAGCAGACATCACTGACGCGCTACTCCAACGCCTCGGGATGCAGCGCGATGTTCGTTTCTCCGGCGGCCTTCTTTTCATTGTAGGCCTTCACCCAGTCTTCCCAATGCTTGCCGGCGGCGCGGTCCTTGCCGCTGAATTCGAGCCGGGTAATGTCAACGTAACTCAGCCTTCTTTTCTCCGGTGCGCTGGGCGTAAAGTATTGCACAAAGGAATCCGCAAGCGTGGATCCGGTGAGGCGGTTGAAGATGTAAGCCTCAATGCGCTCGCCGCTCCTGAGCGTCATGGTCACGTCGCCACGATAATCAAAAGCCTTTTCGAGAGCCTGGCGCAGGTCATCCTCGCTGGCCAGCGCGGGCACCCAGCCTTCCAGCTTCTCGTGCTCTGAGCCGGGAGCCAGTTCCAGCGCTTCCACTTGATCGATCGTATATTTGGCCACTTCGGCGGTCATGCGTTCGTCTCCTCAAGCGTGTGCGCGGGCTTTTCAATCTGCACCAGCGAGGCCGGGCCGTGCGGCGCGGGCTCGTTGAGCAGGTTCAGCGCGTGCTGGTCGTTGTACTTCCTGAATGTGCCGCGCACCATGCCCCAGAAGCCCTTGAGCGAACCAAAGCCATCCATCACCGCAGACGGCTCATAGCCGCAACTCACCATGCAATTGGCGCACTTGGGATTGCCGCTGGCAGCGCCGTATTCTTCCCACTGCGTGGTTTCCAGTAGTTCCTTGAAGCTCTCCGCGTAGCCATCCTGCAACAGGTAGCAGGGCCGCTGCCACCCGAAGATGTTGTAAGCCGGCGAACCCCACGGCGTGCATTCATACTTGCGGTCGCCCATCAGGAACTCAAGAAACAGGGGCGACATATTGAATTTCCAATTCGGCTTGCGATTGGACAGAATGGCGCGGAAGAGACGACGCACGCGGGCGCGGCCCAGGAAGCGGTTCTGGTCAGGCGCCATTTCATAGCTGTAGCCGGGCGAAAGCACGATACCTTCAACGCCCATGGCCATCACATCGTCAAAGAACCCGCGGACGTTGTTCGGATCAGTACCGTCAAAGAAGGTTGCGTTCGTGGTCACGCGGAATCCGCGCTTCACCGCCTCCTTGATGCCTTCAACGGCGAGGTCATAGCCCCCTTCGCGGCAGACGGAGAAGTCGTGGTGCTCGCGGTCGCCGTCCAGGTGCACAGAGAATGTGAGGTACTTTGACGGTGTGAATTCCGGCAGACGCCGCTTGAGTTCGAGCGCATTGGTGCACAGGTAAATGTACTTCTTGCGCGCGATGAGGCCGTTCACAATCTCTACGATCTGCGGATGCAGCAGCGGCTCGCCGCCGGGAATGGAGACCATGGGCGCGCCACACTCTTCCACCGCGGCAAAACATTCTTCGGGGGTGAGCTGCTTTTTAAGGATGTGGGGCGGATACTGCACCTTGCCGCACCCCGCGCACGCCAGGTTGCAGCGGAAGAGCGGCTCAAGCATCAGCACCAGCGGATAGCGCTTGTTGCCCGCGAACCGCTTCTTCAGCACATACGTAGCAACCGTCCACATCTGGGAGATAGGAACAGCCATATTTCGGTGATACCTCCGGCGCCGCCTTAGGAAGCGCGCTCCATGGCCCGCTTGTAGCCGTTAAGGGCCAGCAGCGGGAAGTAGTTTCGATACATGTGATAGGCCAGATAAAAGACCCTGGGAAAGCCGGTGCCCGTGTAGAGGGCCTGGCGGGTAATACCTGCACCCACAGACTCGTCCCAGCCGCCCTCTGCATCCTGCCGCTCCAGCAGCCAGCGAATGCCTTTGGCAATGGAGTCGGAGCGGTCGTCACCGGCGGCAAGCAGTCCAAGCAGAGCCCAGGCTGTCTGCGACGGCGTGCTTGGCCCCACACCGCGCGTATTGGGATCGTCATAGCTGCCGCAGGTCTCGCCCCAACCGCCGTCGGGATTCTGCACCATGCGGATCCACTCCGCCGCCTGCTGCACCTGCGGCTCAAGGTGGTCCACGCCGATGGCCTCAAGCCCGCGCAGCACCAGGAAGGTTCCGTAGATGTAGTTCACGCCCCAGCGGCCAAACCAGCTTCCGTCCGGCTCCTGCTCAGAAAAGATGAACTTGATGGCCTTCTGCACGCGCTTGTCTTCGCGCGTGTAGCCGTAGCTGGCCAGCATCTCCAGGATTCTCCCTGTAATGTCCACCGTTGGCGGATCGAGCATCGCGTTGTGATCCGCGAAGGGAATGTACTGGAAGATCATCTTGGTATTGTCTTTGTCAAAGCTGCCCCAGCCGCCGTTGCGGCACTGCATGGCAAATTCCCACGCGATAGCGCGCTCGGCCACCTGGATCTGATACCGCTCGCGGGGATTCTCCACTTTGCTCAGAGCCAGCAACACCTGCGCCGTATCATCGGTGTCGGGATAGAACTCGTTATTGAATTCGAAGTACCATCCGCCCGCCTCGGTCTTTGGCACCTTCACTGCCCAGTCGCCCTTGTGGCGGACTTCCTTCGACAGCATCCAGTCGGCGGCCTTGATCATACGCGGATCGTTGCGTGGTACGCCGGCCTCACCCAGCGCAAACACCACCTGTGCGGTATCCCACACGGGCGATGCGCAGGGCTGCATGCGGAAGGTGGGCTCCGGCAAATCCGGCGTAGCCGGCTGCTCAATGCCCAGTTTTTCGAATTCGTCGCGGGCGCGGATGACCTGCGGGTCGTCCTCAGAGTAGCCCAGGCAGCGCAGCGCGATAATCGCGTTGAGCATGGCGGGATAGATGGCGCCCAGTCCGTCGGACATCTCCAGCCGCTCCAGCATCCACTTTTCTGCGCGCTTCAGCGCCAGCTTGCGCAACGGGCGAATGTGAACCGCTTCGGCCCAGTGCGTCACGCGATCCAGAACGAGGAAAAAATTGCGCCACGAAAAAACCGCGTTGCGATCCCTGCGGAGGCGAAGAGTGGAATTGGCGCGGCCGCCCACAAACAATTCGTCGATTCCCTGCTCCGGTTGAATCTTCTTGAACGGCTTCTTGGCGTATATGATGGCCAGCGGTACAAGAATGGATCGCGACCACGAAGAGATTTCGTAGATATTGAAGTAGAACCAGTTGGGAAAGAGAACAATCTCCGGCGGAATCGCAGGGACCGCATCGTAGTCGTACTGGCCCAGCGCGCACAGATACATCTTCGTGAAGGTATTGCAGGCCACCACGCCGCCATTGGCCAGGATCCACTCGCGGCACTTTGTCAGCCGAGGATCGTCAGCGGTGAGGCCCATCAGTTTTGCTGAGAAGTAGCACTTGACCGAGAGCGAGATATTGCCAGGCCCGCCGGGATAGATGCTCCAACTGCCGTCCTCGTTCTGGTAGCGCATCATCTCGGTGTAGGCGCGCTTTAGACGGCCCGGATCGCCGCTTTCCAGCAGCGTATGCAGAAAAATATAATCGGCCTCGAGCATCGAGTCGGCCTCAAGCTCTCCGCACCAGTAGCCGTCGGGATGCTGCTGCGAAAGCAGGAACTCGCGCGAGCGCAGAATAGCTGACTCCACGTCCCCCATGTCCGCATCCAGCCGACCAAATCTGGGAGCCGTGGACACCGTCTTGCCCTGCTTAAGATTCATGCGTTTTAAAATGCCTCTGTTCTTCTCCGGTAGACCCGGCCGTGGAGCGCTTGCCGCGCATAGAAATCCGGGCCGGCTATCACTCTATCCGATCCTTCGGACGCGGCACAGGATTCATTTCTCTTATTTCCCGCTTCCCAGCAGGCGCATGGGTTCACCCGCTCAAAACTGCCTTACTGAACTGGAACCGATTCTGCACGATCCGCGCTGCCAATGGCCTGCACGATCTCTGGTGGAAGGCCGAACCGGACATTCTCCGGCATGACCTCAACCTCTTCGACGCTGGAAAAGCCGCTTTGACGCAGGTAGTTGACCACGTCCTCGACCAGAACCTCGGGAGCCGAGGCGCCTGCCGTCACAGCGACAGTGTTGATTCCCTCAAGCCAGGCGGGGTTGATGGCTTGGGAGTTATCAATGAGATACCCCACGGTCCCAAGATTACGCGAAACCTCGACGAGCCGGTTGGAGTTGGAGCTGTTGGTCGAACCTACCACCAGCACCAGACCGGCATTGTGCGCCACGTTGCGCACCGCGACCTGGCGATTCTCTGTGGCGTAGCAGATGTCCTGTGAGTGGGGGCCAACTATATTTGGAAACTTGATCTTAAGGGCGTGAATGATGTCGCGCGCCTCATCCAGGCTCAGGGTTGTCTGGGTCAGATAGGCAACGCGATTCGGGTCCGGAACCTGGAGCGCGTCCACTTCTGCGACGTTGGAAACAACCTGTGTCGCTTCAGGGGCTTCGCCCAGGGTGCCTTCGATCTCGTCATGGTCGCGGTGGCCGATGAGAACCAGCGAATAGCCCTGCTTGGCAAACTTGACCGCCTCGATGTGCACCTTCGTCACCAGCGGGCAGGTGGCATCAATCACCTTAAGGTGGCGGGCCTTACTGCGCTCACGCACAGCCGGCGAAACTCCGTGCGCGGAGTAAATCACACGCTTGCCGTCCGGCACCTCTTCGATGTCATGGACAAAGATCGCTCCCTTTTCCGCCAACTCATTCACAACATAGCGGTTATGCACGATTTCGCGGCGGACATAGATGGGCGCGCCAAATGTTTCCAGCGCGATGTTCACGATGTCGATCGCTCGCACCACGCCCGCGCAAAAACCGCGCGGCTTGAGCAACAGAACCCTCTTCTGGCTTGGGGAAGTCTCAGTGGAGCCGCCGTTTGAGATGGAGTCAAGGACAGTTGTGGTCACTCTGCCAGTATACCAACGGGCGGGCTCGAAAGACAGGAGAGAAATGGTGCAGAAGATCGCCCGGCACTCACATCTTGCGCCAGGTCATCTCCACGCGCACGGGGATTTCGTTCTTGATCGGCACGGTGAGGAACGAAGGGCGGTCAATCTTGAAGTCGGAGCAGGTCAGCGGAATCGTTCCCGTAATGTGCACATCGCTGCCCTGCGCGGTCCGCTGAAATGGCACATGCTGATAGTGAGCGGTCTGCCCGGCAAACTGAACCTCAAGGTCGGCATAAATTGTGGAGGACGTGGTTGCCTCCTCTGGAAACTTTGTGCGCACCATGACCATGGGGAACTGCGCGCCGCGCGTGGTTTCAAGCATGTGGAGATCGCGGTTGGTGTCGCCGGAGTTGAATGACTTGACCGGCACGGCGATCAGGAAGTCGCATTGGCCCGCATTGCAAACCCCTTTACCCTTCGCCTCATGACTGGTGCCGTCAACCTCGTGCATTGGATGCGACATGTGATACGTAAGCGTGGATTGTTGCAGAACCCACTGGGCGCCCGTCTGCGCAAACGCGGGGAGCGCAACAAGCGAAAGGGCAATCAGGGTTTTCCAGTTCATTGTTTCTCCCAGAATTTCAAGTGAATGGGCCACGACACAGCGACGATGGACGCGCCATAAGCGGCTGCGGTAACGACGGCGACCGGGCCGTGCGCGGAGGCGATGCCGTGCACTTTCTCTCCGGCGTTCTCTTGCTTGTAAGCCATGATGCCTAGGATCGGCGTGACAATCATGCCCGGCCCGTGAATGAAGGCCAGGGCCTCATGCACCTTGATCGCGCCATGCTTGTGCGTTCCTGGCACTCTGGGCGCGCGAATGGCATAGTAAGCGGTGCTGAAGTAAAGAGCGGAAGTGACCCCACCCAGTGCGGCATGGAAGTCGAGATTCGCCTGTGTCGGCTCTTTGATCGGCTGCCCATTCTTCCCTTTCGCCTTGGCCATGGGGCCGGTAATCAGCGTTGCAAACATTGGCACTGCAGTGATCAGTCCGAGCCGCTGATGGATCTTCAACATGCTCGTCCGCTTTTCGAGTGTCGCCTGTAACTGCGCATCGGCCTGCGTCTGCTGCGGCGTGAAGCCCAGATCGCCGAGCGAGGGGGCCTGTGGTGCGGCAGTGGGCGCGTTGGGCAGCTCGGGCGGGGACTGCGTCGCCGGCTTGGCCGCGGGAGCTTGTTGCTGAGTGGGTGCCTGCGGCTCCGCGCCCGCGGCAGTCTGCGCCTGCAGCAGGCCCGGAACGACAAAGAATAGCGATAGTATTCCGAAGCAGCAGACGGGCCTGGCCGCATGCAATTTCATCAGTGCTTCTCCTTGATTTGCTGGACGGGGAGGGCGATTCGTTTGTGCTAGTGACAAAGATGAGTGCAAACAAGAAAACGTTGTATGGGCAGGATTCTACCTTGCGGAGAAGATGCGATCAATCCCCGCTCTCCACGCGCTACCCACTCGCGGCGATCATCTGAGCGGCGTGCTGCAGGCTGGTGTCTGTGACCTTGGCGCCGCTCAACATGCGAGCGACCTCGTGAATCCGGGCACGGTCATCCAGCAGGCGAATCTGCGTTTTGGTGCGGCCGTGGTCCTCGCGTTTTTCCACCACCAGGTGTTGGCCGGCAAAGGCGGCGATCTGCGGCAGATGCGTGACGCACAAAACCTGCTGGCCGCGGCTAAGGGACTTGAGCTTCTGCCCCACTGCCTCGGCGGCGCGCCCGCCAATGCCGATGTCAATCTCATCAAAAACAAGCGTGCGCGGTGTAGGCATATGTTTCCTTGTTTTGGAAGAGGCCTCTTCCACCGCGACCTTCAGGGCAAGCATCACGCGGCTCATTTCACCGCCTGAGGCAATCTCATGCAGCGGCTTGAGTGGCTCGCCAGCGTTGGTGGCGATGCGGCACTCGACCTGATCCCAGCCGTTCGCAGTCCACGCAGACTCATTCTCTGCGGCAGTCACGCCAACCTCGAAGCGAACCTTCATGGCGAGCGAATTGATCTGTGCTTCAGCCAGTTTGGCAAGCCTTGTTGCGGCAGCATTGCGTTCCGCGCTCATCGCACTCGCGGCAGCGCGGTAGGCCTTTGCGGCCTCTTCAAGAGCCTTGCGCAGCGTCTTGAGAATTTCGTCGCGGTCTTCCACTTCTGCGAGTTTGCGGGCCACGTCTTCGCCGAATGCAACGACTTCTGCGACCGTATGGCCGTACTTGCGCTTCAGGCGGTCGAGCAGTGCAAGGCGGTCCTCAATCTCAGCCAGGCGCTCCGGCGAGGCATTGATTCCCTCTGCGTAGTCGCGCAGCGTGGCGCTCACATCGCCGACAGTGGCGCGGGCTGAGGCAAGCTGCTGGGCGGCTTCGTGAAAGCGGCTGTCATAGCGCGCCAGCTCCTCTACGTGCCGCAGCGCGGCGCGAAGAGCACCCTCAGCAGAAGTTCCGCCTTCGTACAACTGCTCAAAGGCCCCCATGGCGGCGGCGTACAGCTTCTCTGCGTTGGCTAGAACGCGCTTCTCTGTTTCAAGGGCTTCGTCCTCGCCGGGCTCAAGGCGCGCTGCTTCGATCTCCTTCTGCTGGTAGCTCCACAAATCGACCATGCGCAGGCGGTCCTGCTCTCCCTGCAGCAGGTCGTTGAGTTTCGCGAGAGCCTCGCGCCAGCGCGCATGCGCCTCGGCAACGGCGTCCGTGGAGATGCTGCCAAAGCGGTCAAGGAGCATCCGCTGCTGGGCCTGGTCAAAGCTTGAGAGCGTCTCAGTCTGCGCATGAACCAATGCCAGTTCCGGCGCGAGCTGGCGCAGAACGGCAACCGTGGCGGGCTGATTGTTGACGAAGACGCGGCCCTTGCCGGTGGAGAGAATTTCGCGGCGAAGAATCACGTCGTGGCCTTCGGCATCGATGCCGTTTTCCTCCAGAATCGCTTCAGCGCCCGCGGTGGACTCAAACACGCAGGCCACAACCGCTTTCTCCGCGCCGTGGCGCACCACATCGGCTGAGGCCTTGCCGCCCATCAAAAGCGCAAGCGCATCGACAAGGATTGACTTGCCCGCGCCGGTTTCACCCGTCAACAGATTGAGGCCAGGGCCGAAGACGGCGATGGCGTGATCAATAACGGCATAATTTTCAGCGCGCAGCTCGACGAGCATCCGTAAGTTCCATTTTTCCCGCCCGTATCTGGTTCATGTGCAACGGAAAATCGCAGCGGGAATCCGAGCGCAGCATAGCATGGCGGGCGGGGCTCGCGGCTTGGCAGGCGGGCTGGGAATCTGCACCGGGGACCATATCGATAACTTGGAGGGCCGTATCGCGTCTGATACCGTGAAGACTGAGGTGAATCCCGATTCTTACCGCTGCATTCGTCTTCTCTTTGCAGGCTGACAGTGGCGCCGCGCAAGCGAGTGCGTCGCTGATTCAGGGGCCCGGCGCGCTCATGGACATGATGAACAACATCGGTCCGATCGCGCTGTTTGTGCTCGCGCTGCTGCTGTTTGCCAGCCTCTACTCTTGGACCGTGATTCTGGGCAAGATCTCCACCTTCGGCAAGGCGACCAAAGAGAGCCGCAGCTTTATCCGCTCTTTTCGCAAGGCTAGCCGCTTGCAGGAGATTGCCGCCATCGCGGACAACCACAAGAACAGCCCGCTCGCGCAGGTCTTCATGGAAGTGTATGAGACCTACAAGCGGCAGACGGGCGGTTCTGGGCCGCCGCGAAACCTGACTCCGCTCGAGCGCTCGGCGCAAACGGCGGCCAGCGAATCCATTACCAGCCTGGAGCGCCGCATGACGTGGCTGGCGACCATCGCGGCCACCAGTCCGTTCGTGGGACTTTTTGGCACGGTGATGGGCGTCGTGGATGCGTTCCATGGCCTGGGCACTGCGGGAGCAGCAACGCTGCGCGCGGTGGCGCCCGGAATCTCTGAGGCGCTCATCACCACGGCCGCTGGACTCTTCGTGGCAGTACCCGCCGTCGTGGCCTACAACCAGTTCACGGCACGCATCCGGGTGTTTGCCTCGGCCACGGATGACTTCTGCCGCGAACTGCTCAATTCGCTTGAAGAAATTCCTGTGCGCGCGCCTGTGCCGCCGCGCGGCTCCGCACAGGATCCGCAGGGTGAGGTTGAACGTGGCCTTTACAAATAACAGCGGCCAAACCCGCAGTTCGTTGGCGGAAATCAACATTACGCCGCTGGTGGACGTAGTGCTGGTCCTGCTCGTCATCTTCATGATTACCGCGCCGGTGCTGCAATCGGGCATTGAAGTCAACGTGCCCAAGACGCGCACGGTAAAGGAAATCACCGAGCAGCGGCAGGTGTTGACCATAGACCGCGACCAGCAGGTATTTCTGGGCGATAAGCCTGTGAATATTCACGATCTGGCCGAGGCGCTGCATCAGCCCGGCGCCGACCCATCAAAGCAGGTCATCTATCTGCGCGCCGATGAGCGGGTACCATTTGGAGCCTTCGCCAGTGTCATGGACGCGGTGAAGCAGGCTGGAATCACCAACATTTCCATCGTCACCCAGCCGCTGGACACCAAGGGTCGGGCGTCGCGTGGCAACTAGGGTCCAGCACTTGAACAGAAAGCCGCAGGCAAAGCAATGAGTGGTGTGCTGGAAGGCAGCGAGCGACTGGAAGGCGAACTGACGCCGGAGCCGTGGAAGGCGCCTGCGGCAGGGGCAGTTGCGCTCCATATCGCTTTGGCCAGCGGCGTTGTGCTCTACGGCATCCTTGGCGGCTTCTTTCATCACAATTTCTGGGGAGGCGCAGGAGCCAGCGGGGCTATTCAGGTGAACCTGGTGAGCAGCGCCATTCCCTTGCCCTCTGACCAGCCGCCCAACCAGAACGTGCTGGCCACGGAGACGCCCAGCCAGGCTCCTGCCCCGCCCGAGCCCAAGGCAAAGCAGGCCGTGGACGAGACGGCAATTCCGATTCTCGGCAAGCAGAAGAAGCCGCAGCAGAAGACGATTCCCAGAACGCCTCCGCGCCAGCAGCAGCCCGTACAGACCAATCGCGCCGCCTATGGCGAGCAGGCTGGGTCATCCATGCCGCACGTCACGCAACAGGGCTATTCCAGCGGCCCCACGACCGTGAGCGACAGCAATTTTGGCAACCTGTTCGCGTATTACGTGGAAGGCATCAATCGCAAGATGAGCCAGAACTGGTACAAGCCCGAAGTTGACCCCCATACGCCGCGCGGGGCAAAGGCCTACATCTTCTTCAAGATCTACCGTGACGGTTCTGTGGGCGATGCTAGACTTGACCGCTCCAGCGGCAGCCCTACACTGGACAGCTCCTGTGTGCGCGCTGCGCAGCGCGTGGATACGTTTGGGAATCTGCCGTCGGGTTATCGCGGAAGCTACCTCCAGATTTCCTTCTACTGCGAGTACTAGATGGTGTTCATACCGTCACAGTAAGATGGGTGTTGAGATTCACTTTGCGCCATGCAGGCCTTACGGCACATGCATGGCGATGAGCCATGTTATCCGCGGAACGCTCCACTGTCCGCAAGACACCATCGAGGAAGGATCGCGCACCGCATGAAGTTTCACTCCCGGCTTCTCGCTCCCGCGCTTTTTACTTTTGCAAGCCTGCTGTCCGTTCCATTGATGGCGCAGGACTGGGTCCGCACGGGCTCAAACCTCGGCAACGAGCGCATTCGCCTTGCGGCGGCGGACTTCAAGCCCACCAGCGCCGACCCGCAAACCCCGGCGCTGAAGGCAGTGTTTGACGCCACGCTTTACAGCGACCTGGGCAATGCCGGCATCTTCGACCTCGTTTCAAAGAGCTTTGCGCCGCAGGCCATGCCCGGCTCGCCGCAGGAAATCAACCTTGCGCAATGGTCCGCCGACCCGGTCAACGCAGCGATGGTGGCGTTTGGCTCGCTCTCCACAGCCAACGGGCGGCTGTTGGTGTACGGCTGGCTCTTTGACACGCGCAACACCGCCAATCCGCAGGTGCTCGGCAAGCAGTACAACGAGGCCGCCACCCAGGACATGGCCCGCACCGTGGCCCATCGTTTTGCCGATGAAATCATCTATCGTCTGGGCGGCGGCATCAACGGCATTGCCGAAACAAAGATTTACTTCATCAGTTCGCGCACCGGCTCGAAGGAAATCTGGGCCATGGACTACGACGGCGAGAACCAGCATCCCGTCACGCACCTGGGCAGCATTTCCATTTCCCCGCGCGTCTCGCCGGACAATTCGCGGATTGCGTTCGCATCGCTGGGCCGCGAAGGCTGGGCCATCCGCATGTATTCCCTGGAACTCGGCCGCATGGTGAGCTTTCCGGGAGGCTCCACGGGCGGCGCCAACCAGTCGCCGGCGTGGACCGCCGACGGAAACAGAATCGCGTTTTCCTCCTCGCGATCAGGCGATCCTGAGATTTGGATTGTCGATGCCAATGGCTCGAATCCGCACAGGATTACGTACTTCAAAGGTCCCGACGTCTCGCCCACTTGGAATCCCAAGACAAACGCGCAACTGGCCTGGGTAAGCGGGCGCACAGGGCTGCCACAGATCTACATCATGGATCAGGACGGCTCCAATGTACACCGCATGACGGACGGCGGTTACGCAGTCTCGCCATCATGGTCGCCGAACGGACAATTTCTTACCTTCAGTTGGAATCGCAAGTATGGTCCCGGTGCGCCCGGTGGGCAGGACATTTACGTGATGGACATTGCCAGCATGCGCTGGCTGCAACTGACCCACGACGCAGGCAGCAACGACTTTCCCTCCTGGGCTCCTGATGGGCGCCACATCGTGTTCCAGCGACAGCTCGGCAGCCAAACGGATATATGGTCGATGCTTGCCGACGGCACGGAGCAACATCAGCTGACCCGCTCGGGAAACAACTCCATGCCGAACTGGAGCTGGAAGTGAACTCCAGAAGTAAACAGGAAGCAACCGTACGGCCCACGCTGAGCACCTGAACAGGCGGTGCCGCAGCCAACGCGAACTGAACGGCGCAAACCTGGAAATGAAGCGCGCTGTGCTTGATCCGCGATAAAATGGTTACGTTACCCGGAAACTGCTCTTTCAGTCCTCTCAAGGAGTCACGCATTGAATCGACGCACTCGAATCCTCGTCCCTGCTCTAGTTTTGGTGGCGCTGGTCGCCGTTGCCGGCTGCAAAAAGAAGCAGCCCCCGGCGCCCCCGCCTGCCGCAACCGCCCCCGCGGCAACCGCACCCACAGCTCAAATCACAGCTACGCCGTCCTCGATTTCGGCCGGAGACCAGGTTGAGTTGAGCTGGAAGACGACGGATGCCTCCGATATTTCCATTGAGGGCCTTGGCACAGTGCCTTCGACAGGCGTTAAGACCGTTACACCCACCGTATCGACCACCTACCACCTGATCGCGCGCGGTGAGGGTGGCACGGCGGATGCCACGGCACGCGTGGTGGTAAGCGCGCCTCCCGCCGTCGCAGTGCCGACCAACACCATGTCAGCAGAGGAAGAGTTCAAGGCCAATGTGCAGGACATCTTCTTCGACTACGACGCCTACGACATTCGCAGCGATGCGGAGGGCACGCTTTCGCATGACGCCTCCTATCTTGCAAGCCATCCCAACATCAAAATCGTGATTGGCGGCTACTGCGACGAACGTGGATCAAGCGAATACAACCTGGCGCTGGGCCAGAACCGTGCCGACGCCGCAAAGAATGCCCTGGTCAGCGCAGGCGTTGCTGCCAGTCGCATTCGCGTAATCAGCTACGGCAAAGAAAAGCCGTTCTGTACGGAGTCGACCGAGTCGTGCTGGCAGCAAAACCGCCGCGCGGGCTTCTCCATGGATCAGTAGCATGAAGCCGGGCGGCATGACTTGCGGGGAATGCCGTCCCGGCGCAACCAAAATCCACCCATCGCTGCAGCCTCCCCTGATAAATCGGCTTCAGCGCATTATTTTTCTACAGGTGAATGATGCATACAGCTCGCACACTTCGCAATCGTCTCTTCGCGGCGGCAGCGCTGGCCGCGCTTCTCGGCGTCATGCCGGTTCGTGCGCACGCAGCGTCCAAGGAGATCATCCAGCTGCAAACGCAGGTGCAGCAACTTCTGGACATGGTGCAACGCCTTCAATCCACCCTGGACACGCGCTTCGCGGTGCTGCAGAATCTTGCCCAGCAGACATCCGACCAAGCCGTGCAGATGGGCGCCACCGTGAACGCCCTCCAGCAGAAGATGAATGTTGAGAATGAAGCGATCAGCGGAAAGCTCGACACGGGTTCCGGTCAGGTGCAGTCGCTCAATGACTCGGTGGACGAGCTGAAAACGCGCATCGCCAAGCTGGAGAAGTCCATCCAGGACATGCAGAACCAGTTACAGAACATCCAGACTCCGCCGCCGGGCACTACAGCCGCGCCCGCAGGCGCAGCGCAGTCTCCGGATACCGGTGCCGCAGGGTCCGCGGGAATGCAGGCGCCCGCTGCACCGGCTATGAGCCAGGCGCCTCCGCTGGAGCAGACCTTCCAGTCCGCAATGCGCGACTACAATGCAGCGAAGTACAAGCTGGCAGCCAGCGAGTTTCAGGACGTGATTCACTACTATCCGCTGGACAATATGGCAGGCACGGCGCAGTACTACTTGGGAGAAATTGCATATCGGCAAAAGAACTACGATGACGCCGTGAAGGCGTACAACGCGGTGTTGGAAGGCTTCAGTGGTAATTCGAAGGCGCCCGCCGCGCAGTTGCACAAGGGATTTTCACTGATTGAGATGAACCGACGTGAAGCCGGCATTCAGGAGTTGCGCTCCCTGATCCGGCGCTATCCGCAGACTCCAGAGGCAGCGCACGCAAGAACCAAGCTGAACGGAATGGGCGTACGAATCAGCCCGCGCTGAAACGCATCCTCAAAGGCCACAAGAAAAGCCCCGGGCTCACCGGGGCTTTTCTTTGCGTTTGCTTCTTGACCACGCGCTTACTGCAGGTTGTGCATCAGCGCGTCCAGAGCCGACTTAGGAGGCCGCGTCACCGACTCGGGCTGGGTGCCCAGCGGTTCGTCCACCACATTCAGCAGATCCACGAACGTAGGCTGCTTGGTGTCGATGTAGAAAACGCCGGTGAGAACCTCGTGGTCATGATGCGCCTGCATAAGAGTGCGCACCGCGTTGGCCTTGTCCGTGGGATCGTAGTCGTCATGCAGCTTGCGCAGCCTCAGGCTTGATCCATCGTGCATCTGCACATCGTAGACCTGGCCGGAGTCGTAATCGACGGCGATGTCCTCAAAGCTGGCCACAAAGCCAACCTCGTTGATGGGCTCGTCATTCTCTTGCATGAACTTGTAGCTCTTCGTTGACCCTTCGTGATCGTTGAAGGTCACGCAGGGGCTAATCACGTCGAGCATCACCGTGCCCTTGTGGGCGATGGCCGCCTTGAGCATCGAGAGCAACTGCTTCTTGTCTCCAGAGAACGAGCGGCCCACAAACGTGGCGCCCAACTGGATAGCAAGCGCGCAGGTATCAATGGCGGGCAGATCGTTGATGACGCCCGTCTTGAGCTTGGAGCCGATGTCGGCCGTGGCCGAGAACTGCCCCTTCGTCAGCCCGTACACACCGTTGTCTTCAATGATGTAAATCATCGGAAGATTGCGGCGCATGAGGTGAACAAACTGGCCCACGCCGATGGAAGCCGTGTCCCCGTCTCCAGAGACGCCCAGCAGCATCATTTGGTGATTGGCCAGCAGCGCTCCAGTTGAGACCGATGGCATGCGCCCGTGCACGCTGTTGAAGCTGTGGGCACGGTTCATGAAGTAAGCAGGGCTCTTGGATGAGCAGCCAATACCGCTCATCTTCATGACGCGCTCGGGCTCGACGCCCATTTCATACATCGCGTCAATGATGCGTTCGGAGATGGCGTTGTGGCCGCAGCCGGCGCAGAGTGTCGACTTGCCTCCGCGGTATTCCAGAATAGGAAGGCCGATGCGATTAACTTTGGGTGTAGGTGTTGCGGTTGCCATTACAAGCCCTCCTTGGTGGCAAACTCTTCGGTGACGGTTCGCGCATCCAGCGGCAGTCCGTTGTAGTGCAGGATGCTGCGCAGCTTGCTCACCTGGTCAGCGGGCAAATCGAGCTTGAGCAGGCTGGCCAGTTGCGCGTCGCGGTCCTGTTCCACCACGTAGACGCGCTCGTGCGAAGTCACAAAGTCGTGAATCTCGTGCGCAAACGGATAAGCGCGGATGCGCAGATAATCCACGTCGAGACCGTGCTCCTTCTTGATCTGGTCAAGGCTCTCGCGGAGGGCAAAGTCTGTGGTTCCATAAGCAATGAAGCCCACCTTCGAGGTTCCATTCTTTTCCACGACCGGCGCAGGAACCAGCTTGCGCGCGCTCTCAAACTTACGCGTCAGGCGATCCATGATGGCCACGTATTCCTCGGGCTTCTCGGTATAGCCGGCCGCGTCATTGTGTCCGGAACCGCGCGTGAAGTATGCGGCCTTGGGATGGCGCGTTCCAGGTAGCGTGCGCCAGCCAATGGCATCGCCATCCACGTCTTTGTAGCGCGCAAAGCCGCCAAGTTCGTTGAGGTCTTCGGCCGTGAGCACCTTGCCACGGTCCAGCGGTTTCTCAGGATATGCGAAGGGCTCGGACATCCAGTTGTTCATGCCCATGTCGAGATCCGTGAGCACAAAGACCGGAGTCTGCAGCCGCTCTGCCAGATCGAAGGCCGAGTAGCCGAATTCAAAACACTCCTTCACCGAGCCCGGCAGCAGAACAATGTGCTTAGTGTCGCCGTGTGAAAGAAAGGCCGTGGAGAGAAGATCAGCCTGTGAAGTACGTGTCGGCATGCCCGTCGAGGGCCCGGAACGCTGCACATCGAAGATGACCCCGGGAATCTCGGCGAAGTAGCCCAGCCCGGAAAACTCAGCCATCAGCGAGATGCCGGGGCCAGAGGTCGCCGTCATCGAACGTGCGCCGGCCCAGCCTGCACCCAGGACCATACCGATAGCGGCAAGCTCGTCCTCGGCCTGCACCACGGCAAATGTAGCCTTGCCTTCGGGAGTCACGCGGAACTTCTTGAGAAGGTCGGTGGTGGCCTCAACCACGGATGTGGACGGCGTGATCGGATACCATGCGACCACCGTGACACCCGCGAAAACCGCACCCATGCCACAGGCTGCATTGCCGTCGATGATGATCTTGCCGGCGGTCTTGTCCATCCGTTCGATCACGTAGCAGTCATGCTTGACGAGCTTCTCCTGTGCGAAATCGAAGCCGGCCTTCACTGCGCCGAAGTTCAGATCGAACACCTTCTGCTTCTTGGCGAACTGCTTGCGCAGACCGCTCTCCACCACTCCAAGATCGATGGAAAGAAGCTGGGCAACCACCCCCACATACACCATGTTCTTGACCAGCTTGCGCAGCTTCGACTCAGGACAAACGGCGGCTGTGATCTTGTCAAAGGGAACCGGATAGCAGGCTACATCATCGCGATACTGCTTAAGATTCAGGGCTTCTTCGTAGATGGCCACGCCGCCCTTGGGCAGCGCCAGAATGTCCTGCTTCGCGGTCTCGGTGTTCAGCGCCACCAGGATCTCTGCATCCCGCTTGCGGGCCACATAACCATCTTTGCTTGCGCGGATAGTGTACCAAGTGGGAAGTCCGGCGATGTTTGAGGGGAAAAGGTTCTTCCCGCTGACGGGAACACCCATTCCGAAGATGCTCTTCAGCAGCACGCTATTGGCGGATTGCGAGCCGGACCCGTTCACCGTTGCTACGTTGATGCTGAAATCGTTAATCACGCGCGGTTGCGCACTCTTTGCGCCCTGTTCTTGACCCAGGGCTAGGTCTCCTGTCGCCATTTGGCGGGATTCCCTTCGGGTAAATTCTGGAAAGAGTCAATCTTTCACTCAATAGGGATTATAGTCGCCTGTGTGCTCTGCCGTCCCACGCGGGCACTCCGTTTGAGTGCCTTAAGTTCCATCTGATGCAATAGTCATGCATTACCCGGACGGAATGGCATCTTGCGCCCTGCACGCCGCGGGCGCGACGCACAACTGGTTTGATTTCAGGATGAAACAAGCAGTTGAGTCGAGTCTCGGCGCCACCGCAGCAGCAGCATCACGGCAATCACAATCAGGGCCAGCGTCAGCCCGATCCACGTGCCGTATATACCCCAGTGCAGCACAAAACAAAGGGTAAGCCCCAGCGGCAGGCCCAGCACCCAATAGCCCACGAAATTGGCAAACATGGGAATGCGCGTTTCTCCCAGACCGCGCAGCGCGCCGGTACACACGGTCTGGATCCCGTCAAAAATCTGAAATGCAGCCGCAACCCACAGCAGGCTTGGCCCCACGGCCATTACCTGCGGGTCACGCGTATACAGCGCAATCAGCGGCCCCGGCGCCACCAGAAACACGACTGCGGCCAGCAGCATAAACGTCGTGCCCAGCCCGAGCGCAAGCCATCCTGCGCGGCGTGCGCGCTCCGGGTCGCCCGCTCCCACAGCATGCCCCACGCTCACCGCGGCCGCGGCCGAAATGCCCAGCGGCACCATGTACGTCACGCTGGCGTAATTGACAGCAATCTGGTGGGTAGCCAGCGCAACCGGCGTCAGCCATCCGGCAGAGAGCGTGGCCATATTCCAGGCGCCCACTTCCAACACAATCTGTCCGGCCGCTGGCGCGCCCAGCCGCAGCAATTGGACAATTCTTTCAAGGTTCGGCGCGGCCCAGTGGCGGAAAAGCGGGTGGCCGCGCTTGCGCTCGTACCGCCATGCAAAACCCAGCAGCGCTGCTCCCATGCCCACGCGCGCAACGCAGGTGGAGATGGCTGAACCGTTGACGCCCAGCGCCGGAAATCCAAATTTACCGTAGATCAGCACCCAGTTGCCCAGCCAGTTGAGCAGGTTGGCCAGCACGTACGTGGCGGTAATAACCCGCACCTGCCCCACGCCTTGCAGATAGCGCCGGGTTCCGCCATAAAGCAGCAAAGGCAGCGTGCTCCAGTTGAGAATGCGCAAATACCCACTGGCAGGCCCCGCCACCACCGGCGTGATACCAAAGCGCGCAAAGCCAAAACTGGCAGCGGCAACCAGCAGCATAATGGGCAGCGTGGCAATGCACGCAATATAGACGCCCTGAGCCAGCCAGCGATGGCACTCGTCGTGATCCCGGCGGCCAAAAGCCTGCGCCACCGTCGTGTCCAGCCCGAGCAGCAGGCCAATGCCAAACAGCGACGGAGTGTAATACACCGCATTGCCCAGCGCCACGGCGCCAATAGCCGCCGGGCCAAGGCGGCCAACCATAATGGTGTCCACCACGCCCTGCGCCATCCAGCCCAGTTCGCTCAATACCACCGGAACCGCCAGCGCGATCATCGCGCGCAATTCCGGTTTCCACTTGGCTTGCGTGTGACCCATTTTTCTAATGTACATGCGGCCGGTTGTTGCTTTGTTATTGCGGAGTAACGCGCTGCCTCAGCCCCTGTCGCGGACCACGGACACCGCAGGCCGCAACTCCGCCTGCTTCGTCGTAATCGACAGCTTGGCCGGAGTCAGCTCGGGTCCATCCCAGCCTTCCTTCACTGCTTCAATACGGATCTCGCCGGGCCTCATCGTAGACTGCACAATCACTTGCGCCAAGCCGTTGAAGAACGACCGCCTGGGTTCCTTGTCGCTCTCCTGGCAATTGGGATCGCCATTGCCGACGCCGATGAGTGCGCCCTCGCCCGACACCTTGAACGCAATGAGATTGTCGGCCGTCGGCACCGCGCGGCCTTCCTTGTCGAGCGCCTCCACGGTCAGCACAGTCACATCCTCCCCATCCGCATTGATCTCGGTGCGGTCTGCGGTCAGGCGAATCGCCACGGCCGGCCCTGTCGTCTCGCGCTTATCCGTCAACACAACCTTGCCGCGCCTGCTGCCGCGCGCCTCAATTGCGCCTGCAGCGTACTTGACCTTCCACTCCGCGTGGCCCAGATGCGGAACCTTCTTGCTGCCCAGGCTCTTCCCGTTGAGGAACAACTCCACCTCCTCGAGATTCGAATAGACCCACACGGCAATCTCGTCGCCTTCCCTGCCCTCGAAATTCCAGTGCGGAAAAACATGCAGCACCGGCTCCTTGCCCCACCACGCCTTGTAGTAATAGAACGTGTCCTTCGGAAAACCGCACATGTCCACAATGCCGAATTGCGAATTTATCGAAGGCCAGCCGTAGGGCGTCGGCTCGCCGCGATAGTCGAAGCCCGTCCATGCAAAGCCGCCCGACTCCCATTCGCGTGTGCCGTAGAATTGCCACCACGCCTCAGCGGTTTCGCCCCAGGGAACAGCGACGTTATAGGCATTCACGGTGTTGCGCAGCTTGTCAGTGGAGTACACGCCGCGCGTTGCGATCGCGCTGGAAGTCTCCGAGCCGTACAGCGCTTTCTTCGGATTCTTCTTGTGATAGTCGTCCGGGAACTTCAGGTTGTAGTTGAAGCCGATCACGTCGAGCGTCAGCGAAACGCCCGTTTCATTGTTTCCATTCACCGCGGCCGAGACCACACGCGTCGGGTCCAGTTCATGGCACTTCTGCACCATGGTTGCTCCCACCTTGACGCCCTGCTCGGCTTCTCCCGTCTGCATCTGCCCTTCTTCATTGCCAATGGACCAAATGATGATCGAAGGCGAATTGCGATAGCGCTTGATCATCGCTTCAAGCTGCGCAAGCCCCTCGGGGTTTGAACTCATCTGGCGTGTCTCGCACATCATCATCATGCCCATGCGGTCGCAAGCCTCTACCCACTCCGGCGTAGGCATATTGTGCGAGGTGCGCACCGCGTTGCCGCCCATTGCGCGGAGCACGGCCAGCCGATACCACTGCAGCCGGTCAGGCAGCGCCGCGCCCACTCCCGCGTGATCCTGATGGTTGCAGGTGCCTTGAATCTTGAGCGGCTTGCCGTTCAGGAAAAATCCCTTGTCCGGGTCAAACACAGCTGTACGCACGCCAAAACTCACGCGTTCGGCGTCACGCGCCTTGCCTTCCGACTCGACAGTCACAATCGCCGAATAGAGATTGGGCTCGTCCACCGACCACAGCTTCGCATCCGCCAGCCTGGCCGTTGCCGTGAATGTGGCCGAGCCATCCTCTGCTATGGATTGCGCGGGCGCCTCGGCCTCGGCAACGATCTCGCCCTCGGCATCCAGAATCCGCCACGTGACTTTGGCGCTCTCCGCCTGCTTGCCCTCGTTCTGCACAACCGTCGCCAGACTCAACGTGGCGGCTTTGCCGCTCACAGCTGTGCGCACCGTGCTCTCCCACTTGCCCAGATGCAGCGCATCCGTCTTGGTGAGCCACACGTGGCGATAGATGCCCGCGCCCTCGTAAAACCAGCCGTCGCCAAAGCTGGCATCCACGCGCACCACAATGTAATTCTTTGCACCGACCGCAAGAAAATCTGTCAGGTCAAAGCCGAAGGGCGCATAGCCGTTATCATTGCGGCCGATAAAGCATCCATTCACAAACACGACAACACTGCGGAATACGCCATCGAATTCAACTGAAATGCGGCGGCCCTGGTCGCTTGCGGGAATTTCAAACTCGCGGCGGTACCAGCCCACGCTGGTCTCGGGATAGCGGCGGCCAATGGGCTTATAGCCGTGCGACTCCTGCACATCGTCATGCACAAATGGCAGTTCGACCGCCCAGTCGTGCGGCAGGTTCAGCGTGCGCCACTTCGAGTCGTCAAACTTCGCCTTGGCAAACCTGAAGTCGCCCGTCTTGGCAAAATCGCCCTGACCTTTGCCGAAACCAAGATCGCGCGCCGGGTCCACACTGTTGCCAAAAACGAACTTCCAGTCGAAATCAAACAGCAGTTGCTCGCGCGGCGCAACGGCGGCCAGCGCCTCCGCCGAGGCCATCCCCGGATAATCCGAAAGGAAAGCGGCGGTGCGACCCCAGGCCGAGCGCGCCACCAGTGAAGACGCTGAAAGCGCCAGTCCGGAACAGAGCAGGTTGCGACGGGAGATGCGAGACATGGAAGTCCTCTCTCGATGGAATCTTGCGGCGCAGTGCGGCACGGCCCCGGGCTGCAGGCAAAGCGAAACTATATCGCAGCCGCCGGAGTGCAGTAAACGATTTCATTTCCAGCCCGAAGTTGCCCCGCAGATTCCCCGCCGACCGTTCATACTGCCTGCTGCCAAAGGCCCGCCTATGTTAAATTCAAGTAGACAATTAGTTCCCTCTGGAGAGATGGCCGAGTGGCTGAAGGCGCACGCTTGGAAAGCGTGTTTAGGGGAAACTCTAACGTGGGTTCGAATCCCACTCTCTCCGCCATCGAGTCTAAATTATTCATATAAAAAGCTTAGTTTCGCTGTCTGGCCCAGTTTCCGGGCCTTTTCCAATGAAAAGTTCCACGAGATTGATTTCTCTCGACCGAGAAATCAATCTCCGTCTCGGTTCTACGTCCTCCCCATGCTGTGCTCCTGACGGACCGGGCCGAAAACGAGATTTTCGGCAATGCGTCTCGCCTTCGTCTTACATGTGAGGTCGTCGGCTCTCTGGGAGACGTGAGCGCCTGACGCCCCGCCTATCAGTTTCTCGAATCCCCTCTTAAGCTTCGCCCTCCTCTAGCGATGCGCCGGAGCAAACCCGGCGCAGACCCCGTTTGTTAGGACTGATCTTGATCGGCCATGGTGCCCTCCCGGAGGTTTAGGTTCGTGACCTCCCAGGTGCAGTGGGTGAGCTTGCTTCCCGCGGCACTAGGCCCACCCCGCCTCTTCACGTATTTTGCCGCTTCGTTTCTTCTTCGTCATGTGAGAGTTGGCGAGATCGCCCCTTTGCCGTGTCTTCCGATCTAGGTGGTTCACGGAACTGTTCCACAGAAATGCGTTCGTAGCGCACTTCCAGCACGGTCAGGTGCTCTATCCCGCCAGGCGCTTGGAGAATTACGCAATCACCCGCTGCCGACCTCATCAATGCACGTCCCAGAGGTGACACCCAACTGATGTGGTTACGGCTGAGATCGACTTCGTCGGTGCCTACGATGCTTACCATCCGATCCGCTCCCGCCGCATTGGCATAGCGAACGGTCGCCCCGAAGTATGCCCTCGTTTTTGCCTGCCCCGTCCTCGGAGCTTCCGGATCCACCACTTCTGCGGCTTCAATTCGCTTCGTGAGAAAGCGAATCCGCCCATCGATCTGCCGCAGCCGCCGCTTGCCGTACTGATAATCGGCGTTTTCACTGCGATCACCGTTGCCGGCAGCCCACGCCACCACCTCCGCCACTGCCGGGCGGTCCCTGGTGAGCAGAAACCGGTGCTCATCTTTGAGGCGCTGCAGCCCGCTCGGCGTTATATAGTTCTTGCCTTGCGTCGCGGGCTCGTTCCCTTGTGGTTTTCTCGTAAACCCTCTCCGCATCTCGTTAGTCCTCTCAGCGCGAAACCAGTGGGTGACCCCAATGGATGTGGATGGACGCCGATAGAAAACAATGTAGGTCATCCAGATTCATGAAGTTCATCTACGGCCCTGACCCATATTTTCACGTCTTCCGGACTCCGAGCGATCCTAATCCATCATCTCGGACAAGTGCCGCTTAGGCATGCTTGGGAGATCAGTACTAACATGTCGGCTAGTCACCAGCGATCTGATCTGTTGACTTCAGGGCAACGCGCGCCTTGAGCTTGCTTGATGTCTGATTGGGTGGGTATCCGCAAACGGGGTTCAGTTCAGGGATTTGCACAGGTAATGTGAGGGAGACGTGGAAGATCATTTTGCAGGCTCCAGCAGATCTGCGTCGTTGTTGCGGACGTTGCCGACGCGGTCGTCGACAGGCCAGGCGCGCATGCGCTCTGCGGGGTAAGGGCGGAGCAGGTCGATTGGCGGGCGGGCAGGATCGCCGGGATCGAGCCAGCGGTCATAGTCTTTCGGCTCCAGAATGACCGGCATGCGATTGTGCACCGGCTCCATCAGTTCGTTGGAATCGGTGGTGAGGATCGTGAAGGTTTCGAGCGGCGGCGTATCGGCTGGCTCCTTGGGCCGCCAGCTCTCCCACAGACCTGCAAAAGCGTAAGGCGCGCCCGAGACCAGTGCAAAGGCGAAGGGCTGTTTTGTCTTGAGATCCAAGCGCTGCCATTCATAGAAAGCGTCAGCTGGTATCAGGCAGCGGCGGCGCTTCAAAGCCTCGCGGTAGGCGGGCTTGGAGGCTGCTTCTTCGGCGCGGGCGTTGATCGTGGAGTAGGCGATTTTGGAATCGCGCGACCAGAAGGGCACCAGTCCCCAGCGAAGCAGGGCCATCTCCCGGCTGCCTGTATCCGGGTTGAGCCGCACAACCGGCTGGGTGCTCTGGGGCGCCACGTTGTAGCTGGGCGCAAACCAGGGCATCTCCTCAAGATCGAGGTCAAACCATTCCGCTAGAATCTCTTGCGTTGACTTACGGGCAAACCGGCCGCACATGGTCTTCTAAGGATAGTCAATCTGCAGAAGAATTTCTCCCTCTGGGCTTTGACAAAGAGACGGAAGAGAGCGAATCTAAAAGCGAACAAAAAGCGAATATCGAAAGATTCCTGTCATGTCCACCGCTGCCGTCCTTCGCCTGCAAATCGAGCGCTCGCTGGCCGACCGTTTTCCGGCTGCGCTGTCGCCTGCGCCGAAGACTATCCGCGAGGTCGCGGCCACGGGCATTCGAGCGGTGGATGAGCTGCTGGTTGGCGGGTTGCCGGTAGGTGCCATCAGCGAACTGACTGGGCCTGAGTCCTCGGGGCGGACAAGCCTCGCTCTGGCTTTTGTTGCCAGTCGCATAGCAGAGGGCCGCGTCTGCGCCTGGGTGGATGGGAACGATTGCTTCGATCCGGAATCAGCCGCTGCCAACGGCGTTTGCCTGAGCCAGCTTCTCTGGGTGCGTTGCCGCAACGTGGAAGCGAAGCCGAAGCAGCGGGAGCAGCGCTGGGCGCGACTTGACCAGGCGCTGCGTGCAACGGATCTGCTGCTGCAGGCAGGAGGCTTTGCCGCCATCGTTCTGGATCTGGGCGCGACTGCACCAGAACATGGCAACCGCATTCCGGCTGCAACGTGGTTTCGCTTTCGCCAGGCTGCCGACCGCGCACGAGGCAGCCTGGTTGTACTGGGGCGCGCGGCGTATGCGCAGTCCAGTGCTGCCGTCGCGCTGGAGTGTTCAGGGCGGCAGGCGAGGTCTGCCGGTGGAACGGTGCTTAGTGGCCTGGAGTATGAGGTCACCCGTCGTCGGGAACGGTTTTCGTCCTTGCCTCAAGGCATGCGCATGCCGGAGTCACCAACTACAGGTCTTAGTCGTTGGGGTGGAAAGCCGCCGGTCTCTACCTGGACAGCACTGCCGGCATGGGAAGCAGTGAGGCGCGCGTGAAGAGCGAACTCTATGCATGCGCGCATGCCGCGGAGTTTCCCGCGCAGGCTCTGCTGCGCCTGCGGCCCGACCTTGCGACGCAGCCTGTCGCTGTACTGGAAGGCCGGGCTCCGGAGGAGACGGCCTGCGCGTTGAACTGGAAGGCTCGACAGCAAGGCACGGCGTATGGAATGACGCGCCTCGATGCCGAGAGCATTCCAGGGCTGAGGCTGCTCGCGCGATCCGCACAGAGTGAATCGGCAGCCCGCGCGGTCTTCCTCGAGTGTGTCGCACAGTTTTCCCCACGCATTGAAGAAGCAAGCCGGGGAACGGCCTGTGCCTTTGTGCTGGACATTGATGGAGCGGAGCGGCTCTTCGGTCCGCCTGAGAAGATGGCGCAAAGGCTGCGTGCGGCACTGGCCGCGGCAGGGTTTCGCACTTCGATTGCAGTAAGCGCAAACTTTCACACTGCGCGGATGAAGGCTGCGCACTCGCGTGGCATCTCGGTGATTCGCGCGGGTGAAGAAGCAGGCGCGCTGGCGAGCCTTCCCATCAGCGCACTCGTTCTTGACGCTGATCAGGCGGAGACCTTTGCAATCTGGGGTATCCGTACGCTGGGCGAGTTGGCTGCATTGCCCGAGGCAGAACTGGTTACCAGGCTTGGCGCTGAAGCGCGTGCGTGGAGCGCGCTGGCGCACGGTCGGGCGGCGCATCTTTTCCAGCCTGTCGAGCCTGTGCTTGCTCTCGAAGAATTCTGTGAGTTCGAGACGCCGGTCGAGCAGATTGATTCGCTGCTGTTCGTCGCAGTGCGGATGATCGACTCGCTGGCCGCCCGTGCGAATGGCCGGGCACTGGCGTTGGCCGCACTCACGGCGCGGATGAAGCTTGAAGACGGCAGTTGGCACGAACGAATTATTCGGCCCGCTCTGCCATCGGTAGACCGCAGGTTCCTGCTGAAGCTCGTGCACATGGAGATCGGCGCACATCCGCCACAAGCTGCCGTTGTCTCGCTCTTGCTCCGAGCGGAAGCCGGACAGGCTAGCCAGATGCAGCTTGGCCTGTTTGCACCCGAGATGCCAGAGCCATCGAAGCTCAATGTGACACTGGCACGGCTCAAAGCAATCGTGGGAGAGGACCGCGTGGGTTCGCCGGCGCTCGATGATACCCATCGCGCAGACAGCTTCCGCATGAAAGGCTTCGTCGCAGGCAGCAGCGCGGATGCGCTGAACGGGCTGTCTCAGCGTGTGGCACTGCGCCGTGTGCGTCCGCCGGAACCACTGAGTGTTGTGCTACGCGCGGCCAGACCCATCGCATTTCGCAACCTTGCTCGGCGCTTCGAGATTACCGAGGCGTATGGTCCATGGCGGACGAGTGGATGCTGGTGGTCGATGGATGCCTGGGATGGCGAGGAGTGGGACGTGCTGACCACGGAACACGATGGAACGGCGGTAGCTTGCGTATTAACTCACGACCTGCAACGGAACACCTGGAATCTGGAGGCGTTCTATGACTGACCGCCGCTCACAGATGCCCAACATGCGATCGCCAGGTACGCCAGTGTGCCATCCGAACGACGAATACCAACCGCCGATTCTGCAGAGATTCACGAGCAATTCGGTTTCTGGCAGCGGCGACTACGTCGAACTGCACGCAACGAGCGCCTTCAGCTTTCTGGCTGGCGCGTCGCAGCCGGAAGCACTCATCGAGCAGGCAGCAACACTTGGCATGCCAGCAATCGGACTGGCGGACCGCAATGGACTGTATGGCGCTGCACGCTTTCACACTGAGGCGAAGCGGCGCGGCGTCAAGGCGCACATCGGCGCAGAGATTGCCATTGCATCGTTCGGCAACCGGCTGACACCGCCAGCATGGCTGCCGCATCAGTTCGGAGAGGAGCCTGCGCGCATTACCTTACTCTGCGCGTCGCAGACCGGCTATCAGAATCTCTGCCAGCTCATCACGCGCTTCAAGATGCGCGAGACGACCAAGGCTGAAGGTGCAGCCACTCTGGACGATCTGGAAGAGTTTTCAGCAGGGCTGATCTGCCTGACAGGCGGCGAGGAGGGACCTCTGGCTGCTGCGCTGGCGCGCGGCGGCGAGAGCGAGACACACAAGGCCCTCGGCAGGCTCGTTTCGATTTACGGTCGTGGCAACATCTATCTTGAGCTGCAGCGCCATCACGAGCGCGAGGAAGAATGCCGCAACCAGTCGCTGCTCTCTGCCGCAGCGCAGTTTGGTCTGCCGGTGATTGCCACCAATGGCGTGCGCTACGCCAGCGATAAGGATAGAGAGCTACTTGATTTGTTTACTGCGGTTCGTCATCACACCACGCTCGATCGTGCAGGACGTCTGCTTGCAACGAACTCCATGCGGCATCTGCGCACGCCGCGCGAGATGGCCGCTCTCTTCCGCGATATCCCAGAAGCCATTGCCAACACGCGCATCGTAAGCGATCGGCTCGGTTTCACGCTCGACAAGCTGGGCTACGAATTCCCGCTGTATCCCGTATCTCAAGGCGAGACCATGGACAGCTTTCTTGCCAGGCGCGCCGAGGAAGGAGTGCAGAAGCGCTACGGATCGCCAGCCAGGCGGCATCTGCTCACGAAGGCTCGCACGCAAGTAGCGCATGAGCTTGCCCTGATTGCAAAGCTTGGCTTTGCCGGCTACTTCCTCATCGTCTGGGATCTGATCCGCTTTTGTCAGAGCAAGAGATTTCTAGTGCAGGGGCGCGGTTCGGCGGCGAACTCCGCCGTCTGTTACGCGCTTGAGATCACGGCCGTCGATCCGGTCGGCATGGAACTGCTCTTCGAGCGGTTCCTGAGCGAGAACCGCGGCGAGTGGCCCGACATCGACCTTGATCTCGCCTCAGGCGACGAGCGCGAGCAGGTTATCCAGTATCTCTACGAGCGCTACGGCGCGCTCGGTGCGGCCATGACCGCCAACGTCATCACCTATCGCAGTCGCTCTGCAGCACGCGAGGTGGGCAAGGCGCTGGGCTTTGAAGAGGAGCAGACTGCACGACTCTCCGGTCTTGTCGGGCACTGGGAGTGGCGCGGCCCCAACGACACGCTGAACCACCACTTTCAGCAAGCAGGCTTCGATATCCGGCATCCACGCATCGCCCGCTACCTGGATCTTTGCCTTCGCCTCAAGGATCTGCCGCGGCATCTCGGCCAGCACTCCGGTGGCATGGTTATCTGCGCCGGCCTTCTGAATCGCGTCGTCCCTATCGAGCGCGCATCGATGCCCGGCCGCACTGTGATTCAGTGGGACAAGGAGGACTGCGCCAACATGGGGCTCATCAAGGTGGACCTGCTCGGCCTGGGCATGATGGCCGTGCTCAAGGACGCGATCGAGATGATTCCGAGCCACTATGGCAAGCAGGTGGATCTGGCTACACTACCCGAAGATCCTCTTGTCTACGAGACTCTGCGCAAGGCTGATACGGTTGGCATGTTCCAGGTGGAGAGCCGCGCGCAGATGGCGTCGATTCCGCACAACGCGCCTGTGCGCTTCTACGACCTTGTTGTGCAGGTGGCGATCATTCGTCCCGGCCCGATTGTGGGCAAGATGATGCATCCTTACATGAGGCGCCGCCAGGGCAAGGAAGAAGTGACATATCCGCATCCTCTGCTGGAGCCGGCGCTGAAACGCACATTGGGTGTGCCGCTCTTTCAGGAGCAACTGCTGCGCATGGCCATGACTGTGGCCAGCTTCTCCGGCGCCGAGGCCGAGGAGCTTCGCCGTGCGGTCGGAATGCGCCGGTCCATGCAGCGCATGAAAGACCTCGAAGGCCGCCTGCGCGCGGGCATGACGCGCAACGGCATCGACGCCGAGGCACAGAACAACATCGTGCAGGGCATCAGTTCCTTCGCCATGTATGGTTTTCCAGAGTCGCACGCCGCGAGCTTCGCGCTCATCGCCTACGCCTCGGCTTATCTCAAAGTGCACTATCTCGCTGCGTTCACCTGCGGTCTGCTCAACAACCAGCCCATGGGCTTCTACTCGCCCGCCGTGCTCATCAAGGACGCCCAGCGGCACGGCCTGCAGGTGCGTCCGATCGACGTGCAGCGCTCCGGCTGGCCATGCACGCTGGAGCCGGAGGCTGATGGCTCGTTCTCACTGCGCATCGGCATGAACTATGCAAAGGGGTTGCGGCAATCCTCCGCGGAGGCATTGCTGGAAGCTCGTGCTGTAGCTGGAGCCTTCAGTTCTGTCGACGAACTGGCTCTACGCGTGCCCGAGATCAGCCGCAAGGAACTGGTTACTCTGGCACGTATCGGTGCGCTCAATGCGCTCGAGCGTGTCGAGCATCGCCGCGATGCTCTGTGGCAGGTGGAGCAGGCGGGACGGCCCGTGGGTCCGCTGCTGCGCGGTGCTCATTCTGCGTCGGGCTCATCTTTCAATCAAGTTCTGCTACGGCAGATGACCACCGATGAACGCCTTGCAGCCGACTTCGCTGGAACCGGTATCACCACTGGCCCGCATCCCATTGCCTACCATCGTGCTGCATTGCGCAGTGAAGGAATTCTCTCGGCTGACGATCTTATGCGCTGTGCCGGCAATCGTTCTGTCCGCATCGCCGGCTGCGTCATTGCGCGGCAGCGGCCGGGTACTGCAAAGGGCTTCGTCTTCCTCTCACTCGAAGACGAAACGGGCATTGCCAATATTATCCTCACACCTGACATGTTTGAACGCGAGCGCATAGTCATTACACGCTCACGCTGTCTGCTCATCGAAGGACCGGTGCAAAACCAGGACAGCGTCATCCACGTTAAAGCAAGAAAGATCACGCCACTGACCATCACGACCGCCGACGTCCGTTCGCATGACTTTCATTGAGCCGCGATACCGACGCTACCGCGGAATCAACTCCATCCATCGACTCATTTAACGGGAGACTCCATGTGGATGCTGCGGAAAACCTGGGGCTGCCCTTACTCCCGAGGACTAACATGAGACAACTTCGGTGTCGCAGTTAATTCAGGACATCTTGCAATATCTGGCTCATCTCTACGCTGCAAATGCACTTTCAAGTTCTATGCCAATCCATTCTCTTTGGTAGCTGGGTCTTTCAACATAACCTGAATCGCGAACTACTGGCCAACACTGTGGCTTGGGGCCGTCTTCGCCTCACGAGAGTAATTCATACTCGCGCAGCTTTCGGTACAGGTTCCTCTCACTAATTCCGAGCAATTGCGCAGTATGGCCGCGGTGTCCTTTGCAGGCTTCCAGAGCTGCAAGAATGTGCGTCCGTTCAGCAGTCTGGAGCGTAGACAACTGTGGGGTGGCTGGCGATGATTCTGACTGCTCCGTCGGCTTTGCGTAACATAAAGCAGGAGGCAGATGCTCCGGTAGCACTGTGGAGCCTTCACACAGCACGAGTGCCGCTTCCACCACATGCAACAGTTCGCGAACATTGCCTGGCCAGTGATGACGCCGAAGTGCTTCGAGGGCTTGTTCGCTGAGCTGTTTCTTTGAGCCAAACTGCAGGTTGAGTTTTGCAACAAAGTGCTGCGCCATAACGTCGATGTCGCCGCTGCGCGCCCGCAACGGCGGAACCTCCACGGTGATTGTGCTCAGTCGGTAGTACAGATCCTCACGGAAGATACCCTGCTGCACCATGCGAGGGATATCGCGGTTGGTGGCGGCTAATACCCGAACATTAACGTGAATCTCCCGCGTTCCGCCCAAATGTCTGAACGTGGAGGTATCAAGTACGCGCAGCAAGGTTGTCTGCGTTGTTGGACTGATCTCGCCAATCTCGTCCAAAAAAATGGTTCCGCCATCCGCAACTTCAAAAAGTCCAGGCTTTGCGTGCTCCGCGCCGGTAAAGGCTCCGCGCTCGTGGCCGAATAGCTCGCTCTGGAGCAGACTCTCCTGTAACGCGGCGCACTCCACCACGACAAAAGGTTTAGCACTCCTCGTGCTCCGTGCATGAATAAGCTTTGCGACCCGCTCCTTGCCCACCCCAGTTTCGCCCGAGATGAGAACAGCAGTATCGCGCGGGGCAATCTTATGAATGATGCTGAGCAGTTGATGAAACTCGGGGCTTTCTCCCACAAATGAGCTTTCGAGATTGGGCGGAGTTAGCGCGCGTTCAAGAAGGTTTGCCCTCTGCCGCAACGCCCGCCGCTCGAGAGCACGTTGGATGCGGATATCAAGCTCATCCAAAGGACAGGGCTTCACCACGTAGTCAAAGGCTCCAATGCGAATCGACTCGATGGCGGTATCGATGGAGCCGTGACCCGTAAGCATGATGACCTCGGTCGTCGGCGCATTAGCCGTGATGGTGCGTAGTGCATCGAGCCCGCCCATGCCAGGTAGCCGCAAGTCGAGGAGCACAATTTCAGGGTCGTCAGCCTTGACGCGCTGGACCGCTTCTTCACCTGACCCAGCGGTTACGACCTCGTAGCCGATCCGCTTAAGCTCTTGCGCCATCACATGACGAAACGCTGCATCGTCGTCAACGAGCAGGATGGAGGCTTGGCTCATGGTTCAACCTCCTGTACAGGCTCGGGTTGGATTGTCGGCAACACCACTTCGAACATCGACCCATTGTCGAGCTTACTCTCCACCACGATGTCGCCACCCCAACTTCGCACAGCATTCAACGAGAGGAATAAACCCAGTCCGGTTCCCCCGTCACGCATGCTGAAAAAGGGCTCAAATATTTTGTGCAGATTTTCCTGCGCAATTCCGCAACCCTCGTCGCGTACGCGAATACGAACAACGCCGTTGCTTTCGGCTTCGACAGTAACCCGGCTCCCCGGCTTAGACGCCTGAATTGCGTTGAGCAACAGATTGATCAGGATATCCTGCAATTCCGCCTCGCCTGCCCTCACATGCACGCCAGCCGCGAGCGGCTGCACCACAATCTGCACGGAGTGAGCGCGTGCAGTGGGATCGACGAGCCGCTGCGCAGATTCAATCGCCTCGCGCACATCGACGATGGCCTCATGGCTACGCTGTCCCCGCGACAGGCGCAGAAATTGTTGCGTAATGCCCCGGCAGCGCAGCAACTGCTCGCGCGCAATTGCAGCACTCTCGCGGATTCTTTCAGGCTCTGGTTGCGCGCTCTGTTGGGCGGGCGTTTCGCGCAGGATACCCTCGATGCAGGTAAGCACTGTGCCCAGTGGAGTATTCAATTCGTGAGAAAACCCGGATGCCAAGACTCCCAGCGAGGCCAGCCGATGCGACTCCGCCAGCTTTGCTTCTGCCGCGCGCCTCTCTGAGATGTCGCGCCATACCTCGACCACATGCGTCAGGTGACCGCTCGCATCACGGATCGGCGAGACATGAATCTCCTCCCAGGCCACCTTGCCGTTGCCGCAGCGATGCTCGAAAATGCGCACCTGGTGTATCCCTGTCTGCAGATATTTGAGGGTAGGACAATCCGGCTGCGCGCAGGCTCCAGTGCAGAGCTGGTAACAGAAGCTTCCAACAACCTGCTCGCGGGCACTTCCGGTTCGTCGCAGAAACGCGTCATTCGCGGCGATGATCCTTCGCTCTGGATCCAACACAACAATTCCATCGTCGATGCTGTTGATAACGGTTTCCAGCCGCTCTCTCTCGGCACTCACCTCGTTCACCAGCCCGGCCACGGAGTCGGCCATCATGTTGAACTCCCGGCCCAGCCACGCCAGCGTATCGGAGCCATCCACCTGCGCTCGCCGCTCAAGGTCGCCTTGGGAAACCATGCGCGCTGTGTTCTCAAGGCGCTGCAGTCTGCGCAGGACAGACACCCGGATCACCACGAAGATTGCGCCAACAATCACAAAGGTCAGTGCTCCGGTGCCCGCGACCATCCAGCGCAGGTCCCGCGTCATGCCGGCGCGAACCTCGCCCGCATCGTAATCCAGGATCAGCACTCCGTTGATCGTCTTGTCCGGAGCGTGGCAGCGATGACAGTCCTCACGGTTACGGATCGGGACAACAGTCCGAAGAATCGTCCCGCCCCGCGTTTCAATCACGCGGTTCGATGCCCTTCGATCCACTGGATCGCGGTGACACGCCTGGCAGGTGGGAGAGCTGATCTGAAAGTCGTCCTCATGCTTGAGCGGCGCACTCGAATAGCGTGGCACGCCGTCGCGGTTCAGCAGCACCAGTTGCTCCACCCGCGCCTGTTTGCCAAATCCCTCGATCATCTGGGCAATCAACGGCCGATCGTTCTTCAGCATCGCGTGTTCAAGAGCTGTCTGAATCAGTTCGCTCTCGGCAAGCGCATTGATGCGCGCCATTTCGAGCACGCTGTTGAAATGCCGCACGGAATAGAAGTACGCAGCCACGGCGCAGGCCACCACCACCGCTGCGGTCACACCCAGCGTGAGACCAACCGTCATGCTGGAAAAGCGCAACTTCATTGGAAGGTTCCGGTAACTGGTTGCGAATTTTTGCACATGGCCGAGTTGGCGTCAACGCCTGACGAATTGTCAGTTCGATCATGACAAAGTGACAGTCGTACGCCAGCATCGCTCTCGCACGAGCTGAAACGAAGAGAGTTAGAAGCCGTTCAGGAATGGCACGCCGGGTGCTTAAACCAGGGCCATAAAGGAGGTATAACGCGATGTACATGCTCTTGATGGGATTGTGCTTCACATTTTTTGGGCTGGCCGTAACCGCTGTTGCATTTGCGGCATCTACCCGTCCCAACTCGTCCCCTTCAGCGGTTCAGCCCGAACTCCCCGCTCCGAAGGTGTCCCCGGCCCGCTTCTTCTCCGACCAGGCCGCATCGCCCATTCCGGTTCCGCCTCAGGTACCGATTGAAGTGCTGCTCCAGCAGATAGAGAACCACATCCGCCTTGAACAGGCCGCCGCGGAATCCTTCGTCGCGTATCCCACACAGGCGCTGCTGCACAGCAAGACGTCCTCACCGTTTGTGAACTAGGGGAGCAACCCATGGAGCACGAACTGCTGAAAGGTCTCTCATCCGACGAAGTCGAACAGGTGCTGGCCCTTGGCAAGCGCATGAAGGTACCCAGCGGGGGATCGCTCTTCCGGCTGGGCGATTCCGCCGACCGTCTGTTTCTCGTTGAACGCGGACGGATCCGCCTGACATTTCCCATGCTGATCCGCGGTCATGAAGAAGAAGTCTTTATCGAGGAGAAGTCGCCCGGCCAAACCGTAGGCTGGTCCGCGCTTGTCCCTCCCTACCGCTTCACGCTCTCTGCCACCGCGCCGCTGGAAACAGACGTGATTGCATTGCAGCGTGAGACGCTGTGCGCGCTTTGCGAGCGTTCGCCGGTTGTCGGCGCTCGAATCGGTTTGAACTTGTCCTTCGTCGTCGCACAGCGTCTGCAACTCGTCCAGGCAATGTGGATGCGCGAGATTGAGCGGACCGTTGAAATGAAGTCAGCCGTTGCCGCTGAGGCTCGATGACTTCAACCGCATCGCGCTAGAGATGGCGTAGCCTCGTTGATCACCGCGTCAACCAATGAGCCTGTGTTCAAGCGAGCCGCAACATTCCAGGCGGCTGCAGATTTGGAGAGGCAATAATGGCAACCAGTGACCCAAGCGCTATAAATCCGGGCGCGCCGACGGCCACGTCCATACCGCGTCGAGGGTTTGTGGAGTTGCTGCTGAGCAGCGGAATTATTGCCACAGCCGCCGCATTTGTTTACCCCGTTCTTCGCTACTTTGTTCCTCCCAAGACTACCGACGTCGGCGGCGATTCCGTAGTAGCCGGCAAAGTAGGCGAACTGAAGCCGAACAGCGGCAAGATCTTCCGCTTCGGTAGTCGTCCGGGCCTGCTCATTCTTACTGCGGACGGCGAATATCGTGCGTTGTCCGCAGTCTGTACCCATCTCTCCTGCACGGTTCAGTTTCGACCTGATCTGCGCGAAGTGTGGTGCGCATGTCACAACGGTGTATATGGCCTTGATGGTCGCAACATATTGGGCCCTCCGCCGCGCCCATTGGAGTCTTTCGACGTGCAGGTGCGCGGCAATGAGATCTACGTAACCCGCCGGCGGGAGAGCTGAGATGACCGTCGTTCGCAATGTGCGCAACTGGTTTTACGAACGCCTTGAGTGGGATGACCTGATCGCGCCATTGCGCAAGAAGACTGTCCCCCTGCATCGCCTCTCTTATTGGTACTTTCTCGGCGGCATTACGCTCTTTCTTTTCGTGATTCAGGTTCTCACCGGAATCCTGCTTCTGCTCTACTACCGCCCCGGAGCCAACGAGGCATTTGAGAGCGTGCAGTACATCATGACCCAGGTGCAATTCGGCTGGCTGATCCGCTCCATCCATTCCTGGTCGGCCAACCTCATGGTCTTTACCGCCTTCGCGCACATGTTCAGCGTTCTTTTTCTCAAGGCCTATCGCAAACCGCGAGAGCTGACCTGGATCAGCGGCGTGATCCTCCTGGTTCTTGTCATGGGCTTCGGCTTCAGCGGGTATCTTCTCCCCTGGAATACGCTTGCATTCTTTGCCACCAAAGTCGGCACCGACATCGCGGGGCAAGTTCCATTCGTCGGCCACGCCATCATGGTCTTTCTTCGCGGAGGTGAAGAGGTAACAGGCGCCACTCTCACCCGCTTCTTCGGATTTCACGTGGCCGTTCTGCCTGGCCTCGTCACAGTGCTCATCACATTCCATCTGCTTCTTGTACAGCGCCAGGGAATGAGCGTGCCGCCGCACGTGGAGAAAGATTGGAATGCCAATCCCACAACAAGGCGCGAGCTGAAATTCTTTCCCAACTTCGCTCTGCGGGAACTAATGGCATGGTACACAGGCCTCGGCGTGCTCGGTGCACTGGCCGCCGTCTTTCCGTGGAACCTAGGCGTCAAGGCCGATCTCTTTGCCTCTGCTCCGGCGGGAATCAAACCGGAGTGGTACTTCCTCTTCATGTTCCAGACGCTCAAGATGATTCCTTCCAAGGTTTGGTTCATGGACGGCGAAGTCCTCGGGATCCTCGCTTTTGGGGTCGCCGGAGTGCTCTGGCTGCTTCTCCCTTTTCTGGAGTGCGATCGCCTGGCGCGCTCGAAACAGTGGATCACGGGCATGTCAGTCTTTGCGCTGGCCTACGTGGTGGCGATGAGTGTGTATGGCTATGTTGCGAAATAAATTCCGCAAAGCCGGCATGGCCCGCTATCTCGTTACGCTGGGCCTGCTCGCACTCGCAGCATCATTCGGCTACGGGCAGGCCAAGAACTCGTGCGTGGACTGCCACTCCGCTCTGCCCGATCCTCTGGGCGTGACGCAGGAGACATTCAGTCACGATATCCATGCGCAAAAGGGGCTTACCTGCGTCAGTTGCCACGGCGGCGACGCCAGCACCGACGACCCGACGCAGTCCATGAGTCGAAAGGCGGGCTGGAAGGGAAAAATTGATCGCCGCCAAATTCCAGAGCTGTGCGGAAGCTGCCATTCCAATCCCACCTACATGCGCCAGTACGATCCCGGCCTGCGCACCGATCAGTTGGCGGAATACCACACCAGCGTGCACGGCAAGCGCCTGGTCGCGGGCGATCCCAAGGTCGCTGTGTGCACTGACTGCCATGGCGTCCACGATCTCAAAGCGCCTAACGATCTGCAGTCCAAGGTTTACCCCCTTAACATCGCGAATACCTGCGCTCGTTGCCACGCAGACGCGCAATACATGAAGGGATATTCCATCCCGACCGACCAGTTTGCGCTTTACGGCAAGAGCATGCACCATGAGGCTCTCACCGTGCGCGCCGACCTCAGCGCTCCTACCTGCACAACCTGCCACGGCAATCATGGTGCAGCGCCGCCTGGAGTGGACAAGGTCCAGAGCGTCTGCTCAACATGTCACATTTTCCAGGCCCAGATGTATGTAAAGAGTTCGCACAAAGCGGCGTTCGACGCGGCATCTCTGTCTGGCTGTGTTGTGTGCCACGGCAACCACGACATTGAGCACCCGACCGATGCAAAACTGAGCACAGGTCAAGGCGCAGTCTGCATGCAGTGCCACAAGCTGGGCGACTTTTGTGATCGGGCGCGGGCACACATGTTAAGTCAGATTACGCGATTGGATGAGGCGATCAAGGATGCGGATAACGCACTCGCAGTCGCCGAATCTGCTGGCATGGAAGTCAGCGAGGCCCGCCTGGGCCAGAACGAGGCGCGCGACTCTCTTACCAAGGCGCGCGTCGCGATTCACAGCTTCAAGCCCGAAGTCGTCGATCAATATGTACAGGCAGGATTACAAGTGGCCAACAAGGACATGAAGGCCGGCCAGCAGGCTATCGTGCAACGCAATCGGCGCCAAATGGGCCTTGGCCTATCCCTAATCGCAATTGCGATGGTGCTGGTGGGACTCTGGCTCTACATCAGAAAAATTGAACGCTAGCCCCCGTAGCGCTTCTGCCACAATCGGTGTCAGCGAAGAAGCCGCATGCCGCACTCTGATCTTGGCATGGCGAGCATTCCTATTGCCGCACCAGTGCTCCGGCAATTTGGTCTGCCCGGTAATTTGTACCAGTGGAAGAGTTAGTGTGCGCAGTGACTGAAGGGCTGTCCGCATTTTTCGTCCAATTCGCCCCCTGAGACGTTTTAGCATGACCACGGACAGGATGCATGACAACGGTCTGCCGGTTCGCGGGGATAGGTCGCTCCCCGCAGAGCGTGGGCAGGCCAGCCTGCGGCGACTTCACTGCACCGCGGGGCGAATCCTCAATCTGTCAGACGGCACAACAAAAAAGCCCGCTTGCGTTCCCGGCCGCACCTTCCTGGAATTGGTACGCTTATCCTCTTCTCCGTCGATGTTACAAGCGCGCGGTGAGGGGCGGGTAGGGAGAGATGGGACTCGTTCAGGCCCTGAGGACAAAGCGAAAGCGCATGTCTTCTCCATACCACATGATGTAGTTGGTGCCCCAGGCATTGTTGAAGAGGCAAGAATGGATTCCGGTGCTCAGGTTGGGCTGTGTGTTAGAGAAACCCAGCGGTGTTCTCTCACCCAGGGCGACGAGCGGCGCGTCAATTGTCTCCACGGCAAAGGAATGCGCGGCGTCCTTGTAGCCAAATCCCTTCAAGAGGCTGTGCATGTGGCGATTCCCCGAAGCCACAACGTCAAAGGGCGAGATGGACTCGCCGGATTTATCGAGTGTCCAGCCTCTCTGGTCTTCGGCAACAGGATTGAAGGTGAGCCAGATGGCTTCCGGCAGCCGTGTCGCGGGCTTCTGAAACCAGGACACATCAAGATGGAGCGCGGGTTCGTCTTTCGGTAGCAGCAGCTCTGTGAAGGCAATGCGCGGGAAAGACGCCCGGCCGGATTGAAACGCCTCCTCATCGATGAATCGCAGACGGATAAGGATGCGATGGGCCGCTGCGGTCTCTTCCACGTGAACGACTGCTGAGCCCGGCTGCCATATCTGGCTCACGGCTCCAAACTGCTCAATGTTCGGCTTCCCGAAGTCTTTCAGGGACCAATCTGCTTTCAAGGTCAGGTAATCTGCCATGAAGCGGTCGTAGTCTTCTTTTGAAAGCGTCTGATAGGCGAGCAGCGCGACAGGTTTGCTGGTGCTGGCCCACTCGCGACCGGTGGCCTTGTTGCGCAGGCGGGTAATGGCTCCTGTGTGCGCATCGATTTCAAGGATGAAGTGAGTTGTTTCGATGGGCTGCGCGGCAGGATGTACAACGGCACTTGCCGCAGGTATAGGCTCCGAGGGGTTCAGGCTTTCAAGAGCGCGTTGGGCCTGCTCGCGCAAATTGGCGGGCAAAGTTGCTACGCCATCCAGCAGGTCCTGGCGCTTCTCAGTCCAACTGAACTCAACCACCTTGTAGTTTTTAGTGTCCAGCATGCGGGCCAGGTCCGCGGGCTTGTAGTGATCGAAGTCAAGCCAGGTCTTCGTATCGGTTCCCCATGTGTGCTCGGCTTCCAGCAGAACGTGGCGTAGCAGAGCCAAGTCGGTAGCATCGCCGATCTGAAATGCACCCTTCGCAATCCAGTCTTCGCGCAGCCGGGCCACTTCACGATAGCGAGCCACCTTCAGCGGGTCGCTGGCAATCCCGTGAATCCAGGTATCGCCGATCTCCTCGGTCACAACAGGCAGCCGGTCGCGATACTGCGCGATGGCTTGGGCCATCTCAGAAAGATTGGTGGCTTTGATCTCGGCGTTCGGGAATCGCGCGGCCAAGTCAGCGTGGATGCGTGCAATTTCATCGGGCGTATGAGGGCCGCTGTTGTCTCCGCGCACGCTGGTCACCAGTGCGACGTCAGAGCCGGGAACGCGGGCAATTCCGCCATATCCGGCGTGATACATAACGGGCAACCCCGCGCCCGATGGGTCTTTCCACAGGAAGATTGGCGGTAGATGAGCGGGAGTGGAGGCATCATTGACGCCGATTTCCAGAAACCCAATGCCGTGTTTCGCGAGAGGTGGAATCATGCCGCGGGTGTGCCCCGGAACGTCGGTCATCTTGGCACCTGTGGTGACGCGGCCAAAGCGGCGGTCGAGAGACTTTGACAGCGCAAGGCTGCCCTCAATCATGGACGGGGCGAGCATCTCGGTCTGCCAGGTGAAGGGCAAAGCGTGCCATGCGATATCGCCGCGCGCAATGGCCTGCTCCATCGTCTTGCGATCCGCTGGCGAAGCCTGCTCCAGGTATTCAAACAGCAGCCATGAGCCGGTTGTCCAAACGTAACGGCGCACGCCCGCAGCGTTCTGTGCGCGGGCAATCTCAATGGCGTGGGGAAAGTATTGCTTGAAGTATTTGTGGACAACGTTGGCCTGCGTATCAATAAATCCCGCGTCAAAGTGGCATTTAAACATCACCAGAACGCGCTTGACGTTGGGGTCAGGCTGGGGTTGCTCAGCGCAAAGGGCACGCGGGGAGCCTGTCTGGAGCAGTACGCCGGTGCCAAGGACGGTCATGGACTTTACAAAATCACGACGCTTCATCAAGGATTTGCCTTCCTTCGTTGAGACAGTAAAACTGAATTCTTGTGCAGTGGAATTGTAAGGCCAGAGGCGCATCAAAGGTTTAACCCTACCCCGAACAGCCCATCCGCAAGCTCCAATCAAACTGCGTGGCAGGTGCGATAGCCCCTTCCCATGATTCATGAAGCCGGAGCAGAAAAACTTCCCTCTAACCCCTCTAGGAGTTCAAGCATTTGTGCACTATGGACCCGAACTTGATGCACTATCGATTCGGCAAAAAATACTGCTAAGCGACATATGCAAAGATTAGGTCTTGAAGAGTGCTTTGATTCTTTTAGATACAAGGCGCTCAGGCATGACGATGGAGCACGAATCGCGATCTCGAAAAGCAGTACGTCCAAGCCAGCATTATTACCAGTCTCTTGACGCGCTCCTTCCGCACTGGTCTACTTTCAATTGAAGTTATGCAACTAACCAGCGCCAATCCGAAAGCCTCCCCTGGAATGCTGGTGATCGTTTGTATTTCCCCCATGCAAATTAGCGTTAACAATATGCACGAGGGAAACGGGGCCTGACAAACAAGGTTCCGTAAGCGAGTAGTTCACAAGCCACCACCCGCAAGCGCTGCTGGTGGCACCCTCGTTTTAGGGCCATTTCCCCAGCTTCTTACCCAGCAAGGAGAATTTCTTTGGAATCCGTCACTCTAACCAGTATCCAAGCAGCGCGGGCGCGCATCGGAGAAGCCATCCACATGTCGCCCTGCCATCTTTCGCATCATCTATCAGAGTTGACTGGCCTGCCGCTACACCTGAAGCTTGAAAACCTGCAGCGTACCGGTTCCTTCAAAGAGCGCGGTGCGCTCAACAAGCTACTCACGCTCAGCGAGTCCGAACGCAAGCGCGGTGTGATCGCAGCCAGCGCGGGCAATCATGCCCAGGGCGTAGCCTTCCACGCTGCCGCACGCGGCATTCGCGCCCAGATCGTCATGCCGCTGGCTACACCTCTGGTCAAGGTGGCCGCCACCCGCGGCTTCGGAGCTGAAGTCATCCTCCATGGCGCCAGCTACGACGAAGCTTGTGATGAGGCTCTGCGCCGCCGCGTCGAAGAGGGCCGCACCTTCATCCATCCCTTTGACGACCCCCACGTCATCGCAGGCCAGGGCACCATTGGCCTCGAACTGCTCGATCAGGTGCCCGATATTGAAGCCGTTGTCGTGCCCATCGGCGGCGGAGGGCTCATCAGCGGCATCGCTTGCGCCCTCAAAGAGACCAACCCGAAAATCCGCGTCATCGGCGTCGAATCGGAAAAGCTGCCGTCCATGCTGCGTGCCCGCGAGGCAGGCGCTCCGGTTACCATATCCCCTGAGGCCACCATCGCCGACGGCATCGCCGTCCGTCGCGCTGGCGACGTAACTCTACCGCTGGTCTCCCGCTACGTGGATGAAATCGTAACCGTGGACGACGAGGAGATTGCCAGCGCAATCCTCATGCTGCTGGAGCAGGAAAAGACACTGGCCGAGGGCGCCGGTGCCGCAGCACTGGCGGCCGTGGTTCAGTCCAAGACTAACCTGCGTCATCGACGGACCGTCGTGCTGGTCTGCGGCGGTAACATCGACGTCACCCTGCTGGCAAAGATTATCGAGCGCGGCCTGGTGAAAGACGGCCGCCTGCTGCGCGTCCGCGTCTACTTGCAGGATAGGCCCGGCGCCCTGCTCAACCTTACGCAGATCCTGGCCCGCGAGCGCGCCAACATTGTAGAAACTATCCACAACCGTGCCTACTATGGCGTCAGTCTGGGTGAAACCGTCATCGACGTCACCCTTGAAACCCGCGGAGCCACCCACATCACGGCCATAAGCCATGCCCTGCGCGAAACCGGCTTCCGCTTCGAGCGCATTCAATAAAGCCCGCATGTACACACCCAAATTCAACCAGGTCGGCGACCGCGCCACGCTCATTGAGGCGATGCGAGCCTACTCCTTCGCCATCCTCTTCGGCCCGTTCTCCTGTCAAGAAGCCACAGAGCCTCCCGCAGCCACGCATCTCCCGCTTGTGGTGGAGGACAAAGGCGAACATGGCACTCTTGTAGGCCACTTTGCCCGCGCCAACCGTCACTGGCAGGCACTCGCGGGGCGCGAAACCCTCGTCGTCTTCCAGGGCCCGCACAGTTATGTTTCACCAACTCTCTACGCCGGGCCGCTCTCTGTGCCCACATGGAACTACATTGCCATCCATGCCTATGGCACTCTGGAACTGGTCGATGATGAGCCCGGCAAGGAAGCTCTGCTCAAAAATCTGATTGAGGTGCATGAGCCAACCTACGCCGAGAAATGGCACCATCTGCCTGAGGGCTATCGCCGCACCATGCTCGCCGGCATCACGGGCTTTCGTATTCCGATTGCGCGCATCGAAGGCAAATTCAAGCTCAGCCAGAACCGGTCTGAAACTGACCGCCGCAGGGTCCGTGCAGCCCACGCCGCCGGAACCCCTGACCAGCAATCCCTGGCCGAATGGATGGCACGGCTGAGCAGTTGAGCGGCCTTGAAAAACAGTGGCAAACAAAGGCGTTTCATCTCGCGAGCACGAGACCTGAACCATTCGGCGCCCGCCTTACATTCCCCGTGCAACCTTTGTTATACTCAATAAGTTCACCCCAAGCGGAGGTGGCGAAATTGGCAGACGCACCAGCTTGAGGTGCTGGCGCCCACAAGGCATAGGGGTTCAAGTCCCCTCCTCCGCACCAGGATTCTCCTGTCCGGGCCGACCCGGACCAGGCTTTGAAAGCAGCGAACGCAATGCAGATTCTCTTTTACGTCATTATCGTGGTGCACGTCATCGTCAGCCTGTTTCTCATCGGAGTCGTCCTCTTGCAGCAGGGCCGCTCGGCTGATCTGGCAGGCGCATTCGGCGGTCAGGGCTCGCAAACCGCCTTCGGCCCCCGTGCCGCAGCTAATGTTCTCACCCGGCTTACGACTTGGTCAGCGGTCGTCTTCATGATGACCTCTCTCTCGCTCACCATCCTCTACGAGCGCTCCGTGCAAAGCCACTCCGTACTGGGCGACACTGCGCCTGTCTCGGCCCCGGCAAAGTCCGGCAAATAAGCAGCGCTGTCTGTATAGGTTTCAGACGCACTCCCAAGAGGCAGATCCCACCGGATCTGCCTCTTGTCAATCCCGCTACTTCTGCTCGTCGCTCCGTCACACCCTGCGTGCTACCGGCTGGAACATGCGTACCTGTTCATCCCGCTCTTTTGCGATAATCTCGTTACGGTTCAGACATTGCCTATCTGGACGCTCTCCAAGAGTTCAGAATCGCCCAGGGGCTGCCCATGTCCTTGCGCTCCGTATTCATCGCTGTTACTGTCGCATTTGCCTTGATTCTGGGAGTCTTCCTAGTCAATCGAGCGCGCCCAAAGGTTGAGATCGAGCAGCCACCGCGGATTTTGTTCTCGCCAGCGGCAAGTGCGCCGAGTGCCATGCCAATTGCAATACTCCGTCGTCCACGAATACGAGATGAGCATCCCGATGCGCCCAGCGTCTTCAGCCGGATGCTGGACTAGCCGCCACCGTCAACCGAGCGGGCGAGGCCCATACCGCTCTACAATGAAGCCATGATCCTTGAGACCTTTGCCGTTGGCCCGCTGCAATGCAATTGCACCATCCTGGGCGACGAAACTGCGGGCGAGGCCATCGTCGTCGATCCCGGCGACGAGGTCGGTCGCATCCACCGCCAACTCACCCATCTGGGCCTTAAGCTCAAGCAGATCCTCGTCACCCACGCCCACATTGACCACGTGGGCGGCGCTGTCCAACTCAAACGCCTCACCGGCGCCCCTATCCTGCTGAACGAGAATGACCTGCCACTCCTACAGATGATGGGGACGCAGGCCGCGTGGCTGGGGATTCAAACCCCTGCGACGGCTCCGCCCGACGAAAGCCTGGTGGAAGGCATGCGCGTGGGCCTCGACACCTACCCCGCCCAGGTTCTCTACACCCCCGGCCACACGCAGGGTTCAGTCAGCCTCCACTTCGTTCCATTGAAGATGCTCATCGCCGGAGACACGCTCTTTGCCGGCAGCATCGGCCGCACAGATCTGCCCGGCGGCGACTTCGACCAAATCATGAACTCGATTGCCACGCGCCTGCTGGCTCTGCCCGACGAAACCAAAGTCATCCCCGGGCACGGCCCGCTCACTACCATCGGAGTCGAACGCAGAACGAATCCATTCCTGCGCCCCACGTAAGACATATTACCTAAAGTCAATAAAACATAAATCGCATAATCAATAGCTTATCGGAAATAATTAAAGTATTACTTAAAGCGTGTTCGGCTTAATGTTACTACCTGGATGCGTTCCTAAATAAGCAATCAACGCGGTTACTCCCGTGCTGAATTCCGGTTCCGGTCCGAGCAGGCTCAGCACCAGCCAGCCCGACTCCTCGAAGCCAAAAAAATACCCCGGATGCACCCAGACGCCGCTGTCAAGCAAGCCCAGCACCGTCTGCTCGTCCGACTGTAGCGCAGGAACCCGCAGTACCGCATACCAGCCACCCTCGGCTTCCAGCCGCCGGATGGTCTCCTGCTGGCTGAGTTGCCGGTCCAGTTCGACGAGGTTCGCCGCCACTCGCTCCCGAATCTGCTTCTGGATTGTTGCCCTGCCCTCGAGCCACACCGGCAGAGCGCACTGCACAGGTGCGTTCATCGAGAGAAACGTGTCGGCAATCACCTCCAGTCGCTCAAGAACCGAAGCTGTATCCGGACCCGTCGCCACCATCCACGCCGCTTTCATCTGCGGAAGTCCGGCGATCTTACTGAGCCCGCTTACAACAAACACCGGCACGTCCGCCAGCCCTGCCGCGAAGCTCGCTGGCGCTGTGCCAAATCCATAGTCCAGGAACACCTCGTCCACAATGAGCGAAAGCCCATATTCCCGGCACAACTCCGCCAGCGCCTCCGCTTCCCATGGCTTGGAATAGTGCCCGGTGGGGTTGTTTGGATGCACCAGGACGATGGCCCGCGTCTCAGGCGTGATGGCCCGGCGAAATCCCTCCGGCTCGATCTGCCATCCGTGGTCGTAGACCAGCGGCGCTGCCTTCAGGCGAACATCGTCCAGCCCAGCTAGAAAATCGAACAGCGGATAGCCCGGTTGCGGCACAAGAATCTCGCTGCCCGGATCGCAGAGCAGTCGGAACAGGAAGCTGTAGGCCTCGCTTGTACTGGTGGTCAGCACAACCTGCTCCGGCGCAACCGCCACGCTGTGTGCGGCATAATACTGGCAGACGGCCTCCCGCGCCCGCAGCAGTCCCCTCGGCTGCGGGTCATAAACCAGTGCTCGTGGATCGCTAAGCGCCGCCAGCAAGTTGGCTTCATAGGCAAAACCGCAGCGCGTGGGATTAGAAGCAGTCAGGTCCGCAATCGGCAGCCCCGCCTGCACGCGCAGCCGATGAGCGCGCGCCAGTTCACTCTCTTCCATATTCCAGTTTGTTCTCTGCGAAAAGCGCATCGTCCCTACCTGCCTGCACCCAGGTGTGCGCTCCGGAACCATCATGCACAATATAGGCAGGCGTCATTTTCAAGATACACGGACGGCTACCGGGAGGAACATTGGCTCTGCGCGCGGTGATCTTTGACTATGGCATGGTTTTGACGGGACCACCGAACGCCGAGGCGCATGAAGCACTGGTTCGCACCACGGGCCTGCAGCCTGAACGCTTCGAGGATTTCTACTGGGCCAACCGGCATGCCTATGACGAAGGCAAGCTCACCGGCATCACCTTCTGGCAGAAATTTCTGCTCGGCGCGGGCCTCGACAATTCGCCAGCGAAGGTGGCGGAGCTGAACCACTGGGATGCGCGAATGTGGACCACGCAGAACCCCGTCATGCTGGCCTGGCAACTGGAACTCAAGCAGCACGGCCTCCTCACCGCTATCCTCTCGAACATGGGCGATTCCGTGCTGGAAAACATGATGCGCGAGTTCGACTGGCTTGACCGCTTTGACGTGCTTGTTTGGAGCTACCAGCACCGCGTGGCCAAACCTGACCCCGCCATTTATGAGCACACCATGCGGCAGCTCGGTACACGCGCCGATGAGACTCTCTTCATTGACGACAAGTCAGTCAACATCGAAGCCGCGCGTGCCCTTGGCATGATAGCCATCCAGTTCTCCACAGTTGAACTCCTGCGCCATGAACTAGTGGCAACTGGCCTGGACAGGGTGCTGCCGCTTCCCTGACGCGGCGAAACCGCTCCTGACTCATCTATCGGTCTGCCCTGCATACAACCGCCACCCCTGTGTTCTACACTTGCTTGCCGTTTGAATAACGCTCAGATCAAACGTTTATCTGCGTACAGGTGCAACGCTCACTATTGTTCACCCTCGCTGCATCCTGCTGCGGTACTGAGCCGTCCTGAACAATGGTAGGGGGTAATGGTGAAATCCATGCAAACAGTTGAACATTCGCGCGCAACCCGCCGGGCCGTGTTCGCGGCTGCGGGTCTGCTGCTGGGCGCAACCGCGGCACTTGCACAGACAGTGCCGGTAGTCACAGGCGATGCCCGTGTCGATAAGCTGCTCAACCAGATGACACTCCAGGAAAAGCTCACGTTGATTCACGGCACACACGAGGACCCTGCGGTATACCAGGGACAGGCGGGCTATCTCGGCGGGGTTCCGCGTCTTGGCATTCCTGGCCTGCGCTTTGCGGACGGGCCGCCGGGCGTACTCACGCGTCATCCCTCTGCGGGCGAGACGGCCACCATGGGCGTTGCTGCCACCTTCAGCACGAAGGATGCGGAAGATAACGGCGTCGTGATCGGAAGCGAAGACCGAGCTCTGGGCATCGACGTCTCGCTGCAACCCTTTGTGAACATCGACCGCGACCTTGAATTTGGCCGCGGCTACAACACCTTCGGCGAGGACCCGTTCCTGACCAGCCGGATTGGCGCGGCAGAAATCAAAGGCATTCAGTCTCAGCACGTCATGGCACAGGTAAAGCATTACGTGGCCTACGACTCCAACAGTGGCAATATTTTCGTGGATGACCAGACGTTGCACGAGGTCTATGTAGCGCCGTTCGATGCGGCGGTCAAAGCCAATGTCTCGTCTATTATGTGCTCTTACAACCGCGTGAATGGAACCTATGCCTGCGGTAATCCAGACACCCTGACCAAGATCCTGCGCGACCAGATCGGCTTCAAGGGCTTCGTTACTTCGGACTGGGGCGCGGTCCACGCCGTCACTTTCATCAATGCCGGCTTGGACATGGAAATGCCCGGCGAGCCCAAGCCCGGCGCAGCCTTTTCCATCCCTTCGTTCTTTGATTCACAGCCCGTTCCGCCTCCACTGCCAACGCGTGGTGGCGGCATGGGCGAAATGGGTGCAATGTTCGGCGGGCATATTCCCGAGGAGCCTGCCCCGGAACGTCGCGGCATGGGCGACTTCGGCGTAAGGCTCGAACCGAAGAAGATGCCCGATGCGCTCAAGGATGGCACAGTATCTGAAGCCGCCGTGACACGTGCCGCTGGCCGCGTGCTCTATGAGATCGTCCACTTTGGCTACATGGATGGCATGCAGAAGCACGACGTCACCAGACAGGATTTCGACGCCAACGCCAGGATGATCGAGAAGACCGGCGAGGACGCCGCCGTGCTCCTAAAGAATGAAGGGGCCGTGCTGCCCCTGAAAGCCGCCGATCTTGACTCCGTCGTCCTCATCGGCCCCACCGCTGGTCAGGTGGACTCGATCGGCATCAACGGCGAGCGCTCTGTCGGTCTGCCTTGGCGGCAGGTCGGCCCGCTTGCCGCCATGAAGAAAATCTCCGGCGACTCGAACATACGCTATGCCGTGAACGACGACATGACCGGCACTACCGTGCCCGCCAGCGCACTGAGCCATGACGGCAAGCCCGGCCTTGAACGCACCGGCTTAGGCGTGCCCCAGACCGACGCCCAACTCAACTTTACCGTCAATGGCGGCAATGCTCTGGCACCCAACTCCATTGTTACGTGGAAAGGCACACTGACCGTGCCGCACAACGGCAGCTACTGGCTCTATCTGCAGGCGCTCGGCACCAACGCCAACATGCTCCTCGACGGTAAGCCTCTGGCTCGAACAGGAGCCTTCCAGGGCGGCGTGCACGGCGACATTCTGCAGGCCAACCAGGATAACGCCATTCCCACGACCGACGGTCTCGACAACGTACGACGCGCGGTGGATTTGACAGCTGGGCCTCACGCAATCCAAATCACAACCAGCCCTGACACATCCTGTGCGCCCGAGCAGGTGCGCCTCAACTGGTACACGCCGGAACAGCGCAAGGCCGACCATGACGCTGCCATCGCCGCCGCAAAGAACGCCAAGGTCGCTGTGGTCTTCTTGTGGACAAGACTCAGGCCTGTCTTCGGTCTGCCCGGAGAACAAAACAATCTCGTCGAGGAAGTGACAGCCGTCAATCCCAACACCGTCGTGGTACTCAACACCAGCCAGCCCGTGGCTCTGCCTTGGGTCAATAAGGTAAAGGCAGTCCTCGAAATGTGGTGGCCCGGCGACGAGGGTGGCTGGTCCACGGCCAACTTGTTGCTGGGCAAGACCAGTCCTGCAGGACGCCTGCCCGTTACCTGGGGCAAGCGCCTTGAAGACTATCCCGCAACCGATCCCAAGCACCCCGAACGTTCAGGCAAAGGTGTGGATGGCAAAACAACATACAGTGAAGGCGTCAATGTGGGCTATCGCTGGTTCGATCACGAAAACATTGCCCCGCTCTTCGCTTTCGGCCACGGCCTCAGCTACACAACCTTTGACTACTCTGGCTTGAAGGTCGAGAAAGCCTCCGACGGCGGCATCGACGTCAGCGTCAACATCAAAAACACCGGCAGCGTTGCAAGCGACGAGGTTCCACAGGTCTATCTCGGCGCGCCCAGCGAGATTCCCGCCGGAGTGCAGTTCCCGGTGCGGGCACTGGTTGCCTTTGACCGCGTTCACATCCTCGCAGGTGAATCGAAAACCGTGACCTTGCACGTTGAGCCGCGCCAGCTGCAGTATTGGTCCACGGCTGAGACGAAGTGGATCACCCCCAGCGGCAAACGCACCGTCAGTGTAGGCGCATCATCGCGAGATCTGCGCTTGAACGAGACCATCGACTGAAAGCACCGCTGAAAAACAGCAATGCCGGAGCTTCGGCTCCGGCATTATTTTGCCCGCGACACTTCATTGCCTGCTACTGCGCCATCCCCAGCCCCACCAGATTCGCAGCTGCAATAATCACCAGCATCCCCGCCCACAGCAACCGCAGGGGCTTGCCATGCGCCTCAGACCACTCGCCCAGCGCCAGTCCCACCAGTGCCCCGCACAAAACGTAGATGCTCATGTGCAGCATCCAATTCACATACGAAAGTTGTTGGGGTATGTTGGCCGCTCCCCATGCGTAAAAGAAGAACTGGAAATACCACATGGTGCCGCCCGTCGCTGCCAGCACAGCATTTCTCATCAGCACAAGTCGTGGCTGCTGCAGATCTGCGCGCAGCGAAAGCCGCTTGACCGAGGCCAACCGAATAAAGCAGTAGCTCATGTTGACGATCGCTCCGCCCCCCATAATGAAGACGTAGCTTGGAAGAGCCGCATACAAGGGGTCAACGCCCAGGTGCAGCGCCGCTGCCTCCATCGGCTTGGCCGCGTCGATGGCGAACGACATACCCGAAGAGAAGATGCCGCACATCACCGCCAGCAGCAGACCCAATGACAAATTGAATTCCTGAATCTCTCCCTGCAACTGTTTCTCTTTTTGATGCCCGGCATAGGAAACAGTCGCCACGCCAATCAGCGCCACCAGCACGCCCGCCACCGTCAGCAGGCCGCCCCGCGTGGTGAAGAGCAGCGCGCCCTGCCCATGCATCAGCGGCGGCACTAGCGTGCCCACGATGAGCGTGACGCCAATCGCTACGCCAATGCCCAGTGACATGCCAAGGTGGCGCATCGTCAGGCCATAACTCACGTTGCCCACGCCCCACATCGCTCCGAACAGGACCACCTTCAGCAGCAGGTGCGGCCCCATCGACGCATAGAAGCCATAAAAATCGGGCAGCAGGAACAGGCTTACGCTGATCGGTAGCAGTATCCACGAGAAAATGCCAGCCAGCGCCCATGTCGTCTCCCATGACCACTTCTTTACTTTCTCAATGGGCGCATAGAACGATGCGGCCATACCCGCACCAATCACATGCCATCCGATTCCTGCAATGACTGACGTCATTCCTACTCCTCTTCTCTGGCCATTTTGCGCACACACATCGCGCTAGACATTCCTCACCCAGCCCTGAAGACTCAATTCAGATATTCTTCAGCTGCTGAATACCGTCCAATTATTTGAGTTCCGCCGCGAATGTATAACTTCCTGCTTCCAGTCGAAGCCGCCCTTTCCATCACGATTGCTGTCCTAGCTGACTTGCTCTGCGCCAGAGGCATGCGATCCACCCTGTATCTCGCTGCTTCTCCGCGCACCACTTTTCTCAAATGAAAAATTTTCTTTAAAGAACTTAATGGATCTGCCCCCGCCTTTGTCAAAGGTAAAGTCGCCGATCCGTTGCGGGCATCTGGCAGGTACATCCCCCCCGGCACCTGAGGCCGTTACACTTGCTCCATGGCCCAACGCCTCTACGCAGCCACCACCAGCCATGGCAAGCTGCGGGACTTTCGCACCGCTGCTCTCGCGCATTCGTTAGTCATCCAACCGCTACCTGGCCTGCGGTCAATCCCCGCCCCGCAAGAGAACGGTGCCACCTTTGCCGCGAACGCCACGCTCAAGGCTGTGTACTACTCCCCCTTTGCCCCCGGCGAACTGGTCATGGCCGATGACTCCGGCTTAGAAGTGGATGCCCTGGATGGTGCCCCTGGAGTCCGTTCGGCGCGCTTCGCCGCGGATGCCGGACTCGTGGACTCGCCCGACGCCAACGACAACACCGACGTGTGGAACAACTTGATACTGCTGCAGCGGCTCGCCGGAGTTCCACTGGCCCGGCGCACAGCCCGCTACCACTGCGTTCTAGTCGTCGCCCAAGACGGCGTGCCACTCCAATCCGCTGATGGCTCAGTCGAGGGCCTCATCCTGGAATCTCCTCGAGGCACCGGCGGATTTGGCTACGATCCTCTCTTTTATCTGCCGGAGCTAAACCTGACCATGGCCGAACTTGATCTGGAAACGAAGCTCTCGCTCAGTCATCGCGGGCGCGCGCTTGCGGCTCTTCTGCGCCTGTTGGGACTCTGAGTTCAACAGTTATTGACCCCGTCGCAAAACTAAAGGCCCGTGCCTTGACGGTCCTGATAGCTAAATCCAATAATGCAAGTGTAACTATACGCAATTTTTTCTTCGCTCTACGCGAAAACAGCCTCGAACTACAGCCTTCTGAGGAGCCAAAACTCGCATGGCCACTGCTCAACATCCTTCCGCGCCCACGCTTCGTCCGGGTGTTCAGCCGCTGCGCGCCGGCCAGGGAACATCTTTCCTATGGCGGAAGCTGCATTCGCTGCTCGGGATTATTCCCATCGGCGCTTTTTTGCTGGAACACCTGCTCTCAAACTTCGAAGCTCTCAAGGGACCTGCCGCTTATGGGGCCCAGGTCAGATTCCTGAATAGCCTGCCTATGGTGCGCATCCTGGAGTGGGTCTTCATCTTCTTGCCCATCCTTTATCACGGACTCTATGGGGTCTACATCTGGGTGCGGGGCAATTCCAATATTGTCTATTATCCTTGGGCGGGCAATTGGATGTACACCGCGCAGCGCTACACAGGCCTGATTGCGATCCTGTACATCGGCCAGCATGTGCTTCGCCAGCGATTCATGGGCATCAGCCTGCCTGAGAATCCCGGAGCAGCTTTTGCCAAGGTGCAGCACGAACTGGCCAATCCCTGGATGCTTGCCGTCTATGTGATTGCGATGATCGCCATCTGCTGGCACTTCGCGTACGGAATCTGGCTCTTCGCAGCCAAATGGGGCATCATACCCGGCGTCAAAGCTCGCAAGCGCTTTGGCTTTGTATGCGCGGCCCTTGGCCTGGCTCTTGCCATCATGGGCCTCGTTAGCATGTGGGCCTTCATCAGCCCGCGCTACAAGAACACGCCCGACATTGTGCCGCTCACAACCACTCAATTACACATTCAAAACGCGCAACCTGCGTATACGCTGCTTTAGGCAGACAGGACTTCTATGGCTGCCACCTGTACAACCGGTGCTCTGCTCGCCTGGAAAGCTCTCCAGGAGTTCGTTCCGCAGTTGCTACTGACATGGCAGCCTTTACGCATGCGCACAGAGCAACAGGCAGTTGCTCAGGTTTGAAGGAAAGGATTCAATAGACAATGGCAGCACCAAGAATCATTGTGGTTGGGGGAGGCCTGGCAGGTCTGGCGGCGGTCATCAAGATCGCTGAGGCTGGCGGCTCCGTTGACCTGTTCTCTATCGTTCCAGTCAAGCGTTCTCACTCGGTCTGCGCCCAGGGTGGCATCAACGCAGCCAAAAACCTGAAGGGCGAAGGAGACACCACCGACAAGCACTTCGACGACACCATTTACGGCGGTGACTTCCTGGCCAACCAGACCCCTGTGAAAGCCATGTGCGAGGCAGCTCCAGGCATCATCGACCTGCTCGATCGCATGGGCGTGCCCTTTAATCGCACCCCGGAGGGACTGCTCGACTTCCGTCGGTTTGGCGGTACGCTCTACAACCGCACAGCGTTTGCCGGAGCGACCACCGGGCAGCAGTTGCTCTATGCTCTCGACGAGCAGGTTCGCCGTTACGAGTCCGAAGGCAAGGTCAAGAAGTACGAAGGCTGGGAGTTCCTCTCCGCCGTCATCGATTCAAAAGGCCAGGCGCGAGGAATTACGGCACTCGACCTTCGCACCATGGAACTGCGCTCCTTCCCCGCCGGCGCCATCATTCTGGCCACCGGTGGAATCGGCGCCATCTTTGGCAAGAGCACCAACTCCGTGGTCTGCACCGGTTCTGCGCAGTCAGCAGTCTTTCAGCAGGGCGTGTACTACGCCAATGGCGAATTCATCCAGGTGCACCCGACGGCCATCCCCGGTGAAGACAAGCTGCGCCTCATGTCCGAGTCGGCCCGCGGTGAAGGCGGTCGCGTTTGGGTGCCGCGCACGCAAGGCGACAAGCGCCTAGCCCGCCAGATTCCCGAGGCTGAGCGCTTCTACTTCCTCGAGGAATGGTACCCAAAGTACGGCAACCTCGTGCCCCGCGACATTGCCACGCGCGCCATTCATAAGGTGGTCTACCAGAATGGACTCGGTATCGATGGCCAGCCCATGGTCTACCTCGACCTCACGCACATTGACCGCGCCACACTCAACCGCAAACTTGAAGGCATTCTCGATATCTATGAGAAATTCGTCGGCGAAGACCCGCGCGACGTGCCCATGAAGATATTCCCGGGCATGCACTACACCATGGGCGGCTTGTGGGTAGACGTCAATCAGATGACAAACATTCCCGGCATCTTTGCCGCCGGCGAGTGCGAATACCAGTACCACGGCGCCAACCGTCTGGGCGCGAATTCGCTGGTTAGCTGCATCTTTGGCGGCTTCCGTTCCGGTCCGATCGCGCTCGAATACGCTAGAAACCTCCCCGCCGCAGAAGGTGATGGCGGCGCCGCTGCCGAATTGGCCCGCCAGGCCGAGATCAACGGCAAACTGCTCAAAAACGAGGGCACCGAGAATCCCTTCAAGCTGTGGCGCGAGCTGGGTCAAACCATGACCGAGCACGTCACCGTCATACGCTTCAACAAGGGCATCAAGCAGGCCGACGAGACGATCGTAGAACTGCTCGACCGCTATAAGAAGGTGAACCTCAGCGACCGTAGCCAGTGGGCAAACACCAGCTTCGCCTTTGCCCGCCAGTTGAAGAACATGCTGGAACTCTCTCGCGTTGTCGCGCAGGGGGCGCTCCTGCGCGATGAATCCCGTGGGGCACATTACAAGCCGGACTTTCCGGACCGCAATGACGAGAAGTTCCTCAAGACGACCAAAGCCAGCTTTACCGGTGATGCGGCTGGCCCGCGCTTTGAGTATGAAGACGTCGATATCCAGTACATCAAGCCGCGCCCGCGCCGTTACGACGTGGCCAAGTAGGCAAGGGAGACTGACTCATGGCATCAAAGACTGTACAACTTGAAATCAAGCGCCAAGCCAGCCCCGACGCACCCGCCGTCTGGGAGAAGTTTGAACTCGAGTGGCGCCCAGGCATGAATGTGACCAGCTCGTTGATGGAGATCGCTGCCAACCCTGTGACCGCGGATGGCCATGCCACTACACCCATCACATACGACTCCAACTGTCTTGAAGAGATCTGCGGCTCCTGCGCTATGCGTATTAACGGCAAGGCGCGCATGGCCTGTTCCGCCCTCGTGGACAATTTGGAGCAGCCCATCCGTATAGAGCCGCTCAGCAAATTCCCACTTGTGCGTGACTTGCAGGTTGACCGCGCCGTCCTCTTCGAAAACCTCAAGGCTGTCAAGGCTTGGGTTCCGGTCGATGGCACCTACGATCTCGGCTCGGGCCCGCGCGTCTTTCCGCAACAGCAGGAAGTCAACTATCCGCTCTCAAACTGCATCTCCTGCACCTGCTGCATGGAGGTATGTCCGCAGTTCAATGAGGAGACGGGCTTTGTTGGCGCAGCCACCATAGCGCAGGTTAAACTTTTCAACAATCACCCCACCGGCAAGGTGTTCAAGGAAGAGCGTCTCCGCGCTTTGGCTGGCGATGGCGGTATTCAAGAGTGCGGCTTCGCGCAAAACTGCGTCGAAGTCTGCCCCAAAAAGCTCCCGCTCACGAATGCCATCTCCGACGTAAGCCGCGATGTCCTCATCCAGAAGGCCAAGGACTTTCTGCGCAGCTGATTAAGTACGGAACAAAGAAGCCCCGGTTCTTGGATGAGAGCCGGGGCTTTTCCTTCTGGGATTTTCGTACAGCGGTTGGCAGGCTATAGGCCCGGATAGAAACCCGCAATCCAACCCTGTAGCAGCGCAGGAAAGCAACCCAGCAGCACCGCACCCGTCGCAACCAGCAACAGCACAGCCAGCGTGACCGGATGCACGGCAATCGGCGTGTCATCCACCGCGGACATCACGTAGGCCCGCTTGAGCACCTGCAAGTAGTAGTAGAGCGACACTGCGCTCATGCCTACCGCCAGCACCACCAGCCCAAGCCCAGCCCCTGTTGGATACACCTGCAGTACCGCGGCAAACAGATTGAACTTCGCCCAGAAGCCCACCAGCGGCGGAATCCCTGCCAGCGACAGGAACAGCACCAGCAGAACCACCGCAAGCAGCGGATTACGCTTGTGCAGGCCCAGAAAAGCATCCAGCCGGTCACTACCAGTTGCCCGCTCCACCACGCCCACTACGCCGAACGCGCCAACCGTCGTCAAGCCGTAGGTGAGCACGTAGTAGAGAATCGCCTCCGCGCTCCTGGGTGTATACGAGAAGTATGCAAGCCCCAGCAGCATATAGCCGGCATGCGCAATCGCAGAGTAAGCAAGCAGTCGGCGCACACTCACCTGCGCCAGCGCTGCCAGGTTGCCCAGCACCATTGACGCCACGGGAAGCACGGCTAGAATCATCGACCACGAAACCGCAAACCCCAGATAGTTCTGCGTTGCCACGGCGCCTGAGTGTACTTCGAAGGTCACCATCGCATTCAAGCCACCAAAGACATGCATCGCAGCCGTGCTTATCGAAATGAGCAGCGCAAAGCTTGCCACCTTCGACACAGACGCAATAAACGCTGCCGCTGGCGCGGGAGCGCCCTCATAAGTGTCAGGTGCCCACAGATGGAACGGAACCGCAGCAACTTTGAAACCCAGCCCCGCCGCGATCATGACCAGCGACACATAAAGCAGCGGCGCCGCGCGAAATGCGTTCCACTCATACATTGCCAGCATGATCTGGTGCAGGTTCGTCGAACCCGCAATGCCGTAGAGATAGCTGAATCCAAACAGCAGGAACGCTGCCGACATGCCGCCAAAAAGGTAATACTTCATCGCTGCCTCGGCGCTCCTGCCAGACTTCTTCGCGAACGCCGTCAGGATGTAGAGCCCCAGGCTCAGCAATTCCAGCCCGATGAAGATCACGAGCAGATCCTGCGCAGCAGAAATAAGCAATCCGCCCGCAGCCGCCATCAGCACCACAGCAACATACTCGCCTACGTGCCGCGTAAAAGTTGAATCGGCCAGCAGCAGCAACGTCAGAGCCGTCAGCAGAAGAATTCCAATTTGCGCAACGGCAGACGACCCGCCAGATGCCAGAAGTAGCTCTCCCGTGCCGGAATAGACAAAGCCCAGTCCTTGAAACGGAAGCATCCAGAGCGCTGCGGCACAGCCCGCGACGCCTAACAGTGCCGCCACTGCTACGCGCAGGTTGAGCGCAGCCTTGCGCAGAAAGCCAAGGTCCACCACTAGCACGACCAGTGCCGCGATTTCCAGCGCTGTCTCCGGCAAGGTTGCGCGAAAGAGATCTGCGAAGTTCATCGTCCCCCTCCCGCAAGCAGCGTCTTTACCGCCGGCTCAATCGCCTCGAGCAGAATCCTTGGATATAAACCAACAATCAGAGTTGCAGCCACCAGCAGTGCCACCCCGGCAACCTCCGGCACGGTAATCGCCGCCAGTTCGTGTCCATGCTCGTGCATGTGAGCGCTTGGTGGCGCATCGCTGAAGAACGCCTTCTGTAATGCGCGCCATGTGTAAGCCACGCCCACCACTATTCCCACGCCAGCAGCAATCGTCCATCCTGGCTTGGCAACCCACGAGCCCACGAGCACCTGCAACTCAGCCACGAACCCTGAGAAGCCCGGCAACCCCATTGAGGCCATCCCCGCAATGACAAACGCCCAGGCTGCAAACGGTAGCCGCTTCGACAGGTGCATGGTTTCAAGCTCCGCCAGTTGCCGCGTGTGCGTTCGCTCGTACACGATGCGGCCCACGATGGCGAAGAGCAAGCCCGCAATCACACCGTGCGAAAACATCTGCAGCACCGCGCCGGTCATGCCAATCTGATTCAGCGTCATCAAGCCCAGCAGCACAAATCCCATGTGGCTCACACTGGAGTAGCCGATGACAAACTTGAAGTCGGTTTGCGCCAGTGCCACAAGCGCGCCATACACAATTCCGATTACCGCCAACACGGCAAACACGTCGCGCCATGAGCCCACGCCAAGGAACGAGAATCCCCACGGGTCCATGCCATGTGGAAACAGCGAAATTGCTACGCGCAGGCAGCCGTAAGCCCCCAGCTTCATCACCACGCCTGCCAGCAGCATGGAAGCAGCCGTTGGCGCGGCTACGTGGCCTGTGGGCGCCCAGGTATGAAACGGCCACATGCCGGCCAGGATCGCAAAACCTGTAAACACCAGCGGGAAGACCCACATCTGAAAACTTACCGGCAGACCTGCATGGGCCAGGTCCACAAGGCCCGTCGAGTGGCTACCTGACGTGGCATACGCCGCCAGCAGTCCTACCAGCACCATTGCCGAGCCCACAAACGAGTAAAGCGCCAGCTTCATCGCTCCATACTCGCGTCGCGTCGATCCCCAGATGGCAATCAGGAAGTATTTGGGCACAATGGCGATTTCATAAAAGACAAACAGCAGAAACAGGTCGAAGCTGAGAAACACTCCGTAGACGCCGCCTATCAGCGCGAGGTAGAAGGCGAAAAACTCATTCGTGCGCAGCTCGATGTTCCAGCTGAACAGCACGCCGGCCACCGCCGCCAGCCCTGTCAGCAGCACAAGTACCAGACTGATGCCGTCAGCCGCCAACAGATAGTGAATCCCCATCGACGACACCCACGGCACATCGACAATGATCACGCGGGCAAAGTGATTCGGAATGCCCGCTGCAAAACCTGCCACAGCAAGAGCCAGCCCGGCCAAGGCCACGATAAGCGCCAGCCATCGCGAAAGGGACGGCTTGCCCTTGGGCAGCAGCGCCTGGGCAAGCGCCCCGGCAAACGAGAGATAGATCGTCCAAGCCAACATCTAAAATCTCCAGTGCGCCAGCAGGTTCACAACCGTTGGGTTCACGCTGTCCACAATCAGTTGCGGAACAAGACCAAGCAGCAGCATTAGTCCAATCACCGGAGCCATTGCCAGTCGTTCCTTTCCGTACATGTCTGGGAAGCTGGCCCACCGCTCCGGCACCGGCCCGGCAAACACTTTCTGGATCACAGTCAGAATCACCGCCGCCGTCACCAGCAGCCCGAGTATCGAAACTGTAGCCGCCACCCACGAGAGCGGAAAGACGCCGCGGAAGATCAGAAACTCGCCCACAAAGCCGTTCAAGCCCGGCAGCCCAAGCGACGAAAACAGCACAATGCCCATCAGTCCTGCAAACACCGGTGCAGGCTTGCGCAATCCGCCAAAGTCGTTGATTCCGCGCTCGCCGCCCGTGCGCTCCTGCAACATGGCCACAAACCAGAACAAGGCCGCTGCTGTGATTCCATGGTTGAACATCTGCAGAATCACACCGTTCAGCGCCGCGGCTTGGCTGGTTTGCTCCGCCGCTCCCGCAGCCGGTACAGCCAGCGCAAAAATACCCAGCAAGCAGTAGCCAAGGTGGTTCACTGAGGAGTAGGCAAAGACGCGCTTCAAGTCTTTCTGCGCCGCAGCTGCCCAGGCCCCCATTACAATTGTCAGCACCGCCAGCGCAAGCAGCGGCGTTCGCAACTGCGCGATCTGGTGCCCGAACAGCGGAACCGCAATGCGCAGCAATCCGTAGACGCCCATCTTTGACATCGCGCCCGTCAGCAGCATCGTTACCGGCGAAGGAGCCTCAGAGTAGGCCGCAGGCAGCCATGTGTGGAAGGGAGCCAGCGGCACTTTCACCGCAAAGCCCGCCAGCGCGCCGATCGCCAGCCACATCATCACCGGCCCCAGATGCGCCGTTACCATCTGTTCCAGTTGCCCGCTTGAGGCCATAGCGGCAAGCTGAATAAAATCCATATTGCCGGTTGAGAGAAAGACCGCAAGAAACGCCAGCAGCAGCGCCACGCTTCCTGCCATGGTGTATACGAAAAACTGCGTCGCTGCCGGCCCGCGCTTCGCCCCGCCCCACAGTTTGATCAGGAAGAATGCCGGAATCAGGCTCAGTTCCCAGAACAGGAACCAGTGGAAAAAGTTCAGCGCGGTGAATGACCCGAATAGTCCCGCCTCGAGTAGAAGAACCAGCCCGAAATACAGGTTTGGCTGCCGGTGGACATGATCGGCTGCGTCCACTGACAGGAGCGTGACAATCGCCGATAGCACCAGCATCAGTGCCCCAAGCGCATCCACGCCCAGGTGGTACTCAATGCCGAGAGACGGCGCCCACGCGGCGCGCTCCACCAGTCCAATGCTCCCGTCGATGGGCAACTTCGTCCACACCACCAACGCGAGCGCCAGCCCACACAGCGTCGTCAAGAGGGCGACGCTCCGCGCATGCCTGCCGGCCACCAGCGCAATCACCGCCCCCAGCACAGGCAGCACGGTCAACAAAGTCAATATAGGAAGTCCGTTCATCCCCGGCCGCTCCAGATCAGAATCGCGGCTAGCACCACCACCGCCAGAGCCAACAGTCGCAGATAAGTCTGCACGCGGCCCGTCTGCACCCGCGCCAGCAGACCACCGCCCGAGGCCAGTTCTTCGCAGCCCTTGTCAAAGCCGCCGTCCACCCAGTGAATATCGATGAGCCGGTTCAACTGCGCCCAGCCCCTGAAAAGCCACGCCACGCTTGTCACAACTCCGCCCCAGACGCAGCGGTCAAGCCAGTCGGCAACCTTTGCCCACCAGCCGTAGAATGCAATCACTGTCGCTCCGTACAACTCGTCGACATACAGCTTGTTGTGCAGCCAGCCCCAGGCCAGTGGAATCGCTCGCTCCAGCGCATCAGGTTCCTCCGCCGCAGGCGACTTCCCGCCGTAGATCCACCATCCCAGGCCAAGACCGAGAAAAACTACCAGTGTTGAAGTACCCATCAGCGGCAGCAGACCCGGCTCGCCAAACCGCGCCATCTCGAAGCCTGCAGCATGATCGGAAAGGAATGCTTTGAACCACGGCCACGCCGGAGTTCCAATCGCGCCGAGCGCCACCGCAAAGAAGGCCAGAATCGCCAGCGGCATGGTCATCACGGCTGGGCTCTCATGTGCCGTCTTGTGTCCGCGCCACTCGCCAAAGAAGACATACGCGACTTGCCGCGTCATATAAAAGGCAGTCAGCAAGGCGCCGAACACCAGCATGTAAAACGGCCCTTTGGCCACGCTCCAATGCTGTGCCGCTTCGAGAATTCCGTCTTTGCTCCAGAATCCTGAGAACAGCAGCGGAAATCCGCACAGCGCTAGCATGCCCACTGCATAGGTCAGGAACGTGAGCGGCATCGCCTTGCGCAAGGCCCCCATGTGGCGCACGTCCTGCTCCTCGTGGCAGCCATGAATCACCGAGCCCGCGCCCATGAACAGCAGTGCCTTGAAGAACGCGTGGGTAATCAGGTGGAACATGCCCACCGCAACGCCGCCCATGCCCAGCCCGGCCATCATGTAGCCAAGCTGCGACACCGTCGAATACGCCAGAATGCGCTTGATGTCGTTCTGCGCCACTGCAATCAGCGCCGCAAACACCGCCGTCGATGCGCCCACCCACGTCACCACCGTGAGCGCTGTTGTGGTACCGCCGGCCAGCGCGCCAGCTTGCATCAACGGGTACACGCGCGCGATAAGGTATACGCCCGCTGCGACCATCGTCGCCGCGTGAATCAGCGCCGACACAGGCGTTGGGCCTTCCATCGCATCCGGCAGCCAGACGTGCAGGGGTAACTGGCCGCTTTTGCCCGCCGCGCCGGCAAAGATTAGCAGGCCGATCGCGCCCGCCGCGCTCAATCCCAGCCCGGCAGGTGACGCCAGCAGCGCGCCAAGCTTTAGCGGCTCCATCGAACCCGCCCCGCCATTATAAAACAGCAGCGTGCCCGTCTGCGCAAACAGCCACACCATGCCGAGCAGGAAGAACACGTCCCCCACGCGCGTTGTCATGAAGGCCTTCTTGGCCGCTGCGGCCGCTGGTGGCTTGTGATACCAGAATCCGATCAGCAGGTACGACGTCAGCCCCACCAACTCCCAGCACATGAAGAGCAGCAGCAGGCTGTTGGAAATCACCACGCCCAGCATCGCTCCCGCAAACAGCGACAGAAAGCAGAAGAAGCGCGTGAAATTCACGTCGTGCGCCATGTAACCAACGGAGTAGATGAAGATCAGTAGCCCCACAAAGCTGACCATCACCAGCATCACCGCCGACAGCGGGTCAAGCACCCAGCCCAGATCCACGTGCGCGGAGCCGACCTGAATCCAGGTAAAGTTCACCGTTTCACGCACGGCCACGCTGTTCATCCATCCGGCCAGCACATGAGCAAAGGCCATCAGGGAGAAAAAGAGAGAAACACTCAGCGATCCGATCGCCAGCCCTGCCGCCAGCGCGCGCCGGGGCTGTCTTAGCAGCGCAATCACGCCCGAAGCGACGATGGGCACCGCCGGAATCAGCCAGAGCGAGCGTGCCGCGAATCCCACCAGACACTGGTTCTGGGGATGAAACGCGGCCGTCACCTCTTCCTGCATCAACATCCGCTCACCCCTTCATCCTGTTGATCTGGTCCAGATCGGTTGTCCGCGTGTGGCGATGAATCGAAATCACAAGGCCCAGTCCTACCGCAGCTTCCGCCGCTGCCACTGCAATCGAAAAAATTGCAAACATCATTCCCGTCAGCGCCTCGGGATGCGACCCGTAACGCCAGAAGGCAATCAGGTTCAGATTGGCTGCGTTGAGCATCAGCTCAATGCCAATCAGCACCAAAATGGCGTTGCGCCGCGTCAGCGCTCCGGCCAGCCCGATGGCAAACAAGAGCGCCGCCACCAGGAGATATCCCGCGAGCGGATTCACCGGGCCCCCTCTTTCTCGTGCATGGCCACAATCACCGCGCCAATCAGAGCAGCGGTCAGCAGCAGCGCCACAATCTCAAGCGGCAGCACGTAGCGGCCCATCAGCGCCGCGCCAATCTCCTGAACTGTCACCATGGGCGCGACCGTCGCGTACGGCAGTCCCGGCGCAGCCTGCAACACCGCCCAACCCAGCACCGCGAACACCGCGGCAGCCACAACCAGCCCCGCCAGCCATGTCCGGCTGAAAATCTCGCTGCTCTTCGGCGTCTCCGACCCGCGCGTCAGCAGAATCGCAAACACCACCAGAATCGCAACCGCGCCAATGTACACCAGAATTTGCACGAATCCCACAAACTGAGCATCGAGCTGAAGAAACAGCAAGGCCAGACCCGCAAAGGCCACCGTCAGCGCAAGCGCGCAGTGCACGAGGTTTTTCAAGAGCACCGCCGCCAGGCCTCCGGCCAGCGTCAGCGCCGCTACCACGTAAAATGCGAAACTCATCGGCGCGCGCTCCTTCCTGTTCTGTTCAGGCCTGTTCCATTCAGGCAACACTTACTCCGCATAGCGGTAACTCCTTGGGCCCAGGTGCCCGCGACGCATTTCAACGCGGCCCATCGCGGCGTAGGCCACCACAACGATGACCGAGCAAACCGCCCAGCGCAGCAGTCCCTCGCCCATGAAGCGCCATAGCGCCGCTACCATCAGGTTCACCAGCGTCATGGGAAGCACGAACTTCCATGCAAAATTCATCAGCTGGTCCTGCCGCAGCCGGGGCATGGTGCCGCGCACCCAGATAAAGAAGCATATCCATGCCATGACCTTGGCGAAGAACCATATCCACGATGGCACCCAGCCAAGAAACGCGAACGGCGCGGACCATCCGCCCAAAAACAGCGTAGTGCCCAATCCTGCGATCCCGAACATCCCCACGTACTCGCCCAAGAAGAAAAGCGCAAACTTGAAGCCCGAGTATTCCGTGAAGTAGCCGGCCACAATCTCTGACTCGCCTTCAGGCAAATCAAATGGCGACCTGTTCGTCTCCGCCATCGACGCAATCACGAACATCACAAAGCCCGCGAGTCCCCACGGAGTAAAGACGTACCAGTGCGGCAGACCCCACGAGTAGTGGTTCTGCGCTTCCACAATCTTCACCAGCGAAAGCGACCCCGTCATCATCACAATGACCACGCTCGACAAAAGCAGTGGGACTTCGTAGCTGATCATCTGCGCCACCGCTCGCATCGCGCCTAGAAGCGAATACTTGTTCCGGCTTGACCAGCCAGCCATAAAGATCGACAGCTCCGTCGATGCGCCCATGGCAAAGAAGAAAAGCAGGCTGGCGTCCAAATCCACCAGCACCATGTTGCGTCCCATGGGCATCACCGCAAAGCCCATGAACACCGCCACCACCAGCACCAGCGGCGCCATGAAGTGCACCAGCGCGTCCGCTCTGAACGGCACAATATCTTCCTTGGTCAGCGACTTGATACCATCGGCAACCGGCTGCAGAATGCCAAATGGGCCTGCGCGGTTCGGTCCGTACCGGTTCTGCATGCGTCCAAGGCCCTTGCGTTCAAGCAGGACGGCAATGGCAAACAACGCCGGATACAAAAGCACGATGGTCGCTACACACAGAACCACAGAGGCCACATGCTGCCAATTGGAAGGCAAAAAGCTCACCAGCCAATGCAAAAGGAGGACGAAGATCTGATCTGCTTTCTCCAGCATCGTTTACTCTCCCCCTCCTGCCGGCTTCTCAGCGGGCTTGGCCGCCGGCGGAGCTGCGGGCGCTGCGCCTGCGGCGGCCTTTGCGGCTGCTGCCTCCGCTGCAGCTTTGGCTTTGGCCTCGACTTTGGCCTTCTCCTCGTCCAGGCGCGCATCCACCTCGGCAGCTTCCGTGGGATGAATCGCGTGGAAGTACTCGTTCGATTTGGCCAGTTGCTTGCGGTCGTGCAGCAGTCCGCCAAAGCGGTCCTGCGTGGCCAGCTCAAATTCCGTATCCATCTTGATGGCTTCGAAAGGACACACCTCAACGCAGATCTGGCAGCTCATGCACACAGACACATCGATATCGAATCGTGCCGGATAGATCTGCGGTTTGCCCACATAATCCGGCTTCTTGTCCTTGCTCTTCTCGATGTAAATGCACTTTGGCGGGCATTCTTTCTCGCAGATCTGGCAGGCCACGCAGCGCAACCCGGCCTCCCAGTCCGCGCCGTCATACACCAGAAACGGAAATACGCGCGCAGCCTCAATGGGAGCAACACGCTCCTCCGGATACTGCACCGTAGTCAGCCGCTCCTTGGAGACATAGCTTCCGGCAAAATTTCTCGCCGTCTCCGCCAGCCCCTTCAGTAGTCCCTCGCCCAGCAATGCATCCCTCCAAAAACTGACCAACTGATCAATCGATCAATGCCAGCTATCTGTCCACTTCACCCAGCACAATATCTACCGATCCAAGAATCAGCACCACGTCCGCCACATTGTGCCCCAGGCACATGTCTTCAAGAATCGTCAGGTTCACAAAGCTCGGCGGCCTCACCCGGTAGCGGTAAGGATTCGGCCCGCCATCGCTGATCAGATAGAAACCCAACTCGCCTTTCGGCGCCTCGATGCGTCCGTACGCCTCGCCTGCCTTGGGCCTGAAGTTGCGAATCTTCGCCTTCGGGTCTATCACCGGTCCGCCGGGAATGTCCTTAAGCGCCTGCTCCAGAATCTTGATGGACTCCCGCAGTTCCAGCAGCCGGATCATGAAGCGGTCATAAACATCCCAATGATCGCCCAGCGGGACCTTGAAGCTAAAGCGGTCGTAAATGCCGTAGCGATCCACTTTGCGAATGTCGTAATTCACGCCCGAGGCACGCAGCATGGGTCCCGTCACGCCGGCGCTCACTGCCAGCTCCGGCCGCAGGATGCCCACTCCCTGGGTGCGCGCCATCAGAATCTCGTTCGTGCACACCAGCGCTTCAAGCTCGTCAGTGAACCCGGGCAGGCCCGCCACCACCTTGCGCGCCCCATCAAGCCAGGCCGGCGATGCATCCACTCGACAGCCGCCAAAGCGCATGTAATTGCACATCATGCGCGACCCGGTCAGCGCCTCGAACAGATCCAGAATCTTCTCCCGCTCGCGGAATCCATACATTAGCGGCGTACCGCTGGCGCCCATGTCCTGCAGCAGAAAGCCCACCGCAAGGATATGGTTCTGCGCGCGCGTCAGTTCGGCCGTGATCACCCGCAGGTACTCGGCGCGCTCCGGAACTTCCTGTCCGGCAAGCTTCTCAACCGCCAGCGCATACGCCCAGTTATTGGTCAGCGAACAGATGTAGTCCAGCCTGTCGGTATACGGCATCGATGCCAGGTAGCTGTGATCCTCGCCCAGCTTCTCGTGGTTGCGGTGCAGGTAGCCAAAAACCGGCTTGAGTTTCACAACCTTCTCGCCGTCCAGCGCAACGTCCATGCGAAACACACCGTGCGTTGACGGGTGATGCGGTCCCATCGACACTTCCAGCAGTTCGACTTCCGCCTGCATCGCAGGCGCGCCGCCGCTGCCCACCATCCTCGTCTCGGAAGCGCTCATGCGCCGGCCCCTTTCTCGCTGGCCTGTGCAGCCTGATGCGCCTGTGCCCTTTTCAGCACCTCGTCATGCGCCGTGGGCTCGTAATCAAAATCGTCCGGCTCCACGTAATCCCGACGCATCGGGTGATCCTTGAATCCGTCCCACATCAGAATCCGCCGCAGGTCCGGATGCC
>JAJXZL010000043.1 GCA_021780075.1 Acidobacteriota bacterium
TGACAAACGCACTCGAACTGGCCCAGGAGAAGCTCGGCAAGGAAGACGCCTATGTGCAGGCCATCGTGCAGGGCGGCGATGTGGATCGGACAGTGAATTCCCTGGTGGATGGAACCAGGCTGGCAGACCCTGCCGTCCGCAAGGCTCTGCTGGACGGTGGCGAAGCAGCCGTGGCCGCATCAACCGACCCCATGATCGAGGCTGCGCGGCGCGTGGACCCCATCGTACGCGAGACCAGCCGCCGCATGCGCGACACCATCTCCAGCGTGCTCACGCCGGCAGGCGAAAAGCTCGGCAAGGCGCACTTCCTCGTGTATGGAAAGGATGCGTATCCCGATGCTACGTTCACTCCGCGATTGAGCTACGGCACCGTCAAGGGCTATCCCTACAACGGCACCATCGCCCCGCCCTTCACCACCTTCTACGGGCTCTATGACCGCGCGGCCAGCTTCAGTAACAAACCGCCCTTTGACCTGACGCCGAAGGAAGCAGCAGGACTGGGCAAGCTGGACCTGAACACGCCGCTCGATTTCGTTTCGACAGGAGACATCATCGGCGGCAACTCCGGCTCACCCGTGGTCAACCGCGAAGGTGAGCTGGTGGGCCTGATCTTCGATGGCAACATCGAGTCGCTGGCAGGTGATTTTGTCTATGACGGCGAGAAGAACCGCGCGGTTGCCGTGCACTCCGCGGGCATGATTGAGGGCCTGCGCAAACTCTACAACGCCGGCGCGCTGGCCGACGAGTTGCAAGGCGTCAAGTAGCTTCACTGGACGCAGGAAGAACCGGGAAAGTCCGCGCGGCTTTTCCGGTTTTTCATTGCGCGTTTTCTGCCACCGTGCGGCATCTGCGCAAAGTGCAAACGAGAAATGCATCAGCTTTCTGCCGGTTTTTCCGTGGCAGCTTGCCGCTGTCCACCCATTGCCGGCAGCGCAAAAGCCATCAGCAACAAGGCTGCGGGAATCACAAGCATGCCCACGCGCAGGCTGCCGGTATGGGTTGAGATCCATCCGGCGACCCAAGGCAGAACCGATCCGCCAAACCCGGCTGTAGCCAGCACCCACCGCGAGTCAGAAGTACGGCGAACACAGGCAAAAGTGCCGGCAATAATCAATGGATAGATGGGAGCAAGCGCCAATCCGAGCAGGAACATGGCAATGGTACCCCCGGCAAAACTAGGAAATACGGCCAGAAGCAATGCACCGGTCAGCGCCACGGCCAGAGCAACGCGAAAAACACGCGCCGGGTCAGCGCGTAACATCACCGCCGATGAAAGGCCTCGTGACGCGAGAAACCCAAACCAGTAGAGCGCAGCAGCAGCAGCAGCCAACACAACTCCGCTACCGTTCAACCGCAGCGCATAGGTTGAAAGCCAAACGGTAGCTGTGTTCTCAATGCCTACCTGAAGAAACGCGGCCAGAGCAAAAACGACAATGAAGCGAAGATTCGTGAAGCTGTCTTTTTCGCGGGGAACGCGCGCGACTTCAGGAGCATCTTCAATCATCATCCAGCAGGCCAGCGCGGCAACAGCGGCCGCCACAGCCAGCACCATATAGGCCGCGCGATAGCTGTGATGCACCAGCACCTGCGCGGCCAGCAGCGGCGCTGCCAGTGCACCGGCGCTCCAACTGAAGTTAAGAAACGTAAGGATGGGAGCGCACCGCTCAGGAAAGTTGCGGCCCGCAAACAGGCTAATGGCCGACATGGGAAGACCCACGCTGATACCGAGAAGGAGGAAGAGCAGCGGCAGAAGCGGACGGCCGGTCGCCGCAATTCCCAAACAGCAGGCCACCACTCCGATGAATCCAACCACCATGGTGCGAGCATAGTTGCCGCGGCAAAAGAGCGCGCCCAGAGACGTTCCCCCAAAGTAGAGCAGGAACATCAGGCCCGACTGATTGTCATTCAGATGAAAGGACGACGCCAGCGAAGGTAGCAAGGGCCCGCCAATAGCTTGAATCACTCCTGTGAGCGCAAAGGCGGGGTGCAACACAGTCAACGTTTGCCGTGTGGAATGCCTGTCTCCTGGCTGCATCGGGCTTAGCTCCGCTTTCCGCGGGCACGGTGCAGACGGGGTGGACAGGTAGACTCGCGGATCACCAGTTCAGGATGGATCGGCACCACATCGGAGAACGTCGCCTGCCCGCGAATCCTCTGCAAAAGAATGCGCGCCGCCACCTTGCCCATTTGGATAAGCGGCTGGCGAATCGTGGTCAGACTTGGGTTGTAGAAGGCCGCGCTTTGAATATCGTCGAAGCCCACGACGGAGATGTCTGTTGGCACTCTCAGCCCATGGTCCATGAAGGCTCGAATCGCTCCAATGGCGGAAATATCGTTGTAGCAAACAAGCGCAGTGAACTCGACTCCCCGGTGCAGCAGTTCATTGGCCGGCACGTATCCCAGTTCGGGCGTGGATATCGGCAGTTGCAGTTGCACGGTCAACTCGGGCAAAACAGAGAGCTTCAACTCCCGCGCGACCGCCATCAGGCAATCCCAGCGTTCGTCGGCATCGGAGCTATGGCTGCCTCCGCGCATAAAGGCGACCTTGCGGTGCCCCAGTTGGTAAAGGTGACGCAATGCCAATTCAGCCGCACGCCGCTGGTCCAGCACCACGTTGGTGACGCCCTCAATCTTGCGGTGTCCGGCCACAGCCACTACGGGCAGGTTCAGGCTCTTTTCCAGCGTCGTGTCAATCAGGATGAACCCCTCAACCGAGCGGTCCATCAGCAGGCGCGGATATTCCTCAATGAGATCAGGCTTGCGGCGATGGCTCACAGTCAGGTAGAAATAGCCCTCTTCGATCAGGAACTCCTCCACGCCGGACAGCACCTGGATGGCGTAGTGGTCGCTCAGCTCCGGCACCAGAACACCTACGGTAAATGTCTGCCGCTTGCGCAGCGACCGCGCGTAAAAGCTGGGCCGGTAGTCGAATTTTGCCGCCGCCTCGGTGACCCGATCCCGCGTCTCCTGCGGAATGGACCGCACACCCGGAGCATTATTCAGTACCAGCGAAATCGTCGCTGGCGACAGGTTCAGGTATTCTCCCAGCGTACGCAGGCTGATGGGCTGCCCAGACGGCGGAACTGCGCCTTGTTTCGTTCGCTTTGCCATGCACTCCTGTTGTAACACTCCGGACGCCTTATGCACCCTGTTTTCAGCCGCTTTGAGCAAAATCCAAGCTGGCCTGCAACATAGTCAACGCAGAAATTACTGTAAACTGGGAAACAGGTGACCTTTCCCCGCAGCGGAGGGATGGGTGAGCGGTTGATACCGGCGGTCTTGAAAACCGTTGTGCCTGAAAGGGTACCGGGGGTTCGAATCCCTCTCCCTCCGCCATTTAGTTGTTTTATAGAGTCCAGAAGCCTCCACGAAAACACTACAACAAGGCATCTATGGTCTTTTCCTGTCCAAGGCTGCATCAGCAGCAAGCGCCGGCGTTTGTAGCATGCGCAAAATCAGCCTCGCCGACTGTCTCCTAAACTCGTTCCATGGCCAGCGCAATTCCCTGGCCCACTCCGATGCACATGGTTGCGAGTGCACGCGCGCCGCCAAACTTTTCCAGCTGATGCGCTGCAGTCAGAGCCAGCCTGGCGCCGCTCATACCCAGCGGATGCCCCAGCGCAATTGCTCCGCCTGTCGCGTTCACGTGCTCCGCGTCCTCAGGCAGTCCCAGTTGCCGCAGACAAGCAAGGGCCTGGCTGGCGAAGGCTTCATTCAGTTGAATCCAGTCAAAGTCTTCGATGGCGAGGTTGAGCCGGGCAAGCAGCCTTTGCGTCGCAGGCACAGGCCCAATGCCCATGATGCGCGGCGGAACACCTGCCGTAGCCATGCCAAGTATGCGCGCGCGTGGCCTAAGCCCGTGCAGTTTTACCGCTTGATCTGACGCAAGAATCAAGGCCGCGGCTCCATCGTTGATACCCGATGCGTTGCCTGCGGTTACTGTTCCCCCGGGCTGAAGAGGCTTGAGTTTTGCAAGTGCCTCCGGCGTCGTATCCGGGCGAGGATGCTCGTCTCTCGATACTGTAAGTGTGGTTTTAGGCCCGCGCACTTCGACGGCAACAATCTCCTCTGCATAAAATCCGTCTGCCACAGCCTTCGCCGTGCGCATCTGGCTGCGATAGGCAAATGCATCCTGCGCTTCGCGCTCGACAGCGAAATCTCTTGCTACGTTGTCGCCCGTTTCCGGCATCGTGTCCACGCCGTAACGCGCCCTCATTTGTGGATTGACAAATCGCCAGCCGATTGTCGTGTCAACCAGTTCCGCGCTGCGCTGAAATGCCGACTCAGCCTTGCCCATCACGAACGGGGCGCGCGACATGGACTCAACACCGCCCGCTACAGCAAAGTCGATCTCGCCGGAAGCAATGGCGCGCGCTGCTGTACCCACTGCATCCAGCCCGGAACCGCACAACCGGTTCACCGTCACGCCGGGAATCGAATCGGGCAAACCGGCAAGCAGCAATGCCATGCGCGCTACGTTGCGGTTATCCTCGCCAGCCTGATTGGCGCAGCCAAGAATCACTTCGTCGAGCCTCGCCCAGTCCACATGCGGATTGCGCGCAATGAGCGCCTGAATCGGCGCAGCAGCCAGATCGTCTGCACGCACGCTCGCCAGCGCACCCCCATAACGTCCGATCGGCGTACGCACCGCATCACAAAGAAAGACGTGGTTCATGCGTCTCTCCCTACCACGCCGTGCGCCGCCGCGGTTCGTGCATGCAGGTCACGCAGAGCTTCGAGTTCGCCCGCTTCCGGAGGAACAGTCTCGCTGCAATCCGGGCTGAAGCGAACATCCCAGCCGGTATTGAGTCGAATCTGTTCGCGCGATGTGCCAGGATGAATCGCGGTCACCGTAAGCTCGCGGGATTCCGGATCGGGCCGCAGAATGCAGAGATCGGTGATGACCGCCACCGGACCGCGACCACCGATGCCTGCTCGCTCGCGCGCATCGCCCCCGGTAAGAAAGCCAGCCGACGTGATGAAATCGAGTTGGTTCACAAAGCTTCGACGCGACTGCTTGACGATAATCAGCACTTCCTTGGCCGCAGTGCTGATCTCTGGCGCGCCCCCCGCGCCTGGCAAGCGCACCTTGGGCCTGCAATAATCGCCGATAACAGTCGTGTTGATATTGGCGTATCGATCAAGCTGAGCCGCGCCCAGAAAGCCGACATCTACGCGCCCACCTTGCAGCCAGTAGCGAAAAATCTCCGGCGTCGATACGACTGTGTCCGCGGTCTCCGCAAGGTTGCCGTCGCCGATTGAAAGCGGAAGCACAGATGGCTTGGCACCGATCGGGCCGGATTCATAAATCAGCACTGCGTCTGGGGCATGAAGCAGGCGCGCAAGGTTTGCGGCTGTCGAAGGAAGTCCGATGCCAACAAAGCAGACTGCGCCATCGCGCAGCATGCGCGCCGCGGAAACAGTCATGATTTCATCGCTCGAGTAACTTCCCGCCATCATCGCAGCGCCCCCTTTTCGCGCCAGATCTCTTGCACGCGTTGATACTCAGCAAAGTTGGCGGTCTCAAGAACACTTTGCTTCAGCCATGCGCTAAATTGCTCGCGGCTTCTTGAGACCGCGTCCCACTGCCGATAGAACGCATTGTCGCGCTCATAATATCCATGCGCATACGAGGGAGCAGCGCCACCGGGCACCACGCACACTGCATCAACCACCCAGCCCGGCAGGATGCACGCATTGGGTGGCGCATCGAGCGACTCCACCCGCTCCTCGACTGTGACAATCGAGCGTTTGGCCGCAAGCACCGCCTCCTTTTGTACGCCCAGGATGCCCCACAGCAGCACATTCCCTTTGCGGTCAGCCTTCTGTGCATGGATAACGGTGACATCGGGCTTTACCGATGGAGTGGCGGCAAGTCGCTCGCCAGTAAACGGGCAAGTCACAGAGCGAATGTGCGGGCTCACCTGCTCGTAACTGGAACCCGTATAGGCGCGCAGCACTGCAAAGGGAAGGTTTGCCGCACCGGCAACATAGGCATTTGCCAGATCGCTGTGGCTGCGCTCCTCAATCGAGAGTGGCACGGGCCAGTCATTCTCGACGGCATCACGAAATCTGTGCAGCGACCCGACTCCGGGATTGCCGCCCCACGAAAACGTGAGCCGCGCGGCACATCCGGCGCCGATCAGTTGGTCGTAGATCAGGTCCGGTGTCATGCGCACCAGGGACAGGTTGCGCCTTCCCTGACGAATGATTTCATGGCCCGCCGCGAATGGGATCAGGTGTGTGAAGCCTTCGAGGGCAACAAAATCGCCATCGTGGACGTGCGCCGCTACTGCTTCGGAAAGTGAGACCCATTGAGCCATGAAAGAGCGCCGGAGATGAGAGGCTGCGAATCATTATCTACAAATGGCCAATAATGTACAACATGTGCGATAATCGCACATCACTGGAGACATATCCTGATGCGCAAGGCAGTTCATCCAGACCAGATGCAGTCGCGGCAGACGGCGTCCACCCTGGAACACCATGCAGGGAATCCGAACTTCGTCCTCTCGCTCGCGCGAGGGCTGCGCGTCATCGAAAGTTTTGAGGGGCACACCGAAGGCAGAAGCAACGGGGAGATCGCGCAGGCTACTGGATTGTCGCGCGCCGCAGTGAGAAGACTGCTATTGACGCTGGAGATGCTGGGCTATGTGGAAAGTTCGCGCCGCGATTATCGCCTGAAGACCCGCGTGCTCAAGCTTGGTCTGTCCTATCTGTCCTCGACCTCGGTCGTTACCGCTGCTCAGCCCATTTTGGAGCGGATCACGGAGGTCCTGGGCGAATCTGCCTCCATGAGCATGCTTGATGGAGATCAAATCGTGTATGTAGCCCGCTCCTCTGCCAGCCGCATCCTGTCAGTCGGCCTGTCGGTTGGCAGCAGATTGCCCGCATACTGCACTTCCATGGGCCGTGTGCTGCTTGCTTCGCTGCCGGATGCCGAGCTCGATGAGTACCTGCATCGGCTCAAGCCAAAGGCGTTTACAACGAAGACCGTGGTCGATCCGCGCCAACTGCGTAAGGCCATTCTGCGGGTACGGAAGGATGGGTACGCTCTTGTCAGTGGAGAGTTGGAAGACGGATTACGTGCCATTGCAGTCCCCGTGCGCACTCGACAAAATCGTGTGACCGCCGCCATCAACATAGGCGCTCATGCACTGCGCATTGACCAGAAACAAATGCTCCGCAGATGTCTGCCCGTTCTGCTGAAAAGTGCCGCCGCACTATCCGACCTTCTTCTCTGACCTCTCATTCGATGCTCCTGAGAGCTAGGCCAGGAACGTCAGGTTTGCGCGGCGGGATCGCTGCGCGCATAACTTGCAGACCATGCTAGACTTTCTGTTGATGTACCGCGCGCAAGCGCGCGGAAAACACGTAAACTGTACAGCCGACTGAGTACACGATAGCCACGCATCGAACATGGCTACGATCAAACAAGTTACAGAACTTTTGCTAAGTCGCGCAGCCTGAGGAACACCGCAATCATGAAGAACGCAAACCACGCCATACTCGTTACCGGCGGTGCAGGATTTATCGGCTCGAACTTTGTGTTGCACTGGCTCAGGCGGAGGCAGGGCGCACTCGTCAATCTCGATCTGCTTACTTACGCGGGCAATCCCGGGAACTTGGCGTCGCTGCATGGCGACTCAAGGTATATACCCCTTCGCGGCGATATATGCGACGCGGAACTGGTCGCATCCATCCTGCGGGAACACAGGCCCGCGCTCATCGTGCATTTCGCGGCTGAGAGTCACGTAGACCGCTCCATTGCGGATCCCGGCGCTTTCATACACACCAACGTGCAGGGAACATTCACGCTGCTGGAGCAGGCTCGCCGCTATTGGTCCGAGCTGAACGAGGATGAGCGGAAGGCCTTCCGCTTTCTCCATGTGTCCACCGACGAAGTCTATGGTACGCTCGCCCCGGATGATCCGGCGTTTTCTGAAACCACACCCTACGCGCCCAATAGCCCGTACGCCGCGTCCAAGGCTGCCTCTGATCACTTGGTCCGGGCGTACCATCACACCTACGGTCTCCCGGTGCTCACGACCAACTGCTCCAATAACTACGGGCCGTTTCAGTTTCCCGAGAAACTGATTCCGCTGATGATTTTGAATGCCCTCGAGGGCAAGCCACTGCCCGTCTATGGAGACGGAAGCAACGTGCGCGACTGGCTCTATGTGGATGATCACTGCGCGGCGATCTGCGCCGTGCTTGACCAGGGCCGCGTGGGTGAGACCTACAATATTGGCGGGAATAGCGAGCGAAAGAACCTGGATGTGGTGAGAACCATCTGCGATTTAGTCGACGAATTTCGCCCGGACGCAGCGATAGGCCCCCGCGACAGACTGATTAAGTTCGTGACAGACCGTCCCGGGCATGACCTGCGTTACGCCATCGATGCTTCAAAGATCACCCGTGAACTTGGCTGGCGACCTTCATTGCAGTTTGAGGCCGGCCTGCGCGAGACGGTCTCCTGGTATCTGGAGAACAGCGCATGGATTGAAAGCGTTCGGACGGGCGCTTACAGAGATTGGATACGGCAGAATTACGAGGAGAGGGTTCCACGATGAAAGGAATTATCCTTGCCGGTGGATCAGGAACCCGGCTTTATCCTGCAACGCAAGTTGTCTCAAAGCAGCTCTTGCCGGTGTATGACAAGCCGATGATCTACTATCCGCTCACCACCCTGATGCTGGCTGGTCTGCGCGACATACTGATCATATCCACGCCACAAGACACGGGCCGGTTTGCAGAGTTGCTCGGCGATGGAAAGCAATGGGGCATCAATCTGAGTTATGCCGTCCAGCCGAGTCCCGACGGCCTGGCGCAGGCCTTCCTGATCGGGCGTGACTTTATCGCTGGAGATACAAGCGCGCTGATTCTGGGCGATAACATCTTCTACGGGCAATCATTCTCCCTACATCTGCAACGCGCAGCCGCGTTGAAGAGTGGAGCCACTGTTTTTGCTTATCCCGTGCAGGATCCGGAGCGCTACGGAGTCGTGGAGTTCAACGAGACGGGCCGTGCGATCAGTATCGAAGAAAAGCCTCAATCTCCTAAGTCCCGCTACGCCGTTACCGGCCTTTACTTCTACGACAACGAGGTGGTGGACCTTGCGGCATCGCTCAAGCCCTCGGCGCGCGGCGAGCTGGAAATCACTGACCTGAACAGACTGTATCTGAACGCCGGCAGACTGAATGTACAAATCATGAGCCGCGGCATGGCATGGCTCGATACGGGCACTCATGATTCGCTGCTCGATGCCGGACTTTTTGTCCAGACCATTGAACGACGCCAGGGATTGAAAATCGCCTGCCCTGAGGAGATTGCTTATCGCCTGGGCTACATCAACGCCGAACAACTCGAGCAATTAGCACAGCCCGTGCGTAAAAGCGGATATGGGCAGTACCTGCTTACGCTTCAGTCTGAGCAGCAGTTTGTCACAGAGGCGAACCGGCCGTGAAGATTACAAAGACTACGCTACCCGGTGTATTGGTGCTCACGCCAACTATGTATCGCGATAACCGCGGCGCGTTCTGGGAAACATGGAATCAGAACCAGATGGCCGAGGCTGGATTACCTGCTGTGTGGGTACAGGACAACTTCTCCCTCTCGAATAGGAATGTGATCCGCGGCATTCACTATCAGGTCATACAACCTCAAGGAAAACTCGTACGGGTTACGCATGGCGCTGTGCTTGACGTAGCCGTGGACCTGCGCCGAGGCTCTTCCACCTTTGGCAAGCATGTTGCCGTGGAGCTCACCGGGGAGAATGGCCAGATGCTCTGGATTCCCGAGGGGTTCGGTCACGCCTTTCTTGCACTCACCGACGTTGTCGGCTTCGCCTACAAGGTAACGGACTATTATTCCCCCGCAGGCGAACGTACCATCGCCTGGAATGACCCAGACATTGCAATTCCCTGGCCTGTCTCTGCCGCGGACGCAATTCTCTCGGACAAGGATCGCAAGGGTGCGACGCTACGCGAAGCAGAGGTCTTTGCGTGAGCAGCGGTCCGCGCATCCTTTTGATTGGCGCTACGGGGCAGCTTGGCCGTGAGCTGCAGCGCAGCTTTGCTCATCTTGGTGAAATCATCGCTGTTCATCGGAACACGGCAGATTTGGCCGTACCGGAGCAGTTGCGCTCGCTGGTGCGTGGCGCTGCGCCCGATGTCATCCTCAACGCAGCAGCATACACGGCGGTGGACCGAGCCGAATCCGAGCCGGAACTGGCAATGGCAGTCAACGCGCAAGCACCCGGCATCCTGGCTGAAGAGGCATTGCGCGCGCGAGCCCTTCTGGTCCACTACTCCACCGACTATGTCTTCGACGGTTCAAAGACGACTCCGTGGGTGGAGATAGACACGCCACGGCCGCTCAGCGTCTATGGCGCAAGCAAGCTTGAAGGCGAAGAAGCAATCTGCAAGGTGGGCGGCAGATATCTGATCTTCCGCACCAGTTGGGTCTATGGCCCGCATGGCAAGAATTTCCTGCTGACCATGCTGCGCCTCGGCCGGGAACGCCGCGAACTAAACGTGGTGGATGATCAGTTCGGATCCCCCACAAGTTCGATTGAACTGGCCAATGCTACACAAGCTATCGTAAGCGGCATCCTGACTCAAAGATATGGCCCTGCTGCCGGATGGGCTGGCATCTATCACATGACCTGCTCAGGCAGCGTCTCATGGTGCGGCTTTGCGCAGGCAATCTTTGCGCGCGCCCACTCGCTGCTCGATGGCAAGCTTCCTTTGGTCCACCCAATCCTGTCCAGCGAATATCCCACGGATGCAAGGCGTCCACATTACTCTGTCCTGTCCAATGAAAAGCTCTTCGCACACTTCGGCATTCGGCTCGCGCCGTGGGAGTCGGCGCTGGATGAAGTCATGCAGTCGCTCGTCGAACAACAAACCCAGATGTGAAGCGCGCAGTTCCTTAGCCCCGACAGCCGGATGAATCCTGCCAATAAGAAGTCGCACGAATGCGGGCAGGCCAGGTCTTGCGGGCGATCGCAGGTAGAAGTTTCGTAGACTACGCCTTTTCCTGTCTGCAGATACTAAGTTCGATCCAGTCGCAGAGAATGTGCCCGCAAAGAATATGCGCTTCCTGGATGCGCGCCGTGTCTTTTGACGGGATATACAGAACGGCGTCTGCAATCGCGGCAATCAGTCCGCCACTCGCACCGGTGAAAGCCACGGTAAATGCACCCATGCTCCGAGCCGTCTCCAACGCAGCGCAGATGTTCCGGCTGTTTCCCGATGTGGAAATCCCCACGACGACGTCGCCCGCACGGCATAGCGCCTCCACCTGCCGGCTGAACACGCTCTCATAGCCATAGTCATTCGCCACGGCCGTCAGCAGCGAGGTATCAGTCGTCAGGGCAATCGATGGAAGACTGCGCCGCTCACGCCGAAAACGCCCTACCAGTTCGGCCGCCAGATGCTGAGAATCGGCTGCGCTTCCTCCATTGCCGCACCACAGCACCTTATTGCCCGCAACGACGGCTCGTGTCATCTCGGCGGCTATCTTTTCCAGCAGTGGCTGCTGCGCGGGCAGAGCCTGGATTACTGCGACATGGTCGGCAATGGCCTGCTGAATGACCAGCGATGGATTCACGGGCGATGACATTTCCGCTCCTGACCGTAACGTTCCAGAACATAGTTTACAGCGCAGCCATCGCGCGCGCAGAAACATGAAGACTGCCACGTATCTACACAATACCGCCCTTCAATTATCTGAATTCGTGCACGCATGAGAAGCTATTCCCGGAATGGAAACAAATCAATCTCCTGCTTCAACCTGGACTTATTTGTCATGCGCATCGCTTGACATGATCATGAGCCTCGTCGAGACTTAACATAAAATAGTATGTGCAGAAGTTATGCAGCGGGAAACATCGGATCCACTTCCCGCAGGATGCAGAGGCCTGGGTGAAATCGTCTTTGATTCTGTCTGCAATACTGATCTGGGGAGGAGTCTGTTCAACCGCTCAAGCGCAGACTTCGAGCTCTCCGCAGGTCTTCCCCGATTACCAGTCTGGCGCAGGCACCACCGATACCGGGCCTGCGGGATCAACCTATGTGCCGGTCGATAGCTGGATTTACCCTGCATTAGACAGACTGCACGCTCTGGGTTATGTAGACAGTGCGTATCTTGGTCTGCGGCCGTGGACACGCCTGAGCATCGCACACATGCTGGAACTGAGCGCCGATCGCATCGAGGCGGACCAGGGCAATGAAGAAGCGCGCGCCATTTATCTCGCCGTGCTGCATGAGGTCCGGCCGGACATTGATCGCACAACCGACTCATTTCATCCGCACGTCGGGCTGGAGAGCGTGTATACGCAGTTGCGGGGCATTGCCGGAACTCCGTTGCGTGACAGTTTCCACCTTGGCCAGACCATCATCAACGATTACGGCCGCCCCTATGAGAGCGGATTCAACAACTACTCCGGCTTCAGTGCGCGCGCAGAAGCCGGACGATTTTCGCTCTACTTTCGCGGCGAAGTACAGCACGCACCTTCTGCGGCAGGGTACTCCCAAGCACTGGCCGCGTTTCTGTCCAACAGCATCGATGGCATTCCATTTGCCACGAATCCGCGGCAGGACACAATCCCCGAGGGTCCAATTGCCGCTCAAAACAACGTGCGCGTGGTCGAGGCGAACCTTTCCTATCATCTGCTGGGGCATGAGGTCTCATTTGGCAAGAACGATCATTGGCTCGGCCCTGACAAAGGCGCCTCCATGTTGTGGAGCAACAACGCCGAGAACATTTATGAATTCGAAATCAACCGCATTGAACCGCTCCGCATTCCCCTGCTCTCGCGGCTGACGGGCCCTTTCCGCTACGACTTTTTCGTAGGCAGCCTGAAGGGACATACCTATCCAAACTCTCCTTGGGTGCATCTGGAAAAAATCAGCTTCAAACCCACCCGCGATCTGGAATTCGGCTTTAGCCGGCTCACGGTTTGGGGCGGAGAGGGACATGCGCCGATTACGCTGCATACTTTCCTCCATAGTTTCTTCAGCTTTCAGAATGTTTCGGTAGCAGAGAAGAACTCGCGCAACGACCCTGGAGCGCGCTTCGGCACCTTCGATTTCACGTACAGGCTCCCTTTTTTGCGCAAGTGGGTCACGCTCTACACTGACTCTCTGGTGCATGACGACGTGAGCCCGATCAGCGCACCACGGCGTGCAGGCTATCATCCGGGAATCTATCTTGCACGATTTCCCGGCCTGGAACATCTCGACCTCCGACTGGAGGGCGCCAGTACCGATACCGTCAGCTCATCAACATCGACGGGCCGGTTCCTCTATTGGGAAAACATCCAGCGGCAAGGGCCGACAAACAAGGGATTCCTGGTGGGTGACTGGGTGGGACGTCAGGGCAAGGGTGGGCAGGCGTGGCTCACTTATCACCTGTCTCCGCAGGAAGAGGTCCAGTTCATGTACAGGAACGCAAAGGCCTCCAATCAATTTATTCCCGGCGGCACCACACAGAACGACTATGAATTCCTTGTCTGCAAGCGCGCGCTGAAAGACATCGAGATTCGCGGCTGGGTGCAATATGAGGGCTGGAAAGCTCCAATTTACAAACCCGGCGCTCAAAGCGATACCACAGCCGCGGTCCAGGTCACCTGGTTCGCTCACGATTCTAAATAGAAGTGCTGCCTCGATTACCGGTAAGTCTGGCGGATCAATTCGACAGGGGGCAAGGCAAACCACAGGGCGCGCGGCCGCTCGCAATCAAAGCGCCGCGGCACCGGTCATTGTTCCACAACGGCCAGATCAAACCTGCGTGAATTGGCCTTCCGAAACCAGTGAGTCGTCCTTGGACATGCCAGACACGCGGATGGAAACAATCGCCGAAACAGATGCATTGGATGGATGCGCGACTTCTTCTGCGCCAGTTCCTTCGGCACAAAGCAGACGGTCCATGACTTGAGAATTCCAGCGGCGAAATGCGCTATCAAAAATCAGCTTCAGGTCCGAAAGAAAATTGGCGCGGCTCATATATTCCATGTCCAGCTGATGCTTGAAAGGAAGAACGACGCTGGAGTAGTAGTCATCCAGGGAATGCTTCGGCAAGCAGGCCAGAATCTGTTCTTCGCGAGCAAAAGCGATGGTCGCTGCACCTGTGATTCCCGGGCGGCAGCAGAGATCGGCAATCTGGTGCTCCAGAAGTTTGGGCCGGGGGCCAACCATGCTCATGTCTCCCACAAGCACGTTCAGCAACTGCGGCAGCTCATCCAGCTTCCACCTGCGCAGAAAAGGGCCAACCGGCGTAAAACACTGGTTCTCCGTCGTGGTCACAGGATTATGTAAGCCGTGCTTAGTATGCGTCATGGTCCGGAATTTCAGGATGGTGAATGCCCGACCATCACGGCCCATCCGCTTCTGCAGAAACAAGACCGGCCCCCGCGAAGTGAGCCGGACCGCCAGCGCAACCGCGGCAAGTACCGGGATCAGCAGGGGCAGTGTCAGCAACACGCAGAGGCAGTCGAAAAGACGCTTTGTCCAAGACCGAGACCATGGACTCAGTCTTTCCCGGGCCAGCTGGGACAAATAAAGTGCATCACGAGCAGACCATCCGGACACCCTCTGCGCATTGGATACACTCCTCCCTCGGACAGCGCCCGGAGCGGGGCGACTCTTCCCTGCAAATTTAGATGATTCCGAAAAAAATGGCCGTGTGCTCAAGTGGTCCTCCAAAGCGCAGCGAATGACGAACTCGTTGAAGGAAAAAGCTGTCTACTCCCTGCCTTAAAGTGGTTATCGGCTCAAATGCATTCGTCTCGAATCACCAGTAAAATGCGCGTACGATAACCCGGCAGGGAGAGCCCAAATGATTTGAAAACTCCATAAAACACGTAGGCGTAGGTTACCTGCTGATCGTTTTGTCAGTGTAGTCAGTATAGACCACTTCTTTGTTAATTCCCTGTCTAATTCATTAAAGTTTTGTCATCTTGCAATATGAAGCTTGTATATAACTATGCGCACATATCACACCACAAAGTGATACGTGTCACAATTAAATCAAAGTATGTTTGTTAAAAAATAAATCCGATATTTCTAACCAAAATACGCCATTTATTCAATAAATCGACCTCTTATGCCCGCAGCATCACACAGTAACACCAAGATTTAGGGTAGCCTTCTACACTCAGGTGCAGCCCTTGCACTAGTACTTAAGTAATAAAGTTAATTGCGTACGCAGCATGTACAGACTTACCCCATACACTGACTCCCGCGCAGGAAACTCGCGCTCGTCTCATAGTGCACAGTTTGATACCCATCATTGTGAGTTTCGCTTCCTCCTGGTGGTGCTTCATAGCAGGCGGGGAGCGCAACGTCGCGCAATTCCTGGCAGCTGCCGCTGTTTGCAGTTGAACGCTCGGGTGGGTGACTTGCTGAAGCTGCTCAAATATTTTGAAACGCAGTCAAGAGCCCGAGTCTGACTTGCGGAGTGCGCTCCCCTGCGGAGAATCTGCCAATTGAAAAACAGGAATGACTCGCTGCTGACAACTCGTGTTGCTACTGAGGTTGCGCGCCGTAAAGACTTGTCATTGCAGCGTTAAAATCGGAATCCGCTGGCTTATGGCTCGTGCTAGACTCGTGGCATATGCGCAGCTCACAATACAGCGGGGCGATAGGAGGCCGCAGTGCTGATTGTGTGCCTTCCCGCCCTTCTTTACACATTCGTATCTTCAGGCAGTTTCGAATTACTTTCCTCATCTTTTCGCTCTCGGCAGCGCTCTTTGCGCAGTTGCCGTCCCAGGACAACTCCCCCTATGATGCGCAAGGTCAGAGTTCGCCGGACTGTTCCGATCCCACCCTTGCGGATACGCCCGAGTGTTCAGGCCAGAATGCGGGAACAACAAACCAGATGCTGACTCCGCAGACGCAAACCGTCGCGCCGGGACGGTACGGTACTTCATCGCAGGGGATGAACAACAACTACTCTGACACTGGGCCTTTGTCGCGGCAGCAACCGATGCGAAATCAAATGCAGCGGGTCACATTGCCGCCCGAGCCGCTCACTGAGTTTCAGAAGTTTGTCGCCTCGACAACAGGCCAGATTCTTCCCATCTACGGGGCAAATCTCTTTCGCACGGTGCCCTCCACTTTCGCGCCGCTGGATCTGACTCCAGTTCCCCCCGATTTTGTCATCGGGCCCGATGACGTGCTGCGCATCCGTGCATGGGGTCAGGTCAACTTCCAGGCAAACCTGCGTGTCGACCGCTCGGGCGAGATCTATCTGCCGCAGGTTGGTCCGGTACATGTGGCCGGTCTGCCTTTCTCTGAGCTCGATTCGCATTTGCGCGGAGCAGTTGGGCGCATCTATCGCAATTTCGATCTCACTGCGGATGTGGGCCAGATTCGCGCAATTCAGATCTATGTGGCAGGCGCGGCGCGACGTCCCGGCGCGTATACCGTAAGCTCTCTCAGCACGCTCGTGGACGCGATCTTCTCAAGCGGCGGACCTTCCGTGCAAGGCTCAATGCGCCACATTGAATTGCGTCGCGGCGGTACGGTGGTCACTGATTTTGATCTCTATAACCTGCTCATTCACGGCGACAAGTCAAAGGATGCAAAGCTTCAGCCTGGCGACGTCATCTTCATCCAGCCGGCAGGCGCTGAAGTTGCCATCACTGGCAGTGTGCGCAGTCCAGCCATTTATGAATTGCAGGCGAATGAACCGCTGTCCGAACTCATCACCAATGCTGGTGGCGTTTCAGCCGTTGCCGCAGAAGCGCGCATCTCAATCGAGCGCATTGAAAACCATCATGACCGGCACGCCATGGAAGTGGCCTACGATCAGAGCGGTCTGGCAACTACGCTGGCAGACGGCGACCTGGTTCGCGTCTTCCCCATCGTGCCCCAGTATCGCCAGACGGTAATCCTCCGCGGCAACATTGCCAACCCGGGCCGCTTCGCCTGGCATCCTGGCATGAAGGTAAGCGAACTTATCCCCGACAAGGACTCGCTCATCACCAGGAATTACTGGTGGAAGCGGGCGCAGTTGGGGCTGCCCGCTCCCGAGTTCGGGCCGGCGCAGGGATTAGACAACCTTCGACAGCCCGCAGAGGATCATGCCATCAATCTCAACGCGGCCGGTCCGCCAGGCATGATCGCGCAAAATCAGCGCGGGGTGCAGCCGTATCAGCGCGGGTCGCAGCAGTACCAGCCAGAGCTGCAACAGAATCAGCCAGGGTTGCAGCAGTATCAGCCAGGATTGGGCGCGCAGCAGTATCAGGCCGACATGGGGTCGCAGCTGAGCCCGTACGGAACCGACGCGCAGCAACAAGGTCAGTATGGATGGGAACAGCAGGAGGACCAGGCCCTGAGTGCCCAGCAGAGATCGGGTGGATCTTCGCTCGCTGCCGAGCAGAGCGCCCAGTCGGCCCGATCTTTCCGATCGACGCAACGAACCGTGGTTCGTCAGCTTGCCCCGGAGATTGACTGGAATTATGCCGTGATCGAGCGGCTCGACAAGGAGACGCTGAAGACCAAACTGATTCCATTCGATCTCGGCAAACTGGTCCTGCAGCACGACGCCTCGCAGGATCTTGAGTTGCAAGCCGGGGATGTGGTTTCCATCTTTTCAGAGGCAGACATTCGGGTTCCGCGGGCAGAGCAGACCAAGCTGGTAAGGCTCGACGGAGAGTTTGTACACGCTGGCATATACGCAGTCCAGCCCGGCGAAACCCTGCGCCAACTCGTTGAGCGTGCCGGCGGACTTACGCCGAATGCATATCTCTATGGTTCGGAATTTACCCGCGAGTCAGCGCGCGCGTTGCAACAGGCCAGAATTGACCAATATGTGCAGAGCCTGGACATGCGCATTCAGCGTAGCAATCTGGCGCTGGCCGCCTCGCAGACGTCGACGCAGGACATGGCCACTGGAAACTCAGCACAGGTCAGCGAGCGGGAGCTTCTCGCCCGCCTGCGTCAGATTCGAGCCACGGGCCGCATCGTGCTGGAGTTCAAGCCCGGCAGCAGTGGCATGAACAGCATTCCCGATATCGCGATGGAGGACGGAGATCGCTTTGTCATTCCGCCCGTTCCCGCCACAGTCAATGTGGTGGGTGCCGTCTACGATCAGAACACCTTCCTGTATGCGAATGGAAAACGCGCCGGTGCCTATCTGAGACAGGCCGGAGGACCAAATAAGGATGCTGACCGCAAGCGTGAATTCATTATTCGCGCGGATGGAAAGGTCGTAAGTCATGACATGGGGAATGGGCTCTGGGGCAACGAGTTCGACAGCCTGGCCATGAACCCGGGAGATACGATTGTGGTCCCCGACAAGACCTTCAAACCTTCAATCCTGCGCGGCGTGACGGACTGGTCTCAAATGTTCTCGCAATTCGCACTAGGCGCCGTTTCTCTTACGCTGCTTCCATAGTCAGAGCGGGTGCGCACTGTCTCACGAATACGGAGAATGCGCGCCTGAACTTCAATTCGTCCGCAATGCACAGCGGCAGAAAACATCATCCTGTGCATAAAAGAGCACGCCGATGCTCTTCGCACGGTGCCTGTCGGCAGACGATCCGCGATAGAACGTGCTTCGATCCCACTCTTCACTCGCAAAGGGAGCCACAGAACCGGGCGCAGGGGCTACGCCGAATACAATGGCCCAAGGAGCTTTTCGTTGAACGCATTGATCACGGGTGTTGCAGGGTTTCTTGGCTCACATCTTGCAGACGCGTTGTTGGCAGTGGGCCACTCGGTTATAGGCGTGGACAATCTTTGCACCGGCTCCATGGAAAACCTGAAGCATCTCGCACACGAGCCCCGCTTCGAATTCAGGCAACAGGACATCTGTGAGCCGTTCGATCCGGGGCGCGTGGACTACGTCTTCAATTTCGCTTCTCCAGCAAGCCCCGTGGACTATTCAAGGCTCGGCATCGAGACGCTGCTGGTCGGCTCAGCAGGCACCCGCAACAGCCTTGAAATTGCGAAGCGGCACGGCGCCAGATTTCTGCACGCATCCACGTCCGAGTGCTATGGCGACCCACTCGTGCATCCGCAAACCGAAGACTATTGGGGCAACGTCAATCCCATCGGGCCACGATCGGTCTACGATGAGGCCAAGCGATTCTCTGAAGCGACGGTCATGGCGTACCACCGCTACCACGGCGTGGATACGCGACTGGTCCGCATCTTCAATACGTACGGACCGCGCCTCCAGAAAAATGATGGCCGGGTTATCTCCAACTTCATGATGCAGGCGCTGAAAGGCGAGGACCTGACTGTCTATGGTGATGGCGGCCAGACTCGCAGCTTCTGTTACGTATCCGACGAGATTGAAGGCATCCTCGGACTTGCGCGTTGCGATGAACATCTGCCCGTAAACATCGGAAACCCGGTCGAGTGGACAATCCTCGATTGCGCCAAAGCGGTGCTGCGGGTAACCGGGTCGAAGAGCAAGATCGCCTACAGTCTGCTGCCGATGGACGACCCCATGCAGCGTCGGCCAGACATCACCAAGGCAAGACAGCTCTTTGGCTGGAAACCGAAAATCGATCTGGAGACGGGGCTGAAGTTGAGTCTCGACTATTTCAGGGCTTGCGCAGAGAGCGAGCAAGCGACGCAATAATTACTCCACCAGCGCATGCCTGCGCCGCGCAATCATCTCCGATTACGTTCGAATGTTGCGCTGGTATTCTCTCGCTCAGTTCAGCAGATTGCTCCCCTGGCAGGCGATGGACAGCGCCGGAACAACTCTATATCGGACGTATCTTCCAGGCTCCACCGATTGACGGTGCCCCGTCATTCCAGGACACTCGCCTGACGTTCTTCCTGCGCCCTGCGCTCCAGCGCAGGCATCTCGGCGCAGAATAAACGCATCCAAACTCAACTGAAAACAGGTGCATCCAACCCACACATGCGTTTCGTCGCGACCTTTGGCAGCACATCCGGTGCGGCCCCTGCGAGGAGCCGAGGCCGGACACGGGCAAAAAATGTTTCCATAACCCAGCGGGCGCAGAAGCCCGCAACGACAGGTTCTACATGAGGGTTCCGCTGGCTTTTTCTATCAAGCATCCAATGGGTGCCATCACAATCGCTGCCGCGCTTATGATCGGCTCTTGCGCTCTGCTGACGGCCCAGCAACCGGGCCCTGCTCCGGAGCAAGGCCCGGTGCCTTCCGCACCGCTGCCGCCCGATCAGTTGCAGGAACTGGTGGCCCCCATTGCCTTATATCCGGACTCGCTGGTTGCGCAGATTCTTGCCGCGGCAACTTATCCTACGCAGATCGTAGAAGCGGGCCGGTTCCTGCAGCAGAATCCCAACTTGACGGGCCCCGCGTTAGCGAGCGCGGTTGACCAGCAGGACTGGGACCCAAGCGTAAAAGCCCTTACCCAGTTTCCTTCGGTGCTCGACGATATGAACCGAAACCTGTCATGGACCTCAGAACTGGGCGATGCAAATTACAACCAGCAAGGCGACGTGATGAACGCAATCCAGTTCATGCGGCAGAAAGCGCAAGAGGCTGGCAATCTGAACAATACGCCACAGCAGACGGTAACCGACGACGGTGGCGACGTCGAAATTGCGCCGGCGGAGCCAGACGTCGTCTATGTGCCTGAATATGATCCTGAAATGGCCTACGGTTATCCTGTGGGGCTTTGGCCCGGATTCTACCCCTGGTGGAATGTCGGCGGGCCTTATCTTTCCTTTGGAGTGGGAATCGGTATAGCCCCGTTTGCAGGCTATGGCTGGGGTTGGGGAAATTGGGGCTGCGGCTGGGGCGATGATGGCGGATTGATGTACGGAGGAAGACCCTACCTTTCCCGCAGCCATGCCTTTTATGACCGCAACGCCTTTATGCACGGGAACTACCGCGGATTTGCAGGTGGAGGAGCCCGCGGAAGGGCTATCTTCAGCGGGCGTAACCAGGGAAGAGGATTCATGAGCGGTACGGATCATCACGCCCTGCGCGGCTTTGGCGGACACCCAAATTCCGGTTTGCGCTCAGGTGCTTTCGGCGGATTTGGCCGCGGCGGTGATGTGCGCAGCTATGCTTCTCGCGGAATTTCCAGCATGGGTGGAGGCTTTGGCGGCATGCGCGGCGGATTCGGCGGAGGCATGCGCGGTGGCTTTGGTGGTGGGGGTATGCGCGGCGGCTTTGGTGGCGGAGGTATGCGCGGTGGAGGAATACGTCGCTGAACCACCACACGAATTCCCTTGATCAGTCCCCCGATCGGCCCGCAGAAGCTGGAATGGAGATACGAATGAGCAGGTTTTGGAAACTCGCTGGAAATCACTACACCGGACATGTGGCTGCCTTCACCTTGATTGCAATTTGTTCGGCCTCTGTTTCCCGAGCGGGCATAGCGCAATCAGCTGTGAAGCATCCAGTGCCGCCAGCCACGGCACTCGCAGGACAAAGCCTGCCTGAGGCCGGGCAGGAGACGTTCCCCTCTCCGCATGCGGCAAGCCGGGCACTGATCGCAGCCTTGCAAAAGGGGGATCTCGCGTCTCTGTTGAAGGTGCTGGGCCCCGGAGCAAAGGACATTATTTCATCGGGAGATCCAGCCGAAGACCGCGAAAGCCGGGAGCAGTTCCTCCAAAAATATCAGCAAATGCACCGCCTTCAACTCGAACCGGACGGGTTTGCAACCCTCTACATCGGTCCTGAAAATTGGCCAACGCCCATTCCGCTGGCACACTATGGCACGTACTGGTACTTCGATACTGCTGCCGGCAAAAAAGAGGTGCTGTATCGCCGCATTGGACAAAACGAATTGACCGTCATTCAGCTTTGCGGCGAGTTGGTTGACGCGCAAAAGGAATACTACTCGCACCCCCGCGATGGCAACCAGCAGCAACAATACGCGCAAAGAATACTGAGCAACCCCGGAAAACATAACGGGCTCTTCTGGCCAGTCGCTGCCGGACAATCTGAAAGTCCCCTTGGCTCCCTCGTGGCAGCAGCGGAAAAAGAGGGTTACACGGAGGATCCGACGCGGAAGCCCGAGCCGTTTTACGGGTACTACTTTCGAGTATTGAAGGCGCAGGGAGCAGGCGTTCCGGGGGGAGCCATGAGTTATATCGTCAATGGTAAGATGACGCGCGGCTTCGCATTTCTGGCTTATCCCGCCGAGTACAGGTCATCCGGAGTCATGACTTTTATGGTCGGCAAAGATGGAGTGGTCTATCAAAAAGACCTTGGTCCGAAAACAGAGGAAATAGTCAAGTCCCTGACGCAATATAACCGCGATGCAACCTGGAAGAAAGCGGACTAGGTCTTTAACCGATTGAACCCGTACCGGTTCCGAGCCCTATCCTTTCCTCTTTTCCCTCGCGAAAGGATGACAACCGCCAACCCTAAGTCGCTGAACCATGCGATCACAGACCTGGGAGATATCTGGATATTGGCTTTTGTCCGGTTCCGCCCGCATCAGAAGCGAAACAGGTAATTGACTTTCATGTAGAAGATCCGCTGATCGTTAAGCAGCGACGAGCCTGTGCGCGGAAGAATCGGATCGTTCGTGTTGCAGGCCCCACCAGCGCCGCGCGTGCAGAGGTCGGCATTCAGATTCACGTAGTCGGTCGTGTAGCCCATGTAGAGCGCCGTGCCGGGATGGGGCAGATAGGTCAGCAGCACATCGCCAAACACGTCCTTGTTGTTCGGCAGGCTTGTATAGTTACTGTTCGGAAGGGTGGCAAGATATTCCCCGATGAAGTTAAGCGACCACGCTTTATCCATCTGGTAATTCCAGCGCGCGACAATCTGGTGGTTGTCATACGCCACTGCCCCAGACGCAGGATCGGTAAAGTGATCGAACTCGTACGATGTAAGAAGGTCGATGGGCTGCACAGGCTTGACTTCAAAGTTCACGTGATCAGATGAAACGCCCACCGGCGACGGCCCAGCGCCGTTTATTGGCGCATAATTGATCACCTCGCCGGAATAACCCGTTAGCCCTATGGCCAAAGCAGGATCAGGCGAGGTGTAGAAGCTTGCTCCTGCCAGATGGCTTTGGTATTCCACGTTATCGGGGAGAGCGGGATAGTCGATGGGACGAAGTCGATCCTGGCCAAGATCGAGAAAAAACGACAGGTTGGTGCGACGCTTGAAGTTCAGATTATAGGAAGGATCGAAATAAAAATCGAGCGGTAGGCCCGTATGATCCCAGATGCGCTCCGAATAGACGTTGATCGAATGCGAAAGAAGCGGGCCATGCGCGGGTCGAAAAGTATAGGCGAATGAGCCTCTGGGTTCACGGACATCCGGACGCGTAAAGAAGCCGGTCTCGGTCAGATATCCTGCCGCTATGTCACTATAATTGAACCAGAAACTACGGTGCAGATCGGAGTAACTTATTCCCTGCGTCTCTGCCTGCCCGCTTTGCCAGGAGTTATCCGCATTCTTTGTCTCTGAAGTTACAGCCTGGCCAGACACCGTCCAGCGCTCGCCCACGCGGACCCGGTAATCGACACCCCCATCGCGATTGAAAGAATTCAGATATTCCCGGTCAGCAAAAATCACGCCCACGTTCGACTGGTTACCGATATCCCGATTTACGCGTCCCACATAGAAGTGTGAGCGCGAGCCATAGTCAGGAGTCCCTTGCGGAACCTGCAGGCCTGGATTACGGTCATCCACGCTCAGGATACCCAGCGCATAGTCGCCGATCTTGCCTGTAAGGCGTTGCCCGAACTGAGGCATAACAATGTTCGGTGTGTAGTAAAGATTCAGCGGCGTCTGAAAGTAACTTGAATTCTCAATGAAGAAAGGTCGCAGCTCAGGGAAGTAATACTGAAAGCGTTGATTCGGCGGCGCTGGATTATTGATTCCAATCTGGCTGAAATCCGGATTGAAGGTCATGTCTAGCACAAGACTGTTATGCAACACAGACTTCATGTCCAGCCCGGTGTATCCCTGCAGATTCTTTTGGTTGAAGACCGGGTCCACGGGATTCACCGTGTTCAGTTGCCTATAGCTGTGTGCCAGCCCATACGGCTCAAACTGCCAGTTCTTGCCCCGCTCAATGTCCCGGAAGCCATCCGCTACTGCCTCCTGGGTAAGCTGCCCCGCAACATCATGCTTTACCTGCGGCCAGAAGTCTGACTCATTCTTGCGCGTGACGTTGCGCCGCAAGATCAGCCCCCAGGTGCGCGACGTGCCCTCAGAAACGCTGTCGAAGCGCAGGCTTGCAAAGGGAATGCGCATCAGCACAACAAAACCATTCGCCGTACGGCGTCCCCATGTGTCCCAAACGGTGTCGAAGGAATAATCTGAGCCCGTTTGCTCCGTATAGAGCGCATCCGCCTGGATTCCGAGCGCGTTTGCCTTGAAGATAAAAGCGCGCCGTTTGTCATGAAAGGTGTCGAGCATGACCTCGACAAAATCGTCGTCGCTCAGCGAGTCACGCTGCAGCATATGTGCGCGGACCCCCGCCCTGTCATCATCCTTGCAGACAAACGCTACGTAAAGATCCTCGTGCGTGTAGCCAAGATACGCTACGGTCGGCTCGGTGGTGGGCGAACCATCGTCAGGGTAACGCTCGACAAAATCGGATATCCGCAGCATGCTGCGCACCACGCTCGACGTCGGAGCCGCATCCAGAAAATCGGCAAGCTTGGGCGTCGCGGCAAGAGAGGGCACAATAACGTGCGGCAATCCGCTCGGCAGCACGGGCAACACTAGACTCGATGCTGAGTGATCTGAGGCGTCTTCTGCGGTCTCGGGAGGTTTGCTGGTGCTGCTGCGGTCTCCCCCCTCCGTCGCTGCTGCGCTGCTGATGGGCTGCAGCAGCACAAACACAAATAACAGCGCCAGCAGAATCCTGCCGGCTCCCGGTCCTGCGCATCCCGAAAAAAACCGCACGACAGCTTCATACCGCTGGCAAGTTGGCGCGAAATGATTAGGCTTGCGTCTCTTCATCGTCGACTCGCTCAATCTGTGTCGCGGTCCAGCCGCATCACATATACCTTTTCAGCCGCACGTGCCACATTCACGCCCGGCTGATCAGTGTTGTTTTTGCTCACGAATTCAGGTGTCGGTCTTCGTCCATGCTTCAGCTTCAACCACAATCCAGCTGGAGCATCCAGACGAGCAAAATCGATTTGGAGCCCCGTCGCACGAACAGTAGGGCATGTTCTATTGTAATTCCTCTTGGCGAATTCGCTGCGACGCCCCGTTCGGTCACTGCCGGCAAAATTGCCAAAGGCATGCCGCCCAGCCTTCTCTCACATTTTGATGCTTGTCGTTTCTGCGATGTTGTTTGTCGAGTGCCCCGTGTGTCGCAAGTCAGCAACACGCGGCTACTGCGGTCATGAGCTGCCCATGAGATACGCGTCTGCACTTTGCGCTGGCGCAGGCACAGCCAAATAGAGCCGCCGCTCAGGCAGCGCGCACAAGCAGGCAGGTAATGTTGTCGTGGCCACCGGCCGACTTGGCCGCCTCCACCAGGCGCGCACAAAGGTCCTCGATAGACCCTTCACCGGCAAGCAGCGATCCAATGACCGGATCGGACAGCTCACGGGTCAGACCGTCGGAGCAGAGCAGGAACAGGTCGCCAAGCTCGGCTTCGAGTCCGAATATATCCGGGGTTACGCGGCACTGTGTTCCAAGAGCGCGCGTAATGACATTCCTCAGCGGCGAGCGCTGGGCCTCGGAGCGGCTCATCCGCCCAATCCGCACTTGCTCTTCCACCAGGGAGTGATCCACCGTAAGCTGCTCCAGTTGCCCCTTGCGCAGCCGGTAACAGCGACTGTCGCCGATGTTAAGCACCCAAGCGTGGCTCTCTTGTACCGCCAGAGCCACTAGCGTGGTGCCCATGCCGCTGAGCCGCTGGTTGCGCTGGCTGCGCGCGTGGATCGCTTCATTCGCGGCGATGATAGCCTGCTCGGCTGCTTCGGGCAGATGCGCGTGGCCGTTGGTGCCGTTCCCCGCCAGCAAGCGCAATACCTCGTCCACCGCCAGAGAACTGGCGATTTCTCCCGCCGCAGCGCCACCCATGCCGTCACAGACGACATAGATCCCGTCCTCGACGGAGAACCCAAATGCATCTTCGTTTGAAGGTCGCTTGCGGCCGCGGTCGGTAACCGCCGCAGCCATATAATGTAAGACGACCGTGGCCAAGAATAACCCCCCTAAATTAGTTTACACATCGGAACAACGGCTGAATACCCGCAAAAACGCCATTCACCGCGCACGACGCTTGGCGGACTGGAGCTGCACTCCGGGCTCGGGCAGGTCGTAGATCTGAATTGCACCCGAGTCGAGCACGGCCACCCGCCTGCCTGACGGCGAAATCGCCACATTCCCGCCGCCGTCGAGCACCGGGCTGGCGGGTGCCTTCAGCATCAGCTTGCCGCTCACCGCGTCATACACCTCAACCAGTTGGCCCATCACATCGTCAAAGACCAGCGGCGAAAAGGCATCAATGGGATGTGTAATCACCAGCGTCTCCCGCGCTACCCGCGAACCGTTCGGAGCCATCACCAGCAGAGGCCACACCTGGTTCGGCGCCGCCAGAGCATCCCACAAGCGGTTGCCATCGGTCGAGAAAGCCACCATCATGCGGCCGCCCTCGGCCGTGCAGGTATTCGCCAGCGCCTCATTCTGGGTAATGAACCGGATCGCCGGCACGCAAGCGGATTCCACTTTACCCAGAATCTTGCTCCCACCGCTAAAGTAGTTCAGATTCAGCAGCCAGTCCCTGTCATTGGAGCGCAGAACCTCAAGGTATCCGTCAGAATTGATGGGCAGATTCACTGTGTTGCGCACCCGGCTCACCAGCATCACCTTCCCCGAGTCGCGGTAGAGAATGCGCAGCACAATGTCCAGTGGCCCCTCGCTATCCGGGCTGTCGGGCGAAACTCCGGACGCAGCCGTTGCGGAATGGGCAGCATCGCCCGACTGGGTCGCGGTCTGGGCAGGCTCATTCGAGTTCGTCACCATGTAGCGCTGCGCCGGATCCATTGCCACCTGGAGCAGCGGCCCCGGAAAATGAAGCAGAGGCTGCAAATCCAGCGTCGCGTTGCCCTGCTTCAGATCGTTCCTGTCGCGAAGCAGGAAGTGGCCATCGTCAAGCATCCACAGATAGCGCTCATGGTCGTGAAGAGTCCACAGCGTCTCGGCCTCAACCGAGCCTTGCGGCAGCGCCAGCACAAGAGCACGTATATGGCGCTCCTCTTCGTCAGGCGAGCCTGTGCGGTGGATCAGCCCCGGTGCGCGAAAGGTAAACAGAATCTCGTTTTCATCGAAAAAGTCGAGCGAAACCAGGCTCTCCCGCTGACCCTGATAGTAAGCGCCGGGCGCGTAGAAGCCCAGAGGCTCCACTGGAATAGTGAACGTGGGCGCCTGCGACGCCGTCATGAAGGGCTTCTTGGGCGGAGGAGTGTCATCGGCTTTTGTCTTGTGGTGGTGCGAAAACAAGCCGCCGCAATGCGCCGCCACCGGCAGGCACGCCAGCAGCGCCATAACCGCCAGCCCCAAGGCCAGGTGCCGGCAGAAATCAACTTTCAAAAAATCGCTCTTGATGAGCCGTTTTGCCATCGATAGCTATTCTCGCCGATGCCGCGGCTTTTGGGCAGTGACTCCAGTCGCCGTGCGTATGCGACAGTAATGAAAGGCATGACAACCACCGCAATCACAAGCCGGCGCATCGCGTTTCTGGGCTATGGCGCCTGCGCCATCGCCGGATGCCTCTGGGGAACCGGCTTCTATTTCGGCAGGCTGGCGCTCAACGAGATGAGCGTGGAGCACATGGTGCTCTATCGCTTTCTCTTCGCCAGCCTGGGCATGTTGCCGGTGGCGCTGGCAAGCCGAGTGCGCCTCACACGCAGTGAGATGCGCCTGCTGCTCATCTCCGCTGCCTTCGGAATCCCGGTCCAGTTCCTCATCCAGTTTCACGGCCTCGCCCTTACCACCGTCAGCCACGCCTCGCTCATGGTCGGCTCCATGCCGGTCCTGCTGGGCGTAGCCGCCGCACTCTTTGCCGGCGAGCGGCTTGACGCCATTGGCTGGCTCGCACTCATCGGCTCCACAGTCGGCGCGGCGCTCATCGTCCTCGGCGGCCACCGCGGCCCAGCGGCGTTGGGCCAGCCATCGCTCATCGGAGACATGCTGGTGGTCATCTCGCTCTGCACCGCACTCACCTGGATTCTGCTCAGCAAAAAGCTCATGCTCACCCACAGCCCGCCCGTGGTGACGGCGTATACCATCCTTTCCGGCACCGTGATGCTGGCTGTCTGGGTGCTTGGCCCATGGCTCTTGAATCCCTGGCTGGCGCACAAAAGCCAGCCGCCGCCCTTCGCCCACGTCAGCGCCACTGCATGGACGGCGCTCGCCATCAGCGGTCTGGCCTGCACCGCCACCACGACCCTCTTGTGGAACTGGGGCATCCATCACGTTCCCGCATCGCGCGCCGGCGTCTTTCTCAATATCGAACCCGCTCTCGGCTCCTGGCTCGGCGTCAAACTCCTCGGTGAGCACCTGGGTCCGCACGCATGGACGGGCGGTGCGCTCATCCTCGGCACGGCCATCATCCTTACCACCCGCGGCCATGAGCCGCAGCCCGACGTCATTCTGGAGTAGATGCTCCACCGCATGACCCCGAGGTTGCATGCGCTCCCACCTGCGCGGTATTGTCGTTCCGCACACAATAGCTACACTGGGAACCGAGCGTAGGAGGTGCATGTGGCACTGCTTTCGTGGACGCACGCCAGCACCGTCGGCGTAAAAGCCATGGACGACCAGCATGGCATCCTCATGGATGCCATGAATGAGCTCCGCCTCACGCTCATGAACGGCAGCGGGCATGAACAGACCAGCGCCCGCCTGGAGCAGTTGATCGACTTCACCCGCAAGCACTTCCAGAGTGAGGAGCGCTTGTTGGAGCAGCAGGACTTCCCCGGCCTGTCCGAGCATCGCGCCGCGCATGCCCGCTTTCTGGTACAGATACGCCAGGCCGTCGATCGCGCCGGACGCGGAGAAGAAACCGGCAGCGTGCCGCTGATTTCCCGGCTCCGTGCCTTGTACCTTGAACATATCGAAGAGTTCGACCGTGGTTACGGCCAGTGGTTGAACGATCGCGGCGTCTACTAAAACGCCTACCCCTCAAATGACAACTGCGCCGACGACCACGCGGGCGCTGCCGGCTTCGGCTCTGAAGCCAGATCGTAGACCAGCCGTTCCAGCACCAGCCGCTTGTCCGGCGGCGATGAGCGCAGCTCCAGGTCGGCACGCGCAATCAGACGCAGCGCGCGCGTCAGTTCGCGGCGGCTCTTGTAGCGCCGCGCCTGGCGAATCAAGTCGTCGGCGGCAAAAGGCGGCATGCGAAAGCCCTGCCATAGCGCCTGCCAGATGGCTCGCGAGTCGCGCACGTTCTTCTCCAGAATCACCAGCATCTGCCTGAAAGTCCGGGCCAGCATGTACAAGTGCCCAATCGCCGCATCCTCGCCCGCGTCCGAGCTGTTCAGCAGCCCGTGCAAAAGGGCCAGCGCACGCGCCCGGTTGCGCAAGCTGATGGCGTCAGTCAGCTCATACAGCGAACGCTGCTTGGCGCTCAGCACCATGGTTTCCACATCGCCTAGCGTGATGCGACCCTTGCCCAGCGTATAGAGCAGCAGCTTTTCCATCTCGGAGGCAATCAGCATCATGTCCGCGCCCAGCGCATCCACCAGTTCGCGGGCCGCGTCAGGTTCCATGCGGTTGCCCGACTCCTGCGCGGTCGACGCCACCCATCGCATGGCGTCCTCTTCGCTCACGCGGGCCAGTTCCACCATGCCGCAGTGCTCGCCCAGCGTCTCGGTCAAACGCTCATAGCGGTTCTTGTCGTCCAGTTCCATGCGCCGCGTATCCGTGGGGATACGCAGAAAGTCCGCAACAAAAATCAACAGCGCCTGCGGGTTGGGCGAGCGAAAATAACGCGCCAGCGCTGCGAATTCTTCCTTCTTGGCCCCGCGCGTGTAAAGCTGCCGCACATTGCGCACAAAAATAACCTGGAACGGAGCCATCAGCGACGGTGTCTGCGCGCGGTCCAGCACTTCAAAAATGGAGGTTCCGCTCAGGTCCAGGTCAGACAGGCTGAAATCCTTCAGCTCCGGCGGCACAAATGCCTTCAGCACCGCGGCACGGCAGCGATCCAAAAGAAAAATCTCGTCCCCGGCCAGCACGTAGCCCGGCTTCAGATGCCCCGTACCCGCGGCAGCGGCCTCGATCTCCGCCACAAAGCGGCCCACGGCACTGAATCCCGGGCCGCCCGCCGAGCCCGTTTTGGGCTTGACTGGGTGAGATTCCGCGCCCCAGCGCGTGCCGCTCAAAGGGCCTGTCTCCGGGATATGAAGGCAAGGTACATGCCGCTCCAGAATACCCTTCCCAGCCCCGGCCTGCCAGTCCAGCCGGCCAGGGGTTGCCATAATCTGCAATGGCCGTCACGCCCGGCCGTTACAGTCTGCCGAGCCGCATCGCAAACGGCAGCACACCGCTGCAAAGCTGGGTTTACTCAGCAGTAAGTAATGCCGGTTACTCTTGCCTCAGCCTGGACTTCCGTAATGCCTTTGATTCGCTTCCGCAGGGTTTTTCACCTGTTTTTCATTGCCGCACATCCGGGCAATGGCTAGACTGGGGCCAGTCTGGAACTCCAGGCAGTTCATTTCTCGCTCCCCCCGGCAGAGACTTGAACGTATTGCACCCGAACCGAACCCTCGGGCGCATGGCAGGCCGGCCGCTCTCAGCGCCCCGGCTTGAAGGTGGTTGGCCCTCCCCCAAAAGGCGTGCGGTGCTTAAAACTCTATATTCCGCGCCGCACGCGCCCCTTCTTACATTCCCTCAAGCACATCCGCCACCAGCGCGCGCGCAAAGTCCCGCGAAAGCCGCTCCACCGCCGCCGGACTCTCATCCAGAAACGTCGGCAGGTCTGTAGTGGCCTGGTACTGCTGCCGGAAGACGTAGTTCGGATTCTCGTAAAGTGTCTTGCCATCCCGGCCCGTCAACTTCACCGATGCCACCACGGTGATCAGATAGCTCGACGACTGCTGCGTCGTGGTGTTGTACGTCAGAGGTGCCACCACCTCTTGCAGAATCGTCCCGTGCAGTACCGCATCCGGGTTTCCCCCGGCGTCCGGCGTCACCCTGAGCCGCGAGCGTGCGGCGAACTCGCGAATCACCGCTTCCGTCATCACCGCCTCTGTGTGGTACGTCTCCGTGCGCGTGGCAAATGTCGGCACATAAAGCGTGCGTGTATCAGCCGGCAGATGCGTGGCAGCGCCCAGCGTGTGATAACCACATCCGGTGAGCCCAAGCAGAACCGCGGCGAACTGCGCAATGGCGAACAGGCGCATGACTGTTCCAGTGTACTCAACTGCGGGCGGCATGGAAGTCGTACCATAACGAACATGACTTGGATTGGATGGGCACTGCTCTCCGCCGTCTTTGCCGCCGCCACGGCCCTGCTGGCCAAGGTGGGCGTCGCTCATGTGGACTCAAACCTGGCTACCGCCGTTCGTACCAGCGTGGTTGTCGTCTTTGCCTGGGCCATCGCAATCGGCCTCGGCAAGCACGGTGAAATCCGCAGCCTTGACCGCCGAACCGTGCTCTTCCTTACCCTCTCCGGCCTCGCCACCGGCCTCTCGTGGCTCTGCTACTTTCGCGCCCTGCAACTCGGCCCAGCCTCCCGCGTCGCACCTTTGGACAAACTCAGCGTCCCTCTCGTCATGGTCTTCGCCTGGCTGCTGCTCGGTGAAAAGCTCACTCCCGCCGTCCTGACCGGCGGCCTGCTCATCACGGCTGGGGCCATCGTCATGGTCCTCGGCTGAGCGGCTGCCCCTCGCACGGCTCCTGGGTTCTTCTCACTGGTGGAGTCTCCCGCAAGAGATGGAAAAGAATTGAAAAAATAGAGGTGTCTTCCTGAGCGGAGCGCAGCGAAGTCGAAAGACCTGCGGTTGTTTTTGCTCTTGCCCTTCTGAATACAACAAGCGGGAATGAATACAGCGCCACTTCCTTATACTGAAAAGACAGACTCCGGCCTCTAAAGATGCTGCAATGACTCAATTGACTCCCGGCATACCGTCGACATCCCGCTCCGCTGCTCCCCGCCGCATCGTCCTCACCGGTTTCATGGGCTCCGGCAAAAGCACCGTCGGCCCGCTCGTCGCACGCCGTCTCGGCTGGCGCTTTGTTGACGTGGACGACGTCATCGAAGCCGAAGCCGGCATCCCCATAGCAGAATTCTTCGCCCGCTACGGAGAAGCCGCCTTCCGCGACCGCGAGCACGCCACCATTGCCCGCCTCGCGGCCGGCGACGCGCTCGTCCTCGCCCTCGGCGGCGGCGCCATCGAGAGGCCCGAGACCCGCGACCTGCTGCTCAATGCCCCCGGCACGCTGCTCATCCACCTCGAAGTCGAACTCGCCACCACCCTCGCCCGCTGCAGCGGCACAGAGAACACCCGCCCCGTCCTCGCCGACCAGGCTAATCTCGCCGCCCGCTACCAGCGCCGCCTGCCCCTTTACCGCACCGCCCACATCTCCCTGCCCGTTGACGCACTCACACCCGAGCAGGTCGTCGAGGCTATCCTCCGCGCCGCGTCCGGCACCTGACTGGGATCAAGGTGCCTCATGCCCACCGAACAGAACCTTTTCAACGAGCTCACCCTCTACACGCTGGCACAACCCGACCCGGCCTTCCTCCACCAGCACGCCGTGGACGCCTTCGCCGCGCAGCTCGCCGACGAGCACACCAAGCCCATCACTCTCGCCTTCGGCCTCATCGGCCTCTATCTCCACCTTGAGTGGAACTACACGGGCCGCCAGGTCCAGCTCGCCCACATGCGCATGGCCCGTTACCAAAAGCGGTGGCCAAGCCTGCCGTTACCCGCCCAGCGCGGAGCAATCCGCGTCGCCGAAGTCCTCCGCGCCAACCCCGGACCCGACCGCGACGCCATGATCCATCGCTGGGCCGCCTGCGTCTGGGCGGCCTACGCCCACGTCCGCCCCCTGATTGTCGATCTAGCCAGAAGCGAATTGGGTGTGAAGCAGCCCCTCCCGTAAACACTTCCGCTTGCTAAAATGGAACGAGGCGCATCGCTTCCCAGCCGCGCCGTCGAGGTCTTCCGCAATCTGTATGACTCCCGCCTCACAGGCCGCCGCTCCGGCTGAACTTGCCGTACACGCCGAGCACCCCGCACACCCGCATATCCATGCGCCGCGTCCAGGCACCACCGCGATGCTCATCCATGACTTTCGCGAGTTGTTCAAGGTGCGCGTCACCGGCATGGTCGTCATCACAGGGTGGGCAGGCTTTTACCTCGGATCCATGCAGTCCGGCATCTCCAGCGTCCAGCGCGGCCTGCTTGACACCCTCGTCGGCATCGGCCTCGTCTCTGCGGGCTCCGGAGCGCTGAACCAGGCCCTCGAGCGCACCACTGACGCGCTCATGTCACGCACTGCCGACCGTCCCCTGCCCTCAGGACGCATCTCCCTCACCCAGGGCATCCTGGCAGGAATCGCCGCACTGGCCCTCGGCGCCTGGTGGCTGCTGCTCCACACCAATCTCGTCACTGTCTCGCTCGCGCTGCTCACAGCTTTCACTTACGTGGCCGTATACACGCCGCTCAAGCGCGTTACCACCCTGGCCACATTCATCGGCGCATTTCCAGGTGCCATGGGCCCCATGCTGGGATGGACCGCCGCCCGCGGACGCATCGAGTGGCCGGCCGTCGCCCTCTTCGCCATCCTCTTCGTCTGGCAGTTCCCGCACTTCATGGCCATCTCATGGATGTATCGCGGCGATTACGCCCGCGCCGGCATTCGCATGCTCCCCGTCGTACAGCCGGACGGCTGGTCCACCGTCGTCGAGGCACTCTTTTACGCCGTGCTCATGATTCCCGTCAGCCTGGCCCCGTGGCGGCTCGGTCTGGCCGGCCCCGCCTATGCCGTGCTCGCCACCGTGCTCGGAATCTTCTACCTCGCCTACACCATCCGCTTCGCAGGCATCCTGCGTACCACCGATGCAACCGAGAGCCGCATGCTGGCCCGCGACCTGCTCAAGGTCAGCGTCATCTACCTGCCACTGCTCCTCACAACGCTCATGCTCGGCGCTATAGCAACTCACTGAGGAATCATGACGACGACCGACTCCGCATCGAGCAACCTGTCCGGCACCCAATCCGCCGTCGTTGTCATCCTGGCCATCAGCGCCGCCGCTACAGCTTTTCTGTTCTGGCTCATCTACATCCATCCAGCCTCGGACGCAGCCCATGTCCGCTTCGCTTTCCTGCCTCCCCTCAACGCCGTGCTCAACGGACTCAGCGCCACCGCGCTCCTCATCGGCTTCTCCTTCATCCGCGCGCGCAACATCCGGGCGCATCGCGCCTCCATGATCACCGCCTTTGCTTTTTCCACGCTCTTCCTCGTCGGATACATCCTTCACCACGCGCTGCATGGCGATGTGCGCTACCCCATCCATGCTGCCTTCCGCACGTTCTATCTCTCGCTGCTCGCCAGCCACATCGTTCTGGCCACGGTTGCCCTGCCTCTGGTGCTGGTCACCTTCTTCTTCTCGCTCTCTGGCCGTATCCCCCAGCACCGCAAAGTCGCCCGCTGGACATTCCCCATCTGGCTCTACGTTTCCCTCACCGGCGTCATCACCTACGTGATGCTGCGCCTCGCCCAGGGGCAGTGAGTCTCATGCCTCCCGCGCGCCGCCCCATGCCCAACGACGGTACCCGCGAACTGCTCCAGTGGGGCTCGTACATCGTAGGCACCGGCCTGCTCGCAGCCCTGCTCCTTCAAACCATGCTCGGCGGCTTTACCAGCACCGGAGCACACACCAATATCGGTTGGTTCGCGCTCATCGTTGCCCTCATGTGCATCCCCTTCGGCGGCCTTCTGCTCACCCTCGGCGTGGCCAAGTGGCTGCGCAACCGCTCCATCGCCCGCCGCGGCTGACAACCCCGTCTCCGCCGCGCCCATCCTGTGCGAATCCAATTTTGATATTGTGATTTAAATCACTTTTCATCTATAACTTACGATGGATTCTCCCTTCCATCTTTATCCCGATGCGCGCGCCACAGCCGCAGCTTAATATTCCCTCAATTCCCCGAAAAAACTTGCTGTTGGTGGAGAAGCTGTGATTCGTCTGCCCTGCGCTCTTGTCACACCCGGTTCCTGCCGTTCGCGCCATCGTGCGCTTGCTTCCGTTCGCGCCGACCAATCCCGCTGGAGTTTGCCGCTTAGGATCCTCCCATTCATCGCGACCATTGTTGATGCCGCTGTGAGCTACCACAACGAATAAAGAAAAGGTTTCCGGATGAGAAGGGCCGCAGTCGCCATCGCTCTTGGTATCTTCATGTTCAGCGCGTTTTCGCTTCACCTGTTCAGCCAGTCAAACGCATCGGTCATTGAGGGAATCGTGCAGGACAGTACAGGTGCTGTCATTCAGGACTGCCTCGTCACACTCCTGAACACCGAAACCGGCGCAAAGTACACGACCCGCACCAACGAGGATGGCGTCTACGCCTTTCCCTCCGTTCAGCCGGGAATCTATTCGCTGGACGCATCCAAAGAAGGATTCAAATCCTATGCGATGACCAGCGTCAGAGTGACGGCCTCCCAGCGCGCAACGCAGAATGTCACCCTGAGAGCCGGCGCAACCTCCACCACCGTCACTGTCGACGCTACCGGCTCCGCGTCTCTCTGGGAGCCCACATCCAACGAGCTCGGTACGCTCATCGAGCCAGTCAACGTACGCGATCTGCCGCTCAATGGCCGCGACTTCCTTCAGTTGGGCCTGCTCTCCGGCGCCGTGCAAACCTCCGGCACGCTGGTTTCCGACTTCACCACCCTCCAGGTTGGACATCCTGACCGCACCATCGTCATTGACGGCAACGAGCAGGACCTTACCGGCTACTCCATCAACGGCATATCCACTGCCGGCAGCCGTCTCGGACAAGCATCGCTCAATCTCTCCGTCGCAGCCATCGATCAGTTCAAGATTCACGAGGGCTTCTTTCTGCCATCCGAGGGACCCAATGACGCAGGTATGGTCAGCGTGGTCACAAAGGCGGGAACCAACCAAGTGCATGGTGAGCTATTCGAGTTCGTACGAAACAATGCCTTCGATACAAGGCAGTATTTCGATCCCGTCGGTTCACATCCCAGCCCATTCCATCGCAATCAGTTCGGTGGGGCGGTAGGCGGGCCCGTCCTGCACAACCGCATCTTCTACTTCGGCCATTACGAGGGCCGCCGCCAGATCCTTTCAAACACCGCATACGCCACCGTGCCTTCTACCAGGATGTTTGCCGGTGACTTCTCTGAGTTGAGCGCGCAGATCTATGACCCGGAAACCTATGACCCCGCGACGGGAACAAGGCAGCCTTTTCAGGGAAACATCATTCCCGCCAATCGCATCAATGCCATGGCCACAAAGCTCCTCGCCTATTACCGCGCAGCAGCCAGTTACGGCCCTGAGAATGTCGTCGGCAATCCGCCTACCACCGATAACTACGACCAATTCGGCGGCCGCGTAGACGTCACACTCAACGCGGCAAACTCCCTGTTCAGCCAGTTCGTCCGGGAAAATTCGCCCACGCAGGACTCAGGCCTTTTCCCTCTCGCGGGCTACGGTTATCCCTTGAACACAAAGTTCGCCATGATCCAGTTGACCAGCACACTCACCCCGCACGCGGTCAATGAGTTTCGCGTCGGGTGGCTGCGCCCGTCCGTGTTCTTTGCTGGTGAAAGCCAGGCCGACATCCAGAACAAAATAGGATTCACTGGCACTGGAGATCAAAATGGAATTCCGGGCATCTTTCTTGCTGGATTCAACCTCTCCACCAATCCGCAAAGCGCCTCCTTCGGCCAGAATCAGGGCCTCATCGGCAACATCGATAACCAGTTCCAGATGCACGAAGGCATGAGCCTCCTCAAGGCAAAGCATGAAATGAGCTTCGGCGCAGACCTCGCCTACATTCGCACCGTCCAGGAAAGCTCCAACTTCTACTCCCGCGGCGGCGTCTGGTTCACACCCACATTTACCGCACAATTGGCCACAGACAGCACCGGTCATCTGGCGCCCATACCGGGAACCGGCAACTCCTTCGCAGACTTCCTGCTCGGCATGCCACAGACCGGCAGCGTCACCTCCATGCCGCGCACTCACTTTCGCTGGACCGCACTCACGCCCTATTTCCAGGACACCTGGAGAGTCCTGCCAAGCCTCACCCTCAACCTCGGCTTGGCGTGGAACCTCAGCACGCCGCCCAACGCCGTCGGGCAGAACAAAAATTACCCTCACGCGTTCGACTTCAAGACCGGACAGGTAAAATACGCCGCCCTCGGGCAGGTAAGTCCCGAGGTTTATAGCATCGATCTTAATAACTTCGCTCCTCGCATCGGAGTATCATGGCAGCCCGGACTCTGGCCCGGAACCGTCATCCGTGCGGGCGCGGGAGTTTATTATCCCGCTGAAAATTCCCTCTATGAGTTATTCGCAATCACGGCCCCCGGAGTAGCAATCGTCCAATCCATTACGAACAGTCCGTCTCAACCTCAGCCAACCTATATCCTCGGGCAGAATGTCTTTCCGCCTATCTCCCAGACGCCCATCACCCCCACATTTGCCCAGAATGTTAAAGGCACACTATTCGCGCTTGATACCAACCTGCGCACGCCGTACATCGAGCAGTGGAGCCTGGCCATTCAGCATACGGTCGCCCGTAATACCATCGCCGAGCTGGATTACATCGGGTCGCAGTCGCGCAAGCTCCCGATCCGCTGGAATGCCGATGATTGCTCAATGGCTGGCTCCTTCGCCTGCGACCAGTCAGTCCGACCCTATCCACAGTTCACATATATCTACATGGCCGCGGATGAGGCAAATTCGAGTTACAATGCCTTCGTCGCCAAGTTACAACGGCAGTTCTCCGACGGCCTGAGCTTCGTCGCTAATTACACATGGTCCAAAGTACTCAGTAACACCGAGCAGGGCGGTGCGCCCGTCGGGATCAATCAGCGAGGCACCTGCCTCAGTTGCGACAAGGGCATGGCAGGCTTCAATGTGCCGCAGCGCCTGGTTGCCAGCGGTGTCTGGAACCTGCCGCTGGGTAATGGCAAGCGATTCATGAATGGAACGGCACCCGCCTTGAACCAGATCGTGAGCGGTTGGACTCTGGACACGATTGCTACTTTCTCAAAAGGAAACCCTTTCAGTGTCTTGGCCGCCACCAGCACCTCCATGGATCCGTTGACGAGTTTCCGCGCAAACCAGTTGTGCAACGGCCGCTCCCGGCTGGCCAACAAGAATGTCCGCACCAACGGCAACTACTGGTTCGACACTTCCTGTTTCGCAATGCCCGCACCCAACTACTTCGGCAATTCCGCGCCTAATATCATCACCGGACCCGGCATCAATAACTGGGATATCGGCGCCTCGAAACTCCTCGCCCTGCGCGAGTCCATGGGCCTGCAGTTTCGCGCCGAGGCGTTCAACGCCTTCAATCACGCGCAATTCCTCAATCCGGACAACATTATGACCGACACAAACTTCGGGCGCGTTACAACCGTCGGCCCCGCCAGAGAATTCCAATTCGCATTAAAACTGCTCTGGTAGCACCATTGCTCCCCGTCCGTGAGCCGCATTTGCGTCGAAATCCCCTGCAGCGCTCCATCAAGGCGGCCATGAGCACTGGGAAAAATCAAACAGGTGGGACGCAGAAGTATACTGGGATTTCGCCGGCAGGCTGAAAAGGGCTGTTTGCTTCCATCGCAGCCAAGCGGGACTTTTGAGCTGTGGGCAACTCCCCAGCGATCAGGAAGCCCATCAGCAGACCCAAATAGCCGGTGAGGTACGAGATCCGATACACACGCTCATTGGGCGGAACAACAGGAGAGCACGAACATGGCAAAATCCGTCAACAAAGTCATCCTCTTGGGCAACGTAGGCAAAGACCCTGAGATCCGCTCCACGCCCGGCGGCGCAATGGTAGCCAACCTCACACTCGCCACCAGCGACCGACAGAAGGACGCGCAGGGCAACTGGCAGGACCGCACCGAATGGCACAACCTGGTGGCCTTCAACCGCACGGCTGAAATCATTCGCGACTATGTAAAGAAGGGCTCCAAACTTTACGTTGAGGGAAAAATCCAGACCCGCTCCTGGGAAGACAAGGACACCCACGCCAAGCGGTACAGAACTGAGATCATCATCAATGACCTGTCGCTGCTCTCCGGCCGCGACGAAGGCTCTGGCGGATACACCAAGTCATCCAGCACATCGAGTTCCACCGCCAGCTTTGACCAGCGTCCGCCCGCCGGCGCAGACGACTACGGCCAATCCGCGGAAATCTCCGACGAAGACATCCCCTTCTAGCCGGGCCTGAAAACCCACTTTACGCAATGCAAAAGAGCCCTCCACCCGGAGGGCTCTTTCACGCTCTGCAAGCCCCGCAAGCCGCTCATCGTGGCCGCTCGCTCATGACTCGGGATAGAAGCCTGACCCCACGATATAGGTGTCGCCCCCCGACTGCACCTTTCGCACGTACGTCAATTTGCGCGTGGTCGTATTCTGTCCCGGCTTGTACCACTCATACTCCACCCATGCGCTGCCGTTCTGCATCGCCGCTGTGATGTAGTCCTTCACGAAGGCTCTCCCGTTTACATCGCGAAGAACGCTCAGGTCCTTGCCTTCAAGGCTCGGCTGCGCCGCATTCACTAGCTCAACTCCATCCGGCTTCTGCACAAATACATAAGTGTCCATGAAGACCAACGGCCCGGTCTTGTCGCGCAGCTTCGCAAAACCCGGCTGGCCCTCCTTCGCAACAACGTCCGAAGCGCGATTCACCACGTCCTCAATGAACGCCTTGTCCATCTGCATGTTGTAGATGCCCGAACCCACCAGATACTGCTTTCCGTCCGGATACGTCACGCGCTTCACAAACGTCGACTTCCATGTCGGAAAGATGTCCCCAGGCTCCGGATACATATAGTGCACCCATCCCTCGCCCGCAGGACTGTTCCCCGCTTCAAGGAACATCCTGCCGTAGGGCCTCCCGTGGACGTCCGTGATGGCGCCGTCATTCTGTCCTTCTTTGGCCGGATCAGCCGCATGAAAGACCCTGGTCCCGTCCATGCTCCACACAAAGAAATAGGTGCTGTCGCTGAACCACTTCGAACCCTTCGCGCGCAGCTCCGGATACGCAGCCTCTCCCTTCTGCTGCAACAGCGCGCTGCCATCTCTCACCAGCGCCATCAGTTGCGGCGCAGTCATCTTCGTCGCCGTGCTTGCTGCTTTCGGCGCATCCGCCAGATACACGCCACATCCCACCAGAACCCACTGGTCCCCCATCTTCGCCTTGCTTACATAGGCCGACTTCTGCGTTGACACGCTTTCGCCCGGCTTCGGCCACATGTAGTCAACCCAGCCCGATCCGCTTGTCTGCACCACTCTGAACATTTCCCGGATAATCTGCTTGCCTTCCGTGTCCTTCAAGTCCATCAGGTTACGGCCTTCAAGATTGGGAAATGCAGGATTCACCAGATCGACGCCACTCGGATTGAAAACGAAAATATAGGCATCCTTGGCAATGTAGGCGCCACTCGGATCATGAAAGAGTTTGAAGGCGGACTCGCCATGGGTTTCAATCTGGCCTGCGGCATCCCTCACCGCATCCACCACAAACGCTCTCTCCATCCGGTCGTTGTACATTCCCGCGCCGACAATGTAGTTCTTGCCCGACGGGGCAGACACAAGCTGCACATACGTACTCTTCCAGCGCGGCAGTAGCCCATTCGGCACAGGCCACTCGTAGTGGTACCAGCCCTCCGGCTTGTCGGGCAACGTCGTTGCGGCATCAATCAGTCCGCGGATGATCGGCTTGCCGTTGATGTCCTGCAAGTCAAGTACGTTCTTGCCGTCAAGCGCAGGATCGGGATGAACGAGCATATTGCCTTGCGGATCAAGCACAAAGATATACATCTCGCCCTGGCGCCATCGACTGCCCGCAGCGCGCAAGTCACTGAAGGCTGCCTCTCCCTTGGCGTGAACCAAATCTGCCGCATCGCTGACCAGCACAACGAGATCGCGCGTTTCTCGATGCTCGTACGCTTGATCCAGATTCGCGGGAGTTGTAGTGGCACGGCTCGCGGCGCCACAGAAAGCCAGCGTCGCAACAAGTGAAACCAGCGGTAGGAATGAATACATTCGTCGAATGCGCATATGCACCCCCTTGCCACTGGGCGTGGCAAACAGCCTTCTATTGTTTCAAATCACGCTCGCGCTGCGCCGTGACTCCAGTCACCTGCTCGAGTGATGCATCCATGCGCCGCGCATCGGGCAATTGAAAGCACAATCGCAGGCACAATCGCGAGCACCGTTGCGAGCAGATGTCAAAAAGTCAGGCCAATCGCCGTTAAACCTGCATCTGACTTCAACTTCGCTCGAACTCGCGCGAGCAATGCCATGCCTGTTCAATCCGTCTGAACGCACAGGCACGCACGCCGCTTGTCTGCACCACGACAAAATTTTTTGACGCTTCTGCCTGGGTCATCACTCTTCATTGCGACGACCATCACAGCAGTGCATCCTGACGCGTGTCACGCTTGCACAGCAAACCGGCCCCCAGCAATCGCCGCAAGGAGGTGGATCATGTTTGCTCGAATCGTTACGTTTCCTCTACAACCCAAATGCGCTGCGAAACTGACCGCTGCTGTAGAGAAAAATGTCGTCCCGCTGCTGCGCACCCACAAAGGCTTCGTGGATCAAATCATGCTGGTCACATCCGATGGAAGTACCGGCTATGGAATCAGCTTCTGGGATAACAAGGAAAATGCCGAAGCGTACAACCGCACTGGCTATCTCGATGTGATCAAGGCCCTCGATCCCCTGCTCGCGGGAGCGCCTCAGTTGCAGCTTTGTCATGTGACAAACTCCACCGTGCACAAGCTCGTGCACGCCAAAGTTGCCTGAGCAGTTCCGGCCAGCAGCCCGTTCGGAAAAAGGCTGAAGGCCGTATTGGAAGCATCCATTCGCCAGGGCCTGTTCACGCTGCGGGTGCAGTGCGCACAGGTCCTTGCCTCTATTCCGTTTTCGCAAGCGTGCTCATCAGCAAGTCCCTGCGCCGGTTAGCCACAACGTCGGCATTGTCCAGCACCCGCAGCCAGGCAAACACTGCCGCGCCAGCCAGCACCAGAAAGATTGGCACGGCCATCCATAAGAGCCGAAAATATAAACACAGCGCAAACACCACCGCGGCAATGCCCAGCAGCATCGTCTGAATAAACATCGTCAGCATCGCGCTGGCCGCCGACCCGCGCTGCCGCATGAGCCGTCCCAGGTTCAGCCGATGCGGCATGGCGAGTGAGATCACGTTCCCCACCGCCAGATTGGCTGACAACGAAAACAGAAGCCAGGCCACCGTGACCGCCAGCACCACGTCATCCGGACGGCCCAGAAGCAGGCAGGACACAATGCCAGCCAGCAACGCTGTCAGGCCGTAGATCAATGAATGAAAAAAGTTCTTTGCCAGCAGCACCGTCCGGATTGGCGTGGGCGAAAGAAACAGCATCTGCACTCCCGTGCCTTCCGCACCAAGGTTGTTATAGATCATCTGCGCAGGCCCCAGCAGTGCATAGGCCACGCAAAGCGGCAGCGCCAGAAAATACGGATGACCGGGCACCGCGGCATTGCTGCGAAACAGACCCCCCAGAACAAGCACCATGAACACTGGCGCGCCAATCATATAGAGCAGCGGCATCGAACGCAGCAGTGTATGCAGCTCCTTTTCCATCACTGCGGCCACAGGCCCGCCGCCATCAAGCAGCCATGCCACGCTCTCTTTCCGCGCTGGGTTTTGCGCCGCCACTTCGCTCAGGCTTTCGCCGCGAAATTCTCCGCGCAGCCGCACGGCCAGCAGCGCTCCGGCGGCCAGCACATAGAGCCCCAACCCGCTCAGTGCGCCCAGCGCGCGCGCGGGCTTGTGCACTGCCGCAGCCTTCAGTTCCACCGCAACCAGTCCCGGCGGCAGCCATTGCTGCACTGCGCTCACAACGCTGAGCACCCGCTCCATCTCGTGTTCCATTGAGCGCTGCGCTGCGGCCTGCGCCTCGGAATCCCTTTCCCTGGTCGCCTTGCGCCCATGCAGCGCGGGATTCAGCAGTTGCAGGCTCAGCAGAAACAGGACAAACAGCGCGCTTATAATCTCCCGCGTTCGCCGCTTCGAAAGCCAGCGATCAATCCACACAAGAATCACGCGCACCAGCAGGATGTTGAACGCCGCAAAGCCCGCCAGCCCCAGCACCATCCAGACAAGCAAGTCGTGTCTGGCCAGCGCCACTCCCAACAAAACACCAAAGCTGCAGAGCCCGCCCATCATTGTGGAAATATCCGCCAGGCCAAAAACCAGATACAGCAGGCAGAACGCGCTGAAGCTCACCGGAAAGCGCAGCAGGCTGCTCATATCGAACTGCTGCTGAAACGACGCCAGCGCCACCGGCACCATTTGCCACAGGAAGCAAACTCCCCAGAACAGAATCGGCAGCAACTCCCAGCTCCCCTTCGAGACAAGGGAGTGCGCCAACACGCCAAGGCCCGTGCCCAGGCCCAGACCCATCACCGCGTACACCAGAAATGAAAGGCCGCGCGCCCCCAGCTCAAACAGACCCTCAGTGGAGCGCAGTCCGTGTGTCAGCACCTGCCAGCGCATCGCGGCCAGCGCCGCATATTGCGCGTATGCCAGGCGGTTGAACGGCCCTGCCCACTGGCCAGCCTGTCCGGCCTCGCCTATGCCAGCCATGACAGCTCCTGAGCCTGCTCACGCCCGCTCGCGCCCACGATTGACAGAAAAATCTCTTCCAGGGTGAGCTTCTGGCTGCTCTCGGCGCCCGGCAGCATGCTGGCCACGCCAACACGCAGTTCTTCCAAAGATCCGTTGGCCACCAGCCGCCCCTGATGAATGATGGCCACATGGCTGCAAAGCCGCTCCACAATCTCCAGCACGTGCGTGGTCAGGAAGATCGTCGCCCCGCGCTGAATCATCCCCTGCAGCATGCTCTTCAGCATGCCCGCGGCAATGGCGTCCACGCCCTCGAACGGCTCGTCGAGAAACAGCACCCTGGGCCCGTGAATCACCGCCGCCGCAAGCGCCAGCTTTTTCTGCATTCCGTGCGAAAAGTCCGTCACCAGTTTCCTGGTTTCATTGGCCAGTTGCATGAACTCCAGCAGTTCATCCGTGCGGCGATTTGTCGTCTCGCGGTCCAGCCCGTACATGCGGCCCACAAAGCGCAGATACTCCCGCGCTGTCAGCCGGCCCGCCAGCGCCATGCCCTCTGGCACCACGCCAATCTGCCGCTTCAGGTCCAGCGCTCCAGAACCGAAAGGCTGGCCCAGAATCTCCACCGTGCCCGCGCTCGGCTCAAGCAGCCCCGTAAGCATTTTGATTGTGGTGGATTTGCCCGCGCCGTTCGGCCCAAGAAAGCCGAAGAACTGCCCTCGATCCACTCTCAGCGTCACATCCTCTACGGCTGTCAGTGCGCCAAAGCGTCGCGTCAGACCGTGGGTTTCAATCGCAGCGGTTTCCATCTGCCGCCAGCATAGCAAGCTTGCCCGCCTCCAACAAAAATCACGAGGCGGAATCAGTTTCCCGCAGCGGCCGCTATGTGCTAGCCGCCCAGCGGGTCGTTATCCCGATCGGTCACTTCCACCAGCGCCGCCAGACGGGACCGCAATTCCGCTGTCAGGCATCCTTCCGGCGCGCGCCAGCTCCAGTTGCCCGCCGCAATCGCCGGAGTATTCATGCGCGCTTCCGAGCCCATTTCCAGCAGGTCCTGCAAGGGAAACACCGCCATCTGTGCCACGCTCGCCGCCGTCGCGCGAATCAGCGGCCACACCGGCCGCTCATACACTGGACCCACGTAAGCCTCCACCGCCGCGCGTTCTTGCTCGCCTGCCGTCTGCCACCAGCCCTGCGTCGTGTCATTGTCGTGTGTGCCCGTGTAGGCCACGGTCTCAGGCGTGTACTCATGCGGCAAATGCATGTGCGCGGATTTATCGCTGAAGCCAAACTGGATGACCTTCATCCCCGGCATGCCCAGTTCAAACCGCAGGGCATCCACCTCCGGCGTAATGATGCCCAGATCTTCCGCCACCAGCGGAAGCGGCCCCAGCGCCGACTCAAGCGCGCGAAACAGCTCCAGGCCTGGAGCCTTCACCCACGCGCCATTCACCGCCGTTTCCTCCTCTGCGGGAATCGACCAGTACGCCTCAAAGCCTCTGAAGTGGTCAAGCCGAACAATGTCATATAGCTCGCACGCGCGGCGAATCCGCTCAATCCACCAGTCGAACCCCCGCTCCGCCAGCACGTCCCAGCGATACAGCGGATTGCCCCAGCGCTGCCCCGTGGGAGAAAAGTAGTCCGGTGGCACCCCGGCAATGCGCGTCGGCTTCAGCGTCTCGTCCAGATCGAAAATCTCCGGATGCACCCACACATCGGCAGAATCCATATTGACGAAGATGGCCACGTCGCCCAGAATGCGGATGCCGCTGCCCGCCGCGGCCTCGCGCAGCGCATTCCACTGCTTTGCAAACGCGAATTGCAGAGCCTGCTCCCGCGCCAGCGCGCGGCCGTGTGTGGATGCGGCCTGGGCTAACGCCTCTGGCTGACGGCGGCGCACAGCCTCCGGCCACTCCGTCCACGCGCCCGTGTTGAACTCGCGGCGCAGCACCGCATACAGCGCATAATCGGTCAGCCACGAGGACTCCGCGCGGCAGAACTCCTCAAACTCGCTCCATAGCCCCGCCAGTTGCGCATCCTGCCGGCCGCGATCCAGAAAGTTTCCCGCTGCCTCGTGCAGCAGCGCCAGCTTGCGCGCTTCCACGTCGCCAAAATCCACGTTGCCGCCCCGCCCTGCCAGCCCCGCAATGCGCGCTCCGTCAATCCAGCCCCAGTCCGACAGATACTCCAGGCTGATCAGAAACGGATTGCCCGCAAAGGCCGATGAGCCCGCATAGGGCGAGTTGCCAAAGCCCGTCGGGCACAGCGGAAGAACCTGCCAGATGTGCTGCTTTGATGCGGCCAGAAACGCCACAAACTCATGGGAAGCCGGGCCAAGATCGCCAATCCCTCCATACGAGGGCAGCGAACTGACGTGCAGCAGGACTCCGGATGAACGCTCGAATCGCATCTCTGCATTATCTCCGCGAACCCTTGCTTTCACGCAATGGGCCGCTCGCCATCAAGCTCGCTTCATAAAAAAAGCCCGCATCCGGTTGTGGATGCGGGCTTGGTCTTTCGTTACGCCTTCCTCCGCCAGGCTACTGGCCCGGGAACTGCGGAGTCTGCGCCTTGGCGTTGATCTGCACCAGGTTGTGCTTCTTGTAATCGTTGATGACGTTGCTGGCAAACACGTTGAACGCCTCTGCGCGGCGCTGCTCCAGAATCTGGTCGCGCATCAGGTCAAAGCTCTTGGCCATGTCTTCCGCACTCGGCTCCTGCTTCTCCAGCAGCTTCGCCACCACACCCGTCCGCCCCGCATTGATCGGCCCGCTGATGCTGCCCGGCGTCATGTCAAACAGTTGCGGAGCCACCTGGCCCACCTGACCCAGATCGGGCACCTGGCCGGACAAAGTTACCTCGTCGCTGGTCTTGACCGTCGCGCCCATTGCCTTGGCGGCCTTGGCCAGATCGTTCATGGACTTCGCCTTGTCGGCAAGCTCGCTCGTCTTCTGGCTCAGAAGCGCGGGCAGTTGCTCGCCGCGATAGTCGTCGAGTACATGGCTCTTCCAATCGGCAAACGTCGGCGCATGCGCGGGCGTCACGCCGGTCACCTGGAAGATCGCATAGCCCTCGCCCGTAGGCGCATACTGTGCCGGATCCCCCTGCTTGGACTGGAATGCCTTGGCCAGCAGTTGTGACCCATCTGGAAGCGCCGCAATCACGCCCTGCTCACCCACCGGAGGCGTGGTCACCATTTGCAGATGATGAGCCGCCGCAGTCTTGTCCAGGCCGTTCTTGATGGCCTCCGACGTCAGTGCGCGCGCATAGTTCTCCTGCGCCGCCGCCGACTTCTCGCGAATCAGCGTCGCCTGGATGGTGGGCAGCACCTCGTTCAGTTGCTGCGTGTGCGCAGCCTGACGCTCTTCCACCTGCACAATGTGATACCCGTACTGCGTCTTGATGATCTTGGTATCGCCAATCTTCTGCGTGAAGATGGCATTGTCGAACTCCGGCACCATGCGCCCGCGCTGCGCAAATCCAAGTTCCCCGCCCGTGTCCTTGCTGCCCGGGTCGTCGGAGTACTTTTTCGCCAGCTCGGCAAAGTTCGCTCCGCCCTGAATCTGCTTCAGAATGCTCTCCGCCTTGGCCTTCGCGGCTGCATCCGTCTTGGCGTCGGCTCCCGGATTCACCTTGATCAAGATGTGCCGCGAACGCGCCTGCTCCGGCGTCGAATACTCTGACTGGTGCGCGTTGTAGTAAGCCTGAATCTCCTGCTGCGTCGGCTGCTGAACACCCCCCGGCACCTGCTCCGGCGTAAACGCAAAGTAGCTGATACTGCGCTGCTCCGGCACCGCACTCGCATAGCGCGCGGCGTTCTTCTTGAAGAACGCTTCCAAATCCGCATCCGAAGGATTGATCTGCTTGCGCAAATCGTCCGCGGAGAGCACCGCATAATCAAACTTGATCTTCGTATTGCTCTTCCGGTAGGTATCGCGCACTTCCGCGTCGCTTACCGTCACGCCTGCCGTAATCAGAGCCTCAAGCCGCCGGATCGCAATGTCGTGCTTTACGTTCTCTTCAAACTGGGCAACAGAAATATCGAACTGGCTCTGAATCAGCGCCGCGTACCGGTCGGCCCCGATAAACTTCCCGCCCGGGAAAAGAATCTGGCCCGAAGGCCCGGTCTGCAGAAACTGGCGCACATCCGCGCTGCTCACGTGGATGCCCAGCTTCGCCGCCTCCGCCAGCAGAATCTGCTGCTGCACCAGTTGCTGGCCCACCTGCTGCTCAAACAGGCTCACAATCATCGGATTGTCAGCGTACTGCGGATTGCGCTGCATCACCTGCATGCGCGCAAGCTGCGACACCTGCTGTTGGCTGATCGAGTCGCCCGAAGAAAGCAGGCGGCTGTACCAGTGGGGATACACCACGGCGTACGTATCCGCGGATGAGGCGCCTTGCCCCGTGAGTCCAGGAATCAGGTAGACGACCATCGATACCGAAGCGGCGGCAATGATGACGACGAAAAGGGCCTTGGTCAGGCGATTGTCTTTTTGCAGGAAACGGATCATGGATGGACTTGAGCCTTCAACTCTCTACGCGCGGCCATGGG
>JAJXZL010000045.1 GCA_021780075.1 Acidobacteriota bacterium
CCATCAGTCCGTCTTTCCTCGACAGTTCGTGGGTAGCTTCAGTCATACTCGTCCGATTGGCACAAGCGCAATTCTATAGCCGTTCAGGGGTGCAGCCAGGGTTGGAATCATATTTCTGAATGGTCGCTTATCCGGACAATACCGCGGAGTCCGGTCATCCAATGCCTCCACCGCTCAGCGAGGCTTCGTTTCGAAGAACATCTCCACATCCGTAATGCTCGTCGTCATCCGATACGGCGGCAGGCTCGCCAGAAACGTCTGCCCATATCGCTGCCTGCGCACGCGCGGGTCCAGCAGCACCAGCACGCCGTGATCTTCGAGCGACCGAATCAGCCGCCCAAACCCCTGCTTCAGCGTCAGCACCGCCGACGGTACCTGGCAGCGCATGACGCCAGTTATCTCGCTTCTTCACGTCAGGAGACGCGTGCGGAACAGCTCCCGGAAAGATGCCCTCTATCGGCATGTTTCGTTTCTGTTCCCCCTGGGGATCGCGTACTGCTTTCCGCGGCAGCATCTGATCGCGCATCGCGGCGTTGTACACATAGATCGCCTCGACCGTGGCGATCTGCTTGAGGTCCGCAGGCTGCGGGCGCTCGTACACATCCTGATTTGTGTGCCAGCTTCGGCTACCGTAACCGAGGTTGTTGAACTGCTCAGCGACGACAAGCCCGTGTATGAAGATCAATACCTACTGCGGAAAATAAGGAGCAACGTTGCTGAAAATCTGTTTGAGCTCAGCAGGAGAGAGCTGCAAGCTGTGACGTAACGTGTCGATGTAATGGACGGCGGTCACAGTGGACCAGTCCGTGCCAAAGACTATCCGGGAAAGCCCAATCCGGCGAAGATTTGTGGCCAGCCTGTCGGGGCCATCGGCAAAGTCCTTTTGCTCATCCCAAAGAAGCCGTTCGTCGCTGCCCGGCGCAGCCTCCGCAAAAGACGGAGACAGCACAACGGCGGCGATATCGAAGTACAGGTGACGGCAGCGGTCAGGATCTTCCGCGCAGACCTTGGCAAAGGCGGAGAACGTATCGTCCGTGGCTTGATCGTATCCACCCCAGCCCCCGAGGTGCGCAATCTGAATGGGAACATGAGAGGCCGAAGGCAGGACCTTCTCCATAAACACCTGAACGTTGCGTGTGCCTTGCCAGGTCTCTCCGGTGCGCAGATGAATCAGGATCGGCATGCGAAGGCGATCGGCTGCGGCAAAAACCTTAGCGAGCTGCTGGACCTGTGCGGGATCGTCAAAGCGGAAATCGGCATTGGCAAGGTGCAACTTGAGTCCACCGCGCAGACCGATTCTGGCGCAGTACTGGATAGCTGCCAGCGCGTAAGGACGAAGCGGATTCACGCTGCAAAACCCCACCAGCCGATCCCGATACAGCTGCACCTGGTGGAGAGTCCAGTCGTTCTCCGCATTTACCGCAGCGGCCTCGCGGGGAACATGCACAAAAGGAGAGCCAAGCCGGTAGGCGGCAGAGATTGCCACCGAGCGTCGAATACCCGCAGCATCGAGCTGAGCGATCAATTCTGACGCGCTTGACGGCTCTTCTTTCTGTCTGCCGGCGAGTCTGCGCGACCCGCGGCCCGCACCCTCATTCAGCAGGCGTGCCGCTGCGGGACTCATCAAATGCGCATGGTGGTCCGCTTTGGGCGCCGTCTGCGCATGAGCAGAAACGCCGGCAAGACAAACGAGCATCGAAGCCGAGGTCGCTACAGAAAGGAATATCCTTCTGAAATTCATACGTTGCAGACAGCCTACAAGAGTTGATGGCGTTGCTGCTGGGAATCTTCACTCCTCGTCCAGCGCCCGCCGAATACATGCTGTCCGCCATCGAAGCACAGTCCTAGACAGCGGATGCCGTCACCTGACCCTCCTGATAAGTCGGCTTGTGGCAAGCAACCCGCTCATCGAAGTGCGCAGCCACGGATCACGGCTCAATATGATGCCTAACGATTGTGCATAAGCCGGCGATTTCAGCAAGTTCCAAAGGCGTTTTTCAAGCCCGATTTTGCCAGCGCTACTTCGGGCCTTGCAACGCCTGGTCTTGCAATGAACTGGCCTTCTGCCGGCAAAGCGAGGTCGAGAATGACCCGGCCCGCATTCGCTGAGTCGTCCTTTCTTATCGCAACGAACTCATCTGCAATGCCGTATTATCCCTTCATGGAGTCGGGCAATGCAGACTCTTTTTCGAGATATCCGTTACGCGGCGCGCAGCCTGCGCAGGTCGCCCGCATTTACGGCGACAGTGGTGATGACACTGGCGCTCGGAGTGGGCGTCACTACCGCCATCTTCAGCTGCGTCTATGCAATTCTGCTGCAATCGTTGCCCTTTGAGGATGCCGGCCGCATCATCGCTTTGTCTGAGACCCACCCGCAAATCACCGGCGGGATCGAAGCCACCTATCCCGACTATGAGGATTGGAAGACGCAGCAGCACAGCTTCACTCAGATCGCGGCCTATTCCACGCTGAACCCAGAAACAGTTTCGCTGGTAACGGATGGGCGCGCGGAGCAGGTGCACCGCGTCCTTGCCTCCGGCAATTTCTTCTCGGTGCTGGGAATCAAGCCGATGATCGGCCGCCTGATCGGCGAGCAGGACGATAAGCCTGGAAGCGATCATGTGGCATTGCTGAGCGCGTCGGCGTGGAGTCGCTACTTCGGCAGAGACTCGGGCGTCGTGGGACGCAGCGTCAACCTGAACGGAACTGCCTTCACCGTCATTGGCGTTTTGCCAGTCGGCGCCGCCTATCCTTCAGGTGGAGAGGTGTGGCTGCCGCTATCCCTGCTGGACCAGGAGACGCGCACATCCCGCGTGTGGCACTCGGTGAAGGTGCTGGGCCGGCTGCGTCCTGGTGTTGCGTTGCCTGAAGCAAGAGCCGACATGCAGACGGTTTCAGCGCATCTGGCTGCCGCGTACCCTGCCACCAACCGCAACGTGGGCGCGCTTCTGAGGCCGCTGCGCGAGGAACTCGTGGGAAGGTTGCGTCCGGCCATGCTCAGCCTGCTCGGAGCTGTCTTCCTCGTGCTGTTGATTGCATGCTCGAATGTCGCCAACCTCCTGATGGTCAGGGCAACAGCAAAGCGGCGCGAGATTGCCGTTCGCCAGGCGCTTGGCGCTACCCGAACGCAGTTCTTCTCCCAGTTCCTCGCCCAGGCGCTTGTCCTGTGTTTCCTCGGCGGCACACTTGGTGTCATGTTGGCGGCTGGAGTTTTACCGTGGCTGCGCATTCTTCTTGCTCACACCGTGCCTCTCGCCCCGTCGATGATTCAATCGATCGAGATCAACATTCCAGTATTGCTGTTTGCGTTATTCACATGCCTGCTGACCGCAATCTTGTTCAGCATGTTCCCGCTCATGGATAGATCGCCGCGCGTGATTGAAACCCTGCGCGCGGGAGAGCGTGGCAGCATTGGCACTCGAAGCAGAATGCGCGGCGTCCTCGTCGCCGGAGAGATCGCAGTCGCGGTCGTGGTGCTTTTCCTGAGCACGCTTGTCGCGCGGAGTTTTCAGAAGCTGCTGGAGGTCGATCCAGGCTTCAGGACCGACCACCTGTTGAGCGCTGAGATCGCGCTGCCGGAGCCGAAATATGGCGATGACAGCCCCGTCACCAATCATTTTTGTGAGCAGCTTCTCGACACCATAGCGCGGTCTCCGGGTGTATTATCCGCTGCCACCACAAGCATTGTTCCACTCAAGCCGTCGCAGGTGATGACGCGGTTTCTGGTTGAAGGCGCGCCCCCCACCGCGCCGGGGACATTTCCCGTCGCACAAATCCGCTACGTGAGCCCCGACTTCTTTCATACCTTCGGCCTTGCTGTCCTAAGTGGCCGAGTCTTTGAGCAGAAAGACATTGAGAACAACGCCAAATTCTTTGTCGTCAATGCCGCCTTCGCAAAGCGGTACCTCGCTGGCAGAAATCCGTTGGGGGCCAATATCCTCCTCGGAGTGCTAAGCCCGCATCCTGAGAAGATCCCGGTGGTTGGGGTGGTCTCTGACGCGCACGACCTCGGAGTGGCAAGCGAGGCGCAACCGGAGATCTATCTGCCGGGGTTCGGCCTCCACGAGGTTCTGCTTGTACGAACCTTCGTTGACCCCGCGAGCGTTGAGTCCATCGTAAAGAATGCGGTGCATGCATTGGATGCCAATCAAGCTGTCTACAACGCGCAGACCATCGATGCGATGTTATCGAACTCCGTGGGTCGCCAGAAGATGACGGCCATGCTGCTCGGCATTTTTTCGCTTGTCGCACTCGTATTGGCTGCGATTGGCATCTACGGGGTTCTTTCTTACTCCGTTGCGCAGCGCTCGCGCGAGATCGGAGTGAGGATGGCGGTGGGAGCCACGCGCACGCATATCCTGCGCCTCGTCCTCTGGCAGGCTGCCCAATTCACAGGAGCAGGACTCGCGATTGGAGTGGGTACGGCGCTGGTGAGTGCTCGCGTCATTAGCGGCTTGCTCTTTAATACGGGCACCGCTGACCCGCTGTCTGTGGGGCTTGCGATCGGAATTCTAGCGTTGGCCGCGGCAACGGCAGCGCTGATCCCTGCCATCCGCGCTGCGTCAGCGAATCCGAACGAAGCGCTGCGCGCAGACTGAGGGTGGATTTGCAGATCGCGGTAAAGCCATTCAGGCTAAACCCGTGCGCAGCCACGGATCGCGGCTCCATTGGATACTTGACGATGCTGCGTTTATTCAAGTCCCGGCTCAAGCCCTGGCTCCGCTGAAACAGGAATCGCTGCTGAGCACAAGCATCTCAGACCGATCAGCGACGAGAAGGTTCTACAACGAAAGCGGAGACTCATATATACAGTTAAACTTTACATATTACCTGTCTATATGAGATATTGACCTGGTGAGTCATCGAAAGACTTCTACTCAGGCCGGGCTTGCGCGGGTTCTTGCAGGCGAGATTCGCGCGGTATTCCGCAAGATTAAACTGCGTTTGCGCGAGCATGCGGGACGCGGCGCCCTTACGTCATCACAGGCTGCTGTCGTTCTTCGATTGGAGCAGGATGGACCGGCCACAGTGTCAGGCCTGGCGCGTGCGGAAGGGATGCGTCCTCAGTCCATGAGTGCTGTGGTGACTCCGTTGCAAGAGTCGGGCCTCGTGCGAGGCACACCTGATCCGGTGGATGGGCGGCAGACCTTGATGTCTCTCACGCCCAAATGTCTCAGGTTGCTTGAAGAGGGCAGGGCCGCGAGACAGGACTGGCTCACCATGAGGATTTCGCAGAAGCTCTCTGTTCACGAGCAGGAAAAGCTTCAAGAGGCACTCGCACTGCTTGCACGGTTGGTTGAAGATTAAACCCGCTCTGTCTGCCTGTTTCCGTGCACGTTTATAGCCGAGGAGAGACTGCAATGCCGCTTACAACGCTCGACCCCAACACCGCGTTGATTGTGATCGACCTGCAAAAAGGAATTGTCAGCGGAAACTTTGTTCATCCTATCGCTGACATCATTAACCGAGCACGGATATTGATCGATGCTTTCCGCGCGAATCGTCTTCCAGTCGTCCTTGTGAACGTGACTGGACGTCCGCAAGGCAGGACAGAGCAGGGGCCGCGCAGCAGCATATCGTTTTCTGAAGACTGGAGCAACCTGTTGCCAGAACTGCATCAGCAACCGAGCGATATGGTCGTCACGAAGCGAAGCTGGGGCGCATTTGCGACTACGGATCTTGAACGTAAGCTCAAAGCGCAAGGCGTTACCCAGGTGGTTGTAACCGGAGTAGCGACTTCGGTTGGCGTTGAGGCAACGGCGCGTCAGGCCTACGAGCAGGGCTTCAACGTAACTCTCGCACTCGATGCAATGACCGATATCCGCCAGGAAGCGCATGAGTACAGCATCAGGAACGTCTTTCCTCGTCTCGGCGAAACGGGCACGACCCAGGAAGTGATTGATCTGCTGGCAAAAGGAGTTTGAACCAATGAACTGGATTCATCTCGTTTCCTACTTCTTCGGCGGCGCCCTTGCGGCAAATGCCGTGCCTCACTTTGTCGCAGGCACTTTGGGGCGCAGTTTTCAAAGCCCCTTCGCCAAGCCACCGGGGCAAGGGCTCTCCTCTGCGACGGTCAACGTTGTGTGGGGATTCTTCAACGCGGTAGTTGCTTATCTGCTGGTCGCGCGTGTCGGTGATTTCCATCCTCGTGCGACAAGCCACATCCTCCCGTTCGGCCTCGGCGTATTACTTGTCAGCATCTTTTCGGCGCGCCACTTCGGCCAGTTCCATGGAGGCAACACATCGTCGCGCGCATGATGAATCCGCTGTCCGGCACCTTTCGCTCACTCAGGAGTTTCAACTTCCGCCTGTGGACGGCCGGCAGCGTGGTTTCCAACATCGGCACCTGGATGCAGCGCGTCGCGCAGGACTGGCTGGTGCTCACGCAACTCACCCATCGCGACGCGTCTGCGCTGGGCATTGTGATGGGTTTGCAGTTCGCGCCGCAGCTTCTGCTGCTGCCCTGGACGGGATCAGCTGCGGACCGCCTCAATCAGCGCAAGCTTTTGATGCTGACGCAGGCAACGATGGGCGTACTAGCGCTTGTCCTGGGATGGTTCACAATTGAGGGAGTCATCCGGCTCTGGCACGTCTATGTGTTTGCTTTCCTCTCCGGTTCTGCTGCTGCGCTCGATGCTCCGGTCAGGCAAACCTTTGTGGCGGAGATGGTCGGCGATGCGGATCTGCCAAATGCCGTGGCATTGAACTCAACATCCTTTAACGCCGGGCAGATGATTGGTCCTGCGGTCGCCGGTTTGCTCATCGCAAAACTCGGAATCGGCTGGGCCTTTGTTCTCAACGGGTTTTCCTTCGCCGCAGTTCTGCTTTCCATGTCGTTCTTTCGCCTCTCTGAGCTGCGTGCCAGCGCTCGAGCACACCGTACCGCATCCGGATTTCTTGAAGGGTTTCGTTATGTGTGGGGAAGACAGGAACTGAGGGTGATACTGATCATCCTGTTTCTGATCGGTACTTTTGGACTGAACTTTCCGATCTTCATCTCCACGATGGCCGTGAACGTCTTCCACTCTGACTCGCGTGCTTTTGGCTTGCTCTCCTCTATCATGGCTGCTGGGTCTCTTTCGGGAGCGCTGTTCGTCGCCGGCCAAAAGAAACTTGGCTTATCGTCGCTGTCGATAGGGGCCGGAGTCTTCGGGCTGGGTTGGACATTCGCCGCACTCGCCCCGGGATACTGGTGGTTCGCGGCAGCTCTCGCTGTCAGCGGCGCGGCTGCCCTGACCTTCACCAACGGTACGAACAGCATCATGCAGCTTTCGACAGAACCATCCATGCGCGGTAGAGTGATGGCGCTCCGGGTTGGCGTTGCGTTAGGCGGAATGACGATCGGCGCTCCGATCGTCGGTTGGGTTGCCCACCACTTCGGCTCGCGCTGGTCGCTCGCAGTCGGTGCCGGAGCGGGATTCACCGCCGCCCTGGTCGCAACTTACGCGCTCGTTCGACAAAAAGATGCCCTGCTCACGTAGCTTTGTTCGAAGTGCGATCCTTGGTTTCGCCAACAGGCCAACCCGCTTATCGGGGTGCGCAGCCACGGATCGCGGCTCATTGGGATACTTGGCGAGGATGCGCTCATTGAGTCGCGCGAAGGATCACAGGACCGAAGCCCGTTTGCCGGGACCGATCTGCTCGAACCAGGGCAAACTGCGTATGATGAGCGTCTTACCCAATTCACAGCGCCGATTGCAGCCGTGATCTATGCAATTGCCGTTCAGTGATGCTCACGTGGCACAGTGACGCGAGGCACAGACATCTTAGGACTTGAGTAGCAGAATGTTCGTCGCACACTCCCCCAGACCTGACATAGAGAGGGGCAAATTGTGACCAGCGCCAAGTTGAGGTTCGGATGTTTTTGTGTATCGACATTGATACTTGTTGGGGCGTCTCCACTGGCTGCACCGGCGCAAAGAGACATCGCGACGCAAAAGGGCCAGCAGAGTGTTGCAGAACCTGCCGTCGATGAGTTTACTCAGATGCTTGTCCGCGACCTTACGGCAGGCGGGTTCCAGGTCAGCGACGGCTACACGATCCTGTACGAGAAGGACGCCTGCGCAAATTACACATATCCCGCACTGCATAGCTGCTTCGGTAACAACCCGGTGTCGCCGTACGTAATTCCGGTGGTTAAGGCATGGCCAGATGAATACATCGGGCCGACGCCGACGAACACCTTCGGCGAGGTGCGGCTTGGCTACACTCCGGTCTACCGCCTCGACCCACGAGACGCAGTGATGGTCTACGGCCAGATGCCGCCTCCGGGAAAGTACATGAGCCTGGTGACATACGAGTGGAGCCAGCACGGGAAATGGAAGGCCAAGGATTACAACCAGTGGGCGAACACGCCGAACCACCCTCCTATGCCGTATGTGTTCAGCACGATTCCACCCGATGACCCTGGGGCGGAGCGAATCTGGAGTCTCTCGACCTTAGGAGAGAGTGTCAACAATGTGCTCATGCAGCTTAGGTCTGGTGACCCATTCGGCAAGAACCGGTACTTCATCATCACCCCGAGCACCAGCACGGACCAGGCGTTGCGTCGCGTACTGCAGGCCGAGGGAGTTTCCGACGACGACATCTTCACCGAAGAAATTCCCTCCCGAGATGCTTTTGGCCCCATCGGTCCGCTTGGAATGAGCAAGAACGCCATCGACTTCTGGACTCTGTTCAAATACGCCATTCCCGACGATCAGAACGCGGCGCAGCAGTGGTGGGGTAGCTTCAAAGGAGACAATACTCCGCTAAAGGTGATGCGGGTGCGTGCCCCGTCCTCTCTGGGCCCGGTGCAGCGTTACGGCCTGCTGACCTATGACCAGCGTATGGCAGTGAGCGAGGCCTACCTGGCAAATGACCTTCAGAACCTGGTCAATGCGGTGTGTAACCGTGCTGAAACGACTCTGGGCCTTCACAGCGCCGACTGCGCTCAGCCGTCACCCGCCTCATCGTTCATGGCGGATATACTGCGGGACTTTGGGTGGGCCGGTCCGTACTGCCGCAAGATCAATATGTGGTGCGGTGACCAGCCTGATGCGGGTCTGTTCGGTACGAGTCCCCTTCCACTCGATTCCGACCAGATCTACGCTGTAGTTGACACTCTTGCCACCGAAACGGGGAATGCAATGTATGTGGGCTTATCGGTGAATGCGGGTTCGACATATCTCGCACCAACGGGCGTCACCGATGTTGGCCTGAAGGGCTCTGCGAAGAGCTACGAGGATATTGTGGCCAACACCGATAAGTTCTTCGTTCACTACTTTACACGCGACTGCTCAAAGCTGATCAACGCACAACTGGTCGAGAGGGAGCAAGATTGCACCGAGATCGATCCGAACATGGTGCCGGCGCAGGGCCAGACCAATGCGATAGGGGATCCAACCCTGTTCGGCTTGTTCTGGGCAGGGATTCGTGACTACATCGCCCCGGGAACCAAACGCGGACCGAACACTGCCCAATTACTTCGCCCGAGGATCCTCAAGTTCACACAGCAGTAGTCGGCTGCCAAGAAGGTTGGAAACCACCTATTCATTGACTCTGCTGTGGCATCGGCTCCTTGCTGTCAATCGGGTGAGCTAGAGGCTCGCACAAAACCGCTAGGTCATTCAGTGTGGACCGATTGCTCCTGGAAATGTCGGCTTATCGTTCCCTATCCCTGCCGAATGAGTGACTCGGCGATGACGCACTCATGGAGGAGGCCTATAGGTCGCAACGGATCATGCTGCCGTCATTTCGAGTGTGAGATGCTCGGGCGTGAGCGCTGAAAGAATCTCCTGCGCATCAAAGATGGCCCCTGGCGGCTGCGCGCCGGCGCTGCCGAACCTGCCCTCAAGCAGCCGCGCTGCCCCTTCGCAGATGAGCGGCGCCGAAAAGGCGTAAATGTCACGCCCCTGTGCGCGAATGCGCCGGCTCATTCCTTCCCGCTGCGCGACTACATCCACGATGAAGCGCTGCGCCGAACGTCCCGTGGCATCCGCGGCCTTCGGCGCCGGAGTCGCCGGATTCCGGACGTCGCCCAGCGCAATGCGGTTCAGATACGTATGGAGCTCGGCCGCCCTGACGTGGCGCGCAATAAGAACAATCTCGGAGAACGGCAGCTCGACCATGGCCTGGCTGCCGAGTGGATCGGCAAACTCCCAGAGCCGCTCCGCAGCGGGCAAGGTCACGGGGACAAGCCGCCCTTCCGTAATCACCTGGCGCCGCGCGATATTCTTCTCGCCGGTGATACGCGTACCGCGCGTAGGATGCCACGAATCGAGGCCGATCATGATGTCGATGGTGTCAGCGTGGTCCCAATCGCCGAGCGCGGCTGTGGCCAGCAGATCCGCAAAGCCTCCATAGAACCCCATCGCAGGAACGACAGCAATCCCTCCCTTTCTTGCCGCATCGTCGTATTTATCCAGTACGGCGAGCGTGCTTGGCTGCTCGGCGGAGAGATCGAGATAGTGGATGCCGGCGCGAATGGCAGCGGCAGCCACCGGATCGGCTGTTTCAAGAAACGGGCCGGCGCAATTGATGACGGCATGCGCTCCGGCAAACGCCTTGTCGAGTGACTCCTCGTCGTCAACCGTTGCCTGGCGGCGCAGGATTCGAGACGAGGAAAGGTTTGCCTCAGCGAGTGCGGCGGAACTCCGGGCAATGGCGATGGGCATGATGCCGCGGCGCAGCAACTCCGAAACCACGAAGCGCCCGGTGTGCCCGGCAGCTCCAAATACGGCGACGACGACCGGATGCGGTTCTCGATCCTTTTCTGGGTTCATTATCGGCTCCTGTAATACGATACAGACCTGTCTGTATCTGGTATAGTACGTACAGGTCTGTAGCGTGTCAAGAGCAACTTGCGCAGGTCAAGTTCGATGGAGGGCCAATGCCGAAGTCAGCCGCAATGCCAGATACCCGCAATCCTGCCGAAGTGAGGGAGAAGATCCTGCAAACAGCGTGCGCGCTTTTTTATCAACGGGGCGTGCGGGCCGTGGGAGTCGATCTGGTCGTTGAGAAAGCCGGGGTCGCGAAAACGAGCCTTTACCGGCACTTCGCCACGAAAGACGACCTCATTGCAGCGTTTCTCGAACGCGAGGATGCGGATTTCTGGGGAACATGGGAGCGCGTTGCCGGCAGGCACGCTGGCGATGCAGCCGCCGAACTGGATGCCCATCTTGCATGGATCGGCGAGCGCGCCGGGCGGTCAAACTATCGCGGTTGTCCGCAGATCAATGTGGCCGCTGAGTTTCCTGAGCTTGACCATCCGGCGCGCAAGGTTGCCTCCGCGCACAAACGCGAGATGCGGAGGCGGTTGAAAGACATCGCCCAGCGGCTGGGTGTTGCCCGGCCGGATGAACTTGCCGGCCAGCTTTCGCTGCTCATCAATGGCGCATTTGTGAGTTCGCAGATTTTCAAGCCTGGTGAGGCAACGCCTTTGCTCCGGCGCACGGCACATGCATTGATCGACGCGAATCGGGCCTGAAGTATTTCGACGCATCGCGGGTTCTGGATTTACGCTTGCCGTGTCTTTTCTCTCCTGTGGACGCAGTCCTCCGCATTGCGATGAACGGCATGTGCAATTGCTGCCTCCCGGCCGAGTCACTTATCCAGATAGGCTGGATACGATTTGCGCATTCGTGGCAGATTGCAGCCTTCCCGGATAAACGTCAGAGTCCGGCCTCAAATTCATCCACACATCATTGAGTCTTGGTTTCAAAGAACATCTCCACATCCGTGATGCTCGTCGTCATCCGGTAGGGCGGCAGACTCTTGAGAAACGTCTGCCCATATCGCTGCCTGCGCACGCGCGGGTCCAGCAGCACCAGCACGCCGCGATCTTCCAGCGACCGGATCAGCCGCCCGAACCCCTGCTTCAGCGTCAGCACCGCCGACGGCACCTGGTAGTCGAAGAACGGCCGCCCACCTGCTTCTTCAATCGCCTTCATGCGCGCCTGCACCACCGGGTCGTTCGGCACGGCAAAGGGCAGGCGGTCAATGATGACGCAGCTCAGCGCCTCGCCCTGCACGTCCACGCCCTGCCAGAAGCTCGACGTGCCAAACAGCACCGCATTCGGCGTGTCGCGGAACTGCTCCAGCAGCGCCTTGCGCGGAGCCGTCCCGTGCAGCAGGATGGGGAAATCAAGCACCGGCATCAGCCGCTCGTAGAGCGCGCGCATCTGGCTGTAGCTCGTAAAGAGGCAAAACGCGCGCCCCCGCGTAATGTCGAGCACGCGCCGGATGCACTCCGCTGCGGCCTCGACGAAATCGGGTTCGCGCGGGTCGGGCATCTCCGGCGGCAGGTAGAGCAGCGCCTGCTCACCGTAGCGAAAGTGCGACGGCACCACCAGCTCGCGCGCCTCCGCCAGTCCCAGCCGCTTGCGGATGTGCTCAAAGCCGCCCTGCACGGTGAGCGTGGCCGATGTCAGCACCGCGGTAGGAATCGACTCAAACACCATCTCGCGCAACAGCTCTGAAACATCAATTGGCGTGGCCTGAACAAACGTTGTGCGCATGGCAGACCTTTGGTTCTGCGTTCCCGCACCCGCAATGCGCCGCTCCAGCCAATACACCATGTTGCTGGCATTCGACTCCAGCAGAAACTCCAGCTCTGTGCGCAGCCGCACCACGCGCTTCTTCAGTCCCGGCGCCTCATCCACGCCCTTCAGCGCATCGATCTCCGCCTCCAGCCGCTTGAGCGAGGCGCGCACGCTCATGTACAGGTCGCCCGAAGTCTCCAGAAACTCCTCGCGCTCCGCGAAGGGCTGGCGGCCATCGCCCCCCATCGGCAGCCCGGCAAAGAACATCCGCGCCCGTTCGCGCAGTTGCTGCGTCACGGGAGCCACGTTGCCCGAGCCCTCCTTGCCGCGCAGTTGCGCATCCGTGTCGCGCGCCAACTCTTCAAAGCGAATGTTGCTCACCGACAGGCCAAAGTAGCTCGACGCCACTTCTTCCAGCTCGTGCGCCTCGTCAAACACCACCGCCGCGGCCTCCGGCAGAACGCCCGCATCCGGCGCGCCCGCCGCCTCCTGCTTCACAGCGAGATCGGCAAAAAACAGGTGGTGATTCACGATGATGATGTCTGACTCCAGCGCCTTGCGCCGCATCTCCGTGATAAAGCAGCGCTGGTAGTCCGGACACGTCGTGCCCAGGCAGGCCTCGGAACGCGCATCCAGCTTGTGCCATAGCGCGCTCGACTCAGGCAGCCCGGCCAGCTCGGAGCGGTCGCCCGTCTCGGTCGTCTGCTCCCACTCGGCAATCTGCCGGTACTGGTCAATTTCCTCAAGCCCGCTCAGGATCGGCTGATTGCGCAGCGCCACCAGCTTGTGCCGGCACAGGTAATTCGCGCGGCCCTTCATGTAGCACACGCGCAGCCCGCCCAGCAGCGACTCAAGAAACGGCACATCGCGAAAATAGAGCTGATCCTGCAGCGCCTTGGTGCCCGTTGACACAATCACCCGCTGCCCCGTGCGCAGCGCGGGCAGCAGATACGCCAGCGTCTTGCCCGTGCCCGTGCCCGCTTCCACAATCAGGTGGCGACGCTCGGCCAGCGCGCGCTCCACAGCCTTGGCCATTTCAAGCTGCCCCGGCCGGTACTCATACGGCAGCTCAGAGCGCGCCAGAATCCCTCCCGGCGCAAAAAATTCGTGCAGAGTGGGCAAGGCGCGGGTTGTCGTGTCGGTGGGGGGCATCGGGGCCGGGTGCTTTCTCCATCATAGTGATGCAACCGCCCCCGCGCAGGGGCCGCCACGTCAACCTGAAAGCAGCTTAGGCAGTCAGCCTTCCGCCGTGGTCGGATCGATGATCGTCCTCACCTCAGCCACGCTGTTGGCGGGGAATCCCCCCAGCCGCGCGTGCTCGCGCACCATCTCCTCGTTTGGCGCAATGTAGACGCAATAGATCTTGTTCTCTGTCACATAGCTGTGCAGCCACTGAATCTCCGAACCAAGCTGCCGCAATACGCCGCAGGACTTTTGGGAGATGGCCGTGAGGGTTTCCGCCGGCAGCGAACCGGCGCCGGGAAGTTCACGCTCAATCACGTACTTGGGCATGCGAGCAACCTCCTTGCGGTTGGGGAATGTGCCCCGTAGTGTAGCGCCGCCGAAGACCGATGTATAGAAGAGTTGCGCAGGCCATAGAATAGGAAGAGAGTTATGCGCGCCGGGCCAGAGGCGAAGGCCCATAAGATTCGTGCCAGGAGATTCTTTTGCCGACGTATCGCAGATCGGTTGTTCCGGCCAGGGCCGGCGCGGAAGCGCTGCCGCTCGTGGCCATCGTGGGCCGCCCCAACGTGGGCAAGTCCACCCTTTTCAACCGTCTAACCGGCAGCCGCCGCTCCATTGTGGGCGACGAGCCAGGCATCACCCGCGACCGCATCTATGGCGAGTACGAGTGGGCCGGCCGCCACTTCCGCCTCGTCGACACCGGCGGCATCGTGCCCGACGACCCCGAGCTGATCCCCACCGAAATCTACAACCAGGCCAAGGTCGCCCTCGCCGACGCCGACGCCCTCGTGCTCGTGGTCGACGCGCGCACTGAGCTGGCCAGCCCCGACTACGACTTGGTCAAGCTCCTCATTCGCGGCGGCAAGCCCGTCTTCCTCGCCGTCAACAAGGTCGAGGGCGAGGCCATGGCCCTCGCCGCGGAGAACTTCCGCCGCCTCGGCATCCGCAGCGTCTTCCCCATCAGCGCGGAGCATGCCCTCGGCATCGGCGACCTGCTCGACGCCATCAGCGACGCCATTCCCGCGCCCGCCGAAACTGAAGCGCAAGCCGCCGCCGAAGCGCCCGCGGAATCAGAGTCCGAAGACCAGGCGCCCGGCCTGCACCGCACCCACGGCGAGTTTGAGCAGCACGAAACCTCCATCGCCATCATCGGCCGCCCCAACGTCGGCAAGTCCACGCTGCTCAACGCACTCACCGGCACCAGCCGCGCCATCGTCTCGCCCATCGCCGGCACCACCCGCGACGCCGTCGATGAGGTCGTCGAGTTCGAAGGCAGCCAGCTGCGCTTCGTGGATACGGCAGGCATACGCCGCAAGGGCAAAACGCACCTCATGGCAGAAAAGCTCAGCGTCGTCATGGCGCGCCGCCACCTTGAGGCCGCCGACGTCGCCCTGCTCGTCATCGACGCCACCGAGGGCGTGACCGCCAGCGACGCCACCATCGGCGGCTATGCGCACGAGAGCGGCCGCAGCGTCATCATCATCGTCAACAAGTGGGACGCCGTCACCACCGGCCGCACCGACGGCAAGCCGCCCGCCGACCGCGAAATCTTCGAGAAACAACTGCGCTCGGCGCTCAAATACCTGAGCTACGCGCCGGTCATTTTTCTTTCCGCGCTTGAAGGAACGGGCCTTGGCCGGGTGCTCAACGAAGTCAAAGCCGTGGCCGCCGAGCGGCGCAAGCGCGTCACCACCGGCCAGATGAACCGCTTCCTCGATAAGATCGACTTCCAGCGCGCGCCGGTGCCAATGGCCAAACGCGTTCGCATCTTTTACATGACGCAGGCAGCCGTCGCGCCGCCCACCTTCGTCCTTTTCACCGACCGCGATGTCAAGCTCCACTTCGCCTTCGAGCGCTTCCTCGAAAACCAGATCCGCGAGGCCTTCGGCTTCAAAGGCACCCCCATCTGGTTCAAAGTAAAACCCCGCAACGAAAAGAAGGACGAGTAAGCCTCAAACTTACGCTCAACCTTTCGGTTGCCCCACCCTTGTCGATCGCGCCAGCGAGCGACAGGGTGGGAAACCACAAACCTCATCCAGCCGCCCCAAAAATTCCTCCGCCAATTTGCAGATCATTTCCCCTCGTTCCGGCACACTGGAAATGGGTGAGCAGAAATCTGTCAGGGATGTGCCCGGTCCGCACCCCCCTCCCCCCCCTTTTTTGAGGGTCGCTTCGCCGCACATGCGTCATTTAGGCGGCGAATCGTCTTTCCGCGCTTACTGCGGAAACGGATTCGGCTGGCTGGGGGCAGTGGGAGCCGTCGCCGGGTCCTCGAGGTGCGTAACATGCACACTGGCCTGTGTTTCCGGCACGGTGCCGTCATTCGCCTGTGCCTCCGTCGGCCTGCCCATGATGAGCAGCCGCTTCACCACCTTGCCCCGCGCGGGAATCAGCACGCGCTCGGTGACGGTGGTTTTGGCGGTCCGCACCGTCACGGGAACCTCCGCGGCGGCATACCCGGCATTGGACAGGTTCACGGCCACGAGCCACGCGCCGGACTGCGCCGGGCTGGGAAAGACGCTCTCAATACGCAGGTCGGGCAGGCCCTTGTCCGCGTCAACCCAGTCGGCAAAAAACCACGACAGATCCTTGCCGGGGCTGGCCTTCTTCACCAGTTGTTCCAGCAAGCCACCGCCTGGGCCAGAACCGGTATCCTTGGCTGGGTCGTAGGCGCGCAGGGCACTGGAGAGCGCCTCATCTCCAACCATATCCCGCAGCATCCAAAGCACATAAGCCGCTTTGGTGCGGTAATAAATGGGGGCCGTAGCCACACCCAGCGGCTGCCCGGAGCTCTCGCCGGGGCTTGCAGGCTCGGCCAGCGCCAGTGCCGGGCGGTCGGCCTCCAGCACGCCAAGAGCATCGTCACGGCCATGCTGCTTCTCAACCCAGAGCGTGCCCATAAAGGTGGCGACGCCCTCGCTGACCCATGCGGGCGGCGACTGGGTGCTGCCTTCGTAGAAGGCGTGCGTCAGGGCATGGACAAGCACGTCCTGCAGCCGGTCCGCCGGCCCCTCATGAAGAGGGATGGCCAGCAGGGCTCCGGTCTCATAAGGCGCATCCTTCGGGTCCGGCAGGTCAAGCAGCGTCAATTGGGAACGCGGGGTTTTGCCCAGCCAGTCTTCAACGAAGGGAGTCACCGCCGTGGCCGCATCCAGCCAGCTTTGTACGGCAACCTCGTTTTCGGCCAGCGTCCAGGCGGTCAGGTTCGCGCCGGGGTGCGCCTTGCGAATGGCAACAAAGAGGCTTGGAGCGGTAAATCCGAGTGCGGCGCTGTCAAGGCTGGCCGTGGCGATGCCGTCCACTTCAGGATCAAAACCGCCTGCGGTGGCCACGGTAAGAGCAGCCGCGTGGCCATTGATGAGGGCCACGGTGGGCTGCTCGCCATAGGGGAATTCGACCGTAAGGTGCAGCCGGAAATGCGCCCCGGACAGGCGCAGCTTGTGCATGCCGATTTCGTCAAACAGGCGCGCCCCATCGCCCAGAATCACCGGGACGCTGGAGACCGGATACCAGACCACGTTGCCAAAGCCGCGCAGGCCGGTGAACGGCACCGTAATCTGATCCCAGTCCGAGCGCAACGCGAGAGCCTCCGGTGTTCCCACGGCCAGCAACCGCTGGGCTGACGGGGTTACGGCGCCGGAGTAGGTCACGTCCAGTTGCAGCGTGGCGCCCGGCGCGAGCGGCTTCGCCAGCGGAACGGCTGCCTCGTGCAACTGGCCGGTGTGGTCAGCGTCAGAATTGAGCACGGCCACAGGGAACGACACGTCTTGGCCGCCAACGCGAACCTGCTCCCAGTTGAGCGAAGAGGAAATTTGCAGCGGAATGTGCTTGAGCGGCGTCTTGCCGTCATTGCGCACGGTCACCAGTGCGCGGACGGCGATGCGATGCGCGGCCTCCTGCAGGTGGACATCCAGATCGAGGTCGGTAAAGGTAACGGCCCGGCGGTCTGCATCATCCGCGATGGGCTCCTTGGCCAAAAGGACCGTTGCGGGGCCTGCCTGCGTTCTGGTGGCGCCGCTCTCGTCCGTAGAGCGGGAAAAGATGACCGTGCCGCCGGGTTTGGGACTTTGCGGCTGCTGCGCGGTGGAGCCGCTCTGGCTGGGCCGGGAGCCGGTCTGCGCCGCGCATGGAATTGCCGTCAGAACCGCGGCAACCGTTGCGATTGCCAGTGTCCTGGCTAAAGAAAACTTCATGAACCCAGGCCTTTCTGCTTCTTTGGTTTGGACGCGCCGGCCGCATCGGGGCGAGCGCCGGCCGCCGGCTGCGCGGCGCTGCGCCGCTGGCGAAAGGCCTCGTAGAGCACCACCGCACCCGCAGCCGAAACATTCAGCGAACTCACGCCCCCCGCCATCGGAATCCGCAGCAGATGGTCGCAGGTGCGCCGCACAAGGTCATGAAGACCGGCACCCTCGCGGCCCAGCACCAGCACGCAGTCCCCGGTGAAATCAAACTGGTCGTAATCCTCAGTGCCGCGTTCGTCCAGCCCTATGATCCATAGATTCTGCTGCTTCAGGTCTTCAAGCGCGCGCACAAGGTTGACCACGCGGGCGATGCGCAGGTGCTCCGCCGCGCCGGCGCTGGCTTTCACGGCCACTGGGCTCAGAGGAGCGGAGCGGCGCTCGGTCAACACCACGCCATCCACGCCCGCCCCGTCCGCCACGCGCAGCAGAGCGCCAAGATTCTGCGGATCTTCCACGCCGTCAAGCGCCAGCAGCAGGCGGGCCGGGCGCGGCGCTCCCGGCGGCCCGGCAGGCGGCGCAAAAATATCTTCAATGCTGAGAGCCTGTTGCGGACGGACGACCGCTACCACGCCCTGATGCGTGGGCGTGCCGGCCAGGTGCGTCAACTGCTCACGCGGCTCCTGGCGCACGCGGACACCGGCATCGCGGCACTCTGTGACCAGCCGCGCCAGCCGTTCGTCGTGGCGCTCGCGCGCCACCAGCACATGATCGAAACGCCGCTTGCCGGCCCTGAGCGCCTCTTCCACGGGATGCAGGCCGTAGAGAATTTCCATGAGGGATAGTGTAGAAGATTGGCGGCTGCGGCAGTACCCAAACACGGTTTTCAGGCCAACTGTATAATTCTTCTGTCTCAGAAGTCGATTTTATGCGGCTTCTGAGACAGTTTTCTCGTCTAAATACTCAGCATGAGTACCGGCGCAGCGATTCGCTCATTATTTGCTCCCAGTTCCGCCACGCAAGCTGAAGCGTTGGTGCGGCAGGAGAGCCTCGCAATTGCCGAGGGCCTGAAGCGCCAGGATGCCGGGCTTTTGGACGCGCTGATCGTCCGCTATCAACACCGCCTGCTGCGGTACCTGTTGTTCCTGTCCGGAAATCGCGAGATGGCAGAGGATCTCTTTCAGGAGGTCTGGATGCGCGTGTTGACGCGCGGATCCCAGTTCAACGGCAAGGCGCGGTTTGAGACCTGGCTCTTCACCATCGCCCGCAACCTGATGATCGACCAGCGGCGCAAGCGGACCATGTCCAGCCTGGACGAGATGTTTGAGACCGGCAACGAAGACGACCGGCCAATGTACTGCGAAGTAGCCGACGACCAGCCGTCCCCGTTCGATCGGTTTTCAAACGTCGAAGACCGGGAATACATTGCCGCGGCACTGCTGCAACTGGATGCCTTGTACCGCGAGGTGCTGGTACTCCGCTTCCACGAGGAGCTGTCACTGGACGAGATTGCCAAGGTGACACACGCCCCGCTTTCAACCGTAAAATCAAGACTTTACCGTGGACTCGCCGCCATCAAGCCCAAGATCGAGCGCTCTCATGCGCATCGCCAGGGGGCCGTGTGAAGACCTCAGCGGCGGCAACCGGCACAGCTCCAGGTGCAGGCAATAACGCAAATGCCCGCCAGGACATGCTTGCTGCCCTCACCGGTCACCATGCCGCCCAGGACTGCAAAGTTGCCCACCATACCCGCCGCGTTGTGATGGCGTCTCTGGGCGTGATTCAGGAGCGGAAGGCCGGACTCAAGCGGAATCGCGCCTTGGCTCTGGCGGCCATTCTGGTGGTCTTTTTTATCGTCGGACCACCGGTCTGGTGGATGGTGGATACGCTGGTTGAAGAGGGGCACCTGGCAAGCCTGCTGAGCCAGCTCAGCGTGTGGGGCTTCTTCATCAGCACGGCTCTGCTGGCCGCGGCGCTGCTCGCCGGATGGCTGCGCAAGCAGCCCTGACTCCCCCGGCAAGCACCCTGAAAAGAACGCCTTAAAAAGTGTGCGCAACTTCTTTATTAACCTTTCCGTCCATTCCAGTAAGGGATTAAGCTGTGCTTAATCTCTTAAGAGGCCCTCTAAGGAGGGATTGCATCATGCGTATTCCTGAATCCATCCACGCCGATCACGACACGCGCCTGATCCCGATCTGGTCGATCATGGCTGCCGTCGCTGCGTTCGTGCTTGTCGAGTACTACTTCTGGGTGGTCTTTCCCCAGCAACAGCACCACACTGCGCCTCTTGGCCTGCGCATCTATCTCAACCTCTCCTGGGGACTGCTGGCCGCAGTTTATTTCCTCATGGTGGGCTTTGTCAGCAAGGACGCCCCGCGCCGTGCCATGAGCGCGCGATTCTGGATGCTGATTTGTTTTGTGATGCCGGGCGGCATCGGCGCTGTGTTGTACTTCCTGCTGCGCGCGCCCCTGGTCTCCAGTTGCCCAGCCTGCGCCACGCATGTGCAGAGCGACTTCCACTTCTGCCCGCAATGCAATTTCCAACTCACGGCCAGTTGCGGCAACTGCTTCCGCACGGTGCGCGCCACTGACCAATACTGCACCCGCTGCGGCCATGAACTTTCCCGCGACCATATGCCGGCACGCCTGCAGGTTCTGGGCGAATAAGCGCCTCATTTCACAACGCTGCGGGGAACGCGCCGCTGCGGACCTCATTGACCGGGCTGTCCAGCCTTCCTACAATCAAGCTGCCGATATATAAATGCCCATCTCCGCGCTCATCATCGACGACGAACAACTGGCCCGCGACGAGCTCAAGTACCTGCTCGACGAAGTGGGCGATGTGGACGTGGTGGCACAGGGCAGCAACGGTATCGAGGCCGTGAACCTGATTGAAGAGCACCACCCCGACCTTGTTTTCCTGGATGTGCAGATGCCGGGGCAGGACGGCTTTGCCGTGCTGCAGCGACTGATGGACCTCCACCGCGCACGGCCGGGCAAGGAAGCCGAGCCCCTGCCGCAGATCGTCTTTGCAACCGCCTATGACCAGTACGCCGTGCGCGCCTTTGACGTGAACGCCGTAGACTACCTGCTGAAGCCCTTTGACCGTATGCGTGTGCAGCAGGCGCTCGAGCGCGTACGCGCGCGCTTGGCCGGCGGAGCGGGAACGGCAGCACTGCCGGAGTCGCATATTGACGCCTTGCTGCGTCTTTTGAACCGGCCGCAGGGCGCATCGCGCGTGCCGCAGCCCGCCCGCCTCATTGTCCAGGCGCAGAACCGCCTCTTGCTCGTAGATCAAGCAGACATCTGCTACGCCGCCATTGACGAAGGCGTGATTCGCGTGGTCACGCAGCACTTTGAAGGCCAGTCAAAGTGCCGCACGCTTGAGGACCTGCTGGAGCTGCTCGACCCGGTGCTCTTCTGGCGCGCGCATCGCGGCTTTGTGGTGAACATCAATCACATCCGCGAAGTGGTGCCGTGGTTCAAGTCAAGCTATCAGTTGCGCATGAATGACAAAAAGCAGACTGAGATTCCCGTAAGCCGCGCGCAGACCAGGCGGCTCCGCGAGCTGTTCAATCTGTAGCCATTCCGCTCGCCTGCTGTTCGTCCATCTCCAAACGAAAAACTCAGTCGTAGCGCTCTGAGACAATCTGCCTGCGGTGCCAGCCAAGGGCCTTCAGGCGATCGCGGACGGCTGCGATCATCGGGCTGAGTCCGCAGATGTACGCATGAATATCGAAGCTCAGTTCGGCCGCGGGTATCGTCGTGTCGGGCGGCGGAACGGGAAGAGGCTGACCAAGACGCGCGGCGCGCTCCCTCACGATGCGTTCCACGTGCTCCTGCACATAACCGCGCAGGCCCGTCCAGCTTTCAGGTGCGCGGCTGAGCGTGGGCAAATAGTAGAAGTTCGCGCAACGCGCTGCCAGCGCCTCGAATTCCCGGCGATAGTACAGCTCGCTCTCATGGCGCGTGCCATAGACGAGCCATATCGCACGGCCCTCGCTGCGTTCGGGACCATCGGCAGGAAACAGCCACTGCAGAAAGCCGCGCATGGGCGCGACGCCGGTTCCCGTTGCCACGAGGATGGAATCCGTGATGGGCTCGCGCAGCGTGAAATAGCCAAGCGGCCCCTGAATCTGGACGGTTTCTTCAACAGGCAGATCGGGCAGATCCGCGAGACGGTTTGAAAAGTAGCCGCCCTCCACGCGGTTCAGGCACAGGTCGAAGCGGTTGCCGTTAGGAGCCGAGGCAATGGAGTAGGCGCGTGTCTGCTCCTTGCCGCCCGGATCCTGCTCCACAACGGAAACAAACTGGCCGGGAGTGAACGGAAAGCGCTCCAGCGCATCCAGCACAAACTCAAAGTGGAAACATTGCGCGGATTCGGAGATGCACTGCTTGCGCGCCAGACGTGCTGTATAAAGCTCTCGCGTCAATGTGGATTCTCGCCTGGAAAAGTTGGCGGCCGTGAGAAGCGCCTCTGGCAGTATCGCCAGCCGGACGCTGCGCTGGCAAGGTGCGCACAGCGCACCCTGGCGGCTTGGCGCTTGTCAGCCGCGTACTCCGGCCAGCGCATGCCAGCAAAGCTCCATGCCCATCCCGAACAGCCATACCGAAAGCGCAAGGCGCATGGCGCGCGCCGGAATGCGCGGCGCAAGACTACTGCCCGCTAGCGCGCCAAGCAGGCCTCCGACAATCAGCCGGCTCAGCAGCGCGGGGTCAACTCCGCCATGGCTCAGGTGCATGCCTCCGCCCACAAGCGCAATGCACAGACCGAAGGCCAGATCTGTTCCCACCACGCGCGGCGCATCCAGCGGCGTAAAGCCCAGCAGCGCAAGCGTGCCCAGCGCGCCGGCTCCCGACGAAGAAAAGCCCACCTCCGCGCCAACCGGCAGCATCGCCAGCGCAAGCCATTTCGGCCGGTAAGGCCGGTGGCCGCCTGCATCAGCGGGGCGAAAGTGCCGATAAATGCACCACGCCGAGCACAGCGCGATCATGCTGCCAAGCGCCAGGTAGAGCCACAGCGTGCTGCCCTGGCTGCGCGCCATGCGCTTGAACAGCACGCTGCCCAGCACAACACCGGGAATGCCGGTTATCAGCATTACGCCGAGAATGCGCCACGAAACCTGCCGCCGCCAGATCTGCACCGGAACCACCACCAGCTTGACCGCAGCTGAATACGCGAGCGCCGTGCCCACCGCTGCCTCCACCGGCAGATGCAGAAAAAGAATGAGCAGCGGCGCCGTGATGGTGCCCGCGCCCACGCCGGTCATCGCAATCAACGCAGCGATGGTAAAACCCAGAAGAATCTCCATCGTGTTCTCCCGGGCTTACGAGGCCTGCAGATGAATGCCGCATTCCAGCTTGCGGCCGGACCAGCGTCCGGAGCGTGGATCGTTGGCGTCAAAGGGCAGGCTCGTGCAGGGCTCGCACCCGATGCTCGTGTACCCCTTGTCGTAAAGCGGCAGCAGCGGAATCTCGTGCGCCGCCGCATACAGCCACACATCGCGCGTGCTCCACTCCGCCAGCGGACTCAGCTTGGCCAGCGTGTGCCCGCCCGGCAGCGTGAAGCTTTCCTCCGGTTGCAGGTTGGCGCGCGACTTCGATTGCTGGCGGCGCAGGCCCGTGATCCACACGCCATAGGGGGCAAGCGAGCGGAAGAGCGGCTCCACCTTGCGCAGTGCGCAGCAGCGGTCCGGCGCACTCTGGTGCAGAATGCCGAACTCGGATTCCTGCTCTGCCACCGTGCGTTCGGGCAGCACGTTGATCAGGTTCAGATTCCACTCCGCGGCCATGCGATCGCGATAGACGAGCGTTTCAGCAAAGTGATAACCCGTCTCAAGAAAGAGCACTGGAACCTCGGGAAGAATCTCGCGCACCATGTGCAGGACCACAACATCTTCCGCCTGAAAGCTGCTTGTCACGCAGACATTCCGCGCTCCTGCGACACGCTCGCGCAGAAACTCCCGCGCCGCGCTTGCGCGTTCTTCAATCTCAACGGGTAACTGCGTCATCGTCGGTGTCTCCAGTGGGAATCGCTCCCAGGCGTTGAAGTTCATTCAGAATTTCCGTGGCCTGCTCGCCGGCCAGCACGTGCGTTTCAGCCGCGCCGGCATCCCCGGTTGTCAGCAGCACCGGGCCGGAGGTATCGCTCTCCGCCAGCACCACCGCGCCCAGGCGCGCAACCGCAAGCAGCTCCGCGCGCACTCCGCGAGCCCGCGTGCGCAGCACCAGCACATTCGTGCCAAGCAGCGCGCTCTCCAGTTCCGCGGCCAGATGCGGGCGCGCGCCCAGCGTAATCAGCGCGCCGGAGGCTTGCGCCACAGTGGTTGTGGTCTCCGCCGCATCCGTGATGGAGCGAATCATGCCCGCACCCGCGGTCGCGTTGTCCGCCGAATCAATCAGAATCAGGCTGCCCGTCGAGCGGCTCTCGCGATAGGTATCCGCCAGCAGCGGCCTGCTGGTTTCAATCACCACCCGGCCAATATCGTTGAGCGCGAGCTGATCCGTCCCACGCTCTTCCAGATGTTCCACGTCGATCCGCGAACGGATCTCCGCAACATGCGCGCGAACGGTCTGGCTGGTGTGCTTCAGCAGGTAGGTTGCACCCGCGCGCAGCGGCGTCGCGTGCATCCAAACCACCGTCGCCTCAAAGCGCGTGGTCCTGTGCGGAGGCGCACTGGCCGAGGCAATCATCTCGCCGCGGCTGATGTCGCGTTCGTCTTCCAGCGTGAGCACGACCGACTGCGGCGCTCTCGCTACGTCCAGTTCGCCATCCCAAGTGGAGATGGAACGCACGCGCGTGCGAAAGCCCGACGGCAGTGCAACTACCTCATCGCCCGGACGCACCGTACCCGCCGCGATCTGTCCTGCAAAGCCGCGAAAATCCTGGTGCGGACGCAGTACGCGCTGCACCGGAAAACGCAGCCCGGCATGCGCGCGCTCGATTGCGAGCGGCACGGTTTCCAGCAATCCCAGCAGGCTCTGGCCCGTATACCAGGGCATCCGCTGGCTGCGATGGACAATGTTGTCGCCCTCCAGCGCGCTCACCGGAACAGGAATCAGCTCGGGAATCTCAAGCCGTTGGGCAAGTGCTTCCAGGTCGCGGCGATGCTGCTCGAAGACCTCCTGCGAAAACTCCATCAGGTCCATCTTGTTGATGGCCGCAATCACCGTGGGGATGCCCAGCAGCGATGCGATACAGGCGTGACGCCGCGTCTGGTCAAGGATGCCCTTGCGCGCGTCCACCAGCACAATCGCCACATCTGCCGTGGATGCGCCCGTGGCCATATTGCGCGTGTACTGCTCATGGCCCGGCGTATCCGCAATGATGAACTTGCGCTTCGCCGTCGAGAAATAGCGATACGCGACGTCGATCGTGATGCCCTGCTCGCGTTCCGCTCGCAGTCCGTCCGTCAGTTGAGCGAAATCAATGGCGGCGTCGCGCGTCACCGCGCGCACGTGGTCGTCGTAGACGTTGCGTGAGTCGTACAGCAGGCGGCCGATCAACGTTGATTTGCCATCGTCCACGCTGCCCGCGGTGCTGAAGCGCAGCAGGTCCTTGCCGCGCTCCGCCTCAAGTTGTTCCTCGATGCGCGCATCCAGATCGTCCACTGCCATGCCTCTCGCCGCCGCATCTAACTGTTCCTCTGCAAAACTCATTAAAAGTAGCCCTCGCGCTTCTTGATCTCCATGGAACCGTCCTGATCGTGATCGATAATGCGGTTGGCGCGCTCGGAGTTCCGCACCGCCATCAGCTCGGCGATAATCTTCGGCACCGTGTCCGCATCGGAACGGATTGCGCCGGTGCAGGGGCTGCAACCGAGCGAGCGCAGGCGGCACTTCACCCACTGCTCCTCGCCCGGCAGGCCCTGCACAAACGACTGCTCCACTGGAATCAGGCTGTCGCCCCGCACAAGCATCCGGCGCTCCTTCGCCAGATACAGCGGCACAATGGGAATCTTTTCCAGGTGGATGTAGTGCCAGATGTCGAGTTCCGTCCAGTTGGAGAGCGGAAACACACGGATGCTCTCGCGCAGCCCGATGCGCGCATTAAACAGGTTCCACAACTCGGGCCGCTGATTCTTCGGGTCCCACTGTCCGGTGCTGTCGCGGAAGGAGAAGATGCGCTCCTTGGCTCGCGATTTTTCCTCATCGCGGCGCGCGCCGCCAAAGGCCGCGTCAAAGCCGTGCGCGCGCAGCCCGTCCAGCAGCGCCTGCGTCTTCAGCAGACCGCAGCAGCGCTGCGTGCCCAGCCGCACAGGATTCGCGCCATCGGCCAGCGCTTCCTCATTGCGCCACACGATCAGCTTCACGCCCAGCTCGCTCGTATAGCGATCGCGAAACTCCAGCATCTCGTCGAACTTGTAGCCCGTATCCACATGCAGCAGGGGAAATGGAATCGGCGCGGGATAGAAGGCCTTCTGTGCCAGGCGCAGCATCACCGACGAGTCCTTGCCGATGGAGTAGAGCATCACCGGATTCTGAAACTCCGCAACCACCTCGCGCAGAATATGAATGCTTTCGGCTTCAAGCAGTTGGATGTGGTTGAACCGGTCCACCGCCGTCGCGCGCTTTCCGTCCTCATGCAGAGGCACCGCTGACCTGTCCGCGATCGCTGTCGCTGTCATGCAAACTCTCCGTTTCGTTTTGTGCTGAAAATAGAAAACCCGCGGCAGCAGAAAATCTGCAGCGCGGGCCAGGGGAATATCGTACTGAGTCTTACTTAGGCTGGTTTACCCCATAGTCCGGCGCGGCGCACAACAACATGCGCAACAGACCGCCGACATGGAGCACAGACTCATGTCACTGACTATAGTGTTGCTTCGATTGCAGGTCAACCACAATTGTGCCCAGCCCTGCGCAATGCCCGCGCATCAAGGCCGCGGCGTGCAAGCCTTTCCGGCGAACACGCGGAGAAGCACAGCCCATGCGGAAACAAGCCCGAGTCATGCACAAAACACGTGCAAACAATGATGCTTAAACGGGTTTGTGGCTTGCCGGGCCTGCGCGTATGCTTGGGGTGCACTTCGCAGAAGCACGATGAAGACTTTCAAAATTGCCGCAATTCTCGTGATGCTGGTGCTTCCCACATTGCGAACTGATGCACAGACCCCACCTGCGCATGCCGCAGCGGCCGGCCCCATTCGCGTTCTGCTGCTCGACGGAGAAAGCGGCGGCCCCTGGCATAACTGGAAGCTGACCACGCCCGTACTGCGCGAAGAATTGGAAGAGACCGGCCTGTTTCAGGTCACCGTGTCGACCGCTCCGCCCAGCGGCGCAGACTTCAGCGGCTTCAATCCGCAGTTCAACCATTATCAAGTGATCGTTTTCAATTACGATACGCCCGACTGGCCTGAGGCTTTGCGCGCGCAATTTGAGCAGTTCGTCAGCGGCGGCGGCGGCCTTGTGGTGGTGCATGCCGCAGACAATGCGTTTCCAAACTGGCCGGCCTACAACCTGATGACCGGCGTCGGCGGCTGGCGTGGCCGCAATCAGCAGGCCGGCCCGCACTGGTATTTCAACGATGGCAAGCTCACCTCAGACAGCGCGCCCGGCTCCGCGGGCAATCATGGAGCCCGGCTTCCGTTCCAGGTCGTCTCGCACGCGCCGCAGCATCCCATCATGCGCGGCCTGCCGCCCGTCTGGATGCATGCGCCCGATGAGTTGTACGACTCCCTGCGCGGGCCCGGCAAAAACATGACCGTGCTGGCCACCGCGCACTCCGACCCAAAGAACAAAGGGACGGGCCACGATGAGCCCATGGTGATGGTGGTGCGCTTCGGCAAAGGCCGCATCTTCCACACCCCGATGGGCCACGATCCGGCCGCCATGAGTTGCGTGGGATTCATCACCCTCTTCCAGCGCGGCACGGAGTGGGCCGCCACAGGAAAAGTCACGCAGAAGGTCCCAGCAAACTTTCCCACTATGAACAGTGTGAGCTATCGCGTGGATATTGCGTCAATGGACCCGGCCTACCTGAACGGCGCATCTCCGATTGTGGGTCATCCGGCTGCGAAGTAGTCCTCTGCGCCCGCCGCCTCCAGTCCCGCTCGTGGCCCGTGGTGCCTGCGATTCAAATTCCACAGGCTTCCGGCTGGTTCAACGCTGCGTCTCAAGAACGGCGTACTATGTTCCGCAGGCTTGCCATAAGCCATTCCAGGAGCCGCTTCCATGGGTGCTCTCGACCGCCTCTTCGTTGAAACACGCGGCATTGACTGGCTCATCCTGATTGTGGATTTCTTCATCCTTGTGGCAATCCTGTGGCTTGAGCTGCCCGATTGGTTGCACAAGCGCCGGGCAGAAAGGACGGCGCAGACCCTTGCTCCATTGATGGCTCGCGGCCGTCAACTACAATCCTCCGTCCCCAACCAGATGTCCAATCCCGGTCCTGAATTGATGAAGTGGGTTGAAGACGTCAAGCAGTGGAGCGCGCAGACTGAGGCATTCCTTGCGCCACGCTCCGCAAGAGCCGCCGTTGCCTTTACCCACGTCATCAGCGCCAGTTCGGCTGATCGCAAAGTACACAAACCGGACGGCAGCTCCTTCCGCCTTACAGGTCGCTTTGGCGATCTCTTTCAGGTCTTGCAGGTGCAGCTCGACAATCTGCAAAAAATCATGGAGAACCCCGAAGGATACTTCTAACTCCGCGATCTCTGCCTGCATCAAGGTGCCTTGCGCCCCACATCAGTCGGCCTTCATCATTTCTTCGAGTGCACTTGAATCTCATCGTTGCTGTGATACGCATCACAGCCGACAGTTCATCACGGGCTGAGACTGTTCAAGTCGCCGCGTCCCCGCAGACTGCTCTGCTCCGCGGCACGATAGAAGGAGGGCTTGTGTCTTTGAAATTGACGGTCAACAACCAGACCATGCAAGTGGATGCCGCGCCCGACACGCCGCTGCTGTGGGTTCTGCGCGAACATCTGGACCTGAAAGGCGCCAAATTCGGATGCGGCGTGGGCTCCTGCGGCGCGTGCACGGTGATTGTGGATGGCCGAGCCATCCGCTCCTGCATTACGCATGTGGGCGACGTGGCGGGATCGAAAATTACCACGCTGGAAGGCCTCTCAGCCGACGGCACGCACCCGGTGCAAAAAGCATGGGATGAAATCGACGTGCCCCAGTGCGGCTACTGCCAGGGCGGCCAGATGATGAGCGCCGCCGCGCTGCTGGAGCACACGCCCAAGCCCACCGACGCGCAAATCGACACCGCCATGAACGGCAACCTTTGCCGTTGCGGCACGTACGCGCGCATCCGCGAAGCCATTCACCGGGCAGCTGGGCAAATGACCCCGGCGCTGCGCGACTAGCCCATCCAGGAGGGATACCCCGTGGCATTGAACCGGCGGCATTTTCTGCAGTTGAGCGCTCTGGCGGGCGGCGGCCTGGCGCTGAGCCTTTATGATCAACCCTTCGCGCGCGCCCTGGCCGGCGGCCAGCCGGACGGTGGCCGGCCCGCGCTTTCGCCGCGCGCCTTCATCCATATTGATCGCACCGGCAAAGTCACGATTCAAGCCAAGAACCCTGAAGTTGGCCAGGGCGTGCGTACCATGCTGCCCATGCTCATCGCCGAGGAGCTGGACGTGGAGTGGAGCCAGGTGCACGTGGAGCAGGCGAGCCTGGACGAGGACGCCTATGGAGCGCAGTTTGCCGGCGGTTCCATGTCCACACCACTCAACTGGGAACCCCTGCGCCGCGTGGGCGCTGCCGGACGCCAGCTGATGATTACGGCCGCCGCGCATCGCTGGGGCGTGCCTCCGCAGGAGTGCTCCACCGCGGCCGGTCGCGTGCTGCATGCCGCCAGTCAGCGCTCTCTGGACTATGGCGAGCTGGCGGACGACGCCGCCGCGCTGCCCGTGCCCGATTCCGCATCCTTGCAGATGAAGGATCCGAAGAACTACAAGATCATCGGCAAATTCACCTCCGGCGTGGACAATCCCGCTCTGCTCACCGGCAAGCCGCTGTTTGGCATTGATGTCGCGCTGCCGGGCATGCTGCACGCCGTCTATCAGAAATGTCCCGTTTTCGCGGGCAAAGTGAAGAGCGCCAATCTGGACCAGATCAAAGCCATGCCTGGCGTGCGCCACGCGTTCATCGTGGAGGGCAGTGTCCGCGGCGGGCCGGTCGTGGACTCCGACCCCGGACTGGAACCCGGCATCGCCATCGTGGCGGATACCTGGTGGCAGGCGCAGGCCGCACGCAAAGCGCTGAAGGTAGATTGGGACACCGCCGCCGGTTCGCCCACCGCTGCCGCGCAAAGCAGTCAGGGATTCGACAACAACGCGGCGCAACTGCTCAAGCAGCCGCCCATTCACACGCTGCGCACCTACGGCGATGTGGACGCGGCATTCAAGTCCGCCTCCAAAGTTGTGGAGGCGACCTACGCCTATCCCTTTCTGGCGCACGGCGCGCTGGAGCCGCAGAACACCACCGCCCGCTTTGACAACGGCAAGCTTGAACTGTGGACCACCAGCCAGGCTCCCGGCGGCGGGCGTCGCCTTGTTGCCCGCGAGCTGGGCATTGCCGAAGGCGACATCACCATCCACATGACGCGCACGGGCGGCGGCTTTGGCCGCCGGCTCATGAATGACTACATGGTGGAAGCCGCGTGGATCGCGCGTGAAGCGAAAGCGCCCGTGCAGGTGCTCTGGTCCCGCGAAGACGACTTCCTCCACGACGCCTATCGTCCCGCCGGATGGCATGGAATGAAGGCTGGCCTCGATGCGCAGGGCAAAGTTGTGGCCTGGCGTCAGCACCTGGTCACCTTTGGACAGGGCGAACGCACCGCGCCATCCGCCGGCATTGGCGCAGATGAATTTCCATCCGGCCGCGTGCCCAACTACTTCATCGGCCACTCCGCCATGCCGCTGTGGCTGCGCACAGGCCCCATGCGCGCGCCGGGCGCCAACGCTATCGCCTTCGTCGGCCAGTCCTTCCTGGATGAAGTGGCGCACGCCGCCGGGCGCGATCCGCTGGATCTGCAACTGGAGTTGCTGGCGGCCACGCCTGTACAGAGCCCGGACGACCAGGCCCGTCGCAACCGCGGCGGCTACGTCTTCCGTCCAGAGCGGCTTGCCGGAGTGCTGCAGCAGGTCGCAGAGGAGTCCGGCTGGCGTAATCGCAAAAACGCAACCGGCACCGGCATGGGCATTGCTGCCTACGCATGCCACCTGGGCTATTGTGCCGAGGTCGTTCAAGTCACCGTGGACGCCGCCAATGGCATCCGCGTGAACAAGGTGTGGGCCGTGGCCGATGTAGGCCACCAGATTATCAACCCCTCCGGCGCCAGGGCACAGGTGGAGGGCGCGATTGTGGAAGGCATCGGCCACACCATGCTGGAAGCGACCATGACCGGCGGGCAGATGGTGCAGACCAACTATCCGCAGTACCGCCTGCCGCGCATGCGCCAGACACCGGAAATGCATATCTCATGGCGCATCACGCCCAACCCGCCCACGGGACTCGGCGAACCGGCTCTGCCGCCTGTGATTCCGGCCCTCTGCAATGCCATCTTTGCCGCCACAGGCAAGCGCGTGCGCACCCTGCCGCTCGCAAAGAGCGGCTTCAGTTGGACGTAATCGCATCCAGGGCCGGGAAACCGGTTCCGGCCCGATGCGGTCAAATGTCATCCTCTCGTCGTAGACAATTTCTTTGCCCGGTCGCACAATGGACCGGGCAGAGTCTTGCCCCGAGGAGGTGCGACGATGTACCAGTACTCCGGCCCTGAGCTTGCTGCACGCCTCAGTACCCTGCCGTCCTGGCAGGTTGAAAACGGTGAATTAACGCGCACCTTTGTCTTGAAGGATTTCCGCGCCGCGCTCCGCTTTGTGAATCGCGTGGGCGATCTTGCTGAAGAGGCCGGCCACCATCCTGACATCGACATTCGCTACAACCGCGTACGCCTCGGCCTGATCACGCATGACGCCGGTGGCCTGACGGCGAAGGACTTCGATCTCGCCACGGCAGTAGACAAGCTCTCCTGAATGGATCGCTCCCCGCAACAGAACAGCACGATGCAGCGCACAAAAAAGACGATGGCCTGCACATCATGCAGGCCATCGCTCTTCTATCTTTGCTCGCAGTCGGTTCCGCCTTACCGTCCTGAGACAGAGTAAAGTCGCACGGGCCCGAGCAGTCCCGACGCCAGCAGCGGCGAGTTTGCGTGGTACGGCTTCACGTCTGCAAACGTATAGGCAGTTGCGCCCGGCTGCTGATCGCCGATCATCCGGTTGACCCACGCATTCGTCACCTTGATGGTGATCTCGTTCGCGCCCGGCTTGAGCGCGCTCGTCGCGTCCACGCGGTACGGAGTGTGCCACACAACGCCCAGCGGCTTGCCGTTGATCTCAACCTGAGCCAGGTTCTTCACATTGCCCAGGTCAATCCAGACCTTCGCGCCCTTCTTGAACCACGACACCGGCGCGTTCACCGTGCGCGTGTAGGTGCCCGTTCCAGAGAAGTACTTCACGCCCGCGTCCTGGTTTTCGCTCCACGACGAAAGCCTGTCGAGCGTAATGGATGCAGGCGCGCCCCAGTTCGGAGGAAAGCTCACCTTCCACGGGCCGTCCACTGTGGCGAGCTGCGTTTCCGTCTCCGGGTGCAACGTGCGCGAAAGCACGCTGGTCGGCTTGCGGAAGACAACAAACACGGTGCCCCACGGCTCAAGCGTCAACGGCACTGTGGTGCGTCCATCCGCAATCGTGTAGGACGCCGGCTCCGTCTTGCCCGTCTCGGCATACCACAACTCCGGCTCCTTGCCGGTTACGCGGAAGGTTGCCTCCACCTGCTCGTTGCGGTCGTTGCGGTTGTCCACAAAGTAGAGGTCTCCATCTGCCGTCTTGCGATGCGCAAACAGCAGGTACGTGTCGCTTTCCGGCTTCGTGTAATCGAAGTCCTTCGCGACATGCAGCGCGGTAAACACATCGCCAAGATCCTGGCCCGCATACACCGTGCCCTTGCCCACCTTGTGCACGCCCGAGCCATCGCCAAACAACTCGTCGCTCAGCTTGCTGAACTTGGCATGATCGTCAGCGAGGCTTGGATCGTCATTCGGCTTGGGCCCGGCCACCACAGCGCCCTCCGTCACCAGCTTGTGAATCGCGCGCAGCACCGGCAGCGACATATGGCGGCTGTACGGCGCAAGGCCCAGGACGCGATACTCCGTACCGCCCGGCGTCACGATGCGCCCGTCGCGCACGCTCAGCTCATGAATCAGGGCGTCGGCATTAATGTAGTCGAAGCCATAACCATCCGGCACTTCAGGCGACTTGTGCTCATAGATCGCAGTCAGATTTGAGTCTTCGCCGTAGAAGTACACGAGGTCCGCACCAAAGTGCCCCTGTTGCAGCATGTAGCTGGAGCGCGCCAGGTAATTGATCCACGGCCCGGCCTCTTCCGCCCACGTCTCGTTGCGGTTGAACCACTGGCCGTACGGCCCAAGCGTCAGCCCCGGAGCCTTGCCGACCAGCGGCTGGTGCGCGGACTCGTGAATCACGAAACGATTGATGCCGTTCAGCAGTTCCTGGTCTGCGGTTGGCTTCAGCGTTGCAGGGGACCACGCCCAGGGCGCTGCGGCTGCGGTCATTGACTCCGCGGCGGCTAGATTCTGGCCGTAGATGTGCGCCACCGACGCTGACTCGCGATCATCCGCGTTGTAGCCGTACTGGATCTTGTTCACTCCCGGAGTCTGCGTCCACATCGCGCTCATGGGCACTTCGTTGAACTTCTTCACTTCCATGCCATCGGCAACAAACGCGCGACCGGACTCGTGCGACTCGCCGTAGTGGCCCATGTGCCACTCATGCAACGTGTCTTCAAGCTGGCCGTAGTGCTCATCGGCAATCAAGTCGCCGATGGTCTTGCGGAAGTCCCACAGGAACTGGTCGCTGGCCTGCGCGCTCTCAACCACCTGTCCGGTAAGTACAGGCATCCAGGGCACCGGATCGTAGCCGCGGCGCTTCTTGAACTGGTCGATCATGTTGTCGGTCCAGTTTTGCGAACCCGCCTCCCAGCTATCGTTGATGACGTACTTGATCCCGCGCTTGCCCATGAAGTCTGCACCGACCGTCTCCTTGTAGCTGTTCAGGTAGGTCTCCATGTACTGCCGCACGTAACGCCGGTCGAGCTTGTCGACCTCAAGGCCCGTGGCTTCAGCCGTCGCGGGGTGGTTGGTGATGCCCAGCAGCGAATAACCAAAGCGAAGCACGACCCAATTGCCTGCAGGCGGTGTCCAGTCCAGCGTGCCATCTGGATGCATCTTCGAGGTCAGATCGATCACATCCGCCCTGTTCACCGCATCGCTGGCAGAAACAGGGGCCGTGGCAAAGCCGTAGAGATCCGGCACGGGCACAAAAGCTGCCTTCTCTTCAAAGCGATTCACGCGCGCACCGGGATGCAAAACCAACTCGGCAATTTCATACCGGGTGGGAGGCGGACCGAAGCGGATGCCAAAGGAAGCAGGATCAAGACCCGCAGCCCATGCCGGCGGAGCCGGAGACGGTGTGCGCTTGAAAGTGACGCGAAAATATTTTGCGGTGACGGCAGGAAAGGAGATCGTGTCCTCCGCCGCTTCACGCCCGTTCAGTTCGGCAACGTGCCGGAAGTTCTGTCCATCGTCGCTGACCTCCAGTGCTTTTTCAGGCGCAGAGACGCCGTAGACCATCGACACAAGGAGGCTTGGATCCCTGGTCACAAGGGTAATGGCGCGCATGGTCGTGGGCTGGTCAAACTCGTACTGAATCCACGCATCCTTTCCCGGCTCGGGAAGAGCAATCCCGGTCACTTTCTCAAGGTCGCCATCACTCAACATCGCAATGTCCGGCGAGCCGCCGCTGGCTGTAATCTTCGGGTGCAGCGATGCGGCAGACACATCGCTCGCGGCCCGGCGATAGGCAACCACAGCCGAATCCGCATAAAACTGCGGAGGCTTCTTGGCATCGTCCGGTCCGCCGGGCGAGTCGTCGAGTGCCACGTTCTGAAACGCTCCTGTAATCGTCGGCGGATGAACCAGCGTGCCGGTGAACGGCTTGCCGCCCTCAACATCCGTCTCGCTCCACACATACTTCTTCATGCCCTGCGACGGAGGCACCCACGGACCACCCGACTCGCTCCAGCCCGGCGACCCCGCAATGGCCTCTTCCATGCCCAGTTGATCGGCCAGCGTCGTGGCATATTTGAAGGCGTCCTTCCACGCCGGCGTCATGTACGCCAGCCGCTGCTTCACCACCTGCGGTGTCTCCAGGGCTGCGTCAAAGTTCTGGAACCCCGCGATCCCCACGCGGTGCATCCACTCCAGGTCCAGCTTGATGCCTTCCTGGGTGATATTGCCGTTCATCCAGTGCCACCACACCCGCGGCCGCGCACTTGCCGGCGGATTTTCAAATCCACCCTTGAGCGAATCGGGCTGGTTCTGTGCCGGGGCAGAGCCCAGGCACGCGATTAGCGCCGTGCTCGCCAGGATCAGCTTCATCGCGCAGTGCCTCATGTTGTTCTCCTTCGCGGGCATCCCTTTGCGGCTGGTTGCAGTCGCCGCACTCCAGAGTTCAATCCGCCTCTACAGCAGCGATCCAGAGAGATGTTTCCGAGCGCTAAAACCTTAACATGCAAGACATAATATTCGGAAGGAAACAAATTCATCATTTGAATTCATGGCTAAGATAGACGCAGGAGGCCCGTCCGGAATCCTGCCGCCTGACGGCTCCGCTCCTTTGCAATTCCCGACCCGCTCTGCTACCAAGGAACGGGCCGATTGCGGCCACCGGAAACCGCGCCGCACATCTGCCGCGGCTGCTTCAAGCAGCAATTTATGGAGGTTCAGCTCTCATGTCGCGATCCCTCGTTGCAGGCTGCCAATACCTCTCCAGCCGTCTTCCTCTTGTGCCGCAGCTTCTTTTTCTCGCAATCGGACTGCTCCTGGGCCGGCCCGCCCTGGCGCAGGCGACCGAGGGCATCGACGCTCTTCATCGCAGCTTTGCCAATCCGCCGGACTCAAGCCGCATCATGATGCGCTGGTGGTGGTTCGGGCCCGCTGCCACCCGGCCGGAGATCACGCGCGAACTTGAGCAGATGAAGACCGGCGGCATCGGCGGCGTTGAAATTGCCAATCTCTATGCCCTCGCGCTGGACGATCCCGCGACCGGATTTCGCAATACGCCCTTTCTCTCCGGCGAGCATCTGGACACACTGCGCTTTGCCGCGCAGGAGGCCCGGCGGCTGGGGCTCCGCGTGGATGTGACGCTGGGCAGCGGCTGGCCGCTGGGTGGTCCGCACATTCCCGTCACGCAGGCCGCGGGCAAGCTGCGCGTGGAAAAGTACGCGATTACGCCCGGCACGACATACGCGCTCGCCCCGCCCATGGAAGCCGGTGAGGCTGGAATTTCAGCGTACCTGCTTCCCGCATCCGCCACTGCGGACCAGATTGCGCAGGCACAGCCCCTCGCGGCGCTGAATTCCGGCCGCTACACGTTCAAGGCCAGCACACAGCCGCGCACGCTGATCTGCTTCATCTCCAGCCGCACGGGCATGGTGGTCAAGCGGCCATCCGTCGGCGCAGCGGGCTTTGTGCTGGACCACTACGACGCTGCCGCAACGGCAACCCACCTGCACGCAGTGGGAGACAAGCTGCTCTCTGCCTTCGGCGATCAGCCGCCGTATGCCGTCTTCAGCGACAGCCTTGAAGACTACGGATCAGACTGGAGTCCCGCTCTGCTCGACGAATTCCAACGCCGTCGTGGCTACGATCTGCGCCCGCATCTGCTGGCCCTGGTCGCAGACGCCGGGCCAGACACCGCCGCTGTCCGTCATGACTGGGGCCGCACCCTCACCGAAATGGCCGATGACGGATTTCTCAAGCCGCTGCACGCCTGGGCGCAGCAACACCACACGCTGTTGCGCTCGCAGACCTACGGATTTCCCCCCGTCACGCTGTCAAGCAACCGGTTTGCCGATCTGCCGGAAGGCGAAGGCAAGGCCACGTTCGAGATGTGGCGCGAATTCTCTGACACCCGATGGGCTGCCTCTGCCGGGCACCTGTTTCATCATCCGGTTATCTCCTCTGAGACGTGGACATGGCTGCACTCGCCCGCGTTTCGCGCCACGCCGATGGACATGAAGGCCGAGGCAGACCTGCATTTTCTGCAAGGCATCAACCAGCTCGTCGGGCACGGCTGGCCCTACTCCGCGCCGCAGGCAACCGAGCCAGGATGGCGCATGTACGCCGCCGCCGCGCTCAATGCGCATAATCCCTGGTACTTTGCCATGCCCGATCTCGCCCGCTATCTGCAGCGCGTCAGCTTTGCGCTGCGCCAGGGAGAGCCCGCCAACGACGTCGCGCTGCTGCTGCCGAATGACGACGCGTGGGCCTCATTCAAGGCGGGATTTCATCAGCGCTCGTCGCCCACTTCTCCCGGCGGCTTCGATCAGACCGGCTCCAACGTGACCATCGACGAGCAAATGGACAAGATCCTCGGCAAGCAGGTCATCGCGCAGATTCTCGATGCCGGCTTCAACGTGGACTTCATCGACGCGGACGCCATTGACAGCGTTGGCATTCCCTATCGCGTGCTCGTTCTGCCCGCCGTAGACAGGCTGCCCGTAACCACCTACGAAAACATTCTCGCGTTCGCGCGCAAGGGAGGCATCGTGATTGCCACGCGGCGCCTGCCGGCCACCGCGCCCGGCTTAGTGCACGCCGCCGAAGACTCCGCGCGCATCAGCCAGTTGTCGCAGACGCTCTTTCATGGCAGCGTGCCTTCCGCGCATTTCATTCAGGATGAAACCCAGCTTGGCACAAGTCTGGCAGCGCATCTCGCGCCCGATATGACCCTGTCTCCGCACACGCCACAGATCGGCTTCATCCATCGCAAACTCGCCGGCGGCAATCTCTACTTTGTCGCCAACACGTCCAATGAGGCAAAGCATGTGCAGGCGCAATTCCGCGATGGCGCGCGTCACGCGGAGATGTGGAATGCCTTCTCAGGCGCGGTGTCCGGCCTGCCCGACGCGCAGCACATCGATCTCGACCTGGCTCCCTACGAGTCGCGCCTGATCTACTTTTCCGATGCAGCCATGGCCGGCGCGCCGCAGGCCGACAGGCACGAGACCGTCCGCATGGATCTGTCGCGCCAGTGGCAGATCACGTTCGGCGAAACCGGATTGTCGGCGGATCAGGATCGCCTTGCGTCCTGGAGCGACGATGCGAAAACGCAGTTCTACTCCGGCCTGGCGACGTATCGCAAGCGCTTCAACCTGCGGAGCGCAAGCCTGCCGCAGGGCACAAGGCTCCTGCTCGACTTCGGCCCCGGAACGCCGGAAGCTCTGCCTTCGCCCCCGGGCCAGAACAATATGCGCGCCTATCTTGTCCCCCCGGTGCGCGAGGCCGCTGAAGTCTATGTCAATGGCAAACGCGCCGGTGTCGTGTGGCATCCGCCATTCCGCCTCGATGTAACCGCGTATTTGCACGAGGGCGAAAACGACCTGCGCATCGTGGTCGGCAACACGGCCATCAATGCGCTCGCTGGCCAACCGTTGCCCGACTACCGGCTGCTGCGCGACCGCTACGGACTGCTCTTCATCCCGCAGGACATGCAAAATCTGCGCCCCTTGCCCTCGGGCATGCTGGGGCCCGTCACCCTGATTCAATCTGCCACGGTCCCATAGGCATCCGCTTCGTGCCATCTACATCTACCCGCCACCGTTCGGCAAGGCCTTCTCAATGATCGAAAGCTCTCACTTCCAAGCGACAAAACGCGTTCTGGCCTCGTCAGTGCTGCTTCCCTTGCACTCCGCGCGCTCGAGTGTGGCAGAGTGTTTATGTAGGAGCTACACTCGTTCCATGATGTCCCAGCCCATGCGTCCCGCCCTGATCGCAGCCCTTTGCGCTCTGCCACCATGGGCAGATGCCCAGACAGGCAGCGACGACGAGGCCGCACAGTATGCCTCCGCAGCGCAGCGGGCTCTGGCCGTCTTTCAAGAGCTTCGCAGTTCCACTCCCGCCACGCTCCGCAAGCCGAACACAGACGACGAAATCACGCAGGCGCCAAACCGCAAACGTGATTCACGGAGCGTACTGCAACGTGCATGCAGCCGATACAGTTCTACTGTTTTTCTTAGGGGGTAGCATCCATTGCGTGTTTCGCTTTTTATCACCTGCTATAACGACACGTTGTTCCCTGAAACCGGCAAAGCAGTCGTCCGCCTGCTGGAGAGGCTGGGCCACACCGTCGAGTTCCGCAAGGAGCAGACCTGCTGCGGCCAGATGCACTGGAACACCGGATACCTCAAGGAAGCCATCCCCATCATCCGCCACTTTGTGAACGTCTACCGCGATGCGGAGACCATTGTCGCGCCGTCAAGCTCCTGTGTTTCCATGATGCGCGACCACTACATGAAGGCTGCGGAGCTCGCGCAGGACGCAAAGCTCGCCGCCGATGTCGAGTCGCTTCTTCCGCGCGTGTATGAATTCACTGAGTTCCTGGTAAAGAAACTGGGCGTCGAAGATGTGGGAGCAACGTTTCCGCACAAGGTCACCTACCACACCAGTTGCCACTCGCAGCGCAGCCTTCATCTCGGAGACATTCCCATCCGCCTGCTCAAACAGGTGCGCAGCCTTGAACTGTTGCCGCTTGAAAATCCCCAGGAGTGCTGCGGCTTCGGCGGAACATTCTCCATCAAGAATCCCGATGTATCCTCGGCCATGCTCGCAGACAAAGTGCGCACCGTGCTCAACACCGGCGCCGAGGTCTGCACCGCCGTGGACAACTCCTGCCTGATGCACATCTACGGATCGCTCCATCGCCAGCGCACCTTCGTGCGAACCGCGCACATCGCCGAGATTCTAGCCTCAACCGCAGGCGCGCAGGAGGACGGCAAGTGAAAGAGCAAGCCCATTCTCCGTGGTCAAACCGCAGCTTTCCTGAGGCAGCAAAAGATCTCCTCGCCGATTCGCAGATTCGCCGCAACGTTCGCCACGCCACCAATATCATTCAGGCCAAGCGCAATCGGGTTGTCGGCGAACTCCCGGACTGGGAGCAGTTGCGCGTTTCCGGAGCCGCAATTCGCGCCCATGCACTCGCGCATCTTGACCACTATCTCGCGCAGTTTGAAGACAACTGCACGCGCGCCGGCGGCCATGTTCACTGGGCGCGCGACGCCGCTGAAGCCAATCGCATCATTCTCGAACTGATCCAGCGCCACTCCGCAAAGGAAGTCATCAAGATCAAGACCATGACCTCGGAAGAGATCGGTCTGAATCGCAATCTTGAGGCCAACGGAATCCATCCGCATGAGACGGACCTCGCCGAGCTCATCATTCAACTCGGCCACGACAAGCCTTCTCACTTTGTCGTCCCGGCGCTGCACAAGAACCGCCAGCAGGTCCGCGAAATCTTCCAGCGTGAAATGCACCTGCCCGATCTCGGCGAGCAGCCTGAAGACCTTGCCTCCGCCGCGCGCACCTACCTGCGCGAAAAATATCTCCGCATCAAGGTCGCCGTCTCCGGCGCAAATTTCCTTGTCGCAGAAAACGGCGCCGTCTGCATCGTTGAGTCGGAAGGCAATGGGCGCATGTGCCTCACCCTGCCCGACGTGCTCATCTCGCTCGTCGGCATTGAGAAGGTTGTCCCGCGCTATCGCGATCTTGAAGTCTTTCTGCAGACGCTGCCGCGCTCGGCCACTGGCGAGCGCATGAATCCATACAACTCCATCTGGACCGGCGTGCATGCCGGCGACGGCCCAAAAGAGTTCCACGTCGTTCTGCTCGACAACGGCCGCAGTCCGATTCTTGCCGACGGCGAGGCGCGCCAGACGCTGCAATGCATTCGCTGCGGCGCATGCCTGAATGCATGCCCCGTCTATCACCAGACCGGCGGCCACGCGTATGAGTCGGTCTATCCCGGCCCCATCGGCGCCATCCTCACACCGCAGCTTCACCAGATGAAAGACGCTCGCTCGCTTCCGTACGCCTCTTCGCTGTGCGGCGCGTGCTATGAAGTCTGCCCGGTCAAGATCAACATTCCCGAGGTGCTCATCCATCTGCGCGGCAAGGTTGTCCAGCAGGATCAGAAGACACTGGCCGGCAAGCTCGGCCTATGGAACATCGGCATGCAGGCCGCCGCCTTTCTCTTCGAGGACTCAACTCGCCTGTCGCTCGCGCAACACCTCGGGCAAATCGGCCAAAAAGTCGTCGTGTCAAAAAATGGATTCATCGAGCATCTACCGCTCATGCTCTCCGGCTGGACGCAGACGCGCGACCTGCGCCCGCTTCCCGCGCAGAGTTTCCGCGACTGGTGGGCCCAGCGCGAAAAGGCAAAGCCCGGCGCAGCTTCGTCCTCCAGTCCGCAGCCCAGCAATGCCACGGAGAAGCCCCATGCCGAATAGCTCAGACGCGCGCGACGCCATATTCAGCAGCATCCGCACCGCCCTGCAAGTTCCCGCAAACGCAGATACCGCCGCAGTCGCCGCCGAATACGCCGCCCTGCCGCGCCTTTACAAGCGCGAGGGAACCATGAACAGTGAGGCGCTGCTCGATCTGTTCACGCACCGCCTCGTCGAATACGATGCCGGTGTCTGTCGCATCTCCGCTGAAAACATCAGCCGCGAAATCGCGCGCATCCTCGGCGAGCGCGGACGCAAGCGCATCGCCATCCCCGATGGCCTGCCGCCGGAGTGGTTGCCTGCCGGATTCGATTTTCAAAATGCCTCGCGCTTCAACGAGCACCAGCTCGACCAGCTTGAAGGAGTACTCACCGGCTGCACCGTTGCCTGCGCTGAGACCGGCTCCATCGTCTTGCAGAACGCCGCCGCGCAAGGGCCGCGCAGCCTCACGCTGGTGCCCGATTTCCACCTTTGCGTGGTCTTTGCCGCGCAGGTCGTCGAGACGGTGCCCGAGTGCTTTGCCCGCCTCGACGCCACCGCCGCTCTGCCCACAACGTTTTTCTCCGGCCCATCCGCCACCGCGGACATCGAAATGACCCGCATCAAGGGCGTCCATGGCCCGCGCTTTCTTGACGTGCTCCTGGTTCTGTAGCGGTCGCCATAGAGCCGCCCCAGGCTTCGCGCCCAGCTCATTCGCTCGTATAATCAACCCATGAGTGATTCGCCGGTAGTTGGCGTAGTGATGGGCAGCAAGAGCGATTACGACGTGCTCTCGGCGGCCGTGGAAATTCTGCGCGCGCTCGGCATTCCGCATGAGGCCCGCGTCGTCAGCGCGCATCGCACCCCCGATTGGCTTTTTGAATATGCTGAGACAGCGCGCGAGCGCGGACTGCGCGTCATCATCGCCGGCGCAGGCGGCGCGGCGCACCTGCCCGGAATGCTCGCTGCCAAAACGCTTGTGCCTGTGCTTGGCGTGCCCGTTGCCGCAACGCAGCTCAACGGCCTGGACTCGCTTCTCTCCATCGTGCAAATGCCAAAAGGTGTGCCCGTCGGCACGCTGGCCATTGGCAAGCCGGGAGCAGCCAACGCCGCGCTCCTCGCTGCTGAAATCCTTGCCACCACCGACGCTGCGCTCTATGAACGGCTGAATGCGTGGCGTGCCGCGCGCACCCAGGAAGTGATGGAGCAGGAGCTGCCTGGGTGAGCAGCTTCTCTGAATCCGCGCAACAGCAAAAGTCTGCAATCGTCCGCCCCGGCGGGCTGATTGCCATTCTTGGCGGTGGCCAGTTGGGCCGCATGACCGCCATGGCCGCGCGCACCATGGGCTATCGCGTGCGCGTCATGGATCCCGAGCCGGCGTGCCCTGCAAGCTTTGTCACAGACGAAACCATCGTCGGCGCATGGGATGACGTCGCCGCCGCGCAGCGCCTTGCCACCGGCGCCGATGCCGTAACGCTGGAGATTGAGCAGATCGGCGTGCATGCTTTAGCTGAGGTCGCGCGCCTTGCGCCGCTCCGCCCCGGCGTCGAGCCCATCCGCATCATCCAGGACAAGACGCTGCAAAAGATCTGGCTTGCTGAGTACGGCTTTCCCGTAGGCGCGTTTCGCGTAGTGCGGAGCGAAGCAGAATTGCAGGAAGCCGTGCCCGCCCTCGGCAGCCGCGTGTTTTTAAAGATTGGCCGCGGTGGCTACGATGGCCGCGGACAGGCGCGCATCGGCCTCGATACAGACGCAACGGAAGAGTCCGTCGCCAGCGCATGGCAGAGCATCGGCGCTCGCCCCGCCGTCGCCGAGCAGGCCCTCGATCTCGACTTCGAAATCAGCGTGATGGCCGCGCGCAATCCCTCCGGCGAAGTGCGCAGCTACCCCGCCGCGCGCAACCATCATGAGAATCAGATCCTCGCGTGGAGCGTGCTGCCCGCCGGAATCCCCGCTGAACTCGAAACGCGCGCCGAGTCGCTCGCAGCCGCCATCATCGCCAAACTTGGCATCGAGGGCCTGCTCTGCGTGGAAATGTTCGTGACGCGTGACGGCCAGTTGCTGGTAAACGAACTCGCGCCGCGCCCCCACAACAGCTATCACCAGAGCGAACGCGGCTGCGTGACCAGCCAGTTCGAGCAGCTTGTCCGCACCACATGCAATCTGCCGCTCGGCGATACATCACTGATCACGCCCGCAGCCATTGTGAATCTTCTGGGCGATGTTTGGCTTGGTAAAGAGCCTGATTTTGCCGCAGCTCTGGCCGTTCCCGGCGTACGCCTGCACCTGTATGAGAAACACACGCCCCGCGCCGCCCGCAAAATGGGTCACTTATCGGCAACAGGCTCCACTGCCGAGGAAGCGCTAAGTCGCGTGCTCGAAGCAAAGCGGCGGTTGCATTCCTGATTCATTGGCTGGATCAAATCACAACCATGAGCCTAGAAATCCATGAGCGCCGATCTTGCCGGATCTCGCGGGCAAACGCGCACTTGAACTAATGCTCCAATCGAACCCGATTTCTGTGCATCCTTTGCTCTGGCTTGCAGGTAGGGAAGTCGGTAGATACCCCGAAACAAAACACCGTTGATTGAGTACTTATAACGATATTCTGAGTAATCGCAGCCCCAAGAAGCTTTTCTATAACGTGCGCTGACGATTTGTGCGGGGTAAACAGGCCATCCTGCGCTCGCAAGTTTTCGCAGAGAATTGACGATGATGCGAATCAAGAACGCGATGAATACTAGGCCACCGGTACCCATAGTTGCCCAGAGGATAACATAGAAAGTGCACGCCTAAACTTGCTCTATTGCAGCGCCTTTTCCCACCGCTTCGGCCTGCGATTCGCCTGCAATATCTTCTTGCGCAGGCGCAGTGACTTGGGCGTAACTTCCACTAACTCATCATCGGCGATAAACTCAATCGCCTGTTCCAGGTTCAGCGCCTTGTAAGGCACCAGCCGGATGGCCTCGTCCGCGCTTGATGCGCGCATGTTGGTCATCTTCTTTTCGCGCACCACATTCACGTCCAGGTCGTTGTCGCGCGAGTGCTCGCCGACGACCATGCCCTCGTAGACCTCAACGCCCGGCCCCACAAACAGAATCCCGCGCTCCTGCAGCCCGTTCAGCGAGTAGGTCGTCGTCACGCCCTGGCGGTCGGCAATCAGCGCGCCTGTGGGCCGCTGCGGAATCTCTCCCTGGTAGGGGATGTATCCATCAAACAACGCATTCATCACAATCGTGCCGCGCGTCTCCGTCAACATCTCGCTGCGCAGCCCGATCAGCCCGCGGCTGGGCACGCGAAACTCCATGCGCACACGCCCCGATCCGTGATTGTGCATCTTCGTCATCTCGCCCTTGCGCGGCCCCAGCTTCTCAATCACCACGCCGGTGTGTTCTTCCGGCACGTCGATGGTCAGGTGCTCCACCGGCTCCATGCGCGTGCCGTCCACCATCTTGGTTACAATCTCAGGCCGGCCGGCCATCAGCTCGTAGCCTTCGCGGCGCATCATCTCGATCAGAATCGCAAGCTGCAGCTCTCCGCGCCCCAGCACCTTGAACGTGTCCGGCGAGCCCGTTTCCTCGACGCGAATCGAAACGTTCGTCAGCAATTCCTTCTCAAGCCGCTCGCGCAGGTTGCGGCTGGTCACGTACTGGCCCTCGCGCCCCGCAAACGGCGAATTGTTCACGCTGAACTGGATCGCAATCGTCGGTTCGTCAATCACAATCAGTGGCAGCGGCGCTGGATTCTCAACGCCCGTGATCGTTTCGCCAATCGTAATGCCCTCGACGCCCGCCACCGCGACAATGTCTCCCATCGTGGTCTCAGTCGTCTCCGTGCGCTTGAGCCCGCTGAAGGTGAACAGCTTCGTAATGCGCGTCTTCTGCAGCGATCCGTCGCGCTTGGAAATGGTCACGTCATCGCCCGCGTGCAGCGTGCCCTGGAACACGCGGCAAATGGCGATGCGGCCAAAGTAATCCGAGTAGTCAAGATTCGTGACAAGAATCTGCAGCGCGCCTTCCGCATCGCCCGTCGCCGGAGGAATCGTGGAAACAATCGTGTCAAACAAGGGCTGCAGGTCCACGCCCGGCGTTGCCAGGTCGGTGGTCGCCGTTCCCGCCTTGGCCACCGCATACAGCACCGGAAACTCAAGCTGATGCTCGTCCGCGTCCAGATCGATGAACAGGTCGTAGACCTCGTTCAGAACCTCCTGCGGCCGCGCATCCGGGCGGTCAATCTTGTTGATCACAACAATAGGCGGCAGCTTCGCCTCCAGCGCCTTGGCCAGCACGTAGCGCGTCTGCGGCAGCGGGCCCTCGGCCGCATCCACCAGCAGCATCACGCCGTCCACCATCTTCAGTGCGCGCTCCACCTCGCCGCCAAAGTCGGCGTGGCCCGGCGTGTCCACAATGTTGATCTTGCCGCCCGCATAATTGATGGCCGTATTCTTGGCCAGAATCGTAATGCCACGCTCCCGCTCCAGCTCGTTCGAGTCCATCACCCGCTCGGCCACCTGCTCATTGGCGCGGAAGGTGCCGGCCTGCCGCAGCATGGCGTCAACAAGGGTGGTCTTGCCGTGGTCAACATGGGCGATGATGGCGATATTACGTATCGTCTGGCTCACAGGTGCAAATTTCCTTTGTGGATGCGGCCCGAAGGCCGTCAGATTGGTGTGTGAAAATCAGGTGAATCACCGCACACTGCGGCATTTTCTATTTTAGCAGCAAGGCGCAGAAAGCGCCTCCAGCGGGTCCAATTGCTTGCTTCGCCGGCACAGAGCCCGCGCTCCAGGCGAAGCCGGCACAGCGCCGTTTCCCCCAGCCAAGCTTCGTCAAGTACACTTCTCCGCAAATGGAAATCGCCGCGCCCAGACGCCTTCATTCATCGCCTCACCCGCTTGCCCTCATGCTCGCCTGCGCGCTGGCGCTGCTTTCCTGCGCGATGCAGCCAGCCCACGCGCAAGCCAAGGCTAATCATCTGCTTATCTACTCCATTGACGTGGAAGGCGGCCAGGCCACGCTGCTCGTTGCTCCTTCCGGCGGCTCGCTCCTCGTTGACACCGGCTGGCCCGGCAACAACGGCCGCGATGCCGAGCGCATTCAGGCCGCCATGCACGACGCAGGCATCACCAAAATTGACCACGTCCTCATCACCCACTTCCACACCGACCACGTCGGCGGAGTGCCCAACCTCGTCCAGCGCATTCCCGTCGGCGAGTTCCTCGACCACGGCGAAAACCGCGAAGACTCCGACATCACGCGCCACGATTACGCCGCCTACCTCAAGGCCATCCAGGGCAAGCCGCGCCGCGTCGTCCATCCCGGCGACACGATCAACATCCCCGGCCTTAGCACCATCGTCCTCGCCGCAGACGGCGACCACATCACGCAGGTCCCCGGCATCAAGCCTGTGCCCAACCCATTCTGCGCCAGCGAGCCCGCGTGGCCCGTCGACGACAGTGAAAACGCCCGTTCCGCCGGCATCCTCGTCCGCTTCGGCAGCTTCCGCTTTCTCGACCTGGGCGACCTGACCAAAGCAAAGGAAATCGCCCTCGTCTGCCCCAGCAACCCCATCGGCACGGTTGACCTCTATCTCGTGGGCCACCACGGCATGAATCTTTCCAACACGCGCGCCCTCGTCGACGCCATCCATCCGCGCGTGGCCATCATGAACAACGGCGCGCACAAGGCCGGCAGCCCCGAAGCGTGGCAAACCGTGCATGACAGCCCCGGCCTCGCCGACCTCTGGATGCTGCACACCGCCGAGGGATCTGACGCCGCGCACAACAGCCCCGCGCCGCTCATCGCCAATCTCAAAGGCGGCAGCGACGGCGCCTATATCAAAGTCATCGCATCGGCCGACGGCAGCTTTTCCGTCACCAACACACGCACCGGCCAGACAAAGCAGTACCCGGCAAAATAACCATGCACCAAAGGACGAACATAGGGAGACACACATGTCCATTTCACGGCGGGAATTTATGAGCGGATTAGCGGCAACCGGCGCATTGGCGTCCACCGCGCGCATCGCCCAGGCAAGCGCAAGCTGCCCATTTCGCGTGGCTGTCATCAATGACGAAATCTCGCAGGACTTCGACCACTCCTGCTACGTTGCCGCGCACGACTTCGGCCTGCAGTGGATCGAGCTGCGCGGCATGTGGAACAAGAACATCACCGATCTCAACGCAGCCGATATCACCCGTTCGCTCGCCATCCTCAAGAAATACAATCTGCGCGTCACCGACATTGCCAGCCCGCTCTTCAAGACGGACTGGCCCGGCGCGCCCGTCTCAAAGCAGAGCGAGCGCCGCGATAGTTTCCACGCCGACTTTGACTTCAAGGCGCAGGACGCGCTGCTCGATCACAGCATCGAGCTGGCAAAGACCTTCGGCACCGATCGCGTCCGCTGCTTCGACTTCTGGCGCCTCGACGACCAGAAGCCCTATCGCGCCGCCATCAATAACAAGCTGCACCAGGCCGCGCAGCGTTGCGCCAAGCACAACATCATCCTGCTGCTTGAAAACGAAATGTCCTGCAACACCGCAACCGCAGAAGAGTCCGTCGCCACCCTCGCCGCCGTGCCGGAATCGAACTTCATGCTCAACTGGGATCCCGGCAACGCGGCGACCTTCGCCAACAGCAAGCCATTCCCTGACGGGTACAATTTGCTCCCAAAGCACCGCATCGGCCACTGCCACGCAAAGAGCGTCATCCGCCATCCTGACGGCACGTGGGAGTGGGCCGCCGTGGGCACAGGCGTCGTGGACTGGGCCGCGCAACTCCGCGCCCTGCAGCACGACGGCTACCACTACGCCGTGAGCCTTGAAACGCACTGGCGCGGCGCGGGCACGCCGGAAGCCTCCACCCGCGTCAGCATGAAAGGCTTGAAGGACGCGCTCGCCAAAGCTGGCACAGGCTGCTGAGGCGACGTTCGTGCTTTAGCAGGTGGGCCTCAAAACCGGATCCCGGGACTCGCGGCTTGAACACTCTTTAGAATTGCCGCCCACTCGCGGGGTTCAATCTGTGAACGCGGGATACGAGCGCGGTTCAGTTTGTAATGGGCTTTCTTGAGTCCGTGCAGTGGCCTGTCTTCTTCGACCAACGGAATAAGGCGTTTGGCGACCCGCGCAAGGAAAGCTCGGCGTTCGTGAAACGAAGCGCCATCTCTTGGCCGAAACTGGGCCCAACCAATCGAGTGCACAAAACCTGCTGCTCCAAATGCGTCCGAACGCAGAACATCCTCGACAAAAACCCGGATCGGACCGGGAAACTCGTGGAGTGCATCATGAAATGCCACAATGCCCTCTGGCACGATGTGGTGCGAAAAGCCATCGAAATCCGCCTTCGCCCCTTGGTAACTATGGTCGCCATCAATCCACAAAAAGCGGATAGGACGACTCCAGTCGGAGGCGATGTCGTTCGAGTAGGCACGATGCACTTCCACCATGTCCGACACGCCCGCGACCCGAAGGGTATTCAAAAACTCCTCGTAAGATGAGGCATCGGGCGCCACTCGATGGGCTTTCAACTCGGAAGAATTGAAGTTATGAGGGTCGATGGCAACAATCGGATCGAGGCCATAGTGCGCGGCCACCTTGGCCAGCATGACTGCGGACTTTCCCTTGAAGCTGCCGATTTCAACAATGCTGCCCGCCCGCGGGGCGCATGCCGCTGCCATTCCCAGGAAGCGGGCTTCCTGCTCAAGCAGAAACCCGGGAATCTCTCGAACCGCTTCCCAGGCCGCGTCGAGAACAGAATTAAGATCAGGCGGCACTTCGATCATCGCCATGCCTTCTCCTTATGACTCATGATAAACGGCGTCAGAAGCAGCGTGGCCGGGGTGACTCAAAACGACCGGGACGAAGGCCGTGGAGTACAGATTGATTCCATAGCGTTCGTCCAGAAACCATCCCAATTACTACGTCTTCCGCGTCCGCCGGTGCAACTCTTCCAGTGCATCGCACGCCGTCTTCACACCGTCTTCGCCGCGCAGCCGCTCGGCCACGCTCTGCGCGTGCTGCGCAAAGCCCGGCTCGTCCAGCATCGCCCGCAGCATGCGCGCCACGCGCTCCGGCTTGTAGTCGGACTTTTGAATCACCTGCCCCACGCCCAGCCGCTGCATGCGCCGCGCGTTGTCCGGCTGGTCATGCGAGTAGGGCATAATCAGCATCGGCCTGCCCGCGCGCAAACACTGCGCCGTCGTCCCCACGCCGCCCTGATGCACCACCAGTGCCGCACGCGAAAACAGCTTCGAGTAAGGCGCGTACTCCGCCACGCAAATTGAATCGGGCAGCTTCTGCTGCGGCCGGTTGCGCGGGTCCGTGCCAATCAGCAGCACCGCGCGAATCCCCAGTTCCATCGCGGCTTTGGCAGACACCTCGTAGAAATCCCCCGCCGCCAGCACCGCCGCCGACCCCAGCGTGAACACCACCGGCGCAGCGCCCGCATTCATGAACTCATCCAGATGCGCGGGCAGCGCCGCATTGCCCGACTCCGCGTCATAAAAGCAGAAGCCGGAAATCAGCGTGTGCGGCGGCCAGTCCTTCTGCTCCTCGCCCAGCACGCGCGAGAAGAGCGCAAGCACCAGATCCGGCGAGTGCTTGGCGTCAAACAGCGGATTCGCGCCTCGCGGCAATCCCAGTTCGCGGCGCAGCTCATAGATGGGCTGCGGCCACTTGCGGCTCACAAACCGCGCCAGCCGCTTCATCACCTGCCCCATGCCGGCCAGCTTGTCGGCACGCGCAAGCTGCGGAAACGGCGGCAGCACCGGCGGGTCATACGCTGAGAAGAAGGACAACGGCGCCAGCACATAGCTCGCCCACGGAATCTTCGCCTCCTCTGCCACCACCGGCCCCGCATAATTCAGCTCGCCTAGCAGCAAAAGGTCCGCGCGCGCGGGCTTCGTGGCGGCGGCCAGCAGGTCGGTGTAGGTCTGCCGCAGTGCGGGAAAGAGAAAATTGCGCAGCCCGTGCTCGGTGCCATGCTTCACGTCGTAGACCATCTCGACAAGAATCGAGTTCGTCGGATCAATGTCCGGCCGCACAGCGTGAAACTCCAACCCCAGCGGCGCAATCTTCGGCGCATACACCGCAGGCAGCGCCATCACCGGCACATGCCCCCGCCGTCTCAGTTCAAGTGCAATGGCGATCAGCGGATTGATGTCGCCGTAGGTGCCGATGTTCGACAGAACAATACGCACAGAATAAGTCCGTAAATTGGAATGGAACTGCAGCTAAGAGAGTAATCCATCTTGCCGGAGATTGCCCTTGATTTACTGCCTGCATCACGTCTGCATGATGGGTGTATCATCGCCTAATCCAAAATTTGCGGGGAGTTTAACAATGAAAACCATGCGCGGTTTTTCCCTTTCGATGCTTCTTCTTATATTCGGAACGGGTGTCTGCTTCTCACAGGCAGGTCTTTCTGCAAAGTGGGAAGAACTGACCGGCCCTGACTTTGTCCAGGCGATTCATCAATCCCAGGGGGTTTGCGTGTTGCCCTTCGGCATCATTGAGAAGCACGGTCCCCACCTGCCCCTGGGCACTGACCTGCTCGACGTGCGCTACGCGGTCATGAACGCCGTCAAGCAGGAGTACGCCGTCGTGTTTCCCGCCTATTACTTCGGCCAGATCTTTGAGGCGCGCCACCAGCCGGGAACGTTGGCCTACAGCCTCTCGACGCAACTCACCCTGCTGCAGGAGACAGTCAGCGAAATGGCCCGCAACGGCTGCAAGAAGGTGGTCATCGTGAACGGCCACGGCGGCAACGAACACCTGCTGCCCCTCTTTGCTCAGGCCCAGCTCGCCAGCCCGCGCGACTACGTGGTGTACGTCTTCGGACTGCCGAATGAAAACGTGCCGGGACGTCCGGCCTTGAAGACTCCCTATGACATGCACGCGGGTGAAGTGGAGACCTCCAGCATGCTCATCGCGCGGCCCGACCTGGTCCACCAGGATCGCGCTACCCAGCAATCGGGCGAGGACCAGAAACGCCAGTCGCTGCCCGATTCCGTCTACACCGGCATCTGGTGGTACGCGCGTTTCCCCAATCATTACGCGGGCTGGGGCGCGGCGGCCAACAAGCCGTTGGGCGAGTTCGATCAGAAGGCGTGGTCGCGCGAGATCGCCGAAGCCCTCAAGGCCATCAAGGCCGATGACGCAAGCCTGAAGCTGCAGAACCAGTTCTACGAGGAGTCGCAGCACCCGCTGGACACAAAGCAGTAGTGCCTGCGCAGGTGTCTAGTGCCCCGGCTTCGCATCGGCGCATGCCTTCGGAACCTCGTGCAATCCGGGCTCAAGATCAGCCCAGTAGGGGCTGGTCTTGAGTCTGGCAGTCCAAACCGCCCTCCGATTTTCGACAGGAAATTGCGCGGCCAGCCTGGCTGTCGGAAGAAACAGGAGCACTCCCGGCAACATCATTTCAAGGGCTGGCCATCTGCCGGCAAGCGCCTTTCGCTTCATAAGAATCGGCTCGACCAAGGTCGCCACCACAATCGCACGCCCGCAATTCGCCGCTCAAAATGCCGGATGAAGCCCGAAGAATGAACGCCGGCCCCACCGCAGGTGGCTTTCAGGCTCATTTAATCTTGCCGCAGCGATAATGACATCGGAGATACTTGCCTCAGATGCGTGTCCTGCTCGTCGAAGACGAAGTTCGCCTGGCTGACAACCTGGCCGCAGCCCTGCGCGACGGACCCGGCTTTGCCGTGGACTGGGCTGCCGACGGCGAGGCTGGCGACGACTACGCGCGCGGCGGCGTCTATGACCTCGTCATCCTTGACCTCATGCTGCCCAAACTCGACGGCCTCGGCCTGATGCGCCGCCTGCGCGCCCGCCATGACGCCACGCCGGTCCTCATCCTCACCGCCAAAGAAGGCAAGCAGCCCATTATCGAGCTGCTCAACGCCGGCGCCGACGACTACCTCGCCAAGCCCTTCGACCTCGGCGAACTCATCGCCCGCGCCAAGGCGCTCATCCGCCGCGGCAAAGGTGCGTCCCACCCCACGCTCACCGCGCTCGACCTCACCGTCAACACGCTGGAGCAGACCGTGCGCCGCGCCAGCGTGCTCGTTGACCTCTCGCCCACTGAGTACCGCATCCTCGAATATCTGATGCACCATCCGCGCAAAATCGTAAGCAAGCGCGAGTTGCTCGAGCACCTCTACGACTACAACTGGGAGCACCACTCCAACGTCATCGAGGCGCACGTCTCCAACCTGCGCAAGAAGCTGGACGCAGCCCAGCCCGACGCCGAGCCCGTCATTGAAACCATGCGGGGCCGCGGCTACCGTCTCGCCTCCGAATCGGAAACTGGGCCAACTCAATGAAGCTCCCGTTCCGCACAAAGTCGATTGCCTTCCGGCTCATCTCCGCCGTGCTCCTGGTCGAGCTCGTCTCGTCGCTGCTCGTGATCTTTCTATCCTTCGGGTACGAGCGCCACGTGCACTTCCATGCCTTCGATGTCATGCTGCACGGGCGCGTTGACTCCGTGCTCGGCGCCGTGCAGGACGCCGAAGACGCCGCCGACAACGTGATGCTCGACCAGCGCGACCTCCACCTGCCCCCCGATGACATCTACGAGGTCTACGACGTGCATGGCCGCCTCCTCGGCCGCTCGCCAAACTGGCCGGGATCTGGTGGCCCCTTGACCCCGGCAAAGGACGGTTTCTCGCGCTTCACCGTCAATCAGCGCCACTACCGCGTCCTCCGCCTGCACGGCTCCCGCATCGTGGACCCCGGCGAGCCCGGCGGCGGCAAGCTGCGCCAGGTCACCATCGTCTACGGCGCACCCGTCGAGCACGTCTGGCGCGCCATTCGCGGCGCAGTCGAGTTCTACGCCGCCGGCAGCCTGCTGCTCCTCGTCGTCACCGGCCCGCTCATCGCCTGGCTCCTCCATCGCGGCCTGCTCCCGCTGCGCCAGTTGGCCGCGCTCGCCTCCAACGTCACCGCAGACGCCATGCAGTTCAACCCGCCGCAAAGCGCACGCACCACACCTGAACTGGCCCCGCTCACCCACGCCCTTGAAAGCGCCCTGCAGCGCCTTGAGCGCGCATTTGTCCTGCAGCGCACCTTCGTCTCCGACGCTGCCCACGAACTCAAAACCGCCGTCGCCGTCGTCAAGTCCTCGCTGCAGTTGCTTGGCCTCCGCCCGCGCACCGCGGCCGAATACCATGCTGGCCTTGAGCGCTGCCTCGCCGACTCTGCGCGCCTTGAAGACCTCGTCGCCAAAATGCTCACCCTCGCCCGAGTCGAAGACGGTACACCCGCCCCCGGCCCGCCGCCCACCTGCGACATCGTCGCCTGCATCCAGAGGACTATCGCCGATCTTGACACCGTCGCCGAGCTGCGCGGCGTGCAGGTCGCCTTCGCGCCGCCGCCCGCCGCAGTCCCCGTTCCTCTCGCCACAGACGACTGCTTACTCGTCGTCTCCAACCTGCTGCTCAATGCCCTCCAGCACAGCCCGCAAGGCTCCACAGTTGCCGTGCGCCTCTCCGCGCACGACGCCATCGAGCTGGCCGTCGAAGACCACGGCGAAGGCATCAGCCCCGACGCATTGCCCCACGTCTTTGAGCGCTTCTATCGCGGCGATCCCTCGCGCACCCGCTCCACCGGCGGCGCCGGCCTCGGCCTCGCCATCTGCAAAGCCGTCATCGAGCGCGCAGGCGGCACCATCACCATCGCCAGCCAGCCCGGCAAAGGCGCCACCGTCACCGTAAGCCTGCCAAAGGCCGAAGCCCAGCCCGCAAAATTCTCTCCGCCTTCAGCGTGAATTAATCCAGCCATGACACAATTCTTGCGCCGGTGAATCGCATTCATTCGCCGAGTTCAAGCGCGGAGCCAACCATGCACATTCTTCGCAGTCTTCGTCTTCTGGCGCGGCCACTTTTCGCCGCCGTCATCCTCTGCGGCCTCTTTGCCGCCACCCACACGGCCGCCGCGCAAAAGCCCTACCGCATCCTCGACCACTGGAAGCTCGCCGACTCCGGCTGGTGGGATTACCTGCTCGTCGATTCTCCCGCGCACCGCCTCTACCTCACCCGCGGCGACCACGTCGACGTGCTTGACACCCAGTCCGGCAAGCTCATCGGAACCATCGGCGGCCTCCACGGCACCCACGGCGTCGCGCTCGACACCGCCGGCAAGCTCGGCTACATCTCCGACGGCGGCGGCAACGCCGTAGTCGCCTTTGACCGCGCCACCCTCGCCACCGTCGCCACCATCCCCGCCGGAACCAACCCCGACGGCATCGTCTTCGAGCCCGCCACGCAAACCGTCTGGGCATTCAACGGCCGCAGCAAGAACGCCACCGTCATCGACGCCGCCACCCACAAGGTCCTCGCCACTATCGCCCTGCCCGGCAAGCCCGAGTTCCCCGCCGTCGATGGCAAGGGCACCGTCTATGACAACATCGAGGACAAAAGCGAAATCGTCCGCCTTGATGCCCACACCCGCACGCTTACCGCCACCTGGCCCGCCGGATGCGACTCGCCCTCCGGCCTCGCCTTTGACGTCCCCGGCCACCGCCTCTTTCCCGTCTGCGACGGAAAAAAGATGTCCGTGATTGATTCCAACACCGGCAAGCTGATCGCCAACCCCGCCATCGGCGACGGTCCTGACGCCGCCGGCTGGAGCGCCAAACACAAGCTGGCCTTTGCCTCCGCAGGCGAGGGCGTCCTTTCCGTCATCGACGCCGCCAATCCCGCCTATCCCACCATCCAGACGCTGCCCACCCAGCGCGGCGCGCGCACCATGGCCTACGACCCCGCCACCGACCGCATCTACCTCGTCACCGCCGAATTCGGACCCCGTCCCACACCCACACCCGACAACCCGCACCCCCGTCCCGCCATGCTCCCCGGCAGCTTCACCGTAATCGTCGTCGGCCGGTAAAGTCAGTCGCCGCCACGCTACACAATCCCAGGTCTCCAACGCGAGACCTGGGATACCCGGTGCGGGGGCAATGCAAACACCTTGGAACATGTGCCACCCGGCGAGTGGCACGGGTGCGGAGGAAGGAAGGCGAGTTCTCCCGCCAAAGACGAGTGGCCCTCAATAATAAGGATGAAGGCTTTCGCAAGCGTAGACTCATCCTTGGCGGTGCGGAATGTGGCCCGCCCAGTCACCCCAAAATTTCCTCCGCCCTGTTTGCAGATCATTTCCCCTCAGTTCTGCATAATGGATTTGAGTGAGCAGAAATCTGTCAGCCATGTCCCCGGCCTGTACCCCCCCCCTACCCCCCCACCCCCCCTTTTTGAATATTTTTCTTCCCCGCGGAATGTTTTTGCAGAGAATTGCGCAAAGCGTTGAAACACGCGCCAACGGACGACATACAACTGCTTTCTGCCCGCCGTGAGCCGCAAGCTGTCAGCTGCGAGTCGCCTCTTCACAACTTTTCTCTTGAAATGTGTGTCTAAAATGGCAGTGCGATGAAAATGCCCTTGCGAACTTTCGCTTTTCTGCCTCTTGTAGCGCTGCTGGCCTGTGGGCCAAACGCAACAACCATTGCCTCTGCAGCGCAGTCCGGCGACTTTACGGTGAGCCTGGCCGGCAAACCCGTAGGTACGGCCAACTATCACTTCACCCCCAGCAGCAGTGGCTATAACTCCACTTCGCTGGTCAAGGTGAATATGAAGGGCCTCAACTATGCCTTCTCAAAAACAGAGCAGCTCTCCCAGGCCAGCCAGCTGCAGCATGTGGAGCTGAGCGCCACCGTCAACAATTCAGCGGTAAACGTAACCGGTGCGCCCGACTCGGCGCAGTTCCTGCTGAACATGTCTGCCAACGGCCGCAGCAGCACCACCCGCCTGGCCAAACAGCCCGGCGCCGTCTTCATGCCCGACTTTGACCCCGGTGCTTACCAGACCCTGCTGACCTTGGGCCGCGCCAGCAACAACCGCGATCTGTGGGCCATCATCCCCAAGAATCAGGGCTCTGTGGTGCCCGTGCAACTGGCTACGTATGCTGACGAGCAGGGTACGCTCAACGGCGCGACGGTCACCGTCCATCACCTCGTCGCCACCATCGCCGGCTCCATGACGGACCTGTTCGTCGGCCCGCAAAACCAGTTGGTGCAGGCCGAGCTGCCGCAAGAGGGCTTTGCGCTCATCCGCAACGGATTTGTGCTCAAGCCACCCGCCAAACCCCTTGCGCCGCCCGCCCCGCCGCCTGGCGCAAATCAGCAGCCGGGGACAACCCAGCAACCCGCCCCGGCACCCGCCGGATAAGGCCGCCAACGTGAAGCTGGGGTGGGCCGCTACACCGCCCGCCCCGCTGCCACCCCTGAGGCCCACGCCCACTGGAAGTTGAATCCGCCCAGGTGCCCGGTCACATCCACCGCCTCGCCAATAAAGAACAGCCCCGGTACCGTGCGCGTCTCCATCGTGCGCGCCTGCAACCCATCGGTATCCACCCCCCCGGCCGTGACCTCAGCTTTCTCAAAACCCTCCGTCCCCGTAGGATGAAACGCCCAGCAGTGCAGCCCGCGCTCGCAGGCTTCAATCGCTGCGTTGGACCACCCGCCCGGCGCACCCGCCTCCGCCAGAAAAGCCGCCAGTCGATGCGGCACCACCCCCCGCAGGGCCTGCCGAAGTGCAGCCTCATCGCGCCGCCCCCCCGCCTGCAGCAACGAACCCAGCACGTTTGAGCCTGGCGCAAAGTCCACGATCAGCGACTCACCCGCCCGCCAGTAGCTGGAAGCCTGCAGCACCGCCGGCCCGCTAAGGCCACGGTGCGTCACCAGCAGCTTCTCTTTGAAGCGGGGTCCCCCCCCCGCCTGCGCCACAACATCTGTAGAAACCCCGGTCAGCGCAGTCCACCCGGCCTCCTCGCCCTGCCCCAGCACCAGGGGCACCAGCGCCGGACGGGGAGGAACCACCCCCAGCCCGAATTGCCGCGCAAGATCGTACCCGAAGCCCGTCGCTCCCACCCGGGGTATGGAAAGGCCGCCGGTGGCCATCACCAGACCCCCCGTCTCAAATTCGCCCTGTGACGACACCACGCGAAATCCGGCGCTATCGCGCTCGACAGCAATGCCGCGCGCATTCAATAGCACCTGCACTCCGCCTCGCTCGCATTCGGCCAGCAGCATGTTCAGGATTTCCCGCGCCGAGTGGTCGCAGAACAACTGGCCCTGAGTCTTCTCATGCCAGGCGATTCCGTACCGTTCCACAAGTTCAAGAAAGTGCCGCGGCTGATAAAGCGCCAGCGCCGACTTGGCAAAGTGAGGATTCTTGGAGAGAAAGCGATTTGGTGCACAGTGCAGATTGGTAAAGTTGCAGCGCCCGCCGCCCGAGATGAGAATCTTGCGCCCCGACTGCGCGTTATGGTCCATCAGGGCCACCCGGCGCCCGCGTTGCCCCGCCACGGCAGCACACATGAGCCCCGCCGCGCCTGCGCCGATGACAATCACATCAAATTGGCGAGGGTTGGAGTTCATCGTTCTGTCCAGCATAGTGGCAGAAAGGGGCAGGGGGGTTCAGTTTGCGGTTGGTCTCGGTCTTGCCAGGGGTTCCTTGAGGGCGCCCGCAGCGGCCTTGCGTTCGGTGGGCCGCTCCATGCCCTGCGCGGTCTGGGCCATGCGCAGGTGCTGCTCCATCAGCCGGCGCGCGTCCTGCGGCTTGCGCCCGCGAATGGCGCGGTATATCTCGCGATGCATCTCCGCCGACTCACGCAAATCTACGGCGCGCTCCACAGTCTTGCGACGCTTGTCATACATCGTCGATGTGACAGTTTCCATGATGGCCGCAAGAATGGGATTACCGGAGGCCTGCGCGATAATGCGGTGAAAGAGCACGTCGTGAATGAGGTAGTCGCTGGGGCCCTCGACGGCAGCAAACATTTCAGCCACCTCTTCGGCCAGCGCTGCGTGGTGTTCTTCCTTGCCGCGCTCGGCAGCGAGAGCAGCCAGGTTGCTCTCAAGAATGATGCGTGCCTCAAACATCTGCCAGGATTGAAAGCCATGCAATGCGCCCATGAAGCTGAGTGACGCCTTGCCCAAGTCAGGTGGTCCGTCCGCGACGAAGGTGCCAATGCCATGGCGGATTTTCATCACGCCCATGGCCGCCAGGTATCCGATACCCGTGCGGAGGCTGGCGCGGCTTATCTTGAGTGTGCGCGCAAGCTCACGCTCCGGCGGAATCTTGTCGCCGGGCTGCAGCGTACCATTCTCGATGAGAGAGCGTACGTGGTTGACCACTTGCATGGTCCGGTGAGTTTCGGGTAGATCCTGTTTCCCCCGTGGCATAGGCCGAAGACACTTTCCTGTAAATCAGTTCTGAGAATGATGAACACTACGAGATTACCACCGAATCTGCGTTGCGAGTCTGCAAATAATGAGTGAATATTCATCAAGACAGTTGTCTCATGAATGTGTATACTTGTGGTCTGACCTCTATACAGGTCAGACCACGCTCTGCCAAGCCGAGAGGTAGCTTTGTCGCCATGCTGATCCATGAAGACCGCCTGTTTCCCGCCGAACCTAGCGTACGTAAGATCGCCCAAGCCCTCTACACACACGTAAGATCTCTGCCCATCGTCAGCCCGCACGGGCACACTCAGGCGGCATGGTTTGCCAGCAACGAGCCATTTCCCGACCCAGCCAAGCTGTTCGTGCAGCCCGACCACTATGTCTACCGGATGCTCTACAGCCAGGGCGTCTCCATGGACGACCTCGAAATCGGCCAGCCGGAGCTGAAGGATCCGCGCAAGGTATGGCGCATATTTGCCAGCCACTATCATCTGTTCCGCGGCACTCCCACGCGCATGTGGCTGGACTTTGCGTTCCAAGAGCTGTTCGGGCTTACGGAGCGGCTGCAAGAGAAGACCGCCGATCTCTACTTTGACACGATTGCCGCCAAGCTGCGCACGCCCGAATTTCTGCCGCGTGCGCTCTATGATCGCTTCAATCTTGAAGTGCTGGCCACCACCGATTCGCCGCTCGATTCGCTGGAGCACCACAAAGCGATTCGCGATTCGAGCTGGGAGGGGAGGATTCTGCCCACCTTCCGGCCCGACCCTGTAGTTGATCCGGAGTTTGCCGGTTTCTCAGGCCTGATTGCAAAGCTGGGGGAAGACACAGGCGAAGATACCGCGACCTGGACTGGCTATCTGAATGCGCTGCGCAAGGTTCGCATCCGCTTCCGCGCGTTGGGCTGCACGGCGACCGACCACGGACACCTGACCGCACAGACTGCGGATCTGCCCCGCGCCGATGCGGAGAAGCTTTTCAAAAACGTGCTGTCGGGTAAGGCCGATGCAGCGCAACAGGAGCTGTTTCGCGCCCAGATGTTGACTGAAATGGCGCAGATGAGCGTAGACGACGGCCTGGTCATGCAAATTCACCCGGGCAGCACGCGCAACCATAATCGCAAAGTGTACGAGAACTATGGCCGCGACACCGGGGCCGACATTCCGCGGCCAACGAATTATGTAGACGCGCTGCGCCCCCTGCTTGATCGGTTTGGCAATGAGAGCAAGCTGACGATTATTCTTTTCACGCTGGATGAGTCCACCTATAGCCGGGAGCTGGCGCCGCTGGCCGGGCACTACCCCTGCCTGCGGCTTGGGCCGCCGTGGTGGTTCTTTGACAGCCCCGAGGGCATGACGCGCTTCCGTGAGCAGACCACGGAAACGGCCGGCTTCTACAACACGGTCGGCTTCAATGACGACACGCGGGCCTTCCTCTCCATTCCGGCACGGCATGACGTGGCGCGGCGCATGGACTGCGCGTTTCTGGCGCGGCTTGTCGCCGAGCACCGGCTGGAAGAAGATGAAGCATTCGAGGTAGCGCACGACCTGGCTTACGGGCTGGTAAAAAAAGCGTATCGGCTGTAAGGAGAGCACAATGGCTGGCAAAATTGCTTCCGACGCCCCGGCAATCGAGGAAGTCGAGCCTGGCTCTCGGACAGGCCGTGTGCGCTGGACGATCTGCGCCATGCTGTTTGTTGCTACGTCGATCAATTACATGGATCGACAGGTGATCTCGATCCTGAAGCCCACGCTCGAGCACAGCATCGGGATGACGGAAGTGAACTACGGCTACATTGTTGACGCCTTTCAGATTGCCTATGCTCTGGGCCTTCTGGCTGCCGGGCGCTTTGTCGACAGGGTCGGAACGCGCATTGGCTACATCGTCATCATGGCAGTCTGGAGCCTCTCGGCCATGGGCCACGCGCTGGCCAACACGGTGCTTGAGTTTGGCGTCGCGCGCTTTTCGCTTGGGCTTGGAGAATCAGGCAACTTTCCTGCCGCAATCAAGACAGTGGCTGAATGGTTTCCGCAGAGCGAGCGTTCCCTGGCAACTGGCCTGTTCAACTCCGGCGCCAATCTGGGTGCGATTCTGGCTCCAATTATCGTGCCTTGGATTACGCTGCGCTATGGCTGGCATGCGGCGTTTCTGGCTACCGGCGTCTTCAGCGCACTATGGATACTGTGGTGGTATCGCAATTACCGCAAGCCCTCCGATCACCCCACGCTCACGGGCTCGGAGCTGCGCCACATCTACCAGGAAGCCGCCGCGCAGATGGGGCCGTCTGTACATTGGCGGCGCCTGGTGGGCTACCGGCAAACATGGGCTTTCTCCATCGCCAAATTTCTTACTGACCCAATCTGGTGGTTCTATCTATTCTGGCTGCCGTCCTACTTCAACGCGCGCTTCCATCTGGACCTTTCGCATCTGGGACTGCCGCTGATTATCGTTTATAACGCTTCGGCGGTTGGCAGCATCGGCGGTGGCTGGCTGCCTGCGCCCTTTCGCCGCCTGGGACTCTCGGCGACCGGCGCGCGCCTTTGCGCCATGCTGCTGTGCGCCTGCATGGTTGTACCCATCTTTGTCGTGATCAATATTCAGTCGGAGTGGGCCGCAATTGCGCTTCTAAGCCTTGCGGCGGCTGCGCATCAGGGATGGTCGGCGAATCTCTTCACTACCGCCTCGGATATGTTCCCCAGAAGCGCAGTTGGCTCGGTGACTGGCATTGGCGGCATGGCGGGCTCGGCTGGCGGAGCACTGCTTGCCTTCTACGCCGGACACATTCTGCAGCTGACCCACAGCTACGCCAGCCTCTTTGCCATTGCCGGCAGCGCATACCTGCTGGCTCTTGTGGTTCTGTATGCGCTTGCCCCTGGACTAAAAAAGGTGGAGTTTGCCGTATGAGTCTTTATTGCGCAATCGGAAGTGTCGATACCGATCTGTCTTCTCTGCAATTGAAGAACCTGCTCATTGAGAGCCTGGCGAAGCTCGGCCAGCGCAATCGCGTGTTGGCCGTGCCGCCTGATATCACCCGTTTGCACTCGCGCGCCGGCGATCTGACGCGCTACGCATGGCAGCACTACGGCGATCGGCTGCAGGCGGTGCTGCCCGCCCTAGGAACTCATGTGGCAATGAAGCCCGCGCAGATCAGCCACATGTACGGAGACATGCCTCAGCATCTGTTCCACGCACACGATTGGCGCACCGATATCGAGACCCTCGGAGAAGTTCCTGCCGAGTACATCCGTGAACAGTCAGAGGGCAAGCTGAAGTACACATGGCCCGCGCAGGTGAACCGACTCATCTCTCAAGGCGGCTTCGACCTGATTCTTTCCATCGGCCAGGTGGTGCCTCATGAAGTGATCGGCATGGCCAATTACAACAAGAATATTTTGATCGGCACCGGAGGCCGCGAGGGGATCAACCGCAGCCACTATCTGGGCGCTGTATATGGACTAGAGCGCATCATGGGACGGGCCGACAATCCTGTGCGTAGCGTGCTCAACTACGCAGCCGACCATTTTCTACGGCATCTGCCCATCGTCTATGTGCTCACGGTGGTGGGGCGCAAGGCAGACGGCGAACTGGCCGTGCGCGGACTCTATATCGGCGATGATGTCGAGTGCTTTCACCGCGCCGCCGAGTTGAGCCTCAAGGTCAACTTCGAGCTTGTCGATGAGCCGATTCGCAAGGCCGTCGTCTATCTCGATCCCGAGGAGTTTCACTCGACGTGGCTGGGCAACAAGGCCGTGTATCGCACCCGTATGGCGCTAGCCGATGACGCTGAGCTCATCATTCTGGCGCCGGGCGTGAAGGAATTTGGCGAAGATAAAACGATCGACAGTCTCATCCGCAAATACGGCTATCGCGGCACGCCAACAACGCTCGCTGCGGTCGAGGCGCATGAGGATCTTGCTGGTGATCTAAGCGCAGCCGCACACCTGATTCAAGCTTCGTCCGAAGGGCGCTTCAGAATTGTCTGGTGCCCGGGCGGGCTCAGCAGGCAAGAAGTAGAGGGCGTTGGTTATGAATATGGCGATTTGAATGCGATGCTTGCGCGCTACGATCCGCACAAGCTCAGTCATGGTTACAACCGGGTCGAAGGCGAAGAGGTCTTTTTCATCGCCAATCCAGGATTGGGGCTGTGGGCACACCGCAGCCGGCTTTGAAATGGGAGAGAGCATGGGAAATAGAAGTTTGAAACTCGGCAAGTTTTCTGTCGGTACCGGGGACAGGTTTGCGCATCAGGCCAAGGCGCAGCTGCAGGCTTGCATCAAGGCACTCGAGAACGGCATCGTAGTGGTTCCCGTATGGAACAAGTCGAACCGCGAACACGCGATCATCGGCTCCGAGCCGTCATCTGTGCGACAGGCCGCGGATGTCGCAGTTGAGTCGCTTGGATGGAAGCATCCATACTTCTGCGATGCGGACCACATCACACTCAAGACCGTTAACCGCTTCCTGGGCGCATGCGATTTCTACACGATTGATGTGGCTGACTTCATTGGAGAGCCCGTAGCGGAAGACAAAATCGACAACTTTGCGAAGCGGCACCCGGAACTTCTGGGCCGCATACAGCTTGAAGGAATCGAAGATGCCGTTCAGATTACGCCGCAGATTCTGCGTCAGACTGCACTGAAATATCTGACCGCAGTCAAGAAGGCCGGTGAAGTCTACCGCGCCATCGTGAGCGCCAAGGGCGAAGGGAACTTCATTCCAGAAATTTCGATGGACGAGACAGACAGCGCACAGAGCCCTGTGGAATTGCTCATTATTCTGGCAGCGATTGCAGATGAAGGCATTCCCGTGCAGACCATCGCTCCCAAATTCAGCGGCCGCTTTAACAAGGGCGTGGACTACGTGGGCGACGTGGCGCAGTTCGAGCGCGAGTTTGCGCTGGATGTTGCGGCCATCGCGTATGCAGTTTCGCACTTTGGCCTCCCAGATAACCTCAAGCTGAGCGTGCACTCGGGTAGCGACAAGTTCTCCATTTACCCTGCAATCCACGCAACCATTGAGCGCTTTAATGCAGGCGTGCACCTGAAGACCGCCGGAACCACATGGTTAGAGGAGCTGATCGGTCTGGCCGAGGCCGGTGGCGACGGTCTTGCGCTGGCAAAAGAGATCTATGCCGAGGCCTTCGCGCATCGCGAAGAACTCTGCGCGCCCTATGCCACCGTGATTGACATAGACAAGACCAGGCTTCCCTCGCCCGCTGCGGTGACCGCCTGGACATCAGAGCAGTACACCTCTGCACTGCGTCATTCGAGCGGATCCGCCGGATATAACAGCAGTCTGCGCCAGCTACTGCATGTCGGCTTCAAAGTCGCGGCCAAGATGGGACAGCGCTATCTTGACTTGCTTGATGCCAATGAAGCAGTAATTGCCCGGAACGTGACGGAGAATCTCTACGACCGCCACATCGTTCCCGTGTTTTTAGGACGCACGGATAACCGCATCGCGTAAGCGTGCTTTTCAATCGAAATGGAGAAGATATGAGTACGCAGCTTCTGAATCTTGAAGGCAAGGTTGCGGTGATTACTGGAGGCACATCTGGCATCGGACGCGCCATGAGCCTAGGCTTAGCAGAGGCTGGCGCAGATGTCATTGCAACTGCGCGCCGCCAACAACAGGTGGATGAGACGGCCGACGAAATCGAGGCACATGGGCGCAGGACTCTGCGCCTTGCCTCGGACGTATGCGACCGCGCCTCTCTTGAAACGCTTATGTCCGCTGCGCTCGAGAGCTTCGGGCATGTTGACATCCTCATCAACTGCGCGGGAAGAATTAAGCGCACCCCCACGCTCAGCATGCCGGAAGACGAGTGGACTGCAATTCTCGACACCAATCTGACCGGGACGCTGCGCGCCTGCCAAGTCTTCGGCGCGCACATGCTGGAACGCGGCTATGGTCGCATTGTCAACATCGCCTCGCTCAACAGCTTCGTCGCGCTGAGTGAGGTAGCAGCATATGCCGCAAGCAAGGCAGCCGTGGTGTCACTCACCCGCTCACTGGCGGTGGAGTGGTCGAAGAAGGGTGTAACGATAAATGCCATCGCCCCCGGCGTCTTCCGCACTGACCTGAACGCCACGCTGCTCGACAGCACGCCGCGCGGCCAGGAGCTGCTGATGCGCACGCCCATGGGACGTTTCGGCAAAACTGAAGAACTGGTCGGTGCCGCAATCTACCTCGCTTCCGATGCTGCTTCCTTCGTGACCGGTCAAACCCTCGTTGTTGATGGGGGCTTTCTAGCCAGCGGCGTCAATCAGTAGTTCCTTCAGTCACAGCACATCAAACAGAAAGAGGCTGCGCCGCCCGGCACAGCCTCCTATGTTCTGCTCTGGACTCTTTCAGCGCAGCGAGACTTTAGCTCCCGTCATCTTCATGATCGATTCGCCTTCTTCAGCCTGGATTACAACGCCTTTGCCAGAGACCTCGGCATAGCCAATCGTCAGCCCCTTGTGTGCTCTCACTCTCACATTGTGCAGAATGACTCCTGAAATCGGCACTTCTGGCAGTCCGACAATGGCACCGGCTGATGCGCTTCCAACTGCTGTCACATTCTCCAGCGTGATGTCATGAAAATACGGCGTCAGCCGCGTAATGGGCTGTCTCGATGCTTCATCGGGCGGAAGAATCCGGGGATAGTATTCACTGATGATCAGAGCGTTCTTCACATTCTTCATGTCGATGTCCCGGAATACCAGATTGCTCACATCGTTGCCGCGATCACGATTCGCCTTGACGCGGATGCCATTATCAGTGCCTTCAAATTGAATACGCTCGGCCTTGATGTTCTGTGCGCCGCCCGCAATTTCACTACCGATGGACAGCCCATGCCCGTGCAGGAAATGGCAATCTGTGATCATGATGTCGCGGCTCGGTGCGTCGGGCCCCGGCGAATTGATCGCGCCGGACTTGATGGCGATGTCATCATCGCCAACATCGGCGAAGACATGATCGATGATTACATGCGAAGAGGAGAATGGGTCGATTGCGTCGGTGTTGGGCGAGTGGGCCGGTGCCAGCACCTTGATATTCCGAATAACCACATCGTCTGAATAGTAGGGCACCAGTTGCCACATCGGCGAGTTCTGGATGGTTACGCCCTCCACGCGAACATGTTTGCAATGGTCAAAGACGACAAGCCGAGGACGCGTATGGTCAGACCCCAGGATACCTGCGTCCTTGTACGCGCGCGCCATCTTCCACCAGGTTTCGCCGGCGCCATCGATTACACCGTCTCCCGTGATGGCGACATTCACGGCATTGGTTGCGCTCACCAGAGACTGCAGCCCGGGTGCTCGAAACTCGGTCTTCGCCGGATAGTCCGCGTGGTCAGCGGAACCAAGCAGTGTGGCGCCCTTGGCGAGTTGCAGCGTAATGTTGCTCTTGAGCACGATCGGCGCGCTCAGATAAGTGCCTGCAGCAAGCCTGACCGTTCCCCCGCCTTGCACTGCGCATGCGTCGATTGCCGCCTGCAGTGCGGCCGTATCCTTCGTGACTCCATCGCCCTTGGCTCCGTATACGCGCGGATCGCAACTAGATGCCGCAGGCAAAACAGTAGATGATGCTGCTATGCAGCTGACTAAGAGAGCCAGCCTAATGAACCTATTTCTGAGCGCAATACTCTGTCGAATCACTGAAGTTCCTCGTGGGCAGATGGCTTTTCCGTGTACACATCATACGCCGGGATAGGCCTGTGGTCATACCACTTTTACAACTGATATTGATGTCATGAACTACACAAAATTCCTCTGCTGCATAGGCCGTGCGACATGATGTCCGTGCGGCCTATGCGCAATCGTCCAATGTCAGCGCTGAATGCGCGCTGACCCGCCTTCCGCAAATGCCCTGACTTGTTCCAGCGTGGCCATTGTCGTATCACCCGGGAAGGTGGTCATCAGTGCTCCATGGGCCCATCCCAGCTTGATCGCCTGTTCTGGGGACTCGCCATTGAGCAGCCCGTAGATAAAGCCTGAAGCAAAGCCATCGCCACCGCCTACACGGTCATAGACGGTTAGATCGCAAGTTGGCGCAGAAACGGAGTAGCCGTTGACCCACGCCACGGCGCTCCAGCTATGGTGATTTGTGGAGTGCACTTCACGTAGCGTTGTGGCAACAATCCTGACGTTCGGGAATCGATCGACCACCCGCTCAATCATCGAGAGAAATGCACCTGAGTCCAGTTTGGAACGCGCAGCCACTTCGGGGCCTGGGAAGCCGAGACCCTTTTGCAGATCTTCTTCGTTGCCCACCAGCACATCAACGTTTTCCACGATCGCGCTGAGCACCTTTTGCGCGCGTTCCATGCCGCCACAGGTTTTCCAGAGTTTCTCGCGGTAGTTTAGGTCAAACGAGCACACAAGTCCGGCGCGCCGTGCGGCCCGCATCGCTTCGATCACAAGGTCGGCCGTGGTCTCTGAGAGCGCAGCAAAGATTCCACCGCTGTGGAACCAGCGAACGCCCTCCGCAAAAATGGCGGCCCAGTCGAAATCACCGGGCTTGAGCAGCGCTGCCGCCTCGTTACTCCGGTTATAGAAGACAATGGGCGCACGAACGCCGTAGCCACGATCGCTATACACCGCGGCCATATTTGGACCGCGCACACCGTCGTGTTGAAAGTAGCGGTAAAACGGCCGAACACCCATGCTGCGCACACGTTCGGCAATCAGGTCTCCAATCGGATAGGGGACCATGGCCGAAGCGATTCCGGTGCGCATGCCAAAGCAGTCTGACAAATTGGCTGCCACATTGAATTCGCCGCCGCTGACATGAATGTCAAAGTCAGTGGCTTTGCGAAATGGAATGATCCCGGGGTCAATGCGATGGACAAGAGCCCCAAGCGATAGAAGGTCAAGTGTGCTCCCTTGGGGAATCTTGAATCCGATATCCATTGCTTTATTCTCCTTTGTTTCGTTCTCTCTATCGGGACGCGAACTGTGCTGCGAAGAGACCGCCGGACGCAAGGCACCGCGACGGGCAGGCGCTGCGGAACGCTGCCAAGCAGGCGACCTGCCCTGGCAGATTCCTGATTCGTGGACGATTGTACATCGTTGGAGGTCTGACCATCAATAAGATAAATGTGGAGCAGAACGAGATGTGCGCAGACACGGGAATGCATTGATATCGCCCTTGAGAAAATGCCCGCAGAAGGCTGTCGTCCCAAGTGACTGCGTGCGGTGCAGATATCTACTCGGATTTCTTGACGACGGGCAGCTGGTTTCCTGTACATTGGATATTGCCAGTGGTCAGTCCTCTTAAGCGAGGACGCCGCCGGCTGACACGCCCAATGCCGTACCGATCGGAGACTTGCATGCGTTCTGTTTCTCCGCTTATGCTTTCCGCCACTTTGCCGCTGTTGTTTGCACTCACACTGCAGGCGCAGGATACACGCGCCATCACAGAACCGCACATCCCGACTGCCTGCGTCACGCTCTCTGCCAAAATTGTGGCAGTCAACGGCGAGATCTCTATCGCTGATGAGCATGCCTTGGACACTGCGCGCATCCAGAATGCGATGGATCACTGCCCTCCAGGCAAGGCGGTCGTGCTGCGCGCAAGCGGAAGGAACAATGTGTTTCTCTCCGGGCCGCTCGTGTTGCGTTCTGGCGTGACACTCGTGGTGGACGCGCATACTGCGCTCGTTGCTTCGCGCGATCCGAGGGTCTACGACCTGAATCCGGGCAGTTGCGGCATCGTGTCAGACAAGGGTCATGGGTGCAAGCCGCTCATCTCCGCTAACGACGTTAAGAATAGCGGCATCATGGGCGAGGGGTCCATCGATGGCCGTGGCGGAGCCACCTTGCTCAGTCAGAAGATGACGTGGTGGGATCTGGCGCATCAGGCAAAGATCACGGACAAGTATCAGAGCGTGCCTTGGCTCATAATTCTGCACAAGGCCAACGGCTTCATACTCTACAACATTACGCTGCGCAACTCTCCTGGCTTTCATGTGGCCGTGAATCAAACGGACGGCTTCACCGCGTGGGGTGTGAAGATTATGACGCCCAAGACAGCCCGCAATACCGATGGAATCGATCCGGGTTCCTCACGCAATGTCACGATTACCCACTGCTTCATTCACGTGGGTGATGATAATGTTGCCGTCAAGTCAGGTACGGCGGGCCCAGCGTCCCACATCTCGATTTTGCACAATCATTTCTATACCGGCCACGGCATGTCGATTGGCAGCGGCACCAGTGGCGGCGTGGACCACATGCTTGTCGACGACCTGACCATCGACGGCGCGGACAACGGCATACGCATCAAGTCTGATCGCAGCCGCGGCGGCTTGGTCCATGACGTGCGATATCACAACGTTTGCATGCGCAATGTGAAGAATCCGCTTCTGTTTACCCCGCTCTACACTACCTTCAGCGGCGACTTGCTTCCCATCTACCGCGACATCACGCTCAAGGACATACACATTCTCACTGCGGGCACATATACCTTGCTTGGGCTTGATGCACAGCACATGCTGGGACTGACACTCGATAACGTCTTCGCCGACGACCAGCAGCACTCGACCATCATCAGCAAAGACGCAGAGATCTCTATCGGCAGCCGGCGCGGGAACCTGGAGCCTGCTGGCGACGGCGTCAGCATTAAGCAGACAGCTGGATCGAAGCCCGGCACGCAACTTTCCTGCAATGCGCGCTTTGTTCCGTTTCCCGCGACCGGCACGGCGCCGGAGATGGCGAGTATTGCGCCTGCTGAAGACAAGACGTTGTATGTCGCAGCTGACGGCACAGGCGAATATTCTTCCATTCAGCGCGCGCTCGATGCAGCGCCCAGGGAGGGAGCCCTCGTGCTGGTAGCTCCTGGAACATATCGCGAAGTGCTTACGATCGACAAACCAAACATTCGGCTGCGGAGCACAAACCCCGACGCAAGCAAGACCGTGGTGGTGAACGATCGCAGCGCGGGCGCGAACGGCGGCACATTGCACTCGGCCACGGTCAATGTAACAGGAGACTACTTTTTTGCCGAGAACATCACTTTCGAGAACGACTTCAATCGCACGCACCCTCAGTTGCCAGCGGGCTCTCAAGCGTTGGCACTGCTGGTCACTGGCGATCGCGACGTGTTCCATAATGTGCGCCTGCTCGGCAATCAGGACACTCTATACGCGGGCAGTCGTAATTGTGCTCCGGACGGACCGAACTGCATACCGGCGCGTCAATATTTTTCCGATTGCTTCATTGCTGGAAATGTTGATTTTATCTTTGGCGATGGCAAGGCTGTGTTTGACCATTGCGAGCTACACAGTACGGCGCATCATGGCGGATTCATCACCGCACAGGCAAAGCACTATCCAAACGAGGATTCCGGCTTTGTGTTCAATCACTGTTGGTTGACGGCCGACAAGGATGTAACCGGTGCGGTATTTCTGGGCCGTCCATGGCGGCCGGACGCGACGGTGGTCTATCTCAATACCGAGATGGGAGGCCATATCGCTGCAGATGGTTGGCGAGAGTGGCACCCAGGCGAGACTCATTCTCTGGATACGGCATACTTCGCAGAATATGCTTCCACAGGGGCCGGAGCACATTCAGGCGAGCGAGACCCGCATACGCATTTCCTTACGCCGGAACAGGCACGCAAATTTGAGCCTGAGGTCTTCCTGCGCGGAAGCGACAACTGGAATCCGCTGATACCGCCACAATCCGTAAAGTAAATCCGGCCGACGGGCTGATTGCGCAGGGGATTCAGCGCGTAATGCTGCACCCCCTGCTGAACGCTGCCTCACACGTTATAGGTCGAAGATGACACGCGCCCTCCGCGGCCTGTCCAGTTGGTGTGGAAGAACTCGCCGCGCGGCTTGTCTGTGCGCTCATATGTGTGTGCGCCGAAGTAGTCGCGCTGCGCCTGCAGCAGATTTGCCGGCAGGCGTCCGGTGCGGTAGCCATCAAAGAACGCCAGCGCACTTGAGAATGCCGGCGTGGGCACGCCCAACTGTACTGCATGAATCAGTGCTTCACGCCACGACGCCTGATACTGATTGAGGGCATCGGAGAAGAAGCTGTCAAGCAGCAGATTTTCGAGCGCCGGGTTCTTGTCGAAGGCTTCTTTGATCCTGCCAAGGAAGCGGCTGCGAATAATGCATCCGCCGCGCCACATGAGCGCGATACCGCCCATGTTCAGGTTCCAGCCGTTCTCCTTTGCAGCAGCTTGCAGCAGCATATAGCCCTGCGCATAGGAAATGATCTTGGAACTGTAGAGTGCGCGCCGCACATTCTCGATAAATGCAGTACGGTCCGCGTCCAGCGTTTTGGCCGCAGGTCCAAGCAGAATTCTTGATGCTTCTACGCGCTCGTCCTTCAGCGCGGAGAGGCAGCGTGCAAACACTGACTCGCCGATGAGCGTAACCGGCTGACCCAGATCGAGGGCACTGATAACGGTCCACTTTCCTGTACCCTTCTGCCCAGCGGTATCCAGAATTTTATCCACCAGCGGTGAGCCATCCTCGTCCTTTGCGGCAAAGATGTGGCTGGAGATTTCAATTAGATAGCTGTCCAGTTCGCCCTTGTTCCAGTCAGTAAAAACCTCATGCAACTCGTCAGCGGTGAGCCCCAGACCGCGCTGCAGCAAGTCATACGCTTCGCAGATCAACTGCATGTCACCGTACTCGATGCCGTTGTGCACCATTTTTACGTAGTGTCCCGCTCCGCCTTCGCCCACCCAGTCGCAGCAGGGCGTTCCATCTTCCACCTTAGCGGCTATCGACTGGAATATCGGCTTGACGTGCGGCCACGCAGCGGGGTTGCCGCCAGGCATAATCGACGGGCCCAAGCGGGCGCCCTCTTCGCCGCCTGAAACGCCAGTACCGATGAAGAGGATGCCCTTCGCGGCCAGTTCATTGGTTCTCCGGTTCGAGTCGGCGAACAGCGAGTTGCCGCCGTCAATAATGATGTCGCCAGCCTCAAGGTGCGGCAGTACATGTTCGATCATCTGGTCAACGGTTGATCCGGCTTTAACCATCAACATTACGCGCCGAGGCCGCTTGAGGAGTGCGACCAGTTCCTCCGCCGAGTGCGCACCGACAACCTGTGTGTCCTTTGCTTCATTGGCCAGAAAGTCGTCCACTTTGGATACGGTGCGGTTGAATACGGCCACTTTGAACCCATGGTCGTTCATATTGAGGACGAGATTCTGTCCCATCACGGCGAGGCCAATAAGGCCGATGTCACACGATGCTGCTTGCATGGTTTCTCCCAAAATCGTTCAGCCTTGAGCAAAGCGGATTGATCGAGGCTCGTTGTGTAACGCGCGGCTACAGCGTCTTGTTGTCTACAGTCTGCAGGACAACATCGGCTGCAGCTCGGCTCCAGCCGATACGCAGATCTTTCACACTGTGGAGCGAGAAAACACCATTCGCCCCGTGTGGCGCAGTGATGGCAAAGAAGTCTGCTCGGTCCACATCATTGAGGTAGAAGGCAGGTCGCGCATCGGCAGCGCGGGTGGCAATCTCCACATGGCTCATCTCCACATGGCGCACGTGCCGCATGTAGAACCCTGACGTCGGGGTCGTGCCGAACATCGCCGGATCAGGATACTTGTCTTCCAACTCGGGCAGCTGAAGGCTCACCGCACCAGCAGGTGCGCCGCCAGCTGCCTCGATGTAGATGTTCGAAAGCTTCACATCCTCAATACAGTAGCCGGGAATACCGCTCAGGATTGAGCTGTACTTAATCGGCGCGTTGTAGCACTCGAGGTTACTGATGATGACGCGCCGGAGCGTACCGACTTTTGTGCTTTCTCTTGGTCCGCGCAGGCGTGCGCCGAGCCGCATGAAGACAGGGCTGGACACCAGATCGCGCATAGTGGTGTTTGTGATGGTGAAATCTTCCAGCAATGCACCGTCCACCGTTTCCAGTGCATAACCCTGGCAGCCTTCAAATATGCAGTTTGAGATGGTGACGTTAATGAAGCCGCCGTTGGACTCTGTGCCGCACTTGATGCGGCCGGTGCGCCACACGGCCGCATCCGGCGCGAATTTCTTAAACGTTCCATCGAGCACACTGCCCAGTTCGTAGGTGCCCGTCACATAGCAGTTGGTGATGGTCAGGTTTCGCGTGGGCCGCGCATACCCGAGTGCAAAACTGGACTTCGGGCAGATGCCGTCATCCCACGGCGAGTTGACCGTGCAGTTGGAGACACGCACATTCTGGCAGCAGTCGATGTCCATACCGTCGCGGTCGGTGTCAATCTTGAGATTGTCGATCGTCAGGTTGTCCACACCCGTGAGCAGGAGACCAAAGTGGCCGCCCTTCAAAATCGAGAAATCGCGCAGTAGCACATTGTGGCAATTCTTCAGCGCAATGGCCTTGTTGCCTACTCCTGCCTGTTCGGCAACATAAATCGGGTAATTGCCGCGCGCAGGGCGGTTGGCCCCGAAACTCAGCCCTTTGCCGTAAATGAGGCCGGGCCCGGTGATGCTGAAGTCATGAATACCCTCGCCCCAGATGAGCGAGTTGTGCCAGTGGTTATGGCCGTAGTCCTGGTATGCGTCCCACGCCGTGATTGGCTCGGCCGCGTCATACGCGCCGCCGTTGTATCCGGTCTGGTCGCCCGGCTTCGGCGAGTCGGCCGCCATGATGGTGCTTCCCTGCTGCAGATGCAGATGTACCTGGCTCCTGAGGTGAATTGAAAAGCAAAGGTAGGTTCCCGCGGTAAAGAGAACCACCCCACCGCCTGCAGCTGCCGCGGCATCAATGGCGCGGTTGACGGCATCGGTGTCCAGCGTCTTGCCGTCCCCGGATGCGCCGTATTTGCGCACGTCGTAGATTCCCAGGGCTGCAGCCGCGGATAGAGCGGCATCCTGCCGGGCCGAGGCCGAAAGCGATACTGCGGGCATGGCTGCTGCCGCCACGCCAATGCCTCCAGTGCGGAGAAAGCTGCGCCGCATCGAGTTGAATGCTTTCATTGGATCATCCTTCTCAAGTTCAAGGGCATGGGGCTGGGGACTGCGCCAGACGCCGGGCTGCTGGCCGCCATCCCACTGAGGGAAACGTAGTGCGTTTGGGTGCTCTTTGCCCGCTGGCTTTGGCGAGCATTTGAATTCTACAGCGTAGGATTGCGACATGCGTTGCGGGGCAATAGTCTGCCTCGCACCGCATGTCGTTCAGGGCAGGAGTTGCTAGAACACGATCCTTCCGCCGATCTGCACCTGCCGCGGCAGGCTTCCTGAAGTCGTCGAAGTGATGTAGCCGAAGTTGCTGGCTGTCGCACTCGACACGTTCGGCGCGTTGAAGATCGCGTGGTTCAGCAGGTTGAAGGTTTCAAAGCGCAGTTGGAGATGTGCCCTCTCAGTGAAATTGAAGTTCTTCAGCAGAGAGGCATCCAGGTTGTTGTAGCCGTCTTGACGCACCCAGGAGAGGGTCTGCGGCAGCGTGCGGTAGTGATAGACATACTGCCCATTGATGAAGTCGCTGCCGTCGCAGGCGCCCGTCGTCGGGCAGCTGGTGGAATTCCCTGTGACGAACAGACTCTTGCTGAGCGCAGGTGTGCCCGAACCCACCGCCGCGGTGTTACGCGTGCTGTTGCTGATCTGGCGCAGTGTCGTTCCAGGCTGTAGCGGAATATCAGCCGTAAAGTCGATCGGCGCGCCTGTCTGGAATTGGTAGATTCCATTCACCACGAAACCGCCGACGATTGCATCCCACAACTTGCTGTTGCCAAAGCTGAACATCTTGCCGCGCCCGAAAGGCAGTGCATACGTGCTGCCAACGGTGAAGTGGTGCGTGTGGTCAAAGGGCGAGATGCGCCGCGTAAGCTGCGTATCCACGTCGTTGAGGTAAGTATCAGCCTCGATCATCTTCGAGAAGCTGTAGTTGGCCGTTAGCGTCAGACCATGCGTGGTGCGCTGCTCCACGTGAATGATCGCGCTGTTGAAGTTGGATTGGCCGATGGTCTGGTTCTGTACGCTAACAGCGGCGTTGGCGTGTTGCGGATAAAGCCCCAGCAGACTGCCGAAGCCGACAGTTTTGGACTTGTTCTCCCCCGTAGTGTTGGTTGCACCTAGGGTCTGGTAGAACGGGTTCGTCACCGCTTCGCCATAGGCCTTGGCCATATTCTGATTGCGGTAGGGCGTGAGCGAAAGGTAACCGAGCTCGGTTGCGTTCAGGTTCTGTGACTGCACGGGAAGGTGCAGGCTGTGATTGCCCACATAGAGCATTTCAAGCATCGTGCTGCTGGTAAGCGACCGTTGGAAGCCGATGTCCCAACGCTCGGAGTATGGATCGTGCTGGACCGGGGCAAGGAAGCTGATCGCCTGTCCAAGGAAGGTGCTGGCGCCGGCCGACGATCCAACCGGCTGCTCAAAGCCGCTCGGGAACGGGTTGCTGATCGTATTGGAAGCGGTCAAATAGTTGTTGGTTGTCGCCACATAGGACGTAGACGCGCTGAAGCCTTCCTGGTTGGAGAGCGCGCTGGACGAGTACTTGCCCGTGGAAGCCAGTGAGGCCAGCGTCTCTGGCTGCACAAAAATGCCAAAGCCGCCGCGGATGACCGTCTTGGTGTCAGGGCTATAGGAGAAGCCAAATCGCGGACTGAAAAAGCCGCTGTTGGTCGCGTACACCGCCCCGTTGCCTCCGGCGGGATAGGTGAGACCGCCAAGCGTGTTGATGCTTGCGATGGTGTAGGTGGTGCCGTTCTGCGTCACGGATGTCGGCGAGAAGCTGGGCGCCTGAGCGTAGTTGACCGTCGCGGTCGGATTGAAGCCATTGACCGTGCGTCCCAGCTTTTCGCGGAACGGCGTGTCAATGTCGAAGCGCAGACCCATGTTGAGGGTTAGCTTGTTGCTCACATGCCAATCGTCCTGCACAAACGTGCCGACGTAGTACTGGTGGTAGTCCGCACGCGCATTCAGGTCGTATTGCCCGTCCGAAGGAAGGCCGAGCAGGAAAGATGCGAGGTCGCCGCCAAAGGTCTGGGCGGCTGCGCCGGTCCCGGCGGTAACAAAGTTGGAGTTGAAGGTGAAGTTGCCCGACGAGTCGCCGAAGTTCTGGATGCTCATCCGGTACTGCCGGCCGTCAAAGCCTACCTTGAGGGAGTGGCGTCCAATCACTTTCACCATATCTGTAAAGACCTGGTAGCTGGTGGTCGGGTCCATGGCAGAGCCGGTATCGCCAAGGCACTGGTAGCTGGTGTGGCTTCCGCAGCTTCCGCCGGTGCCAAAGTTGATGAACGGCAGTTGCAGCAGCTCGCTGGAACTGTTCATGTAGCTCGGCAGGCCGATTGAAGTCGGGCTGTAGGCCGATGCCGGAGTGCCGTGCACCTCGTTGAAATAGGTCCAGTTGAAACGCGTATCGAAGATCGTCGTCGAGTTCAGCGTATAGACGTTGTCGAGCGTCGCTCCGAAGTTTTCGCGCGTAAGAATCGTGCCCGTCGCACCGTTGCCAAAGTAGTTGTTCTTCGTCTGGGCGCGATAATTGTGACGCATGTCAAAGAATATGTGATCCACGGAACTCAAGTTGTAGTCCATGCGCCCAAATTCGTTGTCATAGGTGTCAATGCTGGGCGCGTTGCTGATGTAGTTGTCCTGCCCGTCCGCCGAGACGCCATCTGTGGTGTTCGGCGCGGGAAACAGCTTCAGAACCGCCTGCGCGACTGAGTTCAGTGTGCCCGCGGTCGTCAGCTGGTTGTTCACGATAGGCTGGCGCACGATGGAAGAGCCAGACAGGGTCGCGTTGAAGGGATTGTAGATCTGGTTCGGATCCAGGTAGGGCGTGGTGTTTTTACCGGAAGGATTGCACATCGCGGCCCCTGCCGTTGTGTAACCCGAAATGCCTGCCGGGCAGCCGGCGAGCAGCGTCTGGTAAAAGTCGCCGGCCACTTCGCCGCCGGTGCCGGGACTGTTGCTCACGCTCGTGTTTGTCGGCACAGTAGTCGTCACCGTGTTGGGCGTCGAATCCTTCAGGCCCTCCCAGGCAAAGAAGAAGAACAGCTTGTTCTTGCCGTTGATGACTTTGGGAATCAGCACCGGCCCGCCCACTGTGAGGCCATACTGGTTGAAGTGGAAGACCGGCGTCGGCTTGTTGCTGCGGTTATTGAAATAGGTGTTTGCGTCAATACTCGAAATCTGCCCGAACTCATACAGGGTGCCGTGCAGGTTGTTCGTACCGCTCTTGGTTACCTGGTTGATGACGCCACCGATGGTGTGTCCAAAACTTGCATCCGTATCAAACGGCCGGACGGAAACTTCGGCAACCGAGTCCTGCGTTGGGGCATAGGCGAGCGCACCCAGCAGGGTCAGGTCGGGCGAGCCGTCGAGCAGCACTTCGCTCACCTGGTTCGGCGTGCCACCAATCGACCAGGAGTTGCCTGCATTGTTGTCAAATGGATGAATCTGCTGCGGAGCCGCCGTGGTCACTACGCCTGCCGCGAGTTCGGTGAGCGTGGTAGGCGTGCGCCCGTTCAGCGGAAGGTCAGCTACCGACTCGGTAGTAATCACCTGGCCAATTGAAGCATTCGCCGTGTCGAGCTGGGGGGCGGCAGCCGAAACCACAACCGACTGGCTTACCGTGCCGACCTGCAGCTTGAGGTTGATAATCGGATGCTCCTGCGAGTGCAGCGTGATGCCGGTGCGCTCCAACTTGTTGAATCCGTTTGCCTCCACCGTAATGGAGTACTCGCCGGGCAGAAGAAACGGCGCCACATACTCTCCAGCGCCGGTGGTTGTCGTCCGGGTCACCGTGCCGGTTCGTGTCTCCCGCACTGTTACCTGGGCTCCTGCCACCACTGCGCCACTGGAGTCAGTGACCGTGCCGGAGATTGTTCCGCGGAATTCCTGTGCCTGCGCTCGGGGCGCAGACAAAATCAAGCCGCAGACAAGGATAAGGAGGAGCCCCCCCAGCCACCCCCAGTGCCTCTTGCATGTTGTTTCTGGGGCCACCGTAAGGGGGGCAGCACATCGGACCGTGCGCGATTCCGACATATTAAGTGGTCCTACCAGTATCTGATTTGCACTAGTTCGTTTGCGCATTTCACGGCATCCTTTTGTTTGTACGTTCCTGAATTGGGAATTTTATGTTGCGCTCAGAATTCTCTATGTACCGTGTATTCATTGTCAATATTTAGTTTTTAACAAGATCAAAATGCTTCCACTTGAATTTGGCGGACCTGACCCTGCCATCGAGCCACTTTGGCCCGGCTCATGGCTATTGGTCTGACCATAATGACGGGTGGAATGTCCAGGGGGTCATTCCATGCGGGCTCTTTTGAGCCTTGTTCATATTGGGCTTATGCTGGCCATCCCGGCAGGAACAGCACTGATTAAATTGTTTCGATTGCGCTGATTTTTCTTGAGATTTCAGCAGTCAGTGTCTCGATATCGGGATAGAACAGCCCACGCTCGCGGGTGGGAAGCATCTGCACAAGCTCGGCAAATGAGTCGGCCTGGCATGCGGGGAATGCGGCAAAGCCCGCCGCCGGCCATGCGGCAGCTTATGTGAATCAGCTCAGCCATATCCCATGGCGCGCATGGTTTGCGCGGGGCGTGATGCCCGGCCACAATCGGTTCAAAAACCTCGGGCAGCTTCGAGTCAGCCACTAGCTGCCTTTCAATCTCGCAGTGACCCCTGCCAAAAGCTTGCCGCTCGGCCCCCAGGATGCTTTCTGGCGGGCCTACATGTTCGTCGAGCAACCCCGTAGACTCCTTGGGCTGCACCACCGCCAGCGCCAGGCGTCCGATGTCGGACATCATGCCACAGGTGAAGGCGATGTCACCGTCGAGAAACCCGGCCGAGGCCAGTTGCTCGTCACAACCAGCTTCTCCGGTCCTGATCGAATGGACAACCTCTTGAAAGATCACAGGTGGCCCACAAAGAGTCTGTCGGCAGAAAAGGCGGGTTCCTCTAGAGCCTTTCGGAATTTCTGTAGACTTTATGAGGTCGAAGAAAATGGCTCGTTCTTGAGGAAAGAGCCATTTTCAGCTCATCGCTCCGGTTTACACCAACCCCTAAATGACTTTAATGTCCTGAGGCGACTGCGCAGGCCTTTACGGGAGTTGCCGGCCGCGTCCATTTTTGCGACCGCCCGAAGAGCGGCATGCTGACGTAGCCGCGCAGATTCAGCGTTACGCCCTCAGCCGACATCATCCCTCGGTAGGTGTTGCCCGTCTTCGGGTCATAGAGTGTGCCGTCCGTAGCGTGCGTGGCATCGCGCAGAATGAAACCGCTCCCAATCTTCAACCCGCAAAGGGCGCGGCTCCGCAGGCTTGCATCGGGGTTGTAGATGTCCGTCTTCGCTTTTGCTTCATTGCTCAGGGAAACAATCCACAGGCACACCGCGCTGCCGCATGGACCGACATGCAGAACGGAGCCAGCCGGCTCCACCCAGTCGCCCATCATATTAGTGGACTGCGCGCGCACCTGTGCCGAACCTGCCATCGCGCCAAGACAGGCCAGAAGCATCATCCATCTCATTCTTTGAAATATCCGCGGCTTCACCATAACTATGCTCTTCTATGACGCAGGCGAAGCGCCTCCGTCAACAATGCCCTCTCCGGCACCCGCGTGTACGACGCGCAATGAGCCAGTACGCCTGGCCACAGGCGCACGACTTGCGCAAGTGCGGGTGCTCGCACCATCAACCGCGAAAACATCGTCGCCAGTGATACCGCCGGCCTGACTTCGCGCCGCAGCCTCTTTGCATACTCTACTGCCGTTCCACCATGCAGGTAAATCTCTGCGGCAAGATGCGCGCTGTGAAGCGCGATTGACATGCCATCGCCCGAGAAGGACGGAATCACCGCCGCCTGGTCACCGAGCCGCCATAAGCCATCCAGCGCGCTCGACGGCAACATGCCATACGGTATGGACGAGATGGCCAGCGGCTTTGCCAGCAGGGGCTTGGCTCCATTGAGCCGCTCCGCCAGTGCAGTCGAGGATCGCCAGAGATGCCCCAGCAGGGTGGGCCAGTCCTTCCGGCAGCTTTCGAGCCTGCTGCGTTCCACAAGCAGGCATAGGTTCGCCATCCCGCTCTCAACCATCTGCAGACCCGCATACCCACCTGGAAAGAGGAACAACTCTACCCACCCGCTAAGTGCGCGTTGCTGCTCCTCCAAGAGCCGAAAGTACATCTTGAACGCAACAAGGTTGTTCTGCCTGCCGGGCGGCCGCCGGTGCCCGGCAAGGTCATGTTTACCCGTCGCAAGAAAAGCTGTTGGCGCAGTCACCGTTGCGCCGTCCTGCAGCGCGGCGCGCCATCCATCTTCACTTCGCATCAGGCCGTCCACCCGCCGCCCGCGCGAAATCGCCGCGCCCTCTCGTGCTGCAAGCAAAAGCAGGGCCTCGTCCAGCGTGCGCCGCGTTAGAGACATCGCCGGAAAAGGCAACTCGCAGGCGGCAATCGCGGTACGCGCATGCAGGCGGACAGCATGAATGGCAACTGCACCCAAGGCGCGTAGCTGCAGGCCCAGTTGCTCCAGGTACTCGACGGCCTCGCGGCTCAGGAACTCCCCGCAGACCTGGTGTTGTGGCGCAGCCCGTTGTTCCAGAATCTGCGTTGCACGTCCCTGGCGCGCCAGCAGGATACCGAGCGCGGCCCCAGCCAGTCCGCCGCCCACAATCAGCGCTTCTCTTCCTTGCTGCGGTGTGCCGCTCATGCCTTCACCCGCGCCACACAAAGCCGCCCCGGCCATGCACCTGCAATCTGCATCGTGTCTGCATTCAAACCCGCCTGTTGCGCGTAGTGCAGCCAGTCGTCCTCACGAAAACTGCGCAGAATCGACACCGGACCATCATGCCGCACAAATCGATGCCAGCGCATCCCGTATGCCAGCAGCCTGAAAGCGTGGTAAGGCACCCGTGCGCGGTAGAGATCATTGATGAACCATCCCTGCGCTGCTGTACGCTCCATCCACCGCAGAAAGCTCACAATCTCCGCATCCGCCAGATGATGCGTGAACAGAGAGCTGATTACCAGGTCAATTGCAACCCGCGGCCGGTATTCGAACGCTCCGCATGTCGTCCATTCGATACGGCTGTCAGAGCTGGTGAATTCACGCGCGGCCTGCGCAGCATGGGGATTCAGGTCGATGCCGGTCAGCCGGACAGCAATGCCTCTTTTGCGCGCCCAAGCCTCAATCCGCCGCAGCATATCTCCCGCTCCACTGCCCACGTCCACGATGTGCAGCGGCCCGCGCCCACGCAACGCAAATTGCTCCAGCCAGCGCAGCGTGGGACGATACGAAAGCACGATGCGATTCACTTGCGTCAGGTCGCGCAGGCAGGCGCGAAACTCTGCGTAGCTGCAGGGCTCGTCCATCCACTCTGTCAGCTCCGCGCGGCGTAGAAATGAATCAGCCTCAGGCCACATGGAAGCGCATAATCTCCGCAGTGAGTCCCGGCCCAAAGGACATGGCGCATCCATTCGCACCGCTCCGGGCCTCCTGCATCAATTTCTCCAGCACAAACATCACCGTGGCCGATGACATATTACCGAAGGACGACAGCACGTTGCGCGAGGTTCGCAACGCCTCCGGATCCAGGCCAAGCCCGTCTTCCACCGCGTCCAGAATGGAACGCCCACCTGGATGAACAGCCCACAGATGTGTGTTCTTTTTGTCTGCCACGGCATCGGCATGCTCGCGCATCGCCTGGGCAATCCTGCTGGGCACATGCGTGGAAAGGAACATATCAAAGCCCAGATCGCCAACGCGCCATGTGATCAGGTTGCGCGAGTTTTCAATCTGCATGGCATGAAAACTGTCCAGCCTCAAGCCGCCCGGCTCGCTGCTCACCAGGCTTGCCGCACACCCATCGGCAAACAGTGAAAACGAGATGACCTCGCTCAGATCCTGTGTCTCCTGAAAGTGCAGCGTGCACAGTTCAAGATTCACCACCAGCGCGCTGGCGTCGGGCTCAGAACGCACTACATGGCGCGCCAGCCTTAACGCATTGATCGCCGCATAGCACCCCATGAACCCGATCATCGTACGCTCTGTGGAGGCGGGCAGCCCAAGATAATCAATGATGTCGAAATCCAGCCCCGGCGCATAAAAACCGGTGCAACAGGTCACAATCACATGGCGAATGCGGCTGCGCTCCTCCGCGCTCAGCGCGAGCTTCTCCAGCGCTTTGCGCAGCACCACCGGCGCTGACTGCTCAAACACCTTCATGCGCTGCGCCGTGGAAGGGAACTTGCCGCTGCCATAAAACGAGAACGCGTCGCACTCTGCGCCCGCGCCGACTGGATCCTCCTTCAAGCAGGAAAACCGGTGGTGAATCTCAGACTTCACCGCCATGCGCTGGAAAATCGAGCGCGCGCGTCTATCCTGCAGCATATTGCCTGCAAAGGCAACGAACTTTTCGTGAATATCATGTTCGGGAACAGCCGTTCCAATACGTCGCAAATAAGCCCCTGCCATCGCGATCCTCCGGGGAAGTCATGCGTCCGTTGGGGCTACTGCAGGGGCGTCGTGGCAGAATCAGAACGGGGAAAGACGCATCCAGGCAGCTCGCGCACTCACAACCAGACTCCCAGCCTCTACGATGAGCAACGCGCTTGGCAAGGCTTAGTTACTACAGGTTTGATGACACCAAAACTCCGTCGGCGCTTCGTGCCACAGACGCCTACGCGTTGATCGCCATCCCTTCCACCGCCGCAAACGCATCCAGCATGCTCTCGGCCAGCGTCGGGTGTGCGTGAATGGTGAACATCATCTCCTCCACCGTGCCTTCCAGTTCCATCACCGCCACCGCTTCGGCAATCAGCTCCGTCGCCTGTGGCCCCAGAATGTGCACGCCCAGAATCTCCCCATACTTTGCATCGCTGACAATCTTCACAAAGCCATCGTGGCTGCCCACAATCGTCGCCTTGGAGTTGCCCGCAAACGGGAACTTGCCCACCTTCACCGTGTAACCCTTTTCCTTCGCCTGCGTTTCCGTTAGACCCGCCGAGCCAATCTGCGGCTCGCAATACGTCGCCCCCGGAATGCGATTCCGCCGTACCGGCCTGTACGTGCGTCCGGCGATCTTCGCCACGGCCACAATGCCGCTCATGCCCGCCACGTGCGCCAGTTGCGGCAGCCCGGCCACAATGTCGCCCACGGCATAGACGCCCGGCTCCGCCGTCTCCTGTGCCTCGTTCACCTTCACAAAGCCGCGCTCCAACTCCACGCGCGTCGTCTCCAGGCCCACGTTCTCCGTGCGCGGAGCGCGGCCCACGGCCACCAGCACCTTCTCCGCTTCCTTCTCCACCGTCTTGCCGTTCGCGCCCGTCCACGTCACGCGCACGCCAGTCTCGGTCTTCTCAATCTTCTCCACCTTCGCGCCCGTGTTCACATCGATGCCGCGCTTCTTGAAGAGGCGCGTCAGTTCCTTTGAAACTTCCTCGTCTTCCACCGGCACAATGCGCGGCAAAAACTCGACGATGGTAATCTCCGCTCCAAAGCTCTTGAAAATCGAGCTGAACTCCACGCCCACCGCGCCTGCGCCAATCACAATCAGCGACTTCGGTGGCTCCGTCACGCTCAGCATCTCGATATTCGTCAGAATCCGCTCATCCGGTTGCAGGCCAAAGAGCGTCTTCGCCTCCGACCCCGTCGCCAGAATCACGTTCTTCGCCTTCACCTCGGTCGCCGCGCCTTCCGGTGCATCGCTTAGCGCCACTGTGTGTACACCGTCTTTCGCGGACCCCATCAACTTCCCGTAGCCCGGCACCACCGTGACCTTGTTCTTCTTCATCAGGAACTCGAGGCCCTTGGTGTGCTTGGTCACGATCGCGTTCTTGCGCTTCAGCACCGCCTCCCAGTTCAGCGTGCGCCCCTCTACGCCGTCGATGCCGTACTCGGCCGCGTGCTTCAGGTGGTCCCATAGCTCGGCGTTGAACAAGAGCGCCTTGGTCGGAATGCAGCCCACATGCAGACACGTCCCGCCCAGCTTCGGCGTCTTCTCAATCAGCGCCACCTTCAGCCCGAGCTGCCCCGCGCGAATCGCCGCCGTATACCCGCCCGGCCCGCCGCCAATAATCGCCACATCAAAAATCGTCTCTGTCAAAACCGACTCCGTTCCGGGGCGCTCCCAGTTGCCGGGCAAGCAACCCACACCAACCCTCCAGTCTAAACGGACATACAATACGCGCTCTGTCCTGCCCACACCATCCGCGCCCATCACGCAAGCATCACCGTGGAATTTGCCAGTTTCTCCCTCTTCTCACTACACTTTCAAAAATCGTGCGCAACTCCTGCTCAAGCCGAGGTGTCCGTCGTGTTCAAGAAGTCCATAGCCCCGTCGCTCCTGTTGCTCTTGCCGGTCCTTCTTGTTTCAGCCTGCGGCGGAGGCAGCACCGGAACATCGACCGGAGGAGGCACGCCACCCCCACCGTCGGCATCCCACGAGTGGACCTGGGTTGATGGCGCTGACACCATCGACGTGAACCATGGCAATGGCGGTGTCTATGGCACGCTCGGTGTCGCTTCCACATCCAACATCCCGGGCAGCCGAAACGATGCGACTTCCTGGACCGATTCCTCCGGCAACCTGTGGCTCTTTGGCGGCTACGGCTACAGCGCCCAGGGCAGCTTTCCCGGCTCCGCCGGCATCGGCTACCTGAACGACCTGTGGGAATACAACCCCACCGCAAAGACCTGGACATGGGTCGCCGGGGCAAACAACACATCCGGAAACTTCGGTTCAACAGGCATCTACGGCACGCAGGGCGTGGCCAGCTCGTCCAACATGCCCGGCGGACGCACCGGCGCCGCGGGCTGGACAGACGCGCAGGGCAACTTCTGGCTGTTTGGCGGCAGCGGCTTTGATGCAGCGGGACAACAAGGCGTGCTCAACGACCTGTGGAGCTTCAATCCCGGCACAAAGCAGTGGACCTGGGTCAGCGGCTCAAACATCAACACCTCGGCTACCGGGGCCACGGGACAGCCCGGCAACTACGGCACCCTTGGCGTCGCCTCCTCCACCAACGTACCCGGCGGGCGCGGCAGTTCCGTTACCTGGACCACCTCCGACGGCACGCTCTGGCTCTTCGGCGGCTCCGGCTTTGACGGAAACGGCTACGCTGGGGCGCTCAATGATCTTTGGAGCTTCAGTCCCTCCACAAAGATGTGGACATGGGTCAGCGGTTCGAACACGCTCGGCGCGCTCTACAGCATGGGCCAGGTGGGCGTCTATGGCACGCAGGGGCAGGCCTCGACCTCCAACATCCCCGGCGGAAGATGGGCTTCCAGCGGGTGGCTCGATGGCAGCGGCCGTCTCTGGCTGTTCGGCGGATCCGGCTACTACAACACCAGTTCCGTCGTCCTCTTCAACGACCTCTGGGTGTTTGATCCCACAGCAAAGACATGGACCTGGGTCACCGGCTCCAACATGCCTTCGGCAACAGGGCAGTACGGCACTATGGGAACCGCAGGCAACACGCCGGGCGCTCGCGACGGCGCAGTAAGCTGGACCGACAGCCAGCATAATTTCTGGCTCTTTGGCGGCATCTCGTTCAACGATCTCTGGGAGTTCAGCCCTGCCACGAACAATTGGACCTGGGTAGGCGGTTCCAATACGTCACCGGGATACGCAACGTATGGCTCAATGGGTACGGCATCCTCAGCCAATATCCCCGGAGGCAGAGGTCAGGCTGTCGGCTGGGTCGGCGGCAACGGTTCGTTCTGGCTCTTCGGCGGCTCCGGCTACATCTACGCTAACAGCCAGGGCTCACTCAACGACCTCTGGAAGTACCAGCCATAGCCGTCTCACGCGGTAACCCCATCCTTTGCGCATCCTCTGCGAAAGGATGGGAAACCACGACGCGCTCGCGCAAGACGGATGCTCACAGCTCCGCCCGCACCATCTCCCCCGCCGCGCGCACCGTCTCCGCCTCATCCCCGAAGCCCGCAATCCACCGCACATCCGGCTCGCGCCTGAACCATGTCAGTTGCCGCTTCGCATAATTCCTGTGCCCCTGCTGCGCGGCCTTGATCGCGTCTGCCTCGCTCATCTCACAGCGCACCACCGCCAGCGCTTGGCGATAACCCAATGAGTCCAGCGCCTTCACCGGCCCGTACCGTTCCAGCAGCTCGCGTGTCTCCTCCACCAGCCCCGCCGCAAACATCGCCGCGCAGCGCCGGTTCAGCCGCTCATACAGCGCCGTTCGCGGCGGGTTCAGCCCAATCCGCAGCAGCCGGAAGCCCGTCAGCGGATCGCGCGCCAGGTCCTCGCGCCCCAGCACCTCGCTCATCGGCCTGCGCCCCGCCAGACACACCTCAATCGCCCGAATCAGCTTCGGCACATCGTTGGCATGAATCTCCGCCGCCCGCGCCGCATCCAGCCGCATCAGCACGCGATGCAGCCATGCATCCCCATGCCGTGCTTTACTCCGCAGCAGCGCCGTACGCAGTACCTCCTGCCGCGCCGGCCCCGCAAACAGCCCCTCCGTCAGCGCCCGCAGATACAGCCCCGTCCCGCCCGTCACAATCGGCAATTTGCCGCGCGCCGCAATCTCCTTGAGCGCAGCCCGCGCCGCCCTGCTGTACGCGCCTGCCGTGAAAGGCTTATCCGGCTCCGCCACGTCAATCAGGTGATGCGGAGCCCGTGCGCGCTCCTCCGCCGTCGGCTTGGCGCTGCCCACATCCATGCCGCGATACACGGCCACCGAGTCGCAGCTCACAATCTCGCCGCCAAAGCGCTCTGCCAGCGCCAGCGAAAGCGCCGTCTTCCCGCTGCCGGTGGGACCGAGCAAGAGAATGACCAGAGGGTCTGCGGTCCGCGCAGGACCCGAGCGCGAATCACTCACAAGCGCCACCAGCCAGCCGGAAAAATCCATCGCGGATTCGTGTGCACAAGCCACCACGCCACAATCGCCGCCGCCAGCATCAGCAGGCCAAACACCTGGTTGCGCGTGAAGGCGCGCTGCTGCTCGTCGCGGCGCTCCTGCTCGGCCACTTGCTCGCGATGGGGTTTGATGCGACCTTCAACCATGACGCGTCTCTCGGGAGCGGCTCTTGTGCACAAACGCGCCGCGGTCCACGCCCCAGTATAGGTGCAGGAGGGGCGCTGGCTTGCCGCGATGGGGCTGATGCATGAATGAGCAGGCCGGTTCTGCCGCAGACCCTCCTGCAAAGGGAGTGTCAGCTACAACTTGTCCAGTCGAGAACGACTTTGCCAGTCATTCCAGAAATCATCGCTGCAAACCCCTTTTCAAATTCGGCGCAATCGAAGCGATGCGTAATGACTGGCGAAATGTCCACGCCGGACTCAAGCATAACCGTCATCTTGTACCAGGTTTCGTACATCTCGCGGCCATAAATGCCCTTAATGGTCAGCATATTGAAGATCACCTGGCGCCAATCCATTTCCATCGGTTTGCTCGGAATGCCAAGAATGGCGATCTTGCCACCATGGCTCATATTGGTGATCATGTCGCGCAACGCAATAGCATTGCCGGACATCTCAAGCCCCACATCGAACCCTTCGGACATCCCCAGTTGCTTCTGCACCTCGGTGAGCGATGTTTCATTGGGGTTCACCGCAAGGGTCGCTCCCAGTCTCTTCGCCAAATCGAGGCGAAATGGATTCATATCAGTAATCACAACGTGGCGCGCGCCGGCATGCCGCACCACCGGAATGGCCATCATGCCGATCGGACCAGCGCCAGTGATGAGTACATCCTCACCTGTAACGTTGAAAGATAAAGCTGTGTGCACCGCGTTTCCAAAGGGATCGAAGATGGCCGCTACTTCCAGCGGAATATTGCGATTGTGACGCCAGATATTCGACATGGGCAGCGAGATGAATTCTGCGAAAGCGCCGGGGCGATTCACGCCAACACCGTGCGTCTGAGCGCAAAGGTGACGCCTCCCAGCCAGGCAGTTGCGGCAGCGTCCACAAGTCACATGGCCTTCGCCACTCACAATATCGCCTGGATGAAAGTCATTGACGTTGGAACCAACTGCGACAATCTCACCCACGAATTCGTGGCCGATGGCCATCGGAACGGGTATGGTCTTCTGCGCCCAGTCGTCCCACTGATAGATGTGTACGTCCGTACCGCAAATGCCCGTATACAACACCCGGATCAGCACATCATTAATTCCAAACACCGGCTCTGGAATTTCTTCCATCCAGAGTCCCGGTTCCGACTTGCTCTTGACCAAGGCCTTCATCGATTTTCCTCATTCAGTCATGCCGCACATGATGCGGGAGTCGATTCATCTCTGTTAATTCGTGACCGCGCCTTTTCTGCGACGATCCAGGCACGTACAAAAAAGGAAGTGTTTATCTTACATGGAGAAGACTACCGCTCGCGTGGACGTTTTCCCAATTCAAACTTCAAACGGAGCCAGTGCGCTTCATTCCATGGCGTTCCCAGAATGCTTTAAGCCGCAGAGCACCGCACATTTTCGGCCAATTCTTGCTTCATCAGGTACGCTCGCGTTGTCTTTTGTCTCTCTCGCAGAGCAAACAGCCGATTGACCAGCGCGGACGCTTCCTGAGTGCGGACCGATTTACACAACTTGAGGATGAAGCGATACCGAGCTTCCTGATTATCAGAGTCGCCTTGCAGAACAGTTTGGCATTGCGCCGCATCCATTGCAGTCTTTCCGTCGCTTAGATAGAGATTGGCAAGGATCTCGTGTGCCCGGCAAGACTGGGATCGAGCCTGACAGCTGCAGACGCTTCGCGCTTACGCCCTGGCTTCCGCTATGCCGAGAGGCGGGTTCGCCAATTGCGCAAACGGCTGGTCGGGAAGGCAGGCTTCAGTTCTGCCAGGTGACAGCGGCTGTGCCAACACCCGCGCCCGGCGCCGTATAGGCGTGATTGACGCCGTTTTCCCAGGTCACTGTTCCATCAGCATGCAGAATCAGAAACTTGAACTGCACCGCCGCGCCTGCTGGAACCGAGACCGTCAGAAGGCCGTTCCCAACAGAGGGAATCGTCACGGGCCCGTCGGCTCCGCCCCAGGTCGTAGCCCAGTTACCCAGCTCAACCGTGTTCCCGGCGAGCATCAACAGATCCGTACTGGCCATGGCGGGCACGCCGCTTACGCTGAAGTTCACAGGGACCAATGCGCCCGTGTTCACCTGAAACTGAGCCACGTTGGAGGCCGCTGCACCCTGCATGACCGACACACGGGCAGCGCCTGCGGCAGCGGCCGGAACCTGGGCCGTGATTTGGCTATCGCTCCATGCGGTTACGGTTGCAGTCATGCTCGTTGCGCCTTCCACAAAGTTCACCGTTCCGGTCGATGCGCCAAATCCGGCACCGCTGATGGTGATGTTCGCGCCGGGATTGGCTACGCGAGGCGTGATGCTGCCGATGGAAGGCGGCACGGGCGCAGACGAGACCCAGATGGAAACGCTGCGATGCGGCAGGGTGAAGTCAGTCACGGCATTGTTGCTGCCCACGGCACCGCTGACGGTAATACTGGTTCCCCCCATGGTCTGCGCCAGATAGTCAGAGTAATTTCCCGGCGGCAGATCACTATAGAGTCCGCTGATCGCCTGGTCGGTCGACTGGTTCTTATTAATCGCAATCAGGACTACATCGCCGCCGAGTTTTCGCTCATAGATATACACATCGTCATTGATCCATCGCTGCTGCATGGTCCCGTAGGCCACCGCTGGATTCGCCGCCCGCAGCGCTGCCAGATACTGCACCAACAGCACGGCGTCTGTTGATCCGAAGCTGGTCATCGCGTTGCGATTGTAGGGGTCCGTACCTCCATCTGTGTCGTTGTGCAGATACTGTTCATCGCCGTAGTACAGCACGGGGACGCCCCGGCACGTGAGCAGGAAGCTAATGGCCTGCTTCATTCCCATCGCGTCAGCGCCCTGCGACATAAGGCGCGCATTATCGTGGTTATCAAAGAAAGTGACCAGATCGTTCGGCTGGAGGAAGGCCTTCGCATTCGCGCTCGACTGCCCCGCATCCTCAAGCGTCAGCTCGTTGTCGATTTCAGTGAAGCTCTTGTTACCTGCGAAGACATCAGCCAGCGTGTAGTAGAGCGGATAATCCAGCAGATTCAAACCGCTGGCATTGGAGAATTTTACGGAATCGGCATAGAGTGGATCGCCCGACCCTTCCAGCCACTCGCCGAAGAGGAATGGCCTTGCTGTGTTCGTCGGCAATCCTGAACCGGCCTGCCAGTTCGCAATGGAATTCTCCAGGCTGTACTCCCAACCCCAGTTCACGTGCTTGACGGCATCCAGCCGGAATCCATCGGCGCCATGAGCCAGAAACTGAGTAACAGCATCCTTGAGATATTGATCCACCCAGGGATTGGTCTGGTCCAGGTCCGCCAGGCCTTCCAGCGTGTAGTACTGCAACTGGTAGCGATCGTTGTAGTCGCTGATATTCGGGTTGTGGTGATAGTACGGTGCCGGCCCAGTGTCGGCCGCGTAATTCGTGACGTATGCTCCGTTGTCATAGAGCGAGCCGTACTCGCCGGCGCCAATTGGATTGGTATGGTTGGCCACGAAATCCACGAAGACCTTGATGCCATCGGTGTGCGCTGCGGTCACCAGATTATCGAAGGCGGTCCAGGTATTCGCATTATCTCCAAAGTGTTCTTCGATCTGCTTCATATCGCGCGGCCAGTAGCCGTGATAGCCGGTTTCTCCGTTGCTTGCCCCGGCGTTGACGCGGATATTGTCAATGGGAGGCGAAATCCAGATGCCAGCCACGCCCATCGACTTGAGATAGGCGAGTTTCTGCTGAATGCCTGCCAGATCGCCTCCCCAGTAGAGATGCCAGTCGGAAGGGTTCGTGAATCCGTTGGGATCAAACAGGCCGGGGCTTTCCGCTGGATCATCGTTCGACGTATCGCCGTTGAAGAAGCGGTCCGTAACAATCTGGTAGAGGAATCCCTGATGAATGTCAGAGATTGTCCCAATGGCCGGTGCGGCGGGAAAGTTAATCGTGTATCGGGCCTGGGCTACATTGCTGGCGGTGTATCCGCTGGCAATAGCCATCGCCTCAAGAGTAGTTGTGGTCGCCACTGGGATGGGCGCTGCGTACAGTTCCGATGCAGTGGTCGGAGTAGTGCCATCGGTGGTGTAGTAGATGGAGGCTCCCGCGGTGGAGTCAGAGAGAGCCACGCTCTGCAGGGTGGTGTACGTCCCCGTACTCACTGAGAATGTAGGCGCAGCGGCTTGTTGCGCGGGTGGCGGCGTGGTGTTGCCAGTGCCGCCTCCGCCTCCACATCCAGTCAGAATGCCGGCAACCACGCATAGCACCGGCACAAACCTGAGACGATTCCACGGGAACGATGTAGCCAACATTGGAAATCTCCTCAACAAGATATCGAACGATTACCGAACGGAATAAACGGTCATCGATTCTGCCGGCTCTTCAAGATGGAGTGTGCCGGCGCTGGCCACGGGCGCAGTCCCCTTTGCAGGCTGCAATACACCGAACTCGGTGCAGCCCGCCAGAGCTGTATCCTGCATGGGCAGATCGACATGCCTGGCTTGAGGTGCCTTGTTGAGCAGGATCAACACGCGCTCCTCTGTGTGACCGGAGGAGCAGCCCGCATCCCTCTGTGCGCGAACAAATGCGAATACGTCCGTATCGGCAAGAAGGTTCTGCTCAATACCTGTTTGCAACACTGGATGCACTTTGCGCAGGGCAATCATGCCGGAGATCCAGGTGAATATCTCCTGCTGTTTGGCTGTGCGACCAGACTGGGTGAAGGCGTTGTGAGCATCGCCTGCAAAGCCGCCGGGAAAGTCTTGCCGGTTGTCCGGGTCTTCGCCGCCGATCATTCCGATCTCATCGCCTGAGTAGATCAGCGGCATTCCACGTATGGTTGTCACAAGTCCTAGAGCCAGCTTGAGTCGGGGCACAGAGCCGCCGGCATCGGTAAGAAAGCGCGCCGTGTCGTGGTTGCCGATAAAGGACGTCAGCCGCTCAGGGTGCGGATACAACGCGTCCTGGCGCAACACCGTAGCGAGCTCAGTCATGGGCTTGCCATGGGCCAGCACGTCGCGCAGAGCAAAATAAACCGGGAAATCAAATGGCGTGTAGAGACCCGTGTCGATGCCCTCGTGTGTTTCGCCTCCAGCAAAGTAGGAGGTCACCTCGGGGTCGCGATGAAACACTTCGCCTACGGTTGTCAGATGCGGATAGACGCTATGCAGTGTGGCATGGAAATCATGCCAGAAAGGGCGATCCACATACGGAAATGTATCAAGACGAATCCCATCGAGATTGGCCGTCTCAACCCACCACAGCGCGTTCTGAATCAAGTAGCGCGATACCAGCGGATTTTCCTGGTTCAGATCGGGCATGGCATCAGTGAACCAGCCGCTCGTTATGTCGCGCCACGCCTGCTTGGGCGCGTGCGGATCGACGAGCTGATAGAAGTCGTGCTGCGCAGAGCGATGATGCTGCAACGTACCGTGGAACCAGTCCGGCGCGGGCGGATCGAGTACCCATGGGTGCTGCACTCCCAGATGGTTGGGCACCAGATCAATCACCAGCTTCATGCCGCGTGTGTGCAATGCATCGGAAAGATGCCGATAATCCTCCAGCGTGCCGAAGTGCGAATCCACCGCATAGAGATCCGTAGCAGCATACCCGTGATAGGACTCCGGCATGGCGCCATTGGAGGCAACGGGCGTGGTCCACAGCGCAGTCACGCCAAGCTGCTGCAGGTAATCCAGGTGCTGTTGAATGCCGGCGAGATCGCCGCCATGCCATCCGCGCGGCGCAGCGCGATTGTAGCCGGGCTGATTGTTGGCTGGGTCTCCATCCGCAAAGCGATCGGTCATGATGAGGTAAAGCACGTCAGTCGAAGAGAATCCACGATGTGCCGCCGCATCGTGCGAGCGCGCAGCCAGCACATAATCGTGACTCGCCTGACCATGGCTGTTACGGGCTGTCAGCCGCAGGGTTTGCGGCGTGGCGTTTGCAGTGTGCAACCACAGGAATGCCCAATGCCCGTTCTGTGAGGCCTGCGTGCGAACAAGAGTTACGCCTTTGCCGGTGAGGGCAAACTGCGCTCCATTCAGGTTTTCACCGTGGACAAGCAGCATGGGGTCAGGAAGGCCAGTCCACCATCCAGGCGGATCAATCGTATTGATGCGCGGCGTCTGCGCCGACGCAGCGGAAAGTGCGAGACATATCCAGGCAAAAAAAAGAAGTGACGACGGCAGTCGCATAAGACTCTCCAATACAGTGCAATCCTGGACGGCAGGCAAAAGTTCCCGCAACCTCGCAGCGAACATACAAGGTGTGGGTCAAGCGTGGCAGAAGGATAAGAAGACGCGGCAGCCTTGCGACTGCCGCGACATTGTGCAGTGAAACGGATCCTTCAACGAAACTAGAAGGTAAGCCGTCCTCCGAACTCGAGCTGGCGCTCAGTGTATTCCCGCGTGCCGTCAGTGGCGCCAAAATTGCTCAAGGGGTTGGTGTTATTCACGCCGGCGTCCAGATACCCGTTGGGGTTGGTGAACTGGGGCGTGTTGAAGACGTTGTAGGCCTGGAAGCGGAACTCGAACTTGATCTTCTCAGGCAGCGAGAAGCTTTTGAACAATGCCGCATCCATCCCGCGATAGCCGGGCCCGTGGACGACGTTGCGATTCAGGGTTCCCGGACGAATCGGAATGCCCGCGGCGGTAACCGGCGGAGGTGCGAACGAGCCGGTCGAGAACCACTGGTGCAGCGTCTTGGGATAGCTGATGCCCTTCACCATATCCACCCGATTGGTAAAGGTAGAGCTGATGATGTTGCCGCTCGGATCGGTTCCCTTGTTGGTGGTTAGATCAAAAGGAGTACCCGTTTGCAGAGTGACTACGGAGTCAAGCTGCCAGCCTCCGATAGCTTCATCGAGAACCATTGGGATGTTCCCACCAAAGGCCTTTCCGCGGCCGAAGGGTAGTTGCGCCAGCGCGCTGAAGCTGAAGACATTGCGCTGGTCCTGATCGGCGCTTCCATAGTTGGCCTTCATGTCGATGCCGGAGGTGGTGATGAACATGTTCTGCCCCGGTCCGTTGGCTCCGGTAGAAAATGCGCCATTGGAGTTGTCGAAGGTATGCGACCAGGTATACGCGGCGGTCAACTGCACCCCCTGCGTGGCGCGCCGGTTAAGGAATACTTGCAGGGAGTTGTAGTTGCCTGAACCGATATTCGCGCCTTCTGTGACAGAGCCGCGGGTGGGATAGAGAGAGCTGGTGCTGTTCAGCACAGGCCCGTTGATGTTGAACCACGTTGACAGGCGATCGGACTTATCGCCAACGTAGGCTGCGTTGATGGATGTATCCCTGTCCAATTGGCGCTCCAACTGCAGGTTCCACTCCTGAACGCGAGGAGTCTTGTTGGTGGGCAACACCGCCAGCAGCGCAGCGTTCACCGGGTTGGCGCGATCCACGGTCGCTCCAAACACAGGGAGCGGCAGCGCACTGGTTGCATCCAGGTTGTTGTTGTCGCCCGCCGGCCCCTGACCGGTAAAAGTGACGCGGAAGGCATTGCCAGCCTGATATTGCTCGAAGCCATTGAAGTCAGGATTGTTTGAAAGCTGGTTGCCCACGCCTCCACGGTCAAGGAAGTAGAAAATGCCGTAGCCGCCGCGAAGCGATGTTTTGCCGTCGCCGAACAGATCGTAGGCAAATCCGATGCGCGGCGCAAAGTTGGTCTTGTCTGTCTGGATGATGCTGCGGCTCACGCCATTCGTGCCGGCCACCACCAGGGTCTGGGTGTTCAGGTTAAAGTCCGACTGGTTGTTGTGAATCTCGTAGGGGTTGGTGTACAGGTCGTAGCGAATGCCCAGGTTCAGCGTCAGGCGGCGAGTGATCTTCCAGTCGTCCTGCGCAAAGTAGCCTGTTTCCCAGTTGATGGTGTCAAAGAACTGGCTGGCTACGCCGATGGCGTAGTCTGAAAAGCCGGCGAGTATTTCTGACTGTTCAAAGCCGGTGAAGCGGCCCGTGCCTGGGTAGTTGAAGCCGCCGATGTTGAAGTATCCCTTGGAGTCCGGCGTGTTGAAGAAGTCCACACGGCGATGAATGATCGAAGCTCCAAGCTTGAGCGAGTGCTGTCCGTGAACAATAGTGACGGAGTCGGCAAACTGATTGGTGTGCTGCGGCACCTCATACGGGCCCCAGTCACCGGTGTATTCCAGTTCATACCCGTTGCCGCCAATCAGCGCTCCGCCGCCGAGCAACGCGTTGCGATTGGCGTTCACAATGCCGAGATTCGCGGAGACCGGCGTTCCCTCCATGGGGTTGATGTACGCATAGAAGGGGCGCACATATCCGTAGCGGAACTCGTTGACGACGTGCGGACCAAACGTGTGCGTCCAGCCAGCGGCGCCGCCACGGGGATGGTTCACATTGGCGCCCGTGCCGTAACCGGCGGGCAGGTTGGGAAACTCGCTGGACTTGGGGTTCTCAAACTGGCCGTAGCTGTAGCGGACAAAAACCAGGTCGCGGCTGCTGAGGTTGGAGTCAAGCCGAATATCGAAATCCGTCTCGTTTACCTTTTCGATCTCGTGGGTCTGATAGTTCTGGACCAGCCCGTTATGCGCTCCGAGCCCCGGAGTGGGCAACGGGAACGCCTGCAGGTATTTCAAGGCGGCTGGGTTAGCCCGGCTTGTTGGAATGATGTTGCCCGAAAACGGCGCGCAGGTGGTGGGGTCGTAAATGGCTCCGGGAATGGCGCCCGTTACCGTGGCGCAGCCGGTGGTGGAGGCGTACTGTGCCGGGGTCGTGGTCAGCGGATTCGGGTCCGCCAGCAACTCAGAGAAGTCGCCGGTGCGCTCAAGCGCTGTCGGCACCGTCACCATACCGGAGTTTCCGGGCAGCATCTCGCGGACATCCGCCAAGTCGCCGAACGCAAAGAGCTTGTCCTTCAGGATCGGGCCGCCGACCGCAAAGCCATACTGATGCTTCCGGTAGGTGGTCGTCTTGCTTCCGGGGTTGAAGTAGGCATTCTGGGAGTTATTGGCATCAAATGCCTGGTCGCGATAGAACTCGTAAGCCGCACCGTGAAACTGGTTGGTGCCGCTCTTGATGGAGGTTTGAATAATGGCGCCACCCGCCTTACCAAATTCGGCAGGCGCCATAGTGGTGTTGACGCGGAACTCCTGCGTGGCCTCAATCGGAGGCACAAAGACAATCGAGTTCACCAGGCCATCGTTGTTATCCACGCCGTCCAGCTCATAGTTGTTTGCCTGCTGGCGAAGACCGTTCGTGGAGAGCGCTGTGCCACCCACATCAAAGAAGCGCGAAAACTCAACGTTACCGTTGATGCCTGAGGCAGCCGAGCCGTAGGCTCCGCGCGTCATGCCCGGGGCCAGCAGAGCCAACTGGGTAAAGTTGCGGCCATTCAGCGGCAGTTCGGTGATCTGGTCACTCTGGATCACGGTGCCGGTCGAGGAGGTAGAGAGGTCCACGATCGGAGCAGCGTCCGTCACTGTAACTGACTCATTCACCGAGCCCGGCTTCAGTTTGAAGGCCAGTGAAACGACCTGCGAAACCTGCAACACAAAGGGCTGGACCGCAGTCTCAAAGCCAGAAGCCGATACGGTCGCCTTGTAGTTGCCGCGGGGCATAGCTTCAAAGTGGAATAAACCGGCAGCGTCGGCAGCGTCGGTCCGGGTCATCCCGGTGTCGGTATTTGTGATCTGAATGGAAGCGGCCGGAACTACCGCCCCCGTCTGGTCCTGTACACTGCCTCGAATGCTGCCCAGGTCCGACTGTGCAAACAGCCGGGGCAGCAAGAGGCAAGACAACAGAGCTAGCAATGCCGCTACCGAAAAGGGAAAACGGCGCTGCCTGCCGGGCAGGAATGTGGATCCCTTGAACATCACGATGTCCTCCAAAAGCGTTTGAGAAACGTTGCAGATTTCGACCCTCGGATGCGGCAGCATAAGCACCGCTCCTTGTAGCCACGGTCCACAAAACGCCTTGGCAACCGCGATGGTCAACCTACAACGCGGCAATTCAGCTTCATTTTGAAATCATCGAATATGTCATTATTTTTCATTCACGTAAACCGAACCATCTCCTCGCGGAATCGTGCCTTTCAGACCAATCAACCCATAGATTGTGCCGCAGCGTGACGCTTCTGGCATACACTATTCTGCAGGGATTGGTCTGGCAGCCATGACAATGGGGCAGCAGAAGGAAGGCGCAAGATGGGTGCAGTTCGGCCAATTTGAAGCCGACCTGAAAAACGAGGAGTTGCGACGTTCAGGCGTGCGCGTCCGACTGCAGAGCCAACCCTTCAAGCTGCTGGTAGCCTTGCTGGAACACCGGGGAGAGGTGGTTTCCCGGGAGACTTTGCAGCATCTGCTCTGGGGAGCAGATACTACAGTTGATTTTGACCACAGCTTGGGCATTGCCGTAAACAAGCTACGCGACGCGCTGGGTGACTCTGCTGAAAACCCGCGCTTTGTTGAGACACTGGCCAAGCGCGGCTACCGGTTCATTGCTCCGGTCAAGGCACTCGAAGGGCAGGTTGCGGTACAGCCCCCGGAATCCACTCCGGCTGCGGCTGCCGGGTCCAGAGCTAACCTTAATATATGGCACTGGATTACGGGTGCGCTGGCCCTCCTCTGCGTGGTGCTGGCAGGGATTTTGTTTCACCGCCCTACAGACCATAAACCCTATCGCATTGTGCAGATTACCTATTCGGGGCAGGTGCTCACCAACGATCTGGACGTCGAGGGATTCTCAAGTTCCGCCAGTGACGGCACGCGGCTTTACTTTTCCCAGATGAATAATGGCAATCCCGTTCTGGCTGTGGGGCTGGCCGCCAACGGCGAGTTCACCTATATTGATCTCCCCTCAGAAATTGGCGCTCCGCTAATTGGCTCTCTCTCGCCTGACGGGTCCAAATTGGCTGTTCGCAGCCACTTGCAGGCAGAGCCGGAGCAGCCTTTGTGGATTGTGCCCACCCTCGGCGGCGATGCTCGGCGCGTTCCAAACGTGGTGGCGCACGACGCAACCTGGATGCCCGACGGGCAGCGGCTGCTGATTGCCAATGGCAATGATCTGACCGTGGTGGGAACGGACGGTGGCGATCCGCACAAGTTGCTCAGTACGCCGGGGTTGGCATTCTGGCTGCGCTGGTCGCCCAATGGCAGACGGCTGCGTTTTACACTGCGCGATACAAGACAGCAGACCCTGTCACTCTGGGAGGTGGCAGCGGACGGCAGCAACCCTCACCCGCTCTTGTCCGGATGGAGCCAGCCAGCATCGGAGTGCTGTGGCAGCTGGACCTCGGATGGAGAGTATTTTGTATTTCAGTCCTCGCGCACCGGCCATAGCGAGATATGGGCTCTGCGGGAGAAGCCTTGGTATCTGAAGGATCGCAAGCCGAGACAGATCACCAATGGCCCGCTCGACTATGAGGCTCCCAGCACGACCCCTGGCAACCGCCAAATCCAGTTCATCGGCGTGAATTCTCAGATTGAACTTTTGCACGCGGTGCCTAAAGCCTCTGGATTCGTCGCTTTGGACCGAAACCTGAGTACTGCGGCTTTGGCCGAGTACTCCTCTGACGGAAAGTGGGTTGCCTGGCTCAACGCCTCGGATGGATCCCTGTGGCGCAGCCGTGTAGACGGCAAGCAGCGCCTGGAGTTGACAACCCCGCCTCTGCGCATCTTCAGGATGAAGTGGTCCCCTGACAACCGGCAACTGGCTCTGATGGCCGAGGCGCCTGGCAAGCCATGGAAGCTGTACGTCATTGATTCAGAAGGAGGCAAGCTCACTCCTCTGCTGAACGAGGATGGCAATGAAGCCGATCCGGATTGGTTGGCTGACGGCCAGTCAATCGTCTTTGGGCGTCTGCCCGACCGCATGGACGTGGGCCAGCCCAAGGCCATCTACCTCTTGAATCTACATACCCATCAGGTGACGGAAATTCCCGGCTCAACCGGCCTCTTCAGTCCCCGATTCTCGCCCGATGGCCGGTATATCGTTGCAATCCGGCTGGATCAGAAAGCGCTCATGCTTTTTGACCGGACCCGCCAGCAATGGACCACCCTCGCGGTCCACGGCGCGGGCGACCCCACCTGGTCGCATGACGGTCACTCGGTTTACTTTCAGGATTTTCTTGAGACGGGCAAGCCCATCTACCGCGTCACCGTTCCGGCGGGAGCGCTCGAGCCGGTGGCTACCATCAAGAATCTGCAGCCCATTGCTGCAACCGACTACCGGCTGATCGGGTTGGCTCCGGAAGATCTTCCGGTAGTCAGCGCTCGAACCTCCACCGTCAACCTTTATCGCGTGAATCTGGACGAGCATTGAGCCGGCGTGCCCGACACTGACCCCGCCACGCACCAGGCTTCGGCAGGAAGACGATATCCGTGTTGTCTCAGTTCCTCGCACAGTGTCGCTGGAGCCAGCCGCAGCTTGAGTCTCCGGGGGACCTGAGTTCTGTGGAGGAGATTCCCAACGGGACGCGCACAGAGACCGCCCTCATTCAAGCTCTACTCTCAGAAGTTGAGCCTCAGTTCAAATTGAAGCCGTCGGTTATTCCCATACGCCGGCAACGAGGGATCCGTGGCAGAGGACAGCGTATTCGACTGATCAAAGAGCGGAGAGGTCAGGTTCCCTATCGGCAGCCCCCGATTGTCATGATTCAGTAGATTGCGTACTGTGACACTTGCACTCAGATGCGTACCTGTAGGAGTTTGGGGGGTATTGAACAACCCGCGATGCAAGATAGCCGCAGGCGCCGTGACATTTTTCTCTCCCCAGTGCAAGGCGAAGGTGCGGCGGACGCGCAGATTCAACTCAACAAATCCCGGTCCCTGGCCAAAGTTGCGAGGAAGAATCTTCTCGCCTGAAGTTGGCGCAGGATCAAGGAGCCCATACTTCGTGTGCACTACATCTGGTTGATTCGGATCAAGACTGAGTCCCGGCCGATCATTGAAGATTGAGTCTCCATTGTTGTCGTGCCCCGTGATGATGTTGAAAGGCGCGCCTGAACGCACAATGATGTACGGGCTCAGCATCGTTCCCAGAATTCCAGGCATGGTTCCGTTGACTACAGCATAGTGGCGGATATCGGTTGCAGCGCGTGCGTACTCCGCGGAAAGGTTGCCCCCGGATACAGGAAACATGCCTGCCCCATCGGTATTATCGAGCGCCTTGGTCCATGTGTAATTGCCAAACATGGCAAATCCGTTGCGGTACTTGCGCCGGGCGGAGACTGTGATTTGAGTCTCATTCAATATCCCCCCCGAGTTGTATTGGTAGTTGTTTCCCGCAGAAGGGGAGGCCGCAATATTCGAAGAGTAGAAGAGATGGCGGCCCAGAGTGCTGGCCGCAGTGATAGCCCCAACGGTTGAATAGGGCAGCTTTTGTTCAAGTGTGAATGAGGACTGGATCAAATATGGAGTGCGTAGTGTTGGGGATAGCGTCTGAATAGTCTGAGGAGCACCCTGACCGACGAACGAAGACGCGGGCGGCGGGGTGGGATAGAAATCCGGATTCCGAACAACGAAACGCTGCTGTGTCATCCCGTTGTACCGCAATGCATTCACATAAAGCTCCGGTGCAAAGCGCTCGAAGAAGATTCCTGAGCCGATGCGGATCACGGTTCCGCTGTTCCGGCCCCCTGGCATCCAGGCCAGCGCGAAGCGAGGGCCGACATCCGACCAGCGATGAATTGTGTTCTGGCCTTCCCACCGAAGCCCGGCGCTCAACGTCAATCTCGGCATGATCTTCCAGTCGTCTTGCAGAAATGTACCGAAATCAAACTGCATGAAGTCGGAGGTGGGGTCTCCGGCGGCAACGGTAAACTGGGAAGCTCCACCGCCCAAAGCGCGAATGGCTGATGGGGACAAGCCCGTGGCCTGCAACACCAAGGTGCGCCTGTATCGTTCGATGGAGGATATATCCGTCATCACAGTTGTGCCATTGGAGTTAAGCACCGGCTGATTCACGGAGTCCAGAACCGGGGCGAGACCGCCTGAGAAGACAAATTGGCCATTGAAGTTTGCAGGCGACTGATCTTGAAATTGCAGAACCCTCGATTGGCCGCCAAACACGATCGTGTGCGACCCATGAACATGAGAAACATAGTCCTGGAACTCATAGAGCGCCTGATGACGGGCAAACTTCCCTCCTGCCGCACCACCTCCAATAAAGGAGTTGAGAACCGTGATTGTGGGTGCCGAGCTGGAAGGAACCTGTGCCAGATTTTGCGAGAGAAATTGGAAGCGCAGATCATTCACGCTCGATCGACTGACCGTGGTGGTCGCCGAGGCTTGTATATCCATTGATTGCAGATTTGACCCATATGCGCCCGTGCCCAGCAGGAAGCCACCTGGTCCAGTCGCGTCTGCTTGATCATGCGTGTATTCAAAGCGAGTTGTGAGAGCCGTGTTTGCGGTGGCCTGCAAATCAGCGCGGCCGCCAGTGGAGAGATTCTGCGCGGGAACGAGAAGTGTTTGACTAAGCTGAATGGGCTGCATTGCCGGACTGAGCACCTGCGCGTTGATCACGGCGTTATTGGTTGCAATTCGATCCTGAAAATCAAGAAAATAAGAGAGCTTTTGTGTAGCAGGGCCGCCGATGCTCGCCGTAATCAGCTGGGCGCGATAGGGAGCCTGGCTGGCTGCGAAGGGGTTGCGCGAATCAAACAGTGCATCGCTGATGCGGTACTCAAGCGAGCCATGGATGGGATTTGTTCCCGGCTTGGTCAAAATCTCAATTCTGCCCAAGCCAACGTGGTCGAACTGCGCCGAGTACGGATTCTGGTTAATCTTGATCTCGCGAATCGCCGCTTTGGGAGGAAGTTTCTGGCCAGTGAAGCCGTCGGTATACAACTGAGTTCCGCCGGACGCCGACGGACCAGCCATAGCGAGCAGGTCTTCCATCAGATCATCGGGATCATCCGGCAGAGATTCCATATCTTCACCGCGCAGAACCATTGCTCCGGCATTCGCCTCCGGATCGGTACTGATTAGCGGCTCATCGTCGGCATTGACAACAACATCCGAAGTAACCGCCTCCACCTTCAGCGTGAAGATCAGAAGATCCGCTGTCGGGAGAGTGCGCATGACGCCGCGGCTTTGAGCAAAATTTTCTGCTGAGGCATACAGGGTGCACCTGGCCCCCTGAGGCAGCGCGAGTGCGTAGCTTCCATCATCAGCGGTTGTGCCGGTAATCACTTCCTGATGGCCGCAAACTGCCGTGACGTTTGCGCCATGAATGCCACCGCCATTCTCATCCTGTACGATACCGCGCAAGGTCGCAATGTGCTGCTCCTGTCCCCGCACAGGGATGAGCACGAAAAGCGGGACCATAAGGATTACGGCCGCTCCGTATACTGAACTGCGTCTTAATCTCTTCACGCGATTCGCTCTGCAAGTTCTTCGTGATAGCTCAAATACCATTCGGCAAAGCGCTCAATGCCCTCTTCGATTGCTATGCTTGGCCGATAGCCGGTCAGAGAATTCAGATCGTCGATGCATGCGTAGGTTTCCGGCACATCTCCTGGCTGCATGGGCAGGTACTCGCAGATCGCGCGCCGTCCGAGGCTCTCCTCAAGCACCTCGATGAACCGCATGAGTTCGACAGGGCGGTTGTTGCCGATGTTGATAACGCGACTGCGAGCATTACTGAGAAACTCACCATTGCTGTGCTCCATCAGCGATGATTTAGGAGGCATCGGAATCAGGCGGGTAATGGCTTCCACCACATCATCAACATAGGTAAAATCCCGCCGCATATTGCCGTTGTTGTAGATTTTTATGGGGCGGCGATTCATAATGGCGTCGGCAAACTTGTAATACGCCATGTCCGGCCGGCCCCAGGGACCGTAGACGGTAAAGAACCTCATTCCCGTAACTGGCATTTCATACAGATGGCTATAGGCATGGGCGATCAACTCATTCGCCTTCTTCGTAGCGGCATACAGTGAAATCGGATAATCGGTCATATCCGCGGTTTGGAACGGAATCGCAGTATTGGCTCCATAGACAGAGCTCGACGAGGCATATAAAAAGTGATGAAGCCCGTCAACGTGAGCGCAGGCCTCAATTAGATTGACAAACCCAGAGAGATTGCTTTGAACATAGGCCCCGGGATTGTCTATCGAATAGCGAACACCAGCTTGTGCGGCGAGGTGCAGAACACAATCCGGCTGCACACGGTGAACAAACGTGGAGACCGCATGCGCATTGGCCAGATCGATTGCCTCGAACGAAAAACGAGCGTGCTGCTCCAACTGCGCCAGTCGCGCTTTCTTCAATGACACCGGATAGTAGTCGTTCATATTATCCAGCGCAAAGACGGAATGCGATTGGTTAAGAAGTGCTTTAGCTGCATGGAAACCGACAAAGCCAGCCGCGCCTGTAACGAGGACCTTCATGCTATACCTCCGGCTAGGGTCCACCCAGCCTGACGTGTGTTCACGGCCTGCAACACTGGTTGATGCGCAGGGTCAGGAATATGAATGACGCTCAAGCCCGAGCGCAGTCGCAGGGACATCGGATTTTCTGCATCGCTCGACTGCATTAATCGTGCGAGAAGACAAGACAATAGCTCTGCGCGTCCAGTGATCAGGACATTCATGATTTTCTCTGGATGTTGTTTCTGTAATTGACCTTCGAATGCTCCACAAAGGCCAGCTTCGGCGCAGGTTTCAATTGTTGCGCGACTTCTATATCGCAACACACGCATTGCCGTCACAACGCCCTCGGTGCCGGCAGCCAGAACACGATGAATAGGCAAACTCTCCAACAAATGAGCCAGGTCCTCCACTTCTTGGGTGATGTTGGTTCGGGTGATGTCGCTGGCAATCATCAGTAATCTCACTCCTGTCTTGCCGTCCTTCAGTTTGGGCAATATCTCGCCTGTGTGATGTGTCTCATTCAAGACATCGAGTCGAATCTGATCAGGCCAATTACTCGCAGTAATGCAGCTAAGACCTCCGTGAGATTGCTGCACACAATAAAAGCGGCTCAGATCCAACCCGAGTGCTGCCAGCAGCATGATTCGCGCCGGACCACCATGCGTCACCAGCAGGATGGTGCGCCCGGGATGTTGACTAATCAGCTGCGGCATCAGAGCACCTACCCTCTGCCCCATTCGCTGAATAGGCCATATCTGCGTTCCGTCCGGATCCGAGTGCATAAACGATGCCGGCGCATGACGGAACTGACGAAACGAGTCCGGAAACTGCTGCCGAACCGCGTCATAGGTGAGCCCTTCCCATCCAGGGAGTTCAATCTCCTGCAACGCAGGCTCAATGCGAAAGTCAGGATTCACTTTGTAACCCGACAGCTCCTCTCGAACCAGCGCAGAAGTCTGCGTTGCTCGCGCAAGCGGACTGGAGTAGATCGCGTCAATCTTTTCGCCTGCCAGGTGGTGGCCTGCCAACTGGGCGCTGCGCATGCCATGCTCAGTTAGTACGCTGTCTGCACCGCAGCCCTGAAAGCATTGCGCCTGATTGAGCGTGCTACGTCCATGACGTAGTATCCAGATGCGGGTTGGCCGGAAATTGCGTTCAGCCTGCATGTACAGCTACCTCTTCAATTCCGGCGTTCAACTGCTGCAGCCACATTGCAGCGTAGCTGCCTTTCTTGCTCAGAAGGCTCTCGTGTGTTCCCTGCTCTTCGAGCCTCCCATCGCAAACAAACAGAATTCGATCCGCATCCCTGGCCAGAAGAATGTCGTGCGTGATGTAGAGAGTCGTACGTCCCTTACTCAACTCTCTAAGTGCGCTTACCACCATGGCCTGATTTTGACTGTCCAACCCAGTTGTGGCTTCGTCCAGTAGCAGGATTGTGGAATCGCGCAAATGGGCTCTGGCGATCGCAATGCGCTGGCGCTGTCCGCCTGAGAGTGTCGTACCCCTCTCGCCCACCACCGCGGAATATTGCTGCGGGAGGCGATGGATGAACTCTGCTGCACGTGCTTTGGACGCTGCGTGTCGAATGGCCTCTTCATCGGCATTCACTGAACCAAAGCCGATGTTCTCGCGGATGCTGCCTGTGAATAGGACGCTATCCTGCATCACGACTGCGATCTGAGAGCGCAGGCTGGAGATGGAATAATTTCGGATATCCTGGCCATCAATGTACACGGCGCCCTGTTGCGGATCATAGAAGCGCAGCAAGAGCGCGGCGAGCGTTGACTTTCCACTGCCTGAAGGACCGACGATGGCGACTCGTTCGCCGGCCTGTAGCTCAAATGAGACATTCTGCAGTACAGCATTGCCAGGACGGTAGCCGAAACTGACAGAATCAAAATGGATCTTGCCACAGAAACGGGATGCCTTGATCGGCTGGACGGAATCTCCGATGACCGGCACTTCAGCAAGAAGCGCCAGCACCCTTGCCCCAGAGGCAAGCGCCTTGGCGATTTGTGTGAGGTACTTCGCTGTCTGCCGAATGGGCTTGAATGAGTTGCGAAGATAGCTGACGAACACGATGAGATCGCCAGCCGTCAGCTTGCCATCTAAAACAGTGCTTGCGCCCAGCAGCAAAACCGCCGCCGTAGTAATAGAAGCAAACAAGTCAACGATCCGCTCAAGTCGCGAAGACAGCCTTTGCGCTCGGTTGCCCTCCATTAGGCTGCCTTGGTTATCTCCAGCAAAGCGGCGCACAAACTCTTCTTCCAGCCCGAAGGCCTGGATTGTCTGAATCGCACCGATCGCTTCGGCCGCAATTGCCGCAATGCCGCCGTCCCGCTGTCGTTGCTCTCGTGCAACAAGCTGAATGCGCGTGGTAATGCGTGTCACTACGATGTAGAAAGCTGGGAAGACAAAGAGGACGAGTACGCCTAGTCGCCAATTCATCCACATCATGACGACAACTGTCGTCACAAGTACAAGGCTGTTGGACGCAAATGGGAGAAACGCAGAGACGGTTACATCGCGTAGTTTATCTATGTCAGCGGTGACAGCCGCAGTGAGGTCCCCGGTCTTGTGACGGCGATGGAAGCCCATATCAAGCGATTGAATATGACGAAAAAGACGCACGCGAAGCTTTGCCAGCACCCTGGAGGCTGCAACTCCCATCACCACATTGCTCAGGTAGTCGAATATGCCCGCCAGAGCGCTGAACATTACAAGCCCACATACCGCGAGCCCAATCAGGAGAAGACGATGCTCTGTTCCTTGCACCGGAATCGAGAGCCCAAACAGGTAGAGAGTCTTGCTCTGTCCGTGGTTGTTACGAAAGATGAAGTCATAGATAAACTTGAGCGGCCATGGCTCCAGTACGCGGAAGACCACTGTTGCCAGCACAGCACCAAACGCAGTAGCTAGAAGTCCCCGCTCTGCCATCACGTCCGTCTGACAGGTGCGCAGCAACTCGCGCATAAGACGAAGCGTTTTCGGCGGCGATATCGGAATGACGGATGGGCGCTTCATGCGTTGGGCTCCTGGAAGAGACCCTCTGCCGCTCCTGCTACCTGTTTCCCCATGAGCCCTTTATTCACGGCAGCCATCAGCTGGGTATGAACGCGTTGCGAACTGGCCTCAAGCGTGAACTTCTCCAGTACGCATCGCCGCGCGTTCGCCGCAATCTTTGCCGCCTGATCTGGGTGTGCAAGAACATACTCAATACATTGCGCGAGCATATCCGGCCTTCGCGATTCAATCAGCCAGCCGGTCTGTCCCTCGACCACCAGTTCCGTAATGCCGCTTACATTTGTTGTCACAACCGGAATGCCGGCCGCCATTGCTTCAAACAGCACGTTGGGAATCCCGTCGCGATCTCCGCTATCGGTAACTAGACAGGGCAGCGCAAAGACAGAGGCTTGAGCATATTGGGCAATCACTTCAGGCTGAGCGAGCTGCCCAGGCATCTGGATGAAAGGTTCAAGCCGTAGGGCGCCACGTAGTTCTTTCAGCTTATTTTCGAGGGGTCCGTAACCGACAAGCACGCACCGGAAATGAACGTTCTTGTCGCGCAGAATGGCACAAGCCCGGATCAGATCTTCGAGGCCTTTCTTTTCGCAGAATCGACCGACACTCAGCACCAAGGGAGCGACTTCATCAGCGGTATGTGGAATATCCCTGGCAACTGTTGCAAATCGCGCAGTGTCGATGCCGTGATACGCAAGGTGAATAGACGCTTCGCTGCCGGCGAGTGAGCGCATATGCCGCTGATTGAAGCCCGTACAAGTCAGCACCGACGTCGCTGCCCCGATGCGTCGGACAAGATCTCTCTCGTTACTGGTATAGATATCCTTGGCATGAGCCGTAAAGCTGAAAGGGATGTTCGTCAGCCAGTGCGCAATTTCTGCAACTGCAGTCGGAGTATTTGCAAAATGCGCATGCAGATGCGTAATGCCGCCCTTCTCAAGCGAATCGGCCAGATAGCCCGCCTGCAGGAACTCCTTGATTCGCGTTTCAGCAGTTCTCCCGAAATATCGTCCAAGCGCCGCGAAGTAACGCGCGGGGCGCGTCAACACCATTCGCGCGTGGGCCCTTAGAATCCTGAGCGGTTCCAGCCGAGACACTGTTGACAACAAGGCCGGTATGTATGTGACCGGCGCCTTGACTTGACCGACACCCGGATGAACCGGCTCATCCGCCGGTCGCTTGAGAGAGTAGATATGCAGGTTCCAACCCAGTTGTTCAAGACCAAGAATTTCATTCAGGATGAAGGTCTCGGAGAGACGTGGATAGGTCTTCACCAGGAATCCAATACGGATGGGGGAAGTTGTCATCTGGGCAATTCCTCGAGGCTTGTTGTTTTATTGGCTGATCAGCAGGCTGCTGCGTCGGAGAGTTCATCTTCGCTACCGTGTATGAGATGCTCCACGCTGAACGGATGCGGAGCAGGACGGGCGCGGCGGATTCTGTGGCGGTCTAGGATAGTGGAAATGCGCGGCAATGCTCCCATGTCGAGTTCCCAATTGCTGCCCGCGTTCTCATGCCGCAGCCCAAGCTGCATGAGAATTGCATCGCTGAGAACATCCGCCTGTAAACCAGTTGGTGAGAGCGTAATGAAGGGCCCATAGCTCGCCATCCGCTCCATCCGGATTGCCTGCTCCATCACAGGCTGAACGCGCGGCACCACCACTGCGCGTTTATTTAAACTGGCGAGCTCACAAATAGTGTTATAGCCGCCCATGGAGACCACAACGTCGGCAGCATGCATATGGCTAAGCATGTCGGGAAGAAACTCAACCACAGAAATGCCCTGAGAGTGCTCGGCAAGGTCAGTCAGCCTGCTTCTTTCAGCAATCGCTAATTCCGGACCGGTGACCACGACTGTGCGGATGGATTGATCCGAACCGAATCTCTGCGCGGCCTCTATGCTTCGTAACAGAACGTTGAAGCCGTCTTCTCCACCGCCTGCCGTAACAAGCACGAGTGCCGCATCGTCGCCAACGCCAAGGGCTGCGCGTAGCTTCTTTCTATCTTGTAAAGAATCCTCCCGCAGCACATATCCGCAATACGTAACCTTGCGGCTGAGAGCGGGGGGGATTCTGTATTCAGCACAGACATCAAATATATGGGGTGATCCAAGAACAAGAATGTTGTCGTAGTACCAGTGAAGGATGTTGTTATAGCCGCGCTTGGTCCACTCATCGATGGTTGGTTCAGGTGAATCCAGAATGTCGCGAAGCACAAGGCTCACAGACGTATCCGGCAGCGCGCAGCGAACATGCCGTAGCGCCGGTTCAAGTTCGCCGGCCAGTCCATCCGGCTTCTTGTCAACAAGGAGGACGTCGGGCTTGAACGATATGACGGTTGAAAGAAGTAATTCCCGGCGAAGACAGATAATCTCGTCCGTATTCATTGGAAGAAACCGGACACCAAGCTCACCGCTCTCGAATCGCTTGAGGCATGGCAGCTTGATGTAATCGATCCCGGAAGCCACCCGGAAACTCTGTAGCATGGGCGAGCCCGACACAATCAATATGGACAGGTCCTCGACGGTCTTGTGCAGGTGATTGCAAATCGCAAGCATCCGGCGGATATTGCCGAGTCCGAATGTATCGTGTGAATAGACCATCAAGCGCATGGGGAGTGCCTCTCGAGTTCGGTTGTCGCTGCGGTACCGGATACAGCACGGACGCTCGGCTCCAGCGCAGCACAGGACATGCTGCGCAGGAGAGGATCGCGCATCGTATGCTTCGTCAAAAGTTTCGAGCTATTTCTCGCGCCGTCCAACTGAACGTGAACGCTCCTCAACGGAAACGCCAGAGCCTCACGTATCAACTCAGCAAGGTTGCCATTCATCAGATCCTCGGCGTGAATTTCGCGCAGCAATCCCTGCGCAGCCAAGCTTTCGATGCGCGTCTTCTGTTCGTTATCGCCGTTGGGCTCGGCAGCAAACACCAGCGCTTGGGCGCGGGCACTTAATAACTCCATCACTGTGTTGTAGCCACCCAGGCTGATACTGAGGGCCGCTTGACCGAGAAGTCTGCGCAGAAACGGCAAATCATGAACGAGGAAAACATTCGCGTGTCCATCCGCCAATTCCTGATATGTCTGGAATGTCTCGTGTTGCACCAATGGTCCGGCACATATCAGAAACTTGTGCCTCAAAGACCTTGCCAGGCTCGGAGCGGCCCGCAGCACCGCCATAATCAACTGCTTAGCTGCGTGAAGCCGCCCGCTTCCACAACTCACAACGATCAGGAGTTCGTCCGTAGATTCACACGGAATGAGATGGCTGTTCGCATCCTCTGCCGCGGCAGATTCGTCTACGGGAGATGATGCGATGATGTAGCCAGTGTGTATCACTGGGGGCTGAATCGCCGTCGCCATGGAAAACGTCGCCCGGAGCGGCTGAACCGATTCGTCCGAATGAACAAGGACGAGATCGTAAAATACATTTACGACCTCTAATACACGCTTCTCCTGAGTCTCAGGGTCTTTCTTGGCTACCAGAATGTCGCGAACGCTTGCCACGATCAACGGCTTCTGTTCGGCCCTTCTTGCATGCTCCAACAGCGGAATCAGTTCAAAGGCAAACTGTTTGCGCCCAAAAGGAAACATCTCAGTGACGAGCACGTCTGGCCGGAAGGACTCGAGCAGTAGAAGCAGGTGTGCCACACGCTGCTCCTTAACATATTCCAGAGAGAGCCCCTCAGCACATGCCGACAAGGTTTTGTACTCAGGATCTGATTGAATCGGTTCAAGCTGCTCAACCCTGACTAACGGAGCGAAGACAAAGTTATCGGGCACTTTTCCGCCGCAGACGAGAAGTATCTCCCACCCGTCAGCACTCATTGAGCGCGCCAGCTCGGCCGTTCTCACCAGATGGCCAATGCCGGCCAGATGCTGACAATACAACATTGCCCGCGTCGACATACCCTCTCCTCGCTGACTAATAGGGAGTCGAAGCGCAGAAAAGATATAGATGTTAACAAATATTAATATTGGCTGCGTGTGGGTATCCGTGTTCACGCGAAGCTACGAGCGCTGATAGAATCTGCGCAATGAAGCCGGTCCTATCCATTCAGGAGTTGTCGCTTGACTACCGGTTGTCAAAGGGCAAGCAGGTACGCGTGCTGCGCGGAACGAGCCTGGCGATAGGGCAGGGCGAGGCGGTTGGCCTGCTCGGACCAAGCGGGAGTGGCAAGACATCTATCCTCCGCTTCATTCTTGGGATGCCATCGCCTGGGGCAGAAACGCGCTGCGCTGCGCTCCAATTTGAGGGCAGAGACCTGCTGAGAATGACTGCCCGAGAGCGTCATACCCTTCGGCGCAATCGGATGGGCGTCATCTTTCAGGATCCGTTGAGCCGGTTTAGCCCCTTCCGTCGGATCAGCAGGCAAGTGCAGGATGTATTCCCACGCAGATATAGCCGCATCGACACATTGCGTTGCTTGAGTGACGTGGGCCTTGCGGACCCGGAGCGAATTGCGTCTTCTTACTCACATCAATTGAGCGGCGGCGAATGCCAGCGCATTGCGATTGCCCAGGCTCTGGTTTCGGAACCGTCGCTGTTGCTCGCTGATGAGCCATCGTCTGCACTGGATACGGTCGCCCAACGACATATATTGGATCTCCTGATCAAAGTAAGGGCTCAGCATGGTATGGCCATGCTGGTCATAAGTCATGATCCGGCAACGTTACTGGCACTCGTTGACCGAATTCTCGTCATGAGGGATGGCATCCTCTATGACTATGATCCTCCGCGCTCCACGCTGCGGGGATCGCAGCGCTCAATCCGGAGCAAAGAGATTGAAACCGAGGTGCCGCTGCTGGAGGTCAGAAATCTGCGCCTCCAGCATGGTTCCTCTCGTAGATGGAGAAGCTGGCTGGAAAGTCACCAGCCTCATCCTGCGTTGCAGGGCGTCAATCTCGCAGTTCGTCCGGGTGAGTGCGTTGCCGTGGTAGGAGGCTCTGGCTCGGGAAAATCTACCCTCGCCAGATGCATCGCTGGAATCGATGCGCCCCAGGCTGGGGTAATCTACTTCGCAGGCAGCCCGCTTCTGCATACTCGTCCGCTTTTGCTTCGCGCGCATTTGCAACTCATCCTGCAGGATACAGTGGGCTCTCTGAATCCGCGACTTACGGTTGCGCAGATTCTCGAGGAACCTTTGCGCATTCATCAGCGGCGCCCAACCATGAGCCACATCCAAAGCTCTGTCCAAAAAGACACGAAGGACCGCATCAACAGGGCACTTGCTGCGGTCTCGCTCCCCGTGGAATATTCGGAGCGATGCCCACCGCAGTTGAGCGGAGGCGAGCGTCAAAGGGTTGCTATTGCCCGCGCTCTTGTACTGCATCCTTCTCTTTTGCTGCTCGATGAAGCACTCACCGGGCTCGATCACGAGCTACAGCAGTCAGTCCTTGAGCTTCTCGGAGCTCTTCGCGCCCAGATGGGACTTACCTGTATCCATTTTTCTCACGATCTCAGCCAGATGCTCCTTGTCGCAGATCGAATTGCGGTGATGGATGAAGGCCGTATTGTCGAATCTCATCCAGCTGCGGAGTTTTCACGAGCAGCGCGTCATCCGGCATCCTTACGGCTTCTGGATGCAATGCTTGCAAAGCCAGAGGAGCGGTAATGAGGGTTTTGGCACGCCGCGTCCTGCACTCCTTGATTTCGCTACTGGCCGTGTCCATGCTCTGTTTCGCACTGCTTAGCGCGGCGCCAGGGGATTATTTCTCTGAATTGCGACTTGAGCCTGGCATCTCCCAGCAGACGCTCCGGGCGATGGAGAGACAGACCGACCCTCGACGATCACTGGCCGAGCGTTATGTTTTCTGGTGCGAGTCCGCACTCCGTGGCGATTTCGGCAACTCGCTAAGCTACCATCTGCCTGTTGCTTCTTTGCTGAGCGAACGCATCGCAAATACATTGATGCTGAGCGCAGCCGGCCTGTTCGGCGCTTGGGTTCTCGGCCTTGCCCTTGGCATGAGCGAAGGGTGGTTTGCATCGCTCGTTCGCGTGTTCACTTCACTGCTCTGGTCGATTCCTGAACCCGTCCTGGCTCTCGTGCTACTACTCGCCGCTCTCAAACTGCATACTCTGGCACCTTTAACGGTGCCAACAAGTGAGGCGGGCTGGTCCTTGGCGCATTTTCAATCCCTGGCTGGTCAGCTTGTTCTGCCCTCTCTGGCAATGGCTATTGGCTACCTGCCGGTCGTCATTCACCATGTGCAGAGAGGCTTGGTAGCTGCTCGAGAAGCCCCCGCTGTTGAGGCGGCACGCGCGCATGGCCTCCCCTATCGCCGCATTTTGCTGCACTATATCCTTCCGGAGGCGGCAAATCCACTTATTTCCCTTTTCGGACTCGGCGTTGGTTCCTTGCTCAGCGCATCCCTTTTCGTGGAGGTACTCTTCGGCTGGCCCGGCTTGGGGCAGTTGCTGCTTAACGCGATTCTTGTGCGAGATACAAACATTGTTGTGGCCGGAGTGCTTTGCTCAGCTGTAATGCTGATTGCAGGTAATCTTCTGGCAGACATCCTGCTTTGGCTGCACGACCCACGCATTCGCGAGGTGGCACAATGAATCTTTCACGCGTAGCGGGCGGTCTGCTTATTGTATGTGCCGTGTTCTTGATGTTTGCAAATTTCTTCGCGACAGCAAATCCGGGAGCAATCGACGAGAATCTTCCTTATCTTCCTCCTGAAGGAATCCATTTCAAATCTCCTACTGGACAGCTTCATCTGCGCCCCTTCATCTTGCGCTATCGCCCCGTGAACGGCCAGTTCGCCAAATATGCAGAGGCGGATGAAAAGATCGTTCCTCTCTATTTCTTTGTTCGCACCAACACTCAGTCCGAACCCGGAGGCCGTCCTGCATGGGTTCTGCGCTTATGCGGTATCAATGGCGAGTATCCGGGCGATTCGCCTCATTTCCTGGGCACAGATGAATTCGGCAGGGATGTCTGGTCGCGCTTGCTGTACGGCGGGCGAACAACAGTGGCCATCGGCTTCGTGGCTGCGCTCATCGCCTCACTTCTTGCTGTCATCTTCGGCCTGGTCGCCGGGCTGCTGCGCGGTTGGGTAGATACGCTCATCATGCGTCTTGTAGAGACAATGATTTCCGTACCGTGGTTCTACTTACTGCTGGCTGTGCGCGCCATGCTTCCGCTGAGGGCTGGGCCGTGGGCTACGCTGGCGACAAGCACACTGCTGCTTGCTCTGATTGGCTGGGCCCGTCCAGCCAGAATTTTGCGTGGCGCGGCAATTGAGGCGCGACAACATGCCTACGTGACCATGGCTCAGGCAAGTGGAGCATCACTGTGGCACCTGGTGCAATGGCATATCCTGCCCGATCTGGCTCCACAGGCAATTACACAATTTACCGTTCTGCTGCCCCAGTTCATCGCAAGCGAGATCGCTTTATCCTACTTTGGGCTGGGAGTGGAGGAGCCGCTCGTCAGCTGGGGCGGGATGCTTGCCGCAGCGCAGCATCTGTCATCGATTGTGGAATATCCATGGCTCATGTCGCCACTCTGGGCTATGATTCCCCTTTTCTTCGCCGTACATGTACTGGCTGACCGGTATGGCTGCAAGCCGACACCTACAATGCCCTCTTTCTCATTTGAGTAGCAGCGTATTCTTGGAAGAATAGGTGTAATTGTGATTGATCGGACTGGCCATCGCCTATTCAGGCATGCTTCCGTCGCGGCATTTTGTCTGGCGCTTTTCGCAGCTTTTGCTGCGGGCAATCCGGCTCAGGGGCAGGCGCTTCGACTGGCATCCGTATCCGGCTCAGCGGGCGGAAGGCTCAACGCATCGCTCCGGGCAGAACCGAAAACGCTCAATCCTATATATGCGATGGATATTTCTTCTCGTGCCGTGACCTCCATCACGCATGCGGATCTGCTTCACATCAATCGCAAGACGGATGAAGTTGAACCATCCCTGGCAAAATCCTGGCAAGTCAGTCATGGTGGTCAAACCTACACACTACATCTGCGCCAGGGCGTGCGCTTCTCTGACGGCTCTCCGTTCACAGCCGATGATGTTCTGTTCTCCTTTCAGGTCTATCTTGACCCTGAACTCAATGCGCCACAGCGAGACCTCCTCATCATCGATGGCAGTCCGATGCGGGTTGTCAAAATGGATGCGTATACTGTCCGCTGTGATCTGCCCAAACCTTATGCAGCAGCCACCAGGTTGTTTGATGGCCTGGCGATGCTTCCTCGCCATCTACTTGAGCCTCTCGTAAGAACCAAAGCTCTGAAGGATGCCTGGACGATCGGAACGTCACCCTCCCAGTTGGCCGGCCTTGGCCCTTTCCGATTGAAGACCTACCGTCCTGGCCAGACTCTCATTTTTGAGCGAAATCCTTACTATTGGAAGCAGGATTCTGCGGGCCGATCCCTCCCTTATTTGGATGAGGTTGATTTCGCAGTTCTGCCGAATCAGGATGCCGAATCCATCCGTTTCGCGGCTGGCCAGCTTGATTTCCTGGCAGGGCTCAGTGCTGATTCGTATGCTTCTCTTGAAAAGCTCTCCTCTGCCCAGAGCATCCAGATGATAGACGGCGGGCCGGGGCTCGCGTTTGATTTGCTTCTATTCAATCTCAATACGGACGTGGCTGCGCAGCCGCAGGCAGCAGCTCGCGCTCAAAAGTGGTTTGCGCAAGAGGCGTTTCGACAGGCCATTTCGTTGGCGATCAATCGGGAACAGCTTGTACGGCTCGTCTTTGAGAACCATGCCGTACCACTGGTCTCGCCGGTTACGCCCGCCAGCCGCAGCTGGGCGGATCCGAAGCTCCAGCCGGAGAAGCAAGACCTGCCCCGCTCACGCGCCGTGCTCACCGCGGGAGGCTTTCGCTGGCAAGATGGATCACTTTTCGACAGCGAAGGAAATCGCGTCCAGTTCACCATCATCGCCTCTGCCAGCAACCGTCAGCAGGGCGAGATTGCCACACTTCTGCAGCACAATTTCAGTGCGCTGGGCATTGATTCCCGGATAGTCTCGCTGGAATTTCGCAGCTACCTGCAAAGAATTACGCAGAGCCACGATTTCGATGTTGCCGTAATGGCGCTCAGTGCAGGCGATTCTGACCCAAATGGAAATATGGGTCTGTGGTTGACAGACGGTGCTCTGCACTTATGGAATCTTGGTGAGAAGCAACCAGCCTCTGCATGGGAAAGCGAGATTGATAGCCTGATGCGCCGTCAGTTGTATGTGACTGACAGGAAAGAAAGACAGTCGTTATATTATCGCGTGCAAGAGATTTATGCTCAAAAACTTCCGTTTCTATCCCTCGCAGCGCCAAACATGCTCGGCGCGGTGCGCGGAGGGCTGCTGGGGGTAACCCCCAGCGCCCTTGATCCTGGGATGTTGGACAACATAGCATCCTTCTACTGGAAGAAATAATGTGCGCACGGAAAGTGAGCAGGCAAGTTGATGCTTCTGCCGAGCCCCACAAACGCTTCAGGCCGTCAGGGCCTTCGCCATCCTGGGATGATGACCGGCTGGTTCGAGCGTGCCTCGGTGGGGATGCGGATGCGTGGGCAGCGCTCATTGCCAAGTATGAGCGCATGATTTACAGCGTTCCGGTTCGTTATGGTGCTCCACCACAGGACGCGGCCGATATCTTTCAGCAGGTATGCGTAGAGCTCTTTTCAAAGCTCTCTGAGCTCCGGAAGGTTGAGTCCTTGCGCTCGTGGCTACTCACAGTCACCTCCCATCAGTCGCTTCGCTGGAAGAAGCTGCGTCTGCGCAACGATCTTCCCCTGGATAGCGTGGACGATGACCACGAACCAATCCAAGTTGCAGACAGCAATCAGCTGGCCCCTGAGCGCATGATACAGGTTGAAATGGAGCAGATTCTGCGGGAGGTCATTCGCAAGCTTTCGCAGCGCTGCTCCAGCCTCGTTCATATGCTCTTTTATGGCGATGAGGCGCTTCCCTATGCCGAGGTTGCGCGGCGGCTTGGCCTGGCTACGGGATCAATCGGATTTATCCGCGGCCGCTGCCTGAATCGCCTGCGAAAGCTTCTCGCCGAGGCTGGATACCTATGAGTGAGTCGAGTCCACGTCATAGTACCCTGAACGATGGTGACTATCCCTGGATTGCATCTCTCGCGGAGGAAGACGCCGAGGCGCCACGCGCAGCACTTCTTTCTGCTCACGCTGCAGAGTTCTCGCCCCATCTTGTCGATGCTCTCTATAACGGTGTTGTCACGCTCGCACGGGTAGACTTGAGGCAGGCAGAGAGACTGGCCAAGGCGGCAATGCGGATTGCAGTGACACTGCCGCATGGGCCTGCCATTGCCGTGGCTCATCGGGCGCAGGGCCATGTATCCTTTCTGACCGGCGACCACCTTGCTGCGATTCAGCACCACGACAAGGCAATCAGAATATTTGAGGCATTGGGCGATTCGCTGCAGGCAGCCCGATCGCGCATGAATCAGATTCAGCCCCTTACGTATCTGGGCCGATATGATGAGGCATTTGCCGCGGCAAGCGAGGCTCGCTCGGTTTTTCTCGCTCACAAGGACAACCTTCGCGTGGCGCGCCTCGACGTGAATTTGGCTAACGTCTTTTACCGTCAGGATCGCTTTGAGGAGGCCCTTGCTCTCTACCAATCGGCGCAAAAGGAAATTGAAGCCTCCGGCAATGCACAGGACGTAGCCGTCCTGCTGCGGAACATGGCAGTCTGTCACACAAGCCTGAATAACTTTGACCTTGCAGCCAAGACGTATCAACAAGCGCGGGATACATGCGATGCCAATGGGTTCCCGCTGCTGGTGGCAGAGGCTGACTACAACGTGGCCTATCTGCACTTTCTTCGCGGTGAGTACACTCGCGCAATCGCCCTTTACCAGACTGCACGCCAGCTCTGTGCGCGTTTGAATAACCGCTATCATATGGCGCTTTGCGACTTGGATCTTTCTGAGCTCTACCTCGAACTCAATATGTCGCAGGAAGGCGCAGCGCTTGCCGAGGCGGCCTACAGGGGCTTTGAAGCGCTCGGTATGCACTACGAAAAGGCTAAGGCCCTTGCCTTCTCTGCGATCGCACGCAGCCAAGGCGGACAGAACCGCGATGCGCTTATCCGCTTTGCTGAAGCTCGTGCGCTCTTTGTTGCTGAGTCCAACCGCATCTGGCCCGGCCTCATTGATTTCTATCGCTCTCTCGTTCTGTTTGAGGAGGGCCGCTTCTCTTTTGCGATGCGTCTTGCGCGATCATCGCTTCGCCACTTTATCGAGACCGGTTTACAAACCAAAGCCGCCCTGGCCGAGATATTGATCGCTCGCCTTTTTCTTGCTTCGGGCAATCCACTGCGAGCCATCAAGCACTGTGGCCCGGCACTCGACAGGCTGAAGAATTCCACATCACCTGCAGTCGAATTTCATGCCGTTGTCGTGCTGAGCGCTGCGCAGGAAGCGCTTGGTCAAATTGAGCAGGCATACGCAAGCCTGCAGAAGGCCAATCACATTCTGGAAGACCTCCGAAGCCAGATCCTCGGCGAGGCTTTTCGTATCGGATTTCTGAAAGACAAGCTTTCCATCTATCAACGCCTTACCCAATTTGCGCTTACACTGGAGCCGCTTGAGCTCCGTCACCAAATCGCATTCAGCTACATGGAGCGAGCCAAGTCACGAAGCCTCGCAGACCTTATTAGCCTTGGCGCCCACATATTGCGGGCACGCGGTTCTGAGACTCTTCCGGAAGATCTTCGCATAGAGGACTTGCGCGACCGCATGACAATGGCTTACCGCCACGCGCAGCGAGAGGAATTTCGCGCCGAGACGGACTCCGTCGACCGCATCCGCAATTATCTTGAAGAATCACGCGAGTATGAGCGGCAGCTGGCGCTGGCAAGCAACCTGCACGGCGGCCGTGATCGCGATCTCGCGCATCTTCTAAGCGCGGGCACACTCCCCTTGAGCGAAGTACAGGCGAACCTTGCCCAAGGCACTGTCATTATTGAATATTTCGAGTTCGGTGATCGGCTTCAGGCAGCTGTCGTAGATGCTGGCAGTATGCGTGTGGTTCGTTTGTGCGAACTTAATACAATATGCGCTTTGCTCAATTTGCTGCAGTTTCAACTCTCAAAGTACCAACTTGGGCCAGAGCATTTCAGCCGTTTCGAGCGTACCATCCAGGCAGCAACCGAGGAGCACCTTGCAGGGCTCTACGATGCACTCATTGCTCCTCTCGATTTGCCGGCTTCGGTTGACCATATTGTTGTTGTCCCCCATGGATGTCTGCATGCCTTGCCGTTTCATGCTCTGCTTGACCGGGAAGCTCCGACCGGCCCCACGCTTCTGCTGGATAGGGTTACGATCTCCTATGCACCGAGCGCCAGCGTATATGCATGGTGTCGTAAGATCGCGCCTGCGGAGAGCACCCGTGCACTTGTGCTCGGCATTCCAGATGCGGCAGCGCCTTTAATCCGGGAGGAAGCTGCTGCTGTGGCAGACCTTCTCCCCGGCTCGCGGCTCTTTCTCGGCAGTACTGCCACCCGTGAAATTCTCTGGCAAATCGGGCCGGAGAGTCGCTTTATCCACATCGCCACTCACGGCCTTTTCCGCAAGGATAATCCGATGTTTTCCTCTATCCGGCTGGGCAACGCAGACCTGCATCCGGCAGACTTTTATAGCCTCCGCCTTTCTGCTCGGCTGGTCACCCTCAGCGGCTGTGGGACCGGATTGAATGCCATCGTCGGCGGAGATGAAATCCTCGGCCTGGTGCGCGGCTTGCTCTATGCGGGCGCTCAGGCGGTGCTGGTTTCATTATGGGATATCAGCGATGCCGTCACAGCTCGCTTTATGAGCGCTTTCTATCGTGAACTGATGGAGGCGCCGTCGGTTTCCTCGGCCTTGCGCAAAACAATGCAATCGATTCGCGCTACCCACCCCAACCCCTACTACTGGGCCCCCTTTGTGCTCATTGGAGACGCCGAAAGCCCGGTTTTTCTTCAGAAAATGACCGCCGAACGCGATTTGGGTAAAGAAACTTAAATAATTTCCTGCGTATCTATATTTTTCCTTAACAATGCGTCCCTATCGTTGTAAGGACAGTGACTGTTCCCCAGGCCTATCCTGCAAGAGAGGAAACGGTAAAGTGCACAGACACTACGACATCACCGAATGGATTGACCTGGCCCGGGGTTTGGTGGACCCAGACCGTCGAGCAGCCTTGGAGAATCAACGTCAAGAGTGCACCGACTGCAGCGACACTGCAGCTTGGGTGGAGCGTTTGCTTTCAACTGTCGAATCGGACCGCAAAGCCGATGTCCCAGCGCATGTAGTCCACAATGCCATGGCTATCTTTGCTCTGCGCGGCTTGGATCAGGTTCAGATGAGTATCGGGTCAATTGCCAGGCTGGTCTTTGACAGCTTCAGCCAGCCTGCACTGCAAGGTGTGCGTTCTGAACAAAGATCAGATGTCCGCCACATGCTGTATGACGTGGATGGCTATGTAATTGACTTGCAACTCGAACACGAACGCGGAATGGCAGCCGTCTCCATGATTGGTCAGATTCATCAATCAACTGACTCCGGAGAGCCTGCGTCCAGTATGCCGATCACCCTGCGATCCAAGGAGCAGGTAATCGCTGCAACCATTAGCAATCAATTTGGCGAGTTCGCCATGCAATATCTGCCGCAGAGTTCTTTGTGCTTGCACCTGGGAACGGAAGGCCGCTCAGGAAAAGAGGCTTGACGATCTCGTCAGGTAAGCAAAGCGCCGGCGCATTCCCCAGGCCGTTAACTCCCCGTATTGCCACTTGAACTCCGTGGTGTGAGGTAAATCCGATGAAACTGGCTAAACTGACTGCATTTTTTATTACTCTGGTGTTTGGTGCCGTAGCACAATCTCAAACACCTTACATCCTACGACCGTCTGCGACAGGCAATATATCGGATATCGCCACGCGCCATAGCCTCATTGTGGTACGTCCTCTCGACCCCTCAGATTCAGTCTTCCTGGTCACCGGAGCGGCAGATGTACCTTCCAGCGAGGTTGAAACTGAAGTCGCTGCCGATGCTGACGTAACGGATATCGAGTTGGACCAGACTACGTCGGTTCCCGAGCTCACCCAGTCCACCGGAGTCATCCTGGATCAGCTCCCGCCGCCGAATGCCGCATCCTACGCAGGGACCAGCGTGCTTGGCAGCTACCTGTCCCAGCCTGCGCCGCAATTGATTGGCCTGTGGGATGCCCAATCGAGCTTCGGCCTCACAGGCGCTGGGATCGTAGCAATCATTGACACCGGCGTTGACCCATACCAGCAAGTACTTGCTTCTTCCCTGGTTCCCGGCTACGACTTCATCAGCAACACCGCGGGCAATGCAAGTGATTGGGGCGACCTCAGTTCTACGACACAAAGCATCTTGCTCGCATCCAATCCCGACCCAGCATCGAAATCCTATGACGCGATCATCAACCAATCGACAGGCGTGATTCTGGACCAGTCGACAGGCGTCATCCTGGACGGAAACAATATACCTGCGGCTTTTGGTCACGGCACCATGGTTGCTGGCATCGTCCACCTTGTTGCACCCAGCGCGAAGATCATGCCGCTCAGGGCTTTCAGCGCCAACGGTACCGCACATCTCTCCGATATTCTTCGCGCAATCTACTATGCTGCGGATCACGGTGTGCACGTGATCAACATGAGCTTTACGCTTTTACAAAACTCTGAGGAGCTTTCCGACGCAGTTCAATATGCCCAAAGTGCGGGATCTATATGCGTAGCTGCAGCAGGGAATACAGGGACAGCCTATGTTGCCAGTCCGGCAAATTTAAATGAGGTGATGGGCATCGCTTCCACTTCTCCCAAGGACACGCAGAGCACCTTCACGAGCTATGGAGATGGTGTCTTTCTCGCCGCCCCGGGTGAGAACATCATCACGACCTATCCGGGAAACAACTACGCAGAGGTCTCGGGAACTTCCTTCAGTACCCCATTTGTTACTGGCACCGTAGCGCTGCTTTATCAATACATCTCGAACAGCGGGGACGACCACATTCACTCTGACTTGTCCCATGCAGTTTCCCTCTCAGACCAGCTCGGCAATGGAAGGCTGGACATCTACCAGACACTGGAAGCGGCTTCGTCATCAGGAGACGACGGACAGTAAGTTGGTAGTTTGTGGTCGTTCCAGCGTCTCCATAGATTTCAAGGACAGGGGAATGGCCCTGTTGAACACAATCGCAAAGCTGTAGTCTCACACTTCCCATAGTTGCCTCCAAAGACGGAGGCAGCCTGACACTCCTCAGTAGTATCGCCATAAGGGATGAGAGAAGGATTCCATGAATCAACGAGCTTCCATTGCTGTTGTCGGTTCCGGGTACGTTGGCCTGGTTGCTGCGGCCTGCTTTGCAGAGATGGGGCACCGTGTCATCTGCGTAGATAACGATGAGACTAAGGTGCGTATGCTGCGCGAAGGTGGAATCCCGATTCATGAAGATTATCTGCCCGAACTGCTAAGTCGCAACGGTCAAAACCTGGTTGAATTCACCACGGACCTGCGCGGCGCAACACATTCCTCGGACGCAATATTTATTGCGGTTGGAACACCGCAGAGCGAGGCAGGAAGCGCGGATCTATCGTACGTGGATGCCGTCGCCAGCGAGATCGCGCGTTCGATTAACTCCTACAAGGTAATCGTCGAGAAGAGCACCGTCCCCGTTTATACGAACGAGTGGATTCGGCGTGTGATGGAGCGCAATGGCGTACCCAGAAATCTCTTCGATGTCACGTCAAATCCTGAGTTCCTTCGTGAGGGAACCGCGGTCGCGGATTTTCTACATCCGGACAGAATCGTGATCGGCGCGGCAACCGAGCGCGCGGCAGATTTGCTGAAGAATATTTATCGCCCTCTGACTTCAGGTGAATATTATCGCGGCGCGACTGCTGTTCCCGGACCGCGAAGCCAGGCAGACCCTCCCCCTATTCTGTTGACCTCTACCAAGGCCGCGGAGGTCATTAAGCACGCATCGAATGCGTTTCTGGCGACAAAGATCTCCTTCATCAATGCCGTGGCAAACATATGCGAGTCGGTCGGCGCGGATGTGGAGGAGGTAGCCCGCGGCATGGGTATGGATACCCGCATCGGGCCCAAGTTTCTGCGCGCTGGCATCGGCTACGGCGGTTCGTGCTTTCCCAAGGATGTTGCTGCATTCCGCCATGTAGCCGAACTGGCAGGCGTAGAGTTCAGTTTGCTGCACGAAGTGGAAAAAATTAACGCGGAACAACGGTCGCGCTTCTTCCAGAAGGTTCGCTCTGCATTGTGGACCTTCCGCGACAAGAAGGTGGCCGTTCTCGGGCTGGCCTTCAAGGGAGGAACCGATGATATCCGTGAGTCACCAGCCCTGGATATCGTGAGCATGCTACTGCATGAGGGTTGCAAGGTCAGCGCTTACGACCCGGCGGCCGAGCAGCGGACAAAGGAACTCATTCCACCCGGGGCTCAAATGCAGTACGTCGATGATCCATATGCGGCCGCTCTGGACGCGGATGCCCTGCTCATCCTGAATGACTGGGCGGAGTTTGCTGATCTCGACCTGGAGCGTTTGCATAGCGCCTTGCGGTTTCCGATTATCATCGACGGACGCAACCTGTACGACCCCGCCACGATGAATCAAAAGGGATTCTCCTACTTGAGCGTGGGGCGGCCCGTGTCGTCACAACTCGCTGATCTAGCAACTACATCCCGCTTGCCACGGCAACCAGAAAGGCATCACGGCATAGCTTTGCGGGATCAGCCATTCGGCTCGGCATGACGCGAACGATAGAGTCGATGCAGGCTCGTACGTGAATCGCGAGTGGTTGGGATGTTGAAGCTACTCACATCTTCCGAGGAGAATTCCGGGGGGCAGTAGGTTGGAAGTAGGGTTTGCAGAGACTCAACTGATCAGCAGTGCTGTGCCTACAGGATGCTTCACCCTTCCCTGCAGGCAAGGACGGCTTGTCCTTGTTAGGCTGCGAGGTGCGCGCCAGTTGCCTTGATGCCGGCAAATGCCCTACGTCTTGCGTTCCGTGCGCGACAGCCTGGGAACAGCGATGAGCGTGACGGCAAAGAGAAAGAAGGAGACGGCAATAAAGTCCATTCGCCCCTCGCGCAGGTCTTCAAAAATGAGTTTGGCAGCCATAAATGCAACCGCTGCATAGGCAATGCGCGTCATCTCCAGCCGCCTCAACACCCGTCCGCCAAAGGCCAACGCGAGGGCCAAGGAGCAGACAGACAGCGTGCGGATGAAGGCCAGGTGGAAGAGGCCGGGTACCAGAAACACTGCCAGCAGCCGCAGCAATCCCTGCACCAGCAGTGCCGCCACAGCACCGGAAGCGAGCAGCGCCGGAACAAAGTGCAGAACCTGCTGCGGCCATGCCTCACCCACGCGCTCCCTGGCGACGGCATAGCAAAGCGCGGCACTGGCCGCAACGACGAGGATGCTCCATGACGGACTGGCCGGTTGTGTGCCCATCAGCGCGTCCGCCACGTATCCCGGCAGCCCTGCAATCGAGGCGGCCACCAGCAGGTAGGCCACGCTGTGCAGGTCCAGCGTGACATATTGCAGCCACACACCCGCAGTCACGGCGAGCAGCGCGGCAACAGCGAGGCAGGCCGCCGCCCAGGCGGTCGGCAGGCTCCACAGCGCACCGGCCAGCAACAGGGCGGCACTCCACGCGGCAAAGACGCGAAAGTTGCGTTTCTCCTCTGCATACTGGAAGCGGAGAATAACGGCCGAATACGCGGCTGCGGCAAAGAGCAGACAAACTGCGCCCACTAGCGCCTTTCCCTCAGTGGGCAGGAAGAACAGCAGACCGCTGACTGCAAGCAGAAATGCGATCATCACTTGAATCGTCTCAAAGAGGGATATTTTCTTTTGCAGCCATACAGTTCTGATTGCAATATGCGTTCCATTGATGAGGAACAGCACGCAGGCCGGCGTCAGCAGAGTGGCAACTCCCACTTCCGGATAGTCTGAGCGGGCACTTGCGGGGCCACTATACATGAAGAGCTGGAGCCAGATGGCGGCGTCTGCCATGGCCGTGACAAGCGGCCGTAGAGTGTGGCAACGATCCTGGGCAGCCGCATATTCGCAGATGAGGACGCTCAGCAGCAGCGTAGCGATAAAGGGAGTCATCGCATGCGTCGCAATGGATAATGCAAGCGCAGTGAGCGCTGCCGCAAAATGCGCCACCCAGAAAACCGGCTCCAGTTCGCGTTTCCAGGCGAGCACAGTTGCCAACACAACAATGCCGCCCAGCACACCGGCAATGACTGGAGGGGACAATATCTTGAAGCGAAGGGCGAGTTCCCACAGCATTGGGCCCAGGATGAGCGCGGATGTGCCGGCATAAACGGCACCCGCAAAGCGCGCCCGGCCAGCGGCCTTAACCGCCCACATGAGCCACGCAACCGCATAGGCAATGGCAACGACTGCAATTGCCAGCTTGGGCAGCGAGCTGAGTTCGACCAGCGCGCGGAGCACGTATGCTCCGGCAATGCCAAGCATCGACTGGCCGAGTACAGGAAACACCCCGCTGGCGCGCTCAATGGCGGAACTCTGCACCACGGCTTCTCGCGCAGGAGATGCCTCAGCGGCCTGAGCCATCTCCTCCCCGGGATGCTCCAGGGCATGAACGCGCTTCTCCAGCGCCTCCACGCGATGGAAAAGCAATTCCAGATCGTCGGGAAGATCGCTCATGTTCTCCACTCGATTGGCAGGCGTCTGCCAGAGCGTGACGCTTTCTCAGTCCGCGGCAACCCCTTCGGAAGCGGGCTCATCGGTCCAGGGAGGCAGCAGCTTAACCAGAACCCATAGAATGCCCAGCGGAAGCAGGATCAGCGCAATAGAAACCAGCAATCCCTCTTTCGTCACCAGGCTCATCTTGTAGGTCGTATACCCGAGGAAACTCTTGGAGAAAAGCTGGCCACCGATCACAACATTCCAGCGCATGGCAAAAATGCCGATCAGCGTCAGCGCGCCGGCAATGGAATAGATGCGCTTACGCGCGATTTCAGGCAGGCTTGTTACCTGTGTGACCGCCAGCAAAATCAGCGGAACAAGTGTGCCCAGAATGATCTGCACCACGATCTGCGAGAAGAACAGCTTGGTGTGCACCATGAAGTCGAGACTACGGAAGGACTCGTCGGCCTCGTAGATGCGGTGAATCAGGTCGAGCATCTCCAGGCTGAAGTCGATGATGAATGTGTAGAAGAGGTACATGGCGATCGTGTCCACGCACTTCATATCGATCGTCTTGCCGCGCAGTTTAGTAATCGCCATGTAGAGCACCATGACGCACGCAATGCCCGACACCATGGCGGAGAAGATGAAGACCACCGGCATGAGCGGTGACGACCACCAGGGATTAGCCTTGATGGAGCCGAAGATAAATCCGACATAACCGTGCAGCAGGAATGCGGACGGGATGCCCACCAGCGTGATCACCCAGCCGATCCGCTCGTCGATATGGAGCGAGCGCTCACTGATGTTGCTGGAGCCAAGCGTCATGATTTTATAGATCACGCGCATCAGTCCTCTGCTCTTCTGCGACAGGCGCACGATGTCGAGCCGGTAATCGAGCCATATCTCGAATGTCAGCACGGCCATGAGATACCAGAGGTACACATAGCCGAACATCGCCATGGCCGAGGTGCTGTGCGGAGTGAAGTACATCTCCGGCGAGCGGAATGGATGGCCCAGGTGCAAAACCAGCGGCAGGGGAGCAACGATGAGAAATGACAGAGCCGTCAACAGGGCCAGCCGGTAGGTGGGTTTGACTGCCGCTACATTAAAGACACGTTCCAGCGACGCCAGAATGAATGCGCCTGCCACCAGTCCCGTAATGTAGGGATACAGCACAATCAGCACGCTCCAGTAGAGCGTAACTTCGTTGGGATACATGTAGCCTTCAACACCGCTCATAGCGCTCCCCGGTCTCCTTATCGCACCGAACCATCCAACTCGTTGTAGAAAACCTTCGCGCCGGTTGCCATCTGCGGCTTCAGAATCTGCACGGCATGGGTCCTCAGGAACTCGTGGATCGGGTCGTTGGGGTTCTTCAGGTCCACCAGTTGGCGCGCCCCGGTTGGACATGCTTCACAGCACGCAGTCGTGAGGCCCTTCGTGATGCGGTGGTAACAAAGTGTGCATTTATCCGCGACTTCCTTCTGTGGATGGATGTAGCGGCAGCCGTACGGGCAGGCCTGCACGCAATAGGCACATCCCAGGCAGTACTTCTGGTCCACCAGCACCACGCCGTCGGGAGCGATAAAGGTTGCGCCCACCGGACAGACCTGCGTGCAGGGCGAATCCGCACAGTGGTTGCAGAGCTTGGGCACAAAGAAGTACTTGCCTTCATCTTCCTTGGCAACCGGCGGAAATCCTTCCTTGCCACCGTCGGGCGAAATGACCACAGGATTGGTCATATCCTCGTCGGACACGTGATAGCGCTCAACCCAGGTGCGGAAGAAGCCGTTGGGTACGTCGTTCTCCTCTTGGCAGGCCCGCACACAATTGCCGCAGCCAATGCACTTGGGGATGTCGATCAACATGCTCCACCAGTGCTCTGACATGGTGTAGTTGGGCGAGGCTTCCGGCGTTCCGGCCAGCACGTGCTCCCACGCAACCGCCGCGGCAGGCAGCAGAATGAGCATCTGGCGCCGTGTAATTTTCATTTCGCACCTCCGGCGGTCATAGCCGGGCTGTGCGGCTGGTGACAGGTTTCGCAGGGCAGGCCCGTCGAGTGCTCTTCAGCCTGCACCTGCGGAAAGTTCTTGGGCCGGGCCACGCTGGCGGCATGGCAGCGTACGCACAGCGTTGCCGTATCCGGCTTGGTGGGTGTTACGCTCGCCGGGTCTTCGGCATGCTTTGCCAGCGGTCCGTGACAAGCCTCGCAGTTGACGTGCGCATGCTTGCCGTTTTTCTTCACGTCCTGCACATCCACGTGGCATGTCTCGCACGCCTGGTGACCGGCGAAGTGAATCGGATGCGCGGCAATCTCGCCCATCGCTGCTCCTCGATAGTGGCCATATTCACCAAAACTTTTCGGGACAATGAAATGACGAACTATGAGAAACACAATAAACATGAGGACAAAGATCCCCACGAATCGAAAAAGATGTCTTGCATCTTTGAAGATGCTCATCTGGCCCCAATCTCCTTGATGCTGCACAGGGCGGTCTGGAGGAACTGCCTCATGTGATCCAGATCATTCGTACGACATCAAGTATTGAAGGGCAATAGGAACATGTATGTGCGATGTGTCACAAAGAGCTGTGACACGCGGCACGATGTGTGGAGGTGGGATGAAGGCGAGACGGATAAGGACGTGCTGTGTTCGCGCTTACGCGGGAGTCAACTGGAGCTGCTCCTCAGAGAATGCCATGCGCGTGAGTGTAAGCACGGTGATGTCGTCATCCTGACCGAAGTTGATGGCGGCCTGTGTGGCCTGGGCGGCGCTTGGATGGCTGGCAAACAGCCTTTGAAGACGCGCAAAGCTATAGAGCTCGCCGGAGGGACTGCGGGCTTCGAGCAGCCCATCCGTGTAGAGGGAAAAGTGGTCACCGACCTTCAGCGTAAAGCTCGACTCCTCGTAATCCACATCGCGGGCGATTCCCAGAGGCAGGGCGCCGGGCAGATCCAGTTCGCGCTCATTGAGGAAGGGTGCTGGATGGCCGGCGCTGGATAGTGCGCAGTCGCCGTTGGGGTCGAGCCGGAGAACCACGCAGGTGGCAAAGCCTCCCTGCAGGTGGCCGCACAGGCGGCGATTGAGCTGGGTAAGCAGCCGGGCCGGGCTGGGGTGGTCTTCAGCAAGAGCGCGCACAGCACCAATAATCAAAGACACCGCCATCGCGGCTTTCAGTCCTTTGCCGCTCACATCGCCGAGCAGGACAATCGTCGAACCGCTTTCCAGGGGCATCACCTGGAAGAAGTCTCCGCCCACCTCTGCTGCCGGGCGATACGCGCTGGTAATGGTAAAGCCGGGCACGACGGGAAGAGAAGAGGGAACCAGCACTCGCTGCAACTCGCGCGCATTCTGGAATTCCTGCTCCATCGAGGTGGTGCGGCGGCGGCTGTCAATGTAAAAGCGGATAACCGCATACAGGATCGAGAAGAACAGCAGCGTGCGGAGCAGGAGTCGAAGGTCAATTGTGCTGCCGCCTAAAGTAAACAGCGACTTATTCAAGTCGTCGGCCAGGCTCCAATGTGTAAATCGCACCCCCTGAATCGTAACGTTTTGGACAAAGTAGACCATGCCATTCAGGAAGGCCACTGCAGCCACCACCCACCGCGAGGAGTCCAACTGCTTGCCGCGGATAAACGCGTAGGTCACCAGTAATACAGGAAAAGCTTCAAAGAAGATCATGACCGCGGTCAGCACTGCATCTGTGATCTGCAAGCCGATTTCATTGAAGACCGCTGGATACAACAGCGTCAGCATCCCGTCCATGACGCTTGCAATTACGCTGATCAGCGCAACCTTACGGGTGAGCACGACGAGCTTTCGGTTGTCCTGGAGCTGGAGAATCCAGAGCAGCAGAAACCACTGCGACATCTCCCTGATCGCGATCTCCGTTTGATTCCAAAAACTCAACGCAGCAAAGGATGCATGGAGACGAAGTCCGGTCAGGAACAGATCCGCGACAAAGTTGGCGGAAAACATGGCTGTCCAGAAAAGAAGCCATTGACGGCGATCGCGCCACCATGCGAAGAAGCCGAGCAAGGCGACGAGCCCGTACAGCGACGAAAGCGCAAAGTGGAACTGCTGCGCGCGCAGCCACTTGAAATCGAAATCGCCCTTGACGGCGGCAATTGCCTCGGGGCTACCGATGATGGGCATACCCCCAAATCCGCCTGTTGTCCCGTCATCAGTTGAAAGCAAAGGCATTTTCCACACGCGCACGGCGAGGACGCCGGAGCGAACCGGACCCAGCCCGTAAGTTTGCGGCGGAATGAGGTTGTACGAGATCCAGTGAGGGGGCATCTGGCCCAGGCGCCCCATCAGCTGGCCGTTCCAGTAAATTTCGTAGACATCGTCGATCGCGGGGATGAGCATCGCGACATCAGGCGAGGCGCCCGGGGCGGTTGCAATGGTGATGTGCCGCCGGTACCATGCGAAGCCCGAATAGCTTTCATGCCCCTGCAGGCCCCAAGGCTTCTCTGCGGAAATCTGATCCCAGTGCGCGTCATTGTAGGTGGGTGAAGCCCAGGCAGGATTGTCGCCCAGATGGAACTGCCAGGGTCCGTTCAACTCAGTTGTGCCCTTGCCTAACCCATCCACCGCCAGTGTTGGCGCTGGATGCACGACTGCGCGCGCAGGATCCTGTGCCCTCAGCATTGAGGAACCAGCCGTCAAAATCGCGACCACCATCAGAGCGGGGAAGCTCATGCCTTGGGGAAGCATGATGCATGATACCTCTAAAGTGGCATTGAACGTAAAGAAGATTTTGTGTTTTGCACTGCTTCGTGGGCAGCCTGCCCGTCTGCCCGGCAGCAAAGCGATAGGATGGGATTTTGGAGTGTTCGAAATGCCTAAAATTCTTGATGGCGTAGCGATTGCCGCGGCAATCAAGCTTGAGGTTGCCGAGGAGGTCCGTGCGCTGACCGCACAGGGCATCCGGCCGGGGCTGGCAGCGGTACTGGTGGGCAATGTGGCCGCATCGGAGATTTATGTTCGCAGCAAGGTGCAGACCTGCGCCGACCTGGGCTTGTACAGTGAGCTGATTACGCCGCCCGACAGCGTCACGACTGAGGAAATGCTCGATCTGGTGGCCAAACTGAACGGCCGCGACGACATTGACGGCATCCTGATTCAGTTGCCGCTGCCCAAACAGGTGGACACGAAGGCGCTGCTGGACGCCATTGACCCAGCCAAGGATGTGGATGGGTTTCATCCGGTAAATGCGGGCCGACTGCAGGCAGGACGGCCGGCGCTGGCACCCTGCACGCCGGCTGGCGTGATTGAGATTCTGAAGCGGAGCGCGATTCCCATCAGCGGCCAGCACGCCGTGGTAGTGGGCCGCAGCGACATTGTGGGTAAGCCGGCGGCCATGCTTCTGCTGCACCAGAACGCCACGGTAACGATTTGCCACTCCAAAACGCGGAATCTGGGCGAGATTACGCGCCAGGCTGACATCCTGGTGGCGGCCATCGGACGGCCCGGCTTTATCAAGCCTGAGATGGTCAAGCCGGAGGCCACGATTATTGATGTGGGCATCAACCGGCTGACCACACGTGAGGAGTTTGACCGCTTCTTTGCCGGAGACGCTAAACGCGAGGCGACTTTTGCCAAGCGCGGCTCGACGATTGTGGGCGATGTGCATCCCAGGGCCTTTGAACTTTCGAGCGCTTATACGCCCGTGCCTGGGGGGGTGGGTCCGCTGACCATTGCAATGCTGATGGCGAACACGGTGCGCGCGGCTCGCATGAGGCGGGGATTGTAGCGTATGTTGCGCGTTGGACTCACCGGGGGTCTAGGCAGCGGCAAGAGCACGATTGCACAGTACCTGCGCGAGCTGGGGGCCGAGGTCAGCGAGTCGGATGACGTGGGGCGCGCGCTGATGGAGCCGGGGCAGCCGGTCTACAACGAGATTTTGCGCGTTTTCGGACCGGGGGTGGCCGATGCCGATGGCCGGCTGAACCGCGCGCGGCTGGCTCAACTGGCCTTCAGCGGCGGACGGCTGGATGAGCTGAACGGCCTGGTGCATCCGGCGGTGGTTGAGGCGCAGCGGCGCTGGATGAACGAGGTGTTTGCGCGCAACCCCGCAGCGGTGGCGGTGGTGGTGTCGGCGCTGATCTTTGAGGTGGAGCGCGACGCCCGCAATCGCGGCGACCTGGACAGCATCCTGAGCGACTGGCGGCGGCGCATCGACCGGGTGGTGGTGGTGACCGCGCCGGACGAGGCAAAGATTGGGCGCTATGTGGACCGACTGGGTGTTTTTGGCGCAGGCCGGGCGGCCGCCGAGGCCGATGCGCGGGCGCGGCTGGCGCACCAGGTTCCCGATGCGGTGAAGGCAGCGCGCGCCGATTATGTTGTGGAAAACGCGGGAGATAAGGAAGCCCTGCGCGCCCAGGTCGCGGAGCTGTGGGAGCGGCTGAAGGCGGAGAGCAACAAACTGCTGCAAGATGCGTCCTTAGAATAACGAGCAGCTTAGCTTCCATTGCGGGGAACCGCGGGTGGCCGAAGCTGCATCTCTAATAGAGAAAGGTCTTCAGGTCAGGCAAAAGATGAAACTGCGCCGGTTATTTCTAGTTTTCGTGCTGGTAGGCGGCTTCTGGTACCTCACAACGCATCTTCCTTCGCGGCTAAGCGATGTTTCACTCAACCATTTTTCTCTGTTTAATGCCCGCGGCACCGGATCGCCGCTGGTGCTGACCGAGGCCGAAGCCGCGCCCGCTTACAACACGCAGGAGCAGAACAACATCGCCGTCTACAAGCGCGTGACGCCTTCGGTGGTGAACATCACGTCGACGACGCTGGTGTTTAACTTCTTCTACGGTGCGGTGCCGCAGCAGGGGCAAGGCTCGGGCTTCATTCTGGACAAGGCCGGGCACGTGCTGACCAACTATCACGTGATTGAGGGCGCGAACCGCGGCGTCAAGGTGCAGTTGAGCAACAAGCTCAGCTACTCGGCACGGGTGATTGGCACGGACAGGGTTCACGACCTGGCACTTTTGCAGATTGACGCGCCGAACCTGCAGCCGGTGACGCTGTCGGACTCATCCAGCCTGGCGGTGGGGCAGGAGGTTTATGCGATTGGCAATCCCTTTGGCCTGTCCGGGACGATGACGCACGGGCTCATCAGCAGTATCCGGTCGATTCGCAACGCGGACGGTGCGCCGATTGAAGACGCGATTCAGACGGACGCGGCCATCAACCCCGGCAACTCCGGCGGTCCGCTGTTGAACTCACGCGGCGAGGTGATCGGCATCAACACGATGATTGCCTCGAACGGCGCGGACCAGAGCTCGGGCATTGGATTCGCCATTCCTATCAACACGGCCAAGGCGGTGCTGGGCGACCTGACGCGCTACGGGCGTGTGCGGCGGCCTTCGCTGGGGATTGTTTCGTATGCCATTGGGCCGGATCTGGCGGAACAGATGGGGCTGGCCTCAGACTATGGCGTTCTGATCCAAAAAGTGATTCCGGGGGGCGCGGCGGAGCGGGCGGGGCTGCACGGGGGCAATGAACAGGCCTACGTGGGCAACACGCCGATCATGCTGGGCGGCGACCTGATTGTGGCCATCGACGGGCAGCAAGTAACCGATCCGCAGGACATCAGCGCGATCATGGACAAGCATCAGGCGGGGGACACGATCAGCGTGAGCATCCTGCGCGGCCGGAAGCAGATGACGCTCAAGCTGATTCTGGGCGAGGCGCGGGACGAGAATACATAAATAGAAGGCAGCGCAGGCAGCAAGGGCCGCTCCGGCAATGGAGCGGCCCTTTTGTTTGTTGTGCTGGAGCGCTGCTGCCCAGGTTCATTGAGGGATTCAATGCAGGGGCTGAAGCCCCTCTGATTTTGAGAGCCTTAGCGGCACGACTGACGTGGTGCCCTGAAACAAAACCAAAGAGCGGCCTCCAGCGGGCATCAGGGACGCGGTGCTAGAACTTGACGCCCAGGCTGCCGAGGAAGGTCTTGACCTGGGGCCAGACGGCCTTGAGGTCGGTGACGGTCTGGACATCGAGTGGAATGTTGAGGGGGTTGGCGGCAGCGCCGGCGAGGTCCGCCAGCGGCTTCTCCACGGCGCCCACCAGGGTGGCAAGCGCCGCAACCACCTCGGGCGCTGCGTGCAGGGCCTTGTTGGCTCCGGTGAGCCACTTGAGGGCATCCTCGGCTCCGATTTCAATGCCCTTCTCAATGTTGACAAGAATATTGGCCATCGCGATTGGTCCTTTTCCGGTCTGCTGCCGGCCCCACGCCGCGGGCAGAAGTGGAACTACGCTGCGGTGGGCCGGCTGACGGACCTTTGGTTGATGCGGCTCTCTCAAGACCGGCGTGGCCGTGGTTCCGGCGATGCCGGCCAGAAAAGAGCCGATGAGCCGCCATGCGGTGGTCCCGCGCCCCGGCACCCTTCGCAAAAACGGAAGGGCGAATTCCTTCGCCGGGCACGGCACTGCCGCCGCTTGTGTGGCTACTCCTCTAAGGTTAGAGATTGCGGGGAATTAGTCTGCAAAACAGGAGGCGAATATAAGTTATGTATATTCAATGTCTTACGTGGAATGGTGGCGCTTGGGAGCTTGACAGCGCCCGGGGTGGGTGCGGGTTTCACAGGCCCGCGTCATGATCGGCGGGCTGTTTATGGACGACTGCGCATTCTTTGGGAGCAAAAAAGGGGGGGGGGTAGGGGGGGTACCAACCGCTAGCCTCTCGCTACCAGCCCCTAGCTCTTCCCTGCGGGTGCGGGCAGGATTGCTCTATTTGTATTGTGCAATCAAGAGGGGAAATTCTATGCAAATCTGCCGGAGATTTTTGGGGAGCCCACCCTTTCCGCAAAAAGCGCGGAAAAGGGTGGGGCAACCTGCTCGACGGAACCGGAGGGTTGAGGCTCGTGCTATCCCAGGTCTGAAAATCCAGACTGAGGCACCCGGCGGAAGGACCACCCGCTCCCCGATCTCATCCTGAAAGAAGATTCTGCACACTCATCCCTGAAGCGAAAGCACGTAATCAGGTTCAACCCGGTATGTCTTCATCCCTTACCGCATGATCGCTGCAACTGCACAGGAGGACATTTGACCGAACCGTAAGAACAAAAGACGCAACAACCTCCTGTCTTTGGGCGGAGCAAGGTCTGGCAGCGTCCACACTCGTGGAAGTAGCGGCAGGAGTCGACGGGCATCGTCTCTATTGTTTCAAAGCCGCAGTAGGGGCAGGTCAGCACCGATTGCAACTCGACTTCAGAATGGGTCATTTTTGCGATCTCCCATGAAGTGTTGAAGGAAATCCGGCACCCGTTGTGGCCTTCACAAAATCCGGGCGCCCCAGGTCTCGCATTTTAGACCTGGGATTCCCGACTTCGCGCAGGCATCGCGGGCTGGCCACTGATGACTACTTTGTGGCGGTGGCGAAGCGCTTGTTGATTTCGTTCCAGTTGACGACGTTCCACCATGCGGCGAGGTAGTCTGGGCGGCGGTTCTGGTATTTGAGGTAGTAGGCGTGCTCCCAGACGTCGTTGCCGAGGATGGGATAGATGCCCTGGGAGAGTGGCGAGTCCTGATTGGCGGTGGTGATGACCTTGAGTTTTCCGGCCTCAATCACGAGCCAGCCCCATCCGGAGCCGAACTGCTTGGCGGTGGTTTCGTTGAAGGTCTTCTTGAAAGTCTCGAAGTCGCCGAAGTCGGCGTTGATTTTGGAGGCGAGGTCGCCGGTGGGCGCTCCGCCGACGCCGGCTGAGCCGACGGGGCCCATGATGTTCCAGAACATGGTGTGGTTGGAGTGTCCTCCGCCATTGTTGCGGACGGCGGTGCGGATGCCCTCGGGCAGCGTGGCGAGGTCTCGGACGAGGTCGTCCACGGGCTTGGCGGCGAGCTCGGGGTGGTTCACGAGCGCGGCGTTGACGTTGTTGATATAGGTCTGGTGGTGCTTGTCGTGGTGCAGGTGCATTGTCTCGGAGTCAATAAAAGGCTCGAGGGCTGCGTAGTCATAGGGCAGGGGGGCAAGTTCGTAAGCCATTGGGGATTCTCCTCGGTTTGGATTGTACTGGTTTTGGCGTGAAGGGGCTGTTCAAATGGAAACATGCCGTTGAGGACGAGGCGATGCGGGCTGCCGGGGGAGCGAAGTGCTGGATTCCTCCGCGGGCAGGGCGAGCCTAAGACTCCATAGGAGATGGATGCGCAAGGCAGCAGGCGGGGTGCGGAGGAATTCCGGCGCGGTGGGGAAACCTTCTGCAGCCGGGGTACATCGATATGAAGGGACGGGCCTCTGCATCCTAGACTTCCACCCAATCGAATTCCACTGGAAAAGATGAATGAACGAAGCTCCGCTTTACCGTTGGCTTGAGCAGCAGGGCGAGGCGTTTGGTGCGCCGGGCATGGCACCGCGCTGGACCTCGAGCGTGAAAGACGCAGTGGGCACGGCCTATTCGGCTGCCAGCCGGGTGTGGTTTACGTGCTCGCACGGGATTTTGAACGAGATCTACCACCCCACGATCGACCACGCACAGGTGCGCGACATGGGGTTCCTGATCACGGACGGCGAGACGTTTACGCATGAAGAGAAGCGCGACCTTGTGACGAGCTTCGAGTACATCCATCCGCAGGCGCAAGGGATTCGCTATGTGAACCGCGATCCCGCGGGCCGGTACACGCTGACCAAGGAGATTATCTGCGACCCGCACCAGCCGGTGGTGCTGACGCACATTCTGCTGGAAGGCCACCCGGAACTGCTGCGGCGCCTGAAGGTGTATGCCCTGCTGGCTCCGCACGTGGATGGCGGCGGCGCGGAGAACACGGCGCGCGTGGTGGATATTGCGGGGCTCAAGATGGCGGTGGCGTGGAAGAAGCAATGGGCGCTGGCGATGGGTGCCAGCTGCGGCTTCCAGCGCGTGAGCTGCGGGTTTGTGGGCGCAAGCGACGGGTGGCGCGACCTGACGGAAAATTTTCGCATGAACTGGGAGTTTGGCTCGGCGACGAACGGCAACCTGGCGATTCTGGGCGAGCTGGACATGAAGTGCGAAGACGGGGCGCGGAGTCGCGAATGCACGGTGGCGATTGGCTTTGGGCAGGGGCACCACGCGGCGCTGCAAAAGACGGTGAGCGCGCTTTCGTTTCCGTTTGAGCAACAGAGCGACCGCTTTATCGAGCAATGGCTGCGGGCATCGCACCCGGAACGGCTGGCTCCCAAGGCAACCGACGGCGGCAAGCTGATGCGCGCCAGCCACAATGTGCTGCTGGCGCATGAGGACAAGACGTTCTCGGGCGCGTTTGTGGCTTCGGCGTCGATTCCGTGGGGGCAGGCCAAGGGCGACGACGACCTGGGCGGCTACCACCTGGTGTGGACGCGCGACATGGTGCAGACGGCGACGGCGCTGCTGGCCTGCGGCAATACGGAGACGGCACTGCGCGCGCTGGTCTACCTGGCCTGCACGCAACTGCCCAGCGGCGGCTTTGCGCAGAATTTCTGGGTGGATGGGCGGCCTTACTGGTCTGGCACGCAACTGGACGAGGTGGCGTTTCCCCTGATGCTGGCCTGGCGGCTGTGGAAGGCGCACGGACTTGGCACGATGGACATTTTCCCGTTTGTGGAGCGGGCTGCGGGCTTTCTGGTGCGCCATGCTCCCATTACCCACCAGGAGCGCTGGGAGGAGAATGCGGGCTATTCGCCTTCAACGCTGGCGGCGGTGATTGCGGGGCTGGTGTGCGCGGCGGAGATCATGCGCGCCCACGATTCGATGGAGCTGGCCAGCTTCTACGAGGAGACCGCCGACTGGATTGAGCGGCACCTTGAGGACTGGACGGTCACGAACAATGGCGTGCTGCACGCGGAGATCAAGCGGCACTACATGCGCATTCGGCCACCGGAGACCGGCGAGGCCTATGCATGCGGGAGCTGCTGCACTGAGACGATACGGCTCTCAAACCGGCCGCCGGACACGCGGTATGAGTTTGAAGCGCGGGAGATTGTGGACGCGGGTTTTCTGGAACTGGTGCGCTATGGAGTGCGGCGTGCCGACGATCCCCTGATTGTGGATTCGCTGAAGGTGGTGGACGCGGTGCTGCAGCGCGATCTGCCGCAGGGCCCGGGCTGGCTGCGCTACAACTGGGACGGCTACGGGCAGCGGCCCGACGGCGGTCCGTACAAGGGCTGGGGCCAGGGTCGCGTGTGGCCGCTGCTGACCGGCGAGCGCGCCCACTACGAGCTTGCGGCGGGCAAGGATATTACCTCGCTGATCAGGACGTATGAAGGCTTTGCGACGAGCGGCCAGATGATGCCCGAGCAGGTGTGGGACGATGCGGACCTGCCTGCGCGGGGCCTGGTGACGGGTGAACCTGCGGGTTCGGCGGTGCCGCTGGTGTGGGCGCATGCCGAATATCTGAAGCTGCTGCGCTCGGCCGTAGACGGCAAGGTGTTTGACCGTGTTGACGCCGTTTACAAGCGCTACTGCGAGCCGGAGGGGCGCAAAGGGCTGCGGAGCGATATCGAGATCTACAGCCTGCGGCGGCCCATCCAGAAGCTTGCTGCCGGCGACACGCTGCGGATTCTTGATGAGGAACGGTTTGAGGTGGTGTGGTCCGCCGACGGCTGGCAGACGATGGAGACCACGCCGAGCCGGAGCCTGGGCAGCGCCGGGCATAGCGCGGATATCTCCACCAGCAGGGAGAATGCGAATGGTCGTCTATCATGGACTTTCCACTGGCCGGATGAGGATCGCTGGCTTGGTTACAATGTGGACATAGCGGTGGAAGCCGAGTAACGCAGAGTAACAAGTAACAGAAAATAAATGCATTTACCTGGCATTGGCGACAGCAATGAAAGGACTTCAGACATCAATATGACACCGAGCCTCGCGGAACTCTCTCTCGACGAACTGTCCATTGACACATTGCGGCTGCTGGCCGTTGACACAGTGCAGAAGGCCAACAGTGGCCATCCCGGCGCTCCGCTTGGCTGCGCGCCGATTGCGTACCTGCTCTTCCACAAGCTGCTGAAGCACAACCCGTCGCATGCGAAATGGGCAGATCGCGACCGGTTTGTGCTGTCGAATGGACATGCGTCGGCGTTGCTCTACAGCACGCTGTTTCTTTCCGGCTACAACGTCACGCTGGACGATCTGAAGAGTTTTCGCCAGTGGCACTCGCGGACGCCGGGCCACCCGGAGTACGGCGATACCGAGGGCGTTGAGGTAACGACTGGGCCGCTGGGGCAGGGCATCGCCATGGCGGTGGGCATGGCCATTGCGGAAAAGCATCTGGCGGCTACGTACAATCGCCCGGGCTTTGAGGTGGTCGACCACCACACGTTTGCGCTGCTGGGCGACGGCGACCTGATGGAAGGTGTGTCGCATGAAGCGGCTTCGCTGGCCGGAACGCTGGGCCTGGGCAAGCTGATCTTTCTTTACGATGACAATTTAATTTCGCTGGACGGGCCGACCGAGCTGAGCTACACCGAAGACGCGCTGGAGCGCTTTGAGGCCTACCACTGGCATGTGCAGCGCGTGGCCGATGGCAACGATCTGAAGGCTCTGGAAGCCGCGATTGAAGCGGCGAAGGCGGTGACGGACAAGCCGTCGATAATCGCGGTGCGCACGGTGATTGGTTACGGCAGCCCGAAGGCAGGCACGAACAAGGTGCATGGCGAGGCACTGGGCGCGGCGGATACGGCGGCGACGAAGAAGTTTTTCGGCTTCCCTGAGGACCAGAGCTTTATCGTGCCGGACAATGCGCTGGCCAACTGGCGCAAGGCGCAGGAGCGCGGCGCGGCGCTGGAGGCTGAGTGGAAGGAGCTGTTTGCCGGCTATGCGGGGGCATTTCCCGAGCTGGCCGCGGAGTTTGAGCGGACCCAGAAGGGCATTCGCAAGGCGGGCTGGGAGAAGGCGATTCCCAGCTTTGCGCCGGGCAAGCCTCAGGCCACGCGCAATGCGGGCGGCGCGATTCTGAACGCCATTGCGGGCGAGGTGCCGGAGCTGTTTGGCGGCGCGGCGGACCTGACCGCATCGACCAAGACGATCTTCAAGCCCGGGGCAAATTTCCACGTGGACGCGGCGGGGCGCAACGTCTTTTTTGGCGTGCGCGAATTTGGCATGGGCGCGGCGGTGAACGGCATCGCAGCGCACGGCGGGCTGCTGCCCTTCGGGTCAACGTTCTTTGTCTTCTCGGACTACTGCAAGCCTGCGCTGAGGCTGGCGGCGCTGATGCAGGTGCACTCGCTATTCATCTTTACGCATGACTCGGTGGCGCTGGGCGAAGATGGGCCGACGCACCAGCCGATTGAGCATCTGATGGCGCTGCGCGCGGTGCCGGGGCTTACGGATTTTCGCCCGGCAGACGCGAATGAAACGGCAGCGGCATGGCGGCTGGCGCTGGAGCGCAGCGGGCCGAGCTTCTTTGCGCTGACGCGACAGGACCTGCCGGTGATCGATCCGGCTGCGCAGGATGTGTACGCAGGCGTGAGCAAGGGTGCGTATGTGCTGCAGGACGCGCCGAAGCCGCAAGTCGTGCTGATCGGCACAGGCTCGGAGGTGTGGGCCGCGCTGGATGCGGCGAAGCTGCTGGCCGGTGACGGCATTGCGGCGCGCGTGGTGAGCCTCCCAAGCTGGAAGATCTTCGAGGAGCAGACGGCGGAGTACAAGGCCAGCGTGCTGCCCGCGGGCGTGCCGAAGCTGGCGGTTGAAGCTGGCGCGACGCTGGGCTGGTGGAAGTATGTGGGCCAGGACGGCGATGTCATCGGGCTGGACCGCTTTGGCGCTTCCGCCCCGGGACCGAAGGTGCTGGCGGAGTTTGGATTTACCGCGGAGAATATTGCATCCAGGGCAAAGGCGCTGGTGAAGTAGCAGGTCAGCAGGCGGGCGAGTTAGTCAGGACGGCTAACTTGCCGACTTATCCAGCCGAAAGGAATTGGCATGAAGCTAGTTATCAGTTCGGACCACGCGGGCTTTCCTTTGAAGGAAGAGGTGCGCGCCTATCTTGCCAAGGCGGGTCATGAAGTGATCGACCTTGGAGCGTATAACGCGGAGCCCTCCGACTACCCTGACTTTGCCGAGAAGGTAGGCGACGCAATCCGGCAGGGCGTTGCGAAGCGCGGCATTCTCATTTGCGGATCGGGTGTGGGCGTGTGTGTGGCCGCGAACAAGATTCCGGGCATTCGCGCGGGCATGTGCCACGACACGTATTCGGCGCACCAGGGCGTGGAGCACGACGACATGAATGTGGTGGTGCTGGGCGCGCGCATCATCGGCCCGGCGCTGGCCTTCGAGGTGGTGGACAGCTTCATCAAGGCGGTGTTCTGCGCCAAAGAGGAACGGTTTGTGCGGCGCTTCAACAAAGTGCTGGCCATTGAGGCGAAGTATCAGTGCGGCGACGGGTCGAGGACTGCTGTATAGCCAGACGCAGCCAGGCGGATGCAGGCGCAAGGTGGGGCGGTCCACCGGCTGTCACTTACCCCGCGACTGGATCACTTAGCGAAGTCAAAACGAGTGAAGCACGATGGAGAGGCGCCGATGTTCCCCTTCGACGTAATCCTCTTTGATGTGGGCGGAGTTCTGCTGACCAACGGATGGGACCACCGTGAGCGCACGGCGGTGCTGCAGCAGTTCAACCTGGACAGAGAGGCATTTGAGATGCGCCACGCCGCGCCGTACGACGCATGGGAGCGGGGAGCCATCAGCGCGAACGAATATCTTGACGCGACGGTGTTCCATGAGCCGCGAAGCTTTACGCGGGATGAGTTTTTTGCCGCGCTTCTGGCGCAATCGCAGCCTTTGCCGGATGGAGCAGTGGCAATCCTTGGGGAGATTTCCGCATCTAACAAGTGCATGGTGGGCGCGCTGAACAACGAGGCGCGTGAGCCGAATGAGTACAGGTTTAAGCGCTACGGTCTGCGCGCCTACTTTCAGTTTGCATTCAGTTCGTGCTACATGGGCCTGCGCAAGCCCGCTCCGGCCATGTATCGTCGGGCGCTGGATATTCTGGGCAAGCCTGCTGAGCGTGTTCTGTTTATTGACGACCGCGAAGAGAATGTTGCGGGCGCACGAGATGCCGGCATGACAGCGATTCGCTTTCAAGGCGCAGGAGCGCTGCGGAGCGAGTTACAGACTTTAGGAGTTTTGTAAAAGATTTGAAGGGAGAGCAGCATGCAGCTTGGATTGATTGGTCTGGGCAAGATGGGCGGCAATATGGCAGAGCGGCTGAAGCTGGGCGGCCACCAGGTGGTCGGCTTTGACTTTAATGCTGAAGCGGTGGCCAGGCTCACGGCGTCGGGCAATGTGGGTGTGTCGACTCTAGAGGAACTCGTGCAGAAATTAAAGGCTCGGAGAGCCATCTGGATCATGGTGCCGCAGGGCGACCCGGTGGACCAGACAATCGCGAAGTTAGTACCGCTGCTGAATCCCGGCGACATACTTATCGACGGCGGTAACTCGTACTACAAAGATACGATGCGCCGGCACAAGGAAGTTACATCAAAAGGCCTGCACTATGTGGACGTGGGCACTTCCGGCGGAGTATGGGGCCTGCAGGAGGGTTATAGCATGATGGCGGGCGGCGACAAGGAGCCGGTCGAGTATCTGCGGCCGATCCTTGAGACGCTGGCTCCCGCGGCGGACAAGGGCTGGGGACATGTGGGTCCGGCGGGCGCGGGGCACTTTGTGAAGATGGTGCACAACGGCATCGAGTACGGGCTGATGCAGGCGTATGCGGAAGGCTTCACCATCATGGAACAGAAGAAAGAAATGAGCCTGGACCTGGAGCAGATTGCGGAGATCTGGCGCTACGGGAGCGTTGTGCGCAGCTGGCTGCTGGACCTGACGGCGGGCGCGCTGGCAAAGCATCCCACGCTGGATGGGCTGCAGGCGTACGTTCCCGACTCCGGCGAGGGCCGCTGGACGGTGGTGGAGGCCATCGATCTGAATGTTTCCGCGCCGGTGATTACCGAGTCGCTGCTGCGCCGCATCCGTTCGCGCGAAGAGAATAATTTTACCGACAGGATGCTCTCGATCATGCGGAATCAGTTTGGCGGACATGCGATGAAGACGGACTGAGATAGCGGAGTTCGTCTTGCGGGCATCCAAGTAACGAACCATCCTCGCCGCAGGTTATGTGTGCGGGATGTTGCAGCCAGAGGCAGGAGGCCGGAGTAACTATGGCGACAGTGCAGATGAAAGTGCGGGCGGAGGATCTTTCTCATGTTCCCCAGGGCAGCGAGCGGATTCCCGAGCCGGGGATCATGGTGATTTTTGGCGCCTCGGGCGACCTGACCAAGCGCAAGCTCTTGCCTGCCCTTTTCCACCTGAAGCAGTCTGGCCTGCTGCCTGACAAGTTTTCGATTGTCGGCGTGGCGCGGCGGCCGCTGGGCGACGAATTTGCGGCGGACATGCGGGCGGGCATTGTGGAGTATGGCGGCGTGGAGGCGGACGACCCCAAGATTGATGAGTTCGCCAGGCACATAAGTTACTACGCGCTAAGCTTTGACGATGCGGCGGGTTATGCGGGACTTAAGGCCGAGTTAGATCGCATTGACGCGGAGAAGTCCATCGGCGGCGACAGGCTGTTCTACCTGGCCACGGCGCCTGAATACTTTGCACCGATTGTCGAGAACCTGGGCGCGCAGGGCATGGCGCAGCCCGAGCGTGGGCGCGTGGGTGTGGTGATTGAGAAGCCATTCGGTCACGACCTCGACTCCGCGCGCGAACTGAATCACCAGGTGAACGCTGTCTTCCACGAGAACCAGGTCTTCCGCATCGACCACTATCTTGGCAAGGAGACGGTGCAGAACATCCTGGTTTTTCGCTTTGCCAATGGCATTTTCGAGCCCATCTGGAACCGAAACTATATCGATCACGTGCAGATCACGGCGGCGGAGACGCTGGGCGTGGAAGGCCGCGGCCCGTTCTATGAGAAAGCCGGTGCGCTGCGCGACGTAGTGCAGAACCACATGATGGAGTTGCTGAGTTTTGTGGCCATGGAGCCTCCTTCGAGCTTTGAGTCGGAGAGCGTGCGGCGCGAGAAGGTGAAGGTATGGCGGGCGATTCCGCCGGTGCCCGTGAACGATGCAGTGCGCGGGCAGTACGGGCCAGGAGTGGTAGATGGACAGAAGGTTATCGGCTACCGCGACGAGGAACGCGTTAATCCCGAGTCGGGCACGGAGACCTTTGCCGCCGTGCGACTGGGAATCGAGAACTGGCGCTGGGCGGGCGTGCCGTTTTATTTGCGCGCGGGCAAGCGGCTGAAGAAACGCGCCACGGAGATCAGCATTCAGTTCAAGCAGCCGCCGTTGCTGATCTTCAACCGCATGTCCATGGGCGGGCCGTGCCAGGAGATTCAGCCCAACCTGCTCACGATCCGCATTCAGCCGGACGAGGGAATCGCGCTGCGTTTCGGGGCCAAGGTGCCCACCACGCCGAACATGAGCGTATGTCCGGTGAACATGGACTTCGACTATGCCGCGGCTTTTGGCAAATCCAGCGCCAACGGCTACGAACGCCTGCTGCTGGACGCGATGCTGGGCGACCAGACGCTGTTTGCGCATCGCGATGGCGTGGAGACAACGTGGGCGCTGTATACGCCGATTCTTGAGGCGTGGGCCGCAAAAAATCCCGAGGTGTTTCCAAACTACTTTGCCGGAACGTGGGGACCGGATTGCGCCGACCGCCTGCTGGAACGCGGTGGTCACGTGTGGCGGAATAACCTTGGGCGCTAAGAAGAAGAGCACATAAGCGCGGCTAACCCCGCGCGGCAATGAAATGAAGAGGGCCGGAACTCCTAGCGGAGTTCCGGCCCTCAGGTTTTTGCTGCGCGGTGCTTACTGGCAGCCGGTAAAGGCGATGTTTTGCGTCATTGGAACAGCGGTGAACGGAGGAGTTGCCAACTGCACGGCCGTGCCTGAATTCGCCTCAGTCGGCGAGGGCGTGCAGGTGGTCGTGGTTCCGTCAACGCTGTAGATGCCCAGCGCAGTGGTCGTGCTCGCGGGCTGAAGGCTCGCACCGCCAGCGGCCCAGGCTCCGATGTACGGCCCGCCGGACGAGACTGGCAGGGAGTAATTGAAGCAGTTGGTGCCGGAGGGGCAAGCGGGGGTTGCCGTTGTGGAGGTTGCCACCATGAGTGTGCTCTCATAGTTCGGCGTGTAAGGTGCAACGGCGTTGCTCGCGGGTTGCTGGGGTATGGTGTAGGTTGTGGTTCCCACCGTTTCCAGGACGCTGAGCGGCACGTTCGCCGCCGCCGTCGCTGTGGTGAGGACGCCCTGCAGATTGGCGGCTGAATTCGCGCCGACATAGGGAGAATTCGCTGCCGGAGCATACAGGTTGATATTGCCCGTTGTCGCGCCTGTGGCGACTGCGGTGACGATGGAGGGGCTATAGAGCGTTCCGTCTGCTGATCTGACACCCACAACCACCACGTCATAGGTTCCGGAGGGCAGCGGACAGAAGACGAAGGTGCCATCTGCGGCGGCCTGCGTCTGCATGACCACGCGATCCACGGTCACGTTGTTCGTCGTGACTGGTTGCTCCAGCGCGACAAACACATTGCCCGCCACGGGCTGACCGGTGGAGGCATCCAGGACTGTTCCGTTGAGGGTGTTTGACTGCAGGCTCACTTCACCGGCGTGCAGTACCGGCTTGAGAATGTATCCGCCATTGCCCGTTTGGACGATGGAGGCGCAGGTATTGAAGTCGATGTCGAGGTCCTTGGTTTGGCCGGCAGCAATGGTGAATTCGCCACCCGCAATCTGCCCGGAGGGAATCTTGATGCCGGTCTTGTCTTCACTGGCCAGTTGGAGTGGCGAGACGCCGCTGCTGGTGACAACGCAATTGGCGGGGCCACCCGAACCGCAATTGTTGGTGGAGAGGCCTGTGGTGTTGTCGGCCAGAATCACGCGAATCTGCTGGTACGTGCCGGCCTGGAGCTGGAGGTTGTCGCCGAGGGATGCGAGGAAACACTGATTGTTGGCCTGAGATAGAAGGTCAACCTGCTTTGGCGCACTGGCGAGGTTGGGAGTAAGGTCCACCCAACTGCTGTCATTGGGACCAGCCGAGGCGTTCGTGTTGACCTGCACATCTGTGATGGTTACCCAAACGTTGGAGAAGGGCCCGTTGGGCGCTTCGCACGTTGCGGGGTCGCTCAGCCTGACGTTGACTACGGCGGTCGATGCGCTTGTAACGCCGCCACCGCTGCTGCACGCCACGATGACACCTGTCACCACCAGGAGGCAAGCCAGAGCAAGAGCTGGCTGCCAAATGCCGCGAAAAGGCCCAATTGAGGTTCGATCCGTCATGATACTCCTCCGAGATAATTTCTCAGGCTGAAACGAAGAGCCAAGGCAGGTTTTAGTACTAAGGATCTAAGAGTTCCCGAAAAGGGGAATAAGTTGTCTCAACATATAATTAATTTACCAGCTGAGTAAGGATGAACATACAACTTAAGTGTACTATTTGCGAACAATTATTACGAAAGTACCATCGGGTAGTTCACCACTCAGTAAGTGAACAACGCCACCTTGCACATATCCTTCCAGGGCTGGTTGTGCAGGTCGGGCACTTTCGCTGCCTGTCGTCTGTGTTGAGGTCTTGCGCATTCCCTTGTCCATGGCTTCATTGGCCAGTCGGTCGGCCTCCTGGTTGCCTCCGCGTAGAGTATGACGCATTTCAAAGCGCTCGAGTTGTCTGGCACGACGTTTGGCTTCTTCCCAGAGGGGGCGCAGGCCCGGACTAGCCACCTTATATAAGCCCTTCATCTGCTTGACCATCAGTTCGGAGTCGGAGACCACGCGCAGGCGCTTCGCATTGTGTTCGAGGGCCCAGGCCAGCACGGCCAGGAGTCCGGAGTATTCGGCGTAGTTGTTGGTCTGCTTGCCCAGGTATTCGCTGAGGCGCGCGACGACGTGGCCGTGGGGGTCCTGAATGACCGCGCCGTAGCCGGAGGGTCCTGGATTGCCGCGGGAGCCGCCGTCGCAGTGGGCGGTGTGCCAGCCGTCGACGGGGGCGGCGGGGTGCTCGATTTCTGCAAAGAGTGGTCCGCTCATTGATTTCCAGTGTACCCGGCGGCCCCCGAAGGAGAGGGATGATACGCGCTGGCGGCTCACCAAGCTTATCTTTCCGCGTCTACCAGAGTGCCAATAGTCTTTTACCGGAGCAGGGATTCGATGGCAATTGAATCTACGACCTACCCCACTTCCCCGGCCGTTGTGCCGGGCGCTTTGGGCTGGCTAACCGCTGGAAGGGTACAATCCTCCCTAGGGATGGCTGCGACGAGGGCTATGGACGGACCGAACCGCGAGCAAGAGCGCTTGCAGGCCCGCGCACCGGAGATGGAACTGATTCGCCAGGCGCAGGCGGGTTCGCGTACTGCGTTTGACGCATTGGTGCGCCAATATGAGCAGCAGGTTCTGCGGCTTGCGCTGCACCTGACCGGTTCAGAGCACGACGCGGAGGACATTTACCAGGAAGCCTTTCTGAAGGCGTTCCGGTACATTGGCAACTTTCGCTTCGAGTGCTCGTTTTACACCTGGATCTACCGGATCGTAACCAATTTATGCCTGGACCAGTTGCGGCGCCGCAAGACGCGTCGCGAGGACCAGTCCGTGCATGTGGATCACTCCGGCGACGAAATTGATTTGCTGTCTTCGGTTTCAGACAACCGGTCGTTTTCAAATCCTGACCGGGAGCTGGACCGCAAGGTTCTTGGCGAGAGAATTCAAGCGGCGCTGGCCAAGCTCACACCTCGCGAGCGCATGGTTTTTGAACTGAAGCACTACCAGGGTTTGCGGCTGCGCACCATTGGAGAGATGTTGAATACCACGGAAGAAACCGCCAAGAATACGCTCTTCAGAGCGACTAAAAAGTTGCGAGCGCAACTGGCGGGATTACGGTGATGCGTTCGAGCCTGCCCTTGTGGGCGGCGGATTTTTTCGAACGCGGATCGTGCTGAATTTTCAGGGGCTGGAAGGACGTGACGAGATGAACTGCGATGTTGCACACGAGCGAATCGTGCTGGCGGCTTATGGGGAGCTGCCCGATGAACAGATCCATGAGCTGGAAAGGCATCTGATCCTCTGCACGGAATGCCGCGAAGAGAAGGACCAGTTGCAGGCGCTCAGGACTCTGGCCGCCGCGCTTCCCGTAGCCGAGCCACCCGCAAACCTGGTGGCGCGGTCCCGTCTTCGGCTTGAGGAAGCGCTGGACACACTGCCGCCGAAGCGCTGGTATGAGCGCCTGAGCCAGCGCATCGTCAACAACCTTGCCAGTCTGCAAGCCGCCCCGGTGGCGGCAATGCTTCTGCTGGTTGTGGGCGCCGGCGCGGGCAGCCTGGGCGGATATGAGTACGCGCAGGGCCGCGCGGCCCATGCAGCCCAGAAGGAGCAGTCGGCAACCGTGCAAACGCAGCCGGCCGTGACGCAGGCGCAGACCGCCTTAGTGCCGACTCCGGCAGAGGTGGCCAGCATTTCAAGCATCGTGCAACAGCCCAACAGCAATGTGGTGGAAGTGAACTATGAGCAGGTGGTGCCGCAGCACGTGCGCGGCTCGCTGGAAGATCCGGCCATCCGGCAATTGCTGATGCTGGCGTCAGAGGATGCGACCTCCGCCGGCGTGCGTGATGACTCAGTGGGCCTGCTGGCGTCAGAGTGCCGCACGGGGCACAGTTGCCAGGGTGCGGGCATACGCGACGCGCTGATGGTGGCACTGCGCTATGACCGCAATGAGGGCGTGCGCGAGAAGGCGCTGAAGGGGCTGGAGCCCTACGTTACAGAGGATATGCGCGTGCGCGACGCCGTGCTGGAAGCGCTGATGAATGACAGTGACCCGCGCATCCGCACCTCGGCCATCAATATTCTTGAGCCGGTTGAAGCCGATACGAGCGTGCGCCAGGTGCTCTACTCAGTTGCCAATTCCGACCAGAACCCTCAGATTCGCAATGTGTCGCGACAGGTACTGAGCCGCGTGCCGCAGATTCAGTAATGTTTTTCTGGCTTTCAGGAAATTGCACCGTCCAGACAGAGTGCGGCCCGGGGTTGATAGGAGCCGCAGGAGAAAAAGCAGTATGAAGTACCTTTCGAGGCCGTATCGCAGTAAGTTGTTCAATCTTGGTGTCGCCGCACTGTTTGGCGCCGGGATGGTTGCGGCTTCGCCGGGCGCTGCAGCGCAGGTGTCCTCGCGCATAGAACAGATTGTGAAAGAGCCGGGACTTCTGCTTCACTCCGGCTCGCAGGGCTACCTGGGTGTGCTGGTGGGCGACGTGGATGCGGAGTCGGCGCCCAAGCTCAAGCTGAAGGATGCGCGCGGAGTGGTGGTTACGCTCATCGATCACGATGCACCGGCGGCGCAGGCGGGCATCCGGGTGAATGACGTGGTGCTGCAGTTGAATGGGAAAGCCGTCGGCAACTCAGAGCAATTCAGCCGCATGATGCGCGAGATTCCCGCCGGGCACAAGGTGAGCCTGCTGATCAGCCGCGACGGCACCCAGCAGACCATCGGCGTGCAACTGGCCGACCGCAAAAAGATGGAGCATGACGTCTGGAACAAGATTGACGGCGGCGGCGAGGAGTTCACTTCAGTTCCGAGCATGGGCATGCTCTCCAGCGGCGGCGCAGACGCGCCGGTGTCCGGCGGCTTCCATCTGCCGTTCTTTGGCAGCAGCCTCAACGTTGGCGCGCTGGTTGAGCCGCTTACCGCGCAGATGGCCGACTACCTGGGTGTTTCCAGCGGGCTGATGGTGAAGCAGGTGGCGCGCAAGAGCGCAGCCGACGCAGCCGGTTTCCGTGCCTTCGACGTGATTCTCAAGGTTGGCCCCGAGGCGGTGAACACCGTTGCGGACTGGGATCGCGCGCTGCGCTCCAACCAGGGCAAGCCTGTACAGGTGACCATCCTGCGCAACAAGAAGCAGGAGACGATTACGCTCTACGTCGACTCAAAGCACCACCATGCGGAGCTCGAGGACCTGTTACCCGATGGCGACTGCCCGTCGATGGCCGCGCTCTTGCCGGAGTTCGCGCAGAACCTCGCGCAGGGATCCGCCGGCCTTGGCGATCAGATGATCCAGCAGTCTGAAGATTTGCGACAGAGCCTGCAGGGTCAGAACTTCCAGATTGACCAGAAGCAGCTTGAGCAAATGCAGCAGCAGGTACAGCAGCAGATGGAAGAGTTCCGCAGGAACTTCAAGCCGGAAGATCTCAGGCCCAATTCAAAGCAGATGGAAGAGTACCGCAGGCAGATGCAGCAGTTCAGGCAACAGATGCAGCAATTGCAGACGCAGCGGTCGGGTCGCCCCGTATAAATAGATCAGAGGCAGGCAGAACCAAGGGCGCCGCCGGACTTTCCGGCTGGCGCCCTTGGTGTTTTACCGCGTGCTCGGGCTATTGGGAATACAGCAGTTGCGCGCTGGGAGTGGACTTTGCAATCTCCAGCTCTTCCTCGGTCATGTCCACGGCAACATCGGCGAAGAGCGGAGTGCTCAAATAGCGCTCGCCCGTGTCGGGCAACATGCAGAGAATCGTCGAGCCTTTGGGAGCCTCTTCTGCCACCTGGAGCGCTCCCGCAAAGGTGGCGCCGGAGGAGACGCCCACAAAGATGCCCTCGTTGCGTGCCAGCGCCTTGCTGTAGCGCATGGCTTCAGCGTTGGGAATGCGCAGCACCTTGCTGATGACGTTCATATCGACGGTGTCGCCGACCAACTTGGCGATGAAGTCCGGGCTCCAGCCTTGCTGCGGATGGGGCTTCCAGACGGGGTGACTCGCCGCCGCGGAGCCATCGGGGTTGCGTTCCTGGGGGATGCCGCTGGAGAGCATGGGCGCGTCATCCGGCTCGCAGACCACGATTTTTGTTTCTGGCCGCTCCTTGGCCAGCACCCGCGCAACGCCTTTGAGCGTGCCACCGGTGCCGAAGCCCGTGACCCAGTAGTCCAGGCGCTCGCCTTTGAAGTCTTCCACTATCTCCCGGGCGGTTGTGTATGAGTGCATGGCGGCGTTGGCTTCATTCTCAAACTGGCGGGTGAGAAACCAGCCATGCTTCTCGGCCAGTTCAACGGCCTTGGCCACCATGCCGATGCCCTTGGCGGGCGCGGGCGTGAGCACAACCTTTGCTCCGAGGAATCGCATGAGCTTGCGCCGCTCGACGCTGAAGGACTCCGCCATGACGATGACGAGCGGATAGCCTTTCTGCGCGCACACCATGGCCAGCCCGATGCCGGTATTTCCGCTCGTCGCCTCCACTACGGTCTGCCCCGGCTTCAGGCGTCCCGTTCTCTCCGCATCCTCAATGACGCCATAGGCAAGACGGTCCTTGACGGAGCCGAGCGGGTTGAACGCTTCAATCTTCACATAGAGATTCACGCCGGGCGGTGCGAGCTTGTTGATTCTCACCACGGGGGTGTTCCCGATGGTCTCGAGGATGTTGTTGTATCGCTTTCCCATTGACCTCTCCTTTGGGGAACTTTTCCTTTGGATGAGCGCAATTGTAGTCCTCGCAGACTGAGCAACGACAGGGAAAAGCACTTCTCCGGCATGGGGTAAAACCCCGGCAAGGCTCGTCATGCAGAATGAACGATGCAGGCGCTGAAGCGGCGCGGCCAACTGGCGCACGTACACGCGCGCAACTACTTCGCCGAGTCATCCACGATTGCAACGACAGCCTTCTCCACCCGTGCGGCGACAGCTTCGATGCCCTTGCCGGGAAAGAACTTTCCCATCACGCTCGGCAGCATCGTGCTGATGTGCGTTTTGCCGCTCTGCTGATAAATGAGGATGGGGCATGGAAGCATCATGGCGGCGGTGATGTCCTCTTGCAGCACCTCGTGGGCGTACTTCGCGTTGCACACTTCCACAATCTTCAGGGGCTCGCGTTGAAAGCCCTTCTCCGCGAGCGTCGCCGCCACGTCATGCGTGTGCAGCACGCGGAAGCCTTTCGCCGCGGTGTTCTCTTCCACGGCCTTTACCGCTTCGTCAAATGTTTTGGACGTCGCAACGCTGTGCTCAAAGTTTTTCATTGCTGTTTCCTCTCGCGCGAATTGCCATGCAAAGCATACGGCGAGCAGCTTTCCTCATCAAAGCGTCCGCCGGATGCTTAGACTGCCTGGCGCGGAGGATGGCGCGCAGGTCGGGTTGAGTTTTCGCGACGCTCAGAACGCAGATCCAAGGCTCCGGTTACCCAGCTTGCAGGCAAGTTGTGCTACGTTACCGGTGAAGGAGAAAGGGCCATGACTCATCGCATATCTCGCTTCGTGATTCCGGCGTTTCTTTTCTCGGTTGGCATTCAGTTATATGCGCAGTCTCCGCAGATGCCGCAGATTCCAGGGTTGGGGAAGATTCCAGGCACAGCTTCCAGCCTGAGCGACACGCAGATTGCTTCCGGCTTGAAGGAGGCGCTTTCAGTTGGTACGCAGAAGGCGGTCAAGGAAGTTGCGAAACCCGGCGGCTACCTTAACAACAATGCCATCAAAATTCTGCTTCCTCCCAGTCTCCGCCCGGTGGAGACGGCTCTGCGCGCGGTCGGGCAGGGCCCAAAGATCGACGATTTTGTGGCCAGCATGAACCACGCAGCGGAAGCCGCGGCGCCTGAGGCGGCCGGCATCTTCGGCGACGCCGTCAAGCAAATGACAATTGAAGACGCGCGCAAGCTGCTGAATGGGGGCAACACGTCCATCACCGACTACTTCAAGTCAAAGACTTCCGCCCAGTTGGCCACTGCCTTTCGTCCCCATGTTGAAGCAGCCATGAGTGCGAACGGCGTGAGCCAGAAGTACGAGGCGCTGGCAGGCAAGGCGCCACAACTTCCCTTTATGAGCAGCTCAAAGCTGGACATCAACACCTACGTCGTCAACAAGGCCCTCGACGGGCTGTTTTACATGCTTGGGCAGCAGGAAAAGCAAATTCGCACCAACCCCGCCGCCCGGTCAACGGATCTTTTGAAAAAGGTCTTTGGCAGCCTGTGAAGGGCCGCCGACCGCTGCATTGAAAGCAGAATTCCGGTCGCGCGACTCCAGCCCTGCAAGGCGGGCGCCGCGCACCAGCCAAGAGGGGTGAGTGATGAGCTTCAAAAGAATTCTGATTGCACTGGATGGAGGAGCGTCCGCGGCGCGTGCCGCGGATGCGGGGCTTGAACTGGCGCGCGAGCTGGGTGCCGAGGTTGCGTTTGTGACTGTTGTTGACCCCGCCATGATGCGGGTGGCCATGGACTCCGGCATCTCAGAGGCCGGATGGCAGGCCGCGGCGCAGCGCGAGGCGAAGAACCTGCTGAACGCTTTTGCAGTGCGCGCGAAGATGTCGCCGCCGCCGCTGGAGTTTGTTGAATTCGGCAAGCCCGCGGCAAAGATTGTGGAGACAGCGAAGACCTGGCCCGCCGACCTGATTGTGATGGGCACGCACGGCGGCAACGTTGTGAGCAACATTCTGCTGGGCAGCGTTGCCCAGGGAGTGCTGCGCCACGCGCCATGCCCGATGATGGTGCTGCGCGCGCCTGAATAGTGTTGCGCGCGTATTGCTCATCGCACTGGAGCTGTGCCTTCATTTCGTGTTGCGCATCGAGGAGATCCGCATATGTCGCCACGTGGCATTCCGATAGGACGCATCTTTGGCATCTCCATTGATCTGGACTACTCCTGGTTCCTGATCGTCGGCCTGCTGGCGTGGATGCTGGCGGTCAGCTATTATCCGGCAGAATTCAAGGGCTGGTCGCCGGCAGAATACTGGCTCGTTGGCGCCGCCACCGCGCTCATGCTGTTTGTGAGCGTGCTCATACACGAACTGGCACACTCGCTCATGGCCAAACGCTATGGCCTTGCCGTACCCCGCATCACGCTGTTTCTCTTTGGCGGAGTTGCCCAGATTGCCGCCGAGCCGCCCAGCGCCGTCGCCGAGTTCTGGATTGCGCTGGTCGGGCCGGTGACCAGCCTTGCACTGGCGGCGGCTTTCTGGAGCGCGCGGCCGCTGCTGGGCGCATCGCAGCCGCTCTTCGCGGTGGTTGAGTACCTGGCCAAGCTTAACCTGGTGCTCGCCGTCTTCAATCTCATCCCCGGTTTCCCGCTGGACGGCGGGCGCGTGCTGCGCGCCTTCGTTTGGTGCTTCACGGGCAGCTATCTGCGCGCCACCACCACTGCCGCGCTCACGGGACGGTTCTTCGGCTTCCTGTTCATCTTTATCGGCGTGTGGCAGGCGCTTTCCTCCAACCTCATCGGCGGCATGTGGATCGCCTTCATTGGCTGGTTTCTTGAGAGCGCGGCGGGTAGCCAGTTGCAGCATGAGGTGCTCAAGAACCTGCTCGGCAGCCACAAGGTGCGCGACGCCATGCAGCGCAACTTCGTCCAAGCGCCGAGCCAGGTCAGCCTCCAGGACCTTGTTGACCAGTTCATTTTGCCGTCCAACGTGAGCTACGTCATTCTGACGACATTTGACGCTGCGGCCGGCATGGCAACGCTGGCGGAGATTCAGGCGGTGCCGCGCGACGAGTGGGCCGCCACCCCGGCCCGCGCGGTGATGACGCCGCTCGAAAAGCTGGAGACCACCGAACCCGACGCCGTTCTCTGGTCCGCGTTTGAAAAGATGGGCCGCGACGGCGTGAATCAACTGCCGGTGCTTGAGGGCGGCCAGGTTGTGGGCGTGCTCTCACGCGAGGACGTGGTGCACTACCTCAGTTTGCTGCAAACGCTGGCGGCGTAGTGGGCCGCGGTTGGTTGAGCGGCGGTTTGGGGGCTGCGCCTTCCCAGGTTCCATGGGCGAGCCTTGAGCAACCGGTAAGAACGTTGAGCACGATTGGGCCCTCAATGCTCCAGATGTAGAATCGTCTGCACGATGACTGCGATCTATCTCGAAATGTCGAGAGATGAGAACCACGGTGGCGGATCATGGGCCTTTACGAACTGCGTGTGGGCGCCAACTGAGAAGCAAGGAGGCGGGAGATGGCCATTCTGGAGCAAGGTGTTGCAGATCAAAGAGGGTGATGTCGTGATTCATTTGCGCGGCATTACCCCGAAAGCGAATTTCGTTGGCTATGCAATTGCGACTAAGGATGGATTTGAAACGAGCACGCGGCCACCAAATCCAGGCAAATGGGACTATTGCAGTTCCTTTTATCGAGCGGATCTGACCGGGTACACGCCATTCCATAATGCGATCAATCTTGTGAATCTCTTTGAATCGCGAGGTGTCGAGCTCAACGCCTATCTCGACACAAACAAAAAACGCGGAACCAGCAAGCGCAACGTTTTCTTTGTTCGACAGTCCGGAGGATTGCAGTGTCTGAACGGGGCATATCTTTCCGATGTTGATGATGATTTGCTGTTGGCTCTTCTCGGCGGCGGCGAAGAAATAACAGGGCCCGAATCAAAGAGAGCCGTTGTATCTGTCGAGACTGGCGTGCAGATCGCTTCCGTGCGTTCACGGGTCGGTCAGGCCAGATTCTCATCAGAGATCAAGAATCTTTATGGGCATAGTTGCTGCTTTCCCGGTTGCAGCATCTCAGACGATCGATTCTTGATTGGGTCGCACATTGCCCGATGGAGCGACAACGAAAAACTGCGCGGAAAAATGGGAAATGGCCTATGCCTATGCCTCATTCATGACAAGGCATTTGAAACAGGAATGTTTACTCTCGACCAGTACTACTGTGTCTTTGCGAATCCAAAGGAGATGAAGCCAGATTCTGAGATTTCCATGGAGCTAAAGGCAAATCACGGCAAACAAATCCGCCTTTCGGCCGTGAAACCGCTCGAAGATGCACTACTTGACCACTGGATTCGGGTAGGGGTCGAACCATAACAGGGCGGCAGCTCATTAATTGCGATTGCTGAGTTTCCCAATGAGATATGGGTAAAACAGCGCACATGCGTGTGTTTCCGCCAAACAGCTGACTGGGTAACTTACCCGGCAGCGAGCATGTCCCGCGCGTAGTTGAAAGTGGCGGGCGGCGGTTAGGTTGATGTTACTACGCCGCCTTCTGGCTGGCGGTCGCAGAGGGATTGAGGATAGCTTCCAGGGCCCACAGATCGCGGTAGCCC
>JAJXZL010000041.1 GCA_021780075.1 Acidobacteriota bacterium
TGATCGTTGCGTCGGGCACTGCTGCACCCGTCGTATCCAGTACAGTTCCGTTGATTGAACCAAGCGTTTGCTGGGCCAGTCCGGGCACTATACAGGCAAGCACAACCCAAAGAACCAGGCTGCACTGTGCGGCACTCCTCCAAAAAGTTCGATTCATACACGCCTCTCAACTTGTTTTGTTGGTTCTATTAAACATTCCACCATCTCAGATTCCTATAAAGGAAATCTGACTTGCCTTACGCCTTCGCCTCGCCTGGTTCTCGTTGAGCAGACCGGCTATCGAAAGAAGAAAGCTCGAATGTGAAAGTTTGCGCATCTCCAGTTTGTGACAAAAATTCCGCTTTTCCCAAGCAAAAAATGCGGTCCGTCTCATTCTCTGATGTCAATCTGTGGAAAAAGGCGGCAAAATCCCACCTGCGCAGGATTTTGCCGCCTTTTTAACACCTCTGCCACAATGGACAACGACCGCGATGGCCTTCTGCCTCTGCGTTAGTGCCTGCTTCCCTTGCCCCATTGCAGGCGAAGTCCGGCACGGAGCCCCGTGGGCAGGCTCACATAGCCGATAGGCGCGATGTGCTGATTGTTCGTGAGGTTGTCCGCCTGCCCATAGATGCCCAGCCACGACAGCCACTGATAACTCGCGCCGATGTCAATCTTGGCGTAGCCATGGTCCAGATTACGGTTCGGCAGCAGCAGGCTGTTGCCGCCGTTGATGTCATAGCCGCCCAGAAAGTCAGAGTCGTCTGAGCGGCTGACGAATGCGGAACTGAAGAGCGCGCTAAGGCCGTGTCGCGAGTACGTCGCTGTAAAGAATCCCGTATGCGGTGGGCGGCGGAAGGGCCGGGCGCCTTTCAGCGGCGAATACGTTCCAATGGGAATGCCGTTATACGTCGGCAGTGGCCCCAGAAGAGCCACATCATTGTTGGTAAACGAGCGCTGCACTACGGCATCCAGATACGTATAGCCGCCACGTAAAAAAATGCTGCGGCCAATCCCGCCTTCCACCGTACTCTCAAACCCCAACGCGCGATAAGCCTCGGTATTGAGGCTCTGCTCATACGCGCCGTTGGCCTGCAAAAACTGCTCCAATTGATTCTGTTGGGCCGCAGTTAGATTGGGCAAAAGCTCGGGAATCAGGTTCAAGCCAACATACTCAATCTGGCGGCCGTACTCGTTATGGAAAAAGCTGCTGCGCACAATCAGACGCTCGCTGAAGAACGACTGTTCCACTCCGCCCTCGTAGGTCCGCGTCGCTGGCGCGGCCAGCGGCGAAATGTGCAACTGCTGAATGGTCGCCTGGCCTCCATTGTTTTCCAGAAAGTTGTACAGAGAATAAAATTGGTCAGTTAGCGAGGGCTCGCGCACCGCATCGCCAAAATTGAATAGCACACGCGTCCCGCTGAAAATTCCATTCCGCGGGCGTAGCGCATACACTGATACGCCGGCACGCGGCGAAGTCTGCGTTCCGAACAGCGAGTAGTGCTCCAGATCGCCGCCCATCGTATAGAAGAAGCGACTCTTGAAGTCCCCATGTACCGCCGCTCGATAGTCGTAGTTGGTTCTCTCCACCGGCGTGTAATACGAACTGCCCGGCTCGGCGCCACGCTCGTCCTCGTATTGGAAGCCGATGAGCCCGGCCAGATGCGGCGTCACGTTGTAGTCGCCCTGGTACACAAGCTGGTCGCGGTTCGACACGAGCTGGTATCCCTGCGGATAAGTTCCGGCAAAGTCCATCAGCGCCCGTCCCGTGACAGAGTAGCCATTCGCGCCGGTGATGGTCACAAGGTCGCCGAAGCTATCACCATACGCATCAAAAATGCCAGCACCGCTCTGCTGCCAAAGGTGGTACTGCTCGCGCTTGCGAGTCAGCCCGTAGCGAAAGGTATTGTGAAACTCTGTCGTTGTCTGGTTTGTCAGCGATGCGCTCAGAAAGATGTCCTGATCCTTCTGTGTGGCATTGTCGGCAATATGATAGAACTCCCACGTCCCAGGTACACCAACGGCAGCGACTCCGTAGTGCAGCGTGCCACGTATCTGCGTCTTGTCGCTCGGCTGCCAGCCCAGATTGGCCGCTGTCGTCGCCACGTGGAACTCGTCGTTCGGCAAATCGTTTGCGGTCTGCAGCCAACTGAAGTCGCCAAGATAATCCAGTTTGTTGTGAGCCCCAGCCACCTCGAGATCTTCCTGCGAAGTGGAAAAATTACCTACGTCGCCGTGAAACAGAAACGAGGGGAAACTAGTGGTGCCGCGCGGCGTGGTCAGGCTCACCACGCCGCTGGCCGCATCCGCCCCGTAGAGGCTCGAATTCGGTCCGCGATAGACCTCTGCGCTTTCAACGGCCGTCGTGGACAGCGGCCCGAAATCAAAGCGCCCGCCCAGGTCGCCTGCGCTTACCCCGTCCACCAGAATCTTGTTCGCGTCCGAGTCACCGCCCCGGATGAACAGCGAACTCTGCGCTCCGCGCTGCCCAGTCTGTGCCACAAAGGTTCCCGGCATCAGCCGCAACGCACTCACGAGATCATCACGCAAAGCCAGATCTGTGGGCCCCAGCACGGTCGTGGCTGCGCTCGTCTGAGCCTGAGGCGTCGGCGTGCCGGTGGCCGTCACCACAATCGCCTCCCGTACCCACTCTGGCTCCAAAACCAGGCTCCGCTCGATGCTGTCGAACCGGCCTGCGTAGAAGCTGGGTGTCGCCAACTGGCGGAAGCTCTGGGCTGAAACCAGAAGATAGAATCGTCCTTCGACGCCTGTCTGTATTTGAAAGCTGCCATCCCCCGCGGAAACTGCCGAACCGACCACCCGACCCTTGCTGACAAGAGCCACCGTTGCGCCAGGCACTCTGGCGCCGGAAACATCCGTGACGACGCCTTGTATGGAGGCAGCCCAGCCGGGAGCGGCCGCAATGAAACAAAAGATGAATGTGGAAAGCAGTGCAGACAGAATGCGCAAATTTCTCGGCATGAGCATGAAATATCCTCCGTTCCCCTCGGAACGCAAGCGGGTTAAGGCGCCGAGGACCGGTCTCCTGACTTGCGCCTATTCCAGTCACCTTCCCAAAAACGAGCCCGGAGGCCTGTCTTCAGTGGTTCATCCGCATTGACGCATTGAGCGTAAATGCCTGGCTGGTGTCCTGCACTGGCCGATACGACGGCCTTCGAAGCAGGGGCGCTCACAGTTGCGGGGCAGTGGCGGAGTTTCACCGCCTTCCCGAGCATCCTTGGCGATTGCTGTAATGGACTATGCCGCTCCACGTGGGAGCTGCTGTGATGTCATGGAATTGCTTTCCATAACATCAATATTTATAGCTGGAAGGAGCTGCCAAGTCAAAAACACGCAAAGGCACTCCCCCTCTAACAACTTAACTCTAAGGAACTTGGGGAGAGAAAAAAGGAATCTGGTGACCCCGGGAAGATTCGAACTTCCGACACGCAGTTTAGGAAACTGCTGCTCTATCCACCTGAGCTACGGGGCCACATTTAAAATCAACAACTTGAACAGCCTATTTGCCTGTCCAGATTTATATTAACCCATCTAAAACAACACGGCACGGTCCTGTCGTTCATCCGGCGGTACCTGTGAACAGACGAGCAGTACGGACCATGCAATGGCTAATATCCGGCCTATTCCTCAGACCTGCCTGTGCTCCCGTCCTGCCCGGCCAACCGCCCTTCTAACCAACGATTTCGACGCCCTGGCCCAGCCTGCTCCTTTCCCTTTCGGCCGGCAGGCAAGGCGAAGAAGGAATGTAAGATTGAGGCAGCGGTCAGGCTTCCCGCGCAGTCCTTGGCGAAACCGCAACCTCGCTCTTTTGAATTGGAGAAAACGCCATGCCCCTGTTGAAGACGTCCAATCCCGCCCTCGGTGACAAGACATTTCGTGACCTTGCCGGCAGCCAGTATGGCGCCATTGACGCGACTGCCCGCATGACCCTCAGCGGCACCGTCAACAAAACGGGCATTTTGCTTCTTTGCGCACTGGCCACCGCCGCCTGGACGTGGCATCTCTTCCTCCTGTCGCATGATCCCGCCGATGTCGCGCCCTACCTGCTGATTGGCGGATTGGGCGGCTTTATCTGCGCCATGGTCACCATCTTCAAGAAGGAATGGTCGCCGGTCACAGCGCCCATCTACGCGCTGCTGGAGGGCCTCCTGCTCGGCGGCCTATCGGCGTTCTTTGACCTTCGCTACCCCGGGATCGCCGTACAGGCCGTGGGTCTCACCTTTGGAACTCTTTTCGTACTCCTCATGGCATATAGCTCCGGCATGATCAAGGTCACGCAGAAGTTTCGCCTCGGAGTCGTCGCCGCCACGGGCGGCATCATGGTCTTCTACCTGCTCCAGATGCTCCTCGGCTTCTTCGGCGTCCACTTCATCGCCGTCAACGGCTCCGGTTTCATTGGCATCGGCTTCAGCCTGTTTGTGGTCGCCATCGCCGCCCTCAACCTGGTCCTCGACTTCGACTTCATCGAGCAGGGCGTCAACTACGGCGCACCCAAATACATGGAGTGGTACGGAGCCTTCGGCATCATGGTCACGCTGATCTGGCTCTATCTTGAGATGCTGCGTCTCCTCTCCAAATTGCGCAGCAGAGACTAGCGTCCTGCGTCCTGAATTGATCTACAAAAGCGGGCGGCAGTAGCAGCCAGACCCTCGGGGGCGCGGTAGATGATCCGCGCCCTCGTCTCACCACCTCCGACTCCGGACACAAGATCTGTTCACCCCACGGCCGACGACTCCGAGCCCACGCGTTTCTGTCGCGAACACGTGGGCTTCGTCTTCCATTTCTACAACCTTATTCCCTGCCTTGCCGCTCTTGAGCACGTGGCCCTTGTGACTGAAATCGCGGAGCGTCCGATGAACCCGCTCGCGGCCCTGTGTCTTGTGGAACACATCAACCGCCAGAACCACTTCCCTCCGTAGCTTTCAGGCAGCAAACAACAGCTGGCACGATGGATGGTACGCTCAACATGCCGGGGCTTAGCGAGCCTGCCGTCGATTGCCTGGATTCCGACAACGAAGCCCACTCTCCACGCTCCCGAGATCTTTGCCACACTTGTGTTCGAAGGGGATGGTCCGAGAAGAGCGAACTCCCGGAAATCAGGCTGGCTCAATAGAGGCGAAAGGTTGATTCGAAATGCTTGAATGCGCAGAGAGCACAGAGATACTGCTGACGCATCCCTTGATTCCGTCAGGCCCAATCCCTACGGTGTACGACCCGGATGGACTCTATCCATATGAGAGCTACTGCGAGACGAGCAGAAGACCAGTATTGAAGAAATATCGCATGGTCTCGATCGAAAGCGATTCCATACGCGTGAAGATTTGCCCGGATCTGGGAGGGCGTATTTGTTCTCTCTTTCAGAAAGCGAGAGGGGTTGAAGCCCTGTTCTTCCCTTCCGTCGTAAGGCCGGTACGAATCCTTCCCCGGCAGTCCTTTACAGGCGGCGGAATTGAGCTAAGCTTCCCGATCTCGCACAGCCCTGTTGTAACTGCTCCAGTGCTGTATGAGATAACCCGCGATCAGGCCAGAATCTACGTTTCATGCGGCGAAAGAGAAATCAGATTTGGAATGCACTGGACAGTGGAATATTCTCTCGGCGAGAAAGATGACTTTCTCACGCAGAGGACGATTTTCTTCAATCCTGATCGTGACCCGCATCCTTGGATGTCCTGGTCAAACGCCGGCGTACCCTCTCGTCCTGATACGGAGTTCCATTTTCCGGGGGGCCCAGTTCTTCGGCATGACTCTGAACTGCGCAATATTGACTGGATGGCGGAAGGTCCGCGGCAGCAGTCAGATTTACGTCAAATGAGCGGCTTCTTTTGGAAGAATCCTGATTGTTGCGCGTTCGGGGTTTTCACTCCCAGTTTAAGCGCAGGACTCTATCATGTTGCCGATCCTGGCCAGGTGCCGGGGATCAAATTGTGGAGCGATGGCATCGGACGCGATGAGGCATGGGTGAGTCAGTACACCCTGGACGGCAAGCAATGTCTCGAGATGCAAGCTGGCCCGTTGATTGATCAGTCCGTCAAAGACGTTCTGGAACCTGGCCAATCGCTGCATCACGTCGAATACTGGATACCTTCAGCGACGCCTCGCAATATCCAGCAAATCTCTCTTCCGCACCCAACGTTGAGATCCCTTGACGCTGTACCGCGCTTCGGGTGGGCGCGAAATGAAGACGTCAGTCTGTGGCTTCAACTTGCATCGGCGCATAAGATGGGTGACTCTGGGCAGCTCCCAGACGCGCCTGATATGGACAGCAATAGCTGGGCCATAAGTGGAATCGCCGAATTGGGAAAAGCGCTCGCCTGGGCTGTTGAATCCAGTGAGGGAACGAAGCGAGACAAATGGCTATTTCAGCACGGCGCCTGGCTTGCAGGTCGAGGAGAAGCCGATGCCGCACTAAAGGTATTGGCCTCGTCTGCGGATGATCGTGCCCATGCACTATCTGGACGCATTTGGTTCGCGAAGCATGGAAACCCGCGAAGGGCAGCCGCATGTTTTCGAGCAATCGAATCGGATGCAATCGCCCTTCATCCGCAGGTCATCATTGCGAGGGATAAAGCGCTTGCTGCTCTGGGTCACGAAACTCTCGATGAGAGAAGGCGCTGGCTTGACGCTGTCTCTGCGCTCGATGACGAATGGATTGCGGAACGCCGCGCAAGCCTCTTGCTTGACAGTAACGACCCGCAAAGCGCGATGAATGTGCTCAAGAATACTCGGTTCCAATTGGTGCACCAGAGATACGAGCGAACACGATTATGGAGACAAATCGAGGCCCGTCTCGGTCTGCAGCCCGAGCGCTTTCTTGGGTGGCTGGGAGAGGACGACCTGGCGGAGTTTGGAGCCTATCGCGAGCATTCCGATGGTTGATCAGCACCAACGTCGACTGTATTGGAACATAACCGGTGCAGACCACCCACATGCTGCCCTCAAAAGTGACAGAATCGCGTCGATGCGGTATCACGGAATCATCGCGAATTAATTTTCAGGAGATGCACTCGTGGTGAATGGCAGATTCGGACGTTTCTTCTGCAGCATTCTATGGGCAATATTCACATTGATGCCCGTTGACCACCTTCCCGCCCAGGAAAAAACTCCGCTAGCCACCATGCCTGCTCCGGCGCGAGTGATGCAAGGGGAGGGCGAATTCTACATCGATGGATCCTTTGGCATTGCGATGAAGGGCTACGATGAACCTCGTCTGGCTCGGGCAAGGCTCCGTTTCCTCGATATCCTCACGAAGGAAACTGGTACTTCATTCAAGCGTGAAGCAGAGGCGGGCTCGTCGCACTTCATCATTCAAACCTCAGGACCGAGTGCGGCAATCCAGCAACTCGGCGAGGATGAATCCTACCACCTTGCAGTCTCCACGACCGATGTTGAGTTGACGGCGCCGAACCCTTTGGGCGTACTGCACGGTCTGCAGACATTTCTGCAACTTGTCCAGATCAATGAAAAAGGCTTTGCTGTACCCGTCGTCACCATTGATGACGCACCTCGTTTTCCTTGGCGCGGTCTGCTGATCGACTCTGGACATCGTTTCGTTCCGATTGCAGCGGTCAAACGCAATCTCGACGCGATGGAGGCAGTCAAGCTGAATGTCTTCCACTGGCGTTTCTCAGACGACCAGGGATTTCACATCGAGAGCAAGAAGTTTCCACGTCTTCAAGGAACGGCTTCAGAGGGACTCTATTACTCGCAGGACGAAGTGCGCGAGATCATTGACTACGCTCGTGATCGCGGCATCCGGGTAGTTCCGGAATTTGACATGCCCTGCCACGCAAAATCGTGGTTCCAGGGTTATCCCCAACTATCGAGCGGTCAAGATCCTTCCCAAAGCTCGGCAATGGATCCAACGCAGGAAAATACGTACAAGTTTCTGGATGTCTTCATTGGAGAAATGACCGCTCTATTCCCTGACTCCTACTTTCATACAGGGGGAGACGAATGCGACATGAAAGAGTGGGAGAGCAATCCGCGGATTCAGGAATATATGCAGCGGAACTCCATCAAGGACGGAGCCGCCCTGCAGGCGCATTTTACCGCCAGGGTTGAGAAGATTGTTGCCCGCCACAAGAAGATTATGGTGGGATGGGACGAAGTTCTGCAGCCGGATACTCCCAAGAATGTTGTGATCCAATCGTGGCGTGGGCCGAGTTCGTTGGCTGAAGCCGCACGAAGGGGTAATCGCTGTGTGCTCTCATCTGGCTACTACATCGATCTGAATCAGCCCGCGAAAGAGCACTACCTCGTCGATCCGTTGGGAGACAATGCAGCCACTCTTACACCGGAGCAAAAGAAACTTGTTCTTGGTGGCGAGGCCACCATGTGGACAGATATCGTCTCCGCTGACAATATGGACAATCGGATATGGCCGCGTACTGCGGCAATAGCTGAGCGCCTATGGTCGCCGGAGACGGTAAGAGATGTTGACTCGATGTACCGGCGGCTCGCAATCATTTCGCAGAAACTTAGTTACTACGGGCCGCGCCATCTCCTTATTACCGAGGAGATGCTTCAGCGTATGAGCGGCGAGCTGGATCCGGGACCACTGAGGGTGCTTGCCAGCGTAGTGCAACCTCCCGAGGGATATCAGCGTCAGGAACTTCGGTCCGATTTTAGCGCGCTCAATCACCTGGACGATGCTGTTCCCCCTGAGAGCGAAACAGCGCGCGAATTTGATCAAATAACACAGAGAATCAGTTCAGGAACAGCAACTCCTCAGGATTGGCAGCGGGCTCGAGAATGGCTGGTTCTGTGGAGAGACAACGATGCAAAACTTCAACCGATGCTGAAGCAGTCATTTCTGACCCAGGACTTAGCCCCAGTTTCAAAAAACCTGCGTCAAGTCGCCGAAATTGGCCTGCGGGCTCTGGATGATCTGCACGATGACCATCCCGTCCGTTCAGATGTGAAGCAACAGAACATCGAGTTCCTCAAATCTGCCGCGAAGCCGCAGGCAGTATTGCTTCTCATGCCCGCGTCATCAGTGGAAAGACTCGTGCAAGCGACCAAGTCCAACTAGAATCTTGCGTGGCTACCGAGGACTTAACGACACCCGCATCTCAGTGTGCGGTGCCCGGCACGCCAATCCTGGAAATTGGCTACACCCCGCGCCTCGAAATCGTCGCGGATTTCTTGACGCGTGACGCAGTGCGCATCCGTCCAGGAATGCCTGCACGGATCACGGACTGGGGCGGAGACACACCCATTCCCGTCCAGGTAAGAATGATCGAGCCCGGTGGCTTCACCAAAATCTCGGCGCTGGGCGTCGAAGAACAACGCGTGAATGTCATCTGCGACTTCACGGGTGACTCTCACGGAATGGAAGACGGCTACCACGTCGGGACTCGTGTCATTGTCTGGGCCGGCAAGAACGTTCTGCTTGTTCCCTCGAGTGCAGTCTTTCGCTCGTCAGCCGACTGGGCCGTATTCACCGTGAAGGATGGAAGAGCCCGCAAGACCATCGTGCAGATTGGGCATCGTGGAGATGTCCATTGGGAATTGAACAGCGGCCTTCAACTCGGCGATCATGTCATCACCCATCCCAGCGCAGACGTGGATGACGGCGCTCGCGTGCAGGAATCCCCTTAGCGATAGCTCCGCTTTCCAATTCGAACGAATGTGGATAAAGAATTTGGTGCCCGGAGGGGGACTTGAACCCCCACGTGCGGTTAAGCACTGCGGATTTTAAGTCCGCTGCGTCTGCCAGTTTCGCCATCCGGGCTGGAAACAAATTGGCGCTAACTCCATGTTAGCCGAAGGGCCAGACCCGGCGCAGACCGTTTCATTCGCGCAGCTGCGGCTCAAACAGCGCGCCTGCGCGAATGCCGGTATACTCGTTACGATTCCTGCTACTGCGGACCGCGGAAGCAGATATTCTCCCCATCCAGCCGATACTCGGCCGAGCAGGTATCGCCCCCGCAAATCATCGCCTCGCCGGCGCACAACTGGCGACGCGTAATAAGTCCCAGGGTGCCGCAGCGCGGGCAGGACATCACGGCTACGTAGGGATTTTCTACTTGACCCAGCTTCGACTGGTTTTCCAATACGAAAACCGTTCCGGGGTCCATTCGTTCGGGAATCCATTCTTCCAGAAACTGCAGGTCGGCTGGCATCCTTCCCTCCATAGGGTTCAGGTAGCAAAGCAGCGTCTCATCGTCTCCGCCGCTCTGTCGTGCAACAAATGCAGGCTGCGAATGGCTCGCCGGAACATGGGTCGCCCCGGTTGATGTGTAGTGTTGCTGGCGGCACGCTGGCTCGTCAATTGGAATCGGAGCTGGGGAGTATCGAGCCGGATTCCTGCTGCTCATCTATCGTTGGCGCCTGCCGTCGATTCCATGTTGCCTGATGCGGCTGCCGCCTCGGTTCCCACGGATGCGTCAATGGCCTTATAGGTCTCAATGTTGCGCAGGATCGCCTCTACATATTCGCGGGTCTGCGTAAATGGAATGGACTCCACAAACTCATCCATGCCCTGGTAGGGCCCGGCTGCCTCCCAATCCTGCACCCGGTTGTCGCCCGCGTTATAGGCGGCGAGCGCATACTCATCCACTCCGCCAAACCTGTCCAGCATCTTGCGCAGATATCGCGTGCCCAGGCGGATATTCGTCTCAGGGTTTAGCAGCTGGAAGGTCTGGAAGTGTGCGATGCCTTCTTCGCGCGCCATCGCTCTGCCCACAGACGGCAACAACTGCATCAGCCCATAGGCGTTGGCATAGGAAATCACGGAGGGGTTGAACTCTGACTCCTGCCGAATCAGCGAAGCCACCAGATACGGATTCAAATTGTTCTTCGCCGACTCGGCCTTGATCGTGTCCCAGTACGGCTCCGGAAAAAGAATGCGCCAGTAGACCAGCGGAATAGCACTGATCGACGCGGTCGCAGCATAAGGCAGTGCCCGCTTTAGCGCCCGCATCGCGCGAAACGTTTCGCCGTAGGAAGCAAAAATCTGCGCTTCGGCCAGTGCGCTCCACGAATCCGAATCCGGGTCTGCGGCAATCTCCTGCGCAACGTACTCGTTCAGCCCCGCATTGGCCAGTACGCGCGCCTTGGCCAGATGCTCATTATCGTCGGGAAAGCTGTCATCCAGGACAGGAACAGGTTGCGCCTTGAAGCGATCAAGCGCGGGCTTGGCCGCTGGCTGTACATTCCCCAGTGCGAGCAGTCGCTTGCGGGCCATTTGCGCGTAAAAAAAGTGCTGATATGCGCGAATGATGGCGCGGTAATTCGCTGCGGCCATCGCAGGCTTGTGGTCCTGCGTCTCATACAGCCGCCCGCGCCAGTAGAGCGCCGCAACCGTCTCCGTCGCCGCAGGATACTGCTGAATCTGATCGTCAAACATGCGCGCTGCATCGGCATAAAGCCCCTGCCGGTAGCTCAGCCAGCCTGCGCGCCAATGCGCCGCCGGCGCATAGCGGCTGTCAGGAAAATGCGCGGCAAGATAGCCGTAATACTCCACCGCCCTGGGATAATCGCGCTGCAGCATGTACATATTGCCGCTGGAAAAAAGCGCCTCCGCAAGCCACGCGCTGTGCGGAAAATCCGTCTCCATGCGCGTCACGATGCTTTGCTGCTCTTCCTCATCGCCGCGGTTGCGGGCCAGCTCCATCAGCAGGTAGAGCCGCCGCGCGCCATTGTCGTCCTGCGTCTCAGGCAGCGCTTCAGCCTCGGCCTTGCTCAGCCGTTTCAGCTTCAGATCGCAGGCTGCAGCAGCCACGGCAAATCCGTTTCTGCTGTCCACGGGAAGATCCGCCCGGCGCGCCAGCGCGTGATATTGCTCGCTGGCTTCGCTATAGCGCCGCGCACGGTAGTAGGCATCGCCCAGGCTGCGCAGCTCTGTCACGCTTAGCGTAGATTCAGCGCCCTGCGCCGTCAGTTGTGCGCGTGCCATCTCCGCCTCATGGCTCAACGGATGCGTCAGCAGCACCTGTTTGAAGATGCCCACCGCCTCGTCCGTCTGCCCCAGCGCCAGGGCTACTTGTCCTCGCGCAAACTGGTAGCCCGTGCGGTTCGCTGCGGGACCGCCGGCAGCAGCCGCAAGCACCTTCTGCGCGCCTGCCGCATCATTCATGGCCAGCAGAACGTTGGCCTCAAGCTCCGGTGCCTGTGCGTCGAAAATGCTGTCGGGATACCGCTGAGCAAAGCCACGCAGCAGCGCCTCGGCTGCCGCCTCGTTGCCGCCTTCGTGGTTGGCCTGTGCCGCTAGAAAGTCCGCATAGTCATCCAGCACGTCGCTCGTCTGCCCTGCCTGATGCAGGCTCGTCACTGCCTCGGCATAGCGCTTGTCAAGCAGGTAAGCGTGCCCCAACGCCAGATACGCCGCAGCCGCCGCGTCGCCCGTATGCTGGCGAGCATACGCGGTTACGCCGGCATAAGCCGCCGCTGTGCGCATCGTGGCCAGTTGCTGCGCCATGGGCCGCAACTCACTCGACGCAATAAACGCCTGTCGGATGCGCTGCGTCCGGGCCGATCGCCGTCTCTTGATCCGTCCGCGGGTCTTCTTTGTCTTCTTGTTGGACTTGGCCGCCTTTTTGGCCCCGTGCATCGCGCCGGCCGAGGGCTTCCCTGCTTGCGTCACCGAATCACCGGAACTCTGCCCGGCCACGGGCGTCACAACCATCAGCGCGGCCAGCAAGCCTGCGACCAGCCGCGCCGGCACCGACGCTGGACTTGAATGGATAGCGGCCCTCATACTTTCACTTTAAGCTGCTTTCTCCCTTGAGCAACTGCGCTGAACCAGCAGCGTTACCACCGCAGCCTGCCTCTATAAGTCAGACCATCCTTGGGGCTGGTCCGTTAGCCGGACCGCCCGGTTTGGCGCCCCGCTGTGCCGTCCGTTACACTCATCTCTAAGGCACTCGACCCGTTAGCATCCGATCCTGGAAGGAATTCCCGCAACCAACTGCCATGGAAACCATCCAACCTATTGCAGGAGAAAACGAGCAACATCCCGACGTGGCCCTGGTTGCAAGGGTCCGCGATGGTGATGTCTCAGCCTACGATACGCTGGTCCGCAAGTACGAGCGACAGATCTTCAGGATTGCGCAGCACATCACGCAAAACCGCGAAGACGCCGAAGACGTCATGCAGGACGCGTTTCTCAAGGCGTACGAGAAGCTCGACCAGTTCCAGGGGAACTCGAAGTTTTACACATGGTTGGTGCGGATCGCAGTAAACGAGAGTCTGATGCGCCTGCGCAAAAGGCGTACGGGCAAAATGGTCTCGATCGACGAGGATGTCGAGACCGAGGAAGGCAGTGTCCCGCGCGACCTCGCCGACTGGGCTCCAGATCCCGAGCAGAACTACACGCAGTCAGAACTCGCCGAGATTCTGCGCAAAACCATCCAGGGCCTGCCTCAGGGATTTCGCATCGTCTTTGTCCTGCGCGATGTGGAAGGACTTTCTACGGAGGAAACGGCGGATACGCTCGGTCTAAGTATTCCGGCCGTCAAGTCGCGTTTGCTGCGCGCACGTCTCCAGTTGCGCGAACGGCTCAGCCGCTACTTCCGCAGGAAAAAGGGTGGTGAGAAGTGACCTGCTCTGAATTTCTGGCTCTGCTCGACGATCTCATCGACGACTCGGTAAACACCGAGACGCGCACTGAACTCGAAAGACACCTGCACGGCTGCGAGCATTGCGAAGTGACCTTCAACACCACGCGCAAAACGATTGAGATCTATCGCTCCCACGAAATCTACGAGTTGCCCACCAGCCTGCGCGAGCGTCTCCACGCTGCCATCATGGCACGCTGCAAAAAGGGCTGCTGACGGCAGCCCTTTCGCATACTTCCCTCAGTGTTTGCTGTACATCTCCATCACATCCGTGCGCAGCTCCATGCGGCTAGACTCGCGCGTGTAGAACATGTGCCCGCCAGGAAACTCTCGCACAGCCACCCGTGTCGCATCGCCCATCACCGGCATTTGGTCAACGGTCAACACCGACCCCATAAAGGGGCACGAGAGATCGTTCCAGCCGTGCACAATCATCACGCGCAGCTTCGGATCAGCCGCAACAGCCTGCCGCAGTTGCGAGGCAGATCCTCTGCGCAGCTCATCCCCTCCAACCCACAGGCGATTCACGTCATACGACAGTGCGTTGTACCGGGCATCCACCTTCCAGCCCACCGTCTGCGTCACAAAGTTCACCATCGCCGTAGTCATGGGAGCAATCATCGCCGCCAGAATCGGGTCGTTGGCTCTCTGCTCCGGAGCAAACGGAAAAGGATCAAACGAGGTCACATTCGAGTCGTACACCGAGCTCAGCTTGCCCTGTTCGCGGTATGCCTCCCGCAGATACGCGCCCGTCTCCAACCGGCCGCCTGAGTACTTCACAAAGGCCGGGTCCAGCCCTGTCATCTCCGTGACCCGCTGAATCATCTTGTCGGTCGCCGCCTGGTCTGCGCGGCCCTTGATCAGCGTCGTCGCGTACTCGCCCATCGTGTAGGTAATCACGTCCCGCATCGCATCGGGCGTCAGCTTCTTCTGGCGCTCCAGGTTCGCCGCCGTAATTGAGGGCAGCGTCACCATCCACGGAATCGGCGACAGATCGCCATTGTCCTCAATTGTCGGATTCAGATACGGCGACACGAGCACCACGCCGTTCATCGCAACGCCCAGTTGCGACTGCAGAAAATACGTCACCCGCGGCCCGCGAAAACCGCCGTAGCTCTCGCCCACCAGGTACTTCCGCGACTCCAGCCGCTCGTTCTTCACCAGCCAGTCGTAGATCACGCGCGAAAGATACTCAATGTCCGGCTCCGTACTGTAAAACAGCTTCTTCGCTTCCGCCTCAGGAACCGTCGCCCGGCTGAATCCCGTGCCCACCGGATCAATGAACACCAGGTCTGTAAAGTCCAGCCACGTTCCCGGATTGTCTTTCAGCACCGCAGGGTCCGAGGGGCTGTCCCCTTCGTTTCCCGCCTGCAGATGCTTCGGTCCGATCGCGCCAAAGTTCAGGTACACGCTCGATGCTCCAGGACCGCCATTCATGGCAAAGGTCACTGGCCGATCCTTGCCCTCCATCGTGTAGGAGGTGACAACCACCTGCCCGGCCTCCTTGCCATCCTTATCGCGCACCGGCAACGCGCCGACGGTCACGGTGTAGTGCAACGTCTTGCCATTCAAATCCATGGTCTGCTGCGTATGCGCATCAGCCGGCAACGGCGGCAACGCCACCTTATCGGCTACCTTCTCGGCAGCCTTGTCCTTCTCTACAACAGGAGCCGGCTTGTCTCCCTGCGCCCACACACGCGCAGCCCCGGTTGCAACGCAAAAAACTGTGCATGCCACAACCGCGACGCGCCCCAGATGAGTTCTTAAGCGGAAAGCAATCATTGAAATACAATACATGGCCCGCGCCCGTGCTGGCAGGCCTAAACCCTCATGATTTACCCTCAAACTCGGCATGAAACTTCAGTACGCGCTTCTCGTCTCAACCGTGGCAGCAGCTTTTGCCGCCTCGGCGTTCGCCCAGAACGCGGCCAAGCCCGCCGAGGACATCCCCGACGCGCCCACCGCCACCGCTGCAGCAATGATTCAGCCCAACGGCCCCCACGTCATCTTTGACACCTCCATGGGCCGCATCACCTGCCAGTTCTTCCAGAAGCAGGCACCCAAGGCCGTCGCCAACTTCATCGGCCTCGCCCAGGGCACAAAGGACTGGACCGACCCCACAACCAAAAAGATTCAGCACCACAAGCCCCTCTACGACGGAACCACCTTCCACCGCGTCATTCCTGAATTCATGATTCAGGGCGGCGATCCCACCGGCACCGGCATGGGAGACCCCGGATACACCTTTGAGGACGAGTTCGACCCCAACCTCAACTTCGACGTACCCGGTAGACTCGCCATGGCCAACTCCGGCCCCAACACCAACGGAAGCCAGTTCTTTATCACGGAGCAGGCCTACGACTCGCTCAACCAGCACTACACCGTCTTCGGTCAGTGCGACGAGCCCAGCATCCTCGTCGTCAAAAGCATCGCTCGCGTTGAGCGCGACGGCGACGACAAGCCCCTCACGCCAGTCGAACTCAAGAAGGTGACCATCATCCCCGAGGGCCAGCCACTACCGCCTTCGCCGGCCCCGGCACCTGCGCCAGCGCCGGCCGACGCGCCCAAACCGTAATCCGCACCCGCTGACCCCAACAGATCTGGTGCCCCAGGTCTCGTTTTTGAGACCTGGGAAACTACACGAACACAGGAGCTTTTATGGCACTCGCAGCAGGAACGTACGCCGTCTTCAACACCACTGAAGGCAACATCACCGTTCGCCTTTTCGAAACCGACGCGCCCATCACCGTCAAGAACTTCATTGACCTCGCCGAAGGCTCAAAGGAGTGGACACACCCCTCCACCCACGCCAAGTCCACCAGCAAGCTCTTCGACGGCACCATCTTCCACCGCGTCATCCCCGACTTCATGATTCAGGGCGGCGACCCCACCGGCACCGGCATGGGCGGCCCCGGCTACCGCTTCCAGGATGAAACCAAGGGCTCGCCCCACAAGTTTGACAAGCCCGGCAAGCTCGCCATGGCCAACTCCGGCCCTGGCACCAACGGCTGCCAGTTCTTCATCACCGTCGCCCCCACCCCGTGGCTCACCGGCAACCACACCATCTTCGGTGAGGTCGTCGAGGGCCAGGAAGTCGCCAACAAAATCTCCCTCGTCCCCCGCGGGGGCCAGGACAAGCCCAAAACCCCCGTAGTCCTCCAATCCGTCACCATCCAGCGCATCAGCTAGCCGGCAATTGCATTCCGGCAGCAAGGCCCCCATCTCAACAGGGATTGGGGGCCTTGCTGTTTCTGGCCCCACAGCCAGCGTTGTATGATTCCTCCACGGTTCGACCTGCCCATTCCGGTTCAGTCACGCACGTCTCGACGGAATCAGCTCGCCCGCAAAAAATCAGCTCGCTCTCAAGCCGATGGGGGTTCTCTGCACATGCCCGACTCTTCTGCCTTGCGCCAAGCCGTGGTTCTCTTAGTACTTTCTGTTCTCGCTCTCGCATCCCCCGCACAACCCGCAGCCCAGGCGCCTCCGCTCCATCGCGGCTACTATTCTTACCCCGCCATCCACGATGACACCCTCGTCTTCACGTCCGAGGGCGATCTGTGGTCCATCGGCATACGAGGCGGCGCAGCCCACCGCCTCACCTCCGGCGCCGGAACTGAGAATCATGCCTCCATTTCGCCGGACGGAAAAACCATCGCCTTCCGCGCCGACTATGAAGGGCCCGCAGAGATCTACACCATGCCCATCCAGGGCGGCATGCCCCAGCGACGCACATGGGACGGCAACTCGGAGCCCGAGGGCTTTGCGCCCGATGGCCGGCTCCTCGTCGCCACCACGCGCTACTCCACCTACCCAAGCTCCCAGCTCGTCCTGATTAACGATCACGGCGGCCGCGAAATCGTCCCCCTCGCTCAGGCCGCGGAAGCCGCTTATTCCGCTGACGGAAGCACCCTTTTCTTCACGCGCTGGTTCGCCCAGCCCAGTCAGACCAAACGCTACAAGGGCGGCTCGGCAGAGAACCTCTGGAGCTTCGACGGCACCCACGAGGCCGTGCCCCTCACCGCGGACTATACCGGAACTTCAGCTCACCCCATGTTCTGGAACGGTCGCGTGTATTTCCTCTCTGACCGTGACGGCGTCATGAACGTCTACTCCATGGATTCACAAGGCCACGACGTCAAGCAGGAAAGCCACCAGCATATCTTCGATGTCCAGTCCGCATCGCTCGACAATGGCCGCATCGTTTACGCCTCGGGCTCTGACCTGTGGCTGCTCGATCTCAAGACAGGTCACGAGCAAGTCATCCCCATCACTCTGGTCTCTGACTTCGACCAGATGCGCGAGCACTGGGTCAAAAAGCCGCTCTCATACCTCACCTCCGTCCACATCGCGCCCGATGGCTCCAGCGCCGTCTTCACGGCCCGCGGAGAAATCTTTACCCTCCCCGCCAAATCCGGCCGCATCGTCCGCGTGGCTGGCGAATCCGACGTCCGCTATCGCGAGGCGCGATTCCTCCCCGACGGCAAGAGCATCGTTGCGCTTTCCACCCAAACCGGCGAAACCGAGTTCTGGAAGTTCGCCGCCAATGGCGAATCCGCGCCGGAGCAATGGACGCACAATGACAAAGTCCTGCGCTGGAACGGCATTCCCTCACCCGACGGCCACTGGCTCGCACACTACGACAAGGACCAGCAGCTCTGGCTCTTCGACACCAAAACCAAGCAGGACAAGCGCATCGCCCAATCGATGAACGAGGGTTTCGAGAACCTTGCCTGGTCGCCAGACAGCCAGTGGCTCGCCTATGTCGAATCCGCCGACAACATGTTCCAGCAGATTAAGATCTACAATGCCGCATCAGGAAGCACGCAAACCATTACATCTGACCGCTACAACAGCGTCAATCCCACGTGGAGCACCGATGGCAAATGGCTCTACTTCCTCTCCGACCGCAATCTGAAGTCCACCATCCGCTCGCCTTGGGGACCACGCCAGCCTGAACCGCACTTCAATCGCTCCGTCAAAATCTACGAGCTCGCCCTCACCACCGACCTCCGTTCGCCGTTCCTGCCGCCCGACGAGCTCCATCCCGACACACCCGAAAAGAACGACGAAGAAAAGCCCGACGCCGCCAAGACAGACGACAAGAAAAACGCCGGCAACGGCGGCAAAAAGGAAGACGACAAAGAGAAGAAGAAACCCGCCGAAGTCAAAATCGACTTCACCAATCTGGACGCGCGCCTCTCTGAGGTTCCCGTGCACCCCGGAAACTACGACGACCTGCAGGCCACCGACAAGCGTCTCTGCTGGCTCAATGCCAGCGATGCCCCAGGCGATGACGGCGACGACCATCTCGCCTTGCAATGCTTTGACATCGCCAACAAGGGCGACGAGGTTGCAACCATCCTGCCCGACGTAAGGGATTTTGAAATCTCCCTCAACCGCAAGAAGATGCTCGTCAGGGAAAAGGACGACTTCTACATCCTTGATTCCAGCGCCAAGCCCGACGCCTTCAAGGATCCCAAGGCGCTTGCCAAGGCCCAGATCGATCTCTCGCACTGGGCCATCTCCACCAACCCGCGCGAGGAGTTCCGTGGCTTCTTCCTCGATGCATGGCGACTGGAACGCGACTACTTCTATGACCGCAACATGCAGGGCGTCAATTGGGTCGCCATGCGCGACCGTTATCTGCCCCTTGTCGATCGCGTCGCCAACCGCGACGAGTTGAACAACGTCATCGCGCAAATGGTCAGCGAACTCTCAGCGCTCCATACCTTTGTTGGCGGCGGCGATGAACGCAAGCCCACTGACGACGTAGATATCGCAACCCTCGGCGCCGTCCTCCACCGGGATGAAAAAGCCGGCGGCGACGTTGTCCAGCACATCTATCTCCACGATCCCGATCTGCCCAACCAGGCGCCGCCGCTGGCCCGCCCTGAATCCCGCGTCAACGAGGGCGACGTCATCCTCAGCATCGATGGCCAAAGCATCCTCAGCGTTCCTGACGAGCGCTCCTTGTTGCGCGGAAAAGCTGGCCAGCAGGTCATGCTGCGTGTTAAGTCCCCCACGGGCCAACCGCACGACGTCCTCGTCAAGCCCATCAGCGCTGGAGAAGATGCCACCATGCGCTACGCAGAGTGGGAATACTCCCGCCGCGTCAAAGTGGACACCGCGTCAAATGACCAGATCGGCTACGTCCACCTGCGTGCCATGGGCCCCAATGATATCGATCAATGGGCCCGCGAATACTTCCCGGTCTTCAATCGCCAGGGCCTGATTATTGACGTGCGCTACAACCGTGGCGGCAACATTGACTCGTGGCTCCTTAGCGACCTGCTCCGCAAAGCCTGGTTCTACTGGCAGCCGCGCATCGGCAATCCTGCATGGAATATGCAATACGCATTCCGCGGCCACATTATCGTCCTCTGCGATCAGGGCACAGCCTCCGATGGCGAGGCCTTCACCGAGGGCTTCAAGCGATTCAAAATGGGCAAGGTCATCGGCACCCGCACCTGGGGCGGTGAAATCTGGCTCTCTGCCTCCAATGTCCAGGCTGATTTCGGCATTGCCACCGCCGCAGAAACCGGAGTGTATAGCCCCGGCGGAAAATGGCTCATCGAGGGCCACGGCGTCGATCCCGACATCATCGTCGATAACCTGCCCCACGCCGCCTACTCCGGAACCGATGCACAGTTGCAAGCCGCTCTGGATCTCCTCAAACAGGAGATCAAAGACGATCCGCGACCCGTTCCGCCCCATCCTCCGTATCCCGACAAATCATTCAAATACCAGCCCTGAAACCCGCCACAATCAAATGGCCAGAGTGAGGAGCCCTCATTCTGGCCATTTTTCTGCGCTGAATTCACTGCGGCCTGCCCCAGCCTTTCGGGGGTGCGCAACCCTCGTCGTTCCCGCCAGCGGTCACTTGGATCGGGAGACTACAGCCTCACCACCACTCCCCCAAAAAATTCCTCTCCAGATTTGCAGATCATTTCCCCTCCAGCACGCACAATAAAAGTACTGCAATCGAATCCACAACCCCGCACCGCAGTCGCAGAGCCCGGGTCCGGAGGAGAGTCGGGAGCGGGAGGCCAGACGCTGGACCCCCTACCCCCCCCTACCCCCCCTTTTTTAACATTTGTCTTTCCCACAGAAAGTTTGCAGATGATTGCACAGCCGGGCGCGTCACGCCTCTACCGTTCGCTTCAACTGCCCGCACGCCGCAAAAATATCCCGCCCGCGTGGCCGCCGCAGATACACCGCCACTCCCTCGGCAGCCAATCTCTGCTTGAACGCCTCCACCGCCTCCGCTTGCGGCATCGCATAGGGCACCCCCGGTCCGGGGTTCCATGCAATCAGGTTCACCTTCGCTGGCAGCCCCGTACCGCGCACCAGCCGGGCCACCTCGTGCGCATGCTCCGGCTGATCCGTCACGCCGCCCAGCAGCACGTACTCGAACGTAATCCGTTCCCTCGGCCGCAGCCGGATCTTCCGCACCGCGTCCACCACCGCCTCAATCGGCCACTTGCGGTTGATCGGCATCACTTCGCTCCGCACAGCGTCATTCGGCGCGTTCAGGCTGATGGCCAGCTTAGGGCGCACATCCGCCGGCTCCTCGGCAAAGCGCTCAATCCCCGGCACAATGCCGGACGTGGACACCGTCATCCGTTGCGGGCTCAGGCCCACTTCCCTCACCAGCAGCCGCACCGCCGCCATGAAGTTGTCGTAGTTCAGCAGCGGCTCGCCCATGCCCATAAACACCAGGTTCACGCGGTCCTTGCCAACCTCCACGCCGTGCCGGTCCATCACCGTCACCACCTGCCCTGCAATCTCGCCCGCTGAAAGGTTCCGCTGCAGCCCCAGCTTCGCCGTCAGGCAGAACTGGCAATTCACCGCACACCCCACCTGGCTTGAGACGCAGATCGTCGCCCGCTGCCAGCTCCTCCCGGCCTCAGCGGGAGCCTCCAGCTCGCTTCCGTCGCCCATCTCGCCTTCGTCGCCCTCGGGCATCCAGACGGTCTCCACCGTTTGCCCATCCGGTGTCTGGCATTGAACCAGATAACGCTCCGTCCCATCGGTTGAGACAAAGGTCTGCGCAATCCTCGGCCGGCCCACTTCCCAGCCCTCGGCCGCCAGCCGCTGGCGCAGCAGCACCGGCAGCGTGGTAACGGCATCCAGGTCCACAAGCCATTGACGATACAGCGCTTCGGCCAGTTGACGCCCACGCCATGCCGGCTCGCCAGCCGCCGCCATCAGCGCTCCCAGCGCCTCCGCATCCAGACCAAAAAGCGGCCTCCGGCTTTCCTCCGCCGCAGAATTGGCGTCTAATTGAATCAGATGTCTGGTTTGCGCAGTCACGGCTGGGCTCAGCATAGAGCATTTCTTCCCATCGTGCAGCCTTTCACAGCGCACCCAACGCCAGTTTTTAACCTGCTAAAGCTGTAAAAAACGCCAGCCGGTGCCGTTTGCGTGAGGCTGGCCTACAATCGAACTCAATCTGATGACAATGAGCCCCGAGCGAAACCTTCGCCGCACCGTATTGCCGAACGGCCTGATCGTTCTCACCGAGCGCATGGAGCACTTGCGTTCCATTGCCATGGGCGTCTGGATCAAGTCCGGTAGCCGCTGTGAGCCGGCCGAGACCAACGGCATCTCCCATTTTGTTGAGCACATGCTCTTTAAGGGTACCCGCTCCCGTTCCGCGCAGCACATTGCGCGCGAGATGGACTCCATCGGCGGCAACCTGGATGCCTTCACCGGCAAAGAGACCATCTGTTTCAACGTCAAGTCGCTGGCCGAGCACGTGCCCATCGCCATGGACGTGCTCACCGACCTGGTCCTCAACCCAGTCTTTGCCTCCGCCGACATTGAGCGAGAGCGTGGCGTCATTCTTGAAGAAATCAAGATTGACGAGGACAATCCCGACGTACTCGTCCACGAGCTCTTCACCCAGAATCTCTGGGAAGACCATCCGCTCGGCAAACCGATCCTGGGCACCTCCAAAACCGTAGGCCGGCTCGATCAGCAGAAGCTTTTTGACTACCACGGCGGCCGTTTCCTGGGCGGCAACATGGTGTTTTCCGCAGCCGGAGACCTGGACCACGACCGGTTTGTCGAGCAGGTCACAAGCAAGTTCCACGCCTTGCCCGCAGGAGAGGCGGTGAGCGAGGAGCTGGCACCCGCGGCCAGCGCCCGCATTGTCCTGCGCAACAAGAAGGCACTGGAACAGGTGCAAATCTGCCTCGGCGTGCCTGCTCCGCCCATTACCGACGACAGCCGCTACGCCACGCTCATCCTGAACACGGCCTTGGGCGGCGGCATGAGCTCGCGCCTCTTTCAGACCATCCGTGAAGAGCGCGGCATGGCCTACTCCATCTACTCTGATCTGAACCCCTATCGCGACACTGGCACCCTGTGCATCTACGCGGGCACCTCGACGGGAAAGGCTTTGGAAGTCGTGGACCTGATTCTCGCCGAGCTCAGCAAGCTCAAGCAGGAGCCTCTAGGCCACGAAGAGCTAACCCGCGCCAAGGACCAGCTCAAGGGCAATATCCTGATGGGTCTGGAGAGCTCAAACTCACGCATGGCCAACCTCGCGCGGCAGGAGATGTACTTCCAGCAGTTCTTCACCGCTGAAGAGATCATCGCGCGCATTGACACCGTCGAGGCCGGGCAGGTGCAGACCATGGCCCAGCGCCTCTTTCACCCCGACCGCATCGCCGTCACACTGCTCGGACGCCTCGACGGCATCAAGCTCAACCGCGTCCGCCTTGTGTGTTGAGAAACAAGAGATCAGGAAATAGGGTTCAGCCATCTGTGCCAACTTCTGTCACGCGGCATCCACGCGAAACGCTCTTCGCATGGCTAATTTCGCAATTAGGTCCGATGAAGTTCTTCCCCTGTTTCCTGCCTTTCCGAACGTCTCATTTCCTTTTCGCGTCTATACGTTGTAGCATTTTGTCGGAAGGGCCGGTGTGCCGGCCTGCATCACGAGGCATTGGAATCCCATGAAGCGTAATTTTTCAATCTTTGGCAAACGGCGCGGCGCGCGCGGCGAAATGCAGCCCAACGGCTTTACGCTGATGGAACTGCTGATCGTCATTTCCATCATCCTCATCCTGATGCTGGTGGCCATTCCCACAGCAGGCAAAATCCGCAAGCACGCCAACGAGCTCTCCGCGCAAAAGTCGCTGCAGACCATTCAGGAAGCCGAGTCGATGTATGAGTCGACGTATCCCACAGCAGGATTTGCGTGCAATCTGCAGTCGCTGGCCGGCGATCCCAACTCGGGCCCGCCCAGTGCAACTGCCGCGCAGGTCATTGATGGCGAACTGGCCACCGGCATCAAGTCCGGATACATCTTCAACATCACCAACTGCACCAAGGTCACCGTCAACAACGCCGAGCGCATCACCAGCTACACTGCGACCGCTGTTCCCGCCACGCCCGGCAAAACCGGCGACCGCGGCTTCTGTCTCGAGTCTGGCGGTGCCATGAGAGCTGACCCTGCCGGCGGCACCAACTGCACGCAGATGGTGCAGTAGGCGTGGCCGCTCCGTTCAGGCGCGGCGGCTTTTTCCTGGCCGCCGCGCTTCTCATCTCTCCAGCAATCTGTGCTGCCCAGGCCGCGCCCGCAAACGTGCACGACATGGCCCAGCGCGTCGACCGCCACTACAACCAGTTGCACTCACTCAAGGCCGGCTTCACTGAAAGCTACCAGGGCCTTGGCATGTCGCGCACTGAGAGTGGAACCCTGCTCCTGCTCAAGCCCGGCCGCATGAAGTGGGAGTACGCTTCGCCCGCCGGCAAGCTCTTTCTCCTCGACGGCAAATACGCCTGGTTCTACACCCGCGGCGATCCGCAGGTGCAGCGCATCCCCGCCAAACAGCTCGACGATCTGCGCTCGCCGCTGCGCTTTCTGCTCGGCCACACGCAGCTTGAAAAGGAACTGAACAACCTCAAGCTGGCCTCCGCCGCCAATGGTCGCTTCACCCTTACCGGCCAACCCAAAGGTCAGGAGCAGCGCATCCAGCGGCTCACGCTCTCCGTCACCGCCGACGGAACGATTACTGCCATAGAAATTGAAGAAGTAGACGGCTCCCTCACTCGATTTACCTTTACCGCCGAGGTGCCCAACGCGGCCATCTCCGCCGCTGCTTTCCGCTTCATTCCCCCCGCCGGAGTGCCCGTAGTGGACGCCTTGCCGCCGGTATAACAATCAGGCGCGCGGCGCCCCCCTCGACTTGCCGCATCACTCGTACCTGAGCGCCTCAATCGGGTCCAGATTCGCCGCGCGAACTGCCGGAATCATGCCGCTCACCAGTCCCGTCACTGCCAGAATGAGCGTGGCTACAATCACCGAGATAGGTGAAATCTTCAGATAGATATCTGCCGCCTCAGCGTGCTGGGCCAGCGCGCTATAAAACGGAATCCGTCCCACCAGCACGGACACAAGATACGCCAGCGCAATACCACTCATTCCACCCACGCCCGTAATCACAAACGCCTCGGCCAGAAACTGCATCAGGATATGCCGCTTGCGCGCACCCAGTGCCTTCTCCACGCCGATTTCCCGTGTGCGCTGCTGCACCGCCACCAGCATGATGTTCATCAGCCCAATGCCAGCGATGCCCAGCGTCAGCGCACCAACCAGCGACAAAAGCACTTGCAGCGCAATCGAGAGAATCTGAAACTGGTGCAGCTCCGTCATGATGTTGGCCACGTAGACTGCATCGTGATCCGTGGGGCGAAAGTGATGCGCCGCGCCCAGCGTCGCCCGCAGGTTCTGCTCCGTCTGTTGATAGTTGCCGCGATAATTGAACCAGATGGCATCCAGATACTTCGTGTCCTTGATGTCGCTCATTGTGCTGAAGGGCACATAGATCTGTCGGTTGCGATCGTTGTCCGCGCCCTCCTGCATCTTTGGCTTCAGCACGCCCACAATCGTGAAGAGTACGCCGTTCAGGCGAATATTCTCGCCCACCGCCCATCCGCCAGAGAACAGCTTCTCCTTCGACTCCGACCCGATCACGCACACGTGTGCGCGCTGCTCTTCCTCCATGCCATTGAAGAATCGTCCCTGGTCCACATCCAGCTTCCAGATGTCCTGGAACACCGGCAGTGCGCCGTTCACCGTCCACGTATAGGAATGCAGGTCATTCTGCACCGATACATCTTTCCACACTTCCGGCGAGATATGCTCAATCCCCGGCACTGACATCGAGATCCGGTCCACGTCATCCTGCGTAAACCGCACCAGCACGCCGGATTTCTCGCCGCCCGCCTGCTCGCTCGTGCGTCCCGGAAACGTGCCGATCATGTTCGTGCCCCACTCGGCAAAAATGGCCTCAATGGCGCGGCTGAACCCTGCTCCGTAAGCCAGCAGAAGCACCACCGTGGCAATGCCCCACGCCATGCCGATCATGGTGATGGCCGTGCGCCGCCGGTTGTACACCATCGCTTCCCAGGCCTGGCCCCAGATGTCTTTAAACATGGTGTGCGTCCTTTAAAAAGCTGCGTAGGCTACTCGCGCCGCAGGGCCTCAATCGGATCAAGTTGCGCGGCCTTGCTCGCCGGATAAAGCCCTGCCGCTACGCCGCTCAGCACCAGAGAACCCAGTGCCAGCGCAGCCGACCACGGCACCAGCCGCGGCGGATCCCATCCCGGCATCTTATCCGTCAGCGCAATCTGCAGCAGCGCCATAAAGCCAGCTGATAGAGCAATCCCGATCAGTCCGCTCAGCCCCGTCAGCAGCAACCCCTCCCAGAAAAACTGCGCAAGAACACTGCGCTTCGTCGCCCCCAGCGCCTTCAAAAGCCCAATCTCGCGCGTCCGTTCCGTCACGGATACCAGCATGATGTTAATGATGCCCACCGCGCCCAGGCCCAGAGTCACAATGCCGACTCCGCCCAGAAACACGTCCATTGCCGTGAAGATCGCCCCGATCATCTTCTCCTCCTGGATCGTGTCGAACTCATCAAACGCGTCCTTCATCGAGGGATCGAAGCCATGCCGCTCTGCGATTACGCGATGCACGGCAGCAACGGCCGCCACGATGTTTCCCCGCGTGGTCGGCTGATATTGGATCGACGTCAGCGCGTCCTCCGGAATGTTGTTGCCCTTCAGCGGAAACAACTGCTGCATCGTGGTGACAGGAATGTAGACCTTCTGATCGTCAAAGTCGTTGTTCCCGCGACTGATCTTCCCCACTGCCCCCACAATGGTGAACGCCGTGCCATTGATGGTGATGGTTTCGCCCAGCGTCGGCCGGCCATTGAAGAGCAGTGTGGCTGTCTTGAATCCCAGCACGACAACTCGCCGGCGGTCTACCAGGTCTGCGTTGTCGATAAAGCGCCCCGCCGCCATCGGGATAAAGCGCACCACTGTGTAGTTCGGCTCCACCCCGATCACGCTGTTTGAGGTGTTGTTCCACTGGCTCACCTCATACAGGTCCGACCGTCGCAGTTCCACCGTCACGGCGCGCAGCTGAGGCAGTCGTCTTACCGCCTCCGCATCGCCCATCGTGAGCTGGTACGGGCGCATCCCGGTGTGCTGGTTGGCCACTGCGGGAATCGTCCCGTTCCACATCATCACCAGGTCGTTGCCCAGCGTGGAAAGTTGCCTGTGCTGGCCGCTGCGAAAGCCCTCGCCCAGCCCCACAAGCACCAGCAGCGAACCCACGCCCCAGGCAATGCCAAACATGGTCAGGAAGCTGCGCAGCTTGTTCGCCGCGATCGCACGGAAAACCTGTCCGAGAGTGTCTCCAAAGGTTTGCATGGCCGCTCGACGCCCCAAAGACGCGTCGAAGAAGATACGTCGCGGAAGCCTCTTCAGTTCCCCGTCAGCCCATGCATTACAGGAGCGCACCGGAGAGCACGGCAGCATGCGATCAGCGGCGCGCCGTTATTTCCCGTAGACGTAAAACCCGCGTCCCGACTTGCGCCCCAGCCACCCCGCATCCACCATGCGCACAAGCAGCGGGCAAGGCCGGTACTTTGGGTCGCCGTAGCCCTCCTGCAACACGCGCATAATGTCCACGCACACATCCAGGCCAATAAAGTCCGCCAGCGTCAGTGGGCCCATGGGGTGCGCCATGCCCAACTTGAATACCTGGTCTACCGCTTCCGGTTTTGCAACGCCTTCCATCACGGCGAAAGCCGCCTCATTAATCAGCGGCATCAGCACGCGATTTGAGACGAATCCTGGCGCATCGTTCACCTCTACCGGCGTCTTGCCCAGCCGCTCAGCCAGCGCATGCACCGCGGAAAACGTAGCGTCGCTCGTCGCCAGCCCACGCACCACCTCCACCAGCGCCATCACCGGCACCGGGTTGAAGAAGTGCATCCCGATCACCTGCGCAGGTCGCTGTGTCAGCGCAGCCAGCCGCGTCACGGAGATGGAAGAAGTGTTGGTTGCCAGAATGGCGTCCTGCCGCAAAATGCGGTCAAGCGAGCGGAAGATATCCGATTTCAGATCGATGCGTTCCGGAGCTGCCTCCACGGCAAACTCCGCTGCGGCCAGCGCTTCGCGATCGATCGTCGGTGTAATCCGTGCCAGTGTCGGCTCAATCTCGGCCTCGGGCAGCTTGCCCTTGGCGGCCTCGCGGCCCAGATTCGTGCGAATCTGCCCCAGAGCACGGTCCAGGAAGCGCTGCTCCACATCGCACAGCAACACATTGAAGCCCGAGCGGGCAAACACATGCGCGATGCCCGAACCCATCGTCCCCGCGCCTACTACGCCAACCTGAATCATCTCAGCCATCTAACCCTCCCTCGCACAACACAAACTGGGAGTGTAGCAGGCCGGACGAGAAGCGCGTCGCTAGCGCCCGTTGCCGGCGATGGGAACCAGGTGCATCCGGTCAGTAACCGTCAGAATCAGAACGGACCCTGAATCGAGGCTGACTTGCGGATGGCTGACCAGGAGATGCGTCGTCACAAGACCTGCTCCAACGATCCCACCCGCCAATGCGCCAACCGGACCGCCAAGCAATGCCCCCGTCACCGCACCACCGCCCACGGCGCCGCCGTACTCAATGCTGTCGCGCTTCACCTGCGAATCCGGTTTGATCACACCCTCTGCGCCTACGCGGGCGTGCGAGCCGGGCGTCGAGTTCACTTCGGCATGCAGCGTGTAGCTTGCGCCGCTGGGCAGCGTCACCTTCTCTGGATTCAGATACAGCGAGCCATGCCCGCCAAAATGGCCGGTTGAAGCATCCACCACCCTGCCATCAATCTCTGAGCCCGCGGGAATCAAAACGTTGTCGCCCAGCACCACATCGCTGGCCACCCTGCCGCGAAAGGTCTCGCCCTGCTGGCTGAAGTTGCTGGAGAGACCATTCAGCAGGCGGACGCGAATCATCGTTCCCTCACCCAGTTCGTCAGGGCCAAGCGGTGCGGGATGCACGATGTCACCATCCGGATCGGGCGCCGAATAGCGCTTCACCAGCACTGGCGGCTGAGCTTGCGCCTCAGGCTGCGCAACCTGCACGATGCCGGCGTCCGTGCCATCGCCCTCGCCTTGGTTCGGCGCGGTCGCGTCCGTTGCACGCAGCGCTGCCCGTGGAGCAGCTTGCGTCTGCGTCTGTCCCTGTGCAGCAGTCGCAGGCTGAGCCGCCGCGCGATGCGCCGGCGAAGGCTTGGCCGGGGCTCCATCACTCGTCAGAATCGTGTCGTCCGCGGGAGGATTGGAAACCCCCTGATATGTGCCCGCCTGCTGCGCTCCCAAAGCGGCTGAAGCTGCGGCAAACAATGCAAATATAAGTATCGGCCGGTTCATTGAATATCTCCTTCTTCGCTGACAAAGCTTTCCGTGCGCCTTAAACTCCACCTGAGGGAAAAGTTCCTGGCAAAGAGTACGCTAAAGGCAGTCCGCGTGTTCTCTACCAATGTTTATGCTACCTTGGCGGCCCCATATCCGCCGCTTTCCAGACGGCGTTGAGTGCCTTGTACAGCACGAATCAGCGAAGATACCCCGGAGGGACATGCGCCATCGGTGGAACAAGTTAGCAGTCTGTGACCGCTGCCACACCGCCCGGCGCCCCGCGGTTTGCTAGAATCCCTACGGTACATCTACGTTTTTTGAGTTGGACGGACGAGGAGATCGGATACGTGCAAGGGCTACTGAATACGATTCATAGTGCCGCCGGAGAAGCTCTTGCCGTGGATCGCCGTCCCAAACTGAATGACCGGCTGCTGCACCGCATTGCGAGGACTGATATGACTGAGATTGTTGCCATTCGCGCGCGCGAGGTTCTTGATTCGCGCGGCAACCCCACCGTGGAAGCTGACGTGATTCTTGAGAGCGGCGCGATGGGTCGCGCCATTGTGCCTTCGGGCGCTTCCACCGGCGAGCATGAGGCTGTGGAACTGCGCGACGGCGATAAGAGCCACTACCTCGGCAAGGGCGTCTTGCAGGCCGTGGCCAATGTTGAAAGCGTGATCGCGCCCGAGCTCGAAGGCATGGACGCCGCCAACCAGCGCCTCCTTGACCAGACCATGATTGCCCTCGACGGCACGCCGAACAAAAGCAAGCTCGGCGCCAACGCCATCCTCGCCGTCTCCATGGCCGCCACCCGCGCCGTCGCGCAAACATTGGAGATTCCCCTCTACCGCTACCTCGGCGGCATCAACGCCAGCATCCTGCCCACGCCCATGATGAACATCCTCAACGGCGGCGCGCATGCTGACAACAACGTGGACTTCCAGGAGTTCATGGTCATGCCCGTCGGCGCCGAGCGCTTCTCTGACGCGCTGCGCTGGGGCGCCGAGGTCTTCCACACGCTCAAGGGCGTGCTCAAGAAGAAGGGCTACAACACCGCCGTCGGCGACGAAGGCGGATTCGCTCCTTCGCTCAAATCCAATACCGAGGCCATCGAAGTCATCCTCGAAGCCATCGAACTGGCCGGCTACAAGCCCGGCGAGCAGATCGCCATCGCCCTCGACCCCGCCTCCAGCGAGTTCTATGACAAGGAAAAGATGAAGTACGTCTTCAAGAAGAGCGACAAGCGCGAGCTGTCGAGCGAGGAGATGGTCCACTTCTGGGATAACTGGAGCCGCCAGTACCCCATCGTCTCCATTGAGGACGGCCTGGCCGAGGATGACTGGAACGGCTGGCGCATTATGACCGACAAGATGGGCAGCCGCATTCAGCTCGTCGGCGACGACCTCTTCGTCACCAACGTCAAGCGCCTGCAGCGCGGCATCGAAGAGGGCGTGGGCAACTCCATCCTCATCAAGGTCAACCAGATCGGCACCGTTACCGAGACCCTAGACGCCATCGAGCTCGGCCGCCGCTACGGCTACACCTCGATCATCTCTCACCGCTCCGGCGAAAGCGAAGACACCTTCATCGCCGACCTGGCCGTAGCCACCGGCGTGGGCCAGATCAAGACCGGCTCCGCCAGCCGCACCGATCGCATCGCCAAGTACAACCAGCTCCTCCGCATCGAGGAAGAACTCGGCGCTGGGGCCATCTTCCTCGGCCTTGAAAGCCTCAACTACAACGACTAAGCCGTCTGGCGCAGCGAATCAGAACGCAACATGGGTGCCCCGGGTCTCGATTTTGAGACCTGGGTCGCTTCCCGACTCATCGCACATCGGCTCTGCTGACCTAGCTAACTCCGCTAACCCCGCTGACTCCGCAACTCATCGATCTCAAGCAACTCGAGGAAACCACCCGTGTCCATCTTCAAGCGTCCTCTCGTTCTCACCATCCTCGACGGATGGGGCTATCGCGCCGAAACCGCAAACAACGCCATTGCCTTGGCACGCAAGCCCGCATATGACAAGCTCCTGCGCGAGTTTCCCAACACCCTCATCCGCGCCTCGGAGCACTTCGTCGGCCTGCCGGATGGACAGATGGGCAACAGCGAAGTCGGTCACCTGAACATCGGCGCCGGTCGCATCGTGCAGATGGACATCACCCGCATCGACGCGCAGATTGCCTCGGGCGAGTTCCAGAAGAACCCCGCCATTGTGCAGGCCATGCAGCGCGCGCGCGAAAACAGCCGGCAGTTGCACCTCTTCGGACTCGTCTCCGACGGCGGCGTTCACTCCCACCAGGAGCACCTTTACGCTCTCCTGCGCACCGCGCGCGAATACGGCGTCGAGCGCGTCTTCGTCCACGCATTCATGGACGGCCGCGACACCCTGCCCACCTCCGGCGCTGGCTACATCGCCGCGCTTGAGCAGAAGATGCGCGAATATGGCGTGGGCAAAATCGCCACCATCAGCGGCCGCTACTACGCCATGGACCGCGACAAGCGCTGGGAGCGCGAGCGCTTGGCATACGACGCCATGGTCAACGGCAAGGCCGAGGGCGGCGCATACGCCAACGCCGTCGCCCGCATCAAGGAGTGCTACAACAGCGGCACCACCGATGAATTCCTCGTTCCTTTCGTCGTGACAGACGCCGCCGGCAAGCCCATCGGGCAGATCCGCGACGAAGACGTCTGCATCAACTTCAACTTCCGCGCCGACCGCGCCCGCCAGATTACCCGCGTCCTCGCCCGCGAAAGCGGCCTGAACAAAAAAGGCGGCCGCGATCTCGAAGGCTGGGAGGCGCTCGACGAAACTATTCCGCGCAGCGAGATTCCGAAGAACCTGCACTACCTCTGCATGACGCAGTACGACAAGCTCTACGAGCTGCCCCTCGTCATCCTGCCGGAATCGATGGACAACATTCTCGCCAACATCCTTTCAGCTCATCACCTGCGCAACCTGCGCGTGGCTGAAACCGAAAAGTTCGCGCACGTCACCTATTTCTTCAATGGCGGCATTGAAGTACCCTTCCCCGGCGAAGAGCGCATCATGATCCCCTCGCTGAAGGTCGCCACCTACGATCTCGCGCCGGAGATGAAGGCCGAGGCCATCGGCGACACCATCGTAAAGGCCGTCAGTGACAATGCCTTCGACCTGATCGTCGCCAACTTCGCCAACTCAGATATGGTGGGCCACTCCGGCAAGCTGGAGCCCACCATCAAGGCTGTCGAGGCCGTTGACGCGCAGCTTGGCCGCATTTACAAGGCCGTCAAAGAAAAGAACGGAAGCTGGCTCATCACCGCAGACCACGGCAACGCCGAAATGATGGTGGACCCGGTAACTGGCGGCCCGCACACCGCGCACACCACCAACCCCGTGCCCATGATTTATGTAGCCGAAGATGCCAGCCACTATCGCCTCCGCAATGACGGCTCCCTGCGCGACATCTCGCCCACCCTGCTGAACCTGCTCAAGCTCGGCCTGCCCAAAGAAATGACCGGCGGCGACCTCCGCGTCTCCATCAATCACTGAGTTGCGTTGCCCCGGAAAAACTCAAAGGCCTCCCGCTTGGGAGGCCTTTTCAAACTCAGGTCCGAATCCGCGTTTATCGCGGGCGCAATGACTTGATCGCTGCCGGCAACCGCTCTTCAATCAGCTTTGCGCGTTCCGCTGCGATGCCACCCAGGTAGGACGGCGCTGGCGTCGCGGTAAGAACCAGCAGAAAAGCAATCACTGAGAAGCAGACCCCCGCAATCGCCGCCGACACCAGCATCTCGTACATCGAGGAGATATCCAGGCCAAGCATGTTAAATGCCACATGCTCCAGCGGCTTGATGTGCCGGATCACCGCCAGCGCAAACAAGGAGAAGAATACGGAGAGTGAGGTAAGGATAAAGAGCGTCACATCCAGACTGCGGTGAAACTTCTGCCGTGCGCTGCAGCGACTGCATTCCGCCAGATGATGCTCATAGTCTCTGCGCATCTCAGGAGAAATACCGGAGATGTCATATCGCCAGCTTGCCAGGATGGCACCCACAACTCTGTCAGTACATCGGGTTCTTGCCATAATGTTTAGACTCACTTTGCGAAGGATGCGTTCAACCGCAATCGCTCAAGCGGTTTATCCTGCAATGGAGCTCACCGAGTGGTTAGATGCTGCGGCAACCTCGAAAGTTGCGCATACATACCAATCGACTCAACTTAGCCGCAGCACAGGCGCCGCGGCGTCTCCGTTGCCAATCCAACTGGTACAGAGTGATGCCCGTACCATTATTCTAACCGAGTTTATCTAAAAATAAATAGGGAATAAGGGCTGATGTTGCTCCGCAAGCAACAGCCGGTTGGCCAGCAGGCTCGCCCGGCCGCTCAGCGCGCGCTCCGCCGCAACTCTGGCAAGTTCCGGATGATTATTGCTTTCAGATAGATGCCCCAGAATGACGTATCCCGCCTGTCCGTCATACCCGGTCTCAAGAAACTCCGCCGCCGCCTCATTGGAGAGATGGCCTACCCTTGAGAGCACCCGCTGCTTGACCGACCAGGGGTACGGCCCATCCCGCAGCATCTCCAGATCGTGATTCGATTCCAGCATGAGCAGATCCAACCCTTTAAGCTGGGCCTTCACGTTGGGCGGCATGTAGCCCAGGTCCGTAGCAACGGCCATGCGAACCCCCTCGGCCTGCAGCACAAAGCCCACAGGGTCCGCTGCGTCATGGGGAATGGTGAATGGGCTGATAGCTATATCCCCTATCACGAACGGCTTGCCGGCCTCAAAGTATTCAACAGCCGGAAGCCATGTGGGGTCTTTCTGCCCTGCCGCTGGCGCGGGCTCCTCCTCTTTCGTCTGCAAATCCACTGTATCCGGTTCATCCGTTTCGCCTTCTGGCGTCGCTGCGTCCGCCTCGGCCTGCCGGGCTGCAGCCTGCTGTTTGCACTGCTCCAGCCATTGCGCATAGCTCATCTGCCGCTTCGGCGTCAGCCAGCGCATCCAGGCGCGGTGCGTGCTCTCAGTGAAATAGACAGGAATCCCCAGCTTGCGCGCTGTCACCGCCACTCCATTGATGTGGTCCTGATGCTCGTGCGTGATGAGGATCGCGTCCAGCGTCTCCGGTTCTTCGCCCGCCTGACGCATCCGCTTGAATAGCTCCCGGCAGCTTAGCCCCGCATCCACCAGAATCCGCGTATGCCCACCGGAGACAACCGTGCTGTTGCCCTTGGACCCCGACGCCAGCACCGTGAACCGAACCATTCTGTGAGAATAACGCGAATGACCATGCGCGTGGCCAGCTTTCCTGTTGACCAGCGTGGAACTCTACGCTGTCTCCGGCAGGCTGGCTGGAAGCTCAATTGAAACCAGCGTGCCCCGCCCCGGACTGCTCACCACCGTAAACCGAGCCTGGTCGCCATAGAGCACCTCCAGCCGCTCCTGCACATTCTTCATCCCGATACCCGCGCCCTCGCGCCGCAGCGCCGTCGCAGGCTGGTTGCCGATGCCTACGCCATCGTCAACCACCTCAATGTGAACCCGGTCTCCGTCGAGCCGGCTGCGCAGCGTCACCGTGCCCCCGTGAATGCGCGGCTCCAGCCCGTGCTTGATGCTGTTTTCAATCAGCGGCTGCAGAAGGATGCTCGGCACCAGCACACCCAGCGTCCGCGGATCGATTTCCTTCTCCACCTTCAGTTTGTCCGCACCAAAGCGCACGACTTCAATGTCAAGATAATCATCGGTAAAGCTCAGCTCCTCGCTCAGCGGAACATAGGTGTCGTGATCCTTCAGCAACGCGCGCAGAATATTGGCCAACTTCACCGTCATCACGCGCGCCAGTTCCGGGTTCATGCGCACCAGGGAAGCAATGGAATTCAGCGTATTGAATAGAAAATGTGGATTGATCTGTCGCTGCAGCGCGTCCAGGCGCGCCTCAAGCAGCAGCCGCTTCTGCTCCTCCAGCTTGATCTCAATGCGCAGCGCATTCCACACCTTCAGTGCAATGCCCACCACCATCGGCGCGCACAGCCACACCAGCACTTGCAGGCTCCAAACATCCGTCGTCAGCGCAAACAGCCGCCGCGGTCCCGTCTTGTGCGGCAGATTGCGTGCCACCCATTCGCGGCAAATCTCCATCGCCGCAATCAGAAACAGCAGCAGTATTTGCCGGTCGATGCGCGGCTTGCGCAGGTTGCGGCGCACCCACCTGTAGAGGCTCAGATCGATGAATGGCGTAAACGACCATATCTCGTCCTTCTCCACAAACCTGCCCAGAATGCCTGCACCCAGCCCCAGCACCGCGTTGAACGGCAGCGCCAGATACTCATGGTGAATCACCGCCGGCCCTGAAAGCACTACACCGCCCAGCATTGCCCATCCCGGACCCAGAAGCAGGCCCAGCAGAATCACCGTCTCAAATGAGATATCGGCCGCCAGAAAGTTCGGCACTGTGGTCCGCACCAGCACGCCCAGGGTCAGCGGCACCAGAAAAAACGCCAGCAAAGCAGCAGTCTGACGGTGACGGCGCTGCTCCGCAAACAGAAGCCGCTGGAAGGTACGCGACCGCGCCAGCGCGCTGGCTACTGCTGCTGCCACGCCCAGCTTTACCAGCAGCGTGATGAGAATTAGCTTGTTATCGACCACGCAATCAATGTACCGCGCATCAGTGCCAGACCACCAGAAGCATCCTCACAGCGTCCTCCGGATGCACACCGCCCCCGTCGCTTCCTGTCCCGCATAGGGCCCCGTCCGCTCAAAGCCCATGCGCTCGTAAAGCGCCAGCGCCTCCTGCATCACCGGCATCGTGTCCGCCACCAGCTCCACGTAGCCCGCTGCGCGCGCCTCAGCCATCACCCACTCCACCAGCATCCGCCCCAATCCATGCCCTCGAAACGCCGGCCGCACATATAGCCGCTTGAACTCGCCGCGCCGCTCATCCAGCTTTCGCAGCGCCACGCATCCCGCAGCCTCGTCGCCCGCCCAAGCCACCGCCAGCCGCCCACCCGGCTGCACATAGCGCCCCGGCAAGCCGGCCATCTCTTCGCCAAAATCCTGAAAGCAAGGCGCAAATCCGAACGACCGCCAGTACTCTTCAAACAGCATGCGCACCGCCGCAAGCTCCTCCGCACGCTCGGCCATCCGGATCTGCATAGAGCGCTCCATCCCCCCGCCTCTTTTGCCCCACCGAAGAATAGCGTTCGCCGCATCCGCACGCAATCACAACGCAACCTGCACCCGCCACGTGTCCCGTGAAAGACACCCTCACGCAATACGCCGTAAAATAGAGGCATGCCATTGGAAAGCGTTCAAAAAGTTGCCGAAGCCGATTTCCCCTCTCGCTGGGGACACTTCCGCATTCTCGGCTTTGAGGGTGCCATGTCCGATCCGCGCCCCTGCAACGAAGCCGAAACCCGCAACGCAAGCAAAGACGAGGTGGAAGGATTGGTCGCCCTTGTCCTGGGCGACATCCATGTTGCGCCACCACTGGTCCGCATTCACTCTCAGTGCCTCACCGGCGACGTCTTCGGCTCCCTCCGCTGCGATTGCCGCCTGCAACTCGAACTTGCGCTCGGCCTCATCGCACAAAAGGGCGCGGGGATTCTGCTCTACGAGCAGCAGGAGGGGCGAGGCATCGGCCTGATGGCAAAGCTCAAAGCCTACGAACTCCAGGACCAGGGACGCGACACCGTGGAAGCCAACGAGGAGCTGGGCTTCGCCGCCGACTGCCGCGCCTACCAGCTGCCCGCTGCCGTTCTCAAGTTGCTCAACGTCTCACAGGTCCGTCTCATCACCAACAATCCGGAAAAGGTGGCCGCGCTTGAATCCGCCGGCATCGTCGTCACGGAGCGCGTCTCCGCCGAGGTCGAGCCACAGGAGAGCTTCGAGCGTTACCTGCGCACCAAGCAGGAGAAGATGGGGCACTTTTTTGAGAAGATGGATGAAGTCAAGAATCTGTGACGTCTCTTGCGAGCCTCGCGGCAGACTCCAAGGAAACATTGCGCACCCGCTCCGCTGACGGCATCATCCCGGCACACGTGCGCCCGGATGGATTGCTTCGCCGGTGTTTACAGACCAATTAGCTGCAGACCCTACGGGCAGAATCCGCGCAGACGCACAGCTTCTGCTACACGCCCGATGCCCAGCATATTCGCTGCTATGCGCATCGGCACATTCCGCTCCTCATGCAGGTTCAGCACATCGCGAAAGGCAGTCTTCATCACGCGTTCAAGGCGACTGTACACATCCTGCGACTCCCAGAACAGGTGCTGCTCATTCTGCACCCATTCGAAATAGGAGACCGTCACTCCGCCCGCGTTGCACAGAATGTCGGGAATCTGGAATACGCCCATGCTTTCCAGAACCTTGTCCGCCGCGGGAGTGACAGGTCCATTTGCCGCCTCGGCAATCATCCGCGCGCGCACCGCCGATGCGTTGTCCTCATCAATCGCATTCTCCAGCGCCGCCGGCACAAGAATGTCGCATGTCATCGTCAGAAGTTCATCATGCGCGATACTCTCCGCCTCGGGAAATCCCTCCACACGCCCGGTGAGCGCCTTCAGATGCATCAGCGCAGGAATATCCAGCCCGTGTGGATTGTAGACGCAGCCGGTCGAATCGCTCACCGCAATCACCTTTGCTCCCGCCTCGTGCAGCATCTGCGCAGTGATCGAGCCCACGTTCCCAAAGCCCTGCACCGCAACCGTTGCGCCCTTCAACCCCATGTGCAGGTGCTCGCACGCGCTCTGGATTGCATAGAACACGCCGCGGCCCGTGGCTTCATTGCGCCCCAGCGATCCACCAAGGCAGATCGGCTTGCCTGTCACAACGCCGGGGACTGCGTACCCCTTCGTCGCGCTGTAGGTATCCATGATCCAGGCCATGGTCTGCGCATTCGTGTACACATCCGGCGCTGGAATGTCCTGATCCGGCCCAATCAGCGGCAGAATCGCGCTTGTGTAGCGGCGCGTCATCCGCTCCAGTTCGCCCTGCGACATATGCTTTGGGTCGCAGGCGATTCCACCCTTGGCGCCGCCGAAGGGAATATTCACCACCGCGCATTTCCACGTCATCCACATGGCCAGCGCTTTTACTTCATCCAGGGTTACCTGCGGGTGGTAGCGGATACCGCCCTTCGCAGGCCCGCGCACTGAGCTGTATTGCACGCGGTAGCCGTCAAAGTGATGAATGCGCCCGTCGTCCATGCGCACCGGCACGCTGACTGCCAGCACCCGTTCCGGATATTTGATGATTTCCCGCGTGGCGCTGTCGAGTGCCATCGCGTCCGCTGCCGCATCGAAGTTCTCGATGGCAACGTCATACGCATTCCCCTTGATTTTCGTCGTGAGCATCGCTTCACCCTCCTTGCCTTTGCCAGGCCTCTCCACGGGTGTCTCACCGGTCTGCGCTCAAATTCCTTTCAACTCACAAGCGAAACCGTCACTCGCTCAGGCCCGGATTCGGTCCCCGCTCGCATCCCGCCCACGGGCACCAGCCACTGCCGATACGCCTCTAGATGGCCGCGCGCTGCATCAAAGTACAACTCCCGCAGTGCGCGCGTCGTCGCGCCCATGGCCGCATCTTTCACCGGCCGATGATCCACGCGCACCACAGCCTCCACACCCACGGCGGTCCCGGTCAGGAACAACTCGTCGCAGATGTACAGCTCGCTGCGATCGATCAGCCGCTCTACGACCTGCAAACCGAGTTCGCGCCGCGCCAGTTGCATCACGCAGTCGCGCGTAATTCCCTCCAGCACATTCCCGTGCACCGGCGGCGTAATCAATGTCCCCTTGCGCACCATGAAAAGATTGCACGTCGAACCTTCGGCCACATGCCCGCTCTCGTCCAGCAGAATTGCCTCGTCGTATCCATTGCGGTGCGCATCGTCGCTGGCCAGCGCGCTGTTCACATAAGCGCCGCAAACCTTCGCTCGCGCCGGAATCGCATTGTCCTCGATCCGCCGCCACGAGCTCACGCCAGCGTGCAGTCCCTTGTCCGCGTGCAGATAATCGCCAAACGGCAGCGCAATCAAGGCAAACGCATCCTGATCGTCCGGGCACACACCTACGCGCTCCGCGCTCTTGTAGGCCAGCGGCCGAACATATACGTTCGTGCGAAAATGATTCCTCCGCATCAGCTCCACCGTGATGGCCGTCAGTTCCTCCGGCGTTGCCGGCACTTCAATGCGCAGAATGCCGCAGTTCTGCTTCCAGCGTTCAAAGTGCTCCACCGGGCGCAGCACAAACAGCTCCTGCGCTGCCTCATCCCAGTACGCGCGAATCCCCTCAAACACACCTGTGCCGTAGTGCAGTGCATGCGTCAGTATCCCCACGCGCGCATCGCGCAGCGGAATATATTCGCCGCCGAAATACACAATCACGTTCGGATCCACTTCAGCCTTCATGACAAACCTCCCGGCACGACTCTCTGTACAGCTCCCGTCCGCGCGCCAGTGCGCGTTCGTCCAGCGCAACCCAGCGCGGATTCTTCACCAGCCGCTTGAGCGCGGCATCGATGCTTGCCTGCGGCAGCGCTCCTGCAATCTCCAGCAGCGCGCCCAGCATCACCATGTTGGCCGCGCGCGCATCGCCCAGTTCATTGGCCACCTGCGTAAACGGAAGCGCAAGCACGCGCAGGTCTTTCTGCCTGCAATCCTCGGGAAATGCCTCGCCGTTATAAATCACCCATCCGCCCGGGCGCACGCTCTGGTCGAACTTGCGCAGCGACGGCTCATTCATCGCTACCAGAACGTTCGGCACCGTCACCAGCGGCGAGTCAATCGGCTCCCGCGACAACCGCACATGGCAGTTCGACGTGCCAGAACGCATCTCCGGCCCATACGACGGCAGCCATGAGACCTCCAATCCCGCATCCAGACCGGCCTCCGCCAGCACTTCGCCCAGCAGCAGCACACCCTGACCGCCAAAGCCTGCCACCCGCACATGCAAATCCACGTGCTCTGCCTCTGCTCTTGGCAACGCATTGCCCTCAGGCAAATCCTCATCCGCCACGCCAAGAATCTGCGGAATCTTCTCAAGCGACGGTGCGGCTTCGTGTGCGGGCCACGGCTGCGCTTCCTTTGTACGGTCGCGATAGACTCCCAGCGGAAAAGTCTTTTCCATCACGTCGCGCACCCAGTGCTGCGCCTCCACAGGCTGCATCTTCCACACCGTCGGACAAGGCGACAGCACCTCGATCAGCGAGAAGCCAAGTCCCCTCACCTGGTTCTCCACGGCCCGCCGAATCGCGCGCCCCGCCTGCGCAATCTGCTTGTTGTCGCCAAGCCCCACGCGCTCAATGTAGACAGGCGCCTCCAGCGTGGCAAGCAGTTCACTCACGTGCAGAGGGTAGCCTTCAGTCTCCGCACTCCGGCCTCGCGGAGTTGTCGTGCTCTTCTGCCCCAGCAGCGTTGTCGGAGCATACTGCCCGCCCGTCATGCTGTAGATGGCGTTATTCACAAAAATCACGGTAATGTTCTCGCCGCGATTCGCCGCATGCAGAATTTCCGCCGACCCGATGGCCGACAGATCCCCATCGCCCTGGTAGCCGACCACAATACTGCCCGGCCTGCTGCGCCTCAGCGCCGTGGCCACCGCCGGTGCGCGCCCGTGCGCCGCCTGAACATTGCCCACGTCAAAGTAGTAGTACGCAAACACCGAGCAGCCCACCGGACTCACCAGAATCGTCCTGTCCTGAATCTCCAGCTCGTCGATGGCGTGCGCCAGCATTTTATGGATCGTCCCATGCCCGCACCCGGGACAATAGTGCGTCTGGTGCTGGAGCTCCTCCTTCCGCTCGTAGGTCTCGTAGAAGACCTTCGCCTTGCCATGCACCACCTCGTACTCTGAAATCAATTCGCTAGACATGGGCCATCCGCTCCTCATCCAGTGCCAGCGCTGGCGGAGTCCGCCGCGCCAGCTTCCGCACAAATTCCAGTACTTCTTCATGCGACGGCACATTGCCGCCCATGCGCCCCAGGAACTCCACGGGCCGCGCGCCATTCAACGCCAGACGCACATCCTCCACCAGTTGGCCTGTGCTCATCTCCACCACCAGAAACACGCGCGCCCGCGGTACCAGCCGTTGAAAATGCTGCGTCGGAAATGGAAACAGCGTAATGGGACGCAGCAGGCCCACCTTCAGGCCAGCGGCGCGTGCGTCCGCAACCACTGCCTTCAAAATGCGCCCTACGATGCCGTAACCCACCAGAACAATCTCTGCGTCATCGGTATGCCACTCTTCGGCGCGCGTCTCGTTCTGCTCCGCAAGCTTGTACTTGGCCTCCAGATGGCGCACATGCGCTTCCAGGTCGTCGCTGCCCATGTGCAGCGACGTAATCAGATTCCCGCGCGACTCAGCTGTGCCCGCCACTGCCCACTTCGGCAGGTGCGTCTCTGCGGCGGTTTGCGAAAACTCCACCGGCTCCATCATCTGCCCCACGAAGCCATCCGCAAGCAGCATCACCGGTGTCCGGTAGCGATCCGCCAGCTCGAACGCCAGCGCCGTTAGATCAGCCATCTCCTGCACCGAGTAAGGCGCCAGCACGATCGTGTGATAACAGCCATTGCCGCCGCCCTTCACCGCCTGGTGATAGTCGCTCTGTTCGGATGCAATATTGCCCAATCCCGGCCCGCCGCGCGTGATGTCCGCAATCACGCAGGGCAGTTCCGCGCCCGCCATGTAGCTGATGCCTTCCTGCATCAGGCTGATGCCCGGCCCGCTCGATGCCGTCATGCAGCGCACGCCCGCCGACGACGCGCCATACAGCATGTTGATAGCCGCGACCTCGCTCTCGGCCTGAAGAAACACTCCACCCACCTGCGGCAGATAGTTCGCCGCCGCTTCCGCAATCTCGCTCGCCGGCGTAATCGGATACCCATAGTACGCGCGGCATCCGGCCAGAATCGCGCTCTTCACAACTGCTTCATTGCCTTTCATCAATTGCTTGCGCATGCTGTCGCCTCCTTCACAACGGCGCTTACGCCGCGCCCCGCACCGGCCATGCGATTCACCGCACGCAGCACCGTAATCGCACCCGGCTCGGGACAAGCCATGAAGCAGATGCCGCACCCCGTGCAGCCCGCGCCCGTATACGTCGCCGTGCGATATCCATAGTGGTTCAGCTTCTCGCTCAACACGATCACCTTCGGCGGACACGCCTCCACGCACAGCCCGCATCCCTTGCACTCATTCACATCCACTCGCAGCAAGCCTCGATCCCGCTTTTCCGCGTCCATGCGTCCCTGCTCCTCTCCAGTAAATGCCGCCCCTTCAGGCGTACGCGGCCACTGCCGCGTTGTGCTCCAGATAATGCGCACGCACTGCAAAATCTTCCAGTTCCTGTTGAAAGCGCGGCTCGGCAATCGCAATCAGCGCCTTCGCGCGTTCACGCAATGTCTTGCCGTGCAGATAGGCCACGCCATGCTCCGTCACCACATAGTGCACATCCGCGCGCGACGTCACCACGCCCGCGCCCGGCTCAAGAACCGGGACAATCCGCGACACCGCGCCGCGCTGCGCCGTCGAAAGCAGCGCAATAATCGGAACGCCACCACGCGAGCGCGCCGCTCCGCGAATGAAATCCACCTGCCCGCCAAATCCACTGAAGGGCCTGGTGCCCAGCGAATCAGCGCACACCTGCCCCGTCAGATCCACCTGCAGTGCAGAGTTGATCGCCACCATGCGGTCGTTCTGCGCCACCACAAACGGATCGTTCGTGTAGCTGATCGATCGAAACTCGAAGCTCGAGTTTTCATGGATGAAGTCAAACAGCCGCTGCGTGCCCAGCACGAACGCGGCAACCGCCTTGCCCCGCAGCAGCGACTTCTGCTCGCCATTGATCACACCGGCCTCGATCAGATCAATCACCCCGTCCGAGCACATCTCCGTGTGAATCCCCAGATCATGCTTGTCTTCAAGGCACGCCAGCACCGCGTCAGGAATGCCGCCGATACCCGTCTGCAACGTTGCGCCATCGGGAATCAATGACGCCACGTTGCGCGCCACGCGCAGGTGCATTTCAGTAAACGGCTCCGAGTGGAGTTCCAGAAGCGGGTGCGACGTCTCTACCAGAGCGGTTATGTGGCTGACATGGATAAACGTGTCGCCCAGCGTGCGCGGCATCCGTTCATTCACCTCTGCGATCACAACCTTCGCATAGCGTGCCGCCGTCAACGTGCAATCCACCGTCGTGCCCAGGCTTACAAAACCGTGCGCGTCCGGCGGTGAAACCTGCATCAGCACTACATCCAGTGGCAATTCGCCGCGCTCAAACAGGCCCTCAATCTCGCTCAGAAAGATCGGTGTATAGTCGGCGCGCCCTGCTGCCACGGCCTCACGCACATTCTCGCCTAGAAACAATCCACGATGGCGAAAGTGCCCCGCATACTCGGGCTTCGTATAATCCGCGCTGCCCAGCGTCTTCATGTGGATGATCTCCACATCGCGCAACTCAGGCGCGCGCGCCACCAGCGATTCCACCAGTACTGAAGGCGTGCCGCACCCCGATTGAATCCATACGCGATCACCCGAGCGCACCGCACACAGCGCCTGCGCGGCGCTCATGCTTTTCGAGCGAAATTCACCGCTCCATGTCATCCTCGATCGCCTCCGCTGGCTCTACCCAATGTGAGCTTCGCCGCCCGTTGCCGCATCGCTCGCTTGCCTCCTGGCTCGCACGCGGAACATCTCCCAAGCCCGATGTATGTTCCTCCATGTCACAAACGAGTTCAGTGATGCGCATCACCATCCAGATTTGCATAGTTCTTGCAAATCAAAGGCTTAGCGCGTACATTATGCGCAATTTGTGCATATTTTGTGCGTGCTCGCTCCGGCCTCCGCAGGCCGTCGGCGTCAAGACAATAAGCTATTTCTAATCAGTGGTTTAACGGAGACAATAGGCGCACAAAGTCCACGCGGCTGCGGAGCAGCGCCGCTCCCGCGCCACTCCACACGAGCCCGCCACGCACAAAAGCCGCACCTTAACTCATTGATTTGAAACGGATATCCTGAGGGTTCCGCTGCTGCAGAACAAGTTCATCAGCCGCGCAGCGCCCGCAGCACCTTGGCCGTGGTCACCACCTGGCCCACATGCCGTTGTGCGTGGTCTGCCACATGGATCAGCGCCCCACCAATCGAGGTGGGCAGTTGCTTCCGCCCCACCCCGCGGAAGGTGTTGAAGTCCGCAGTCGCCAGCACCCGCACCCGCTCCCCCGCATCGCTCAGGGAAATCTCCACCTCGGCCAGCAGTTCTGCCAGCGTTTCCTCGCCGCCCTGCTCACCCTTCATCGCCGCCAGTTGTTCCGCTGAAAGTTGCTTGCCCTCGGCATAGCTCAGGATCCGGTCCGTCGACCGCGCGATATGCTTCAGGTGATACGAAATCGCTGTCAGTCCCAACGGCTGCGCATGGACCTCGGCATCCGTCAGCCCCTGCGTCCACTTCGTCAGGTCATCCAGAGCCAGTTCCAGCGCGTGCAGCACCGCGCGCCCCACTGCCGGAACATCGCCATGCGTCCCGCGCAGCCACGGCTCAACATAAGGAGCCGGAGTGTGGGAAGTGCTCATGCTGCAGTCTCCTTGTGCCCGTCCGCTCAGCCCGCGCTTTTCACCCGCACCACGGTGATCTTCGCAAAGCCTTCTTCAAAAACAGGCGGCTTCAGCTTCTCGGCCATCTTGCGCATCACCTCTTCGGCTACCATGCGGTCCCGTGAGCGGTTACGCTCCAGGCAAACTTCAAGCGGTACATCAAAAAATACCGCTTGCACCTCGTAGCCAAAGCTCTTGGCCATCTTGATCCACTGCCGCCGCTCGTGGACTGAAAGATTCGTCGCGTCCACATAGTTCCACGGCATCCGCGCAATCAGTCTGGCCCGCAGCAGCGAGCGCAGCGTGGAGAACACCAGTCCCTGGTAGCGCTGCTCCTCCACGTCGTCGAAAAGAATGTTCCGCAGCAAATCGCTCGACAGCGGCGTCACCCCTCGCCGCCGGAACCACGTCGTCTTGCCCGAGCCCGGCAGGCCAATCGCCAGCACCACATAGCCCTTTGGCGCCTGCGGTGACCGCGAAGCTGCCTCGGCCTCCGGCGGAGGCACGGATGGCGATTCCGGCTGCGTCTCCATCTCAAGCCGACCCGGTTCCGCCGCCTGTCCCCACTCCTGCTGCACCGGCCGCTGCTGCGGAGCCGCCTGCCGCACTGGCGCCTGCTGACGCGGCGCTTCTTGCTGCGGTTCGCCAGCCTGCGGTCCGCGTGCCGCTATTTCGTCCGGGTAGAGCGGCACAAGAGGCCGCGGCTGATTCAAAGGGATTTCCTGACCTATCTTGCCAGTGGATTCCGAAATATTGGGAGCGCGTCTGGATCTTCGTCTCATGCCGCTTTCAGCACCTTCATCTTGTTACCGGGATACCATATTTGTGCGGGGTGCTGCAAATGCTGTGCATCTCGTCACATACCGTCCTCCAATGCGCACCGCACAATGGTCTGGACAGGAGTCTGCCACGAAGTCAAAACGAATGCGTTTTTATTTCGTCTCTCTAGTCGCAGATGTTACGATCAAGGGTTTGGTGGAATTGCCTACTGGAGCCTAATTTCAGCCGCCGAACGCTACGACCCCAAAACCTCAGCCTCATCGATTACGAAGGAGAATACACATGGCAGTTAAGGTTGGCATCAACGGCTTCGGCCGAATTGGCCGCAACGTTTTGCGCGCCGCGCTCGGCAATCCGGAGATTGATTTTGTTGCCGTAAACGATTTGACCAGCCCGGCAACGCTGGCGCACCTGCTCAAGTACGACTCGATCCTGGGCAATCTGCCCAATCAGATTGCCGCGGGCGACGATTTCATCTCCGTCGATGGCAAAAAGATCAAGGTCTGGGCTGAAAGAGACCCCGCTAAGCTGCCCTGGGCCGAAGTTGGCGCGCAGATTGTTGTCGAGTCCACAGGCCACTTTACCGATGCAACCAAGGCCAAGGCTCACCTCGGTTCTACGGTCAAGAAGGTCATCATCTCCGCTCCCGCAAGCAATGAAGACATCACCCTCGTCCTCGGCGTCAACCAGGACAAGTACGATCCGGCCAAGCACAACGTCATCTCCAATGCCAGCTGCACCACCAACTGCCTGGCACCCGTCGTCAAGGTGCTCATCAAGGAATTCGGCATCGTCAGCGGCATCATGACTACCATCCACAGCTACACCAATGACCAGGTCATCCTCGACTTCCCGCACAAGGACCTCCGCCGCGCACGCGCTGCCGCCATCAACATGATTCCCAGCTCCACCGGCGCTGCCAAGGCACTCAAGCTGGTCATCCCTGAGACCGCCGGCAAGCTCGACGGCTTCGCCATCCGCGTCCCAACACCCAACGTCTCCATCGTTGACCTCACCTTCATCAGCGAAAAGACCACTGACGCCAAGGCCGTCAACGCCGCCCTCAAGGCCGCCAGCGAAGGCGAGCTCAAGGGCATCCTCGGCTACGAGGCCGGCGAACTCGTCTCCTCCGACTTCAAGGGCGACAAGCGCAGTTCCATCGTCGATGCGCCCCTCACCAAGGTCGTCGGCAACAGCGTCAAGGTCCTCAGCTGGTACGACAACGAGTGGGGCTACTCCAACCGCGTCGTCGATCTCATCGGCTTCCTGTCCAAGAAAGGCCTGTAAGCGGCCTCGAACCTCGGGTACCCATCCGTGACACAGCTTCACCGTGTCATGGGTGGGAGACCACGACCCTTTGACCTCATGCGACAGAACATCAGCGGCGGTTCTCCCTACGAGCCCATCATCGGCTTTTCCCGCGCCGTGCGCGTGGGCAACGCAGTTCACCTTGCCGGAACCGGCCCCGTCGGCGCGGACAACGAAGATGCCGCCGGCCAGACGCGCCGCATCTTTGCCATCGCGGCTGAAGCCCTCGCCAAAGCCGGAGCCTCATTCGACCACGTCGTCCGTACACGCATGTATCTCACCCACGCCGAAGACTGGGAAGCCGTCGGCCGCGTCCATGGCGAATTCTTCGGCAATGTCCGTCCTGCCGCCACCATGGTCGTCGTCGCCACGCTCCTCAACCCCGCATGGCGCATCGAAATTGAAATGGACGCCATCATTCCCGGCGAAAAGATTTAGTTACCCACCCAAGGAAGGCACCGTCCCATGTCCAAGCTCTCCATTCGCGACATCGACCTGACCAACAAGCGGGTCTTCATCCGCGTCGATTTCAACGTCCCGCTCACCGAGGACGGCTCCACCATCACCGACGACACCCGCATCGTGGCCACGCTGCCCACCATCGAGTACGCCCT
>JAJXZL010000008.1 GCA_021780075.1 Acidobacteriota bacterium
CTGCTCAACGCAGCAATTCCAATCACGGCCCAAACGGCCTGCATCCACTTCTTTCGCATCATGGTCTCCGTAATGAAGTTTACCCGGGTAGAGGGTGCATGTGGCAAGCGCACCTCTCTCGATTCGTATCGAGGATGCGCTTCGCACCAAATGGTTTTGATGCAAAACCCGGGCATTTGGCAACTTGCTGAGCTTGTTTTCCTTAAGATACAGCCTCTTCAGCATCGCACAAGCCGGCTCTCTGCCGCTATCCCGGCACATCCGCTGCTGCCCAGGCCCTGCCTGCTGCCGCAAACGCCAGGTGTGGATAAATTTGCAGTGGAGCCGCCGAATCCTCTGCGCTTCTGGCTCATCTGAGAAAATAGTGAAGGTGAAGCTAGGGGTTCATTTTGTCTTTTGGCGGGCCGCGGCGCCTGCCGTTCTGGCGATTCTGGCTCTGGCCGGGCCGGGCACAGCCGCCCATGCCCAGATGCGCAATCCAAGCTCCGCTTCCAATCCTTTCTGGGGAAGCGTGACAGCGCAGCCGATCAGCGACGAGACCCTGAAGCTCTCGCTGGATGATGCTGTGCGCCGGGGATTCGAAAACAATCTTGGTCTTAAGGAAGCCGAGAACGGAGAAAAGACCATCCGCGGGGGAAAAAACCAGGCACTGCAGGAGTTTCTGCCGAACATCACGCTCAGCGGCGGCACCGGAGTTTTCCAGCACGACCTTGTGGCGCTGGGCTTTGGGCCAGGCACCATCAGCAAATTCACCCCCATGTTTCCCGGCGGAATCCTGCCCGCGGGACTATCCTTCATTACCCGCGACGACCTGACGCAGGGACAAATCAACTTTAACCAGACGCTTTTCTCCGGTCCGGTGATCGCTGCCTGGAAAGCGGCAGGCGCAGCCGAGCGCGCGGCCTACTTTGCCAAGATGTCGGCCCGCGGCGAAGTCGTCCAGCAGGTGGCGACGGCTTATCTGCGCGCGATTGCTGCGGCCAGCAACGTGGATAACGCAAGCGCGCTGGAGGCAGCCGACCAGGTGCTGCTTGACCAGGCGCATGCGGCACACGAGGCCGGCACCGTGGCAAATCTGGATGAGCTGCGCGCGCGTGTCCAGCTCCAGTCTCAGCAGCAGGCGCTGATTGCCGCACAGAACGAGTTGCAGAAGGATCTGATCCTGCTTAAACGCGAAATCGGGATCGACCCCGGCCAGAAGATTCAGCTCACTGACCCCGCGCCATATAGCGATCTGGCCGCGCAGGCCCCCGAGGAAGTGCGCGCCACTGCCTACAAGAACCGGCAGGACTACCAGAACCTGCAGAATCAGGTTGTGGAGCTTCGTGCCGTCCACACCGCCTATCGCAGTGAACGACTGCCCACCCTGAAGTTTGGCGGCTTCTGGGGCGTGGACACGGTGAACGGCGCAGGCACCCACGGCAATTTTGTGGCCATGGGCACGCTCAGCGTTCCCCTCTTCCGCGAGGCCAGCCTGCGCGGCGATGAGGATGCCTCAGCAGCCCAGCTTTCAGCCGTTAGCTTTCAGCTTGCCGACCTGCGCAACCACATTGACCAGCAGGTGCGCGACGCGCTGCTCGACGTGGACGCAACCGCGAAGCTGGTGGAGGTGGCGCGCTCCAACGTGGAACTGGCCACCAGCGCCCTGAGCGACGAGACCGACCGCGTGAATGCCGGCGTGGACGACAACCTTCCGCTGGTAACCGCGCAGGCCACTCTGGCCAGCGCGCAAAATAATCTGGTGGAGAGCCTCTACCAGTACAACGTTGCCAAGCTCGCGCTGGCGCGCGCCGCCGGCATCCTCGAGACGCAATACCGCGTCTACCTCGGCCGTTAGGCGTTCACTGATTCCAGCAGCGTGGCGACCAGCGCCAGCGGCAGCCCGACTACATTGAAGTAGCAGCCCTCGATGCGCGGAATCCATCGCGCCGCGCGGCCCTGGATTGCGTAAGCGCCAGCCTTGTCCATCGGCTCGCTGGTGACAATGTATGCGGTAATCTCCTCATCGGACAACGTAAGAAAGCGCACCGCGGTCACCTCCGCTGCCACTTCTGCCCTGGTCGCCGTCACCACGGCAACGCCGGTGATGACGCGATGCGTGCGGCCGCTGAGCAGGCGCAGCATGCGCGCCGCGTCGCCGGGGTCCTCGGGCTTTCCCAGGATGTGATTGTCGAGCGTAACCGTGGTGTCCGCGCCCAGCACCACCGCCTCCGGGTCGCCAAGCTCGTCGAACACGGCCTGCGCCTTCTCCCGCGCCAGGCGCGTGACGTAGACGATGGGGTCTTCGTCGGGCAGCGGGTCCTCAGGAATGTGCGCTGGATGAATCTGAAATGAAAAGCCAGCCTGCGCAAGCAGTTCGTGGCGGCGTGGTGAAGCAGAGGCGAGAATCAGCATAGTTGAATCAGACCGTCAGCCCGGTGCGGGATCCCGAAACCGTTGCTATGCCCCAGGCCATCGCGGGCGTGTTGTGCGCCAGGCCAAATCGTCCATCGGGGCCGAGCAGAATAATGCCGCCGTGCCCGCCAAGACGGTTGTAGAGATAGGCGATGGCCTCGCGCGCGACCAGTTCCGGCGTGGTGCCCGCGGCCACACGGTCCGTGGCCCACTTGCCCAGCACCAACTTCATGATCGGTTCGCCCCAGCCCGTGAGTGAAACCGCCGCAGCCAGATTGTCCGCATAGCAGCCACAGCCGATCAGCGACGAGTCGCCCACGCGTCCCGGCGTCTTGTTCAGCGTGCCGCCGGTCGAGGTGGCCGCCGCCAGATTGCCGCGCGCGTCGAGAGCAACAGCGCCCACCGTATCGTGGGAGTGGGAGCTGGCATCGTGCGCGAACGCAGTCTCAGGGCTCTTGTCGTCCTTGTGACCGGAGAACGTGTCATCGGCAAATCCGGCTGCCTGCCGCGCCTGCGCTGCGGCCAGCCGCTCGCGCTCGCGGTCCAGCACCAGCTCGGCATTGTCGATGAGGCTCATGCCGTGGGCCAGCGCAAACTGCTCTGCACCGGCGCCGACAATATAAACGTGCGGACTTTTCTCCAGCACCAGCCGCGCCGCCTGGATGGGATTGCGCAACCGCTCTACGCAGGCCACGCCGCCGGCCTTCATGCGGCCTCCATCCATCAGTAACGCGTCCAGTTGTACGCGCCCGTCCGAGGTAAGAAAGCTACCGCGGCCCGCATCAAACGTGGGGTCGTCTTCAAGAATGGTGACGGCGGCCTCAACCGCATCCAGGGCCGAACCGCCGCGCGACAAAATCGCATAGCCCGCGTCCAGGGCATTCTGTACGCCGGCCTCATGCGCCGCCTCTGCATCGCGGGGAATGGCCCAGGCTCCGCCGTGGACCAGAAGAATTGGATCGTGCTTCGCCGTCGAACTCACTCGGATATGGTAGTGCATTCCGCCAGTCATTGGATTCCGGCGTGCACCGCGAGGCGCACAAAGCAGCAACAGGTCCGCGCAGAATTCCGTGTCAACAAAACCGTCAACGCGAGGGCAGCGTAACTCATTGAAAAGAATCGCGGGATTGAGCACTGTGCAGTTTGCATTGAATTACTGCGACATTCGCTATCCTTGAAACATTCATAACGAAAAGCGTGAACAACGGAGAGCGTGTCAGTCTCTCCTATCTTGTCGGACTCCTTCCGAGGCTTCGCAGCCGCAGAGAAGTGGCTGATAGCAAACCCGGAATGCAGGCGGGTTGCAGGTTGCCGCGGCTTGAGTAACTGCATTCAATCGATGCGCGGGTGATTCCAGACAGGGATCGCCCTTTTTCTTTTCTGCGTAAGTGCAGGCAAAAACCGTGGAAGGCTGTCTGGGATCGGCGGACAGATGATTGAGGCGGAACGAAAGTTCGTGGTGATGAATTCGCCACGTGAACAGGAAACCGAGCAACAAAACACCAACCGTAAAGGCGCGGCGGAAATGCGGCTCGCGGCCGACATGGTGCTCGAAGAGAGCAGCATCGAAATTGCCCGGGCGCTGGCCAGAAGTTCCATGGAAGGCCACATCCAGAGCGCCAGATTCTTGTACAACCTGGCCGAGGATCGCGAGAAACTGAATTCGGCCGAGATAACCCAAACCATCCGCAGCCTGGCAAGCGACTGGGCAACCGAGCCGGAATGGCTTGCCGAAATGAGCGAGGAAGACGCGGAAACAGCGGGCGGAAGCCACGAGCCGGAAGGCTGATGGAAGAAGTCCGGCTGCACCTGGGCTCGGTAAACAACTGGAAAAGTCGATAGAAAAGCGGTCATGGCGCACTGACCACGCGGCAGTGCGCCTTGACCTCGCCCGTGAAAAAGGAAGAAGGACAGAACTCGCATGAAGCTCACAAAGATGACGTGGCTTAGCGCCGGCAGATGGATGGGAATGACTCTGATTAGTCTGGCATGGGCATGGGTGGCCTATGCACAGACGATCAGCACAACAACCGTGCAGGGAACGGTGTATCTGGCCAGTGGAGCGCCCGGCTCAGGAACTTTGCAGTTGAGCTGGCCTGCATTTACCACTGCCAGCGGCGATGCTGTAGCCGCAGGCCGGACGATCGCGACGATTGGCGCGAACGGGTTCGTGAGCGTGAGCCTGGTTCCAAATCTTGGATCGTCGCCCGCGGGCCTGTTTTATACAGCGGTCTATAACATGAGCGACGGCACTGCAAGCACGGAGTATTGGGTGGTGCCCGCGGCAACCCAGGCAACCATCGCGCAAGTGCGCGCACAGGTGATGCCGGCGGCTCAGGCCGTGCAGGCCGTAACCAAGTTCTATGTAGATCAGGCAATTCAGACCGCATCGAGTTCTCTTTCACCCTCGGGCGGAGCGATTGCAGGATCACTGACGCTCGCCAGCCTCTCCACCGCATCCGCGCCCACCGGCACACCTTCGACGAATGGTGGAACCGTTGCGGCAGCTACCTACTACGCGAAGATCGTCAGCGTGGACGGCGCGGGTAACCTGAGCGCAGCGGGAGCAGAAAGTACTGCCGTAACAACTGCGGGTACCACAAGCAGCATTGCATGGACGTGGACGGCGGTAACAGGCGCTTCGAGTTATCGAATCTATGTAGGAACTACAAGTGGTGCCGAGTCGAGCTATTTTACTTCCAGCACAAATTCAGCAACACAGACGGCCACGGCTGGAACATCAGGAACAGTGCCGACTGCAAATGGGACAGGAGCGCTGACCGCGGCCACCATCAACGGCGTGACGGTGCCGAATCGCATTTTCGACTGCGGCAATCCTGTGTATGCCAACCTCAACGCCTGCCTTGATGCTGCCAAAGCATATGTAGGCAACCTCAACGCGGGCGCGGATAAAGCAGTAGACATTGTGATTCCGCAAGGCACATTCTCACTGGTAGGGCCATATACACTCGTCAGCGGTATGCACATTTCTGGTGTGATGCCTCGACTCATCACCCATTCCACCAGCGACTTCTCCCCAATCGATAACATGGCAGCAAATGGAGGAACATGGATTGATTGTGGAGACAACATCTGCTTCAACGGAGGCACTGGTGCAGTCGAAGGTCTGAAACTGGAGAACCTCGGTTTTCAGAACTTCACTACAGCCATGACTTTTGGTGGCAACAACATCCCCGGTCTCTACGAATCGGTACTTACAAACCTCCGTCTTCTAGGCAACGCAGTAGTCAACTTAAGTGACAAGGCCATTGAAATCTTCAATGGAAGCTACGTCACCATGAGCCATGTGTACGCCAAGAACGTAAACGAGGGCTTGCGCTTCGTCTCGCAGAATAACACCGGGTTCTTCCCCGGAAACAGCTTGATTAGCGACTTCTTTGTATTCCCCTACGCCAAGTCAGCAGCCAATGGAAACGCAAGCGAGGCTGGAATTTCACTGGAGGTTCTGGATACGGGGAGCGGCGGTGAGCCTCTTGCTTACATGACTTTTGTGAGAGCGCAGGTCAACGGTGACCTAGCAGGAGACAACACCGGCTACGACTTCAAGGCTGTTGGAAATTCAGGGTCGGGTGAGACCATTAACTACCTCAATATCATTTTGTCTGATTTTGAGGGAGTCAACATGAATGGCTTTTACGGCGATTACATGGACGACTCCAGTGTGCAGTTGCAGGGTACTGGAGTCTCTGGTGGAACGCCGGTTGTTCTAACAGCGAACTCATCGACAAACTGGTTTTATGTTCCAAACTTGCAGCCTACTGGCTGGTCCGATGCCAACGGGAGCAACTTTCTTCTCGGCCCAAGCATGATGGGTCCATTTACTTTTGGCGGGCGTCTGACACAATCCAACGTTGCCGGTGCGCTTCTTGATCTGCGGAACCAAACTTCCGGTGCGACGATTGCCAATTTTGGAAGCGGAACGCAGCATTGCTGGCTGGCCAACGAAGGAGCAGTGGGAACGAGAACCGCACTTCTCTGCGCAAACAACATTGACATTGACCCTGTTGATGGAACCTTGCGCGGTCAGGGTGTTGTGGCGACTGGGACTACGAATGTTTCAGGGTGCGCTCTGACGGGCGCGGCTGGCGGCGCGTTCGCGGGGAAATTTACGAGTGGCACAGCCGGTACCTGCACCGTCACAATCACGCTGCCTCACTCGGCCACCAATGGAAACACCTGCTGGGCAAACGACCTGACAACAACCACGGATAAATTGGTACAGACGGCAGGAGCTGCGGGTACAAGCGTCACGATCTCCGGCACCACCGCATCTGGAGATGTCATTAACTGGGGCTGCGTCGCGTTCTAAGTTTGTGCAGGATACTCGTCCAGCTCTCGCATAACTCATCAGGGTGCGTTTGCACAATCCGGCGCCACGTCCGATTCGTGTGAAGAGCCCTGAGTCAACATGGGTGGAGGGTAAGTGGCACCAACAGGCGGAGAATCTGGACTGCGTGTGCGGCAGGACAACCCGTGGCCGTGGGCGCTGGACAGGGAGGAACTGGAACGATTTGGACAAATGCTTGACCAGCGCCCGGCAAGACTGCGCGGGCGAACCGTGTCGATGGCGCTCGCCAGGGGCTTGCTGCGTGTAAGAACACGTGAGGGCATCACTGAACCGCTCAGGGCGAATGCAGTGCAGCAGGCTTTTGAGCGGCGGCGCGGCCAGCGCAACATCGTGTTGAAGGCTCGGCAAATGGGCCTGACGACGTGGACAGCGGCGCGTTTTTTTCTGAAGACAATAACGCAGCCCGGAACGCTGACCCTGGAGGTGGCGCACACACAGGAGGCGGCTGAGGAGATCTTCCGCATCGTGCATCGCTTTCTTGACTGGCTTCCGGAGACACTGCGCGAGGGGCCCTTGAAGACCTCGCGCGCGAACGTGCGGCAGATTGCCTTTCCCGCAATGGATTCGCAATACATGGTTCTGTCGGCCGGGGACCGCAATGCGGGCCGTGGAATGACGGCGCAGAATCTGCACTGCTCTGAGCTGGCGCGCTGGCCCGGCGACCCGGCGGAGACGCTGGCGGGACTGCGCGCGACGCTGGTGCCCGGCGGCGAACTGATTCTGGAGTCAACGCCGGATGGCGTGGGCGGTTGCTTCCACGAGGAGTGGCAGAAGGCCGCAGAGACAGGCATGGTGCGGCACTTCTTCCCGTGGTGGATGGAGCGCCGCTATCGCGCCGACGCGATTGACGCGGCAAGCTTGACGGACGAAGAGCGGGAGCTGATGGCACGCGAACAACTCGACTGTGAGCAGATCGGCTTTCGGCGGCAGGTGCGGGCCAACTTTCGCGGGCTGGCGCGGCAGGAGTACGCCGAAGACAGCGAGAGCTGCTTCAGAGCCAGCGGTGAATCCGTGTTCGAACTTGCGGCAATTGAAGCGCGCATGGCGACGGCGCCGAGCGCGGCCGAGCGGCGACGCAATGGCGAGCTGGAGATTTGGCTGCCGCCGGTGCAAGGCAAGGAGTATCTCGTCGCAGTGGACCCGGCAGGTGGCGGCAGCGAGGGGGATTACTCCGCGGCAGAGGTGCTGGAGTTGGAGACAGGCTTGCAGTGCGCGGAGTATGCCGGGCATATGGGTGGGCTTGAGCTTGCCCGCTTCATCACATCACTCGCCGGCGAGTACAACCATGCGTGGCTGGTGGTGGAGCGCAACAACCACGGCAGCGGCGTGCTGGCGCTGGCAGAAACGGCATGCGGCTATCAGCGCATCTACCGCCAGAGCGGACAGCCGGGATGGCTGACGACTTCCGTAAGCAGGCCCGCGATCCTGGGGCGGTTGGACGCCGCGCTGGTCGAACAGCCGGAACGCCTGCTGAGCCGCAGGCTGCTGGCCGAGTGCCGCAGCTTTGTGCGGCTGCCAAACGGCGGCACCGGCGCGCGCGCAGGGATGCATGATGACCGCGTGATGGCTATGGCGATCGGCCTGGCGGCGCGGGCGGAGCTGCTGGAAGGCGGACGATGAAACCATTCGCCGCAGCTCTTCGCTCAGAACGCTTATGATGCCAATAAGCAATTCACGCGGCGCAAGGAGACGGGCTTGGCGGTTCTGGCAGTGCAGCACATCCGGCGGATGCGAGGCGGTGCGCAGGGCCAGTTGATGCTGGGCGCCGACGGCCATGCATACGTGGTGAAGTTCCAGAACAATCCACAGCACATGCGCGTACTGGCCAATGAGCTGCTGGCGTCGCGGCTGGCGTTGGCGGCCGGCCTCACTGCGCCCGAAGCTGAGCTGGTGGAGGTGTCACGCTGGCTGGTGGACAACACGCCGGAGCTGGAAATGGACCTGGGCCGGACGCGCGTGCGCTGCCAGCATGGCCTCCAGTTTGGATCGCGCTTTGTGGGCGGACTGATGCCGGGGCAGGTAGTGGACTATCTTCCAGAAGAGCAACTGGGCGAGGTGCGCAATCTTCCCGAGTTTGCCGGCATTCTGGCATTGGACAAGTGGACCGGCAACGCCAATGGGCGTCAGGCAGTGTTCGCGCGCAGGCAACGCGAGCGGCGTTACCGCGCCGTGTTCATTGACTACGGATACTGCTTTCACGCCGGCGAGTGGAGGTTTGCGGATATTCCGCTGCGCGGCGTCTACTATCGCAACGATGTGTACCGCGAGATTACCGGGTGGGAATCCTTTGAGCCGTGGCTGACGCGGTTGGAAACGATGCCGGCCGAGACGGTGTGGGCGGCGGCCAACGAGATTCCACCGGAGTGGTACGGCGGCGACCTGGCGGAAATGGAGGCGCTGGTGGAGAAGCTGCTGATGCGTCGCAACAGGATACGTGAGCTGATTGAAGCTTTCGGGAAATCGGACCGGAATCCCTTTCCCAAATGGGACGCGATGAATGCGGAAAGGTCGCAAGGGGGTTGGAAGGATGCGCGCAGTGAGGCTAGCATCGTGGGAAGAGTGATGTAGGAGGCGGCGGCGCCGGGAATGAAGAACGAAAACGAGCGGCGGGCATGCGAGTTCCAGCTTCTGCGCTATGTGCCGGACGCGGTGCGGAATGAGTATGTGCACATCGGCGTGATCCTGCGCGAGCAGGGCAGCCATGAACCGGCAGAAGTGCGCTTTACGCGCGACTGGCGCCGCGTGCGCTGCCTTGACCCGGAGGCCGACACGGCGCTGCTGGAAAATATGGAGAGCGAGCTGCGCAGGCGCTTCCTTGAGGAGCCGGACGGCAAGCTGATGCGTCTGCTCGATGAATCGCTCTCGCTAAGCGTGCAGATGACCGCACCCAAGGCCTACCTGGCGGAGAGCCTTCCCGCAGGCATGGAAGAGCTGATGCGTCTCTATGTCGATCCGCCCGCGCGCGAGCGTACGCAGCGGCTGAGCGGCAGGGCGGCGATTCAGGCAAAGATGCGCACGGAGTTTGAGCGCGCCGGCGTGTGGGATTTGCTGCGCAAGCGCATCGCGGCTTCGCAATACACGCGGCCCGGCGATCCGCTGCGCATTGACGTGGGCTACAGGCCCAACGGCATCATTCGCATGTTTCATGCAGTCAGCCTGGAACCAGGCGTGGAGATGGCCAAGGTGCTGGCCTTCTCCGCTGCCAGCCTGCGGGCTGGCGTGGAGCGCGTGGAGAAGGCGACGCTGGAACTCACCGCGATCATTGAACCGGCAGCAAAATTGGGCGCTACGGACGCGGAACCGGAGCAGCTCGCGATGTACCGCTTTGGCGTGGAGACGATGGAGGAACACCAGATTCGCGTGTTGACCACATCGGACCTGGACCGCGTCGCGGAGACGGCAAGGCGCGAATTGCGTGTCTGAAGCACCGGGATCAGGGCCAGAGAGCCCCTGCGCACATGGAAGGATGCAGAAGCCGCACAGCGCTGCTGGAGCAGCGCGCCGCTCTCCGCAAAATCACCTCTCACTTTCTTTGTACGGCTGCGGCGGTCGCGTTATGATTCGGACGTAGCTGATACAGCCGCGCGTGTACGGGGCAATGAACTGCAGGATTGCCGATCGGCAGCCCTGTCTCCGTCGCGATCATTCTTCAAGGCTGCTGTTAGCTTATGCGCAGTCCTCAAATGAAAATCGATGAACGGAGAATCCATGAATCGCTCATGCAGCAGATTGAAGGTCATTGCAGGAATGGCGGCATTTCTTCTTACAGCCTGCGCTACGTTTGGCCACGCCCAGAGCGTCTCTTCGGTAGTCCTGGCGAAAATCGCCGATCATCTGAGCACCAAGTCGGCAAAAGTCGGCGCAGTCATCAAGGCAAAGACTCAGAAGGCGATAAAATTGCAAAACGGTGTCAACCTTCCACAAGGGTCAAGCCTTGTCGGCACGGTGATCGCGGTCCAATCCAAGAAGGCTGGGGATGGTACCTCATCCATAGCCATCAAGTTCGACCATGTTGAAGTCAAGGGGAAAACCGCCGTTCCGATCCAGGGCCTCATTGTCGCCATAGGCCCGGACCCCACTGCATACCGGGGCAGCGGCTTCGATTCAACGGATGTCCGCAGCGGACTTGGTAGCACGCCGGGATTTGGCAATAGCGCCGGTCGCGACGACGTCGATATTCCTGGAGGAAGTTCGATGACAGGGGTTGCGTTGGGCTTCAGCCTGGACGCCAGTGGAGCCACCGAACTCCGTGGTATTCAGCGCGATATCGAGCTCAATCCCAGCGTGCTCATCAAAGTCAAGCTGGATTAAGGGCTGTTCCATTGTCGATGTTGCGAAGCGTACGGGCTTGCGCCTGCGCAGACGGCGAGCAAGTTCAACGCTGTCTTGTCGCCTGAGCGAATCAATGCGCTGCCAAAAGACACGACTCGGCGACTGCAGAGACTCTGATAACTGGCGAGTTATCGCCAGATAAAGTTTCTGCTCGAGGTTTGCATATAATTTCCGCCGCTTGCGGTAGGATGGATTTTGTAAGTAGAAAACAACGACCTTTTAGCGAATAGCTGCAGGCTGGAAGATGACAGAGGCATGGCCCTTTCAAGGGCTGTGCCTTTTTCTTTTGGGATTGGGAAAAAGGAAGGTGCGCGTGAGGGTAGGAGAACAGTTGCGGGATATGTGGCGGCAGGCCACCGCATGGCCGACGGGCCGCAAGGCGGACGTACAGGCCGGCGCAGCCAATGCCGAGGCGGAGCGCAAAACGTTGGCGCTGCCCGCCGTTCTGAGTCCGATGCAGTTTCCGGGAAGGCATTTGCCCAAACCAACGCCAATGAACCTGCGCCGGTTTGCGGAGACGCCGGTCGTGCGGCGTGCCATCAACGTCATCAAGGATCGCATTGCGGCAATGGACTGGCAGGTGCGCGTGCGGCGTGGTTGCCAGCCGGCCGACAAGGCAGTGGCAATCCGCCGCCTGCAAGGCCTGCGGCGCACGCTGGAAGAGCCGAATTCCGTGGACAGCTTTCGCACACTGATTGAGCAGGTCATCGAAGACGCGCTTACCGGCGGCTTCGGTGCCATTGAGATGGAGCCGACCGGCGACGAGGAGCGGCCTGCGATGTTGTGGCCCGTGGATGGCGCATCGATCCGCATCAATGCGAAGTGGGACGGCAGCGAAGAATCGCCGCGTTACGCGCAGGCGATGCCGGGGCAGCTCGAGTCCAGCGCGGTGGAGTTACGCGACAACCAGCTCATCTACGTGCGCATGAATCCGCGCAGCTTTACACCCTTTGGACTCGGGCCGCTTGAGGTTGCCTTCGAGACGGTAAACCAGTTCCTGAGCGCGCACCGCTTCGCCGGCAAGCTGGCGGCCAACTCGGTGGCGCAGTATGCGCTGTGGCTCAACGAGGCAACACCCGCGCAACACGACCGGCTGATTCGCTGGTGGCAGGACGAGATCGAAGGAACCGGGCGCGTGCCGCTGCTCTCAACCGAGCAGAAGCCCGAGGTGCTGCGCTTTGCGCAGGGCACGGATGCGGACCTGCGGCTGGCCTGGCAGGAGTTTCTCATCCGCATGGTGGCCAATGCGTTTGGGCTGCCGCCGCTACTGCTGGGGTTGGAGGGCGATGTGAATCGCTCGACCGCGGCGGAGCTTGCGGATGAGGCGTTCCGCGGAGCGATTCTGCCGCTGGCTCAGTTGCTGGCCGGCCACATCACGCGCGACCTCTTTGCCAAGTGCATCGGGTGGCGTGAATTCGAGTTTGTCTTCAACGATCTGAACGCAAGAGACGAGGAGACAGAGCTGGCCGTGCAGGTGCAGTTGCTGCAGGCCGGCGTATTGACAGTGAATGAGGTGCGGGCAATGCGAGGGCTGGGACCGCTGGGACAGAACGGAGCGGTTCAATTGGCAGGCGAGGCGCAAGCAATGCAGGCAGGCTAGCGGAGCGCAACCCGGTCGAGCCGTTGTTCGGGCGAGGCCGGGCAAGTGAAAACAGATGGGCGGAGAACGCATGCGATTGGAAGCAATGGCGGTACACATTCCCCACGTGGACGGACATCCAAACCGGGTTCCGTTTGAAGGGGTATTGACGGTGGTCAACGCGGCCAGTGACAAGGCTCCGGCCGGGGCGCGCGGACACCGGGTAGTGCTTACGCGAGAGGCGGCGGAAAAAGCCCTGCCCTCGCTGCTGGGAATGGCGGTGGACTACCGGCCAGGATGGGATGGACACGATGCCCGGCGCAAGATCGGGTTACTCACAGAAGCAAATCTGACAGGCAACAAGTTGGCCGTGCGCGGCTATCTTTATGCACGCGATTTTCCCGATGTTGCCAGGGAGATTCATGCTCAGGCGCCCCAGGCGATGGGCATGAGTTATGAGCTGGCAGACGCGCGTGTCGAAGATATGCGTGCAGACATATGGAAGCTTACCCGCGTGACTTTTACCGGCGCGGCCATCCTGCTGAGAGATAAGGCGGCCTACAGGGCCACCAGCTTTCGCATGGCGAGTTAGATAACTTGCAGATAAGTCAGTTGGCAGAAAGGCTCCGCTCGACGGAGTCTTTTTGCTGCCTGGATGGCGCTGTTAGCGCGTGAGGTTCACAGCAACCAGGAAGGGGATTTCATGGAGAACGATGAGAAAGGAATAAGCGAGCGGCTCGAAGCTGCAACCGCCCTGCTGGAACGCACAATCGGCGGGCTTGAACAGCGGCAGAGCGTGTTGACCGGTGAGGTGGAGAGGATCTCCGCAACCGTCGAGCAGAGCCGCCGGGAAGCGGAGATGGCAGAGAAACTGGCTGCCACTGAAAAAGAGCTTGCCGAGTTGAAGGCAGCAGCCGCGCCAGCGGCGCTCGACACTCTGCGCAAGACGATGCCCGCGGCGACCGCGGAGATGCTGGCCAAGCACGGAGTTGGCGAGGGGCCGGTGGACGTGCGGACCCTGGATGCGGCGCTCGCCGGACTGAGCCTTGAGCAGCGCATCGCGGTAAAAAGCCAACTGCTGCGGGCGGGAGCAATCGTCTGAATGCAGCGTGCAGCCCATCGCTTACAGCTGACAAGAGGCACTGAATGAGTGGCCATCAGTTGATAAGTCAACACTGAATACCGATAGCTGCCAGTTATCTGCTGTCAGCTGCTAACTGAATTACTACTAGCCCCATGGAGGGGGCAGAAAGAGCCTATGAACGCAACCTTTGCAGACATTCATGCAGCAGCGGATTTTATCGGACCTGGCGCGGTTGAAGTTCCGTTGTATCAGACCGAGATCTTTGACATCTGCCGCCGTTCAAGCCCCTTTGGACAGCGCATCAAGCAGGTGCCCGCGACCGGTCATCCTTCGCGCTTTTTTGAGGAGACGGCCATCCCGAACCCTGGGACCGCCGGCTTTGTTGACCCGCGCAGTATCGTGGCGCCAGTGGTGAGCCCTACGCGCGTCGAGCGCAGCGTGCCGCTGAAGGCCATCGTTTCGCAAATCAACTACAACCTGTTCGACATCGAACTCGGCAACCAGCAGCAGCAGTTCGCCTATCTGCAAGCCAAGGATCTTGTGGACACGGTGAGCGGCGTAATGGTGGCGCACGACGTGGCCCTGTGGAACGGCAATGACACAAGCCTGAGTACGCCCACCACCACGCAGTACTACGGTGCGGCTGCGCAGATCGCGTCCGGCGGCAACACGGTAACCATCGGCACGACTGCATCGATTGTGGATGGACTCAAGTCCGCAGTGGCGCAGATGGTGGCCAGCACCGGTTTCTCGGTGCGTCCCACGGCCATCTACGCCAACCCGGTGCTGCTTGATTTGATCGACCGCGAAATGAAGGCTGACTTCAACGTGGTGCTGAACACCGATCAGATTACGGGCGGCTTCCGTGTGAAGATGCTCTCGACGCAGGCAGGCGACCTGCCGCTGATTCCGGACTGGAGCCTCAGTTACACGGGCACACCAGGTTCCGGCACAGCGGTGCTGCCGGCCTACATCGTGACGGAGGATCTGATCGAGTACCACTGGCTCGGCGATCCCACGCCGCGCATCTTTCAGCTCGGCCTTCCAAACTCCCTTGCCCACCAGTACGTTGCCGTCAAGTTCGGCGGCCTGGTCGTCAAGGGCGCCAACTACGCACACTACCAGGTGCTCGTTGACCGGTAACCCCCAGCCTGGCAACTAAGAGCGGGCCGAGGCTGCGTCATGCGCGGTCTCGGCCCGCTGTAAGCAAACAAGAGATACAGGCAGGAGTTATCGGTCACTTACTTCAGATTACTGAACTGGAGTAGAAAGAGGGTTCCACATGGCATATCTGCAGCCAGCGGATTACAGCAACTATGGATTGCCGGCTGGCACAACGGCGGACTGGGTAACGGCCGCCACGGCACTCATCAACAGCTACTGCAGGCGGCCAGACTTGAACGTAATCCAGTACACGGAGCGCCTGCGCATCACCAGTGGATCGCAAACGGTGCGCCTGACATATCTTCCCCTGGCGCCTCTGGGCACAGCAACATCGCCGCTTGTCAGCGTAGAGGGGCGCTATGCAAAACCGCGGCGCGGTCAAATCGTTGACGAAACTCTCTTTGAAATCAGCTGGGCTTTCTCGCTGCCAGGGCAGTGGATCGGAATTGACCCTGCCTCCGTTGATTACGACTCAACGACGGGAGAGCTTACGCTGCCGTGGAACCTTCTGGGACTTCCGTACAACGAAGTCATGGTGACGTATACGGCGGGGCTCGCGACAATCGGCGACGACATCAAGACCGCGTGCGCGCAGATCGTGCGCAATGCGCAGGCGACACCGGCGCTGAACGCCAGCAGAACCAGAATCGACACAATGTGGATGCAGTATTTCTCCAGTTCGCTGGTGGACGAGACAGTGCAGGCCTGGCTGCGCCCATACGTTGCGAACAGGCTGGGGTGAGCGATGAGCGATACGGCGCCGCGTAATCCGGTGTGGGCTCCGCAAATGCTTGCGGATGCCTTGCTGCGAAGTGTGGCTGGGACCTCGGCTCGGCTGCGGGTCACCGGCATCAATACTGACACGAGCCAGTCTGAAGTGGGGCTGGTAGCCACTACATTTCTTGACGTCGTGGTAAGTCCGGTGGCCATGCGCAGGTTGCGGCCAAGCTGGCAGGAAGGCAACCAGCCGAAGTGGGAATTGTTCATGTCCGCAACGGCAGTGGAACAGCAAGTGGGCGCGCTGAGCTTTACATCGGTCCAGGCACTGTTTGCATCGACACTCGCAATCACGATTGCCGGCCAGGACTATCTGATTGAATCAATCGCCTCCAACGAGGCCTTCGGCACGGTCTATCTCTATCGGCTGTTGTTGCGCGAGGCACGACCGCAGTCTTTGTGATTCTGCTTGTCCTGCTCAGTACCCATTTGCTTTCTTTAGGAGCTGCACTCCATGCAAAATGCGAAAGACTCTTTCTATATGGCGCTGCGCACGCGGTTGGAGACCATCAACCCGCAACGCACGGTGCTGCTGCGCGGAGCACTACGCCCCGGAGTTCTGGTGGAGGAGGCAGAGGCGCCGTTTAGCCAATTGCCCAATGACGTATTTGTACTGCGGTGGCTCGGGCTTGGCACAGACCTGGATTTGGATTCAACGATGGCTGCCGTGGAATGCGACATCATCTACCAAACCTGCGGCACGCAAAGCTTTGGCGGACTGGACCGCGGCCGGCTGCTCAGTGAGATGGACGAGGAACTCACCGCGATGTTGCAGCCTTTATGCACTCCAAAGGTGAATTATGCAGCGCAGCCGCCGGTGACCATGCTGACTCAGGTTTTCTGGGATGAGCCGTCTTTTACGCCAATCGTCGTACAGCGCGATCGCATCACGAGGTCGGCCAAGATAACCGTCTACAGCTACCAGGAGCAGGGTGAGTAAATGGCAGCGAATTGGTTTTCATCTCCTGCGCCCGTGGCGCGGCGCGTGCGGGCATACTTTGCGCCCGTGAATCGCACAACACAAACGCCGGTGCTCTTTGACCCGGCAGAGCAAGGCACATTCAACTTGGACGCACCGCCCGCGCCATGGATCAGCCTGGGCTGGATTCAGGGATTCACGCGGAAGCCAACAAGCAAGTCGGCGCCGGTACTGACGGGGATTCCCGCCGCTCCACTGGAGCAGATACGCGAGACAGTGCAGGCGCAGGTCAGCTTTGAGTTTTTAAGCTGGACCAAGCTGACCATGGCGCTGGCTACAGGTTCGCAACACATGAATCTGCTGGCTCCTGCAGCGGGCGCAACCGCATCCGCCGACGGAGTGCAAGCAGCCGCGGCGGTCGCGGTGCAAAGCGGATCGACGGCCTCAGTACTGGTGCTTGCCGTGTCGGATGCTGCCAATTTTGCAGCGGGCTCAATGGTTGCCGTCGACGTGGATTACACCGGGCAAACGGGCTTTGTCGGTTCGCCTGTTTCGGGTGCGTACGTGCGGCAGGCGCTCACGGATGTGGACTACATCCGGAGGGTGACATTCAATGTTGCGCTGGTTTCGCAGATCAGCGCAGGCTCGCTGACGCTGGCTTCGCCGTTGCCCGGAGGCGCGCCGGCAGCAGGCGCAAAGCTGCAGGCGGTAACTGGCTTTGTGGATCGTGAGGGCGGCGCCTTTTATCAGGAATGGTCGGCGCTTTTTGTGATTGAGGGAAGGCAGGGAGAGCGGATCTTCTTCCACTATCCACGCCTGCAAACACTGAGCGGGGCCGAGGAAACGAACATTCCCCTCGACGCCAAGCATAAGGGCGGTCTGCAGAGAGTGGCGCTGAAGGGGACATTCCTTGCCATGCCCGTGTCCGATCCACTGGATGGGGAGCGCGTGCTGTGTTACCGCAGCTTTTTGCCGGCGGCCAACGCATTGATTTAGGCCAGCGGGATTCTCCTCAATCCACACTTCTTCAAACAGCGCGCTGACCATCCGCCCGTGAATCGGCGGCGGGTTTGCGCCCAGCAGACACAAGCATTGCAACCAGGGGCAGAGAGTCGCGATGAAGATTACCATTCAGGGGCAGGACTACACGAAGGCGCTCGATGCGGCACATCCGGTGACAATCGAGCGCACGTTGAATGCGCCTTCCGTCTGCCAGCTTTGGCTGAGCCTTCCATCGGATGGGAGCCTCTCGAAGCCACTGCGCAACCAGTCACTGATTGTCACTGGCGACGATGGCACATATTACTTTACTGGCTATATCGCGATTAGTCCCTTGCCAGAGTATGCGGGGATGAGTCTGGAGGGGCCGCGTTATCGCATCGCAGTGCAGGCACTCAGCGACGAACTGCTTCTGGACCAGTTGTTGATGGCGCCGAGCAAGGGATCGACCGGCCAGACGGCCGGTGCGCTGATGACGTCGCTTGTAACTCGAACCGGGTCGGCAAGTCTCTCAACCGGCGCACTCACGCTGAATGAAGTGGTAGGCAACTTTGTTCCGGATGCCGGTTCTCCGTGGAGTAAGAGCGCAGGCCAGGTTGCAAACCAGGCGCGGGCATCTTATCGCGCATTGAACGGCGCGCTGTCGCTGGCATCGATGGAGAGCACCGTACATCCGCTGAATGAGACGGACGGGACGCTGAGCCTGAATAACCTGACGCTGAACGGAAACGCGAAGCGCGCACTGGCCAACGATGTGACTGCCTGCGGTGAGCATGAGCCCGTTGCCTACGTAACTGAATACTTTCTGGGCGACGGAGTGACCACGCAGTTCTTTCTGGGCGCCGACCCATATTTCGAGCCGTCCTCCAAGTCCATCATCATTCACGAGCTCTTCAATGAGAGTGGTATCGATCTGCGCGTATGGGGCAACTCAGGAGGGCCCGGTTATTTTTCGCTCGGTTCGGGCGGGCTGACGATGCAGGGCGGAAACGGAATTGACGGAGACACGCTTTTGACCTGGCTCAATCCTGTGGAGATGGGTGGAACCCTTCTGCTGGAAGCCACAGGCGTAACTCTCGCATCAGGCAGCACTGGAATTTTGCCCGGCTTCTTTACGGGCCTGAAAACACTGGCTGGATGCACAGCAGGTTTTCAGGTAGCGTCGCAGCAAACGACCGGCACCGTTACACTACAGCCGATTGTGCAGGGAACCGCCACCGGAACGGTGTATACGATCAACACCGCAAACCAATACACCCTGCGCATTCGCGTGCATTGCCCTGAAGAGCAGAGGGCGCTTGCCATCTTTCGCACTTCTGACGATAGCGGGAGCGTCGCATACGGCGGTCAATGGAATCTCGCGCCTGCGCAGCTATTGTTCGAGATACAGGAATTCGTCAATGGCGTAGCCGGTATGCCTGTCACGCTGTACGACGGCTCGCTTGCGAGTCTGCCTGGAACGTGCACGGTAGCCGCGGCGAGCAGCATCAATCTGCTTGGAGCAATGCGGTCGTTGAACTTAACGAATCTTGGATCAGGATGGGTGGTCTGCACTCCATCCGGCGGCACCCCCTATACGCGCAGAGTAGGAACGACGGCACAGGCAGCGGAGTGTCATCTGCTAAGCACTGGGAAGCTTGTCTTCTACACGGGCTTTGCGCCACCCGCGGGTGAACAGATCGCAGTGAGTTATCGCTCAGTGGGCAGAGCCGTGGGGCGCGCAGTCAATGCAGCGAGCCAGCAAGCTCTGTTGCAGGCTGGCCTGCCCGCGGTTGCTGCGTGGATCGGCTCTGTCACAAGTCCGGCAGCACGAAGCTCCGCGGACTGCCGCAATGCTGCTCTGGCAATTGCGCAGGCTGCGGCCAGCGTGAGTGCGTCCTGGAGCGGAACGTACAAGACAGCGGGATTGAATCTGAGCGCGGATGTGTGGCCAGGAGACGCGCTGCAGTTGAACGCGCCTTCGACTGACCTGAGTGCGCTGGTAGTGGTTCGCAGCGTGAGGCTCAGCTATGGAGCGAGTTACCCGGACCTGGTCGAGTACGTCATCACGTTCGCCAATGACTGGGCCGACGATCTCGCCATCAGGACCAGCACCAGCGTTCCAGCGGATACGTGGCTTCCAGCTCTTGCGCAGCCTACATATTTGAGCAACCTGAGCCGGCTTTCAGTCACATCACTGAGCGGCAGTACGGTCACCATCGATACTGGGACAACGGCACCCACGGGAGGCGGGTTTGAGATACGAACGCGCGACTTCTGCTTCATGGCGGGAGAAGATCCGGACCTTGTGATGCGGGGATCGCAGTCGAGCATGACGTTCTCTCGCGCGTCGGCCAGCGAGCGGTTTTACATCAGAATGTACGACGGATCTACGCCGCCGAATTACTCGGAGTTTTCGGCAGCACTGTTCATCAATCTGCCTCTGGGATGATTGAGGCGATCAAACAGGCAAGGAAGCGATGGAGTCCGGCAGATGCGGATGATGAATGAATTCGAGGTACAGGTGCTCAGCGACTTGAGCGTGCTGAAGAACCAGATGGCAGCCCTGATGGGCGACGGCAATGGCGGACGCATTGCGGAGTTGGAAAGGCGGATGGAGCGTCACGAGCTAAGCTGGCAACGAGCCAAGGGATTTTTGGCAGCGGTGAGCGTGGCGTTTGCCGTGATTGAAGTTGCTGTGGAGGCGTGGCACCGGCATTGAGCAGCCAGACAGCGGGCACAATGAGCTGAAGCAATCTTGTACTCGGGGTGATGCTGAGCGCTCAGTGTGCAGAGCCTGTTTCACCCTCAGCTTGTCGCGCTTGATGCTGCATTGTGCGGGTTCCCACGACACGCGCGGGAGTGCCCATACAGCGCGTGCCCGGCGGCACGTCATGGAAAACCGAACTGCGGGCTCCGATCACCGCCCCGTATCCGATCCGCACGCCGGGAGCAACAAAAACATCTGCGGCAAGCCACGCCTCCGGCTCGATGACGATTTTGCTGGCGTAGAGATCGAAGGTTGGACGCGTATAGTCATGCGAGCCGGTACAAATGTAGGAGCGCTGCGATATCACAGTGCAATCGCCAATCTCAATTTCGCCGAGCGAGTACAACTCTACGCCGTCGCCAATCATGCAATGATTGCCAACCTTGAGCTTCCACGGATATGTCACGCGGACGCTGGGACGGATCTTTGCACCCTTGCCGATGCTGGCGCCGAACAACCTCAGCAGCCATCGCCTCCACCCGTACATCACCTGGGGTGACAGCGCAAACAGCGTGGATTGCACGCACCACCACAACTGCACATAGGCAGCAGAACGGCCACGAAATCCCGGCGGCATTTGGAACTTGTCGAGTTGCTGGTACCTGCGTGTGGAATGCACGGCCATGCGATGATCCATTTCAACTTCCGATTACTCGGGCATATTCAAGAGTGGCGCGCGTCTGGCGTTTCCCTCAGGGTTGTGCCAATCACCCTGAGCAGGTCTCGCGCAGCAGCCTCAACATGAAAGCAGCGCAGGAAAGTGCTTCGCGCGGCTTCCCCCATCTGCTCGCGGCTGTCCTGACTGAGTGCGCAGAATCGTGTGATAAGCCGCCGCGTTCCTTCCAGATCATCAGGCTCCACAATGCCCGCATTGGCGGATTGAATTTCGCGCCAGATATTGACTTTGTCGCTGACGAGAACTGGAGTGGAGCAGGCCATCGCCTCGGCAACAACGATGCCGAAGTTCTCCTGGTGGGAGGGCAGAATGAGCGCGTCAGCAGAGCGAAGTGCGCCCCACTTCACATCGCCGCTCAACATGCCCGGCCAGTGGACACGATCGCTGATATTCAATTTCTTTGCAAGATTCTTGAGTTCGTGAGCCCAACCCACTTGGTCGGGGCCCGCCATGACAAGGTCGAGTCTGGTTGTGGACGCGATTGTCTCCGCAAAAGCTCGCAGGAGGAGATCACAGCCTTTCTTGGGATGAATGCGGCCCATGAACAGCAGGAAGGGTTTGCCTTTGAGGGCAGGCACGGCAGATTCGAAGGCGGCCTTTTCGCTGCTCGGATCATCTGTTGGGTCTGCGGTGCCAAAAGAAATGACTTCTTTCTTGTAGGTGTATCCCCAGAAGCTGTGGCGGCTGCGCACTCTCTCTTCTTCGCAGGTGAAGAGAACGGCTTGTGCATCACGCAGCACACGACCGATTCCAAGCAGCCAATAAATCTGCTTGGCGATGTGCTTGAGCCGGCGCCTATTGCGAAACCACGGATCCATCATGCCGTGCGCAAGAATAAAATAAGGAACCTTTGATTTGCGAAGCGCGCGCCATGCGCCGAAGGCCGAGTAATCCCAGAGGCCATGCAGAATGACTACATCAAAGCGCCCGGCATTTGCCTTGAGCCATGAGGTCAGCCTCGGAGTATATGCGTACCGAAGTGTTCCGGGCCCAACGCCCCTGGCCGGGAACGGCATGGGATAGCGCGCCACCTCTTCGGGAGAATCCAGACTGACCACTTCGACGCTGTGACCGCAGCGAGTAAGAACCTCAGAGATGCGCAGCACTGCCTCGATTGGGCCGCCTGACTCGGGATTCACAGTGTGAATTACATGCAGCAGTCTGATGTGGCCCATTGCCGAGTAGTTCATACTACGACTCTCGTGTGCTTGCGGGTTGTGCAAGGTTGTTGTCATCAAGCCTTCACGACGCAGCACTCGCTGCAACTGCGTCGGGAATTCCTCTCAGCTCTTGGCATAAGCCAGATGCAAGCCTCATGCGAATTGCTGCGCTACCGCTGCATAGACACGCCGGATGCCTTCTTCCGGCGAAGTCCTTGCACGCCAACCGAGCGACTGAATGCGTGTGACGTCGAGCAGCTTGCGCGGCGTTCCATCCGGTCGTGAAGTGTTGAATTTGAGATCTCCTTCAAAACCCACTATGCGGCAGACCAGTTCGGCCAGTTCGCGAATTGTCAGATCTTCACCAGTGCCGATGTTAATCAGCGGTGGTTCACTGTCATTCAATAACGTGGCAAAAGAATCCTCGGGGAGATTCATGAGGAAGATGCACGCCTCAGCGAGATCGTCGCTGAAGAGCAGTTCCCTGCGTGGCGTACCTGTGCCCCACACCTCAATGCTGGAGTCGCCGTTCGTCTTTGCCACTGCGGCTTTGCGAATCAGCGCGGGAAGGACATGCGAGGTGTTCAAGTCGAAATTGTCTGCAAGCCCGTAAAGGTTGGTGGGCATGGCCGCAAGAAACTTCGTTCCATACTGACGGTTGTAGCCCCAGCACATCTCAATGCCCGCGATCTTGGCCAGCGCATAGGCACGGTTGGTCGGTTCCAGCGAGCCGGTCAGCAGGTACTCTTCCTTGATGGGCTGCGGAGCGAACTTGGGATAAATGCAGCTGGAGCCGAGAAAGAGCAGACGCTTGACGCCAATGCGATAACTTGCATCAATAACATTGGTTTGAATCTCGAGGTTGTCGCGAATGAAGTCCGCTGGATACATGTTGTTGGCCAGAATGCCGCCCACTTTGGCGGCGGCGAGGAAGACATACTCCGGCTGCTGCTGCTGGAAGAATGCGCGCACTGCACTGCGATCACGCAGATCAAATTCCTCGTGCGTGCGCAGCAGCAGGTTTGAATGGCCGCTCTGCTGAAGGCCGCGACAGATTGCCGAACCTACCAGTCCTCTATGTCCGGCCACAAAAATGCGACTGCATTTCTCCATGTCAGGCCCTCTTGTGATCAGCTCTCGTGATAGTTGTAGACTGAGTAGCCATGCTTTCTGACCAGTGCGTCCTTTTTCGCTGTCTTCAAGTCTTCTTCGGCCATCTCTTTAACAAGTTCACGGAAGGTGGTTTGCGGATGCCAGCCGAGCTCGCGCTTTGCTTTGCTGGCATCGCCGAGCAGGGTCTGCACTTCAGTGGGACGGTAATAGCGCGGGTCCACAGCCACAATCACGTTACCATCCTTGTCGATTCCCTTTTCGTCAGCGCCCTTGCCCTTCCAGATAATCTTCATGTTGAGAAAGCCGGCGGCGACTTCAACAAATTCGCGCACGCTATGCTGCTCGCCGGTTGCGATGACGTAGTCTCTGGGCTCCTTCTGCTGCATCATCAACCACTGCATCTCCACATAGTCGCGCGCATGGCCCCAGTCGCGCAACGCGTCCATATTGCCAAGATAGAGGCAGTCCTGCAGTCCGACCTTGATGCGGCTTAGCGCGCGCGTGATCTTGCGGCTGACAAAGGTTTCACCGCGCTGCGGCGACTCATGGTTAAAGAGGATTCCATTGCATGCGTACATGCCGTAGGCCTCGCGATAATTCACCGTGATCCAGTAGGCATAGAGCTTTGCGACGGCATAAGGAGAACGCGGATAAAACGGCGTGGTCTCCTTTTGCGGAGTCTCCTGCACCAGCCCATAGAGTTCAGACGTGGAGGCCTGATAGAAGCGCGTCGACTTTTCAAGTCCGGCGATCCGGATTGCCTCAAGAAGACGCAGCGTGCCCAGCGCATCGGAGTTAGCGGTGTATTCCGGCTCCTCGAATGAAACCTTCACATGGCTTTGCGCGGCGAGGTTGTAGATTTCGTCCGGTTTCACATCCTGCACGATGCGAATCAAACTGCTCGCGTCAGTCAGGTCGCCGTAATGAAGCATGAAACGGCGTCCTTTCTTATGTGGATCCTCGTAGAGATGATCGATACGGTCGGTGTTAAAAAGCGAGGTGGGCCGCTTGATTCCATGCACCTCATATCTCTTGGTCAGCAGGAGTTGAGCCAGGTAGGCGCCATCCTGTCCCGTAACACCTGTAATGAGAGCTCGCTTCATTTTGGTATGCTCCTCGGCCCCGTTGCCGGGCTGCCTTGAGTGAGTGAAATGAATGACTGCAACTAGCTTGCCCAGATTGCTGCTGTACACCGGTCAACGTGCCAGGCGGCTTTCATCGCGCACCGCGCATCTCAAGAGCCGTGCACGCCCGATCGGTCTAGGACTTTGAGGGGAGCGAAGTTACCGGATCAGGCTGCAGTGCAATTCCTGGTCTACCTACGCTCAGATAAGTAAAGCCATGCTGCAGCATGACAGAGGGGTCAAACAGATTGCGCCCGTCAATCACGATTGGATAGCGCAACGTGTAGTGCAGCTTTTCCAGATCGAGTTCGGCAAACTCCTGCCAGTCGTTCAGCACAAGCAGCGCATCTGCGTCCTGCGCAGCTGCGTAGGGATTGTCTACATAGCGCATCTGCGGGCCGGGAGGAACAACTTCCTTTGCGCGCGACTCAGCCGCTGGATCGTAGGCGCTGACAATGCATCCTTCATCCAGAAGCTTTTGCACAATGTCCAGCGCGGGAGACTCGCGAATATCATCGGTGCCGCCCTTGAACGCAAGGCCGAGTACGCCAATTTTTTTACCGCGGAAGGTCCACAGCGCCGAGCGAACCTTCTGAAAGAAGCGCTGCTTCTGTTCTTCGTTGATTTTTTCCACTTCACGAAGCAGCCCGAAGTCCACGCCCACCAGTTCCGCCACATTGCGGAAGGCAGCCACATCCTTGGGAAAGCAGGAGCCTCCGTAGCCGATGCCGGCGCGCAGGAACTTGCCGCCGATGCGGCTGTCCATTCCGATGCCGCGGGCTACTTCTTCCACGTCAGCGCCAGCGGCCTCGCAGATGTTGGCGACCGCGTTGATAAAGGAAATCTTGGTGGCCAGAAATGCATTGGACGCATGCTTGATAATCTCTGCCGCCTTGGTGGAGGTGAGCAGGATGGGCGGCGGATCACTCTCACTGCGCGACCCGGGAATGGCGTTGGCGGCGCGATAGTACTCGCCTGAGGTCAGCGGATGGTACAGCGCCTTGAGCAGGTCTGATGCGCGATCCGTAGCCGCGCCAAGGACGATGCGGTCAGGATGCAGGAAATCGACGACGGCGGTGCCTTCACGCAGGAACTCGGGATTGGATGCGACGTCGAACAGATCTCTGGACACGCCATTGCGCTCAATCACGCGGCGAATCCACTCGTTGGTGTAAACAGGAACCGTGCTTTTTTCCACGATGACTTTGTAGGAGTTGATGGAGCGCGCGATCTCACTGGCGACCGCATCCACATACGAGAGATCGGCGCTTCCCGTACTGCTCTGCGGTGTTCCCACGGCGATGAAGATGGCCTGCGCGGCTCGCGTTGCGGCGTGCAGATCGGTGGTGAATTCCAGCCTGCCCGTGCGGTGGCGGCTCAGCATCTCAGGCAGATGCTCTTCGTGAATCGGAAGGCCGCCTTCGCGCAGCATGCGCACTTTGGCCTCATCGTTATCCACGCATATGACGCGGTGGCCAATCTCGGCAAAGCATACAGACGCAACAAGTCCGACATATCCGGAACCAACAACGGCGATCGTGATGGGTTGAGTCATCGAATCCTCATGATGTTTGTTCTGTGTTCATTGTTCCACGTGCGCGTGCGAGCGGCGTCGCGCGATTCAGGCAAGGCAAAACTCAGAATAGGCTTCAAACATGCCATCGAGGCTGGCATCGCTGCCTGCGAAGACACGACACAGCGGGTCGCGGCCCAGGACAATGGCAATGAGGGTAAGCACCAGCGTCCTGGCACTGGCGCTACGCAGCCCGCCGCGCTCGACCCACGGTTCAAGATAGCGGACAATCACTTCAACCTGCTCGCCAAGATGACGGCGCAAAAGCGGGTCGAGATCTTCGCTGAGCTCGAGCGCGCTGAAGCTCAGCAACCGGAGAAGCTGAGGCTGTTGCAGCAGCGTTGTGGAGATCAGCTCAAACGCGCAGGCCAGTGCGGCGCGCGCGCTCTGCGCTTCAGCCAAGCGCGTGAGCAGCTCGCCGCGCAGATGCACGCGCTGCAGCTCAAAGCTAAGCACCGCAAGATACAGATCACGCTTGCGCGGATAGTGGCGGTAGATTGTGACCTCATTGACAGCAGCTGTGGCCGCAATTTCGCGGGTACTCACGCCGTTGTATCCAAACTTTGCAAAGAGGACCGCTGCGGTGGTGAGGATGCGTTCTTGCGCGCTGCCCCGCGTTGTACCAAATGTTTCAGCCATTTGTTTATCCTGCCGTTTCCCCAAAGCATTAAGGGTTTAGTTTTGCACTTTAGCTCTGACTCGCCCGGCGCATGGGTTGCACAAGGCGAGCGAGGATTCTTCAAGAACATTGAAGAGAGTATGTGAGCGGACGATCCACTTGCGTGGTGCCGAGAGTGATTCCGATTTGTGAGAAGGCAGCAATGCGCGCATCGTGTCCCAGCGGGGCAATCCATGATTTCAGGCAGGCAACACGGCGGTAGAGCACCCTGCCCTTCGATCGCGTCCGGCAGTGCGGTCGCTCAATTGTCAAGCGCCTTGCAGGCAGATTCCAGAGCTCAAGCTGGGCATTTCATCGGCCGCGCTGCACTTCTCCGCCAGCGGTTCCACATTGGATTCGTCGATTTCTACCGCGATGCTTTGCATAATCTGTTTGAGAGTAATCACGACGCGGCAGGCACCCCTCCTTCTGAGCACGATGCCCACCATTCCGGCAAATGCGCCGGAGAGAATGTAGACCTTCTGCCCGACGGTCAAGTGAGGGTGCGGCTCAATGCGCTGCTCCTGCAGACCCCAGCGCAGCGCATCGATAGCGTCATCCGGAAGGGGCACGGGTTCGCGCGCCGTACCGCCCACAACGGCCAGCGCGCCTGGCACATTCAGCACGCGCACGCGCTCAGACGCCGGAATGCGAGCAAAAATGTAGCAGGGGAATAGCGGGAGGTCGAGCGTAACCCTTAGTCCGTTTCGCCACTTGCGCTCGGCGCGATACAGCGGGAGGTAATGCTCTATCGCTCGCTGGCTAAAGTGCAGAGCCACGCGCTTTTCATGCCGGCTGGTGGTGTAGACCGCGTACCAACGGGTCGCAGTGGAGGCTTCAAACGCGCCTGGCAGCAAAGAAGTGGACGCATTGGAGAAGATTGCGCGCTCGATTTTTTGCAAGGCTTCGCCATCCTTACTTAGATGAAAGTCTTCTTGCACCTAATTGACCGGCTTCGGCGCGACAATTCGTGGGCGAGCTGAAGATGCGAATGAAAGCAAGCGCTTCCACCCATTTGCCAGATACGCCGAACCGAAGCGAAGTAGCTCCGGAGTTCCCAATATATCAGCCGTTCCGCGAATTTTCTGCAAAAATGCGCGCGCCCAAAGGTCGTAGCCCCAATGTGCCCCGCGGACATGCCGGGCAGCACAACGTGCATGCAGCTGCTAACATCTACGGAACCTGGCTCGCGATGGACGCAGGTCTCACGGGTCCTACAGGCCCGAATTCAGGCTCCCGTTGGACATCGGCTAACCGAGGGCTTGCAGGCGCGGGCGTGATACCCTCGAGGACGGAGAGTTGTCGATGCCGCATACACGCGTGTATATGGACGCCAACGCCACCACGCCCCTGTTGCCCGACGTGGTAGAAGCGATGCATCCCTACTGGATGGAGCACTTTGGCAACGCATCGTCGGTCCACATGGAAGGCCAACGGGCACGGACGGCAATCGATCGTGCACGGGAGACGATAGCCGCTTTTTTCAACTGCCATGACGCGGAGGTGGTGTTCAACTCCGGCGGCACGGAGGGAGATAACACGGCGCTGTTTGGCCTGCTGCGCCCCGCCGACCACCTGATTACCACGGCGATTGAGCACTCAGCTGTGTTGCAGACGGCCCGGGTTCTTGCCGAGCGCGGCGTGGAAGTGACCGCCGTAGATCCGTTGCCCAGCGGGCTGATTGACCCGGCAGAGATAAGGCGCGCTCTGCGCCCTAACACGCGGCTGATCAGCGTGATGCTGGCGAACAATGAAACGGGCGTGCTGCAGCCAGTGGAGGAGATTGGCAGGATTGCCGCCGAGGCTGGCGCATTCTTCCACATTGATGCAGTCCAGGGCGCGGGTAAGGTACGGATAGACGTGCGCCGGATCGGTTGCCACCTGCTCTCGATCAGCGGGCACAAGATGCACGCACCCAAGGGCGTGGGAGCTCAGTTTGTGCGGCGAGGCACACCAGTGAATAGCTTGCTGGTGGGCGGCAGCCATGAGCGCCGCCGCCGCGCCGGAACGGAAAACGTGGCCGGCATTGTAGGTCTGGCCAAGGCCGCCGAGCTGGCCATGCACAGCCTGGAAGACGGCACGATGGACCGCGTTGCCGGGTTGCGCGACCGGCTGGAGTGGGGGATTCTTGGCCTGCCCGGCACGGGGCTGAACGGCGTGGATGAAGCGGGCAAGCCGGTGCCGCGGGCGGCCAACACAACGAATATCTGGTTTGACCAGCTCGAGGGCGAGGCGCTGGTGATTGCGCTGGACCTGAAGGGCGTTGCGGTGTCGGGCGGATCGGCCTGCCACTCCGGCGCCACGGAGCCCAGCCATGTGCTGCTGGCTATGGGGCTGGAGAAGAAGCTGGCGCGTTCGAGCCTGCGCTTCAGCCTGCTGAAGACCGCGACGGACGCCGACGTGGACCGCGTGTTGCGCGTGGTGCCGGAAGCCGTGGAGCACCTGCGGGCGATTGCACCCGTGGCGGCGGGAACGCTGGGGTAGAACAGGTTTTCAGTCCTCAGGGGCACCAGAGACATCTAAAGAACACGATGCAGAGTAAGAACACCATTGCCGTAGCCATGTCTGGCGGGGTTGATTCCTCGACGGTTGCGGCGATCCTCGCGCGCGAGGGCGATCACGTCGTCGGGCTGACGCTGCAGCTCTGGGATCAGACGCGGCTGGCCGGCAAGCACGGCATTCCCGAGGCGCCCAAGGCCGGGCGCTGCTGCTCGCTGGACGATGTGTACGACGCGCGCCGCGTAGCCATGCACCTGGGGATTCCCTACTATGTGGTCAAGCAGGAAGAGCGCTTTGAGCAGGACGTTGTCCGGCCGTTTGTGCGCGAGTACCTGGCCGGGCGCACGCCGATTCCCTGCTCGCTGTGCAACAACCACCTGAAGTTTGACCAGCTTTTGAAGACCGCGCGGAGCATCGGCGCAAGCCGCATCGCCACGGGCCACTACGCCATCAACGAGTACGACGAGCGGCGCGGGCGGTGGATTCTGAAGCGCCCGGCGGACCTGGCCAAGGATCAGACCTACTTCCTCTTCGGCTTGACGCAGGAACAGCTTGCGCACACGCTCTTTCCGCTGGGCCGCCTGACCAAGCCCGAAGTGCGCGAACAGGCGCGGCAGCACGGGCTTGCGCTGGCGGAAAAGCCCGACTCGCAGGAGATCTGCTTTATCCCGGGCGGCGACTACAAGCAGTTCCTCACGGCTTATCTGGAGGAGCAGGGCGAAACGATGCCGGAGACGGCGGGCGAACTTGTCACCTCCTCGGGCGAGGTACTGGGGCGGCACGAGAGCATCTCAGGCTTTACCGTGGGCCAGCGCAAGGGGCTGGGCGTTGCGTCGCCTTCGCCGCTCTACGTGCTGCAGATTGACCCCGCGACGAACCGCGTGACGGTGGGCGCTGATGCCGAGCTGGCTACGCAGACACTGCGCGCGCGCGACCTGAACTGGATCAGCATTCCCACGCTGACTGGGCCGATGCGCGTGAAGATAAAGATTCGCCACCGGCACGAACCCGCCTGGGCCACGCTGGAGCCGGGCGCGGACGGCGAGGCCGTGGCCACCTTTGATGAGCCGCAGCGCGCGGTGACGCCGGGGCAGTCGGCGGTCTTCTATGAGGGCGACGAAGTGGTGGGCGGCGGCTGGATCATCTGATCTCCCCCATTTCACAATGCCCGGGAGGGCACTTCTGCGCCGGAGTGAAGCCTGGCTTTGCGTCCAATCCGAATCGTAACTTTCGGATTGCCGGTGACTCGCCCGGAACTCTCAGGAAATGCAGATAGAGGCCTGATCACCGAAGATTGCCAGTAAAACCAGCAACGAGCATCCCAACGAGCATGAACAGTAAGAGCGATGTACTCAGGAGTGCTAATGCGCCGGTGAGAATCGGCTCCACAGCCCCGAAGCCCGATGGGAAATAAGATTGGTCAGGATCTGCGGGATTCACGAATACCGTGATCTGGCCCCCCTTGGAGTGGTCGCAAGCAAGAGCGTTCGCCGCCGTCGAGTCGAATACACATTCCCGCACCATCTCCCCGAAGTAGTGTTGTTGGTTGAACTGATATGAGTATCTAAGCTCTGCGCGAATGGTCTCCTTGTACCCGCCTTTAGTTCTATAACCACTCTCGACGATTGCGCTGGTGGGAATCCATTCCCCAGCCGCTCTAGACAAACGCCATTCTTTTAGCCAGTAGTATGGAACCGACCAGTACATGAAACTTCCACTATGTTCCGGTTCCTTTTCGATTCCGATGTCCGTCTCAAACACGATGAGAGTCTCCTGTTAAGCCGAAGTCTAACCGCCTTGCGACCAAGTGCGCCCTTCTTTGCGAGTGTATCGTCGCCTAACCGGCAGTGACTCTCCGGCACCCTTTGCCGGATCGAGAGGCTCCGCCTGCGTTCGGTGGCAGCTTGATCCTGCACCGGGATGGAGCCTGACTTCCCGTTCATCCCCAAGCGCAATTTCAGGATTGGCCGTGATACGAACGCGGCAGACAATCGGTTCGATGGCCAGCGATGCTGGTTTGTTCCATCACGCTAAAAGAACTTCTTTTTGATGTCCTTGGCGATCTCCTTAGCCACGCCATTGTTCGCACCTTCTGACTTGCCGCCCATGAGGCCCATCACCACTTTTCCATCTACATCACTCTCCAGGAGCAGCTCCTTCGTGGCCGCGTCGTAGCACTTGATATGCGCACCAATGACTGTCGATCCGGCACCGAAACCCACGAGGTAGCGCTTTGCCTGATTTCCCTTTTTGTACTTCGTGATCGTGCCGGTGACCAGCAGGACCCGCTCCCCTTGAGGGAGTGGCTCGCCTTCGCGCATAACCTGCTTCATACCCTTGATCTTTGCCAGTTCTTTATTCAGATCCTCGTCGATTGTCAGCACGTAATCGGGTGGCAGGTCCACGCCCTGCTTCAGGTCGAAACGATTGACCTGGACATATTGGTATTTCTTTTCGCCTGTACTGCTGGAAGTCTTCTGAGCCGCAGCGGAAGCTGTGAACGCAAAAACTGATGCGATAACTGCTATGGAAAGAATTGCGGATTTCATGGCTTGCTCCTATCAGTGGCGTCGGTTCCTGTTTGTTGCTTCGGAGACGATTCCGAAACTCCTTTGGGCTCATCGATGGAAACGCCTCGACTCTTCAACAGGCTTTTGAAGAGCTCCCCCTGAGATGTCTCCATTTGAAGAACAATGCCCATCTTGCCCCCGCGTTCGTTCACATAGTCCAGAACAACCGTATCAACGTGGTGCTTCTTCAAGATGAAGAGCGCACCAACACCGTAGGTTGCAAGTGCGGCTGCATACGTTCTGCCCTCGTACCTGCGATCAGAACTCAACAGCAGAACCTGATGAACACGCGCATAGGGCACCTGGTATTGGACCTTCCTGGTTTGAAACGAAAATCCATCTGCGTCCAGGGTTAGATTGACTCTTTCGTCGCGCCGCAATCCGGGAACGCCCACGAGGTGAAAGACCCTTTGAAGAACGGGCTGCCCGGGGGCGATACAGTACCCGGGATTGAAAGCGGAACTGGATACGAGGAACGCTGCGATCATGAGGAACTTCGCAGTCGGAAAGCGATGGAAGGAACTGGGGAGTTGATCCAAAAGGAAAACACGAAAAATCGAGGCACGAGGTTGCCTCGCACCTGGATCGACTTGCATGGGAGTCCTTTCTTGAGCCGAAAGTGTAGCACAATTTTGGATGGACTTCGCTCCGCCTGTATTCGGTGTCTTCCGCCGCGTTCCCAAGGGCGCGCAGGCCGCGCTATACTGGCTCGGCACTGTCAATTGCGGGAGAAAGTCGATGATTGGGAAAACGTTTGCTAGAACGGCGGCTGCGGCTGTCGTGCTTTTGAGTGGCGGTTTGCTCTTTGCGCAGGGCTCGCCTGCCACGCTCACCATCCACGCGGACCAGCCGGAGCACGCCGTGAGCCCCACGCTCTATGGCCTGATGACCGAGGAGATCAATTACTCCTATGACGGCGGCCTGTATGCCGAGATGGTGCGCAACCGCACCTTCCGCGACGACTGGAGCGGCGTGCCCTACTGGTATCTCGTGGAGCAGGGCAACTCCGTGGCGAAGATGACGCCCGACCACACGACCGGCCCCAGCGACGCGCTAAAGAACAGCATGCGCCTCGACGTGGAAAAAGCTGACGCACACAACCAGGCCGGTGTGCTCAACGTGGGCTACTGGGGCATGGCAGTGCGGCCCGGCACCACGTACAAGGGCTCGTTCTACGCCAAGGCCGGAAACGGCGACCTGGGCCCCGTAACCGTGAGCCTGGTGGCGGACGATACCGGCAAGGTGCTGGCCAGCGCAAACGTTTCCAGCCTCGGCACGGAGTGGAAGCAGTATGAGTTCACGCTGAAGACCGATGCGCAGGTGAAGGCCTCCGCCGCCAATCATCTCGTCCTGACCGTGGGCCACCCGGGTACGCTGTGGCTGAATCTCGTGTCGCTCTTTCCGCCCACGTATCACAACCGCGCAAACGGCAACCGCATTGACCTGATGGAAAAGATGGCGGCGATGCGTCCCGCGTTTCTGCGCTTCCCCGGCGGTAACTACCTTGAGGGAAACCACATCAGCGAGCGCTTTGAGTGGAAGAAGACCATCGGCCCGCTCGTGGACCGGCCTACGCATCCCAGCCCGTGGAACTATCACTCCACCGACGGCATGGGCCTGCTGGAGTTTCTCTACTGGTGCGAGGACCTGAAGATGCAGCCAGTGCTGGCGGTGTATGCCGGTTATTCCCTGATGGGCGAGCACGTGGAGCCAGGCCCGCAGCTTGACTCCTATGTGCAGGACGCGCTGGACGAGTTGGAGTATGTCACCGGCGGCACCGATACCAAATGGGGCGCCGTCCGCGCAAAGAACGGGCATCCTGCGCCCTTCAAGCTCACCTATGTGGAGATCGGCAACGAGGACTGGTTTGACAAGTCCGGCAGCTACGAGGGCCGCTACGAGCAGTTCTACAAGGCCATCAAGGCAAAGTACCCGCAACTGCAGTTGATTGCCACCGCCCCGCTCAAGAACTTCAAGCCCGATGTGTTGGACGAGCACTTCTACGTGCGCGCGACGCAGAATTTCCACGACACCACGCACTATGACAAGACGGATCGCAACGGGCCGAAGATTTTTGTGGGCGAGTGGGCCACGCGCGAGGGCGCTCCCACGCCGAACTTCGCGGCGGCGCTGGGCGATGCGGCATGGATGACGGGCATGGAGCGTAACAGCGACATCGTCGTCATGGCCGCCTACGCACCGTTGCTGGTGAACGTGAACCCCGGCGGCATGCAGTGGGAGACGGACCTGATCGGCTACGACACCATGAAGAGCTACGGCTCACCCAGCTACTACGCGCAGGTGCTGTTCGCGGAGTACCTGGGCGACCATACGCTGGCATCGAAGCTGGATGGCGCGGGGCCAAAGCTGTTCTACTCCATCACCAAGAACACGGCAAAGAGGCAGCTGTATCTGAAGCTGGTGAATGGATCGTCGGAACCGCAGACACTGACGATTGACCTGCCCGGAGCCAAGCTTGCGCCGATGGCCAAGGTGGTGAGCCTGACTGCGCTGAGCATGGAGGCCACCAACACCATCGACAGCCCTTCGCACATTGTGCCGGTTCAATCGACACTAACGAATGTGAGCAGCAGCATCAAGCACACGGTTCCCGGCTACTCGATTGAGGTGATTCAATTCGACGAGCAGTAGGAGCAAGCCACGCAAAAGGGCCGGAACTCATGCGAGTCCCGGCCCTTTTGCTTTGGTGCGATGCGCGCTTAGCGCTGCACAGCCCAGGCGAGCCCGTCGGGGTCCCCGCCCGCATCGATGTGGCCCACGACCTCAAGCGACTTCAGGTCAATCACGGCGACGTAGTTGTCCGGGCCGCAGGAGACATAGGCGCGCGCGCCGTCTGGCTGCACCAGGATGCCCGATGCGCCGTGCCCGATGGGCAGGCGTTTCACTTCCTTGTGCGTGGCCACATCCAGAATCACCAGGTCCGGGCCGGCAAGCATCGACACCAGCGCGAGTTTGCCGTTGGGCGTGAACTTGAGCCGGTTGGCGCTCTGCACATGGGCCTGCAGCGTGGCCGTCACCTTCTTGCCGTTCAGGTCAATGACGGAGATAGTGCCATCCCATGCGTTCGCAGTCCAGACCTGCTTGCCGTCGGGTGTCACATCAAAGCCCTCGTCGCCGCGGCCCACGGGGATGACCGTCTCGTTCCAATCGCCGCCGGGAGGGCCGGGCAGCCTGTGCGCACCGGCGGGCGAGCCGGGCGGCGCCGGCATGTTCGGCGGAGGCATGCCCGCGGGCCCATCCGTCTTGTCGAGGACAGTGACCGTGGCGGAGTTGACGTTGGTGGTCACAATACGGCGCAGGCTGGGGAAGACGTAGAGCATGTGGGTGCGGTTCTGGCCCGTGCCCATAATCCAATCCACCTTGCCCGTGGCGGGCGAATAGTGCCCGATAGCTTTGGCGCCCTCGGCCGTGAACCATACTTCACCGTCGGCGAAGAAGAGCCCGTGAGGGCCGCGCAGTGGACCCAGGTCAACCTGCGGAAGCGCTTCCTGCGCAACCAGGCCAATCACGGCAAGCGTGTGGTAAGCACCGAAGCCGTAGTTGGAAACGTAGGCAGTGCGGCCATCGCTGGAAGCAATCACCTCATGGGGATCGTTGCCCACCGGCTCGCGCGCCACCACGCGCAGGCTGGCAGGATCGACAATCGCCAAGGTGTGATCGTGCTTTGAAAGCACCAGCAGCGCGGTCTTTGGAGTAGGCTGGGAATACACCACCCCTGCTAAGGCGGCCACACAAACCAGGGATGCGGGGAAGTGCCTGAGGCTCATTCAGCGTTGTCCTCTAGACGAACATATCCTTATCAGCGGGCGAATGGAGTTGCCGCGGCTCGGACCTACTGCGCAAAGCGCCCAGGCCTGCTTTGAGAGCGGCGGCGATGGCGGATATTTGACGCAACGGCGCATTAACGGCATCACTCACCATCCCGCCCGCGCGATCCACCGTATCCAGCGCACTGCTCAACATGGCATCCACGCGGCTGGTCTGGCGGCGCACCCGCTCCAGAATATCGGTGGCAGACACATGCAGGTCCGCGCTCTGCGCGCGTATGTCACTGGTCAGCTTTGCCACGTCAGCCATAATCGAATTCACCTGGGGCCCCACGCGGCTAAGCAGGTCCTTCGCCTCGGTGATAAGAGGCAGAACACTCGTGCGCAGCTCTTCGATCTGGCCGTTGAGCGCTTTTGCCGCCTTGCGCATGCTGAGGAAGAGCGCAAAAAGTATAACCACCTGCAGCAGTACCGCCAGCCCGGTGACGGCGACGAAGACGAGCAGAAGTGTTTCGAAGTTCCCGTTCGGCATCAAGATGGCCTCGAGCAGGACGTCTGCAGTGTTGCGAAGCATTTGCGTGCGCTTCCGCCGGAATCGAGCGGGAGCATACGCTGGAAACCAGTGCACCGCCTGTATTTGGCTGGAGGTGCACCGGGTTCAACAGGTATCACGCCCAGACAGGAAAGGTGTCCAGGCGCACCGTGCTACTCATCCGCTTCGCTTCCACCGGAGGCGGTGCGATAGGCATCGCGGCCAGCTTCCACAGCGGCAGCTACGCGGCTGCTCTGGTCGGTAACGAGGCTCTTACCCCGTTCGACAAACTCCTCCCACTGGGCACGTCCACGATCAACAGCCTCGCGTCCGCGGCCCACGTAGTCGCTCATCTGCTCCTTGCTCTTGTCCACCAAGGCGCCTACTTCCTCCACAGCCTGGCGGGTACGAGTGCGCAAATACTCCGTGCCCTCGCGAGCGCCTTGTGCAAGGTCTTCCCGGGTTTCGCGGCCGCTCTTGGGAGCATACAGAATTCCCACCAGTGCGCCGACGCCTAGCCCCGCAATAAACCACGCAAGTCCTTGGATCTTGTTATCTTCCGCCATGATGACGTGTCTCCCTTCCCTTCGATTCAAGAAAGCCTGAGCGTATCAAATTTTATGGTACGCCACAAATCACCGGCCGCGAAGGCCAATAAAAGACAGCAGCCGGTTTGCACAGTGGAAAGGCCCGCCGCGCTGTCCACTGCATTGGACGTAGTTTTACCAAAATGAAAGCAGGAAATGCAGCTTAATTGCGCGCGTGGGACAGACTTATCGGGCGATGAGACTGCGGGCGATGGCGTCCAGCACACCGTTCAGGAAGTTAATGGACTCGGGTGCGGAGTAGCGCCTGCCGATCTCCAGCGCCTCATTGATAACAATGGGGAACGGGGTGGACTTGAAGCCCAGCATTTCACCTACGGCCATGCGCAGCAGGTTGCGGTCCACGGCGGGCATCCGCTCAATCCGCCAGTGCTTTGAGTTGGCCACGATCAGTTCGTCTATCTGGTCCTGGTGGGCGACGGCCACGCGGAAGAGATCCTCGGCAAAGCCACGGACCTCCGGCTCGACATCATCAGAAGCTTTCCAGAAGGTGGCGCGCACCTGATCAGGGTTCTGCTTGCCGATGTCTGCCTGGAAGAGCATCTGCATGGCTAGTTCACGGGACTTGCGGCGGGTACTGGCGGTCAAGCAGCGCCGCCTTCCACGAGCTTCCGGCGCAGGCTCACCATTTCAATGGCTGCGACTGCCGCCTCAAATCCCTTGTTGCCGGCCTTGATGCCAGCGCGATTGAGTGCCTGCTCCAGCGTTTCGCAAGTCAGCACGCCGAAGCTGTGCGGAATTCCTGTTTCCTGCTGCGATTGCCCGATTCCTCGCGAGACTTCGTTGTAGATGGCCTCGTAATGGGCGGTCTCGCCGCGCAGCAGGCAGCCGAGCGTGATGATGGCGTCCACTTTGCCGAGGTTGGCCACAGTGCGCGCGGCAGCGGGAATCTCCCACGCGCCGGGAACGCGGACAACCTGTATCTCCGCGCGCCTTGCTCCGCTGCGCAGCAGCGCGTCCAGCGCACCCTCAAGCAGGCGCTCGGTGATGACCGCATTCCAGCGCGCGACGACGATGGCGAACTTCATTCCTTCGGCGGAAAGATCACCTTCGACGGCCACGGGGCGGCCTTTGAGCGGATCGGTCCACGCCCAGAAGCTGAAGGCGAAACCCGGCTCCGGCTCCACGGTAAAGATGCGCGACTTCCAATGCGTCTCAGTGACAGGCGAGAGGCGGGCAACTGCTTCGTTGCCGCCGGCGGCGCGCAGCCACGTTTCAGCTGCCTGATGCACGGCGTCGAGCGCGGTCACCTCGACCAGCACATCGGCGGTCGAAGGAAACTGGCCATCGACAAATTCCAGATTGCCCAGCGGAGCCAGGAACGCGGCGCCGCGGCTGGATTCTTCTTTCCAGCCCTTGCCCGAAGTAAATCCCAGCGCCGAAAAAAAGCTGGACAGCCGGTCATAGACCTCGGCTCTGCCGGCAGGGCGCAGGAAAGAAATTCCCTTAATCATGCTTTGATTCTATCGTGCTTAGGCGGCTGGCTGGCGCGGTGCGTCGCACTGTCCGGCGATTGGAGCGTGCGCTGGAGCGAGGCAGCAAAAAGGCCGGCACAGGGCCGGCCTTGACTGCCAGATCTGTCCGCGCGTTATGTGGTAGCACGCGGCTTAATGGCAAAGGCTGTGGCCGGCACCGGAGTGGTGGTCGGCGTGGTGATGGTGCAATTGGGGTCGGACCCGGGCGCGCACGGTGGCAGATTAGGACTGATCTGCTGCTTGTCTGTCAGGGTCTTCACGTCGATATAGTGGATCTGGTTGTCGCCCGCAGTGGAGACGAAGAAGGTTGTATCGTCGGGGCTGAATGCGCCCGCTACGGGAGCCGTGATGGTGGCGCTGTTCGCCAGCGTCAGGTAGTTCAGCGTGCCGGCCGCGCCGCCCGTACCCGGAATGTAGTAGGGCAACTGGGCGCCGGGGGTTGTGCCGTTGTAGGTGATGAAGGCCAGGTTCGACGCAGGCGAGGCTACAACCGCGTCCACTGACGTTGCGTTGACGTTGACCGCAAAGGGATTGAGCGTGTGTGTGATGGTCAGCGGCTGCAGCACATTGTTGATGGCGACCGGGCAGGCCCCGCTGGGAATGGTGACGCCTATGTCGTACAAGGTGATGCCACCGCCGACCATGCCCGCGCCAAGGATGTGCTGCCCGTCAACCGTGGCAGCAAGCACGTCGGTCTGTGCGTTCACTGAGTCACCCTGCGGATAGAAGACCATGCTCGCGTAGTTCCCGACCGTGCCGGTGGGGCACCAAGTGTGGGCTACGGTGGGATTGCCGCTGAGATACGCGCCGACGCCGGGCACCGTGATGGCCAGGTTGGTGGCGCCGCCTGAAGCGTTCAGACTGTAGGTGGTCCAGCCGGTATTCGCGTTATAGACATACAACGTGTCCGTGTGACCCGCGCCCAGTGAAGCGCTGTCCGTGACGTAGAGTGTCTTTGAATCCGGGGTCCAGGAGGCGGCGCTCCCCATACCGCCAAAGGTGGAGGCGACTGTTCCGGCGGCGTTGTAAATGTAGAAGACCTGCCGCACGGGGTCGTTGATCACCAGCATCTGATTGTTGGGTGCGACGGCCAGCACCACGCCGGGGACAGAGGCATCCTGCTTGGTGAGCCCATTGCTTGCCGTGCTATAGACCATCAGTTCATGTGACGATCCGAAGTAGAGCGCGGCGCCCGTCTGGTCCATGACCATGGAGTTGGGCACGTAGGGCAGTCGAATCGTGGAGCCCATCGTTCCGCTGATCAATTCGATCGGGACGAAGTACTGCGACTTGCCGGGCGCGGAGAGCCAGATATACGAGCTGGCGGTGCCGGGAGTCGTGATGTCAACCGCGTTGCTGGAGACTGAGAGGCCGGTGCCAAGCAGGCCGACTACGTTGATGGGAGCCGGATTGCAGGAGGACGGCTGGCAGATGGCGTACACCGATGCGGCGCCGGGATAAGAGGCCGTGATGCCGCCAGTGGTGCCCGCCGTAATGTTGAGGGGATTGGTCGACTGATAATCGAGTGTGAGACCGGTAATGGTGTTGCCGTTCGTATCAGTAACGACAGTCGTCAGGTTCTGCTGTACGCCCTGCGTGACAATGCCGGTGGTCGCGCCGTTCAGCGTAACGGAGATGGACTTGGGCGGGCAGGTGGAGAAGTAACCGGCAGACGACCCCGAGCCGGCGATGGACGCCGTGATGGCCGTGGTGCCGGGCAATTCGGCAGTGATCTGGTTGGTCTCAGGATTGATGGATGCAATGCGCGCAGTGCCTACGGTATAGGTGAGCGTGCCGATGGATGCAGTGCACTCTGGTACCGAGGTCACGCCCGGCGCCAAGCCGCCCTTGCAGGCGTAGTTTGTCACAGTAGGCGGCGCACAAAATTCGTATTGCGTGCTGTTCACACCGGCATAGCATGCCTCCGCGTCAAGCTGGGCGATGGCGGTCTGTGAGTAACACTGCTGCTGCGGGCCGCCACTGGTGCCGCTGAGAGCCAGAGTGACGGAACTGATGGGCGCATGGATGTAGACCTCAACCGGGTTGGAGGTCACCGAATCCGCGGAAGCCGAGATGTAGGCCGTGGCGTAGGGTAGGCCGCCGGTGCTGGGCTGGGGATTGGGGAAGTTGCAGATCGTGTAGTCGGCGATGCCGCCACCGGAGTTGCGGTTCCACGTGCCGGCGCAGAGGTTGCCCGAGGGCGAAATATCCACCAGCTTGTTGTTGGTGGTGCCGAACGTATACTGCGATACGCTGGCCGCATCGCCTTTGCAGGTCTTGGCCGAGGGCGCGGCAATCTGGCGCGTCTGACCAAAGGCCATCGATATGCCCGTCGTTCTGGGCTCCAGATCGATCGCGTACAAATCCGTGTTCTTGAGGCCGTAGCCCTGGCCGTTGCAGTAGTTGCCTGCAGGATTGCGGATACAGCCTGAGATCGAGACTCCGGCCGGAATAGCCAGAAACAGCAAGCAAATAAGCGTTAAATACCGCCGCATGAATCCTCCCCGCCCCACCTACTTGAACCGCGGAACGGTCTCTCCGAATACGTCAGAAATATGGGTTGAAGACAGTGCATCGACCTGCCCAAGGCTGACCGGCAGTCCGCACAGACAACCGGCCCCCGGGCAATCGCCCCACCCTCCGGCCGGCCGACGCAACACGCTCAGTTTTCTCCAAAGAAAAGTGTATCAGGGCAGGGGTGCGGCACGCGGCAAGGCCGCATTTCCGCTCCCCGCATTCTCTTCCATAGAGACTCCGCCGTCCGGCGATGGCGAGCGGCTAATCCATCTACGAGGTTGGGGACATGTAGCGCTCAAACCACTGCACGGCCCGGACCAGCACGTCCATCCGGTGCTCGGGGTCGACGAATCCGTGCCCTTCGTTGGGATAGACCACCAGTTGCGTCGGCACATGCTGGTCGCGCAGGGCATGCCAGAACTCAAAGGACTGCGGCGCCGGGCACTCGCCGTCACGGTCGCCCACCACCACCAGCGTGGGCGTGCGTGCCTGCTTGATGTAGTTGATGGCCGAGCTTTTGGCGTACACGGCAGGATCGTCATAGACCGATGCGCCAAAGTACGGAATCATCCACTGGTCAATGGAGTTCTCGCCGTAGTAGCTGAGCCAGTTAGAAAGGCCCGCGCCCGCCACCGCGGCCTTGAAGCGCTGCGTCTGGGTGACGGCGAACATGGTCATGAAGCCGCCATAGCTCCAGCCGGTGATGCCTACGCGGTTTGGGTCGATGGAGTATTTCGCCTCGACGGCATCGACGCCGGCCAGGATGTCGCGCAGGTCGCCGTAGCCGAAGTCCTTGCGGTTGGCCTGGGTGAAGTCCTCGCCCTGGCCGAAGCTGCCGCGGGGGTTGGGCTGCAGCACAAAGTAACCCAGCGCGGAAAACGCCGCGGGGCTAAGCCCGTAACCTGCTCCCCAGCGCGACTGCACCGCCGCCGCCGGCCCGCCATGTACCTCCACAATCAGCGGATACTTCTTGTGCGGATCGTAGCCTTTGGGCATCAGCAGCCAGCCCTGCACGCGGAACTGGTCACTGCTCCAACTGAGTGACACCGGCTTGCCCCACGGGCGCTGGATGCCATCGTTGAAGTGCGAAAGCTGCATGACGCCTGCAAGCCCTGCGTTCATCACCATGGCAGGCTTGGCGCTATAAATCTCCATGGGATGGTCAAAGGTGCTGGCCTGAAAAACAAACAGCGAGCGGTCTGCCGTGGAGGACAGGCTCAGGCGCATGCGGCCGTCGCCCACCGTGCCGGGGATGCTGAAGATGGGCGAACCAAAGTTGATGCCACCGGCGGGACTCACGCGGTCGCCCTGCAGGTGATAGCGCAGCAACTGGCAGTTGCCGCCGGCCAGCTCGCTCACAAACAGATGATCGTTGCCGTCCCACTCAACCCACGCGGGCGAAGTGGGCCGCCCCTGCGTCAGGTCGCGTGGCGTGCCGCCCGTAGAGGAGACAATCCACACATCTCCGCCGGTTGATCCCTGGTCGCTCATCAGCCCGCCGATAAACACAATCGTCTTGCCGTCCGGCGACCACCGCGGCACCGCAATCTGCAATCCGTGCAGCGGGCCGGACACCTCAGCCGGCGCAAGAATCGCCTTCGCCGGGCCATTCAGGGCCTGGGTGTAGAGCTTGGCCACCCACCAGTTGTTCTCTCCCGGCGGATCGGCGGCCACGTAGGCCAGAGACCTCGAATCATGCGACCAGTTGAACTCATATACATGCAGATTGGCGGGCGTCACCTGCAGCGCATTGGGCGCGGCCGTATCCATTTGTGCCACGGCGACGCGCTGAATCTCCACGTTGTCTTCGCCGATCACGCCTGACCAGGGCTTCATGGCCGCGAGCGCTCCAGCCGCACGCGTGGCTCCCTCCACATAGAGGAAGGCAATCTTGCTGCCGTCCGGCGAGAAGGCCGGCGCATTCACATAGCCCTTCAACTCCGTGACGCGGCGGGCGGGATTGCCATCAAAGCGCGCGATGTAGAGGTCGTCCTGCGTGCCGAGGCTGGCGCAGTCAGAGAAGAAGGCAAGGGCCTTCGAATCCGGCTCCCATGCGAGCCCGCGCTCGTGGCAGTACGCGTCAGGCTTGGCAGCGGCGGTGGCGCGCTCGCTCTTCTTCAGGTCATCGAGCGGCGCAATGAGAATCTCAGAAGCCCCGCGCGCGCCCTGTATCCACGCCAGCCGCCTGCCGTCAGGCGACACAGCAACCTGGCCAATGAAATGACCTCGGTTGAGGCTCTTCAGCACTTCCTCAATGTGCGCGCGGTCAGGTGCGGCGGCAGCAGGCGTACCCTGCGCCAGCACATTGCTGAGCGAGAGAAATGGCAGCAGAGCAACAGCACCCAAGACCAATGCTGCGCGGGGAGAAATGCGAAACCGGAAACAAGACATGGCAGAAATAGTATCAGGGTGCATGATGCCGGGAGCGGGGAGCGTGGCTAAGGGAATTTTTTGGAGATCTGCGCCGAAATCTGAGATATAGTTGCTCTCACCCAAGCAAGACCTAACTTGCCATGACTCGCCGGAGAACGGAGTAGCTATTTGATACGCAGATTAAGAAAGCTATTTGGTGTTCTCTACGGCTATCTCGCAGTTATTTTTCTCATAGCCTCGCTTGGGACTATCCCCCATCTTCTACAAATGCTCCGCGAGCCTCATTACCCGCAGGCGTACATGAGTCCGCTTTTCGCTGCCTGGGGAACTGTTCTCATCGTCCTGAGCCGACTCGTCCTTGCCATCCCCGCAGTGATGGCCGTTCTGTTTACGATGGCTTGGTGGACCATCAGGACCGGCAATCCGTCGGCCCGCAGATGGGCACTCGCCTCAAGCATCGCTTTCCTTTCACTGAATGTTCCGATCTACTTTGTCACATTTTATTTGGTTGCACATCACACGAACGGCATTCCCCAATCGCTTTACATCCTCAACGGCGCCATCGTTGCGGTAGGCATCGCCGGACTTGTTGCCTTCTGGCGGCGCGACGCAACCTCGCAGCCTGTTGCCACGCCAAGAGCACGCATTGCCGGCGACGGAACCAGCAGCACGCTTGACACGCTCGCCGGGCTACTCGCTGGCGCCGGGGTGCTCGCCGGCATGTTCCTCTACCAGCGCTGGGGACGAGCTCACGGCCTGTACCGGCCACATGGATATGCATACTGGATCGATATCCTTTTCATTGCATTCATCACAACATCCATCCACGAGTTAGGCCATGCATTGGTCGGACTCTCTGTCGGCATGAAACTCCGTTCCTTCGTGCTCGGTCCATTCCACTGGTTCATTCGTGATGGTCGATGGAACTTCCAGTTTCACCCGGCAGGCATCATTTCGGCGGAGGGAGTTACAGGCGTAGTGCCCACGGATCCGGACCAAAGCCGCTGGTCGCTCATTTCAATGATTGCAGCCGGTCCCCTTGCCAACTTGCTGACTGGGCTTGTTGCTCTGGCTGCAGCGCTGGCCGCACCGGGCAGGCCGTACGCGCCAGCATGGGAGTCCCTTTTTTTCTTCGCCACAGTAAGCCTGATCACCTTTGCTTCGAACCTTCTTCCGATCCGCGGCGAGAGGCTCTATTCAGATGGAGCGCGCATCTATCAGGTGCTCAAGGGTGGCCCGTGGGCCGATCTGTACCGCTCAGTTGCCATCGCCGGAGCCACATCCGTGACTGCTCTGCGCCCGCGCGACTACGACATCGAGGCGATCCACAGAGCGTCTGTTCTCTTCAAGCACGGGCTGCAGGCAGTACTTTTGCGGCTGCTTGCCTCGGACCACTATATCGACCTGGGTGACTTTTCACAGGCCCGTGACGCGCTGGCTGACGCCGAGCTTGTCTATCCTGATTCGGCAGCCGAGATTCCAGCCGGCCTGCACTCGATCTTCGTCTACAACAATGCGGTACTTCGTCGTGACGCCGCCGGGACTCGCCTTTGGTGGGATCGCCTGGAGTCCAAAAAGCCCACGCATTTAGGCGTCGATTACTGGCTTGCCCGCAGCGCCTTGCTGTGGATGGAGGGCAGCAGGAGCGAAGCGCTGGAGGCCTTGGCCAAGGCGAACGATATGGCCCAGTCAAAGCCGCTGGCCGGCGTGTACGAATTTGACCGCGATCGCGTGACCCTGCTGGGTAAGGCGATGGAAGAAGCCTAGAGGCTGTTATGAACTTTGCACCATGTTAGGGACTTTGCATATGCGTGCTGAGTTCTGAGCATGGAGGCATGGGTCTGAAGGGTGGAGTTGGGTATCCGAGCGATGTGACGGATGAGGAATGGG